>CAVWMC010000003.1:137500-732559 GCA_963756005.1 uncultured delta proteobacterium
GGATAAAAGGGACATCGCGATGAGAAAGCTACTCAGTCTGGCTGCCTTCGGTTTCGGCTTCTATTACCTGTGGTACAACACCGACCCGAGCACCGAAATGCTTGGGATCGGTGCGATGGGTTTTGCGATGCTGCTTGAGTTCATCGGCTCCGATTGATCGATTTTCTTTCAGCGCCGCGATTTGCGCTCCGCTCCCGGCCCCGACAGTTCTCCCCTGAGCGCGCTCGGACCATTGGGCTCATCGCTGTACGTCTCATTTTCCAGCGTGACGCTGAGCGCCATTCCTTTCTCATGGCCGGGCGGCAAATCCACCGGCACCGTCGCGTGCCCGTCGTCACCCACTAAAAAATCCGCCGCCCAAATCGGCGCGCCGCGTTTCGGCATCCACCAGATGCGGTAAACCTGGAAAGTCCCGGTGGGCTTGAGTCCACTCGCTTCAAGCATCGCCGCGTCGGCCGACTCGCTCATCGCGAGCTTGCCCGAGGGAAGGTCGGTGGCGCCCGGCTGCGCGGTCGATTTTTCCCGCGGCCGGTCGCGATCGATCGGCGCGGCCAGCTTGATTGTGCGAAGGTCTGACGCGAAGAGAATTTTCTCGAAGACCTCGCCCACGCTCGCGCGTTCGCGCACCGATCCCAGGTTGCGCTGCTCAGCCGCCGTCTGGCGGCGCAGAGTGCGCACGGTCGCATTCAGAGCCCCCACGCGGCGATTCACGTAGTTGTTGAGTCTGGCCTTCCGCGCGGCGAGCTCGGACATCACGATCAGCAACGCAATCGCGATCGCGACCGACATCCCCGCAATCGCCTGCCACAGCCGGACGCGGAGCAGTCGCGGCGGCCGGCCGTCCGGCGGCGCCGCTCCGCCCTCGGGCACCTGTGAGGCCGGTCCGGCGGCGGCCTCCTCGACCGCGTCATTCTGCTTCAGGTCCACGATTCGATCCGACGGTAATTATGCCCAATAGACACCGTCTTTGTTAGCGCCATCCTTTCTTATAGAAATATGGATTACTTATGCGCCGAATTCAGGACGTTCACGTTATCGCTACCGAACCGCTGATAGCACCGCATCTCCTCAAGAACGAGATGCCGGTGGACGAGGGAATTGCCCGCACCGTAGTCGAGGCGCGCGAGACCATTCGTGAAATCCTGGCGGGACGGGACCGCCGGCTGCTGTGCATCGTAGGCCCATGCTCGATTCACGACCCCGACGCGGCGATTGATTACGCGCGCCGCCTGGCGAAGCTCAAGGACGCCACCTCGGCGCGGCTCTACCTCGTAATGCGCGTGTACTTCGAGAAGCCGCGCACGACCGTGGGTTGGAAAGGGCTCATCAACGATCCGCACATGGATGACAGTTGCGATATGCGCGAAGGATTGCGCATCGCACGCCGGCTGCTGCTCGAGATAAATCGGCTCGGGCTCGCCGCGGGCACCGAGCTGCTCGATCCGATCACGCCGCAATACATCGCCGACCTGGTCGCGTGGGCGGCGATTGGCGCGCGCACGACCGAGTCGCAGACGCATCGCGAGATGGCGAGCGGACTGTCGATGCCGGTCGGATTCAAGAACACCACCGAAGGAAATCTGCAGGTCGCGATCAACGCGATCCAATCGGCGCGCCGGCCGCATTCCTTTCTCGGCATCACGCAGGAGGGAATCTCAGCCGTGATTCGCACCTCGGGCAATCCCGATACGCACGTCGTGCTGCGCGGTGGACGCAAGCCGAACTACGACGCCGCCAGTATCGAGGAATGCCGGAAAATTCTCGCCGGCGCCGCGCTCGAGCCGCGCATGATGGTTGATTGCTCGCACGCGCAGACCAGCAAGGATTTCACCAGGCAGCCCGAGGTATTGCGCACACTGGTTGAACAGGTATGCGGCGGCAGTAACGCGATCATGGGCGCGATGGTCGAAAGCAATATCGAAGCGGGCAGCCAACCCGTCAGCTCGAATCGCGCCAAGCTCAAATACGGCGTGTCAGTCACCGACCCGTGCATCGATTGGCCGACGACCGAGCGATGCCTCCTCGCCGCCGCCGCCGCACTGAGCGCCGCAGGCACAATCGCGACTACGAGTCAGGGCTCATAGGAAGGCGATCCACCCGGCGTAATGGCTCAAGTCGATAGCCACTACGGGCGCGGCCACGCCGGATTTCCGATGCCGTGGGCGATTGCGGGGCGATTCCCGTTGATTGCGAAATCGATCGGAGCCGAGGTCGAGGCTGCGGCCAAACAACTTAAATTATCGCCGCCGCCCGAGATGACGACACCCTTCCCCGGCCGGGATTCGCACAGATGACGTCGTCCAACAGGCCACGACCTCGACTGCAGTCGTTGGTGGCACTCGCGCTTTATTTCTTCGCGGTTCTTTTTCTCTTTCGCGGGCTCATCGGACATCCGGGCTTTTACGTCGGGCGCGGCACCGATCCGCCGCAGACGATGTGGTTCTTCAACTGGTGGCGCTTTTCGCTCGCGCACGCACTCAACCCGTTCATCAGTCATTGGGTTTGGGCACCCTCGGGAATAAATCTGGCGTGGACGACCTTCGTCCCGCTCCCCGCCTGGATTTCGATCCCTCTGCAAGTCACGCTCGGCGAGCCGGCGACCTACAACATCATCATGATGCTGATGCCGCCGCTGGCCGCGTTTGGCGCGTTCATCCTGTGCCGGCGCGTGACAGGAGCGATGTGGCCGTCGGTTCTGGGCGGTTACATCTTCGGTTTTTCACCGTACATGCTTGGCGAGATGCTCGGGCATATGGTTTGCGTTCCGTTTTTTCCGCTTCCACTGATTGGACTGGTCGTACTCCAGCGCCTCGACGACGAAATCTCATCGGCGCGTTTCAGCGTGATGCTGGCCGCGCTGCTGGTCATCGAATTTTTGTTTTCGGTCGAGCTCTTCGCGACCATCACGTTGATTGGCGGATTTTCACTGTTGCTTGCGCTCGTGCTTTTCGACAACGCAACTCGCAGCCGGCTCCGAGGTTTAATCTCACCCATCGTTGTCGGTTACGTGATTTCGACAATTCTGCTCTCGCCTTACCTTTACTACATGCTCGCCTTCGAGCATCCGAGCGGGTCGATCTGGCCGCCGAGCAATTTTTCCGCGGATCTGATCGGATTCGTCATACCGCGGCAGACTATCTGGTGGGGCACCGCGAAGTTCGCCACCGCGATCTCGCGCCGCTTCGCCGGCTACATCATGGAGAACGGCGATTACCTTGGCGTCGCGTTGATCGTATTGGTCGAGCTGTTTCGGCGCCGCTTCTGGCCGACGCCGGCCGGGAAGTTTCTCACGATTCTGTTTCTTGCGATCATCGTTGGGGCGCTCGGCCCCACCCTGCACATCGGAGGTGCCGCGGGATTCGCGATGCCGTGGGCCATCTTCCAACACCTTCCGCTCATCGAGAACATTCTGCCGGTGCGCTTCATGATGTACGCGTTTCTGGTGATAGCGATAATGGCGGCAATGTGGTTGGCGTCGTCGCCGGCGCGGACGCTGACCAAGTGCGCAGCGGCCGCGGCCATCCTGATTTCGATCGCGCCCAATCCGCACGCCTCGTTCTGGGTCAGCCCGATCGACCTTCCCGCTTTCTTCGCCGACCGAACGTATGCGAACGAACTGGCGCCGGGCGACATCATCTTTCCGTTGCCGTGGGGGCAGAAGGGCAACTGCATGTACTGGCAACTCGCGAGCGACATGTATTTTCGGATGGCGGGTGGATGGACTGGATACGCGCCGTTCGAGTTCACGCGGATGCCGGTGGCCAACTATTTTTACGGCGGGATCGATCTGCCGGAGTCCGGCGAGCAGTTGAAGGCCTACCTTGCGCGTTTCGGCGTGCGTGCGGTAATCGCAGATCCGAACGAGGAGAACTTCGCGAGCTTCAAGACGACGCTCGATGCACTCGGCGTTGCGGGAAGTTACGAAAAGGGAGTGTGGCTGTATAAAATTCCGCGCGATTCCTGGGCTGCCTATGCGGCCCTGCCGCCCGCGCAGGTCGAGGCGCGCGCCAACGCATTGCGCTTCGACGCGATCCTCGAGGCGGCGGAAAAATATCTCGCCGGCAAACACGATCTATCTAAGCTCTCGCCGCTTGAACTCAAACGCCTCGACCTCCTCCCGCACGATTGGCTGATCGATGCCGCGCCCCACGCATATAAGGATTGGGAAATCACAGCCGCGCCCGGCGGCCAGATCAGCATCATCATCGCTGGCTCGTACGAGGGAGTCCGGCCGCTGATCGAGCGCTACCGCGCGTCGGCGTCCGAGATCGATTATCCCGCGCCGACGCGATGGACGCCCGAATCGCGTCCGCCGCTCGATATCGTCAAGCCGCTGCTCGTAACCCTCGACGCCAATCATCTCGCCGCCGCCGCGCAGAGCCTGCGCGACTCGCCGCCGCCGGAGCGAACTACTGCTTTCGTCGCCGGGGTCGCAGCCGGCTTGTAGCGATTTAGTCCTGGCGTTTTTGCGCGCGCAGTTTTTCGCTGATCACCAGAGCGCCGAGCGCCGCCGTTTGCCGCACGGAAAACTCCGCGGGCTTTCGCAGCGTCTTGTAGCGAGCGTCGAGCGTCCTGAGTCCGTTCATCACGCGCTCGCGCGCCGCGGCCAGAGTTGGACGCGGCATGATGCGGCGGCCGTTCTCGAACACCAGTTCCATCAACTGGACCGTTTTCGACGGCACCGGCTTGAATTCGCGCGCAACCGTAGTCACGCCCTCGTCCATAATTCCGACCATGTCCGCGAAGAACGCGCCGCTGGGCGCGTAACCGCGGAACAATTGCTTGCGGCCCGGCGTCGAAATCTTTCCGGCCGAAGTTTTCAGGCGGCCGCGATCCTTATACTCGACGAGCTTGTAAACGAAGTCGGCCGACGGCGCGTCGTCGCTGACCGCGAGCGCGGTGCCGACGCCGAACGCGTCGATCGGCGCGCCCGCGTCGACCAGTTCCGCGATTCGATATTCGTCGAGATTGCCGCTGGCGACGATCACGATATCGCCGCAGCCGGCCTGATCGAGAATCCGGCGCGCTTTCCGGCTGAGCTCGTCGAGGTTGCCGCTGTCGAGCCGCACGCCCTGGATTTTCACGCCCGCTTCGCGAACGCGCGCGGCGACCGCGGCCGCATTCTCGACCCCGCGCGCCGTGTCGTAAGTATCGACCAGCAGCGTGCTCAGGGTCGGGAAGCTCGCGACGAAATCGCCGAACGCGTCGCGCTCGCTTTCATGCGCCATCACGAAGCTGTGACTCATCGTGCCGAAAACGGGAATCCCGTAGCGCTGGCCCGCCAGCACGTTGGCGGTGCCGTGAAATCCCGCCATGTAACTCGACCGCGCCGCGATCAGCGCCGCGTCGGCACCTTGCGCGCGCCGCGGGCCGAAATCCAGCAGGCGCCGGCCGCCCGCGACCGCGAAGCATCGCGCCGCCTTGGTCGCGACGATCGACGCGAAGCCGAGCTGGTTGAGCGCCAGCGTCTCGATCAGCTGCGCTTCGATCAATGGCGCGCGGATTTCCGCAACAGGTTCGCCGGGAAAATAAATCGTGCCTTCGGGCAGCGCGCGAATCGAGCCGGTGAAGCGGAGCGTTGACAGGAATTCGAGAAACGCGGGCTTGAAGAGGTGCAGCGATTCGAGATGCGCTATCGCGCCGGCGTCGAAGCGATATTCCTCGAGCGCTTCGATCAGCCGCTCGATACCCGCGGCGATCATGAAGCCGCGCCCCGGCGGCATCCGGCGCAGCGCAACTTCGAACGACGCCGTCTCGTTGAAACCGTGCTCGAAGAACGCCGCGCCGACCGTCAGCTCGTAGAGATCGGTGAACAGCGCAACCTCTGCCGGGTCGAGTCGGAGATCTATCGGCATTTCAGCGCGGGGGCTCCAGTGGTGCGGGCGGTTTCGGCGCGGGCGGATTCGGCGCCGGCTCCTGCACGACGCGGGTTTCGCCCAGCGGGCGATCGCGCAGGATGTTCGCCATAGTCTTGAGCCGCTGATCGACCAGATAGTTGATCGTTCCGGGCTGATCGATCGTTCCCGCGCGCACGCCGGTCAGAGTCTCGATGCCGCGATCGATCGTATCGATCGGATAAATGTGAAATTGGCCCCGCTCGATCGCGCCGGTCGTCTCCGGATCGAGCATCAGGTTCGACACGTTCGTGCGCGGCACCATCACGCCCTGCGTGCCGGTCAGCCCAATCGCCTTGCACACGCGATAGAAGCCCTCGACCTTCTGATTGACGCCGCCAATCGCCTGCACCGTGCCGTATTGATCGACCGATCCCGTCACCGCGAGATCCTGGCGAATCGGCACGCCCGACAGCGCCGACATCAACGCGTACAGCTCGGTCGAGCTGGCGCTGTCGCCGTCGATTCCCGAGTACGATTGCTCGAAACAGATGCTCGCCGACATCGCGATCGGATGCGTCTGCCCGAATCGCGCGCGCAGGAACCCGCTCAGGATCATGATTCCCTTGTCGTGCGTCGATCCCGACATCCGCGCCTCGCGCTCGATGTTGATCACGCCCGCCTGCCCGAGCGCGACGGTCGCCGTGACGCGCGAGGGGCGTCCGAAGCTGTAACCGCCGACGTCGAGCACCGCCAGGCCGTTGATCTGTCCGACGCTGGCGCCGCGAATATTTACGATGAGCGTGCCTTCCGCGATCAGCCGGCGGATTTCTTCCTCGATAAAATTGAGCCGCAGCATCCGCTCGCCGAGCGCGCGCTCGACCTGCGCCGCGGTCACCCGCTGCGCGGCCTCGCTGCGCGCGAAGTACGCCGATTCGCGCGCCAGATCGTCGATCGGCTCGAGCATCGCCAGCACGCGCGATCTGTCGCCCGCCATCCGCATCCCGAACTCGACGATCTTCGCCAGCGCACCGGCGTCGAACGGCGGCAGATTCTCCTTGCGCGCCAGCGCTCCCACGCGCGCCGCATAATGCGCGGCGGCCGCGCCGTCAGCCGCCACCGACGGCCGCATCTCGGCCTTCACTTTGAACAGTTCCGCGAAATCCGGATCGTAAAAATAGAGCATGTTGTAAAGGTACGCGCCGCCCAGCGTCACGACCTTGTTCTTAATCTCGATCGGCTCCGGCTTCAGTCCGCTCATCGAAAAAAACGGCAGCGGCTCGAAAGTCTCGAGCGTCATGCGCCCCGACTTGAGACTGCGCTTGAGCGTTTTCCATACGCCGGGCTCGACCACCGCATCCTCGAGATCAAACACCAGGAAGCCGCCATGCGATTTCAGAAACGATCCGCCGATGATGCGGGTGAAGTTCGTCCCCGACCGTCCCAGCGGATCGATCCATCGCTCGATCGTGCCGAACAGGTTGCGATAGGTCGGCGCGTCCTCGAGCACGACCGGCGCCCCACGCGTGGCCGAGTTATCGACCATCACGTTGACCTGGTAGTCGAACCATCGCGCGCCGTCCTCGATTCCGGGCGGCCTTTGACCCTGCGCCTGCTCGGCCGGCGGCGGCTCGCGAAATCGATCGAGGTTGCCGAGCATGTGCTCCGCGACTTCATCGAGGTATTTATCGACCGCGGGGTTGTTAAAGTGATGCTTTAAGTCTTCGACGGACGGCGTGATCATCCGCGCCGCGAATGCGCGCTCGATTGCGCGGATGTCGTCGATCAGCTCGCGCATCATTTCCTGCTGCCGCAGCGTCAATGTCCCCAGCTCGTCCTGCAGCTCGCCCTGCGCTTTGGCCAGTTGCTCGCGCTCGGCGTCGGTCTTCGCCGCCATCGCTTTGTTGAGCGCGTCGGGCGACTCGGGCATCTTGCCGTCAATCAGCGGAATAAAAATCACCTGGCCGGTCGGCGCGCTTTGGACCGCGAAGCCGCGCTCGCGCGCCCGCGTCTCGAGATTGCCGAACAGTTCCTGCGCCCGCTTGTTGTACTTGTCGCGCAGCGCCGCGCGTTCCTGATCGAAATCCTCGCGCCGAAACGCCTTGGGCAGTTGGTCGAGCACCAAGGCGACCAGTTCCGTCATCTTGGCGCGCAGCTCGACGCCCTGGCCCGGCCGCAGGTAGATCGCAACCGGAGATTCTGAATTGCGGAAATTGTTTACGTACACCCAGTCGCCCGGCGTCGGCATCGTCGCGGCTTTTTCGCTGAGAATGCGCAGGACCGATTCCCGCTCGGGGCGCGAACGCAGTCCGCTGACGAAGACGTTGTACCCGGGCGCGTCGATTCCGATCGCAAGCCTTATCGCGTCGAGCGCGCGGCTCTGCCCGAACAACTCGCCGTCGCCAACGCTGGCCGCGGCGCGTTCGAGCGCGGCCGCATCGAGCGACACTTTTACTTTGAGCTCTGACGCGGCGAGTTCCGTCGGCGGCGGTACGTGAATCAGCGCGGCGCTGGCGTCGGTAGCGATGAGGTCGCCCTTGTCGGTCATATTGCCCTGGCGGTATTGGCGGCGCGCTGTTACGAAGCCTTGAGCGCGATTCGCCGGCCTTTCTTTTTCGGCAAAGTAATCACCAGCGTGCCTTCGGACCACTTCGCGGTCGAGGCTTCGCCGTCGATCGAATCCGAGAACGCAAATGAACTATCGAGCAGGCCGCCGAGTTTGTCCGGGACCCGAACCGCCAGCCGCTGGCCCGCGACTTCCGCCTGGATCTTCGCCGGATCGACCCCGACCGCCGCGACTCGCACTTCGTAACGATCGGCGAGATCGACGACCTGGGCGCGTTCGAACTCGAGCGGGCCGGTTCCGCCTTTCCAGCGGTCGATCAACATTTCGTCGAAGAACTCGTCGAAGGCGCGCTCGAAGTCTGCAATCAATCCACGGCCGGTTGCCATAACGTCTCAGTTTCCCACGATTTTGCCTGAATTGTAATGCCGCGCGCACGCTCTGGTCGAGTCCGCGCGCGCTCGATCCTCCCTTGCCACGATTGCCGTTGCGGCGATATGGTTTTGATGTGCCAACCTTTTCAAAAATTGTCGCCGCCACCGATTTCTCGGAAGACTCGACCCTCGCGCTGAGCTTTGCCCAGGAGCTTGCGCTCAAGTTCTCGGCCGATATCGTACTCTTGCATGTCGATCAGCCGCTCGCGCCGGTCATGATGACGCCGGAACTGGGACCGGCGATGGACGTGGGCGCGATGGGCCGGATTGCCGAAGAGCAGCGGATGCTGGCGCAGAAGGAACTCGACAAAATCGCGGGCAACCTGCGCGCCGCCGGCCTCAAAGTTAAGGTTCAGCTGAAGGTGGGCTCTCCCTTCCTGGAAATTCTGCACACCGCGCAGAACGAGAACGCCGACCTGATCGTGCTCGGCACGCACGGCCGCACCGGGTTGGCGCACGTCCTGATGGGCAGCGTCGCCGAGCGCGTCGTGCAAAAAGCGCCCTGCCCGGTGCTGACGATTCGCCACCCCGACCGCAAGTTCAAGCACCCGCTGGATAAGTAACCATCGCGTCCGAGCGCGAGCGCCGACTTCCCAAATCCTAACCTCCCCTTGTCCGAGGGGAGGTCGGCGAACGCCGCGAAGCGGTATCGCCGGGAGAGGTGCAACGCCAGACATCCCAACAACGTAGGCTCGTTTAATGTCAAATTCAGAGACACGAGTCTGCCGCTCGACAGCAGCACTACAGGCGTTGTTGATGCGGCCAGCGTTGCACCACTCCCGCCACTCGCCTCCGGCTCGCGCCGACCTCTCCTCGGACAAGGAGAGGTTAGGACGCGCTACTTGCCGGTAAACTTCGGCGCGCGCTTCTCGACGAACGCCTTCACGCCCTCTTTGAAATCCTCCGAATGCGTCATCATCTCCATCGACGCGTCGTCGTCGCGCACGCCGGTCGCGAGGTCCGTGAACAGGTGCTGATAGATCATCTTCTTGGCCTGCGCGACTCCGAGCGGCGAGCACTTGGTCGCGATGCCTGACGCGACCTCGCGCGCCGTCGCCATCAGCTTGTCATTCGGCACGACGCGATTGACCAGCCCTATTTCAAGCGCCTCGTTCGCATCGACCAGCCGGCCCGTAAGCGCCAGTTCCGTCGCGCGCGCCAACCCGACAATTCGCGGCAGCATCCAACTGCTGCCGTGCTCGATCGCAAGTCCGCGCTGCGTGAAGATCAGTCCCATCCGCGCGTTTTCCGACGCGATCCGGATGTCCTGGTAGAGGCAGGTGGTGAATCCAAGTCCCACGCACGCGCCGTTGATCGCGCCAATCACCGGCGTGTCGAGCGCCAGCGGCCACGAGTACGACGTCCGGTAATCGGCGCGCTGAGCCGCCAGCCATTCGTCGGGCGCCTCCGCGCTGCGCGCTCCCGCGTGTCCCGCCGCAATATTCGACAGCGCTGTCATGTCCGCGCCGGCGCAGTACGCGCGGCCCGCGCCGGTCACGATAATCGCGCCGATCGACGGGTCGCGCTCGGCATCGAGCATCGCCGTGCGCATCTCCGCGCCCATCTTGGGCGTCCACGCGTTCATCTTTTCCGGCCGGTTCATCGTGACCGTAGCCACGCGATCCTTCTTCTCGTAAATGATTTCGGCGAAGTCCATTTCGTTCCTCCGAATCTGTGATCTTCGCCCTTACCTTACGCGAGTAGGAGCCGGCCCGTACAGGATAATCGCTACATGATGAACAGCATCTCCTGGTACGTCGCCAACGGCCACAAGTCATCCGCGACGATTCCCTCGAGCATGTCCGCCGTCTTGCGCACCGCCGCCATCGCCGGCAGCACCGCGTTGCACAGATGCCTGGCGTGGTCGAGTTTGCTGTGACCGCCGTGCTCGGCCATCATCCCTTCGAGCTTCACGATTCCATCCTGCAGGTCCTTCACCAGCACCGTCACTTTGTCGAGCGTGTCAGTATCGAACACGTAGCCGACCGCCTTCAGATGCGCGCAGGTCAACGCCAGCTCACCCTGGTAGCGGATCGCTGCCGGGAAGATGATCGTCTTGGCCATTTCGATCACGGTCCGCGCCTCTAGCCCCACCACCAGGCAGTACTGCTCGAGGTACACGTCCATACGGCTATGCAGCTCGCGCTCGGTCAGCACGCCGTATTTCGAGAAGAGCTCCGTCGCCTCCTTGGTTCCCAGCAGCGGGATGGCCTCGACGCAGGTGCGCAGATTGGGCAGGCCGCGGCGCTCCGCCTCCTTGTGCCAGACCTCGGTGTAGCCGTCGCCGTTGTAAACGACGCTGCCGTTCTCCGCCATGATCTCTTCGAGCACTTTCTGAATCGCGTCGTTGAGCTTCGCCGGATCGTCGCCCACCGCTTTCTCGAGCTTGCTCGCGATAAAGTCGAGCGACTCCGACACGATCGTGTTCATCGCAATCATCGGTCCCGCGATCGACTGCCCCGATCCCACCGCGCGGAACTCGAAGCGGTTGCCGGTGAACGCGAACGGACTGGTGCGATTGCGGTCGCCGGCGTCTTTCGGAATCACCGGCAGCGAGTCAACGCCGACCTTCAGCGTTTCACCGCCTTTTGAACTTTTCGCGCCGCCCTTGGTCACCTGCTCGAAGATGTCGTTGAGTTGCTCGCCCAGGAACACCGAAATGATCGCCGGCGGCGCTTCATTGGCGCCGAGCCGATGGTCATTCGAGGCGGTCGCGACGACCGCGCGCAGCAAGCCGCCCCATCGATGGACCGCGCGAATCACCGCCGCGCAGAAAATCAGGAACTGCGCGTTGTCGTGCGGATTGTCGCCCGGGTCGAGCAGATTGCCCTGTGTCGCGTTGCCCAGCGAGAAATTAACATGCTTGCCCGATCCGTTGACGCCCGCGAACGGCTTCTCATGGAGCAGGCACGCCATCCCGTATTTCTCGGCCACCCGCCGTAGCGTGACCATCGTCAACTGCTGATGGTCAGTCGCGAGGTTGCCGTTCTCGAACACCGGCGCCAG
This sequence comes from uncultured delta proteobacterium, assembly GCA_963756005.1. Classification (GTDB taxonomy): domain Bacteria; phylum Desulfobacterota; class Binatia; order Binatales; family Binataceae; genus Binatus. The sequence goes on from CAVWMC010000003.1 coordinate 149,338, forward strand.
CTCGAACTGCCCCGGCGCCACCTCGTTGTGCCGCGTCTTGGCCGGAATCCCGAGCTTGAACAACTCGCGCTCGCTCTCGAGCATGAAGGCCAGCACGCGCTCGGGAATCGCGCCGAAGTAATGGTCCTCGAACTCCTGGCCCTTCGGCGGCAGCGCCCCGAACAGCGTCCGCCCGGTGCCGAGCAAATCCGGCCGCGAGAAGAAGAAATGCCGATCGATCAGGAAATATTCCTGCTCGGCGCCCGCGTACGAAACTACCGTCGCCGGATTCTCGTGGCCGAAAATTTTCAGAATCCGCTGCGCCTGCTTGTTCAGCGCCTGCATCGATCGCAGCAGCGGCGTCTTCTTGTCGAGCGCCTCGCCGGTCCACGAAACGAACGCCGTCGGAATGCACAGCGTCGTGCCATTCGGATTCTCCAGGATGTACGCGGGACTCGTCACGTCCCACATCGTGTAGCCGCGCGCCTCGAACGTATTGCGGATGCCGCCGTTGGGGAAACTCGACGCGTCGGGCTCTCCTTGCGTCAGCGTCTTGCCCGAGAATTCCGCGATCGCGCCGCCGTCGGCGTCGGGCGAGAGAAAGCTGTCGTGTTTCTCGGCGGTGAATCCGGTCAGCGGATAGAACACGTGCGCATAGTGCGTCGCGCCTTTTGAAATCGCCCAGTCCTTCATCGCCGACGCGACCGTGTCCGCGATCGCCGGGTCCAGATGCGAGCCGGTGTCGATCGTCTTCATCAGCGATTTGAACACCGGCTTCGGCAGCCGTTCCTTCATCGCCGATTTGTTGAAGACGTTCGATCCAAACAACTCGCTGGCCGATACGTTGGAGAATGACAGCGGCGCCGCGACCGGATGGTAAGTCGTGACGGCCTCGATTGCCTGTAAACGTGCCGAGCTTCCGCTCAATGTGGTCTCCCTCCGAAGTTGAGTGTTGTTGTCTCGCGGGTCGTGATACCGACCTTCACGAGATCGAACTTTCGATTGGTGCAAGGACCGCGCCCCGCGCCTTAAAGCGAAAGGTCAAGCAATCCTTGGAGGTTACGTCGTCGAGGCAGCGAGCGATGCCTTAATTTCAAACACGATGCGCAGCAAGCGGGCGCGATGATCAGCGCAAGCAGCTTGGACCGTGCAGAATGCAATCAACCGTCAGGATGCTCGGCTCACTGGATCCAGCCCCGATCCTGGAATCTGATCTTCAGCTGTGCTGCGATTGCGTCGGCGGTCGCCTTGGCTCTTCCCTCGAGTCCGGCCCTGCCGCTGCCCTCGCTGTATAGTTTCGCGCCGCCGACAACGATCAGTCCGATTGGATTGGCGGTCGCAATCGCCACTGCGGCCGGCACTACCATCCCGGGCGTTTTGTTTCCCGACGAGGTGAGCGTTCCCGATCCAAGTTTGCGCCAGCCTTGCGGCGTGACCGCATAGCCTTCCACCACCGTGTCCATCTCCGAAGTTCCAGCGCCGAATCCGATCACGAAGCGCTGGACCGCGCTGCCACTCTGCGTCGATACGAGATAGCCGCGAATAACACCATCGCCAACCTGCGGCGAAGATCCGGGGCCCGCCTGCACCGCGGAAAGCCCCATCGCGTTGATGTCCGCGACCAGCTCCTGGGCGATAAGCGCGCCAAGCTGACGGCCCTCCTGAATTTGCTCGGGCGTCGGTGGCGTACTCGGTGCACCGACCTCGCCGCCGATCGAGGAATTGGCTGGCATGTCGGCGGAGTTGGCGACGAAGTTGTACACCCAGATCCGATTAGGCCGTGCGAGCCCGGGGTTGCTCATCGGCGTTTGCTGGGTGACGTTGGTTGAAGCGCACCCTGTTACGACGATCAGTGCGATCAGGCACAGTACAAAACGGCTACTGGACTTCATTGCGATCTCCCTCCATGAACGATTCAGCCGAGCGACAAGTCATAACGCCAGCCTACTGCCGCGTCATCGCCGCGCGCACCTGGGCGGCGATCTCACGATCCTGCGGCCCGGTCGGCAATTCGAACACGACTTCCAGCATCCGCCCCGAGTACTTGAACGGCGCCTGGTACTCCGCGTTGATCGGCGAGAGGCTGCGCCCGAGGTCCATGCCGGTGCTTGAGATTATACGCAGCAGATTCGCGATCTGGCCTTCGCCGACCTCGACGCCATCGACCAGCAACACCGCACGCGCGGCGGTCTTGTCGCTCTTTTCGACCGTCACCGCGATCTTGTGTCGCCCCGCAGCCAGGCGGCTCTCCGACGCGACCACGATATGCGAATGAAAGCAGTTGTAGTCGAACTTCACCCGGCCCTCTTTCACGTACAGCACGAATCCGCTGTTGCTGCTGCCGCGTGCTATCAGCGCGCCGTCGCCGTCCACCGGCGGGTGTTCGAGTTCGACCGTCATGGTCCAGCCGCGCGCGGTTGACGGACACGCGTCGGCAACGATGTGTGAAATGGGCGGGTAGTAAACGAACCGTCGGCGCGAAGTCGGCAGTCCCGGACGCATCGCCGCACGGAACAGCATCGCCGCACCGCGATCGTCGAGCGGCAAGACTCCGTGCCGTTCCGCTTCCGCCCACCACAGCTCCACCATTTCCTTGAGGCGCTTGGGCTCGGCCGCCGCCAGGTCATCGCACTCCGAAAAATCCTGATCGAGATGGTAGAGCTCCCACTTGTCCTCGTCGAACGGCGTGCCCGAATCGTGATGCGTCACGGCCTTCCAGCCGCGATGCCATATTCCCCGATGCCCGAGCATCTCGAAATACTGCGTGGTTCTCGCCGTTGCCGCGTCCGGATCGGTCAGCGCGGGCGCGAGACTCGTGCCATGCACCGGCATTTGCGGCACACCCGCGACCACCGCCGGCGTCTCGATGTTGAGCAAGTCGATTATCGTCGGCGCGAGATCGATCGCGTGGCAGAATTGACGCCGGATCTCTCCGGGCGTGCCGATCTTCGCCGGCCAGTGAACGATCAGCGGATCCCTGACGCCGCCGCCGTGCGTATTCTGCTTGTACCACTTGAGCGGCGTGTTGCCCGCCTGCGCCCAGCCCCACGGGATGTTCGAGTGGCTGTTCGGTCCGCCGATATCGTCGAGCCGCGCGACCGCGGCCTCGAGATCTTCGCGCATGCCGTTGAAGTAACGCATCTCGTCGAGCACGCCGAGCGGGCCGCCCTCCTGGCTCGCGCCGTTGTCCGACATTACGATGAACAGCGTATCGTCGAGCAGGTTCAGTTGCTTGAGAAATGCGGCGAGACGGCCAATCTGCGCATCGGTGTGACTCAGCATCGCGGCGAACGCCTCCTGCAGGCGCGCGGCGAAGATTCGTTCCTTCTCCGATAGCGCAGTCCACGGCCTCACGCCCGGATTGTGCGGCGCGAGCCGCGTGTCTTTGGGTACAATTCCGAATTGTTTCTGACGGCCGAACCATTCTTCGCGCGCCGCGTCCCAACCCGCATCGAACCGTCCGCGATACTTCTCGAGATAGCTTTGCGGCGACTGATGGGGCGAATGCGTCGCGCCGAAAGCGAGGTACAGAAAAAACGGACGCTCGGGAACCAATGACTTCGAGTCGCGAATGAAACCCATCGAGCGCTCGACTATGTCCTCCGACAGGTGATAGCCCTCCGCCACCGTGCCCGGCGTATCGACGAAGTGATTATCGGAGGTCAGCTCCGGATAAAACTGATCGGTCTCGCCTTGCAAAAAGCCGTAGAACCGATCGAAGCCGCGCTGCAGCGGCCAGTTGTGCAGCGGTCCCGCCGCCGTGCATTCCGCCATCGGCGCCAGATGCCACTTACCGGCCGCGAAGGTCGCGTGACCGTGATCGCGCAGAATCTCGGCCAGCGTCGCCGCCGATCGCGGAATCGCACCGCGCATGTTGGGAAAGCCCGTGTCCATGTTCGAGATCGCGCGCATCCCGACCGCATGATGATTGCGGCCGGTGAGCAGGCACGCGCGCGACGGCGAGCATAGCGCGGTCGTGTGAAAGCCGGTGAAGCGCAGGCCCGCCGCGGCCAGCCGGTCGATGTTCGGCGTCTCGATCGTCGATCCATAGCAGCCGAAATGCGCGAAGCCGCTGTCGTCCAGCACCACGATCACGACATTCGGCGCGCCCTTCGCCATCTTCGGCTCAGGCCACCACGGCTTCGACTCCGCAATCGTGCGCCCGATAACGCCGCCAAATTCTTCCCCCGACGGATGCTTGTACGTCATTGGCGCTTCTCCTTCCCCGAATCGCGGTCCGGTTTGACCATCTCAAAACGAATCGTACTGGCGCAACCTCGACGTATCGCGACTGGTTAACGAGCGCCAGCCGCTTGCGAAACGCAGATTCGTTACGAATGTTGTTCGGCTTTCTTCCCCTCTCTCTGTCCCCATGTCTTTCAGAGCGAAGCGAAGAATCCCGATCCTTCTTCCCCTCTCCCGACGGGAGAGGATTTAAGGAGAGGGACCTTGCTCAGCGCGCGACTTCTTTTCGCGCGCGATTCAAGATTCTGAAGAATCAGCGCTTTCTGAGCTCAGGAATTTCTCGATCTGGGCCAGCACTTCATTGGTGTTGTGCAGCACCTGGTGATTCCAAAATCGCAGGACTCGGAAGCCGTACGATTTGAGAAACGAACTGCGAACCTCGTCTTCAACGGATTGGTCGGCGTGCTGTCCGCCGTCGATTTCGATGATCAGTTTTCGTTGAAGCGAGCAGAAATCTACGAAGTAGGTGCCGATAGGATGTTGGCGGCGGAATTTCACAGCGCCCGTACGCTTGCTTCGAAGGTAACGCCAGAGGACCTGCTCGGCAGGAGTTTGCTCGCGGCGCAATCTGCGCGCGGTTTCGTAAGATGTTTCGGACGAGGGAGGCATGGTTCCAGGAATTTTGCAGTTCTGGAGAAGAACACAAGGCACGCGGAGAACCAAAATCTTGAATCGCGCGCGAAGCCGCGCGCTGAATAAGGTCCCTCTTCTTAAATCCTCTCCCGTCGGGAGAGGGGAAGAGACGCCGAGCAGTTACGCGAAGCTCTCGTTAGGGAGCGGATCAAGGTGAGCGTCCGTTCACAGCGCGCTATTTTGCGCGCGATTCGAGATTCTGCTCCGGTCGCTTGCGAAAGCAAGATCCGTTACGAATGATGTTGCGAATAATCCGAAATACAGTCGATCGGAGAGTGACGTGATCGAAGCAGTAATCTGGGATTTCGGCGGCGTCTTTACCACCTCGCCGTTCGAGGCGTTCGCCCGCTATGAGCGCGAACGCGGCATTCCGGTCGGCGTGATCCGCAAGATCAACTCCACCAATCACGAGCACAATGCGTGGGCGATGTTCGAGCGCTCGGCCATCGACTTCGCCGGCTTCGACGCGGCCTTCGCGGCCGAAGCCCGCATGCTCGGCTACGAAATTCCCGGACGCGACGTCGTCGCGCTGCTGGCCGGCGACTTCCGGCCCGAGATGATCGAAGCGCTCCGCCGCATCAAGTCCCGTTTCAAGACCGGCTGCATCACCAACAACATGCCGGCCGACGCGGCAGGCGCCACTGCCACCAGCCGCTCGATCTATTCGCGCGAGATCATGGAACTGTTCGACGCACTGATCGAATCCTCGAAGATCGGAATCCGCAAACCCGATCCGCGCATCTATATGATGATGTGCGAAAGGCTCGGCGTCACACCCGACGCCTGCGTCTATCTCGACGACCTCGGCGGCAATCTCAAACCCGCGCGCGCGATGGGCATGACGACGATCAAGGTGGAAAGCGGCCCACAAGCGATCGCGGAACTCGAAGCCGCCACCGGCATGAAGTTGCTCTGATCTGTGCCCAACTCGCTTCTGCTCGAGTTCGTGTAAGTTTTTCAGAGTTCTCCGACCGTCGGTAAAAATGCTGACAAATATGGGCGCTTTTAGGCCCGATTTCGTTGGCAACACTTTTGCTCTCCACTGTGTGGCTCGCAACGTCGAGCTCAACCAGCGGAGGAGAACATCATCATGGAAGCCACCACATACGCAGCCCACGACGATCTGCCAAACATTTTCGCCGCCGTCGGTATCCTGCCTGTTCAGTTCGGCGAGTCGCGACGACGCAAGCTGCCCTCGGAAGGCGAACGCAAGCTGCTGTTCGCGGTGCTCGAGGATGCGATCCGCACCTACTTGCGCCATCGCGATCGCGGCGCCGAAGCGCGCAACAGCGAGGAATTCGTCGAGGCTGCCGAATGGCTCAGTTGCGACGAGGAATGCGGACCGTTCTCCTACATCAGCGTTTGCGAGGCGCTCGGCATCGACGCCGACTGCCTGCGCTCGGGCATCTCGAACCACACCGGCCGCCTCGAGGAGATCCGCTGCTGACCAACTGGACCGATCAAGCGAGCGCGCGCGTAAATTCCTCGAGCAGGTCGCGCCAATGCTCGGTGCCGACCGAGATCCGCACCAGCGCCTCGTTGATTCCCGCGGCCGACATTTCCTCCGCCGACAGCTCGCTGTGAGTGGTCGTCATCGGATGGCATACCAGGGTCTCGACGCCGCCGAGACTGACCGCGTTCTTGGCGATCTTCAGCCGGCGCAGGAACTCGAACGCGCCGGTCTTTCCGCCCTCAACTTCAAGCGATACCAGAGATCCCGGGTAGTCGGTCTGCGCGTCGCGAATCTGAATCTGCGCGGCGTCGGTGAACAGCGACGGATAGATGACGCGCTTGACGCGCGCGTGCTTGGCCAACTGCTCGGCGATTCGCTGCGCGTTCTTGCTCTGCCGATTCATCCGCAGCGCCACCGTCGATAGCCGCGAGTCGAGCATCCAGCATTCGTCGGCCTGCAAGATGTTGCCGAGCAGCGCGCGCATCCCGGTCAGCGTCTGGATCAATTCCGGATCGGCCGCCAACACCGCGCCGGCCAGCAGGTCGCTGAATCCGCCGAGGAACTTGGTCGCCGAGTAAAGCGCGAGGTCCGCGCCGTGAATCAGCGGATGCTGAAAGGTCGGGCCGAGCAGAGTGTTGTCGATTGCGAGCAATGCCCGCTTCTGCCGTTTGCGAATCGCCGCGGCCGCCTGCGCGATATCGGTCATCACGAGCGTGGGATTCGCGGGCGTCTCGATCAGCACCAGGCTCAGATTGTTCGCCCTCTCAATCGCCTCGGTCAGCGCCTTCGTATTGCCGGCCGGCACGCCGCGCGCCTCGAAACCGAGCGGCTCGATCACCTGGTGGATCAGGTGCTGCGTGCCGCCATAGAGCGGCTGCGTATAGACGATCGAGCCACCGCGCTCGAGGAACGTGAGCATCACGGTGAAAATCGCGGCCATCCCGGAATTGAAAATCGCGGCCGAGTTGGCGCCGCGCTCGAGCGGCACCAGTTGCTCCTCGAGGATCTCGGCGTTGGGATGATTCAGCCGCGCGTAGATCAAATCGGGACGATCGTCGCCGAGCGGCCGGATTTTTCCGAGCACGATTCCAAACGCGCGCTCCGCCGCTTCCGGACTCGGAAAGACAAACGTCGAGCTGCGATAGACTGGCGGCCGCGCCGCGCCGACTGACAACGTGGGATCGAAGCCGCGGGTCAGAACCGCCGTCTCCGGCCGCACCCGATATGGAATCTTCGGCATCAGCGCTTCTCGCCGCGGCTGTCTCTGACCGTTGGGTCCGCGTATCCGATCCCAAGATGCATTCGGTAGCCGACCAGCTCGCGCACCTCTTTTGACAGCGTGCGCGCGATCTCGCCGGGCACATCGATGTATTGATTCTCTTCCTGCCGCAGCCATCCGAGCGAATACGAAAGGAAAACACCGTAGCGCCATTCGTCGGTGCGATTCGCGCCCGCGCCATGCAACGTACCGCCCATCCAGAGCAGGACCGACCCGGCGGGCATCGCCGCCGCGACGACTTCATCCGGACGCGCGACGCGATCGGCGGGCCATAGATGACTGCCCGGGACGATCTTCGTGCCGCCGTTGACCTCGGTGAAATCGGTAATCGCCCACATGCTCGCGATGATCATCCGTGGCCGCGGCACTTTGAAAAATTGATACGGATCTTCCTCGCGATGGAGCACCTGCTCGCGCGCGCCGGGACCGATTTTGAGCGCGGCGGTCGCGTGAACCTGGTAATGCACGCAGTTGGGTTTCAGAATCGCGTCGCACGCCGACCGCATCAACGGATGCGTCACGAACGTGCGAAAAGTCTCCGATCGCGCCACCAGCGCGGTGATCCGCTTGGTCTTGCCGGGATAGAAATCCGCGGCGCCACCGTCTTCTGCGTACTTCTTGTTGAGGCTGGCGTCGGGATCGACGCTTTCCAGGTACGGCGCGAGCTCGCGCAGAAGCGAATCGCGCACACCGCGATCGATCACGCCGCTGACGACCACCGCGCCGTCGCGCTCCAGGCACGCGACCACCTTTGCGGGAGAGTCGCCGGCACTGACTACAGGGATTGAAGGCATCGACAAATCCTCCGATCGTTAGCGCGCGAACAGCTCGAACGAAGCTCGCCTACATCGACGCGTAAAGCGCGTCGATCAGCGCCGTCGCGCGCGCATCGATCAGCAAGCCCGCGTGCATCTTGTTCATCGTGTAGCCGAAGCCAATCTTCGCTTCGGGATCGGCGTATCCCAGCGAGCCGCCGGCGCCCGGATGTCCGAATGACTTCGCGTTCGGCCCGATCGACGCGCCCGGCTGCGACATCATAAAGCCGAGCGAGAACCGCGTATTCAGTATCAGCAGCGCGTCGGGCCCGTTCGATTGCTCGATCGAGCATTGCGCGACCTGCTCCTTCGACATCACGCGCACGCCGTCCAATTCGCCGCCGCGCGCCACCGCGCCGTACAACTTCGCCAGCGACCGCGCCGTCGTATGCCCATTGGCCGCGGGAATCTCGGCCGCGCGCCACTCGCGGGTGTTGACGAGACCCGGCCTCATTCCGCCCGGCGGATTCATGAACGCCTTGAAGGTGACGGATTCCGTATCCTTCATTATCTCGGCAAACAGATTCGGCTCGCCGGGCGCCGGCGGCGGCATCGGGATCATGTCACCGGTGCGCGCGTCATTTTTCGCGTCGAGACCGATATGAAGGTCCAACCCGAGTGGACCGGCGAGTTCGTCGCGCAGATAAGTGCCCGGCGTCTTGCCGCTGATGCGCCGGATGACCTCGCCGACCAGGTAGCCGAAGGTCAGCGCGTGATAGCCATGCTTGGTGCCGGGCTCCCACCACGGCTCCTGCTCGGCCAGCGCCGTCGTCATCTTGTCCCATTTGAACAGCGCGTCTTCATCGAGCGTTTTGCGCACCGCGGCGAGACCCGCCTTGTGACTCAGCAGATAACGCACCGGCAGCTTGTCCTTGCCCGCCTGCGCGAACTCGGGCCAGTACTTCGCGACCGGCGCGTCGATGTCGAGCAGGCCCTTGTCGGCCAGGCGATGCGCGCAAATCGCGGTGACGCCCTTGGTGGTCGAGTACACGTTGACGAGCGTGTCGCGCGCCCACGGCCTGGTCTTTTCCTTGTCGGCGTGTCCCGCCCAGATATCGACGACGCTCTTGCCGTCGAGCATGATTGCCGCGGCCGCGCCAACCTCGCCGCGCTTCTCGAAATTCTCGGCGAACGCGTCCTTGACGCGATTGAATTTAGGATCGCAGGTACCTTCGATTTTCACCGCCATCGAACAATCTCCTGTAGCTTCGCGCGCCGATTGCAGACGCGGCGTTCGTTCCTCATATCACTTATATGAAAGCAGGACCAAAAGGCCGACTGGCTTATGCGATCGCGCCGCCGCAGCTCGAGCCCGCGCCCGCGGTGCATCCAAAACAATGCGACCCCGTCGCGATGCTGGCGCCGGCGAGTTGGCCGACGTCGTCGATGTCCCAGATTGTCGATGCGGCGCCGCCAAGCGGGATTTCCAGCATCTGGTTGAAGTCACAGTCGTAGAGCCGCCCGGTCCATCCCACGCTCACCAGGTCGCGGCACATCAGCGCGTCCACGGTCGCCGGGTTGAAGTGATTCACCAGCAGACTCATGTAGGCCGAATGGTTGCCGGCGGCGCTCAACTGGTTGGCGAAGCGGGCGATCGGCATGTTCGTGATTGTCAGCAGACGATCGAACACGATCCCGAAATTGCGCGCGAGCGCGTCGCGATATTGCTCTTCAAGCTCTGCCTGCGGCGGCGGTAGCGACGCGCCGACAGGGTTGTACACGAGATCCAGCCGCAGCTTGCCGCGCCCGAAGCCGGCGGCGTTCAGTTGCCGCAGCGCCACGATGCTCTTGTCGAAAACTCCAGCGCCGCGCTGACGATCGGTGTTGTCGGCGGTGTAGCATGGCAGCGAGCAAACCAGCTCGACCGTCGAGCGCCGGTAGAAATCCACCAGCCATTCCATGCCGGGTTCCAGCGTCACCGTCAGGTTGCATCGCACGATCACCTTGCGGCCGAGCGCGCGCGCTTGTTCCACCAGCATGGCAAAGTTCGGATTCAACTCGGGCGCGCCGCCGGTGATGTCGAGCGTCGCGACCCGCGGACTTGCCGCGAGCACCTCGATCACCCGCGCCGCCGTCTCACGCGTCATCCGCTCGGTCCGGCGCGGGCCCGCATCGACGTGGCAGTGATGGCACGCCTGGTTGCACAGCTTGCCGACGTTAACCTGGATAGTCGTGGGCGCTCTGCGGCTGAGCGCGCGAATCCCGTGACGCGCGAGCGTCGCGCCGAAGTCCAGCTCTGATAGCACCGCCATGGCGCAACTCTAACACGCGCGGCGCGCAATCGTCATCGTCAAAAGTCGCGAGAGTTCCGCTGACCGCGAAAAAAAGCGAGAGACCGGACAGCCGGCCTCCCGCGCTACGGGGGGGAATCAAACCGGTCGCGACAGTTCTACTCGTGATGCTTTTTGTACGTCTCCGAGCGATGCATGAACCGGTAAGGATGCGATTTGAAGTCGTGCTTAACATTCGGATGCGACTTGATGTACTCGTGCAGGCCCGGATGAGCGTCCACGAACTGCTGGTTGTCGATCAGGGTCGGATCTTTCCGCAGTTTTTTTGCGACGTCAGGATGTGAGTCGAAGTAGCTGTAGTCCGCATTTGCGGCCGCAGGCTTCATCGGCATTTGCGCCAACACCGGACCCGCCATCGCAAACGTCAGTGCCACTGCCGAAAAGATCATCGTTGCTCGTTTCATTTTTTTAATAGGGCCTCCGCCCGCTAAAGTTATACGACACTCCGCGTGTCTGGTTTCAAAAGCATGCCGCATTATAGCAGACGCGATTTGCGTGCCATGTCGGTTACCACCGTTTTTCCTTGAAAATCCGCCGTTTTTCGAGCAACAGAAGCGTAGTGTGACGAATTTACGCACAGCAAACCGTTCAGGCGAAACGCTGATTTCGTAGGTCAAGCCGGTTTCCTTGGGGCGAGAGCTGGGTTAAAAAGGGCGCTGATGAAAAAAACGCCAAACGAACGGACCTACCGCGGCGGATGCCATTGCGGACGCGTCCGGTTCGAAGTCAGGGGCAAGCTCGAGCGCGTATCGGAATGCAACTGCTCGATTTGCGCCAAGAAGGCCTACCTCCACTGGATCGTCGAGCGGACCGCTTTCCGTCTGCTCACGCCGTCGGACAATATCGCCTCGTACACCTTCAATACCAAAGCCGCCAAGCATCTGTTCTGCCCGAACTGCGGCGTCGCGTCGTTCTATATCCCGCGCTCCGATCCCGAGCGCATCGATGTCAACGTGCGATGCCTCGAAGGGGTGAATCTGGAGAAGCTGGAGCACGGGCATTTCGACGGGCGCAATTGGGAGAAAGCTTTTCAGGAACGCGAGCGCGACCGGGCCGCCAAGTGACGTTGGGATCAGCTTGATGGCGACGCTGGGTTTTCTGCGCCGCGATTTCGAGGTATTCGCGATCGAGGATTTCAACATTCGCCTCGCGAAAATCGACGAGTTCGTGACGCCGCGTCTGTTGCGCCTCGCGCCCGAGTTCAACCGGGAACTGTCGCGGAGCCTTCACCTGGATTTCTTTCCGCATATCGCGCGGCACATGCGGCGCGCGGCGAATCCTCCCGCAGAGACCTGGGCGGCTTTCGGGCCATCGCGGGCCGGATACAAGCGCCTCGGACATCTCGCGCTGTGCGTGTCGGGTGTTGGCATCCACGCTCGCGTCATCGTGAAATCCGACGCCGACAAACGTCCCGAGATGGTGCGAGCGATCAAATCGAAGGCGGCGGACCTGCAGCAGGCGTTTCGCGGCACGAAAATTCAGCAGTACCAGAACTGGAACTGTCGCGAGATGCCAAGGTCGAGCACAGCGAATGCCGACTTCTTCGAGGGACTCGCGGACGTGCTCGCGAAAAAATCCGGCGCCCTCGACGCCGGCTTCGGATGGCCGGTGCGCGACGCGCTGACCGTCGATCGCGCCGAAGTACTCGACGCGTTCCGCGAACTCGGTCCGCTCTTTAGCTTGATCAACTTGGCGTCATGACGATGCGCGCCGCGACGTTGAATCACGATCCGACATTGAGCCGCGAGGGAACGATCACGCGGCTCGCTTATTCGTGCCTGCTGATCGTGGGCATCAACAGTGGCTGGCTCGGACCTTTTCTGCCTCAGATTTCGCACACGGCTCATCTGCCGATCGAACGGGCCGGATTGATCGTCAGCGCCTCCGCCGCCGGCTACTTCATCTCGGTGCTGATCGCCGGCGAGATCCATCAACAACTGAGCGCGCAGAAGATCCTGGTCGGTGCGATGGTGCTGTTCACGGCCGGCCTGGCGGGACTCGCCGCGGCGCCCGGACTTGCGGGCTTGCTGTGTGCTGGATTTGTGATCGGCCTCTCCAATGGCGGCATCGACATCGGCGCCAACGCGCTCATCGTGGAGCTCAATCGCGAGCGGCTCGCGTCGGCACTCAACTACCTGCACGTACTGTTCGGTGTCGGCGCGCTGCTCGGACCGCTGATCGTGAGCGCCGCGTTCGCCACCCGCGTGCCGTACTGGTGGATATTCGGCGGCGGCGCGATTGCCTGCGCGGTGATCGGATTTCGTCTGGTCGTGGCGCCGGCGGCTGAAGTTCGAGTGGCGCCGATTGCGGACGACGACAGCGGATTTATCCCGATGCTCTCGCGTCCGCTGATTTGGGTGATCAGCGCGGTGATGTTCCTGTACGTCGGCGCCGAAGTCGGAATCGGCGCGTGGCTCTTTCTTTACCTGCGGATGGCGGGCGCGCTCGGTCCGACGATCGCGTCGTCGGGCGTCTCGCTGTATTGGCTGGGGCTGGTATGCGGCCGCGTATTCGGCGGACGCCTGGGTCATCGCATCGCGTTGCCGCGATTCACGATGATGGCGTCCGCGCTATCCGCGGCCGCACTTGTGATCTTGATCGTGGCGCCGACAGCGGGCGTGCTGGCGGCATCCGCCGTGTTCCTCATCGGCTTCGGCTACGGCCCGGTCTTTCCCAACATGATCGCGATAGGCGCGGCGCGGTTCCCGGCCGAAGTCGGCAGGATGACGTCGATCGTAGTCGCGGGCGGCGCGCTCGGCGCAATCATCGCGCCCTGGATCATGGGCCACGCGATCGCCGACGTAAGCGCACGCGCCAGCATGGAAGTCGCGTTGGCCTTCACAATCGCGATGGCGGCGCTGTCGCTCTCGCTGCGCGCCTTCGAGGTCTAATCGCAAGACGACAGGAAGGCGGCAATCTCGCGATCGTTGGTCAATCTGCGGACGGGAACATCGGGGCCGTGCGCGATTCTTTGCGCCTCGATCAGCGGGCGGTTGATTCGATCGAAGTTCCAAATGAATCGTAGCACCTTGGCAAGGCTGCCAATTCGATGCTCCTCGCCGGACTGGAACACGCGCGTGATCGCGTGCCAGGCGCAGAAAATCCTCGGGCGGTCGATCCAGATCACGAGAGTCGCACGAGGCAGGCGGATGTCGAAGGTCGCTTGCGCGAAGTTGCCGTCGCTGATCCACGTCTCACCCGTGTGCAGTTCCTTCATCAACGTGCGGAAGGCGGGAACGTCATCTTTGCCCCAATGCGGCTGCCAGACGGCGTCGAGGCAGATCACCGGCGCGCCGGTGCGCTCGCCGAGACGTCGCGCGAAGGTAGTTTTCCCGCCGCCCGCGCATCCGAGAACGACGACTCGCGACATCGCTAACTGCATATGGGACTGGTGCGGATTCCTTCTGATCTAGTCCCCTCTCCTTGTCCGAGGAGAGGGTTAGGGAGAGGTGCAGTGTCGGGCGACGGCACCACTTTATGACTTTCGAAATCGAGTATGCGTTAGTGCATTGGCTTGCGTTGTACCTCTCCCGGATCGAGTCGAGCCAACGCGCGGAATTTTCAGATCTTTTGATTCGTCTTGCGCCAGTCGGCCAGGAAGCGTTCCAAACCTAAATCCGTTAGCGGATGGTGCAGCGTTTGCTTCAATACCGCGAACGGGACGGTTGCGATGTCGGCGCCGACCTCGGCTGCGCGGATCAGATGCGTGGTGCTGCGCACCGACGCTACCAGCACTTCGGCCGGGTAGTCGTAGTTCGACAGGATCTGCACCATATCTTCAACCAGTGCGAAGCCGTCCTGGCCGATGTCGTCGAGACGTCCGATAAACGGCGACAGGAACGACGCACCGACCTTTGCGGCCGCCAGCGCCTGCAGCGGCGTGAAAATCAGCGTGACGTTGACGCGGATGCCGCGCTTGGCGAGCGCGTGCGTCGCCTTCAGGCCCTCGATGATCATCGGGCACTTGACCACGATGTTCTTGTGCAGCTTGGCGAGCTTCTCACCCTCTTCAATCATCGCGGACGCTTCGGTGGCGACGACTTCGGCGCTGATCGGCCCATCGACGATTTCGCAAATCTCTTTGAGCACGTCGTGATACGGACGCCCGGTCTTCGCCATCAGCGACGGATTGGTGGTGACGCCGTCGATCAGTCCCCAGCTTGCGGCTTCGCGAATCTCGGCCACATCCGCAGTATCGATAAAGTACTTCATCGGGATGCCTCTTTTTTCGTTTTCGGGGGTTGCGGCCTGAGCAGGTCCGCTCGCGCCAGCGTAACACGAAACGGCGATTTAAGTCCCGCCAGCATTTCGGAAATGGACGCGTTGAGTTTCGGATGAATCAACGCGGGCGCCAGCTCGCTCATCGGCGCGAGCACGAAGCGGCGCTCATGCAGGTGCGGATGCGGGACCTTGAGGATTCGCGTGTCGATCGTTTCCTTGTTGAAGAACAGCAGATCGAGATCGATGATTCGCGGGCGGTACTTGCCGCGCGTCTGCTTGCGGCCCTTGACCCGCTTGCGGCCCATGATGCGCTCGAGCGCGAGCATCCGCCGCATCAGCACTTCGGCCGGCAGCTCGGTCTCGACTTCGATGACTCCGTTGAGGAACGCGCCCTTGAGATCGCCCATCGGCTCGGTCTCGTAGATCGAGGATTGGCGCACGACCCTCGTTTCCGGGATCGACGCGATCCGTTGAATCGCCTCGCGATAATTGGCGGCTCGATCGCCTAGATTACTGCCTATTCCGATGAAAGCCCGATTGGGCATCCTTGCCGTTACAACCGCAGCGCTTTTAGCCGGTCCACCGCCTCGACCAACCGTTCGCTCGTAAGTGAAAAGCGAACGTACCCCTCACCACCCTTGCCGAACCCGGAACCCGGCGTGATTGCGATGCCGGCTTCCTTCAATACGCGCTCGGTAAATGAAACCGAGGTATAACCACGCGGAACTTTAGTCCAGACATAAAAGGTCGCGCGCGGATTCTCGCATTCCAGCCCGAGCGCGCGCAGCGCCGTCACCAGCAGGTCGCGGCGTTCCTTGTAGATTGCGCAATATTCGGCGAGCTTGTCGCCGTCGCCGCCTTCGAGCCCGGTGATCGCCGCTTCCTGCACGGCCTGGAACACGCCGGAATCCATGTTGGTCTTGACCTTACCGAGTGCGCCGATCAACTGCGCGTTGCCGATGGCGAAGCCAACGCGCCATCCGGTCATCGAGAAGGTCTTCGACAACGAATGGAACTCAATCGCGCAATCGCGCGAGCCCTCGGCCTGGAAGACGCTCGGCGAGCGATATCCGTCGTAGGCAATTTCGGAATACGCGCTGTCGTGCGCGAGGATAATGTCGTGCTTGAGGCAGAATCTGACCGCGTCCTGGAAGAACGACAGGTCAACGGTCGCGGCGGTCGGATTGTTGGGATAGTTCAGCCACAACATCTTTGCGCGCCGCGCCACTTCGGCAGGAATCGAGGCGAGGTCGGGCACGAATCCGTTTTCTTTTCGGAGCGGCAGAAAATACGGCTCACCGCCGTTGAAGACGCATCCCGAGTAATAGACCGGGTAGCCCGGATCGGGAATCAGCACGATGTCGCCCGGATCGACGACGGCGGTCGCAAAATTCGCGATGCCTTCCTTGGAGCCGATCAACGCGCAGACTTCGCGCTGAGCATCGAAGCTGACGCCGAAGCGGCGCCGGTACCATTGCGCGGACGCTTCGCGAAATTGCGGCAAGCCTTCGTAGTCGGGATAGCGGTGATTCTTGCGGTCGTCGGCGGCGCGCTTGAGCGACTCGACGATATGCCGCGGCGTGGGCAGGTCAGGGTCGCCAATCGAGAGGCTGATCACGTCAATACCCTTGCTCGCGACCTCCTTTTTCAGGCGGTCAAGCTCGGCAAAAAGGTAGGGCGGTAAAAGACCCAGTCGAGAAGCAGTCTTGATTTGCACCTGTCGAAGCAGCCTCAGCCCACCAAAAACCTAGTCATAACTAACATATTGTTCAGGGTGTCGGAACTACCTGTCGCAATAAATCGATGTTCGCGCACAATGGAAATCCACAGGCGGTGACCTCGCCACGAAGACCGAGGACAGCGGGTGATATTAATCTTGCTTGATTGTGATCGATCGTATTGTTAGAAATTTTAACCGACTCGCGGTGGCGCATCGCCCCTGTTTGGGATTATTCACAAGCCTGATCATCAGCATGAACCGGATAGTGCTACCGCTTGCCCTGATGATGCTCGTCCTCGGCGGAGCAGTGATCGCACTGTCGCAACGGCCATGGGCGCCACGCAACGACGTCGTCCAGCCGATACCATTTAGCCATCGCGTGCATGCCGGCGTGAACAAAATTCCCTGCCAGTATTGCCATGCCTACGCGGGCCGGTCGTCGGAGCCGGGGATTCCGGCGGTGGCTCGATGCGTAGGATGTCACGGCAACGGGATTGCCGGCGGCGGAATCCAGCCGGTGACGCGGCCGTGGACCGACAACACGCCGGCCCCGTTCGAGATCCAGTGGAATCGCGTGTACACGCTGCCCGACTTCGTCCGCTTCACTCATCGGCCGCACATTCACGCCGGTATCGAATGCCAGAGCTGTCACGGGCCGGTGCAGACGATGGATCGAGTCGTGCCGGTGCATGAAATCAACATGGGCTTTTGCGTGGACTGTCACACGGAGAAAAAAGCGACGCTCGACTGCGTCGGCTGTCATCACTGAGTGAGGAATTGATGCGCGAGGGAAGCTCGATATCCAGGCGATCGTTTATCAAGCTGGCCGCGACTGCGGGCGCGGCGGCGGCGATCCCGGGCTGCGAGCCGGCCGCGCGCAAGCTGATCCCGTACGTGGTGCCCGACGAGAACGTGGTCCCCGGCGTCCCGAGTTTTTTCGCGACCACCTGCAACGAATGCCCGGCGGGATGCGGCGTCGTCGCGCGAATCCGCGAAGGACGCGTCGTCAAGCTCGAAGGAAATCCCGCCGACCCCATCGGCCAGGGCTCTCTGTGCGCGCGCGGACAGGCTGCCCTGCAAGGCTTGTACAATCCGGACCGGCTGCGGCATCCGCAAGTTCGCGGCGGTGACGGCACGCTGCGAACGGCGTCGTGGGACGAGGCCGAGAAGATGCTGGCGGACAAGCTGGCGGCCGCGGCGAAGGCGGGCAAGGATCGCGTCGCGTTTTTCGGCGCGCCGAATGGCCCGACGTTCCAGAAGATCGCGGTCGCATGCGTCGGCGCGCACAATTCGTCGCGCGCGATATTCTACGAAGCAATCAACAACGAGCCGGCGCGCGTCGCGGCCAAGACCCTTTTTGGGCGGCGCGATCTGCCGGCCTATCGAATCGATCAGGCCGAAGTGCTGATTTCCTTCGGCGCCGACTTTCTCGAGACCTGGCAATCGCCAGTCGAGCTCGCGCGCCAGTACTCGATTTTCCGGACGCCGCAGAAACGGCGCGGCGCGCTGACGATCGGACGCGCCATGTACGTCGGCCCACGGCTCAGCATGACCGCGTCGAAGTGCGACGAATGGATCGCGACGGCTCCAGGAGCGCAGGCCGACGTCGCCTGGAGCGTGCTCAACGTGCTCGTCAAGAACGGCATGGTCTCGAAGAGTTCGGGCTTCGATCTCGCGGCGCTCGGCAAGGCGGTCGAGAATTTCGACCCGGCCGCGACCAGCGCCCGCACCGGCGTCCCGGTCGAGACGCTCACGCGGCTGGCCGAGACCTTCGGCAAGGCCGACGGCGCACTCGCGCTCGCCGGTACCGACGATTCGTCGGCGCATCTGGCGGCGATGATCCTCAACGCGGTCACCGGCAACTTCAGCAAGACGATTATGTTCTTCGAAGGCGCGCCGGCCGAAGATACCAGCACGCCAGACGAAGTGGACGCGACCGTTGACGCGATGCGCGGCGGCGAGATCGACGTAGCATTCGTCGCGGGTGCGAATCCGGTCTTCACCATGCCGCCGTCGGCGCGAATCGCCGAGGCGCTGCAGAAAGTTCCGTTCGTCGTGTGGGCGGGCGGCGTGCCCGACGAGACCGCCGCGATGGCGAATCTACTTTTGCCCGCGCATCATCCGCTCGAATCATGGCGCGACACGGCGCCGCGCGCGGGAATCCGCGGACTCGGCCAGCCGGTGATGCAACCGGTGTTCGACAGCAAGCCGCTCGGCGACATCCTGCTCGCGACCGCCGCGAAATCGTCGAGCACCAAACTTCCCTGGACGACTACCGCCGAGGCAGTCAAGACTGAATGGCTCGCGCTGGCTCCCAAAGCGGACGATCCGGCGTCGGAAGATTTCTGGACAAGTGTCCGCCGTGAAGGCGGATTGTTCGAAGAGCAGCATCTGGCGGCGCTCAACCTCGACACGTCGCCCTTCAAAGCGCCCGTGCCCGCAGCCGCGCAAATGGAACTTTCCGTGTACGCCTATCCGCACATTTTTCTTTACGACGGACGCGGCGCCGACAAGCCCTGGCTCCAGGAATTGCCCGAGCCGGTCACACAGCTGGTGTGGGACACCTGGGCCGAGATTCATCCCGAGACCGCGCGCAAGCTCGGCGTCGCCACGGACGACATCATCGAGATCAAAACGGAGCACGGGGCGATCGAAGCGCCGGTGCTGGTCGAGAGCACCGTGCGTCCCGGCGTGATCGCCGTGCCACTCGGCCAGGGACATCGCGCGTACGGCCGCTATGCGAAAGACGTCGGCGCGAATGCGTGGTCGATACTGGCGGCCGGCGCGACCTACTCGGCCGTCACCGCGCGCGCGACCGCTGCGACCCGCAAGCTCGTATCACCACTCGGCAAGAGCGACATGATGGGCCGATCGATCGTCGAGGCGATGAGTATCGAGCAGCTCGCGAGCGGCGTGATCCCAAAGAGCGAGGCGGAAGAAGTCACCGGGCCGTTCGAGATGTACCCGAAGTGGAATTACGCCGGGCACAAATGGGGCATGACCATCGACGTCAACGCGTGCACCGGATGCAGCGCGTGCGTGACTGCGTGCTACGCGGAAAACAACGTGCCGACGGTCGGCAGGGACGGGGTCGATAACGGGCGAATCATGTCGTGGATTCGCATCGAGCGCTACTTCCCCAATGAAAAAGAAGCGGCCGCGGCGCCGCAACTCTACCTCGCGCCGATGCTATGCCAGCAATGCGATCACGCGCCGTGCGAACCGGTCTGCCCGGTGTTTGCGTCGTATCACACCGAGGAAGGCCTAAACGGTCAGGTTTACAATCGATGCGTCGGCACGCGCTATTGCGAAAATAACTGTCCGTACAAGGTACGCCGCTTCAACTGGTTCGTGCCGGAGTGGCCCGCGCCGCTGAACTTGCAACTTAATCCCGACGTGACGGTCCGCGGCGCCGGCGTCATGGAGAAATGCACATTCTGCGTGCAGCGAATCCAGTTCGCCGAGCTCAACGCGAAAACCGAAGATCGCCAATTGCGCGACGGCGAAATTATCACCGCATGCCAGCAAGCATGTCCGACCCGCGCAATCACGTTCGGCGACAGCAACGACCCCGCGAGCGCGATGATGCGCCGTCGCGATGACAACAAGCTGCGCAATTATCGCGCGCTCGAGGAACTCAACACGCAGCCGGCCATCACGTATCTGCGCGATCTCTATCGCGAGAAAGGAAAGGCGTAAGTGGCGGCGGCGCCCAAAATAAACACCGATCCGAGCTACCGCGACATCGATCGCAGCGTGCTGCGCGTGATGCAGCCGGCGGGCCGCGCGTATTGGGCGTGGATCGGGTTCTGCTTCTCGCTGGTCGGGATCGCGGCGGCGTTGTGGATGCGCCAGGTTTACACGGGTCTCGGTGTGACCGGACTGCGACAGCCCGTGATGTGGGCGATCTACATTACCAACTTCGTTTTCTGGGTCGGTATCGCGCACTCGGGCACGTTGATCTCCGCGATTCTATTTCTGTTCCGGACCAAGTGGCGCACCGCGGTTTATCGCGCCGCCGAAACGATGACAATATTCGCGGTCGCGACGGCCGGTCTGTTCCCGCTGTTTCATCTTGGCCGCGTGTGGTTTTTCTACTGGCTATTGCCCTACCCTAACGAGCGATACCTGCAACCCGATTTCCGCTCGCCGCTGGTGTGGGACGCTTTCGCAGTCAGTACCTATCTGACTATCAGCGCGCTGTTCTGGACGATGGGCCTGATTCCCGACATTGCCAACGCGCGCGAGGCCGCAATTGGCTGGCGCAAGAAGTTTTACACTGTGCTGGCTATGGGCTGGCAAGGAACTGATCGCCAATGGCGCCATTACTCAATGGCTTACTTGCTGATGGCGGGACTGGCTACTCCGCTGGTGCTGTCAGTGCACTCGGTGGTGTCGTGGGATTTCGCGATGGCGCAACTGCCCGGCTGGCACAGTACGCTCTTCGCGCCGTACTTCGTCGCCGGCGCCATCTTTTCCGGGGTCGCAATGGTCATCACGCTGTTAGTCCCGATGCGCAAGCTGCTGGGCATCGAGGACCTGCTGACCGAGTGGCACTTCGACAATCTCGCCAAGGTCATCCTGCTGACCTCGCTGGTCGTATCGTACTCGTACGTGACTGAAAGTTTCATGACCTGGTATGCGGGCGATCCGATCGAGCAAATGACGTTTCACATGCGCTACTTCGGACCATGGGGCCCGCTGTTCTGGACCATGGTCACGTGCAACTGCCTGATTCCGTTGGTGCTGTTCTCTCCCCGCATCCGGGTTAACCTCACCGCGCTCTGGATAATTTCAATTTTCATAAATATCGGCATGTGGCTCGAGCGCTTTGTTATCATCGCGGGCTCGCTGAGGGTGAACTTCGAACCTTCGCAGTGGGGGCCGTACCGTCCGTCGATCACTGAAATCATGATCACGGTCGGCAGCTTCGCGTGGTTCCTGGGACTGTTCTCGTTATTTTCAAGATTCCTGCCAATCTTTTCGATGACGGAACTCAAGGAAGGAGTCCTCTGGCTGCGCAAGGCGCTCAAGATGGATCGAGCCAGAGCCGCATGAGCACGATTGCGATCATAAGCTCGTTTGCCGACGATACGCACGCGGCGCGCGCGATCGAAGAGCTGCGCGCGTCACAGGTCGCCGATTTCCACACGTTCGCGCCGTTCCCGAGCCACAAAATCGAACACGCGATCGGCAAGAAGAAAAGCCCGGTGCGATGGATCGTTCTGACGGGCGGAATTTCAGGCGTGCTCACGGGGCTCGCGATCACGATTGGCACAACTTACGAGTGGCGGCTCAATGCCGGCGGCAAGCCGCTGCTGTCGTGGCCGCCGTTTATCGTCATCTGCTTCGAGCTGATGGTTCTACTCGGCGGCATTTTCGGCTTCTTCGGAGTGCTGGGGCTCGCTGGTGTGCCCGCGACCGAGAGCGCGCCGGGCTACGACGCGCGCTTCGGCGGAGATCGATTCGGGATCGTGGTTCGATGCGACGAGGCGGAAGCGGCTCGAGTCGAATCGATGCTGAAGGAATCGGGCGCCGAAGAGGTCGTGCGTGAAGGCGTCCAACAGGCGGCGCCAAACCCATGAGCTCCAATCCTCAAGCAGTGCATCGCGAGCGCGCAATGCCGCAAGCAGTGGATTCAGTGGCCGGCACCACGATGCAATCTATCGCGGGCGCGATGATCGCGGTTGGAGCGATAGCGTTCGTGTTCGCACTGTTGCGCGGTGCGGCCGCGATCGCATGGGAGGCCTATCTCGTCAATCTGCTGTTCTTCCTCGGCGTCGCGCAGGGCGCGGTGGTCGCCTCCGCGGCATTTTACCTGACGCAAGCCAAGTGGGGCGGTTCGACGCCGTATCGTCTCGGCGAGGCGTTCGCGCCTTTCCTGTGGGTCGGATTTTTTCTGTTCTTCGGATTGTACTTCGGCCGCAGCCTGATCTTCCCCTGGGTGACGCATCCGATCGCGCAGAAGGCCGCGTGGCTGAACGTTCCGTTTCTTTTCGCGCGCGACGGAATCGGGCTCGGCGTCATGGCCGCTGCGAGTTTCGCGTTTATTCGCGTGTCGCGCGGCGACGACGCGCGCGCATGGACGGTCGCGAGCGACGAGATCGAACTGCCGCCGCATTCGATCCGGGTTTTCGCCCCGCTGGTCGCGGTGCTGTTCGCGGTCGTTTACACGCTGATCTCGTTCGATCTCGTCATGTCACTGGCGCCGGTCTGGCGCAGCACACTTTTCGGCTGGTACTTCTTCGCCGGCGCATTCTGGAGCGGCTTGGCCGCGATGGCTCTGGTAGCGACCATGCTGCGTGGCCGCTTGGGCGAGCACAACCTGTTCACCAATCCCGTCGTCATGCACGACCTCGGCAAGATAGTTTTCGCGTTTTCGGTGTTCTGGATCTATCTGCTGTTCTCGCAGTACATCGTGATCTGGTACGGCGACTTGCCGGTCGAAACTTTCTTTATCGTCCAGCGGGTCCATCACATGCCGTGGTCGCCCCTCTCGGTGGCCTGCCTGGTTTTGATCTGGCTGATTCCATTCGTAGTGCTGATGAGCGTGCGGACCAAAAAATCGCCGATGATTCTCGGCACTGTGTCCGCGCTGGGACTGGTCGGAATGTGGCTCGAGCGTTACGTGCTGGTGGTTCCATCATTGTCGCTCGACGCGATTCCATTTGGGCCGACGCAGTTTCTGATTTCGATCGGCTTCCTCGGCGCATTCCTCATCGCCGCGGTGCCGGGATTGAACCGCGTCGCGCGGGCCGCGACCTCCGGCGAGCCGGTGGGAGACGACGCCGAATGATCGGGCGTGGTTCAAATAGGTACTCGCTCACTTCAATAGCTATGCGAGTGGCTATCGCACTGACTATTGCGGGATGCTCGGACAAAGGCCGTCCGATGACCACGCTCGCGCCGAAGTCGGATCTCGCGCAGTGGATTCAGAATCTGTACATCGACGTGACGTTATGGGACGCGCTGGTCTTCATAATCGTTGTCACGGCGTTTGTTCTCGCGCTGTTCGTGTTCTCGACCCGCGTGGGAGAGGCGGCGCCGGCCACGACCGCGTCTTCCGATCTTGGCCTGGAAATCGCCTGGACCCTCGGCCCTGTGTTGATCCTGTTGATGATCACAATTCCGACGATACGCACGATTTTTCGCTCGCAGCCGGCCGTCGCACCCACAGGCGCGCTCGAAATCAAAGTCGTCGCGCATCAATGGTGGTGGGAGTTCGACTATCCCGACGGCGCGAAGGCCAGCAACGAACTGCACATCCCCGTCAACCGGCCGATTCGCCTGTCACTCGAATCGGCCGACGTCATACACAGCTTCTGGGTGCCGCAACTCGGCGGCAAGCGCGACGTGGTGCCCGGCCAAATCAACGAGCTGACCTTTATCGCGAACGTAGTGGGAATGTATCCGGGGCAGTGCGCCGAGTTCTGCGGCCTGTCGCATGCCAACATGCGCTTTCGGACGTTTGTCGATTCGCCCGACGATTTCGCGAAGTGGGATCGAGATCAACTCGCAGGACCAGTCGCGACTCCGGCGAGCGATCAATTGGCGTCAGATGGCGCAAAAGTTTTCGCCGACAGTCCATGCACCACCTGCCACATGATCCAGGGCATCTCGAAAGGATACATCGGTCCTGACCTGACGCATTTCGGCAGCCGCACGACGCTCGCCGCCGGCGTTCTGAAGAACACGCCTGAGAACGTCGCGAAGTGGATCGAGGATCCGCAGGAAATCAAGCCGGGCGCGAACATGCCGCCGCTGCTGCTGCCGGGACCGAAGCTCGACGCGCTGGTCGCGTATCTCGAGAGTCTGAAATAGGGAGCGAGGAAATGGCTGCGCAACCAAAACCATTGCCAGTGCATCAGCCGAGCTACCTCGAAGGTGGCGGCATCGTCGGCTGGCTGACGACGATCGATCACAAGCGCGTCGCCGTGATGTATCTCGCCAGCGCGCTGTTCTTCATGGCGTTCGGCGGCCTCGAAGCGATGGCGATTCGCGTGCAGCTATGGACTCCCGACAATCACGCGCTGTCGGCGGCGACCTACAACGCGTTCTTCACGATGCACGGGACGACGATGATCTTCCTGGTCGTGATGCCGCTGCTGCTCGGCTTCCTGGGTAACTTTCTGATCCCGTTGCAAATAGGCGCGCGCGATGTCGCGTTCCCACGACTCAACGCATTGAGCTTCTGGCTGGCTCTGATCGCGGGAATCCTGCTGCATCTCGGCTGGATTCGCGGCGGCCTGCCCGACGCGGGATGGTTCGGTTACGCGAACCTCACCGAGCGCTACTTCACGCCCGGTCTCGCGATCGATTGGTGGGTGGTCGGCCTGCTCGTGTCAGGCATCTCGACGGTTCTCACCGGCCTGAACTTCCTGACGACGATCATCGCGATGCGCGCGCCGGGCATGACTTATATGCGCATGCCGATGTTCATCTGGTCGATGCTGGTGACGTCGATCCTAATTCTGATCGCATTTCCGGCGCTCACCATCGGGCTGATCTTTCTGCTCTTCGATCGTTTCTTCGATACTCATTTCTACATCGCATCCGCCGGCGCTACGCCGATCCTGTGGCAGCATCTCTTCTGGCTGTTCGGCCATCCCGAAGTGTACATCATGGCGCTGCCCGCCTTCGGCATCATCTCGGAAGTCATCCCGACCTTCTCGCGCAAGCCGCTGTTCGGCTATCCGATGATGGCGTATTCGATCTGCCTGATCGCGTTCCTCTCGTACGGCGTGTGGGGACATCACATGTTCGCGACCGGCATGGGTCCAGTGGCGGATTCGGCCTTCGCGATCACCTCGATGCTGATCGCAATCCCCACCGGCGTGAAAATTTTCAGCTGGATTGCGACCGTCTGGGGCGGCTCGCTGCGCATGACCACCTCATTTTATTTCGCGCTCGGGATGATCCTCGAATTCACCATCGGCGGACTCAGCGGAATCATGCACGCGTCGGCGCCAATCGATCTCCAGCAGACCGACTCCTACTTCGTCGTCGCGCATTTTCACTACGTGCTGTTCGGCGGCGTGATGTTCGCGATCCTGGCGGGGTTCTACTACTGGTGGCCGAAGGTCAGCGGCCGCATGCTCGGCGAGCGGCTCGGCAAGTGGCACTTCTGGCTGACGGTGGTCGGCTTCAACCTCACGTTTTTTCCGATGCATTTTCTCGGGATGTGGGGGATGCCGCGGCGCACCTACACTTACGGCGCCGACATGGGCTGGACGCATTTGAACCAGCTCGAAACGGTCGGCGCGTTCATCCTCGGCATCGCCTTCCTGCTCTTCTACATCAACATTTTCAAGAGTCTCGTCAGCGGCGATCGCGCGCCCGCCGATCCGTGGGACGGACGCAGCCTCGAATGGTCCACGCCGTCGCCGCCGCCCGCGTACAATTTCGCGACCATCCCGCAAATTCGCGGCCGCGACGCATGGTGGATTCTAAAATACGGCCGCGCCGGCTCGCGCGGCGTCGCCGCTTACATGGCGGGACAGGCGCCCGCGCAGCCGCAAGCCGCTCAGCCCGCTGACGTCGCGCACATCCATATGCCCGCGCCTTCGATTTTCCCGCTGGTGCTGAGCCTCGGCGTCGGCACGATGGGCCTCGGGCTCATCATCGACTGGTATCGCATCGTCCTTATCGGCGTGTCGGTCGCGATCCTGTCGATCATCGGCATGGGATTCGAATACGCGGACTTCGGCCAGGAATCGCACGACCCTGAACACGCGCCGTCGTCCGGCGGAATCGACGTGCGCAAAATCGGCATCTGGTCGTTCATCGGCTCGGAGTGCGTATTCTTCGCCAGCTTGATCTCGACCTTCATCGTTTACAAATCGCGCAGCGTCACCGGTCCCGGCCCCGAAATTCTCAACATCCCGCTGACCTCGTTCAGCACCTTCATCCTGTTGATGAGCTCCCTGCTGATGGTGCTCGCGCTTGCGGCAACACAGCGCGGCGACAAGCGATGGGAGCGAATCTGGCTCGGCGGCGTTGTCCTGTTCGGGCTGATTTTTCTTTGCGGCCAGGCGTACGAGTTCACCAGCTTCGTGCACGAGGGCATGGGGCTGACGACCAACCTCTTCTCGCAGTCGTTCTTCGTGCTGGTAGGATTTCACGGCGCACACGTCGCGATCGGCGTGATTTGGCTGTCGGTGCTGCTGGTCGCCGCGATGACCGACAACCTCGGCAAATCGCGCGCGACGTCGGTCGAGCTCGCAGGACTCTACTGGCATTTCGTGGACGTCGTGTGGATCATCATCTTTACTCTCGTCTATCTGATGCAGGCGGTACCCGGAGCATGAGCGATATTGCCGACACTCACAGCGGGCAGGTTCATCATCCCGGCGCGGCGACCTACCTCATCATCGCCGCATTCCTGATCGTGCTGACCGCGATGGAAATCACCGTCTTCTACGTCCACGCGCTCCGCCCCGTGCTGGTGCCGGTGCTGATCGTGCTGGCCGCGGCCAAGTTCGCGCTGGTCGTGATGTTCTACATGCACCTGAAATACGACGGCTGGCTGCTGACGGGAGTGTTCGTCTTTCCGTTGATGATGGCGACGCTGTTACTCGTCGCGCTGATCCTGTTGTTCGCGTATCTGTCGAATCACATGGCGCCAATCGGCTAGCCGCGCTATTCGGCGATGGATATTTTCGGCGAACATCCGAGCATTCCGATAGGCGTCGCGATTCTGATCGCGATTTACCTCGGCGCATGCCGCGCCGCCGGCCGCCGACCGACGCGGCGGCAGGCGATGTGGTTCGCGCTCGCGATGGGCGCGATTCTCTACACCCACACCGAGCTCGACGAGCTCGCCGACGCGCGAATCTTCTCGATGCACATGCTGCAACATCTGATGCAGACCTTAGTGATCCCGCCGCTGCTTCTGCTCGGGACGCCGGGCTGGATGCTGCGGCCGTGGGTGCTCAGCCGTCCGATCAAGCCGGTCGCGCGCATTCTCACGACGCCGGTAATCGCGTTCCTGATTTTCTCGGCAGTCTTCGTCACCGCGCACTTTCCCCCGATTTTCGATCGGATGTGCCGCGACGAGAACTTTCACATCTTTCTGCACCTGTGCTTCATGGCCGCCGGCGTGCTGCTCTGGTGGCCAATCCTGAGTCCGCTTCCTGAGCTGCCGCGCCTCTCCTACCCGGCGCAAATCCTCTACCTGTTCCTGCTTATGATCCCGATGACCGCCGTCGCCGCGCCGATCACGCTCGCCACCCGCGTGATCTATCCGTGGTACACCGAAGGCGCGCACGGATGGGGCCTCAGGCCGCTCGAAGACCAGGTGCTCGGAGGTCTCATAATGTGGGTCGGCCAGGGCACCTACCTGATGTTCGTCTTCACCTTCATCTTCTATAAGTGGCAGCAGCGCGAAGACGTCGATATTCCAGTCCTACCCGCGTCAACGCCGCCCGATCTGCGCGTGGTGCCGGCGCGACGCGTCGCACACTCGTAAAAGCGAAATACAATGTTATGGCTGGTGGCAGCCGACTTCGTAACTATGATTCACGCGGCTTACGTCGCGTTTGTTGTCGTTGGATTCGTTGCCATTCTGGTCGGCTGGGCAGCAGAATGGCACTGGGTTCGGAACTTCTATTTTCGGCTCGCCCACTTCGCAATGATCCTCTTCGTGTGTTGCGAGGCGCTCATCGGCACAACCTGTCCACTCACCATCTGGGAGAATGTGTTGCGAGTAAAAGGCGGCGAATCCGGCTACTCGCGCGATTTCGTCGGATACTGGCTCGATTCGCTGATCTTCTATCAAGCTCCACCCTGGATTTTCACGACCGCCTATCTAACCTTCGGCGCCTTGGTGATCCTGACATTTTGGTTCGTGCCGATGCAGTGGCCGACTGCAAACCGCTCACCTGATTCAAATTTCACTCGCCGAAATTCGGTCTCGTGATGCCGCAGATTTCGCGCAACCTTACTCGCTTGCCGGGTGCCGATCTTGTGCGTTAGTACTTGACTCATGGAGCACTCGAGGACGCGGATCATCATCGACGGAGCGATTGCCGGCCTCATCGGCGCCGTCGTGGTCGCGGTCTGGTTCCTGCTCTTCGATCTGATTCGCGGCCATGCACTCGAAACGCCCGCCCTGCTCGCCGCCACGATTCTCCACGGCTCGCATAGTCACGAGGTGCAACACGGGCTGACGCTGCTGGCGCTGGAGTATTCGTTACTCCACTTCGGCGCGTTCATCACCTTCGGAATCGCCGGCGGATTGCTGCTCGAAGCGTGCGAGACCGAATCGTCGCTGCTGTTCTCGCTGGTAATTTTTTTCGTCGCCTTCGAGGTCTTTTTCATCGCGGTCGTGCTGTTTCTCGGGCCGAACGTGATGGTCGAGCTGACCTGGTGGGGCATCATCGTCGGCAATCTGCTCGCGACGGGCGCGATGCTCTCGTATTTCTTCTGGCGGCATCCCGCGCTCGCGTTCAATCTGCTGGGCGGCTGGATCTCAATCGCCCGCGAAGGCGTCACGGCCGGGCTGGTCGGCGGCATCGTCGTCGCCATCTGGTTCATGGGCTACGACTTCGCCTCCGGCAATCCGTTTCACACGCCCGCGATTCTCGGCGCGATGGTTTTTCAAAATGCGAGCGTGAGCGACCGCATACAGGCGACGCTGCCGCTCGTGCTCGGTTACTCGATTCTGCATTTTTCGGCGTTCGTGGCGTTCGGGCTGGCGCTCGCAGTGTTGCTGGCAGCGTCGGAATGGGAGCCGTTCATGGTTCTCGGCGCGCTATTACTACTGGCGGTATTCGAAGTGTTCTTTGTCGGCTTCGTTTCGCTGGTCGATCAGTCGGCGCTCGAAGCGTTGGGATGGTGGAAAATTGTCGCCGGAAATATCCTCGCGCTGATCGCGATGGCGACCTACTTCATCCGCAGTCATCGCGGACTCGGCGTCAAACTAGTCGAGCGCTGGGCGATGCTAGATCACGAGGGCGCCGAAATGGGCGACCCGCCGCCCCCGCCGCACGAGCCCGGCCCCAGCCACACCTCACATCTGTAGAACGACCGCGCGACCGCGTCCAAAAAGGAGCGCTACGCGATCTCAGAAACCGGAACCGGCGGCGCTTGCGCCCCGCTGTCCGAGATCCTTCCATCCGCTCGCGTTGCTCGCTTCGTCAGGACGACAAAAAAAGGGGGAAATTGCTCGTCGAGACGATTAAATTCCGAGCACGTCGCGCATCGTGTAGAGGCCCGGCGCCTGGCCGGCCAGCCATCCGGCCGCGCGGATTGCGCCGCGCGCGAGCGAGTCGCGGCTCTGCGCGCGATGCGTCAGCTCGAGGCGCTCGCCCTGTCCGCCGAAAATCACCGTATGGTCGCCAACCGCGTCGCCCGCGCGCATCGCGAGCACCGCGATCTTGCCGTCAACTCTCACGCCGGTGATTCCTTCGCGGCCATAGATAGCATTCGAGGCGAAGTCCGCGCCCCGCGCCGACGCGATCGCCTTGCCGAGCGACAGCGCGGTGCCGCTGGGCGCGTCGATCTTGGTGCGATGATGAATCTCGATAACTTCGGCGTCGAAGTCCGGCAGTATCGCCGCGACCTCGGCGACAATCTTGGCGAGCACGTTCACCCCGATACTCATGTTGGGCGCAATCACAGTGCGCGTCTTCTGCGCGAGTTCGCGCACCCGCGTTTCCATCTCGGGCGTGAAGCCGGTCGATCCGATCACGATCGCGGCGCCCGCTTTCGACGCGACTTCGAGATGTTCCATCGACGCGGCGGCGGTCGTGAAGTCCAACGTGACGGTGTCGGGCTTTGCGAGCATCGCGTAGTGGTCGGTGATTTTCACGCCAAGCTTGCCGACGCCCGCGAGCTCGCCGGCGTCGGCGCCGAGCGCACTGTTGCCATGCGCTTCGATCGCGCCGACAATTTTGTGCGCCGGGTCGCGCGAGGCCAGCGCGACCAGCAGCCGGCCCATCCGGCCCGCCGCTCCAGCCACGATCAGATTAGCCATCGGAAGTCACTTTTCACTTTTTCACTCTGCCCGCGTGACCACGAGCGCGATGCGGACGCGATCGCGGTATCAGGCAGCCGGAGCTTCCGCCGGTGCTGCTGCGGGCGCAGCGGCTGCCGCTGCTTCGGCAGGCTTGCCGTGCTTGGCCTTGAAATGTTCGTCGCACAGGCTCGAAGTGCCATGGCGATGCTTACGGCATTTCTCGAAGGTGCAGGTTTTGTAGCGCGCCTTCGGCATCTCGCCAGCCTTCCAGAGCCGAAAATGCTGCCGGCAATAACCCTTGCCGACCGCCTCGCGCGCGCAATCTTTCGCTTTGCAATTTTCTTTATTCGCCATGAATCCCTTCTTGAAAGCCGCATTCCCGACGCAATCGCCCGGGTTTTGCGGTAGAGCAATCCATCTACAATAGTGTTTGCCGCCGCCGCTTCATAGAGGGAGGGAAGTTGGAGTGGTCGCTCGAAGCGCTTCGCTCTAATTTGTGGCCGACGCGGTCGTGCGCTCCGCGATTAGACGATCCAACTCGGCGCGCAGCTTGGGCAGTACCTCCTCATAACCGAAGTAGCCCAGCTTGCGATCCTTTTTCTTGAGATTCACGGTCGTCGGACCGCACCACAGGCCAAGGTCGGCGTCGTCGGTCTCGCCCGGGCCGTTCACGCGGCATCCCATGATCGCGATCGTTATCTTATACTTCTCGGCGTAAACCGTGAGCTCCTTCACCTGCTGCGCCAGCTCGACGAATTTCATGTTCTCGACGCGCGAGCACGACGGGCACGAGATAATATTCAGCCCCGCGCCAAAGTCCGGCACCGAGATGAACCGGCCCGCCGCGACATCCTCGATAATTTTGTGACCGACCAGCACTTCCTCATGCTTGCGCTCGTTCGGCAGCGTCAGCGAGACGCGAATCGTGTCGCCGATACTCTGCGCGAGCAGTTTCTCGAACGCGATCCGCGTCTTGATGATCCCGTCGGGCGGCAATCCCGCTTCGGTGACGCCGAGATGTATCGGCACGTCAGGGCGCCGCTTCGAGAAGCGCCGATTCGCGTCCATCACCTTGACCGGATCGGAATCCTTCAGCGACACGACGAAGCGCGTGAAGCCGAAACTGTCCATCAGATCGCAATGGTACGCCGCCGACTCGACGATCGCCGCGAGCTGGTCGCCGGGGTACTTGTCCAGGAACGCCGGCGCGACCGATCCGCAGTTAACGCCGATGCGAATCGCGACGTCGTTGTCGCGCGCCACTTCGACCAGCCATTTCACCTTCTGCTCGATAGTCTTCGACTTCTCGATATGGTGCAGATGCCCCGGGTTGTAGCGAATCTTATCGACGTACGGCGCGACCCGGTTCGCGATTTTGTAGTTCTCCTGCAAATCGACCGACAGCACGATGCCCTTGGTCTGCTCGCGAATTTCCTTGACCGCCGGGATTTCCTTCTCGCTGTCGATCGCGATGCGCACGATGCCCGCGCCCGCGTTGGCGAGCTGATGCGCCTGCGCCACGGTTTCATCGACGTCGATCGTCCGCGTCGCGCACATCGATTGCACCACCACCGGCGCGTTGCCGCCGACCTTGGTGCCGCCAATCGTTATCTGCCGTGTCTTGCGATCCTTTAGTGCCTGTTCCATTTCCATCTATGCTGCCGAATGCGCGCGGCGCTTGCTAGTGCTTGTGTTCGTCCGCCACCGCCATCGCGATCGCGCCATGGCTGAACGCCGCGCCCGCACGCATCGCCGCCGCGACCCACACTGCCTCCGCGATCTCCTGGTCGGTGCATCCTTTTTCCTTCGCGCGCACGACATGCGCCTCGATACACCACGGGCACTGCGTCACATGCGCCGCCGTAATCGCCATCAGTTCTTTGGTCTTGCTCGGAATCGCGCCGTCCTTGAACACTTCCTTGTCGAATTCGAGGAAGCCCTTGAACGGGTCGGGCGCGTTCTGACGGAGGTTGCGGAGATATTTCGACGTTTCCTTTCCGTAAAAATCAGCCATTGTGATCCTCCTGGTGCGGACGTTTTCTCGCTGGCAAAACGACTATAGCAGACCGCTCGTTCGCATCGATAACAAGCGCAGTTCAGTGCTGTGTGCGATTCGCCTACGCTTATTCTGATCTTATCGTCAGACAAACTTTGCTTATCCAAGGCTCGCGACGACTAATTTAATCTCTGACTTTTCCCTTGCAATGAGTCATCGTTCTGACTAAGTTTCTTTCTTCGCCGTTGTCTATGAGGCGGAACGAGCCGTTAGTTAAGTGAATCTGCTGTTGGCCCACAGAAACCTTTTACCGTTCCAGCTCTTCGCTCGGGGGAGGGAGGAAGCTGAACAATGAGTACCCTCACTACTATCGGCGTCGCCGACCCGAGGCCGTTTCCCGACGTAATCCTGCGCAGCCAGTTCTTCGAGATGGTCGGCACGCGCTCGCTCTCGAGCGAACAGCGCCTGATGCTCGCGGTGCTGGCCGATGCGATCAACGTCGTGCAGGAATTCGGCGGCTCGGCGAGCTTGCGCAAGCGCAACTCGTATAACGAGGCGTGGGACTGGTTCTTCACCAAGGGCGTCTCGTGTCCGTTGTCGTACGTCAGCGTATGCGACGCGCTCGGCATCGACGCCGAGGGTCTGCGATGGCGCCTGTCGGAGCTGATCGCCGGACGTGGCGGGAGTCCGCTCCGTCTGCGGCTCAAAGAAGCGAGCCGGATGCAGCGCCTGACCGTCAATCGAGTACGCCGCCGCGACCCGCGCAGAGTGCATCGCGCCAATCGCACCCGCTAGCGCAATTAAATCGTTCGACTAAAACCGCGCGCGGACCACAACCGTCCGCGCGCGGTTTTTTCTTAATACCAAGGTGCAGGGGTTACCCCTGCCCAGGGAAGTATGAAACCCAGGAGGGGTTTCATTACAATCAAGTTCTTATGGAATATGCCCCTCAAGGACATCAAAGTCGTAGAAGTCGCGATGTGGGTCGCCGGCCCTTCGACAACCGCCGTGCTCGGCGATTGGGGCGCCGACGTCATCAAGCTCGAAGATCCGCGCACCGGCGATCCGATTCGCGGCTTCGTCACGCGCACGATGGGCGATCCCAACGCACGCATCCGCCCGCCGTTCGAACTCGACAATCGCAACAAACGCTCCGTCGCCGTTGACCTGCGCACTGCCGACGGCCACGCCTTCGCGCTCAAGCTGATCGAACGCGCCGACGTCTTCGTCACCAGCCTGCGCCTCGACGCGATCGATCGCATGAAGCTCGACTACGCAACGCTCTCGGCCAAAAATCCGCGCCTCATCTATGCGTCGATCAACGGCTACGGCCATCGCGGCCCCGACCGCAATCGTCCCGCCTACGACTACGCCGCCGCATGGGCCCGATCGGGCCTGATGGCGACGATTGCCGAGCCCGGACAGTCGCCGCCCGCGCAACGTCCCGCGATGATCGATCACGCCGTCGGCCTCGGCCTGGCGGGCGCGATCTCCGCCGCCCTGCTCGCGCGCGAGCGCAGCGGCCGCGGCCGCGAGGTCAACATCTCGCTCTTCTCGATGGGCCTCTGGATGAACGCCTCGGATCTCACCGTCGGCCTGATGACGGGACGCTCGCCTCATTCCGAGGCGCGCACGGATCGCGTGAATCCGCTCTGGAGTTCCTATCGATGCGCCGACGGGCGATGGATTTACTTTGTGATGATCCAGAGCGATCGCCACTGGCCGGATTTCTGCCGCGCGCTCGACCAATCGAATTGGCTCGACGATCCGCGCTTCAAGGACTCGGCCGCACGGGCGGAAAATTGCGCCGCACTCACCGCCGAGATCGATCGCGTCGTCGCCACCCGCAGCGCCGACGAATGGGCGCCGATTTTCGATCGCCACAACCTCGTCTGGGCGCCCGTCCGCACCGACGCCGAAGTCCTCGACGATCCGCAAGCTGCCGCCATCGGCGCGTTCGCGCCCGTCGATCATCCCAACATCCCCGGATGCCGCGTCGTCAACAGTCCCGTCGAATTCGGCGACGTACCTTCGCAAGCGCATCGCGCCGCCCCCGAACTCGGCCAGCATACCGAGGAAGTCGCGCTCGAAATCGGCCTTTCATGGGACGAAATCGCCCGTCTGAAAGCCTCCGGCACCCTCGGTTAGCCCCGCAATCCGCCTCCGAATACCTCGCCCGTTATTTCACGGGAGAGGAGGCCGGCGGGCGCAGCCGCCGGTAGGTGAGGGTGCCGCGATTCGAGGATCAACTGCGACATCGCTCGAGTTTTCGTCGCGCCGCAGAACCCTCACCGCACGCCGCGATGCGGCGCGCCGCCTCTCCCGTGAAGGAACGGGCGAGGTATGATCCGTGCCGCCCAAAGAATCAAACGTCGGTATAAAGTCGGATCATGCCCCCTTTGTTTGACTCTGACGATCCCCACTCAATATGATCGTATTACCTGATCATCACCCGTTCCCGGAGGTCGTCTGCTGGTGCGAATGATTGTCCCTCCCGTCGCTCATCGCCGCGAGATCGATCGCAACCTCGCCGAATTTTTCCGCGGCCATCGCACCGCGCGTTTCAACCGCGCCATCTCCGCGATGTGCCGATACTTCAACGTGCGCCGCCCGCGCATCGAATGGTTCGAATATATCGATTGGGGCAAAACCGCCGGCCGCACCTACGAAGACGGCCGCATCCACCTCGTCCATCCCGAAAATTGGAAGCGCGGACGCATCTACTTCAGCGAGCGCAAGTGGATCCAGATGCTCTACCACGAGATGGGCCACTTCATTCTATGGAGCGACGCCGAGCGCAAGGCCGACCTCTTTTCGCGCCGGATGATCAACGGCCTCAGAGTATCCGGCCGCCGCGCTGCCTCGCGCTCGCGCAGCCGCGCTGGAATCTCAGGCGCGCGCGGCGCCGCAAATCGCGTCCGCAAGCGACGCCCGCGTATCTCGATCGCGCGCAAATCGCGACGGGCCAGTCGCACCGCTTCGCGCCGCGTCACCGCGCGCAAATCCCGGCGGGTCGCCTGATGCCGCAGAAGCCAACCGTCGAAAACCGCTGGTGGGTCGAGACCACCAAGAAACCGAGGCGGGCCAAGTCCGAAGCGGAGATGCCGCAGTTGCCGGTCGCGATGGCTTTTTACCAGGTCGCGCACGACTACGATCAGGATCGCGCCAAGGAAGATCTCACCGACAACAACCTCCGCGTCGCACGCGCCGCCAATCCTCCGCAGGGCGATTGGGCCTACGTCGCGATGACCGATCAGCACGCACCCGCCAACGTGATCAAGCGCGTCAAGGACGAGTTCCGCATCCCGCGCGAGGCCCGCGGCATCGTGATCGATCACGGCCGCGTCGTGCGACTTGCTGATCTGCGGCCCGCAGCTCGAGGATTGGATGCTCGACGTCACGCTCGGCGACGAGCCCTCGGTTGACGCCTACGTCTGGTCGGTGATGTACCGCGAGCGAATCTTCCGCCGCGCCGAAGACGCACTGCGCCAGGCCCGCAAATGGGCGATCAACCTGCTCCAATTCCCACCGCCACGCGACGAACCCTTCCGCGGCGCCCTGCTGATTTAACCTCTACCTGTCTTCCCACCAAGGTGCAGGGGTTACCCCTGCCGGGGAAGTGTGAAACCCACGTTGGGTTTCACTACAGATTAAGTCCTCCCATGAACTATCTCTCGCTCGTGCTCCGCAACCTCTCGCGCAACAAGCGCCGCACGATTCTCACGATGCTCTCGATCACCGTCTCGGTCTTCATCTTCGCCTCGCTCATAAGCCTGCCCGGATTGATCAACCAGGTCCTGCGCGACCGCGCCAACTCGCTGCGCCTCATCTGTCACAGCAAGGCCGGCTTCTACTACATGCTGCCCGAAGCGTATCGCCGCCGAATCGAAACCGTGCCGCACGTTGACGCGGTCGCCGCTTACAGCGTCTTCGTCGCCAGTTACCAGGATCCCAAGGTGCAGCTGGGCGTCCTCGCCGTTGACCCCGATCACATCCGCGAGATCTTTCCCGATTGGGAGGTCACCGCCGACGCCGACCACCAGTTCAAGAGCATCCGCACCGCCGCGCTCGTCTCGACCACCCTGATGGAGGCTTACGGCTGGAAAGTCGGCCAATCGATCATGCTGCGCGGCACGATGTATCCGGTCAATCTGCAGCTCACCATCGTCGGCACCTTGAGCGAGGCGGGCGCCGGCCCGCGCGTAATTTTTCGCCGCGATTACATGGAAGAGCTGCTCGGCCGACCGGGCACAGCCAACCTGTTCTGGGTGAAAGTTGACAGCACGCGCGCGGCGCCCGAAGTTATCGCCGCCATCGACGAGATGTTCGCCAATTCGCCGAACGAGACGGCGACCGAAACGGAAGTCGCGCTGATCAAGAATGAGCTCATGGGCAACCTCAGCCTGATGGTTAACGGCGCCAAGTTTCTCGCCGCGATCGTAATCTTCACGATCGCGCTGGTCGCCGCCAACACGGCCGCGATGGGCGTGCGCGAGCGTCGCCACGAGATGGCGGTGATGCGCGCGATTGGATTCACCCGCAATTCGATCGTCGGGCGAATCCTGGTCGAGGGACTGATCGTCGGCGTGACCGGCGGCGTGTCCGGATGCGTCCTGGCGTACGTGGGATTCGAGCTGCTGCCGCATGTCGCCAAGGCACTCGGCCCACTCGCGCTCGCGATCATGCTGTCGGGGCGAACCGTAACCTACAGCTTCCTCATCGCCGCGCTAATCGGCGCGGCCAGCGGCTTCATCCCCGCCACCCTCGCCACCCGCGGCGACATCTCAACCGAACTCCGCTCCGTCTAGTTCAACCTCGACCAGTCTTCGCCCGATCCTAACCTCTCCTTGTCCGAGGAGAGGTCGGCGAAAGCCGCGCGGAGCGCGGTGTCGCCGGGAGAGGTGCCACGCCTGACGAGGCACCAACCTCGGCTCGTCTAATCACAATTCCGAGACACCACCTTCTGGCTTGCTGCAAAAGGCAAATGAGCGTGGTTGCGACGGCGCGCGTTGCACCTCACCCGCCGCTCACCTTCGGCTCGCGCCGACCTCTCCTCGGACAAGGAGAGGTTAGGACAAGACGCGACCCATCCATCAGGAGAACCCCCACCTCCTCGTCCGCTACTTCCTGAACTCGACCGTCGCCGTCCCCGTCACCAGCCGCTCCGCCTCCTCGTTCTCCATCCAGACGTCGATTTCGGCCGTGTGCGCTTCCGGATTCTTGTTGGTGATAAATCCGTGAATCGTGATCGCGTGATCGGGCTGCACCGGCACGCGATAGGTCGTGCTCATCTGTTTCAGCCACGCGTTGCTCGATCCGATCCAATCCGTCACCAGCTTCGACAGCAACCCGAGGCTCATGTTGCCCGGCAGGATCATACCCGGCAGCCCTTCTTTCTTCGCCGCTTCGTCGTCGGTGAAGCGCCCCGCGATTTCGCCCATCCCCATCAGCTTGGCGTACGCCCGGCACTGATCCTTGCTCACGAACAACTCGAGCGGCCCGAGCGTGTCGCCGATATTGATCTCGTCGAATTTGCTCACGTGCGGTTCATGAAGCGATGGTCGATATGCGCCAGCACTTCGTCCTTCTGATTTTTCAGCGTCGATCGGATCACCACGAACACCATCGTCCCCGTCCGTCCCGTCTTCTCGAAAATTTCCTTTACGTGCGAGGTCAACGTTATGCGGTCGCCCGGCCGGATCGGCGAGACAAACTCGACGTCCTTGCCCGCGTCGAAGCCGCGCCGTCCGAAGCGCGGCACGTTCTCGAAAAAATGCCGCCCGTTGCGAAACGTCACCGCGAACGACGGCGGCGCGACGATCCCGCCATACGGCCCTGCCTTCGCCTGTTCCTCGTCCGTGTAAATCGGATTGGTCTCGCCCAGCGCCGCGCAGTACCGCTTGATCTTCTCGGCCTTAACCTCGACCGGCTCCGTCACTTCGAACACCTTGTTGATTAGCGCCGGATCGTATTCGACTGCCATCACCTGCTCTCCATCGCGACCGCATGTGGCACCGCTTTGCGCCGCGGCCGGAAATCCACCGGCTCGTATTTGCCCGCCTTCAATTCCCGCACCAGGTCGTCGATCGTCTTGATATACGCGTCGAACTTCGTCGCGCACAATCCTATCAGGCTGACCAGATGACTGTCCGATCCGCCGGTCGCCGCGAACCCGTGCTTCGTAATCAGCTCCGCGCTGCGCTCGTCCTCGCCCTTGCGCGATCCGCCGTTCAGCGCCTCGACCGCGACCACGTTCTCCAGCGGCGGCTTGTTCTGATAATGCTCGTACATCCCGATATTCGGACGCCCCGGATGACACGGCACGACGATTCCGCCCATCCGCGCCACTTCATTGATCAACGTCTGCGCGTCCAGATGCACGTCGGCGAAATCGAAGCGCTTGACCATGTCGTCGTTCACGCCGAACACCAGCATGTGCCCGTAATTCGTCTCGACTTCCGACGCGCGCAGCACCATCGTGCCGAACTTGTCCTCGAGTGCGCGGTAGTCGCCGCCGCGATTGAACTGGCGATGCTCGGTCAACACGATTCCATCGACCGGCCGCTCGGCCGCGCGCAGCTTGATCCAGTTGAGGTACGCCTCTACCGGTGCGCGGCTGTCTTCCGATGCTTCACTATGCGTATGCAGATCAAGGATTGTACTCACCAGGAATGTGCCCTCACCTCGCCGGGCGAAATTTCGCGAGCGTCACTTGAGGCGTGACGTCCTCGTATACGACCTCGACGGGCATGCCTATTTTAACCTGATCCGGCTGGCAGTCGATAACGTTGGTGAGCATTTTCACGCCCTCGTCCAACTCGACGTACGCCATGATATACGGCAGCGATTCGCGAAATCCGCCGGCCTGGTTCTGATACGTCGTGGTAAACGTATAGACCTTGCCGCGACCGCTGCACTTGATCCATTGCGTGTCCGACGACATGCAATTCGTGCACAACGCGCGCGGATAGTAGCGCACGTCGCCGCACTTGCCGCATTTCTGGATATAAAGCTCGTGCCGCTGCAGCGCTTCCCACCACGGACGATTCTCTTCGTCGAGATGAGGCAACGGCTTCGAATATTTTTTCGCTTGCGCCTGTTCCGCCATGATTTTTGATCCGCCTACTGATTGCTGAGTATAAGCGTCGCGCCCGAATGCCGCGTGCCGAGCGTGCCGCCGGTCCCGTGCGCGAGCGCGATTTTGCAATCCTTGACTTGCCGCGGCCCACATTCGCCGCGCAGTTGCCTGGTCGCCTCGATCACCAGAAAAATCCCGCGCATCCCCGGATGGTTCGACGACAGGCCGCCGCCGTCGGTGTTGATCGGAAACTCGCCGTCGAAGCGCAGCCGCCCGCCCGACACGAACGCGCCGCCCTCGCCGCGCTTGCAGAAGCCGAGATTCTCGAGCGTCGTCAGCACGGTGATCGTGAACGAGTCGTAGATCATCGCCATGTCGATATCTTTGTGCGCGACGCCGGCGCGCTCGAACGCCAGCCGTCCCGATTGCGCCGCCGCAATTTCCAGGAAATCGCGCTTGCCGCGCGCCGCATGCCGCACCGTCTCGCCGGTGCCGAGGATATACACCGGCTTCTTCTTCAAATCGCGCGCCCGCTCCGCCGACGTGATCACCAGCGCGCCGCCGCCGTCGCTGATGATGCAGCAATCGAGCAGATGCAGCGGCGACGAAATGATCCTCGAGGCGAGCACGTCTTCTACCGTAATCGGCTCGCGATACTTCGCCGCCGGATTCATCGACGCATGCAGCCGCATCGTCACCGCAATCTCCGCCAGCTGCTCCGACGTCGTGCCGTAGTCATGCATATGCCGCTGCGCGACCATCGCGTACGACCCAACCGTCGTCGGCCCGAACGGAATCTCGTACTGGTCGCACGGATCGCCTGAGCCGCCGCCTCCGCCGCCGGTGCCAATCGCGAACCGCGACGACGCCGCCGTCGATCCATAGACCACCACGCATACGTCGCACAGCCCGGCATGAATCGCCGCCGCCGCATGCGCCGTATGCGCCACGAACGACGACCCGCCAATCGAAGTCGAATCGACAAAGTTCGGCGTCAGGTTCAGGTAATCACAGAAGCCGACGATCCCCATCCCGCTCATCCCGATCCCGGTCGTGCACAGCCCGTTCACGTCCTTGATGGTCAAGCCGGCGTCGTCGAGCGCGCCCCGCACGCTCTCCGCCATTATCTGAAACAAACTTTTGTCCGGCGCGAATCGCGTCGGATGCTCAAACACACCGGCCACCGCAGTCTTACGGCTTAAACTCATCTCGAATCCCTCTTCAAGGAAACCTTCACCCAACTCGCCCGGCGTTCTGCTCCGTCTCCGAACGTTCGCTCCAATAACCTCCCCTTGTCCGAGGGGAGGTCGCAGCGCGCCGAAGGAGCGCTGCGGGAGAGGTGCAAAGCTCGCTGGAGCACAACGCTGAATTTTTTTGGTCGAAATTCATGCAACAGAATCCGGACTCGCGCGAGTTGCGCAAGCTTCTCTCCCTTTCACCCCTTCAACGAATCAACAAACTGCTCGATCGCGGCGTTATACTCCGTCGGCTGCTCACGCGGAATATAATGCCCCGCGTCCGCGACAATCTTGCACGTCGCCCCGCGAATCTTCCCCGCGATAAACTCCGCATCCGCCGGCGTCGTCCCCTTGTCGTCCGCACCTGCGATCACCATCGTCCGCTTGTCGATCTTCGCGATCGCCTCGCGCAAATCAACCTGCGCGCACGCCAGGATATCCGTATAGCGCACGCGCGGGTCGGTTTTAATCTGTTCCATCCAGCCTTCGCGGATGACGTCGAAATTTTCCTTCGCCGTCTTCGGCGAATAGCCGTCAGTGTTGAACGCCTGCGGCGCACGCCCCATCGTGATCGCCCGCAATCCCTCGATTCGATCCGGCGTGACATTGAACTTCGGCGCCGTGCAACTGAGTATCAGCCCCTCGACCCGCGCCGCATGCCGCAGCCCGAGATCCATCGCAATCGCGCCGCCCATCGAATGCCCCAGTACCACCGCCGACTTGATCTTCAACGCGTCGAGAAACGCCGCAACGAAATCCGCATAATCCTGAACCGTCCGCAAACCCTCGACGCCCGCCGATCGCCCATGCCCCGGCAAATCGAGCGCGATCGGACTGTGCTGTTTGCCGAACGCCTCTATTTGCCGATGCCACGTATGCCCATTCGACCCCGCGCCATGCACGAACAAAATCGTGCGCCCGCGCGAAAAGTCCGGCACCACATCGGGCAGCGTCGTCGCACCGTTGTAGTAGTAATAAGTCGCGTAGCCCTTAACTTCGGTATATTTCGTCTGCGTTGCCATCGGCGCGAATCTCTCCGCCACGTGCTTTTGTCCGTTAGCTACTAGGTTAAACCCGCCCCCGTCAAACCCCACAGCCCCCTCTCCGACGATTCTGATTTAACAAGGGACCGCTGCGCGATTA
Organism: uncultured delta proteobacterium; assembly: GCA_963756005.1. Classification (GTDB taxonomy): domain Bacteria; phylum Desulfobacterota; class Binatia; order Binatales; family Binataceae; genus Binatus. Next base: position 191,386 of record CAVWMC010000003.1, read on the forward strand.
CAGAACCGGAACCAGCTCCGCTGGCGCGAAGCTGTCCGAGATCCTTCCTGCCGCTCGCGTCGCTCGCTACGTCAGGATGAGACAAGCCGCTCGCAACGCTCGCGCAAAAAATCTGCTTCCCCTTCCCACTACGGTAAGGGGATTAGGCATTAGGTTCCACGCGCGCTCTGCGCACCCTCTGTCATTCCGGTTCCGCGCGCGCTTCGCGCTCTTCTTTTGTCATCCTGACGACGGGAGCGTTAGCGACGGGAGGAACGGATCTCGGACAGCTTCGCGCCAGCGAAGCCGGTTCCGGTCCGAAATCGCGCAGCGCTCCAAACTTATCACCCCGCCCGCCGGCCAATGATCAGCGGCTCATGCTGCGTCAAAACTTGCGCCACCCCCATCTTCGCGAGCTCCCCGATCATCGACTCCGCCCGCTCGCGCTCGTCCGCCGGTACCAACGGCATCCACCTGATCCTGATCCACTCGTCGATATCCGCCCACGTGACCGTGAACGGCGCCGCGCGCTCCTCGACCCGCAGTCCCGCCTTGGCAAACGCCTGCTGATAGCGATCCTTGGGACGCGCATCGGCTTCGCGCCGCGCCGCACGCCGAAAAATCACCTCGCGATATTCGCGCCATCGCTCAGGACCGGCGATCACGCTCAACATCTGCCGCACACTGTCGTCACGCTGCCCGGTCGCGATCAGCACGCCGCCCGCCTGGATGCATCGCACGAACTCGGCCACGACACGCTCGACATCCGCGACGAACTGCAGCACGTGGCTGGCGAAAATAAAATCGAAGGCCGCGTCCTTGAACGGCAGCCGCGCCACGTCCGCGCGAATCAGCCGGCATTTCGCGCCAGCTCGACCGCGCGCCGAGATCAGCATCTCGAAAGTCAGGTCAACGCCGGTGACGGTGCGAATGCCGGCCGCTTCGACGAACTTCGTCAGGTACGCGCCGTTGCCGCATCCGACATCGAGCATCTCGCGCGCATCCGCAATCTCCGGCGCGATCGCCTCGATCACCGCTTTGCGCCGATTACCGTAATACGCACCGTCGCCGTAAGTGCCGGCCAGCCGTCCGAAGTATTCGGCTACATTTGATGCTGTCCGAGGTCTGGAAGTTTCGTCGGGCGCCATCGCCCGACAATGACAGAAAAACGCGCGCGCCGAGAATACTCAGCCGGCTACTTTCCGAGGCCTGCGCCCTTTTGCTTTCCGTTTGGGCGGCTGCTCGCCAACGCCGTCGATCGGGCCGACCTGCCCATGCTCCCATACTTCGATCGCCGCGCGGCTGAAGCGCCACGCGCTGCCGACGCGAAAGCCCGGTATCCGCCCTTCGCGCAGCAAGCGGTAAATCGTGGTCGGATGCACGCGCAGATGCGTCGATAATTCCGAGATGGTCAGGATTTCTTCGGCGGATGCCACCATAATGCCCAGCCTCCCCTTGGGGAGTATCTACCGGTTCCCCTTTAGCAAGCTGTATCGCTCGGAGCCTTACAAAAACCCGCGATTCAGCCTCTAATCGTGCCACGGTTAAGTCAATACTGACCGTCCGCGCCCATCAGAGGCGGTGAAGCTTGGCGAAGATGCTTCGGGTTGAGTTATGGTTAGCGAAAGACGGGCAGAAGAGTTCAAAGCCGCGTGCGATGGAGGCGACTAGCGATGGATTATCAGGCAATCGAAATCAAAAATGACGGCGCCGTGGCATGGCTCACGCTCAACCGTCCACACAATCTCAACGCACTCAGCGCCCAGATGGTCGCCGAGCTCGAGGACTTCCTCCATCGCCTGCCGACGCAGACCGGGACGCGCGTCGTCGTGATGAAGGGTGCGGGACGCGCGTTCTGCGCCGGCCTCGATCTCAAGGAACAAAATCGCGGCGGCACCGGCCTCGGCGCCTCGACCACCGATACCGTCGAGAGCCAGCGCCGGATGAGCGATCTCGTCGTCGCGATGCGGCGAGCGCCGCAGCCGTTCATCGCCGCGATTCGCGGACCTGCCGCCGGCGGCGGTTTCGCGCTGGCTCTCGCATGCGACGTGCGCATCGCGGGCGAGTCGGCCCGCTTCAACGCCGCCTTCATCCGCATCGGATTGAGTGCGTGCGACATGGGCGTCAGCTATTTTCTGCCGCGCGCCGTCGGCAGCTCGGTCGCGTCCGAGCTGATGCTCACGGGACGCTTCATCAACGCGCAACGCGCCTTCGCCACCGGCCTCGTATCCGAGCTGATGCCCGACGCTGAAGTCGATGCGGCCGCCGCCAAGCTCGCGCTCGAGATGACGGAAACCTCGCCGCTCGGCCTGCGCCTCACCAAGGAATGCCTCTCGATGAGCATCGACGCCGGCAGCCTCGAGCAGGCCGTCGCCATCGAGGATCGCAACCAGGTGCTATGCGTTCGCGCCGGCTACATCGAAGAAGGCGCCCGCGCATTCCTCGAAAAGCGCAAACCCCGCTTCACCCCGCGCGCCTGACGCCTAAAGCGAAAAGGGCGGTTCGATCGAACCACCCTCTTAACACTGGGTGCAGGGGTTACCCCTGCCGGGGAAGTGTGAAACCCACGTTGGGTTTCACATTTGATTAAGTGATTTACCGGCTAGCCACCGTCGTAACTTCGCCGAGCCGCGCGACCAGATATTCCGGCTGACCGTCATGCCATACGCGGAACTGCACACGCTGCCCGGGATTATACTGCGCGAGGAGATCGTTGAACGCCTTCGCGTCGGGAATCGTCTTGCCGTCAAACTCGCTGATCACGTCGCCCGCCTTGAGACCCGCCTTGTCCGCCGGCGATCCGATCAACACGCCCTGCACCTTCGCTCCCCACACCGCGGGCGCCATCGCCGTCGTCACGCCGAAGAACGCCGGGCGATCCGCCGGCAGCACCTCGGGATGCAGAAAATGCACACGGTTCACGCCGTTGACGTGATACACGATATGCGCGATTTTGCGCGCCTCGTCGAGGCTGTAAACTTCGCCCGCCAGGTACGCGTCGCCCTGCTTCGAGACCGACACCCCGATATCCGTGAACGCGCGCAGCTTGAGCGTATCCTTGATTCGCGCCTCCAGCTCGTCCGACTTGAGCATCGGCCGCGCCGACACTTCCTGCACGTCAGTCTCCGGCACGATCACCAGCGTCGAGATCAAGTCGTTCGCCGCCGTTTCGATCGACGACGCCCTCAGCGCCGGCGTCGCGACCCCTCGCGCCATCAGGTTCGCGTGATCGTAGTTGACGATCGGCACCCGCGTCATCAGAAACGCCACCAACACCATCAAGGCGGCGCCCATCGCGGTAAACGCGTAGTCGCGCATCATGCCGCGACGATTCGCCAGCGCGATGACCTCGGCGTCGCCCAGCTCCGCGTCGTCGTCCTCATCCGCGAGCTCAACGCTCGTGGGCGCCGCCGCGGGAAAATCCTGCTCGTATGCTTGCTCCGCCGCCGCCAGTCGCTCGAGCTCGTCGAGCGTGCGCGGAATGCCGTCGATCACCGCGACGATTTCTTCGCTCGCCGGCATCCCGGCGCTCGCTTCGTCACGATGAGCGAGAACACTCGCACTGTCTGCCGCGCTGAGATAGCTGGTCGCCCGCCCTTCGCTCTGAGGCTCGGCCGCGTCCGAAAAATCCACATGATGAACTTCGGACGCCGATTCGCTCTCGCCCACGGCCCGTGCGCCAACCTCACCCTGCCTGCGCTTGAAGCGCATGAGCGCTTCTTCCAGCGTCAAGATAATGTCAGCCGGCTTGCCGCCTCCGTTCTTGCCCATCGCAGCACCGCCTCCTTGTTGATTAAGCGCCCCGGGAACTGATTCGGGCGCCACGACTACAGATAGCAGGGAATTACGTCTAGGCCAACCATGGATCGCGCAACCGCCAACAGCCTCTGCCCGACGCTGCTGAAAATATCTAACTACCGTTAGATAGCTTCGCTCACCGCGTCCTCACGCTGCGTCGGCTTCGGCCGCGACGAGATCGCGCTGTAATGCCGCATCGCCTCGCCGACGTAGATTTGCCGCGGCCGCGCGATCTTCTGCTCCGAATCGCGCACCATCTCCGCCCACTGCGCCATCCATCCCGACGTCCGCGGTATCGCGAACAGCACCGGGAACATCGTCATCGGGAAGCCCATCGCCTGGTAGATAATCCCCGAATAGAAATCCACGTTGGGATAAAGCTTGTGCGAGATAAAGTAGTCGTCCTGCAGCGCGATCCGCTCCAGCTCCAGCGCGATATCGATCAGCGGATTGCGCCCCGTCACCTCGAACACCTGCGCCGACATCTCCTTCAGTATCTTCGCCCGCGGATCGTAGTTCTTGTACACCCGATGCCCGAAGCCCATCAGCCGCCGCTCGCCCTCTTTCACCTTTCTGATCATCGCCGGAACATTCGACACCGATCCGATTTCCATCAGCATCCGGATTGCCGCTTCGTTCGCCCCGCCATGCAGCGGCCCGTAGAGCGCCGCGATTGCCGCCGCCGCGCATGCGTACGGGTCGGGCTGCGAGCTGCCGACCGCGCGCATCGCGTTGGCCGAGCAGTTCTGCTCGTGATCCGCATGCAGGATAAACAGCACGTCGAGCGCGCGCTCGAGAATCGGATTCGGCTGGTACCGCACCTCGGTCATCTTGAACAGCATCGACAGCAGATTGCCGGTGTAGCTGAGGTCGTTGTCGGGATAGACGTAGGGCAGGCCCTTCGTATGCCGGTACGCGAACGCCGCCAGCGTCGGCATCTTGCCGATTAGCCGGCGCGTCTGCAGGCGGCGCGATTCGAGGTCGTGAATATCGTTGGCGTCGGGATAAAACGTCGAGAGCGCGCCGACCGTCCCCAGCAGCATCCCCATCGGATGCGCGTCGTAGCGGTAGCCCTCCATAAACTTCTTGATATTCTCATGCACCATCGTGTGAATCTTGATGTTGTTTTCCCAGCGCCCGTAATGCTCGCGGTCGGGCAGCTCGCCCTTGACGATCAGATACGCAACTTCGAGATAATTACTCTTCTCGGCCAGCTCTTCGATCGGATACCCGCGATAGCGCAGAATCCCCTTGTCGCCGTCGATAAACGTAATCCGGCTCCGGCACGACGCCGTATTGGTGAACGCCGGATCGTAAGACATCAGCCCGAAGTCATCCTTGCCGACTTTGATCTGCCGCAAATCCGCCGCCCGAATCACGTCCCCCTCTTCAATCGGCAGCTCGTAAGTCTTCCCGGTCCGATTATCAGTAACGCTCAAAGTATTATTAGCCATCACGCTTCCCTCGACTTGTGTATGCTATCCCCGTTCAACATAAATGCAGTATGCGTCATTCCCCATTTCATGTCCAAGCCTCTCCCCTCTCTCCGCGAGGAGAGCTTTGCATAACGTGGCTCGGCTTTCTTCTTCTCTCCCGTCGGAAGAGGATCGAAGGTGAGGGATCTTATCCAGCGCTGTGGTGCAGGCCGCGGTACTGCGGAAGATAGAATGATGCGGGGTGGCTCGCAACGATCTGCGTGACATGGCAGGGTGGGTGGGCGCGGTTTTGGGGAGAGTGCGCTTCGGAAATATGATCGACAAACTAATCTCGGGGCTGTCTGCGTTTATCGTTGCGACTATCTCCACGCTCGGCTACGGCGGCGTCGTCCTGATGATGGCGATCGAAAGCGCATGTATCCCGCTGCCGTCGGAGATTATCATGCCGTTCTCGGGGTACCTGGTCGCGACCGGGCGCTTCGGCCTGCAAATGGTTGCGATTGCGGGCGCCGTTGGATGTCTGCTTGGGTCGTATGTTGCCTACTTCGTGGGATCGTGGGGCGGGCGGCCGTTTATCGAGCGCTACGGCAAGTACATCCTGCTGTCGCATCACGAACTGGAAATCGCTGACCGCTTTTTCGAGCGCTGGGGCTCGCACACCGTCTTCTGGAGCCGGATGCTCCCGGTGGTGCGCACCTTTATCGCGTTTCCCGCCGGCGTGTCGCGGATGCGGCTGCTGCCGTTCACTATCTACACGCTGCTCGGGTCATATATATGGTGCCTCGCGCTGGCGTACTTCGGGATGAAACTCGGACAGCATTGGAAGGACCTGGCGCCCTACTTTCATCGCTTCGACGCATTGATCGCGATACTGTTGATAGCCGGCGGCGCCGTGCTCATCTACAATCGGCTGAAGGGGATGACGTCTTCGTCACCCGCCGCCGAGTGACTGATCGAAAGGAATCAAATGCCCGACAAAGAAATGCCTGACCCGGCCGAGCTCGAGGAAATTTTCGCTAGTATCGATCCGACGCCGGTGCGGATGGCGCATGACTACCTTAACGAGGCGGGTATCGAGTCGTTCGTGTTCGACGCGGGATCGTCGCGGATGCTGGGGACGACGGCCGCGGTGCCGACGCGCCTGATGGTGCATCGCGACGCCGCCAAGGACGCGCGCAGCCGCCTGAACGATCTCGGCTTCACCGATAAGTGAGCGCCGTTACTCGCCCTCTGTACGCCATCCCCTTCCTGCACTATCTTGGAGCCGAAACGCGCAGGTGATTTACACCGCGCGAATTCCCACGAACCGAGGTTATCGCGATGGCATACGCCGAAGGTCGAATCTTCAATGACGCCGACAGCCATATCATGGAGACGCGCGACTGGCTGATTGCACACGCCGATCCTGACATCCGGCCGAAGCTGCATCCGCTCGCGATCGGGTCGGGCGGCAGGATGGTCGAGAAGGCGATCGCGCACGCCGACCAGCGGCATCGCGATCCGGCGGCGGTGGCTGACGCGGAAAAGAACCTGATGCTGCGCAAGGGCTGGGAGGCGCTGGGCGCTTTCGATCCTGATGAGCGGCGGCGCGCGCTCGACTTGCTCGGCTTCAGCTCGCAGCTGGTTTTCACGACGTTCGCGATCACGCATTTCTGGGGCGAGTTCGACCAGGTACGCGCGACGCCGGAGGTTTTGTACGGCGGGACGCGCGCGCACAATCGCGCGATCGCGGATTTCTGCCGCGGCGACAAGCGGCTGCTGGGGGTCGGCTTCGTGCCGCTCGACATTCCGGAACTTGCGGAGAAGGAAATCGACGAGGCGATCAAACTGGGCTGCGCCGCGATTCATATTCCGTCGCTGCCGCCGGCGAAGAAGTCGCCGAGTCATCCGGACTTCAACGGCGTGTGGGCGCGGCTGCAGGACGCCGACGTTCCGTTCATGCTGCATATCGGGGGCGGCGGCCGCGCGATCCCGCGCGCGTTTCACAACAACGATCGGCCGGTGACGGACTTCCTCGGCGGCGGCGAGAATATTCGATCGAAAGATTTCATGACGATCCACGTGATGCCGGAAATTTTTCTCTCGACGATGGTGCTCGACGGCATCTTCGAGCAGTTCCCGCGTCTGCGCGGCGGCTGTATCGAGCAGGGCGCGATGTGGATAGTGCCGTGGCTGCGGCGGCTGGACATCTCGCAGGAGACGTTCGTGAAGTCGGAAAAATATTTGAGCCTGCCGCTGAAGGCGTCCGATTACGTGCGGCGCAATCTGCGCTTCACGCCGTTTCCGCACGAGCCGGTGGGATGGATCGTCGAGCAGGCGGGGCCGGAGCTGTGCATGTTCTCGTCGGACTATCCGCATATCGAGGGCGGGCGCAATCCGCTCAAGCGCTTCGAGCTATCGACGCCGAATCTGTCGGAGGCGGCGCGCGAGAAATTCTACGCGACGAATTATGCGGACATGATGGGATCGCGCGCGGCCTGAGCGACGCGATGGCTTTGCACAGGCCGTTGATAAACCACGGCCTGTTCCCCCTCTCTTATCTCCCCCGCAAAAAAGCGGTGGAGAAGATAAAGGAAAGAAGCCAACTTTTATACAGGGTGTTGAGGTAGAATTTGAGGAGGGATCCATCGTCGCGGCTTCCTCAACACCCTGTAGATTGGTGGCGACGCGCCGTCTTCTACCAGATCTATCCGCGCTCGTTCGCCGATTCTAACGGCGACGGCGTCGGCGACCTCGACGGCGTCACCGCGCATCTCGGACTATCTCGAGTCGATCGGCATCGACGCGATCTGGCTGAACCCGATCAACCCGTCGCCGCTCGACGACTGGGGCTACGACATCAGCGACTACTGCGGCATCCATCCGGAGCTCGGCGATCTGGCGGCGTTCGATCGGCTGATCACAGCGGCGCATCGGCGCGGGATTCGGGTGATTGTCGATCTGGTGCCGAATCACACTTCGGAGCAGCATCCGTGGTTCGTCGAGTCGCGGGCGTCGCGCACCAATCCGAAACGCGACTGGTACATCTGGATTCCCGGCACGCCGGAGCGGCCGCCGTCCAACTGGGAGAGCTACTTCGGCGGCAGCACGTGGAAGTACGACCCGGCGACGGCGGCGTGGTACCTGCACATGTTCCTCGAGCAGCAGCCCGACTTGAATTATCGGAATCCGGAAGTGGTCGCGGCGATTCACGGCGTAATCCGGTTCTGGCTCGAGCGCGGCGCCGACGGTTTTCGCATCGACGTGGTGCAGGGACTGATCAAGGACGAGCAGTTGCGCGACAATCCTGTGCGCGGCGTGCGCGACCCTGACATCCCGTGGTACGCGGAGGGATCGCAGGACCCGCTGTACAGCTCGGACCGGCCCGAGGTTCACGACATCATCCGCGGATTTCGGCGGGTCAGCGACGATTACAAAGATCGGATACTGGTGGGCGAAACGTGGCCGCGCGAGCAGGAGCGGCTGGCCGATTATCTGCGCGCGGACGAGTTACAGCTCGCGTTCAACTTTCGCTTTCTGCTCGCGCGCTACGACGCGCGCCGCTTCCGCGCGGCAATCGAGCTGACGGAAAAATCCTTCGGCCCTGGTGCGTGGCCAACCTGGACGCTGTCGAATCACGACTTCCCGCGGCATATCACGCGCTTCGCGCGGCGCGGCGACGCCGACGCGCGCGCCCGCGTCGCGGCTGTGATGCTACTGACGCTGCGCGGCACGCCGTTCATTTATTACGGCGAAGAGATCGGGATGCGCGATGCGGAGGTTGCGGCCGAGAGCAAACGCGATCCGGTCGGACGCGACGGCTGCCGCTCGCCGATGCAATGGTCGGACGCGCGCAACGGCGGCTTCTCGACCAGCGCGAGGACGTGGCTGCCGTGCGGCGACTTCAAGGCGGTCAACGTCGCGCGGCAGATGAACGATCCGCACTCGATGCTGTCGCTCTATCGGCGGCTGATCAAATTGCGCAAATCGACGCCGGCGCTGGTCGAAGGCAGTTATCGTGAATTCGATGGCGCGCCTGAGGATTGTTTGGTGTTCCATCGCGAGACGGAGACGCAGCATATTGTTGTCGCGCTGAATTTTACCGCCAAGGCGCGCGTGATCGATCTGCCTGACGGCAAAATACTGCTGAGCACAATCGACGCTCGCGCGGCGGGTTCGACGAAGTCGCCGCTGACGCTCGCGCCGGACGAAGGCGTCATCGTGATGCTCGAGGCGTGACAGCTTTGCATTTCAGCAATTAAGGTCCTCCACCCGCCGCTCTGGGAAGAGCGGCGGCCTCCCCCATCGTGGGGGGAGGCGAAGATTAAATCCTCTCCTCATCGATAGAGCGCTTGCGCGAAAGGCTGTCCTCAGCATTTTGCATTCGATCTTCGCGATTGCGCGGCGGGGCGGCGGTTCATAACATTGCGGGCATGCATAAGCCGCGATTTCTCGATCAATTGGCGCTGGAGCTGGGCGATGGCGAGGCGTTTACCGTCGCGTTTGCTCGTGGGCGGCGCGCGTTTCAGCCGCAACATGTCGAGGCAAAATGGGCGCGCGACCGCGCCGCCAACATCAGTCACGTCAAGCTTGAAGTCGCGCTCGATTTCGAGGCGAAAAAAATCTCCGGCACCGCGACGCATCGACTGTCCGCGATCACCGGCCCGCTCGAGCGTATCGAGTTCGACGCTGCCGAGCTCGAGATTCGCGCCGTCCGTGTGGGCGGCGAGCCCGCGACCTTCGAGACCGCTGACGACAAGCTGCAGATTGCGATGCCGCGGGCGCTGAAGGCGGGCGAAGAAGTTGAGATCGCGATCGACTACGCGGGTCAGCCGCGCCGCGGACTTTATTTTGTCGGACCCGACGCCGCCTATCCGAACAAGCCGGCGCAGGCGTGGACGCAGGGCGAGGACGAGGACTCGCGCTACTGGTTCCCATGCTACGACTATCCGAACAGCCGGCCCACCAGCGAGGTTATCGCGACGGTGCCGGAGCGATTCACCGCGGTATCGAACGGCGCGCTGATCGGGACGACCGCGAACGGCGCGGCGAAGACCCGCACCTTTCACTGGCGGCATGACGTGCCGCATTCGGTGTATCTGATGACGCTGGCGGCCGGCGAGTTCGCGCTGATCGAGGAGCGCGCCGGCAACACTCCGGTCACCTACTACGTTGCGCCCGGGCGCGAGGACGACGCGCGCCGCGCGTTTGGCAACACGCCGAAGATGATCCAGTTTTTCGAGCGCGTGATCGGCGTGCCGTATCCGTACGCGAAGTATGCGCAGGTTGCAGTCAGCGATTTTATTTTTGGTGGGATGGAAAACACGTCGGCGACGACGCAGACCGACAGCACGCTGCACGACGCGCGCGCGCATCTCGATTTCAAGAGCGATCCGCTGGTCGCGCACGAGCTGGCTCATCAATGGTGGGGCGATTTGCTGACCTGCCGCGATTGGGCGCACGCGTGGCTGAACGAAGGCTTCGCGACGTACTTCGAGGCGCTGTGGTGCGAGGAGAATCTGGGCGCCGATGAGTTTGCGTGGAACGTGCGCCAGGATCGCGAGGCCTATCTCGACGAGGACGCCAATCATTATCGGCGGCCGATCGTGTGCAACCGCTATCGCAAACCGATCGATTTGTTCGATCGGCATCTATATGAGAAGGGCAGCCTGGTGCTGCACATGCTGCGGCGGGTGACCGGCGACGAGCTGTTTTTCAAATCGCTGAACCTTTATTGCACGCGGCATCGCGGCGCCAACGTGATCACGCAGGACTTGCAGCGCGCGTTCGAGGACACCACCGGCCGCAACCTGGATTTTTTCTTCGACCAGTGGGTGTACAAGGAAGGGCATCCGGAAATCGAAGTCACGAGTTCGTTCGACGACAAGAAAAAGCTGCTCAGCATCACGGTCAAGCAGACGCACAAGACCGGCGACACGATTGCTTCCGCGTTCACGTTTCCGGTGACTCTTGCGCTGATGGACGCCGACGGCAAGGAGACGCGGCATCGCGTCGAGATAAATCAGCGCGAGCAGGGTTTCACTTTTGCGATGGACAAAGCGCCGAAGGCGGTGCGATTCGATCCCGAGCACGATGTTCTGAAGACGCTCAAGCACAAGCGCGGACGCGAGGCGCTCGAAGCCGCGCTGCGCAACGCTCCCGAAGCGATCGGCCGCGCCAATGCGGCGCGCGAGCTTGGCAATGAAGGCAGTCCGCAGGCGACCGCGGCACTGCGCAACGCGATGCTGAACGATAAATTCTGGGGCGTGCAGGCTGACGCGGCGACCGCGCTCGGCGCAATTCGCACGACCGCCGCGCTCGACGCGCTGCTAGAAGGACTCAAGCTGCCGCATCCGAAACCGCGGCGCGCGGTGGTGCGCGCGATCGGAAATTTTCGCGGCGACGCGCGCGCGGCGTCGGCGCTGGCCGGCGTCGTCAGTATCGGCGACCCGAGCTACTTCGTCGAGGCCGAGGCGGTTCTATCGCTGGGCAAGACGCGCGACGAGCGCGCGTTCGCGCATCTGACGGACGCGCTGAAGCGCGACTCGTACCTCGACGTGATACGCACGCATGCGATTGCCGGGATGGCCGAGCTGCGCGACGAGCGCGCGATCGAGGTTGCGCGCGAATACTCGGCGTATGGCAAGCCGCCACGTGCGCGGGTGGCCGCGGTGGGTGCGCTCGCGCGATTTGCGGCACTCAAGGAGAATCGGCGCGTCGAGATTCTCGATTTCATGACGCCGCTGGTTGACGATCGCGAGTTCATGCTGCGGATGCGGATCCCGTCGGCGCTGGCCGAAGTCGGCGACGCGCGTGCACTGCCCGCGCTGCACCGGCTGGCGGACCGCGACCTCGACGGCCGCATCCAGCGTCACGCGAATGATGCGATCGCTTCGATCAGCGAAGGCCGCTCGCGCGTCGAGGAGGGTCAGCGCCTGCGCGAGGACCTTGACAAGCTGCGCGAGGACAACAAGAAGCTGCAGGAGCGGCTGGAAAAGGTCGAGGCAATGGCGCGCGACAAGCCGTCGTAAACGGGTACATTTGCGATAGAATGCAATTGTACGAGTAGTTATTGCCGCTTATAGCCATCTTAGCTTCCTGTTGTTACCAACGTAGCTATTATTCACTATTCCTTCCGTTTAATCACATTGTCTCGCATTCGATTCCGTATGATACTTCAGCGATGATCGATCCGTTCGAGCGACGCGATTCGGGATTGGGGAGGTCGGAGAGATGAAGCGCGCAGTGTTGTCGCTGTTGTTTTTGCTGGCGGCCGGCATGGTCACTCCCGGGTCGCCCGCCGTTGCCCAGGACGCGCCACAGGTTATTCAAGGTCCACTGCGGGGATACTACACCTACGGACAACTGCACAGCGTCACCACCGAAGAGGCGATTCGCGGAGCGGCGGTCGCCACGACGATTCCGATGGGAGTTTATACGGTAACCTCGAGCCGGGACGACAATGTGTACCAGGGCGTTGTGGTGGGACGTAGCCCATTTTTCCATGGGAGCCGAACGACCAGCATCCCGACGTTTATCGTTCCTGTGAAAGTAAAGACCTCCGATGGACACGCGTTCGATCCATCGGCGGCTGACTCCAGTTGCCTGAGCAGCAAGGTACCGCTCACGGTGTTTCAAAATTCGCCGTTATTTGATTCGGCCGCCTTCACGATGAACGGCGTGGGTGTCGGGACAACGCAGTACTCCGACGCGTTCGAGCGCGCGGAATTTTGGCAGAAGGTTTCCGTTACCGGGAATCGGTTCCATACGATGCTCGCCCCGATCACGACGCTGGCCGAGCAGACTTTAACCTTGACCTCGGGTCAGGGCGAGGATTTTTCGGGCGTCCCATGCGGAAACCTGGCGGTCATCAACTTCTCGACCTTCGATAATTTCGTCGAAAACACCATCATTCCCTTCGTGAGCGGGCAAGGCGGAGGTCCGACCAGCTTCCCGATTATTCTTCTCTACAACACGGTATTGGCGGACCCGTTCGTTGTCGGGACTACCGACAACTGCTGCATCCTCGGCTACCACAATGCATTTTTAAACCCGGTGCAGACCTATGGAGTGATTGATTTCGACAGCACCAGAGCTTTCACCGGGACTGAAGACATTTCCGTAGCGAGCCATGAGATTGACGAATGGATAAACGATCCGCTTGGCAATAATGCGACCCCCGCGTGGGGCCACATCGGTCAAGTGAGTGGCTGCCAGAATAACTTCGAGGTAGGTGATCCGTTGAGCGGCACGCTGTTCCCAAGCGTGACGCTTAACAGCTTCACCTACCATCCGCAGGAACTCGCGTTCTTTTCGTGGTTCTATGGGGCTCCGTCGATCGGCACGGGCAGCAGCGAATTTTCCAACAACGACACCTTCGGATCGGATGCAGGCCCGGTATGCGAGTAGAACTTCGCGCATTCGGACGGAGGATTCACGCAATCCGGACGTGTATGCAAACCCGCAGCTTGCGCGGCGCCGGGGCCGCGATAGTGCTGATACTGTTCGCGAGCGCGGTCGCGCGCGCGGACACCGTCTCGGTTGTGACCAGCCTCGGCGCCTTGGCAGCCAACGATACAATCGTGTGGTCGCAGTTGGGTGCCGACGCGACGACCCTGACCGCGACTCCCGCGTTCACCTCAACCCATGGCTTGACCGGCTCGGTCACCTTGATGGGTCCGAACAGCCTGGTCGCCGTCGTATGCCCCGAGACGCTGTGCAGTTGGAACGTGGCCGGCACGACGGGGTTCGCGGTTGGCGACAGCCTGATTTGGACGGCGGATACCGGCAACAGCGGCAACGGTCCGCTGGTCGTGAACTTCACCTCGAACAATGTGTCGGGCGCGGGCGCGTTGATCCAGGCCGACGGTCCTGCTCAATTCACGGCGAATATCGAGGCGTTCGACGGTGTCGCCTCTCTCGGCACGTTCGCCGAAACGAGCGACATCAGCGGCGACGCCATCTTTATCGGCGCGCTCGATAGTACCGCCGCCAACATCACGAGTGTCGAGTTCAGCATCACGAGTTGCGAGGGCGACTGCACCGACTTTGCGATTGATACGGTGTCGATGAAAGTCCCGGGCGGCGGCACACCGACTGCGACTGCGACCGGCGGCACGCCGACACCTACCGCCACCGCGACTCGCACCGCGACGCCGACGATTACGCCTACAGCGACGCCGACGCCGGTTCCGGCGAAGCTGAAAATCAAACCGGCGCACGAAAATTTCGGCAAAGTGAAGGTGGGTCAGGGCAAATCTTTCACTTTTGTGATCAGCAATTCGGCCAAGAGCGGAGCGCCGATTACGTTCGCGAGCCCGGTTTCATTTACGGTGACGACGACTAACCCGCAAGAGTTCGGCTTTCCCGCCGGCGCGACCAATTGTCCGCAGAATCTGCTCCCAAAGAAGAAGTGCAAGCTCAAAGTGAAATTTGCACCGCAAACACCAGGCGCAAAGTCCTCGACGCTTACAATCTTCGACAACGCGACCGGCGCGAATCAGACGGTCCCGCTGTCGGGGACGGGGCAATAGAGCTGGTCGGTAGTCACGCGAATCTCGATATGAAAAGCGGCGGGCCGTTGAGGCCCGCCGCTTTTGTTTTGGTCGGCGCGCAGTGGTGTGCTTACGCGTCGTAATAGAGCGCGAATTCGTACGGATGGGGCCGCAACCGAATCGCGCTGACTTCGTTCGCCATCTTGTATTCGATCCACGTCTCGATCAGGTCCTCGGTGAACACGTCGCCCTTCAGCAGGAACTCGTGATCCTTCTTGAGGTTGCCGAGCGACTCCTCGAGCGACGCCGGCATGCTCGGCACTTCGGCCAGCTCGGCCGGCGTCAATGCGTAGATATCCTTGTCGAGCGGCTGGCCCGGATCGAGTCGGCGCTGGATGCCGTCGATTCCCGCCATGAGCATCGCCGAGAACGCGAGGTACGGATTGCAGGTCGGGTCGGGGAAGCGCACTTCGATACGCTTGGCCTTGGGCGACGGCGAGTACATCGGGATTCGCACCGAGGCCGAGCGGTTGCGCGACGAGTATGCGAGGTTAATCGGCGCCTCGAAGCCCGGTACCAGACGGCGATACGAGTTCGTGCCCGGATTGGTGAAAGCCGCGAGCGTCGGCGCGTGATGCAAGATGCCCGCGATGTAGTGCATCGCGGTTTCCGACATGCCGGCGTAGCCGTTGCCCGCGAACAGCGGCGTGTCGCCCTTCCAGATGCTCTGATGGGTGTGCATGCCGGTGCCGTTGTCGCCGAAAATCGGCTTGGGCATGAAGGTCGCCGTCATCCCGTGGCGCACCGCGACGTTCTTGACGATGTATTTGTACCAGGTCAGCCAGTCGGCCATCTTGGTCAGCGTCTGGAAGCGCATGTCGATCTCGGCCTGGCCGGCGGTCGCAACTTCGTGATGCTGTTTCTCGACGCGGATGCCGACGCGCTCCATTTCGAGCACCATCTCGGTGCGGATGTCCTGCAGGGTGTCCACCGGCGGCACCGGGAAATAGCCGGCCTTGTTTTTGACCTTGAAGCCGAGGTTCGCGCCCTCTTTGACCGCGCCCTCGCGCCCGCTGTTCCAGTTACCTTCGTTGGAATCGATGTAGTAGTAGCTCGAATTCTGGGTGGTGTCGTAGCGCAGCGAATCGAAGATGAAAAATTCCGGCTCGGGTCCGAAGTAGGCCGAGTCGCCGATGCCGGTGGTCTTGAGGTACGCCTCGGCCTTGCGCGAGATGTTGCGCGGGTCGCGGGTGTAATCGGCGCGCGTGATGGGATCGGAGATGTTGGCGATGATGCTGAGCGTCGGATCCTTGGTGAACGGATCCATCACCGCGGTCTCGGGGTCGGGAATCACCAGCATGTCGCTGTTGTCGATCGCCTGCCATCCGCGAATCGACGAGCCGTCAAAGCCCAGCCCTTCGTCGAAAGGCGCTTCGTCCTTGAACTCGGAGATTGGGGCAGTGAAATGCTGCCACGTGCCGAGCAGGTCGATGAATTTGACATCGACCATCACCACGCCCTTGTCCTTGATCATAGCCAATACTTGTTTTGGCGTCATCGAACCGGTAACCCTCCTGGCCGCTTACGGGGCGGCATTAGTACTCGTTGATTGATCGATCTCTGAATCTCGTTTTCTGTCACGAACTCATCAGTAACGCAACGCCCGTTCAGCGGGCATTTGACGCATATTCAAGCAGCTTAAAATCATGCACCACTCGCGCATCCGTGAAGGATCCCGTGCATTGTGCAAGTATTTTTCCCCTAATCAGCCCATCAGCTTGATTACAGCAAAATAAATGCCGAGCATCACCAATCCCATCGGCACGCCGACCTTGGCCCAGGTCGCGCTCCCGATTCTAAGCGCGCCGGCGCTCACGATGTTGGGGATGTTGCCGGGTATCAGCATCCCGCCCGAAATCAGCAGCGACAGAATCGCCTCGCGCGCGCGCGGCAGCGTCATGCTGTGGACTTCGAGCGCGACCAGGGTCGCGTTGTCGAGCGCGGCCGACACGGTGTTGGCCCAGAACAGAAGATCGTTGCTCATCCTGCTGACGTACTCGTTGGCGATCGGGCCGTAGGCGCTGCTGATCATCACCAGCCCGGCGATAAACGCGAAGACCTTGCCCGCCTGGAAAAGAATCGCGCCGTAGGTCTGACTCACATGCGCGCCCGCAGGCGCCTCGTCGTAGTCGCCGCGCGCGAACAGTCCCGCGACGATCGAACTCGCGAGCACGCCCGGAAATACCCACGGCGCCAGCAAATGAAACAGCCCCATGAATTCCAGGTCGAGGGCGCGCGCGGCCAGCGTCGAGAGCGGCTCGCCCAGCGGCGTCAGCGACGCGCCCATGCCAATCGCAAAGCATCCCGCGACTGTCACGCGCACCCGCTTCTCGCCCGCGAGACGCAGCAGACCGACCACCTCGACCAGCACCAGCGCGCCGACAATCGCCGTGATGACGCTCGAGATCGACGCGATCACGAAGACCGCGGACGCAGTCAGCACCGGCCGCGACAGTCGATGGCGCAGGCGCTCGAAAACCCGGTCGAGCCCTGGCCGCAGCCATCCGAACAGAAGTGCCGCGACTATCACCGCGACGCTGATAGCGACCGGCTCATGCAGCGCTTCGAGAATCAACTCATGCGTAAAGCCGGCACCGAGGAGCGTCGCGAGCACGCCGAGCGCGAGGCAGTAGAGCTCGATATTATGCTCGATCGTCGCGACGGCCAGCGGCCCGAACAGCAGGAGCGCGAGAATTACAAAGGCGGATGCGTGATTCATAAGATGCGCGCGAACTACTATCACGCTCGGGCCAGTATGTCGCCAACCTCTCATTGTCCGAGGAGAGGTTAGGAGCCGCGCTGCGCTCACAGTCTGCGATGGAAGACATGACGTAATGAATATCGGGCAAATGGATCGGAACTATCGGATTCGCTTGATTCGTGGGCCAGAGGACGAGGCTGCTATCTAAATCGGGCGGGCGCAGCCTTCGTAGAAGAAGGAGAACGGGCGCGGCGCGAACTTCTGGTAGCCGGCGCTGAGTCGCTCGAGGCGAAAGCCGGCGGCTTGAATGAGATCATCGACCTTGCGGTTAAGATGGCAGCCGCCGCCGACCCGTTTCCAGTACGGCGTCATCCGATCCTGCCAGCGCGTCACGTCCGCATCGGGCGCGCGCCCGTGCTCGGCGAACAGCAGCGCGCCTTCCGGCTTGAGAACTCGCCGGATCTCGTGCAGCGCCGAGCCAACGTCGGGAATGGAGCACAGCGTGAAGGTCATCACGACGGTATCGAAGCTGCGATCTTCGAGCGGCAATTTCTCGCTCGAAGCTTCCAATAAACGAACCGGGAATTTCACATTTGCGACGCGCTGGCTGGCCTTGGCCAGAAGCTCGGACGACGGATCGACTCCACACACGGTTTCGATACCGGCGGGGTACGATGCGAGGTTGAGGCCCGAGCCGATGCCAATCTCGAGCACTCGACCGCGCGCGGCGCCGGCGGTCCGTCCGCGAAACGGCTCGAAATTCTTCTGCCGCATCGCGAACTCGATCACGTGCGGCAGGATGTATCGATTGTAAAAGCCCATCAGCTCTGCTCACCGCATTCATGCATGCCAGTAGTTTCGCGCGCAACCCATGAATCGCGTGTCGTCTTGCGGTTGGGAGTGCATGCCGAGGCAGAAAGAGAAGCGGCGGGTCCGGTAATTCGGACCCGCCGCTTTGGCGCATTGCTGCGCGTCTGATGCTCTAGCTCCTCCCCGAGTTAGAAGGCGTAAATGAAATTGGCCGCCAACGTGTCCTGGCCATGCCACAGATGCTGCTGGCCGGTCGTCGGGTTGACGAAATTGTTATTCGTGAACGAGTTCTGGCTCGAATTGTCATGCCGGTATTCCAGGCGCGCGATCAGACCCGTCACTTCAGGAATCTTGTAGCTGATCGTCTGGGTTATCTCCCACAACGTTTGCGCCTCGCCGTTGGTGCGCGCTCCGTCCATGTCGTCGAAGAATTCGGCGCGCGTTGCCGCCTCAAGCGCCGGGTTGAAATCGTACACGATGTAACCGGCCGCACCCTGCCAAGAAGCGCTGTGACCGTTGATCACCGGCCCCGACTGGGACGCGTAGAGGTATTCGGCCTGCAGCGTCAGGTTGGGCACGAACGAGGGCTTCCAGGTCGCGATCGGATCGATCGCGCCCAGATTGGCATTGGAAACTTGCTTGCCATTAGACCCCGGCACAGCATTGTCACCCACGATGCCGTTAACGACAAGGGCGAGCGACTTGTCCTTGTTGTTGAGCGCCAACTCACCCTCGAAGTTCGGACCGCTATTGTTGTTCGCGGCGGGATCGTCCCAGCCGTTGTTCAGACCGGCGGTGGCCGACACGTAATCGTTGAAGGTGTAGCTGGCGCGGACGCCGGTATGAGTCAGCGGCTCGCCCAGGTTGAACAGCAGGCTGCGGCTCTCGTTGAAGTTCTGGTTGTTGTAAACCGGGATGATCTCGGCGCCGAGCAGCGTCACGAAGCGGCCGGCTTCAAAACTCACGCCCGATCCGAACGGCGCGGTGTAGGTCAGGTAGTACTGCGTCGGATCGATCCACTGGCCGCCGACGAAGGCGACGTTCGAGTAGTGCGTGACCGAGGAAATCGAGTTCGCGACCTGACCGACGTTGATGTCAGTCACGAATCCAACGGTTCCGTCGCGCTCGATGTGCAGATTGCCCTGAGTGAGCTGAAACCCGTCCTCGTCCCACGCACGGAACGCGTTGACGTTGGCGTTGGGCTGGTTGAAGTTATGCTCGTAGCCCGCATCGACCAGCGCATGCACGCTGATCCCCAGGTTGTCGGTCAGATTCTTCTGGATCGACGCAATGTTGGTCTCGTTCAGGCCGACGTGCTGGCCGATGGTGGCCGGTGACGCGTTAGCCGCAGGCTGTGCGACGACCATCGCCGCCTCGATCTTCTTTACCTCGCTGGTGGTGTCGTCGGTCTGTTTCTGTAGATTGCCCACTTGCCCCGACAGCGCATTGAGCCGCTGCTCCTCGTTCGGGCCGGTCGCTGGGGTTGTAGTGGTCGTCGTGGTGACCACGTGGTGGTGACGTTTGTGCGTCGTCGTGGTTGTGGTCGTGGCCGGATCTGCCGCCCATGCGCTCGCGTTGCACAGCAATCCGATCAGTGCGACGCCGACCGCCAGGCGAACCCAGACAAAGCCCCGGGTCGTTCTCGTTCTGTTCACTATCTCCTCCCTCCGAGATGCGCGGCCCTTTGCCGCGGCTTCCTGCGCCCACACGTAGCGGGCTACGGTGATTAACCGGCT
Source organism: uncultured delta proteobacterium (assembly GCA_963756005.1). Lineage (GTDB taxonomy): Bacteria > Desulfobacterota > Binatia > Binatales > Binataceae > Binatus. The sequence goes on from CAVWMC010000003.1 coordinate 211,379, forward strand.
GCTTGGTTACAAGATTCATACCGGTGTAATAATTGATCGACGCCGAAAATCCTTTGTATTCATAAGAACTTCGGCTATCGGTCGGCGATTGGTGATGCCCGTATGGAAAGCATTTGCCGCCTCATTAATCAGAGGCACCGCCGCTTCGTCAACAATCCCGAGCGCCTGCGGCTCGCCACAACAACGCAAACAATTCAATGTAAGGTCGGTCGAAAGCATGAATTTTGAACTGACAGAAGCTCAGGACGAGATCGTCAGGCAGGTGCGCACCCTGTGCACAAACTTTCCCGACGAGTACTGGCGCGAGCACGATCGCCGCGCCGAATTCCCCCACGACTTCTTCGCCGCGGTCGCCGCTGCCGGCTACCTCGGCGTCGCAATCCCGGAGCGTTACGGCGGCAGCGGTCTGGGAATCACCGAGGCCGCGCTCGTGATGCGCGAAGTCGCCGCCTCGGGCGGCGCGATGGCCGCCGCCAGCAGCGTTCACCTGTCGATCTTCGGCGTCAGCCCGCTGGTCTTCCATGGCAGCGAGGAACAGAAGCTCCGCTACCTGCCGAAAGTGGTCAGCGGCGAGATGCACGTCGCCTTCGCCGTCACCGAACCCGACGCCGGCAACGACATCACGCACATCAAGACCGCGGCGCGCCGCGACGGCGACAACTACATCATCAACGGCCGCAAGGTCTTCACCACCAAGGCGCGGGAAGCAAAGCGGATGCTGCTGCTCACGCGCACGACGCCCTTCGAGCAAGTCGCCAAAAAGACCGACGGCATGAGCCTGTTCTTCGCCGAGCTCGAGCCGCAAGCCGTCGAGATTCGCGAGCTCGAAAAGCTCGGCCGCGCCGCCGTCGATACCAACCTGCTGTTCATCGACAATTTGAAAGTATCGGCGTCCGACCTGATCGGCGGCGAAGGACGCGGCTTCCATTGCCTGCTCGACGGCTTGAATCCCGAGCGCATCCTGGTCGCGGCCGAAGCGATCGGAATTGGCCGCGCCGCGATCGCAAAAGCCGTCCGCTACGCGAAAGAACGCATCGTCTTCGGCCGCCCGATTGGACAGAACCAGGCTATCGCGCATCCGCTCGCCGATTCGTACTCGAAGCTCGAAGCGGCGGAGCTCATGATGCTGAAGGCGGCGTGGCTGTTCGACCATCGCAAGCCATGCGGCGCCGAGGCCAACACCGCCAAGCTGCGCGCCGCCGACGCCGCGTTCGAGGCCTGCGATCGCGCAGTGCAGACTCTCGGCGGCTACGGTTACGTCCGCGAGTACGACGTCGAGCGCTACTTCCGCGAATGCCGTCTGCTGAAAATCGCGCCGGTGTCGCAGGAGATGGTGCTGAACTCGATCGCCGAGCACGTGCTCGGCCTGCCGCGCTCGTATTAGGCGGCGCTACCGATGCGCAAGAGCGCGATCATCGTACTGCTCGCCGCGCTATGCTTCGCGGGCTACGTATTCTATTCATTGGTCGGCGTGGAGGCGGTCAAGGTGGCCGACACTCGGCTGGTGCGCAGCGGCGATCGCGTGTCGGTCGAAGGCGAGGTTCGCAACACCGGCGACGACACCGGCCCGCTCCAGCTCGAGGTGCACTATTTCGATCGCGACGGCCATTCGCTCGGCCAGGACGTGGTCTCGATGGAGGGTCTGCACCACGGCGCCGCGGCCCATTTCAAGAGCACGGCGCGGCCGGACGACGGGGTCGCGGATTTTTCGATATACCTGAATCACGGGCGAAATCCCTATGGAAATTGAGCATAAAACGGTGAGATTGCGACTGGTTCGCAGCTTGAATATTTTCGCCAAACCGTCGTCTAAACAGTTTGTAGGGTTATGTAATCTAAGTGTGTAGAGGCGGTTCAAGCGGTCGCAATAACCCCACCAATTTTATGCTTGCCTTAAAGTCGCCTAGCTGGTACTAACTGTAAGTGTCGAATAACACCATTTTGGTGGCATTCGGCGTTCGATCGATTGCGTAAAATCGGCACACGTTAAAAGGGGAAGAGGTTTCTATCATGGCACGCATCAAGGAACGTACTTTCGGTCAGGTCATTCGTGAGCGCAGACGGCAACTCGACCTCACTCAAGAGGAAGTCGCCCGTCGCGTCAAAACTTCCACGCCGTATGTCGGACACCTGGAATCCGGCAAACGCCATCCTTCCGACAAGATCCTTACCCGCCTGGCGGAAGTGCTCGGACTCGATCGCCGCGAACTGTTCTTCCTCGCCAATCCTCGCGCGCAGGCTCTGCTGAGCCCCGAGGTTGAGACTCCGGCGGAATCGGCGTGGGACGATTTCAGGAAGAACGAACAGCTGCGGCGCGTGCACAACGTCACCAGCAGCGAGATGGAGATGCTTTCGCGAGTGGCATTGCTCGGCGACGTGCGTTCCCCCCGCGATTTCATCTACATTCTGAACACCGTGCGCCACGCCGTCGGGCGCTAGCCGGTTCGCAGCAGCGACGTTTCCAAAAGACGCGAGAGCATTTGCCTCTCGCGTCTTTTTTTTTGCGCATCGCGCAGCCTAAGCTCGACTCCATCATGGGCGAGCCTGCACGCGCGCGCGATACCGCGCCCGGGATTCCGCGATGGCCGCAACGCTACACTGTCGTCGCGCTATTCTTTCTCGGCACCGCCCTTTGCTACATCGATCGCATCAGCATCTCGGTCGCGATAATCCCGCTCGCCCGCCAGTTCGGCTACGAATCAGCGGCGCAAGGACTCGTGTTGTCCGCCGTCTTCTGGGGATACTTGTGGACGCAGCTAATCGGCGGATGGATGGCCGATCGATTCGGCGGCCATCGCGTGCTGGCCGGCGGCGTCGCCATCTGGTCGCTCGCGACTGTCGTCACACCAATCGCGGCCGCCGCATCATTCGTTGCGCTGCTCGCCGCGCGCGTGTTGCTCGGACTCGGCGAGGGCGTCAACTTCCCCTCGATTCACAGCCTCACCAGTCGCTGGACGCTGCCGTCGGAGCGCGCGCGCGCGCTGTCGGTCAACTACAGCGGCATGTACGTCGGCACAATCCTGGCGCTGAGCGCGAGCCCGTTGATTATCAAGGCCTTCGGATGGCCCGCGCTGTTCTACATTTCAGGCGCGCTCGGTCTGGTGTGGGTCGCGGTGTGGTTGTACCTCGCCGCCGACCGGCCCGAGACTTCGTCGCGCATCACCCAGGCCGAATTGACCTTGATCACTTCGATGCGGACCGCCGAGCCGCGCGCGACCCGCGTGCCGTGGGCGGCAATCGCGCGCGAGCCTGCGGTGTGGGCGATCGTCGTCGCGCACTTTTGCAGCAACTTCGGCTTCAACATCCTGCTGCTGTGGATGCCGACCTATCTGCATCACACCTTCAGCGTGCCGCTCGAGCGTGTCGGCGTCTATTCGATCGTCCCGTGGATCACGACGTTCTTCGTAATAACTTTCTCCGGCTGGCTGGCCGACACTCTTATCGCGCGCGGCCTCGCCGTCGGCACCGTGCGCAAGTCGATGCAGACCGCGGCGTTCATGCTCGGCGCAATCTCGCTGATGGTGGTGCCCGCGGCGCATTCGCCACTGATGGCGGTCGCACTGCTGACGCTCGCCGCCTCGTCCAACGGCATCGGCTCCGCCGCCTTCGGCGTCAATCATCTCGATGTCGCGCCAACCTACGCCGGCATCCTGATGGGAATCTCGAACACCTTTGCGACCGTCCCCGGAATCATCGGCGTCGCGGCAACCGGATTGATCGTGCAGGCGACCAAGTCCTTCAGCGCGGTCTTCTACCTGATCGCGGCGGTCTATGGGCTCGGGATGTTGTTCTACCTTCGATGGGCCAGCGGCGATCAGCGGATCTGATTTCAGTAGCCGCGCCACCGATACTCGCGATATACCAGAACCACGAACTGAGCTGAGCGGATTCGATCAATGAGCCAGACCAGCAAACTCTCGCCCTACCGATGGATTATCGAAACGCTGTTGCTGCTGCTGTTGACCGCGCAGTCGTTCGCATGGCTCGCGCCGGCGCCGATACTCCAGGAAATCCGCAACGGCCTCGGCATCTCGCTGAGCAGCGCCGGGCTGATCATCTCGATCATCGCGTTATGCATCGGCATCTTCTCGCTGCTCGGCGCCGTCGTCGCCGAAAGGATCGGCGCACTGCGCGCGTTGATCATCGGAATCTGGCTGATGGCGATTGGGCAGGTCGCCAGCGGCTTCGCGCCGGATTTCGTCGCGCTGCTCGCATGCCGCGTGCTCGAAGGCGTCGGCTATGGCCTGGTAATCGCGCCGCCCGGCACGCTGACGATGCAATGGTTCGGCGAAGGCGAGTGGCCGTACATCAATATGGTCAACTTCTCCTTCGGCTACGTCGGACTCACCGCGGTGTTCCGCGCGACGCCGGCCCTGTTCGCGGCCGTCGGCTCGTGGCGGATGACGCTGTTGTGGTACGGCGTCGGCTCGGCCGGCGTCGCGCTGTTGTGGACAATCTTCGGCCGCGAGCATCGCGGCGATGTCGTCGTGCCGGCACCCAGCGGTGATCGAGGCGCCGGCAGAGCGCGGCTCGGCGTTGATGGAAGTCGCGAAGATGCGCAACGTGCTGCTGGTCGCGGCCGGACTGTTCGGCGGGATGTGGGTCTTCCAGATCTACACCGCGTTCCTGCCCGAGTTCTTCCGCACCTACCGCGGCATGTCGATGGCGGAAGCGTCGCTGATGACGCAGGTTCTGCCGTTCACCGGCCTGTTCGCGGCGCTCGGCGGCGGCATCGGCACGGGAATGTCGGGATTGCGCAAACCGTTCACGTGGCCAGTGGCGTTCGCGACGCTGATCGGATGCGTCGGCGTCATGATGTTCCCTGAGCCCGCCTGGATGCGGCTGTCGCTGGTGCTGGTCGGGATCGGCTCGGCGGGCTCACTCGCCGCGATCACCACACTGCTGATGGAGTTGCCCGGCATGAATCCGACCCGCGTCGGCGCGGCGCTCGGCTTCGTCTGGGCGATCGGCTACTTCGGCGCGTTCATCTCGCCGTTTCTCGGCGGCGCACTCGCCGCGCACATCGGCCTGCGCACCGTGATGCTCGGCTTCCTCATCTTCCAATTCCTGCCAATCATAACGATGTACTTCTTGCCTGAAACCGGCCCCGGCCGCACCCGCTACGAAATCGCCACCGCCTCCGCCTCGTGACGCTGACGATTCTGACACGCACAAAAACTCTCCCGGCACGTTCCGGGGTTCATGTTATTTCGGACGGGGTGTAAATTCAGGGCATTAACAGTGACTGATGAGCAAGACAGGCGGGATCACAGAATTCGAATAGCGCTTATCCTCATCGTGTGGCTGATCGCTGTATCTTTGTTTCTGTTCAATCTTTTCGCACGGTGATTCAGTTAGCTCGACGCGGCCGGGTCTGCACAACTCATTCTTTTCTGTGATCTCGCAGCGGCTGCAGCGGGGCGATTTTCACCAGCTGCTCGTGCAGGATGCCATTGTCGGCGATAAGGCCCGCGAGCTTTACGTCGCGCTTGTTAAACCGCAGCGCGCGACCTACCGCGTCGGTGATCGTGCCGCCCGCTTCGACCACCAGCGCCGCTCCCGACGCGATGTCCCATTCACTCTTCGGCGATCGCGTGAACGTCGCATCCGCCTTGCCCGCCGCGACCATCGCCAGCTTGTACGCGACGCTGCCAGTCGGACTCACCTTCATCGTGCCGTGAAATACCTGCCATTCACCGCGCGCAGTCTCGCTGCGGCTGGCAAGCACCGTCGCGCGCTTTAGCGTCCGCGTACGCGTGACCCGCACCCTATGCGAATTGAGATGACATCCAACGCCGCGCGCCGACGAGTACATCTCGCGCTTGATCGGGTTATACGTGACGCCAAGAATCGGCACTCCATCTTCGATCAGCGCAATCGCAACCGAGAACTCCGGAATCCCGTTGATGAACTCCTTGGTGCCGTCGAGCGGATCGACGATCCACACGCGCCGGCATTGCAGCCGGTCGTCGTTATCGACGGTCTCCTCCGACAGCCATCCATAAGAAGGAAACGGATCGCGCAGCGCTTTCTTGATCGCCGAATCGGCCTCGAGATCAGCCTGCGTGACGGGATTGTCATGTCCCTTCGATCCAACTTTGAGTCCTCCGCGCTTCCAATAGACGCGCAGAATTTCGCCAGCCTCGCGCGCCGCCTTCTTCGCGAGCTTCAACTCGCGCGTCAAATCACTTTCTTCCATCGTCCCTCTCAGCCGCGAAAATCGTATCTGCACCTCGACGCCGATTCCATCGCGGACTGGTTTGCCCTTTTCGCGATCACAAACCTAAGATGTCCGTGGGGACCGACATGGCGGTAATCGCGATCAGTCAGCAAATAGGCAGCAGGGGCATCGAGCTCGGCGAGCTCACGGCGCGGGAACTCGGCTATCGGTTCCAGACCGGCGAGCAGTTGATCGCCGAGACCGCCAAGCGCTTCAACGTCAGTGCCGAGCAAGTGAAATGGTTCGACGTGCATAGCCCGCATTTCTGGGAGCGCAAGAGCGACACCGGCCGCTTCGCCGCGTACTATCGCGCCGTCTTCCTGCTGGAGGCGGCGCAGGACCGGATCGTCGTCGCGGGGCGCGGTTCGTCGCATTTTCTTCCCGAAGGCGGATGCGGCATCAGGGTGCGCACGATGGCTCCAGTGGCCGATCGCGTCAAGCAGGTGGCGAAAGACGAAAAGCTCGCGCCGGCCGCGGCTGAAAAGCGCGTTCGTGATTTCGACGCCGAAGTGAAGGCGCGCATCCACACTTTGTTCGGCCAGGACATCGAAGACCCCGCGATTTACGACCTGGTGATCAACACCGCACGGCTCCCGCTCGAGTCGCATGCGAACACGCTCGCGGCGCTCGCGACTCATCTCGACAGCGGACGCACTCCCGACCAAACCAAGTGCATGCAGGACGCCGCGATCGCGGCCCAGGTGCACGCCGCGCTGGTCGCGCATCCGAAAATCGGCGACACCCAAATGTCGGTGAACTGTTCGGCCGGACGCGTGCGCGTGAGCGGTGTCGGGCTGGTGCCGCCGTGGGACGAACTGGTAATCGGAGTCGCGCAGAAGATCGAAGGCGTTGCCTCGGTCGAAGTCGGCGCTGAAGAAGATCCGGTGACCTTGACTACAAGCTGACCCTGCAAGAATGCGCTCACTCATCATCTTCTTCGCCACCGGCATCTATTCCGGCTACGCTCCGATCGCGCCGGGCACCGCCGGCTCAGTCGTCGGGCTCGTCGTGGTGTGGCTCGCGTTCGGTCCGCTCTGGATGCATTCGCCGGCGCTATGCCTGTTGGTCTTCGCGCTCGCGTTCGCGATTGCATGCTGGATTTCCGATCGCGCCGAAAAAATCTTCGACAATCACGACGACGGCCGCATCGTGATAGATGAAGTGCTCGGCATGGCGGCGACGATGTTCGGCAATCCGCTCACCTTCGGCTGGATGATGATCGGATTCCTGCTGTTTCGTGTCGCCGACGTGGTCAAACCGTGGCCGGCGAGCCTGATCGATCGCCGCATGCGCAACGGCGCGGGCGTGATGCTCGATGATCTCGCCGCGGCGATCTATGCGAATATTGTGCTTCATCTGATCGTACGCTTGCTCTGAGGAGTTCCCGATGATTCAGAACGCTGTGATTCTTTCAACCGGCGACGAAATCACCACCGGCAAGGTCGTCGATACCAACGCCAACTACCTTGCCGACAAGCTCGCGGAAATCGGAATCGATCTGGTCGCGGTGATTACGGTCGGCGACGTTCACGATCGGCTCGAGTGGGCGTGGCGCACGGCGATCGAAAAGGGCGACGTTGTGATTTCGACCGGCGGCATCGGCCCTACCGCCGACGACCTGACGACCGAGACGATCGCGCGCGTCGCCGGCGTCAAGCTGCGCCGCGACGAGGCCGCCGTCGATCACATGAAGCGGCTGTTCGCCTCGATCAGCCGTCCGATGCCGGAGAACAACCTCAAGCAGGCGGACTTTCCCGAGGGCGCGACCGTCATTCAAAATCCGCTCGGCACCGCGCCCGGCTTCCGGATGCCGGTGACGCTGCGCGGACACACCGCGCATCTGGTCGTACTGCCGGGGGTGCCGCGTGAGATGAAGCCGATGATGGAAAACACGGTGATACCGTGGATCGCGTCGAATCGCGGCACCGACAAGGTTTACGCGGTGAAGATTTTCCAGACCTTCGGCATGAGCGAGTCGGCGCTCGACGAAGCGGTCGCCGGATTGATCAAACCCGAGGAAGCCAAGGTCTCATTCCGCGCCAGCTTCCCGCAGATCTCGCTGAAAATCAGAGTCGAGGGGCAACCCGGTGAGGTCGATCGCAAGCTCGACGAACTGTCGCGCCGCGTCCGCGAGAAAATCTCGCAATTCGTTTACGCCGAAGGCGACACCTCGATGGAAGAAGTCGTCGGCCAGTTGCTGCTCGACAAGAAACTCACGCTGGCAGTGGCCGAGTCATGCACCGGCGGCCTGATCGGACATCGCATCACCAACGTTCCCGGCTGCTCGCAATATTTCGTCGGCGACCTCGTCACTTACTCCAACGACGTAAAGTCAGGCGTGCTCGGGGTTTCGGAAGAGACGCTGAAAGCGCACGGCGCGGTCAGCGAGGAATGCGTGCGCGAGATGGCGGCCGGCGTTCGCCAACGCACGGGCGCGAGCCTGTCGGTCGCGACCTCGGGCATCGCCGGGCCTGACGGCGGCACTCCCGACAAGCCGGTCGGCACGGTCTGTATCGCGCTGTCGGCGGACGATCAGAGTTTCACGCGCCGCTACCAGTTCCGCGGCACCCGCGACTGGATCAAGCTGATCACGTCGCAGGTCGCGCTCGACTGGATCCGGCGCTACGCGCTGGGTCTGCCGCTGGCGGACTCGACGCTGTTCCGCCGCTGATGCTCATCGGACGCGTGCGTAGTTGATAAGATCGCTGCCGGTCCCGGCGAGCGCGAGCTTCCCGTTCGCCGCGGCGCACTGTACGGCATTCGCGGATGACGCGTCGCTGCATAGCACGACGTTGGTGTCGCCGGTGAAGCATGTATCGTTGACGGTCGCGTTGCCTTGAGAGAGCTGCACGTGACCGGCGCATAGATTGGCCGTCTCCTTCACATCGACCGAGCCAAATACGCTGTTGGCCCATACGCCGTGCACGTCATTCATGCCGGAGGCGGGACCGCCATGCGGCGGTGGAGGCCCGGGATGCGGCTCACGACCGCATCCAGAGCCAAGCAGAGCGATCACCGCGAGCGACGCAACGATGGTAGATGACGCTCTCATATCAACTCAGTTCGCGTGCTTGATGTCGCCGTTGGCCGCCGACTTTGCCGCCGCGGTGAAGATATCCATCGGCGCCAGGGGCGGGCGGCGCTTGCGCTTCAGATCCGCAAGCTCGGCCTGGGCCTTGGCTTCGGTGTTGCGCTGGCGGATTGCCTCGAGCTTGTCGCCGAGTTCGGATCCGGCGATTTCGTGATTGACGCCCGCCTGCGCCAGCATCCGCTGAATCGACTCGCGCACTTCTTCGAGCGCGCGCACGTCGTCGTCGGACGAAATCTCTTCGAGCGCGCGCTGGATTCGCACGCGCGCCTGCGCATTACGCATCCGCGCGATCATCCGCACTTTCTCGACCTTGAGCTTTTCGATCTCGCCCTTGAACGAAATCAGATTCTTCTTCGCGTCCTCGGCTTCCGTCGTCAGCTCGCCGAGCTCTTCGCGCAGACGCGTGCAATCGCCGTCGAGGATATGCTTGCGCTGGATCAGAATCAGCGCGCACTGATCCTCGTTCATGTCGGCGGCCTGCCCCGCTTCCTCATCGACTTCCTTCATCTCGGCCAGCTTCTCGCGCAGCTCGCGCTCGAGCTTGTTGCGCATGTAGATGACGCCGGCCGCCGCGGTCTTGAGCTGATGATAGCGCTGCACGCGGTCCGAAATCGCGGACTCGTACACCGCCTCGGGGTCGCGCGCCTCACGCGCCTTGATCCAACGGCTGAACTTGCCTCCGAGCAATTTGAATAATCGTGATAGCACTTTCGTTCTCCTTTCAGCTTGAGCGCTTTCGCGCGCGCAGCCGACTGTTGCTGAATTTTCAGATCCAACGCCTGACGCGGTAGGTGTAGTCGCGATAGTCCTGGCCGAACAGCCGCTCCATCGTTTCTTCCTCGCGTGGAATCACCACCCGATCGATCACCGCGAAGAACACCGCCGGCGCCAGCAGCATCGCGATCGAGCTGAAGAAGACCGCCAGCCCGAACAATGCCGTCGTGATGCCGAAGTACATCGGGTTTCGCGTCCAGGTATATGGCGACAGCGCGACGAATGCGGTCGGCTCGCCGTAGGGATTTTTGGTGGTCTCACGCGCCTGGAAAATCGCCGCGGCGAAACACGACACGCCCACGCCGGCCGCAACCACGACCAAGCCGATCACCTGGTACCATCCCGCCGTGCGTGCCTCCGGCAACATGAAATGGAGCGCCAACGTGATCAGCAAGAGCACACCCGCCAGCAGTGGCGGATGAATCTTCATCGTCGTGAGCGCAGTGCTCGGGGCTTGAGGTTCGGTGGATTCCATTTCCTATCTCCGCGTGTCTGCGATATCAGTTCGCGTCACTCTTGGGCGCGAGCCCGATATTCTCGATGGTGATTCCGAGTTCGCGCATCTTCTGCTGAAAGCTTTGCCGATACATTCCGGTCCGTTCCGCGGCGCGCGAGATATTACCGCCGGTCGCGCGCAGCGCGCGGACGAAGAAGTCGCGTTCCCAATCGCCGACGAATTTTTCCTTCGCCTCGCGAAAGGTCATCGCCGATTCGCCGTTCTCAATGCCCGCCGGCGTGTGATTCGCCGCGCTCGCGGCCGGCACGCTCGCGTGATCGCCCTCCGGTTCCGATCCGGCGAACAGATCTTCCGCGGTAATCTCCTTGCCCGACGACAGGATCACCGCCTGCTCGATTGCGGCCTTGAGCGAGCGCGCGTTGCCCTTCCACGGCGCCTCGACGCACGCGCGCATCGCCTCCGGCGTGAGCTGCTTTTGCGGCGCGGAGAAGCGATTGCAGGCCTCCGCGATAAAATGCTGCACCATCAGCGGCACGTCTTCGCGGCGCTCGCGCACCGGCGGCACGCGAACCTCGACCACCTTCAGGCGGTAGTAGAGATCTTCGCGAAACTTGCCCTGCTCGATCATCGCTTCGAGGTCCTGATTGGTCGCCGCGATTATCCGTACGTCCACGCTCAGCGGCTGATTGCCGCCGATTCGCTCGAACACCTGCTCCTGCAGCACGCGCAGCAATTTGGCCTGCGTTTCGAGCGCCATGTCGCCGATTTCGTCGAGAAACAATGTGCCGCCGTTGGCGGCCTCGAATTTTCCTTCGCGCCGCGCGACGGCGCCGGTGAACGCGCCCTTCTCATGCCCAAACAGCTCGCTCTCGACCAGCTCGCGCGAGAACGCCGCGCAATTGACCGCGATGAACGGCTTGCGCGCGCGTGGACTGCGAAAATGTATCGCGCGTGCAACCAGCTCCTTGCCCGTGCCCGATTCGCCGCGAATCAATACCGTCACGTCGGTCGGCGCGACCTTGTCGATGGTCTCGAACACGCGCATCATCGTGCGCGACTTGCCGACCATGTTCTCGAAGACGCCGGTCTCCAGTCGCACCTGCTCGAGCAACTGATTGTGCTCGCGCTTGAGCAGTTGCGTCTCCATCACCTTGCGCACCTTCATCCGCAGCTCGTCGTTGTCGAACGGCTTGGGCAGGTAATCCTCGGCGCCGGCTTTCATCGCCTCGACCGCGATTCGCTGCGTGCCGAACGCGGTGATCATCAGGACCGCGCACGACGGATCGAGCTCGCGCACGTGCTTGAGCAATTCGAGCCCGCTCATGCCCTTCATGCTGAGGTCGGTGATGATCACGTGGAACAGTCCGGCCTTGACCTTGCCGAGCGCTTCCTCGCCCGACTCGGCGGTCTCGACTTCGTAGCCCTCCTTGGTGAAGAGCCCTTTGAGCGCGATTACGATGCCGCGCTCGTCGTCAACTACCAGCAATCGGCCTTTCAATTGCGTAGCCTCGAGGTCTGTGCGCCCGGCGCGCCCGCTGCGAGCGGGATGATCGGCGTAGTAGTCGCCGCGCCGCCACCGTTGTTTTGTGCGTTGTCCTGCGGCGCCGGTTCGGCTGCCGCTTCGCCGGCTTCATCGGATGACTCGTCGCTTGATTGTTCGGCGCTGTCGCGGACGGCGTCGCTCAGCGGAATCGCGAGCACGAACTCGGTGCCGTGCCCGGCCTGGCTGTGCACTTCGATCGTACCGCGATGCGAGTCGATCACTTTCTTCGCGACGCCAAGGCCGAGCCCGGTGCCGTTGGTCTTCGAGGTGTAGAAGGGATTGAAAATCTTCGCGATCTTGTCGTCGGCAATTCCACAGCCGTTGTCGCGAATCCGCACCGCCGCCATGCCGGCGCCGTTGTTCTGAATCGCGAACTCGAGCCGCCGCTCGCCGGTCGTCGATTCCATCGCGTCGATCGCATTGTCGATGATGTTGGAGAACACCTGGCGCAGCTTGTCGGCGTCGGCGCGCACGGTCGGTCCGCTCAAGTACGCGCGCGAGACCATCACCGAGTTCGCCTCGAGCTTGCTGCGCATCTGCGTCAGCGCGCCGTCGAGCACCCACGCGAGGTTCACATTCTCGAACTTGTAGTCTTCTTCCTTCGCGTATTTCAGCAGATGCGACACGCTGCGCTCGACGCGTGCGAGCTCGTCGAGCGCGACCTTGGCGTACTCGACGTTTTCGTGCGAGGTGGGATCCTCGCCCATCTGCTGCACCAGGCTCTTCGCCGCCGCGATCGGATTGCGGATTTCGTGCGCGAAGGTCGCCGTCAGCTCGTCGAGCGACGCCTGCTTCTCGGTCCGCAGTTGTTCCTTCTCCTGCAGAACTTCGCGCTGCACTTCGCGCGCGACCGCGGGCTGGAAAACGCGGTCGTGAACCCAGCGCCAGCCGTACACCGCCGAAAAGTGACTGACGATTCCAAAGCCCCAGCCGAGCGCCGGCCAGATGAACCACGGATATCCGCCGAACCCGGTCGTCATCAGATTGATGACGAACAGGAAGCCGATGATGATTCCGTACCACATCAGATGGACGAAGAAGCCGGCCTCGGCCTGCGCTCGTTTGCGCGCGCGTTCGTAGGTCTGGCGCTCGGCGTCGTTCTTGAACTGCGGTGGCGGCGGCACATCGTGCGCGGGATCGAGCGTGACGCCGCTGTATTTCTGCGTCTGCTTGTCGAAGCGCTGCTTCAGCTTGCGCTCGAAGCGCTCGGCCTTGGCCTCGAACTTGCGCGCTATCTTCGAGTCGAAGTCGCGCTTGATCTTCGAATGAAGATCGTCGGCGAAGCGCTCGGCCGACGCCGTGGTGGACGCCTTCGCGTCCTCCGCCCACTTCGACCAATTGCGCGACCCTCGCGCGCGGCGGCCGTACTGCGCCCAGTCGTGCTTGGACCAATCGTACTTCGACCAGTCGCTGTATTTCATCCAGCGCAGCCGATTGCGCTTTCGATGTTGTACGACCGCGTAAATGATTAGTGCGATTAAAAAAAGTCCGAACATCCTGCCTCACCTGGGGCCGGAAATGCCGGTCCGTGTAATTGACCTATCGAGTCGCCAAATCTAACACAATCGACGTTCATTTTCGGGTCCTGACCTCTAATTGCAAAGCGGATGCCGAAGCGCGACGGCGCGAAAAGCCCAGCATTCGCGCACATTTTCGCGATCGCGCAAGCGTCCACGACGGCCCTGTGCAGTCGCGGCATTGCAGCCCCCGCACTGCATCGAGGCCGAGCGCCGCGCTTCCTTGACTTCGACGGCGATCGGCATATTTTCATGAAGCGATGACCCAGTACTGGCCTTTTTCCGGACTGACGCGGCAGAACGCGCTGCGCGAGCGGCTAATCGTGTCGCTGGACCTGCGCGATCGTGGCGACGCGCTCAAGCTGGTGGACCGTCTGGCGCGAGTGGTCGGGATGTTCAAGGTCGGGCGCGCGCTGTTCGTCGGCGGCGGCCCCGATTTTATCCGCGAGATTCGCCGCCGCGGCGCCGAAGTTTTTCTCGATCTTAAATTTCACGACAGCCCGCAAAAAGTCCTGCGCGCAGCGGTCGAGGCGACTCGGCTCGGCGTCAAAATGTTCGACCTCCATCCGTACGGCTCGACCTGCGGCTCGACCGATACGATGACGCGGACGCGGGCCGAGGTCGCGCGCATTTGCAGGACCGAAGGCCTGCGCCGGCCGAGTATCCTGGCGGTCGCGACGCTGTCCGACACCAAATCGCCGAATTCGAGCGCGCGCGCTCCGGAGTCGCCCGACCGGGTCACCGAAATCGCGCGGTTTGCGGCCGACGCATCGCTCGACGGCGTCGTCACCTGGCCGCATGAGATTACCCAAGTGCGCAACACCTGCGGACGCCGCTTCATCATCGTGACCTCGGGCGTGCGCCTGCGCGAGACAGTTAACGCCAGCGCCAACGCGCCCACTGCCGCCGACGCGATTCGTGCGGGCGCCGATTACGTTGTCATCGGCAGTCCGATCTGGCGCGCGGCCGAGCCGCTCCGCGCGGTGCGCGAGATTACCGACGACATCGAGCGCGGGCTGCGCAACAGTCCGCGCCGCACGTTTGAAATTCTCAATCCTCGTCCCGTATAGTCACACTTCGGTTTCTCCGCGATTGTCACTCTGACTCGAACCAGATTGCGCTTGCGCGAAATGCCCGGACCTGGAGCCTGTTTTTGCTTGAAATCCTGATTAACCTGCTCGTGCTTTCAATCGGCGCCGGATTCATTGGCGCGATTTCGGGCCTCGGCGGCGGCGTCTTCATCGTGCCCGCGCTGATCATCCTCGCGCACATGCCGATGCAGATTGCGGTCGGCGCGAGCCTGATCTCCGTCGTCGCGACCAGCGCCGGCGCCAGCGTCGCCTTCGTCCGCGACGGCTGGACCAATCTGAAAGTCGCGATGGTGCTCGAATGCGCGACGGTTACCGGCGCCGTCATCGGCGCCTATCTCGCCGGCGTCGTGCCGACCGTGGTGCTCGAATTGCTCTTCGCCGCCATGATGCTCCAGTCCGCATATTTCACGGTGATCAGGCACGGCGACGACGTCCTCACCAAGGGCGACGCGCTCGCCGAGCGGCTCAAACTCGCCGGCGAAGTGCCGGACCTCAGCGGCAACCCGGTTCATTACGAAGTCGTAAACGTACCGCAGGGCGGCGCGCTGATGGTGGTCGCGGGTCTGATGTCCGGCATGCTGGGGATCGGGGCCGGCGCGCTCAAAGTGATGGCGATGGACTACATCATGCACCTGCCGCTCAAGGTTTCGAGCGCGACCAGCAACTTCATGATTGGCGTCACTGCCGGCGCCGGCGCGCTGGTATTCCTCGCGCGCGGCGACGTCGCCACCACTATCGCAGCGCCGGTCGCCATCGGCGTCACCGCCGGCGCGCTCACCGGCAGCCGCCTCCTGCCGTATATCAAGGTCGAGTATCTACGGACCGTTTTCGTAATAATTCTTGTGCTGATCGCGGCCGAAATGGGCTGGCGCGCGCTCTCGGGTATCTAGGCGATGCCGCAACAGGAAGAAGAGAACCGCATACTCAGGGTATGGACGCCGATCCTGCTGCGGACGATTCTGATCGTCGCGATGATTACACTTGTCGCCGGGCTCGTGATGGCCTACACCTTCGCGCCTGATTACTACGTCCAGCGCTACCACGAGGTGCGTCAGGGTCACCTGATCGGCAGGGAAAAATTTGGCTTGTTATTTGACCGGATTCGAGATCGCAATCCGCATGCAGTGCTGACACTCGGATTGTTCGTGCTGACGCTGGTCCCGCTCGCGCGCGTCGCCTTCTGCTTCATCCTTTTCATCAGGGAGCGCGACTACACTTATGTCGCGTTGACCGCCTACGTGCTCGCCGGGTTGATCGTTGGCGTCCTGGTTGGGAGTGTTGGTTAGTGATCGATTAGTATTCTGACGGAGGATCGCGCGATGGAAATCAAAGGAAAGGCCGGCGTCATCACCGGCGGCTCATCGGGAATCGGGCGTGCAACGGCGGAGCGGCTCGCGAAGGAAGGCGCGGCGATCGTGGTCGCCGACCTGGACGAAGCGGGCGGCGCCGAAACCGTCAAGCGCATCGAAAGCGCGGGCGGACGCGCCGTGTTCGTGAAGGCCGACGTCACCAAACTCGACGACGCGCGCCGGATGCTCGACACGGCGATGTCGAAATTCGGCCGCCTCGACATCCTGCACAACAACGCCGGCATCGGCGTCGGCGCACCCGGCTATCCCGACGCGCCGCCCGAGCGATGGCACCTGGTGATCGAGATCGACCTACAGGCGGTGATTCTCGGCACCGGCCTCGCGGCGCCGCTGATGCAAAAGAACGGTGGCGGCGTCATCATCAACACGGCCTCGATGGCCGGCCTCTATCCGCATCGTCAGGACGCGGTTTACGGCGCGGCCAAGGGCGGCGTCGTGAACTTCACGCACTCGCTCGCATCGTGGGAAGCGGAAAGAAAAATCCGCGTCAACTGCATCTGCCCCGGCATCGTCGATACTCCGCTGGTACGCCGCGGCCTCGAACTAGCCAAGCAACACGGCATCAAGAGCTGGATGCCCTCAAAAATAATCCAGCCCGAAGAAATCGCCGACGCAGTAGTAAGCCTCGTCCGCGACGACTCGATGTTCGGCTGCTCGCTGGAAGTCCGCCCCACCGGCAGGCAGATAGTAGATCCGCGCCCGGCCCCCGGCTCGCGACGCTAGGATGTCCATCTGTCTGGGAGGAGCGGCCGAGATTACCTAGCCCGTTATTTTCACGGGAGAGGAGCCGACCTCCCATCGCAGCCAGCGGTGAGGGTTCTTCAGTATTGGGCTCGCCGAGAATGACTCGAACGGGTAAACTTCGGGTTAATCGATCGTGGAGGTAACTTCGTTCGTCCAGTTGCGTATCTACAAGCATATGAAGACGCTCGCAGCTGCCGCCCTATTGAGTGTTCTTGTCTTCTGGCCCCGAGCGAGCCACGCCGACGGTGCCGGGTGGAAACTGTACCGAAATGCACCCACTGGACTGTCCTTCCGGTACCCGCCGTCGATGGAGGTTCGCGAGCGGGATCCTCGCCGCAGCGGCACGCCGGACACTGATGCGATAGTCGATCTGGTGAACGCGCATAATCTGTGGCTGCGATTTGTCGTGTACCACGACGCCGCCACGGCGTTTCAGCCGCTCGATAGCGCGTGCAAACCGATCCGGCTGGGCGGACAGGAAGCAGCCCTGGAATGCGTTATGTGTTGGCCTGCGTGTTTCTGGTCAGTCGAGGTTATGTCGCCGCGCTTGTGTTCGATAAATGGAAGCTCTTCTCCTGATCCGGCGGTTCTGGAAGATAACGCCGTTCCCCTGCGTTCAATCGTTCGGACAGTGCGTTTCGTTGCTGACGACGGCACAACAAGCGAGCATCCGATCGAAGCAGGGGCTCGACCGCTGATGAAGGCGACCGGAAATGCGCTCGGCGCCGGAGTCTTCGTCACCAACTACAGCCGCGAGGTAGCGAAGCCGCTCGAGGGCAACATCGCGACCGCCTACAGTCTCATCGGCAGCAGCAACGACAAACCCGTTGCGGTCATCAGCAGGCTTCCGTACGGCAGGGGGATCGCGGTGGACCCACAGGGGTACATCTATATAGCCACCGAAGGCATGTACGCGGGGGGCGCCAGCGTAAAGGTGTTTCCACCCGACAGCAGCGACATAGTTGCGCTAGGCCCGACAGATAGAACCGTCACCGGGTTCTATTTTCCCGGCGGCATCGCGACCGATGCGCACGCGAACCTTTATGTTACCAGCGACAACGGCACGATTAACCGCGGAGGCAGCAATGTCGACAGCGTGATCGTCTATCCGGCTGGCAGTAAGGGCAACGCGAAACCCGGCGCTACAATCGCGGGTCACGACACCGGCCTTCGCGATCCTTACGGCATTGCGGTGGATGCGGAGGGGAATATCTATGTGGCGAATGCGGCGAACTTCGAAGATGGGTCATCCGGGTCCGGCAGTATCACGATTTTTCGATCGGGCAGCAATGGCAATGTAAAGCCGATCGGTACCATCGCGGGTCCCGACACCGGCCTTCACGACCCGGTAGGAGTCGCAGTCGATTGCAGCGGCAACATCTATGTAGCGAACTACGAAGGCGGGCCGTCGGAGTATGGCAGTGTCACGGTGTATCAGCCGGGAAGTGATGGCGATGCGAAACCCGCTCGCACCATAGTCGGCGTCGACACCGGAATTCGCCAGCCTTATGGAGTTGCGCTGGATTTCGATCGGAACATTTATGTAGCGAACTATACTGGCGGAGAATCACGGACCGGCAGCGTCACTGTCCATGCTGCGGATGCCAACGGAAATGCAACGCCGAGCCGAACCATCGCAGGAGCGGACAGCGGGATCGATTATCCATGGGGAATCGCGACTCGCCCGTTTCATTGCACGACACCACCGACATCGTCGCGATGACTCGCACAGCAGGCGAGCGAATGATCCTCGGCAAGACTCTCACGGCGGCAATATTTGCAGCGTGTTGCTGGCTGGCTCCAACTTCACACGCACTCGCAGCAAGCTCGACCAATCCGCAGCAGCCGAAGCTGGCGTCCTATGACTGGTCGGTGAAAGCGTCGCCGAACCTCGCTATTAAACAGCCGTCGATGAAAATTCTGGTGAATTTTCTAAATTCCGTTCTGGAATCTGCAGCCGGCGAGCTCGATCCGGACATTGGAATGGGCGAGTCAGACGAGGAGCACGCGGGATACGTCTGCTCTTTCCGCTTCGCTGATCTTCGCGGCAACGGTTCTCTGTCTTTGGTAGTGGGTCTCGGTGTCCCTGATCGGCCGTCATGTCGCAATGTCTATGTCATCGACAAAACTGCGTCGGGTTTTGAAGTGTACGCAACTGGTGGATCGATCGGCGACGGCGGCGACGTTTCCAGCAGCATCAAGGATCTCAAGCACGATGGCCATCTGGAATATGTTTACTATGACTCATTGGCGACTCGTTCGACGAAATGCACTTCGGCGTGGCCCGTGATCTATGCCTGGCGCGGAGACGGATACAAAAACGTCAGCGACGAGTTTAAGGATTTCTATCGACAGAAAATCGACTCGCTGAACCAAATCATTGCCAAGCTGCAAGATGAGCGTGGACCAGAGGGATACGACCTCGACGACAAACAATGCCTGGAGGAGCAGCTCGCGCGGATCAAGAAATTCCTGGCGATTGCGCCGAATGAGGGTCTGGATGAAGCCGCGAAGTTAGCGAAGAGCAGCGATCCCGCAGAGCGCGAACATGGCGCATATCTGCTTGGCGGGATAGGTTCGCCGGAGGCGCAAAAATGTCTGGAAGCGCTGTCAAAGGATTCGGACGCGGCTGTCGCTTATATGGGGAAGCGCTACCTGCAACAGATTGCCAAGAATCCAGACCGGCCGGCAGCAGAATTCGCGCGCGAAAAGGCAGCCTCCCAGTAGCCGTTCAGGAGTCCAGCGATCACCGCTAGCGGGCTGCTGCTGACTCTGCCTGGTACGCCTTCGAGCTTGCGCTTAGCTTCGGCATTACGTGCTTGCCAATGAGATCGATCGTCTGCATTACCTTGTCGTGCGGGACTGCGCCTACCTGCACCAGCATCAGCAGCAAATCTACTCCGGCTGATTCGTAAAACTTTGCGACCTTCAGGCAGTCTTCCGGATCGCCGACCATCACCGCGCCCGCCTCGATTCGTTTGTCGAGATCGGCGAGCGACATCCGGTAGTCGCCGATCGCGACCGCCGCCTCCGCCATCTTCTTGTAGTACTCGTAGCCCTTCACTTCCTGCTTGGCGAACGGCGTGAACAGCTCGGCGGCTTTGCGCGTGGTGAAATCGATCGCGTCTTTCGCGATCAGCTTGGCTTCCTCGCGCGTCGGCGCGCACACGCAGACCGTTGCCGCGGCCGTGCGATCGTTGACGAATGCGCCAACCGGCTCGCAAGTGCTGATCGCTTTTTTGTAAATCGCGATCAGCTTGTCGAGCATCCCCGGCTCCGAAATTCCGAAGCCGAGCGCGCCGATTCCTTTCTGTCCCGCGATTTCCCAGGTCGAAGGCTGCGTCGCCGCCACCCACATCGGCGGATGCGGTTTCTGGATCGGTTTCGGAATCACCTCGCGCTCCGGCATCTTGAAAAACTTGCCGTCGTGGCTGAACGTCTCATTCATCCACATCTTCGGGATCGCGGCGACCGCCTCTTCCCACATCGCGCGCGAGTCTTCCGGATTCACCTGGAAGCCGCCGAGTTCCTGCTCGGTGATCGAACGGCCCGATCCGAACTCGACGCGCCCGTTCGACATGATGTCGAGCACCGCGATTCGCTCCGCCACGCGCACCGGATGATTGAACGGAATCGGCAGCAGGCAGATGCCGTGGCCGAGCCGAATCCGCGACGTCACCTGGCTGAGCGCGCCATACCAGACTTCGGGCGCCGACGAGTACGACCACTCGCTGAGAAAATGATGCTCGACGGTCCAGACCGAATGGTAGCCGAGGCGGTCCGCGAGTTTCACCTGCTCGGTCGCCTGATGGTAGATGTCGTACATGAAGCCGGGGTAATGCGGCCGGCTCCGCTGAAGCTCATACTGCAGCGCAAATTCCATCAGTTTTCTCCTCCGTCAGTGGCACAGGCTTTAGCCTGTGATTTTCTTGCCTATAAAGGGCCATCAACACCCGGTGATTCCGCCCGGGGTTTTCCACGAATGAATCTCGCCGAGTGCTTGGCGGCCGATTAGGTCGATTGATTTCATGATCTTCTCGTGCGGGATGCCGCCGTATTGCAGAAAAAATAAAACCTGGTCGGCGCCGAGCTCGCAATATCTCTTCGCGACGCGCACTGCCTCGTCGGCCGCCCCGACTGCGATCAGGTCGCCGTCCTTCAGGAAGTCGTAATAGTCGGTCGTGAACTTCGCCGGATCGAACTTCGACGCGGTCTTTAGATATTTGTACGACTCGTCGGTCTTGCTCGCCGCCGCCACGCTCGACACCAGCTCGAAGCCCTTGCGCACGTACCACAGCACGGCCTCGCGCGCGATGTGCTCGGCCTCGTACGGGTCGTCGCCGATGAGCCCCATGATGTTCATCGAGACCTGGTTGTTGATTGTCTGCCCGACCGGCCGCGCGTGCTTGATTCCCGCGCGATAGATATTGATGCGCTCCGACACCTGCGCCAGCTCGACGCCGAGCGTGAAGCACAGCACTCCGAGCCCGCGCTCCGCCGCGAGCTCGAACGTCGTCGGATTCGTCGCCGCGACCCACATAGGAGGATGCGGTTTCTGGATCGGCTTGGGAATCACCGAGACCGGCGGCTCGACGGTCCAGTATTTGCCGTGCATCGTGAACGGATCCTCGCGCCACATCCGCGGGATAGCCTCGACCGCCTCGGCCCATCGCGGACGCGTATCTTCGGGACGCACGCCGAAGCCGAGCAGCTCGTCCATCGTGGTCGCGCGCCCGGTGCCGAACTCGACGCGTCCGTTCGACATGATATCGAGCATCGCGATCCGTTCCGCGACGTGGATCGGATGGTTGAACGGCAGCACGACCACGCCGTGACCGACGCGAATCTGCTTGGTGCGCTGCGTGACGCAGGCGAGGAAAACCTCAGGCGCCGAGCAGTACGAAAATTCGTTCAGGAAATGATGCTCGACGGTCCAGACCGAATCGAAGCCGAGGCGATCGGCCAGCTCGATCTGCTCCATCGTTTCCCAGAACACGCGATATTCGTGATCGGCGGCATGCGGCTTGATCGACTCGATCTCGTAGATGAGGCCCGCCTTCATTTGGCGATGCTCCATTGACGCATGAACTCGCGCGCCTGCTGGCGCAGCGAGCGGCGCAAATCGAAGCGCGGTCCGTGCAGATACCAGAGCATCGCGAGTCCGAGGTAGCTCGAGAAAATCTGCGTCGCCGCCCAGCCCGGATCGAGATCGGCTTCAAAAATTCCGAGCTGCTGCCCGCGCTCGACCAGCGCGCGAAAGCTCGCGATACCGTGGAGGTTCGCCTTGCGCATCGATCGCAGCACCCGCGGCCCGATCTTGTGCGACTCGAGCGCGATGATCAGCAGCAGCCGGCTGACCCACGGATTCTTTTCGTTGAGCGCCGCCATCGTGTCGAACATCCGCCCGAACTCCGCGCGGAACTCGACCGCGTTCGAGGCGTGCGCCGATTTCTCAAATACCTGCTCCCATTCGCCGAGCACCTTGGCCACGACCGCGATGAAGAATTCTTCCTTGTCGGCGAAATGCCAATACAGCGCGCCCTTGGTGACGCCGGCCGCGCGCGCGATTCGCGCCAGCGAGGTGCCGCGATATCCATACGACGCGAACAGATCCATCGCCGCGTCGATCAACACCTGGTCGAGCGCGCCGCGCCGGCGCGCCGGTGGCGCGGGCGGCGCCGCATTTTTGCGAGCTGGGGAAATCATCTGAACGATCGGTATGGTGAGGCACTGCGGGTGCCGAGGTCAAGCGCGAAGTGGACGGACGCGCGGGCATCGGAGCCCGCGCGTCGAATCAATCGCGCAATTACTCGACGTCGGAGATTAATCCGCAGCCGCGTCTATGAGGTACGCTCAGATGCGATCGAATGATCGCGCCGCGTCAGTTCTGGCTGGAAGGGCCGCCCTCGGGACCTTTCATGTTCCGCTCAAGGCACCAGCGGTCGATCACCTCGGCGTTGAAACGCCAGTCGGTGCCGATGCGGAAGCCCGGCAGCTCTCCACGACGGAGCAGCTTGTAGATTGTTGAAGGATGCACACGCAGGTACTCGGACAATTCCTTGACCGTCATCACCCGCGGCAAGCTATACTTTGCTTCATTAGCCATGATATCTCCCGGTAACGTAAGTCCCGTCACCCGCCTACTGCCTGGATTTGATGCTCTTTTTCGCATCTGCCGAATGTTTCATCCGCCCCTTACGCCCACCATGGGTCTCTTTGAATGTCTCAAAATCACCAGTGGGGGTCAAGAACAGCCTAAGGGGAGTTCTGATACTTTTCGTTGGTTTTCCCTGTTTTACAACGTGCGAACTAACTTATTTCCGCAGGAATTTTGATGCAAAATGCACGTCAAAGCCTAAAACCGCGCCTGCGAGCTTTCAAGTGGTTATAAGTATGCCAAATCTTCTGCGAATATCAATCGCGCTCACACTTATTTTTTTTGCTCACGTTTGTCAGGCGCAAGCGCAACTGACGCTCAGCACCGCAGCCTTCGCTCCCGATGCCCCTATC
Source organism: uncultured delta proteobacterium (assembly GCA_963756005.1). Classification (GTDB taxonomy): domain Bacteria; phylum Desulfobacterota; class Binatia; order Binatales; family Binataceae; genus Binatus. The sequence continues at coordinate 234,696 of CAVWMC010000003.1, forward strand.
TCCGCTGAAAACGCATGCACCGGCGACGATCACTCGCCTGCGCTGGTCTGGAGCAACGCGCCGCAAGCGACGAAATCGTTTTCACTGATCGTCGAAGATCCGGACGCGCCCGGTGGCACATTTATTCACTGGGTAGCGTACAATATTCCCGCTCAGACAAATTCGCTGCCTGCGGGCGTGCCACAGACCACGCAAATTGCAGGTGGCGGAAAAAATGGAATCAACGGCTTCGATCATATCGGTTACAATGGACCGTGTCCGCCGCCGGGGAAAATACATCACTATCATTTTCGCCTCTTCGCGCTGGACTCGGCCTTGAATCCCGCCGACAAGGCCGGCGCCGCCGCGGTCGAGTCGGCGATGAAAGGGCACGTGCTCGCGACGGCGGAATTGGTCGGCACATTCGAACGATGAGGGTGAAAGCGATTCGACAATGAAGACGTCAGTCAAAATCCTGGGCGGAGTGATCGTGCTCGCGGTCGTCGCGATCGTCGGCTGGCACTACTATCAAATCCATCGCGCGCGGCAGGCAGGCCTGCTCACCGAGAACATCACGCATGACGGCGACAACTGGAAAGCCGATTTCACCGCGCGTATTCCGGCGCCGGAGCAGACCGTGTTCGACGCAATTAAAAACGTCGAGAACACGCACAGCGACCAGGTCAAAGCGGTGCGCGTCGTGTCGCAGAGCGGGAACAAGAAGACCGTCGATATGGATATCGCGGGACCGGCCGGTCAAACGATCACCACCGAGCTGCAATTCGAGTACCTGCCCGACGAGAAAAAGATCATCTCGACCACGGTCAACAATCCGATGTTCGACACGCAGTCCGTTTACCAGCTCAGTGACGAAGGCGCGGGCACGTTTATCGATTACCATCAGAACACCCATATGCTGCAGTCGCTGCCGGTTCCCGACGGCGTCGTTAAGCAAGTCATTCGCGGCATCTTCGTGGCGCAGCTCGAGACGCTGCAGAAGACCCTGCATATCAAGACCACCGACGACATTGACAGCGACGACGACCCTTGAACGGCGCAAGCCGTTCTCCGCGTGACTATCCCAATGAACGAGCTCGATGCGCAGCTGGCTCTCGGCGTCGAGCTGTTCAATCGCGGCGAATTTTTCGAAGCCCATGAAGCGATGGAAGACGCGATGAACCTGCTCGACGACGACACCAGCGATTGGGATTTCTATCTCGGACTGCTGCGCGCGTCGGTCGCCAATCACAAGCTCGGCGACGGCGAGGTGTCCAGCGCGCGATTGCACCTGCGCGCGGCGCTGAAATTCCTCGCACCCTACCCCGACCGCCATCGCGGCATAAAGCTGCGCGAGTTCCGCAGCGCACTAACCGCCGAGCTGGCGCGTCTCGGTTCTCAAGCCACCACGGTCACACCGCCGCGCATCGAGCTCGCAGGCTGATGATTCCCTTCACCGCAGAATTCGTGGCGTCGGCCTTCACGCTCGACGGATGCCCGCGATGGAAGCGCGCCGAAGTCGCGCTCGCGGGCCGCTCCAACGTCGGCAAGAGCTCGCTGCTCAACGCGCTGACGAGGATCAAAGGCCTCGCGCGCACCAGCAAGACTCCCGGCCGCACGCGATGCCTCAACTTCTTCTGCGTCAACGACACGCTCGCGCTGTGCGACCTGCCCGGCTTCGGCTACGCGAAAATGAGCCACGATGACGCCGCAAAAATCGCGGCGATGATGCATGAATACATCCACGGGCGCGCGAATCTCGCCGCCGTCGCGATCCTCGTCGATTGCCGCCGCGGTCCGCAGCAGGACGAACTCGATCTGGCCGCGCTGGCTGCGAAAAACGGCATCGAAGTGATCCCGGTCGCAACCAAATGCGACAAGCTGCGCCGCTCCGATCGCGCCGCCGCGCTCAAACGTTTCGACGCGATGCACTCGGCGCCGATCTTCGTCTCCGTAACTTCCGGCGAGGGACTCGACGACCTGCGCCGCCGAATCCTCGCCGTCGATCGCGCCGACGCCGCGAAACGCGCGGAGACATGATGACTCCCGAAGTCTCGGTAATCGTTCCGACGTACAATCGGCGCGCGATGGTGTGCGAGGCGATCGATTCGGTGCTCGCGCAATCGTTCCGCGAGTTCGAGTTGATTGTCATCGACGACGGCTCGACCGACGGAACGGTCGAACATCTGGCAAGCCTCGATGAAACGACCCGAATCGAGCGGATCGAGCATCGCGGTCCCGCGGCGGCGCGGAATCGTGGTGTCGAGATGGCGCGCGCGCCACTGATAGCGTTCCTTGATTCCGACGATTTTTGGGCGCCGACCAAGCTCGAACGCCAGCTCGCCTTCATGCGCGATAATCCCGACTGCGCGATTTCGCAGACCAACGAAATCTGGATTCGGCACGGGCGCCGCGTGAATCCCGGATTGCGGCATCGCAAGCGCGGCGGCGATATTTTCATCGACTCGCTCCGCACCTGCCTGATCAGCATGTCGGCCGCGATGATGCGCACCGATCTGTTCCGCTCGCTCGGCGGCTTCGACGAATCGATGGATGCCGCCGAGGACTACGACTTGTGGCTGCGCATTCTCATCGACCGCGAAGCGGGCCTGCTCGACGAGCCGCTGGTGACGCGCCGCGGCGGGCATGCGGATCAAACTTCGGCGACGACTCCCGCAATCGATCGCTTCCGCATCCTCGCGCTAGCGAAATTGCTGGCCGACGATCGGCTCTCACCGGCGCGGCGAACCGCGGTGGCCGAAGTGCTCGCCGAGAAATGCCGCATCTACGCTGGCGGCCTCGCGCGTCGAGGCAGAATCGCTCAGGCTCGCTTTTACGAACGAGTCGCGGACCAGGCTCAAAACTGGCGAGATGCTGAGATCGGATGCGCAGTCAAATCGATGCGCTCGATGCTCACCGAAATTCCACATGGATGCTGACGAGATCGATGCGAAGATTCGGACGCTTGCCGCCGAGCGGCGCCTGCCGGCGAGCCATCTCGCGCGATGGCTCGCGATGGACCAGCCGTCGCGCGCGGCGATGCTCGAGATCGCTCACGCCTTGCGGCTTCGCACCGGCCAGCTGGTCACCGCGCTCGACACGCTCGAAGAGATAGCGGTGCGCGAGCATCTCTGCATCGAGGCAATTCTCGACCATCCTGAAATTCGCCGGATCCGCCGCCGCGCCGGATCGGCGCCGTCGCGCGCGAGCGCGCTCCTGGAGCAGCTGCGCGCACTGCGCTATCCGCTTTTGAAAAAGAAGGAAGACGAGTTGCGCGCTGAGGTCTCGGCGCTGAAATTACCGCGCGGGATTTCGCTGGACTTGCCCAAGGAGCTTGGCTCTGATGAGGTCACGGTTTCGATTCGGGTGCGCAGCGGCGCCGAACTGGCGGACGCGCTCGAAACGCTCGAACAAAAGCGCGCGGGATTGACGCGGATTATCGAAATGCTCGGCGGCAAGCGTGACAAGAATGAAGTTTGATCTCGACGCGGTCTTTGTCGAAGACGGATGCGCCAACTCCGCGCTGGCGACGCGCGTTCTTCGCGCGCTGCCGCACGGCGTGCCTGTGACGCACGTTGACGATGCGCGCGAAGTCTCGCGGCCCGAACCTGGCGCGCCTGATCCATTCGGCGCGGGCAAGCGGCGCCTCGTGATCGCGCGGCGCAAGACTCCGTTCCTGATGCCGTGTCCGGCCGGCTCCTCGAAGTTCGCCTGTTGCGGATACCTGGTGCTGACGCTGGCATCGAACTGCCCGATGGATTGCTCCTACTGTTTTCTGCAGGAATATCTCGCTGACAATCCCGCGTTCCAGGTGTATGCGAATTACACCGATTCATTCGACGAACTCGACAAGCTAACCGCCAACGCTCACGGGCGCAGCTTCCGCGTCGGCACCGGCGAGCTGGCGGACTCGCTCGCGTTCGATTCGATCACCGCGATTAGCCGCGACCTGGTCGAATTTTTTGCGGCGCGCGAGAATCTGACGCTCGAGCTCAAGACCAAGACCGACGAGATTGAAAATCTGCTCGACATTGATCCGCGCGGGCGCGTGCTGGTCTCGTGGACCTTGTCGCCCGAGGCCGTCTATCGCAGCTCAGAGCATCTGACCGCCGCGCCCGCGGCGCGAATTGCGGCGGCGCGCGCCGTGCTCGACGCCGGCTACCGCGTCGCGTTTCATTTCGATCCGTTGATCGCGTATGCCGAGGCCGAGCGCGATTACCTGCAGTTGATCGACGAGTTGTTCGACGTGGTTCCGCCCAAACAAATCTCGTTCGTCAGCATGGGCGGTATCCGGATGACGCCGCGGCTGCGCAACGCCGCGCGCAGCCGTTTTCCCGACGATCCGATGCTATGTGGCGAGGACGTGCTTGCGTCCGACGGGCGCTTTCGCACCTTCACGCCACTGCGGCTGAGTCTCTATCGCGCGCTGGCTGAGCGTTTCCGAAAAGCGGGCGCCGAAATCCCCGCTTACCTGTGCATGGAGCCGGCCAGCGTCCACGAGCATGTATTTGGCACGGTGCCCGCGCGACCGGCTACAATCGGCGAGCGCCTCGCGCGCGGATAAAATGCCGGCACGAAAAAAATCCACCGCACGCCCGACCTCGCTCGCGACCTCGAACGGAAAACTCCGCGGCGTCGCGCGCGGCGATCGACCGGCCCATAGGCGTGTTCGATTCCGGCATCGGCGGTCTCACGGTGCTGAAGGCGCTGACCGCGGCTCTGCCCGGCGAAGACTTCATCTACCTCGGCGACACCGCGCGGCTGCCTTACGGCACGAAATCCAACGAGGTCATCGTCCGCTACTCGAAGGAGAACACCGGCTTCCTGCTCGCGAAGGGAATCAAAATGCTGGTGGTCGCGTGCAACACTTCCAGCGCGGTGGCGCTCGACGCGATCGCTTCGGAAACGATGGTGCCGGTGATCGGCGTGATCGAGCCGGGCGCGCGCGCCGCGGCCAAGGCCTCGCGCATCGGGAAGATTGGCGTGATTGGCACCGAGGCGACGATCGCGTCGGGCGCGTACACACGCGCGATCCAGCGCCTCAGCCCGCGCGCCGAAATCTACACGCGCGCATGCCCGCTGCTGGTGCCGCTGGCCGAGGAAGGATGGACCGACAACGCCGTCGCGGAGCTGACCGTCGCGCACTATCTCGAGAGCCTTAAGCAGAGCGGCATCGACACGTTACTATTGGGATGTACGCATTACCCGCTGCTGCGCGAAATGTTCGCGAAAATTCTCGGCGCGCGCGTGAAGATCGTGGACAGTGCGACTGCGACCGCGGCCGACGTGCGCGACCGGCTGCGAACGCTCAAGCTCGCGCGGCGCGGCGGCGACGGCAGTCAAAGTTTCTTCGTGACCGAGACGCCCGACCGCTTCGTCCGCGTCGGCCGCAGATTTCTCGGCCCGCAAGTGGAATCCGCCGTCCGCATCGAGCGCTAGCCAGCGCCCGATCAGCGCGCGCTTCACGCACAAGAAGGAGGTGGAGCACTATGAAAAAGAAACTGCCACGGCTCAAAAGCGATAAGGAAGCCGAGGACTTTGTCGAGAAGGCCGACCTGACCGAATACGACCTTTCCGGCATGCGGCCGATCCGTTTCGAGTTTCAGCCCAAAAGCGAGCGGGTAAATATGCGCCTGCCGCGGCCACTGCTCGATGCGGTGAGGGCTTCCGCGGCCAGGGCGGGGGTTCCATATCAGCGCTTCATCCGCCAGGCACTGGAAGACGCGCTGCAGCGAAAACGTGGCCCGAGGTAGAATCCGTGGGCATCGAGCGGCAGCACCGCCGCCTATCATTCGCTCGATTCGGCAGGCGCTCCGTGAAGATGCTCGCGCTCGACGAGAACTCGAAGGACTCAAGCGTCAAGCGCGTGCCATTGGTTCAGAGTGGCTCTCATGGTTGGCTGAAAAAAAGAACGCTCGAATTGGATGCTACCCCCGTCAGGCTCTGCCTAGCGCACCGATTTCCCGATAAGATGATTTCCAGCTAAACTTGCGGATCAGATCGCGCTCGGAACCTAACCTCAAACTTGCCGGATAAATTGTTCATATAAGATGGCTTCAGCTTTTTCCCTCGTCGCGCGAAAAATCTTCGGCTCGAAGAACGAACGCGAAATCAAACGGCTTCGTCCCGACGTCGATGAGATCAACCGGATCGAGCCGGAGATCTCAGCGCTCAGCGACGACGAGCTGCGCGCAAAAATCGCCGAATGGAAGGCGAATATCAGCGCGATCGAAGACCGCGAGGAGCGCGAAGAGGCGATGCTCGAAATCCTGCCGCAAGTCTTCGCCGTCGTGCGCGAGGCCTCCAAGCGGACCATCGGCCAGCGCCACTTCGACGTGCAGCTTGTCGGCGGCATGATCCTGCACCAGGGGCGCATCGCCGAAATGAAAACCGGCGAGGGCAAGACGCTCGTCGCCACGCTGCCGGCCGTGCTCAACGCGCTGTCGGGACGCGGCGTGCACGTCGTCACCGTCAACGACTACCTGGCGCGGCGCGACTCGGAATGGATGGGCCGTATCTTCGGCTTCCTTGGCCTGACAGTCGGCGTCGTCGTTCACGGCGTGACGGACCAGGAGCGCAAGCTCGCCTATCGCGCCGATATCACCTACGGCCAGAACAACGAGTTCGGCTTCGACTACCTGCGCGACAACATGAAGTTCAATATCGAGGACTACGTCCAGCGCGAGCACAACTTCGCGATCGTGGATGAAGTCGATTCGATTCTGATCGACGAGGCGCGGACGCCGCTGATCATTTCCGGCGCGTCGGAGGAATCGACCGACACTTACTATGTGGTGGACCGCGTCATTCCGCGCCTCAAGGCTGAAGATCACTACACCATCGACGAGAAAATGCGCACCGTCGCGCTGACCGAGGACGGCGTGACGCGCGTCGAGCAACTGCTCGGCGTCGAGAACCTGTACGACCCGCGCAACATCCTGCTGCTGCATCACGCCAACCAGGGACTCCGCGCGCACACGCTGTTCAAGCGCGACGTCGATTACGTCGTCAAGGAAGGCGAGGTGATCATCGTCGATGAATTCACCGGGCGGCTGATGCCGGGACGGCGATGGAGCGACGGGCTGCATCAGGCGGTCGAGGCGAAAGAGAACGTCAAGATCGAGTCGGAGAACCAGACGCTCGCGACCATCACGTTTCAGAACTACTTCCGCATGTACAAGAAGCTGTCGGGCATGACCGGCACGGCGGACACCGAATCGGTCGAGTTCAAGGAAATCTACGGTCTCGACGTGGTGGTGATTCCCACGAATCAGCCGATGATCCGCATCGACAATCACGACGTGGTTTACAAAACCGAAGACGAAAAGTTCGACGCCGTAATCGAGGAGATCAGCGACTGCCATGAACGCGGTCAGCCGGTGCTGGTCGGCACGGTGTCGATTGAAAAATCCGAGCGGGTCGCGGAAAAACTGAAGAAGACCAGCGTCAAGCATTACGTGCTGAACGCCAAGAATCATGAGCGCGAGGCGGAATTCGTCGCGCAGGCCGGGCGCTTCGGCGCGGTCACGATTTCGACCAACATGGCCGGTCGCGGCACCGATATTGTTCTTGGCGGCAATCCCGAGTTCATGGCGGCGGCCGAAGTCGGCACCAAGGAACCGTCCGATCCGAATTTCCAGGCCGCGCTCGCCAAGTACGTCGGGCAGTGCAAGGCCGAGCGCGAAAAAGTGCTCGAGGCCGGCGGCCTGCACATCCTCGGCACCGAGCGGCACGAGTCGCGGCGCATCGACAATCAGCTGCGCGGCCGTTCGGGACGCCAGGGCGACCCCGGCTCGTCGCGATTTTACATGTCGCTCGAAGACGACCTGCTCCGCATCTTCGGCGCCGACCGGCTCAAGGGCCTGATGGGCCGCATCGGGATGGAAGACAACGAGCCGATCGAGCATCGATGGATCTCGAAGGCGATCGAAAACGCGCAGAAGAAAGTCGAGTCGCACAACTTCGACATCCGCAAGCATCTGCTCGAATACGACGACGTCATGAACAAGCAGCGCGAGGTGGTGTACCATCGCCGGCGCGAACTGCTGAGCGGCGCGTCGCTCAAGGCCGACGTGCTCGACATGTGCGACGCGCTGATCGAGGAAATCGCGGCGGCGCATGGCGACAACGAAATCGACCCCGCGGAATGGGACTGGAAGGCGATCGACGACGCGTTCTTCAAGCAGTTTAAGTTTCGTCCCGGCTTCAACGCGCAGACTGAAATCGAGGGCAACGCAATCCACGGCTCCGACGATCTGATCGATATCGGCACTGAGCGCGTGCATCAGCTTTACGATCAGCGCGAGACGGAATTCACCGAACCGGTGATGCGCCAGATCGAAAAGATCGTGATGCTGCAGACGCTCGACGCGCTGTGGAAAGACCATCTGCTCGCGATGGATCATCTGAAGGAGGGAATCGGGCTGCGCGGCTACGCGCAGGTGAATCCGCTCACTGAATATCAGAAAGAAGGGTTCACGATGTTCGAGGCGCTGATGGCGGTGATGCAACAGGACGTGGTCGAGAAAGTTTTCTCGGTGCAGGTCCAGCGCCAGCAGGACGTCGAGCAGATTCAGCAGCCCAAGCCGCAGCGCGTCGTGATGAGCCACGGCGGCGAGAGCGAGGCGGCGGCGCCAACGCCAACCAAGCGCGAGGCGGACAAAGTCGGCCGCAACGATCCGTGCCCGTGCGGATCGGGCAAGAAATACAAACGCTGCCACGGCAAGTGACGCGGCAATTCGGATTCAGATGAAAGTCGCACTCGAGCCCGCCAGCGTGCGCGGATTTCGATTCGCCGGCGTCAGCGCGGGCCTGAAGACCAAGGCCGGCGCGCTCGACCTGGGCATCATTGCCGCCGATCGCCCGTGCGCCGCAGCGGCGGTGTTCAGCGCGAATCGAGTGAAGGCGGCGCCGGTTTACGTGACGGCGGAGCGCGTCAAGTCGGGGCATTTGCAAGCAGTCGTCGCGAACTCGGGATGCGCCAACAGCTTCACCGGCGCGGCGGGAATGCGGCTCGCGCGCGAATCGTGCGCGCACGTCGCGCGACTTCTCGGATGCGCGCCGGACCTGGTGGTGCCATCTTCGACCGGCGTGATCGGCCATCTCTACGACCTCGACAAATTCAAAAGAGGCGCCGTCGATGCGGTGCGATCGCTGCGAGAAGACGGGCTCGACGACTTCGCGCATGCGATCATGACCACCGACACGCGGCCGAAGATGGCTTCGACGAGATTCAAGGCGGGTGGCGCGACGATCACGCTCGCCGGCGCGGTAAAGGGCGTCGGGATGATCTCGCCGAAAATGGCGACGATGCTCGGCTACCTGGTTACGGACGCGATGGTCGCGCCATCTTTCCTGAAAAAATCGCTCAAGGCCGCGCTGCCAAACAGCTTCAACGCGATCACGGTTGATGGCGATATGTCCACCAACGACACGGTGATCATCATGGCGAGCGGCGCCGCGGCGAATCGCGCATTCGGCGCGCGCGATCAGGCGGTGTTCGATCGCGCGGTCGAGGATATCTCGGCGGCGCTCGCGCGCGAGCTCGTGCGCGACGGCGAGGGCGCGACCAAGCTGGTTAGCGTCGAGGTGCGCGGTGCTCGAACAGTCGGAGATGCCGAGCGCGCGGCGCGGCAAATCGCAAACTCGCCGCTGGTGAAGACCGCGTTCTTCGGATGCGATCCCAATGTCGGCCGAATCCTGATGGCGGCTGGATCGTCGGGCGCGTACGTGCAATCCGACAAGCTGGTACTGTGGATCGGCGGAGTGAAAGTGGCCGCGCACGGCCGCCTGTTGACCGAGGCGCTCGCCGACGCGGGCACTGCGATGAAGTCGCGCGAATTCGTGGTGCGGCTCGATTTGCGGCTGGGAAAATCGACGGCCACGATTCTGACTTGCGACCTGAGCTACGATTACGTGCGAATCAACGCGGAGTACACGACCTGAGCGGAGGCAATCGCGGATGCCAAGTTTCATCAAAGTTGCGAAGGTGGCGGACCTGCCCGAGGGCAGCGGCAAACTGGTCGAGGCCGGTGGCAAACAGATCGCGCTGTTCAATGCGGGCGGCAAGTTCTTCGCGATCGACAACTCCTGCAAGCATCGCGGCGGCCCGCTCGCGGAAGGCGAGCTCGACGGCACCACGATCGTCTGCCCGTGGCACGGATGGGAGTACGACATCACGACCGGCGCCAATCTCGACGACCCGAGCGTCAAGTTGGGATGCTACGCGGTGAAGGCCGACGGCGACGACATCCTCGTCGAAGCCTGAGGCGTGCGCCGCGCGAAGTTTCAGCGCGCGGCAAACAGGCGGCCCGCGACGTACGTCGCACCCGCGGCCGCCACTCCGACCAACATGCTTTCGAGTCCGCTGCGCCACCATGAACGGCTGGTGATGATGGTCTTCAACGCACCGACCGCGAACAACACGACGACGGTCGAGATTGCCGACACGATCAGCGCGCGCTCAGGCTCGAAAAAGATGTACGCCCACACCGGCACCGCCGCGCCTGACAGATATGACAAACCGACCGCGGCGGCGGAGCGGATTGGGCTGTCGAAGGATTCGACGTTGAAGCCCAGCTCCTCGCGCATCATCACGTTGCTCCATCGCTCGGGGTCCGACGTGATGTGCGCGACGATCTGATCGAGCAGCGGCCCCGCGAATCCCTTGCCGCGATAGATGCTGCTGATCTCTTCGCGCTCGCGGTCGGGCCAGCGGCGGATTTCGTCGCGCTCGCGCTCGATCTCGCTTTGATAAAACTCGATCTGCGAGCGCGCCGAGATGAACGCCGCCAGCCCCATCGCGACCGCGCCGCCTAGCATCTCCGACAATCCCGCCATCATCGCGGCGTTGCCGGTGACGAATGCCGCGGCGACGCCCGAGGTTACGGCGAACGACGCGACCAAGCCGTCGTTCAGCCCGAGCATCACGTCGCGCACCCAGCTGCCGCCGGCGGCATGCACCTGCTCGGTGTGATGGTCGTACTCGCGGCTGAAGATCGAAAACGCCACTAGCGGGTTCCTCCAGCGAGCGGCGCAACGACGTGTTCCGCGGCCGGCGCGATGCGGCGCTTGCGGCGGTCGATCGCCTCGCGCGCCGCTGTCACCTCAGCGACTATCTTGCGGGCGGCCGCGTGGTCCGGCCGATGGCCCAGGTAGGAGTAGAGAAAATCGAGGCGCGCCGCGCGACAGAGGAATCGGCCAATGCTGCGATCGAGATGCACCAGGTTCAGCACCCTGCGATCCCACGAGACTTTGGTCGGCGCGGCGGAAGTCTTCGAGGTCAATGAAATACAGGTTGAAGCCGCCCGTCTCGTTGTCCTCGACCATGAGGTTGGTCTCTTGCAGGTCGCGCGTGTAAATCCCGGACTCGTGCAGGCGCCGGACTTGCGCGGCCACGGTATCGGAAATCTGTTTGCGGCGATGCACGTTGCGTCCCTTGATTTCGTTGGGGCCAAGCATGAAGCGGCTCAGCGAATCGGCGTTGACGAGCGCGCGGCTGACGAGATAGGACGCTCGAATCGCGCCCGCCCGGTACACATCGATCGCAGCGAGCGGTTCCGGATGCGCGAGGCCGTGCGCTTCGAGCATCGCAGCGCCGGCGAGCGATCGCTTCGCGCGCGATCCGTTGATTCGCGCGACGATACCGCGAATCCACGACGAGACTTCGACGCGCTTGATGAACGCCGGGCCCGCGCCGGGAATGTCGATAAAGCCGGCGCGGGTGCGCGCTTCAGACTTGAGCACGCGAAAGTCCGGCGACGCCATCAACTCGTCGGCGCGCTCGGCGACGGCGCGCCAAGCGGGCGAGCGCGCATGGAGGACGACAGTGCGCATGCGCGATCAAGCCTAGCCCTTTCGCGCGCCGAGGGCATCGGGCGCGCGGTGACGGACAGCGCCGACCGGCTATTTCTTCGGTTCGACGATCAACGAACCGCCGATATGCCCGGGGTGCAACTGACAGAAGAACGGGAACACTCCCGCCTTGTCGGCGACGAACGTGATCGTCTTGGGCTCGCCGCGCGTCACAACTTCGGTGATGTTGTAGGCGGGGATCGTAAAGCCGTGCTGATTCGACGCGCCGGGCACCAGGTTTTTGAGCGTGAGCTTCACCTTGTCGCCCTGCTCGACCGCGATGACGCTGGGCAGCCAGATCTTGGCGTCATCCACTTCGACCGAAACCATCGTGAAGCTGCGGGTGCCGGGCTCGTCCATCGCGGGCGCGGCGGCGGCAGAGGGAGCGGCGCCCTGCGCCATCGCGATTCGGCTCGCGCCGGGGAGCATGATAGCGGCCATGGCTGTAATTGCGGCCATCGTCTTCAACATTGCCTTGGTCATCGGAAGTTTTCTCCTTGTTTGCGGACCAATCTATCAATAAAACTCAGCCATTGAATCGCTTCGCGAGTTTCGTCCATTCGGCGTCGTCAGTGCCCGCGCGATACGGGATGTAAAACGCGACGCGGTCGAGCAGCCCGTCGTAGCGCTCCTTCACCTTGTCCGCGATGTCGTCGAAGGTGCCCGAGACGGTGTACACGTCGAGCATCTCGTCGGTGATTTCTTTCGCCATCGCGACCCATTCGCCCTTGGCCGCCTTTTCGTTGAGGCGCTGGGAGACGTCGCCCCATCCGTGCGTGTCGAGCACGATCTTGTAGGTTCGGGTCGAGGCGTAAAATGAGATCTGCTGGCGAACGGCTTCGCGCGTCTTTTTGATTTCGTCCTGATTTTTGCCGACGATCACGAACGCGGTCGATTGGATCTCGAAATCCTTGCGCGCGCGGCCCGCTTTCTGCAGTCCCTTCTCGACGTTCGGCAGCACGTATTCGCGCAGGTACTTGGGCGAGTTGAACGGATGCGCGTGCAGGCCTTCGCACAATTCGCCCGCGAGCCGAATAATGTGTTCGTTGACGCCCGCGATATGAATCGGCACGTTGGCGAAGTTGTGCCGCGCGGGAGTGAAGAACGGCGTCATCAGCGAGAAGTTGTAGTACTTGCCCTGGAAGGAAAGTTTTGCGCCGCCTTCCGACCAGCATTTGAAAATCGCGCGGAGCGACTGCAGGTACTCGCGGAGGCGCGGCACCGGCGCTTCCCACTTCGTGCTGTAGCGGCGCTCGATATGGCCCTTCACCTGCGTGCCGAGGCCGAGAATGAAGCGGCCCTCGGAAAGTCCGGCGAGGTCCCACGCGGTCGCGGCGGTGATCATGGGGCTGCGCGGAAAGGCAATCGCGACCGACGTACCCATTTTGATTCGCTTGGTGTGCTCGGCAATCAGCGCGGCGGGAAGGAAGCCGTCGTTGCCGGCCTCGGGAATCCAGATAGCATCGAATCCCGCCGCTTCAGCGGCGCGCGCCGCAGCCGGGACATCGCGCAAATTACGCGTCGAGAGACCGGTATCGAGCTTCATAGTTTTGGCTCCAGCAAAGATTTATTCGACGAGCGGACGGAATCGTAACAAAGCGGACGCCAAGCTGGCAAAGACTACTCGCGACGATCCGTGCGGCGGCGGACCACGTCGAGAGCGCGGGCGGGGTAGTCGGTGATCAGGCCATCGACGCCCATGTCGAGCAGTTCCGACATCTCGGCTTCTTCGTTCACGGTCCAGACGTGCACTTCGACTCCGACGCGATGCGCGAAGCCGACGCTTTCGGGCGTAACGAGTTCCCACGATTCGTGGCGATGCGGGATTTGTACCGCGGCAGCGGGCGGACGATAGCTCAAGTCGCGAGTGCCCATCGCCTGGATGAAAATTCCCGATTCGAGATACGAAAAGTTGGTCGGGATTTCCGGCGCCAGCTTGCGGACTTCGTCGAGCGGCTGCTGATGCTCGCTGGCGACGAGCACGTTGCGGCGCATCGCGGCGCGATCGAGCAGGTCGAGCATCGGCGCGACCACGCTCGGCGCGATTTGCTTGACCTCGACGATCATCCGCAGTTTTGGAAATTCCGCGAGAACTTCGGACAGGCGCGGCACCCTGATTCCCTTCTCTCTGAATGGAAACGTCGCGCCGTCGAGCGTGAACATCCGGCCCGCGTCGGCGTTGGCCAGCTCGGCATAGGTCATCTCAGGGATCGTGCGATCGAGCCCGCACATCCGCTTGAGATGATCGTCGTGGGCCACGACGATTTCGCCGTCGCGCGTCGAGTGGAGATCGAATTCGAGATACTGAACGCCGGCCGCGACGGCGGCGCAAAACGATTCGAGGGTATTTTCGGGATGAGTGCCGGCGGAACCGCGATGCCCAAAAACGCGCGGCAGCGCAGGAGTGAAGAAATCGGTATTGAGATGATCGCGCACTTCAGATGCGAGGTAATCGCAATCTCAGCCTTAACCGGGACGCGCCGAACTAGCAATGGCGGAAAAAATTGGACTGGAAGGGCGAGACGTTCAGATCAAAGTGCGCTGTCGTACTGCGGGCTTTCGAGGCGGCTGGTGGTGATGCCGCGCAGGTGCCTCGCTTTGCCGACGGCGCGATCGAGGGTCACGTGGTACATGTCGCCGAACTTGGAGATCGCGGGTTTGCGTTCTCCGGCCGCAATGAAATGGCTGCCGAGGTCGGGCAGCTCCGCGAGCGCTGACTGGTACTGATCCTTGATCTCGTCGAATATCGCTCGCATGCGCGGCGAGACTGCGTGATTTTCGCCAAGCTTCTCGGTCAGAGGATTAACCCAGGCGCCGTTCTTTTCCATCGCGAAGTGCAGATGCGGCCCGGTCGAAAGGCCGGTCGAACCGACATTTCCAATCAGCTGGCCCATGTGAACCGAGGCGCCAGGCTTGACGTCAGGACTGATCTTCGACAGGTGCCCGTAGATGCTGACCATCTCATTCTGATGCTGGATGCGGATGCAATTACCGAGCTCGCCCTGCCATCCGGCACTAATGACCGTGCCGTCGGCGACACTCTTGACCGGTTCGCCGTACTTGGCGACCAAATCGACGCCGACATGGGGACGATACTCGTGCAAAATCGGATGCCAGCGATGGAAGGTGAAGCCGGACGAGATGTACTGGAAATTGAGCGGGAACTTGAGCGACTGCGGGCCGAGCGCGTGGCCTTGTTCGTCATATAGATGAGGGCGGCCGTGCTCGTCGGAGAAGGAGATCGCAGTCAGCGTGCGGCTGCCGAAGCGGATCTGCGCCGCCTGCACGTCGCCAACGAGCGTGTATGAGCCATCGCGGCTGACCTTTTCCTGGTAAATCAACTTGACTGCGGCGCCCGGCTTGAGCCGGTTCAGATCGTGACTGTCAGAAAAAGCGTCCTGCAGCGATTCGACGATTGGCTTGGGGATTCCGTTCTCAGCAGCGGCGCGCTGGAAGTTGTCTTTGACAGCAAACGTCATCTTGATCGGGCGAATGTAGTACTCGATAGGGCGAATCGCGGCTTTGAGGACGCCCGCGCCGAGGCTCGCGCCGATGACGGTGTTATTTTCGTCGAGATCGTACTTGAGGCCGCGCATCTCGCCGGTTTCGGGATCCTTATATAGCGTCAGCGGATGCCCGCTATGAAAATACCGATTTGCGATAATCCGCTGGATGTACGACGCCCACTGATGCGCGTCGTCAGAGTTCATCCCTGCTTCGCGAAGATAGCTTTCGATAGGCGCGGTGCGGTCGAGCATCGTGCTGATGGTGATCGACGGCGGCGCGGGTTCGGCGGATTCGGGCTGCTCGACGAGGTCGTTGCCGTCCTTGCCAGCGTCCAATTGTGAACTGAGCGTGTCGAGCGGAGAGGAAAAAGTCTGCGGATTTGCTTGGAAAAACAGGAACAGCGCGGCGGTAGTTGCGACCAAGGCAACAACCATTCCGGTAAACGCGCGTGGATATCCCACGAAGCTTCTCCCCCGAGCTGCCATCGTAAATCGACGCTAGGTGATTCGACTATCCAACGCAACCCTAGCGTGTCAGATGTTTGCTGTTCCGGTTACCGCGGCGACAGGAATTCACGCGATTCCTGTTACAAAAGGTACAAATCGACCGTCGCAATGAATCGGCGTCGCCGTATGACGACAGAAAGTTCTATGGACAGTTGCGAGCCGCCCGATAGCCCTGCTGCTCAGCAACTTCGCGGCTTGGAAACAGCACTCGATTTTCGGGCGCCATCTTGTCGTAGGTCCCGCATCCGGGCCACGCGTAAATCTTGCTCCGCCGATTGCCGACTATCTGGCCGATGGCACCCGTCGCCGACGGAGGCGGGGCGACGACGGGTTTCGATGCGCCCGTCGCGTCCAGCGGGCCAACCGGCTGCGTCCAGATTTCATTCAACAGGCTCGCCAGCCTGAATCCAGCCTTGGCGAGCTGATGGCCCGCGAGCGCGTCGGCGCTGTCGAGGTAAGAAGAGTCGAGATCGACGACGCGGCCGGCGGCGTTGATGCAAGCCGTGGGTTGGCAAGGCGCGATCGGAATTTTCAGCGCGGCGTAGATGTCGGAGCGCGCGAGTTGATTCGACTCCCAGGCGATCGCTTCCGCGGGAATCCATGCATCGGCGGTTCGCTCAGCGGCGTAGGTCTGCTCGAGCCGATGCGCCGTTGTCTCGGGCCGTCCGGAATCGATGCTGTATTCGAGGCGGCGCACGACGGTGGTGTCCCAGACGGCGTGGAGATTTTTCGCGCGCGAATCCACCGGCACACAGTTGCCGCCCTCGTCGGAGTCAGTCGCGGCGTGGAGCGGTTGATGGATATCGCCGACGAAGTGGATCAGGAAGGCCAGATCGCCGTCGGCGCCGAAGCGGTCGTAACGGCCGTCTTTGAGGCGTCTGGAATATTCGTCGATTTTGCCGGTGACGCAGTTTCCGCCGGGGCATCGCGCGGGGATGTCCGCTTGGCGATCCTGAATGCAGAGGTTGATGAAGTGCCAAGGCTCGGTCCTGCGATCCTCATCGCGAAACACGGTATCGGGACGGATCGACGCCGCTTCCATCGCGGTCACAAGCGCTCTTTTGTCGGCGGAGACGCCAAGGATACTCGCCACATGACTTTGCGCCGCGGGAGTAAGATTGTCCGCCGCGATGACGGCGACGATTTTGTGGCCGTCAGCACCCCACGCCCACGCCGATACGGGGCAGATCAGGAGCGCGGATGTAGCGATCGCTACGCAAACCGCCGGCAACCGAGGCGATCGAAGAAGTGCTCTCAAGCGGCGTGTGCCGCGCGCGACGGCCGCAAGTCGATTGTCACCCGAATCTCGTCATACGGCACGGTCGGCGGCTGCGCCCTTCCCTTGCCGCCCTTCGCTCCAAGCTTCACCAGCCCCAGCCGCTCGAGCAATGCGATGTCGGTGCTTACGTTCTTGTAATCGCGAACGAGCAGCCCGGCGAGTTCGTGGACGGAAGCCGGCCGATAGCGCGTGATCGCCAGCAACAATTCGAGCCGCTTCTCAGTCAGAATCCGCCGCAGCTCCTCAGCGGTCTCGAAATAGAGACCCGCCACGTGCGACGCGCGGTCGCCGCGAGCAACTCGCCGGCCCGCTTCACGCAGCGCTTTGTTTCGCTCAGCACCAACGCGGATACCAATGTTAAGGCGCCGTGCGCTCATAGCTTTCCCTCCAGAATCAGATTCACGTCACGGATGAAATCGTCGAGCAACGCGTGTTCGTTGACGAACTTATAGCTGGTTTCTTTGCCGGCGTAGCCGGTATTATGGCATTGAATGCCATATAAGCAAGTGGCGTGAATGGCACTTTCAATTCTCCGCGGCAGTGCGGCCTTCCTTTCCAGTGGTAAGACGTGTAAGACATTGCTATGAGCTCGTCGACTCTATCAACCAAGGGGCAACTCGTCATCCCGACTCAGTATCGGAGGGCGTTGAACCTGCGACCGGGGGACAAGGTCGAGGTGACACTCGAAGGACAACGATTGGTATTGGAGCGCAGATCTGGCCGCGCGGCGAAGCTGACGCGCGGAAGATTCGGACGCCCGGTCCTGGTTTCGGCGCCGGGCGCGCCGGCGATAACGACCGCGACCGTCAACGCAATTCTTGACGAGATGCCGTGAGTCATCTGCTCGACGTGAACTTCCTGATAGCGTGCGGATGGCAGTCGCATGCCGAGCACGCGAGAGCGAGCCGATGGCTCAGCCGCGCGAAGTCGTTCTCCACCAGCCCGGTGAGCGAGATGGGCTTTCTCCGGGTCAGCCTTAGTCCGGCCTTTGGCGCACGCATCGAAGATGCGATTGCGGCGCTCGAAGCGATCGTGCGGATGCGTGGTCATCGATTCGTCCGCGACGATACTCGCGCCGTAACTTTGCCGCCGGTGACCAGCAGCAAAGACGTGACGGACGCCCACCTGGTCTATCTGGCACGGCGCTATCGTCTGAAGCTGGCGACCTTCGACGCAGCCCTGTGTGACAAACCATGGGCGCAAGGGGTGGCCGAAGATCCGACCGCCTGAAAACCAATGCCAATAGCAGGGCTTGATCTCGGACGCCGCCGAATCGGGGTTGCCGTCACCGATGCGGCCGCGATGGGGGCGCATCCGCTGGGGATCGTCGAGCGGCGCGCGCTCAAGGTTGACCTCGACGCGATTGCTACGATGCTGCGCGACCGTCAGGTCAGCACGATCGTGGTCGGGCTGCCGCTCAACATGGATGGCAGCGAAGGCGCGGCTGCACACTCGGCGCGGAAATTCGCGGAGCAGTTGCGCGAAGCGCTCGCGATCGACGTCGAGATGTTCGACGAGCGGCTGACGAGTTTCGAAGCGCGAGAACGCCTGGCGGGGATGCCGGCGCGCAAGGGTATGCGCAAGACTGGACTTGATGCGCTGGCCGCGGTCGTCATCCTCGAAGGCTGGATGCAGGCGCATCCGGATAAGATCCCGCGCTGATGCAAAGTTGCGGCATGGAATATAATTTTGACTTAGATGAGGCTTGCGGCAGCACTGCTCGTGATCGCGATCGTCGTCGGCGCGTCGTACGCCGCGATTTCGTATTACTGGCTGACTCCTACCGAAAAATTTGCGCCGCCGCGCGACGTCACGATTGAAAAGGGCGAGTCGTTTCGCCAGATCGCGCGGGCGCTTGCTGACGCCGGCGTCGTTCGCGGCGAGTTCGCGCTCCGAATGTACGGACGGATGAGCCGGACTGCGAGCCAGATCAAGCCGGGCGACTATGCGTTCAAGGGCGGCGAGCGGATTCCCGACGTGATGCGCCATCTGGTCAAGGGCGATTTCATCGTCGTGACTGTTACGATTCCCGAAGGCCTGACGGTGCATGAGATTGCGGAGCGCGTCGCGCAGACGGGGCTGGTGTGCGAGGACGAATTCGAGGATGCCGCTCGCGATGGCGCGCTGGTGCGGGCGCTCGGCCTGATGCCGCTCGGCGCCGAAGGCTACCTGTTTCCCGCGACCTACAAATTTTCGCCGCACGCCAAAACTGACGACGTGCTCGCCGCGATGCTCGCGCGGTTCTACCAGATTCTGACGCCGCAAGTTGAGGAGCGGATGTTCACGGTCGGCCTCGACGCGCGCCGACTGGTCACGATGGCGTCGATTGTCGAGAAGGAAGCGAAGGCGCCGAGTGAGCGGCCTCTGATCGCAGGCGTCTTCTACAATCGGCTGCGACTCGGGATGCCGCTGCAATCCGATCCGACGGCGGAGTACGAGCTCGATGGCGCCAAGGAGTCGGCGGCGAGCGCGGTTCATACAACGTCGGCCTTCAACACCTACGACTTCACCGGGCTGCCGCCGGGGCCGATCGCAAATCCGGGGTTGAAATCAATCGAAGCGGCGTTGAATCCGGCGCAGACCGACTATCTCTATTTTGTCGCGCGCGAAGGCGGCACCCATGTCTTTTCGAAATCGTACGACGAGCATCGCCGCGTCATCGCCTCCGAGCGGAAAGCGGCCGGGGACAAACAGGCGGGCGCGCCGGTAAAATAGGCAGTTGGGGGCTCCGATTGGACGGTCGCATCTGCGTCGATTAGGCTATAATTTCATTCTTGTGGACAATCCGGTCGAGACCATCGGCGCTGCCAGTGCGCGAATCGCGCGGCTAGCCGCAATTCGCGCGATGCTGTGCGCAATCGCGCCGGCGCTCACCGCGATCGCGCTGGGCGTGCTGCTCGAGCCGATCGGCGATCTGACGTGGGCGCGCTACGGCTATGCGCTGGCGCCCGATCGCGCGACTGCGTTGAGTCTCTGTTTGATCGGCGCAGGACTGGTGGTGCTGGCCGTGGGGTTGGTCATGGCGTTTCGCGCGTATCGGCGCGCCAACGACTTCATCGGCGCCGCGGCTGAGCTCGACGACCTGCTCGAATGCAACCAGGAGATCGTGACGTTCGCCATTCTGGCCAATCCTTCGACGCCGGAGAGCAGCCGAGCCGGACGCACGCCACTGTTCCCGGTGCTGTGGCGGCGCGCGATTGCGCTGTTCGGGGGCCTCGACGTGCGGCGCGAGTTCACACTCGAACCCGGCGCGCCGCTGAAACGCTCTTCGATTTTTGCGGGCGTGGTAGCGCTCGCGATGATCCTGGCGACGCTCGGATTGGTGCGCGCGCCGACGCCCGCGGATCGAGAAGCGGCCAAGCTGCGCGCGATTGCCCAGGAGATCGCCAAGACCGCGACCAGCTCGGACGATATCGCGCTCGCAGACGCTATTCGCAAGGCCGCCGACGCGCTGGAAAATTCCAAGCTGCCGCCGGAAGAGAAAAAGGCGCGCATCGAGGATGCGATGCGGCAGGCTGACAAGGCCGCGCAGAAGCGCAACAACAGCCAGTCGGGAAAGAATCAGGGCACCGGCAAGTCCAACGCGCAGAACGGAAACGGCAGCGGCAAGAGCCAGGGCCAGGGCAACTCGTCGGGCGGCGGCAGTGGCGAAGGCAAGGCCGGCACTGGCGCCGGTCAGAAGATTGGCGGCAACAATCCGGGCCCCGGCAAAGGCGGCAGCGGCAATAATTCCGGCAAGAACAACGGCGGCAAGAGCTCAGCCAAAAACGACAAGAACAAGCTTGATCAAACCAACATCGAGCTGCAGAACGAACTGGCCAAGGCCGAAGCGCAGGTCGAGACCGCTGACGCGAAAAATCCCGGCCCCGACAGCAAGCCCGGCGACGACAAGAATCAGGGCGGCGCCAACAAGCCCGGCGACAAATCCAATCCGAATAGCGGCAGCCAGCCTGATGCGAATCGGCCCGGCGACATCCCGAAGCCGGGTGCCAACGGCGATCGCAATATTCCGGCAGCCGGCGGCAATCCAAAAAGCAACAAAGACATGGGCTCGAACCTGGGCGATACCCATCTCGGCGAGTTCCCGACCACCACCAACGCGCAGCGCTTCATGAAGCCGGGCGAGAAAGGCGCGGCCGTGGATATCAAGGATGCGCGCTACGTGATGTTCCGGCTGCCGGGCGCGCCCACTTCCGGTAACGGCGGAAAAACTGTACTGGATACCGAACGGCCCAAAGCGACGACGGCTTACGTCAACGCGCCGCTGGCGCCGACCCTCGATACCGCGCCGCCCGACGAACGACAACTCGTGCCGCCGCGCTATCGCGACATGATTCATTAGACTCTGCAAAGGAAGGACAACGGATGGGAGCGGCTCCTCAACAAGCTTCACCCGACCAGCGGGTCGCGGATTTTCGCAAGACTTTTTCGCGCGCCGAGAGCGAAGTCGCGCGCGTAATCGTCGGCCATCGCGACGTCGTGCGCAAGCTGCTGACCGCGCTGTTTTGCGGCGGTCACATTTTGATCGAAGGCGTGCCGGGACTCGGCAAAACTCTGATGGTCAAGGCGGCCAGCGAGACCCTCGGGCTCAGCTTCAAGCGAATCCAGTTCACGCCCGACCTGATGCCGTCCGACATTATCGGCACGCAGGTGCTGACCGAGTCCGACGGCCATCGCGAGTTCCAGTTCAAGCCGGGCCCGATCTTCGCGCACATGGTATTGGGCGACGAGATCAATCGCGCCACGCCGAAGACGCAGTCGGCGGTGCTCGAAGCGATGGAAGAGCATCAGGTCACCGTCTTCGGCACGACCTACGTGCTCGACCCGCCGTATATCGTGCTCGCCACGCAGAATCCGATCGAGCTCGAAGGCACCTATCCGCTGCCCGAGGCGCAGATGGATCGGTTCATCTTCAAAGTCGTGATGGGCTCGCCCAAGCCCGACGAGTTGCGCGAAATTCTCAACCGCACCACCGGCACCGCGCAAAACAAAATTCAGCCGCTGTTCGAGCCGGCGCGCGCGCCGCAGGCGATCGAGAATCTCAAGGCGCTGGTGCGCGAGGTGATGGTGGCCGAGCCGCTCGAGCGCTACATCATCAGCGTGATCGGAGGATGCACGCCCGGCGGTCCCGGCGCGATTCCGGAGGTCTCGCAATATTTGCGCTTCGGCCCGAGTCCGCGCGGCGCGCAGGCGCTGATTCTATGCGCCAAGGTTAACGCCTTGCTCGCCGGCCGCGTCAGTGTGGGCTACGACGATATCGACGACGCGATCGTGCCGTGCCTGCGCCATCGCTTGCTGCTCAACTTTCAGGCCGAGGCCGAGAGTGTGTCCGCCGAATCGATCCTCGAGCAGGTGATAAAGCGGCTCAAGAAGCCGCGCACGTAGCCGATGTTCGGACTGCCCGATGAGTTTACGCCGGGATTTCTCGCCCGGCTCGAAAGGCTCAGGATCAGAACGCGCCAGCGCTACGGCGGGCTGGGGCGCGGGATGCACTTGTCGCCCAAGCGCGGCTCGTCGCTCGAGTTCAACGACTATCGCCACTACTCGCCCGGCGACGACTTCCGCTACATCGATTGGGGCCTCTACGGGCGCAGCGACAAACTCTACATCAAGCTGTTCCAGGAAGAGGAAGACCTGCTCACGTATATTTTCGTCGATGCGAGCGCGTCGATGGGCTACCCGGCGCGCGACCGCAAGTTCGAATCCGCGATGCTGACGGCGCTCGCGCTCGCCTACGTCGCGCTGGCCAGCGGCGATCGCGTGATGCTGCGGGTGCTCGGCGGCGCCGGCGCCAAGGCCAATCCGTCGTTCGTCACCGGACGCCATCGAATCGTCGAGCTTGCGCGCCGCCTGCACGGTCTCAAGCCGGCCGGGCAATTCGACTTCGCGACGACGCTGGCGAACGAACTGCTCTCGATTCGCCGCGCCGGCAAGGTGTTTATCGTTTCCGATTTCCTGATGCTGTTCAACTCGGTGACGCGCGGACTCGGGATGTTCACCGCGGCGTCGATGGACCTCACCGCGGTGCAGATTCTTGGCGGACGCGAGCTTAATGGCCAGGGACTCGATGGCGACGTCGAGGTGATCGATTCGGAATCGGGCGAGCGGCTGCGGGTGTCGGTCGGCGAGCGCGAGCGCACGCAATATCGCGAGACGATGCTGCGGCTGACGCGCGAAATAAAATCATTCTGCCTCAAGCGCGGGCTGCATTACTCGCTCTACACGACCGACCAGGACTTCCAGCAGTTCTTCGTCCGCGCCACGCGCGAGCTCGGCCTGGCGCACTGAAGAGTTATCCGATGGGACTCCTTTACCCCGGCGCGCTCATATTCGCCGCACTCATCCCGGTGCTGGTGCTGGCCTATCTTGCCAAAGAACGGCCGGCGCGGGTGACGGTCTCGAGCGTGATGGCGTTTCGCGCGCTGCGCGGCTTTCGGCGCGAGCGTTTCGGCGGATGGCCACGCCTGGACTGGATGTTCTTCGCCGAGGTTTTGATCCTGAGCCTGGTGGTGCTCGCGCTGGCGGGTCCGTTCATCTGGAAGAAGAGTTCGCCGCTGGCGGTCGTGCTCGACAATTCCGCCGCGATGCAAGCGCTGACGCCGTCGGGCAAGACCCGCTTCGACCTCGCGCGCGAAAAGCTCGACGCCGAATTGTCCGCCGAAAATGCCGGCGGCGAAATTTCCGTCTATGTCACCGCGCCGCAGCCGCGCCGCGTCGCGCCGCCGTTCATCACGCTGACGGGGGCGCGCCTGGCGCTGTTGCGAATCAAGCCGAGCGACGCGCCCAACGATCAGACGACGCTCGAAAACTTTCTCAGCGACCTTGCCTCCGAGGCGCGCGTCGCCAAGGTGATTTTCGCCGGCGCCAGCGCGCTCGCGGCCCCGGTGCCCGCGCGGATTCATCCAATCGCGGTCGGCGACGCGGTCGCCAACGCCGCCATCGGCTCCTTCGCACTGAGACGCGAAGCCCTTGGCGCAGAAGCACTTCACGCAAGCCTGACCATCGCCAACTTCAGCCCCGGTACCAGCACGCTCGAGCTCGTCGTGACCGGAGACGGCAAGGAAGTCGCCCACGCCCAAGAAGCGCTCGGCGCGCGCGAGACCGCAACCCTCGAATTCCCGGCGATCCCGCCCGCGCGCATCTACCAGGCCAAGCTCGCGCCCGACGACGCGCTCGCGCTCGACAACGTCGCCTACGCCACGGCCGGCTCGGTCAAAAACGTATCGATTCTCTTCATCAGCCCGACGCCGGCCGACGCCGACGGTCTCAACTCGATCCCCGGCGTCGCGGTCACCGCCAAGAGCCCCGACTCTTACTCGCCCGACGAACTCGGCACCTTCAATCTCGCCATCTTCGAGTACTCCGCGCCCAAGGAAATGCCTCCGGTCAACACGATGCTGGTGATGCCGCCGCCGGGCGATCCGGTCTTCGGCTTGACCGTCACGCCGACCGCCAAGGTCGAGATTGCCGGCTGGCGCACGACCGACACGCTCACCGACTCGGTGAATTTTCGCCTGCTGAGTTTGCGCGGCGGCGAATATTTCGGCTCGCATCCGTGGATGAGCCAGGTGGTCGGCGGTGACGGCGGCGGCTTGCTGCTCAAGGGCGAGCGCGGCGCGCATCGATTTGTCGCGACCGGCTTCAACCCGTTCCCGTACCTGGGAAAGCGCAACCTGCCGATGTCCGTGCTGACGCTCAACGCCATCAGCTATCTCGCCGGATTGGGCGGCAGCAGCGGCGGCTATCACACCGGACAGCCGTGGCTGGTGCCGGCGGGCGTCGAGCAGGTGGTGCTGCCGTCGGGAAAAAAGCGGACCGCGCGTCCCGGCACGCTCTTCACCGATGTGTCGGAGCAGGGTGTGTATGAACTCGTCGGTCCCGGCAGCACGCAGACGCCGCGCGCGGTGAATCTTGCGGACTTGACCGAATCGGATCTTTCGAGCTCGCCGCTGCTCAAAGTCGAAGCCGCAAATTCGGGCTCCGCCGCCCAGCCGGTGATGGAAAAATCCTCGCTCAGCGACTACCTGCTCCTCGCGATCATCGCGCTGACGGCTCTGGAAGCGCTCATCGTCTATCGACGCCGCCGAACAGCCGAGGCCGCGCTATGATTCCCGTCGGCATCCCGCACGACTTGACGTTCGCGCATCGCGAGGTGCTTTACCTGCTCGCAGTGCCCGCGGTCGTGCTGCTCTGGGGCCTAATCAACGCGCGCGAGCTTCGCCGCGTGTTTGCGCCGCTGATGCGCGCGATAGTGCTCGCGCTGTTCATCGTCGCGCTCGCAAATCCGCAGCAGGTGATGCATTCGGAAGGCGCGGCGCGGCCGGCGCTCGTCGATGCGAGCGCGAGTATCACGCCGGCGATGCGCGCGTGGACGCTCAAGCTGCTGCATGACGACCTGGGGCTGCGCGCCGGCGACCCGGCGTACATGTTTGCAACCAGCGCGGCGCCGCAATCGATAGGTTCGATCGAATCGGCCTTCGCCGGGGGCACTGGATGCGCCGAATGCGGGCCGGGCGCGACTAATCTTGAAACCGCGCTTTACCGAATCGCCGCCGATCCCGACGCGCACGGCGGCCCAGCCGTGATGGTCACCGACGGCTGGCAGAATCGCGGCGACGCCGACCGCGCGATCGGCGCGGTCGTCAACGCCGGGATTCGCCTCGACATCTTCACCCCGCCCGGCGCGCGCTCGATTCCCAACGTCGCGATGACGGCGCTGTCGATTCCGCCCGCGCTCGAAAAAGCCGCGCCGTTCGCGCTCGGCGTCACGCTGCAAAATCTCAACGACGCGCCGGTGACCGGCACCATCGCAATCGAGCGCGATGGCGCGCTAATCGATCGGCGCACAGTGACGCTCGCAGCGCGGCTCGCAGCGCTTCGACTTCCCGGTGCGCACCGAAACCGCCGGCCTGGCGTCGTATTCCGCCACTTACAAGCCCAACGATCCCGCGTTCGACGCGTACCTCGAAGACGACTCGCTCAAGGGATGGGTCGGCGTGGGCACCCGGCGCAAGGTTCTGATTCTCACCGACAACGCCAAGGACGCGAACTATCTCGGCACGGTCGTCAATCGGATGGGACTCGAACCGACGGTGGTGCCGGTTGCCGGCGGCGCGTGGGACGGCTCCGTCGCGGGCTACGACGCGGTGCTTATCAACAACGTGCCGAGCGAACGGATCGCGCCGGCCGCGCAGAGTGCGATGGTGCAGTACGTCAGCCGCGGCGGCTCGCTCGCGATGATCGGTGGCGATTCGAGTTTCGGTCTTGGCGGCTATGCGGACAGTCCGCTCGCCGAGGTGATGCCGGTGACGATGAAGCCGCCGCAGCACAAGGAAAAGAAACGCGCGCTGGTTCTGATTATCGACAAATCAGGATCGATGGGCCGCAACGACAAACTCACCTACGCCAAGGCTGCCGCCGAGACCGTGACCAAGACTCTGAAGGACAACGACCTGATCGGCGTGATCGGATTCGACTCGCAGCCGTTCGTCGTCATCCCGCTGCAGACCGTCGCTCAGAGCCGCCCGTATTTCGATCAGATGATCGACCGGCTCTCGGCACACGGCCAGACCTTCCTGATTCCCGCACTGCGCGAGGCCGAACGCACACTCGACAACAGCGCCGCGCAGGTCAAGCACGTCGTAATCCTCACCGACGGTGAGACCGGCGGCACCGCCGATATGTACTACGACCTCGTCTCGCGGATGCATCATGACGCCGGCACTACGATCTCGACGATCGCGGTCGGCAGCGAGGCCAACGTCGATTTGCTGCAGGCGATCGCGAAGTACGGCGGCGGTTCGTATTATCAGACCGACAGCGCGAGCAATCTGCCGCAGCTTTTCGTTGACGACTTCAAAGCCCACGGCGGCGAGGTCACGATGGTCGAAAAAGAATTCACCCCGCGCACCGAAAGCCCCGACGCCGTTCTGAAAGATCTCGCGTCACGCCAGATGCCGCCGCTCAAGGGCTACGTCTCGACCGAGATAAAACCGCGCGCCACCATGGACATGTACGTCGATCGCGGCGCCACTCGCGAGCCCGTGATCGCAAGCTGGAAGTACGGCGCGGGCAAGGTGATGGCGGTGACGACGGACGCGAGCGGGCGCTGGTCGGGGCCGTGGGTCACCACCAATCTTTTTGCGCCGCTCTGGGATCGCTTGCTCGCATGGATGACGCCGGAGATGCCGGCCGAACCGAAGATCGACGTCGCGCTCGGCTACAACGCGGGCCGCATCAACATGAAGCTCACCGACTACAGCGCCGAGCCCGGCAGCGCGGCGCGCCTGGTGACTGTGCAGGTGACGCGGCCCGACGGCACGCATACTGAAACCGCGCTCACCGAGGAAGTCGTCGGCGAGTTGTCGGGATCGATCGACGCGCCCGCACCCGGCAACTACTACTTCGAGGTGCGCTCGCCGTCGGGCAAGGACAAGAAGTTCCCGCCGCTCGCGTTCACCGTCAGTCCGAGTGTCAACGCCGAGCTGCCGCGCCCCGAGCCCAACTACGGCCTGCTCGAACAGCTCGCGTCCGCGACCGGCGGCCGTCTCAATCCGTCGCCCAGGGAAGTCTCGACCGAGCGCGCCACACTCGAGCGCCGCGTCTCGATGAATCCGTACCTGCTAGTCGCCGCGATGATCCTGCTGATCGCTGAAGCGCTCGTCCGCCGCCTGACCGCATGAAGAAGCACGACTCAATCCACGCGAACCACCGCGTGCAGCGCGACTATCCGGCCAAAGTGAAATTCTGCCCGCTGTGCGGCGCCGCGATGGTCTCGCGCATGCTGATGCCGGAGAACGCCGAGCGCAAAGTCTGCACGCGATGCGGCTTCGTGCTGTTCCCGGGACCCAAACTGGTCGCCGGATGCTTCGTTATCGACGACGGCCGCGTGCTGCTGATCCGCCGCGGCATCGAGCCCGCAGTCGGCAAGTGGACGTTCCCCGGCGGCTACGTCGATTTCGGCGAGAACGCCGCCGAGGCCGCGATCCGCGAGACGCGCGAGGAAGTGGGGATGCGCGTCGCGCTCGGCCCTCTGCTCGGAGTCTTCAACGATTCGGCGATCACCGTCGTCGTCTATCTCGCGACACCCGGTATAGAAGCACCGTCGCTCACCGTCGAGGCGACTGAAGTCCGGTACTTCGCGCCCGACGAAATTCAATGGCACGATCTAGCCTTCCCGACGACCACCGACGCTCTGACGGCGTGGGTCGCTTCGACGCGAAAATCCCGCCAATCGCCTTAAATTTCCCTCGTCGAGCATTAGCGCTACTGACGCAAGTGTGCTAAATAATTCATATTAACACTCCCGGCACCTGCGGCCATTCCAAGCAAGGAAGGTGGCTTTTATGGAACGGGTTGAAGTAGTGGGCGGCAACGTTTTCGTCATCCGGACCCGCCAATTGAGTCCCGACTGGTGGTGCTGCGACCTTTACGAGCGCGTCGAGACCGACGCCGGCATCGAGGCCTTCGTGCTCGAGGATTTCGGTCAGTCGGAAATCGAGGCTATCGGGATGGCGCTGAGCGATGCGCACGATCCCGCGCACATCCAGCATCACCATCACTGATTCGCGGCGCGCCGAGTTTCAAACCTTACCTGCCGACGGCAGAATTTTTTGCCGCTCGTAGTCGGCCGTCACAGTCTCGATTGAATCCGCCTGTTCGGCCGACTTGTCGTCGCGGATGCGCACGATTCGCGCGAATCGCAGCGCCATCCCCGCGTCGTAATTCGGGCTGCGCTGGATATCATTATAAGCAACCTCGACGACGACCTCCGGGCGAACGGTCACGACGCCGTGCGACTCCGCGGTCTTGAGCGCGAGCAACCGTTCGGTCATCGCGCGGAATTGCTCGTCGTTCAGTCCCTTGAAGGTCTTGCCGAGCATCGCGAAGCCGCCGCTCTTGTCGCGCGCCGCCAGATGATAGTTCGATAACCAGCCGTGGCGTCGTCCGTAGCCCCACTCTGCCGCGACGATCACCAGGTCGAGCGTGCGCGTATGCTTTATCTTGAGCCATCCGCGGCCGCGCGCGCCGGGCGTGTACGCGCTCGCGAGCGACTTCGCCATCACGCCTTCGTACCCGGCGGCGACCGCGTCGGCATAAAATTTCTCGGCGACGGCGAGGTTCGGCTTGATGATTCGTTCGACGATTTCCAGCCCGGCTGACGATTGCAGCTCCTCGAGCATGGAAATTCGATCCAGCCACGGATGATCAATCGTCAAGGCGCCGTCGAGCGCGAGCACGTCGAAGACGTAGAGCTTCAACGGCTGCTCGACGCGCGCTTTCTCGACCTCGCGCGTGCGCCCAAACCGGCGCATCAGATCCTGAAATGCGGCCGGCCGCCCCGACGCGTCAACGCCGATCACTTCACCGTCAAGAATCGCGTGGCGCGCGCCGATTCGATTTACAACTTCGACCACGTCGGGGATGCTCTCGGTGATCTCGTTGAGCCGGCGCGAAAAAATTCGCACGCCGCCGTCGCTCGCATGATGAATCTGCACGCGCGCGCCGTCGAGCTTGTGCTCGAACGACAGTTCCGCGCCCAGCGTCGCGAACGCCTCCGCGATATCCGCGACCGGAAACGCGAGCATCGGCTTGAGCGGTTTGACCGCGGCCGAAGATTTCTCTGCAACCGATTTCTCCGCGCCGGGAGTGCGGATCATTCGCACCACGCGCCCGAGGTCGGCCTCGAGCATGTGAATCCGGCGCACTTCGGCGACCGGCCGCGCGCCCATCCGCGCAATCGCCTCGAGCATCAGCCCTTCGCTCATGCCATGGCGCATCTCGCCGATCAGAATCTTCGCGATGTACTTGCCCTCGAACGCCGACGCTCGCGTGAACAGCTCGCGCAAGGCGTCGAGCTTGCGCTTGCGCGCGTGCCGCCCCTCGATCGCGGCAATCTCGGCAAACTTCTCGTTGAGCTCGCGAATCGTCAGCGTGGGTTCCGGGTCGGCGCCGCGAAGCTTGAGCGTCATCTCGATCGCCTCGCCAAAGTCTTCCGCGGCGGTGAAGATGTCCTCGCCCTGGTCGGCGCTGTCGGTCATCTCGGCAACGATTTTCCAAATCGCGCGCCCGCTAATCTGGAGCCGCTTCTCCTCGCCCTGCTCGACCGCCCGCCCGACCATGAACCGCGCCGCGATCTCAGCTTCGTCAATCTCGAGCGCGGCGAGAAACGTCCCGACCGTCTCTGCCATCTGCAACCGGCTCTGAGTCTGGCTGAGCGCCTGGCAAACCTCAGCGAAGTCATAAAACGAAGGCACAACCGAGATTAATCCCGCCCACGGCGCATCGCGCAAGCACCCCATGTCATCCCGACGAAGCGAAGCAACACGAGCGGCATAAAGAATCTCGGACAGCAGCGCGCAGTTCCTGCCATCCTGACGACGGGAGCGTAAGCGACGGGAGGAACGGATCTCGGACAGCTTCGCGTACGCGAAGCCGGTTCCGGTCTCTGAAATCGCGCAGCGCTCCTTATTCTCAGGCGCCGCCCATCGGGTGCGACTTTACGAACGGCACGAATACTTTCAGAAATTCGTCGCGCGCGTCCATGAAGGCGTGGCCAGCATCCGCGATGATGTGCAATTTCGCGCCGGGTATCTGCGACGCGATTATTTCCGAGTTCTTCGCCGGGATCAAAACGTCCTCGGCGCCGGTCACTACCAGCGTCGGCGCTTTGATTTGCGGCAGGCGCTCGTAAGTCTTCAGCGTGTAGGTCGCTTCGAGCTGGCGCTGGAACGCGAACGGCGGCGTCGGATATTTCAGCAGCCGCGGAATCGCGGCTTCGAGCTGGTCGCGATGCTCCGCGATGTACTTCGGCGTATGCCCGAGCGGCCATCCGCGGCGAATCACGTCTTCGGGCGAAACGCCTTCGCGCGGCGCGGTCAGAATTTTCAGCGATTCGGGCGGCGGCGGCACGCCATGCGTCCCGCCCGCCGTGGTGCATCCGAGCGTGAGCGTCGCCGTCCGATTCGGATGCCGCAGCGCGAACTCCTGCGCGATCATCCCGCCCATCGACACGCCAAAAATATGCGCCCGCCGAACGTCGAGCTTGTCGAGTACGCCCGCCGCGTCATCCGCGAACATCTCGATCGAATACGGCGCGTCGGGCTTGTCGCTCTGCCCGGTGCCGCGATTGTCGAACGTGATCACGCGAAATGTGCGCGCGAGTTCGGTGACCAGTTCCGGATCCCACTGCGCCGAGCTGGCGCCGAGACCCATGATCAACAGGAGCGGCTCGCCCTTTCCCGCAACGTCATAGTTGAGCTTCACATCGCCGACTTGAATCTTTGGCATTTCGCTATCCTCACTTGTTAACGCAGAATCCCTGCTTCTTCATGTACTCGACCGAGTTGTCGGTCAGCGGCGCGTCCGGCGTCGCGTCGGCCCGATAGACCGACGTATGCTGCGGATCGTAATAGCACATCAGCTTGATAGCCTGCCCTGCGGGAATCTGAAACTCGATCGACTCTGGCATGTTGGGCGGCCCATATGAATTCGTCATCGCCGGTTGCGGCGACGGCGATGCGGACCCGCCCTCGGCCTGGCACATCTTGACCGCGTCGATCGGGCAACTGCCGGGCGCGGCGGTCGCCATCTGCATGCTTGCCAGATCCATTCCCGGCGGTGTCTCCTCCTTGCTCGAGCACGCCGCAGTGCAAGCCGCGATCACCATGATAGTCAGCGCGCCGGCCAGTCTGATCATCATATCGGCTCGCTCGCCGCTTCAGGCCGCCGTCGATGCAACCGCGGCAACCTCGCCGCTCGCGCGCACGTCATTTCCAGCTTTGCGGCATTTGAGGATCAGCTCGCTGCGCGCGATGTAAGCGGTCTCCTCGATCACGATTCCATAGCGCGTAAGGATCTCGCGCAGCTGCTCGAGCGTGTAATGCGTGATGTGCTCGTCCTTGTATCCGCCCGGCATCAGGAAGCCGTAAATCGGTTCGATAATCCGCCAGCCAATCGTCGCGTAGTCGGGCGTGCCGAGAATCAGCGTGCCGCCGGTCCGCAGCACCCGATTCATCTCGCTGAAAATCGATTCGTCGTATCGAATATGTTCGATGACCTGTGAGCTCATCACGCAGTCGAACGAACCGTCCTTGAACGGCAGCGCGAAGGCCGATCCGTTGACCAGCGGGATTTCGTAGCGGCGCAGAAACCGCAGCTTGGCGTAGTTGAAGTCCATCCCGACGACGTTGTTGAGGCTCTGCACGATCAGGCTCGATCCGCAGCCCGCGTCGAGCACCCGATCCGCGCCGCGCGCCCATAGCACGGTGATCCGATGGCGGCGGCGCTGCCAGTAGCGCTGCGGCGGAATCAGGCTGTAGAAGGCGCGTTCGTCGTAGTCGGCGGACGCGAGCGAGTTGCGGATTTTCCACAACGACAGCGATGAACGAAAAATTTTCCAGCCGAAGCTGAACAGCTTGGCGTGCGAGCGGCCGGCGCCGCGCGGAAAATACGTGAACGGAACTTCCACCACGCTGAATCCGTTGGCGTACGCCTTGACCAGGATTTCCTCCTGCACCTCGAAATTCGCCGACGTCAGTTTCAGGTCCGCGAATACCTCGCGCCGGTACAGGCGATAGCCGCTGGACATGTCGAGCACCGGGATCGACAGCATCCGCCGCAACGCCTGGTTCAGAAACCAGCTCGTCGATCGGCGGATGAAGTCGGAGTACGCGACGCCGCCGAGCACGTAGCGCGACGCCACCACGATGTCCGCGCGGGTGCGCGCCCGCCACATCTTGAGCACGAAATCCGGGTCGTGCGACTGATCGGCGTCGAGCGTCAGCAGGTAGTCGCCGCGCGCCTCGGCAATTCCGGTCTCCATCGCGCCCGCGTATCCGCGCTTGCGCTCCGCCATGACGCGCGCGCCGAGCGCCTCCGCCACTTCGCGGGTGCCGTCGGTGGACGGACCGTCGATCACGATGATCTCGTGAGTAATTCGCTCGCGGTCCAGCAGCGCGATGAGCCTGGGAATCAACACCCGCAGGTTTTCGGCCTCGTTCATGACCGGTAAAATTACGGAAATGTCCATGCGGGCTCAGTTTCCTTTATGCCGTGACGCGAGAAAAGGGAATATGCGGGTTGCTGTGGCGGAAACGTCGCGCGCCGGGTCCTCGCGGAGTAATCTCTTGAAGCTGATGAGGATGGGCGTGCGGAAAAAATCAATCCCGAAAATTATCGCGTTCGCAGTGATCGCTATGCTGGCGGCGGGTTCCAACACCTCGTTCGCGAAGGTCATTCACCGGCATCCAGTCGCCGCGAAGCCGCATGAAGAGGTCCCGATCGTCCCGCTAACCTCGATTCACGTGCTCGGCGACCGCCCGGCGCCGTTCGCGCTCGACGCGAGAGCCGCCTTCATGATCGACGCCGACACCGGCGCCGTGCTCTACGCCTACAACGAGCACGAGAAAATGCAACCCGCCAGCCTCGCCAAGATCATGACGTTCTACCTCACCCTCGACGCCTTGAAGGCCGGCAAGATCACGCCGACCACCGACATCACGATCAGCGAAAATGCCTGGCGGCTCTCGATGAACGACACCGTGTCGCGAATGTTTCTCGGCGTCGGGCAGAAGGTCGCGGTGAACGATTTGCTGTTCGGTCTGATGGTCTCGTCGGGCAACGACGCCGCCGTCGCGCTGGCGGAATACCTCGGCGGCAGCACCGACGCGTTCACCGGGATGATGAACGACAAGGCCAAAGCGATCGGGCTCACGGAGACTCACTTCGACAACCCCGATGGATTGCCGGAGGCAGGCGAATTCACCACCGCGGCCGACATGGTCACGCTCGCGCACTCGCTCGTAACTCATCATCCCGAGGCGATCAAATACACCTCGGCCAAGCAATTCACTTTCGACAAAATCTCGCAGCCCAACTTCAACCGGCTCCTACTGCACGACGCGCGAGTGACCGGGATTAAAACCGGCCACGTTGACGAGGCCGGCTATCACCTCGTCGCGTCGGCGTCGTCCAACGGGATGAACCTGCTGTCGGCGGTGCTCGGCACGCCCTCCGAGACGCTACGCATGAATGAATCCGAAAAGCTGATCGATTGGGCGTTCCGCACTTTCGTCAGCTACCGCCCCGATCTGAAAAAATCGGTGCCCTCGACGATTCCGGTGCACGACGGCGTCGCCGACACGGTCGCGATCGGCCCCAACGGCGAAGCCGTCTTCACGCTCGGCCGCGGCGAAGAGAGCAAGGTGACCGTCCAGTTCGAGCCGTCTGTAAGATTTCTCGAGGCGCCGGTTCAGCCCGGAGTCTCAGTCGGCGATCTCACCGTGCTGCTCAACGGCAAGCCGCAGGCGACGATTCCGATCATAGCCAAGGCTGGCGTCGAACGCGCGGGATTCTTCGGCCGCCTCCGTCAGAAGTTCAGCCGCATGCTCTAAGCGCGGCGCGCTAGACTTCCAATTCTTCGAGCAGCGCTTTCGCCTCGCGCAGATCGCCGGTCTCAAATCCCTCGGTGAATTGCGCGAACACTGGCGCCAGCGTCGCGCGCGCCTCGTCGCTCCTGCCGCTGCGGATCAACAGCCGCGCCAGGCTCGTCGCCGCGCGCAGTTCCCACGATCGCGCCTCTTGCCGCACTGCAATCTCGATCGCGCGCCTGAAGCATCGCTCGGCTTCGTCTTCGCCGTTCGGCAGCGTCAGCATCGTCTCCCCGCGCAGCCGATGAATTTCCGCCTCGAGCAGGCGATGTCCCATTTGGTCCGCGCGTTGCCTGGCCATTTCAAGCTCGCGCAGAGCTTCATCGGGACGCTTCATCATCAGGTACACTTCCGCCAGCAGCACGAACGAGAACGAGTAGATCAGGTCGGCGTTGGCGGCGGCCAGGTTTACGATCGATTCTTTCATCATCGCGAGTCCGGCCTCGAGCGCGGGCTGGTCGCCGCGAATGTAGGCCTCGCCGGCAATCGTGCGCGCGAGAC
The DNA here is from genome assembly GCA_963756005.1 of uncultured delta proteobacterium. GTDB lineage: Bacteria > Desulfobacterota > Binatia > Binatales > Binataceae > Binatus. The sequence goes on from CAVWMC010000003.1 coordinate 269,747, forward strand.
ACATCTTGCCCGCCGTCAGCCAATAGGGAAATCCATATTCGGTCGACAGCTCGATCAATGTTTCCGACCGCGTTCGCACCTCCGCATACTCCTGCCGGAAGTGATTCAGCACGATCGTGTGCAGATGGACAAACGCGATGCTGAAGGGCCGGCGCAGCTGCGAGGCCAGCTCTTCGGCCTCAGCCAGCCGCCGTTTCGCCTGCCCCAAGCGGCCGCCGATATGAAATGCCCACACGGCATTGCACCGCGACGGAATCACCGGCGCGTTCATCATCGGCAGGTAGCGCGGAATGTCGCGATCGAAAATTTTGATCGTTTGCTCGGAGTTCTCTTGCGCCGCGGTGAATTCGCCCATCCAGAGCTGCGTCGCCGCCAGCGCGTTGTGCGCCGACGCCGTCGCCAGATCGCTGTCCACCCGTCCCGCCATCGCGAGCAACTGCTCCGCGATAGCCCGGCTCTCCGGCAACTGTCCGCTGGCGTGCTTGAAGCTCCACAGCGCAAACATCACGCCGAATATCTCGGGCGTCTCGCCGGCGCGGCGGCAAAGTTCCTGCGCACGCGCGATCGTGACGGAGACCTCCGGCGATGAAAGCCCCTGCGTCGATACGATCAGCGGCCCCAGCATCATCTGGATCTGCAGCTCCCTATGATCGCGCTCGCGCGCTTCAGGCATCGTCGCGATCACGCGCAACGCCTCGCGCGCATAGCCGATCGCGTCGCTGTATGCCGATCGGATCGCCGCTTGCTCCGCCGCGTGGGTTAGATACTCGACCGCCTTCGGCGCGTTGGCGCTGCGGCTATAGTGATGCGCCAGCTCGGCCACGTGATCGTCGAGCGTCGCCGCGAACGTCTCTTCGAGCGCCGTCGCCGTGCGCTCGTGAATAATTCGGCGCCGTTGCATCAGCACCGAATCGTACGCGACTTCCTGCGTCAGCGCGTGCTTGAAGGTGTATTCGTTTTCCGGAAACGCCGGCTGCTCGTAGATAAATTCCGCCGCCTGCAGGTTCGCCAGCATCGGCGCCAGCTCTTCATCCGATTTCCCGACCACCCGCCGCACCAGTCCCACCGGAAATTCCTTGCCGATCACCGCCAGCGATTGCAGCAGGTCCTTGTCCGCCGGCGCGAGCTTGTCGATACGCGCCGCAAGGATGCCTTTGACGGTTGATGGGATCTCGATCGACGTGAGCGGTTTCGCCATCGACACCGCCGCGCCGTCGCGCACCAGCACGCCCTGGTCGAACAGCACCTGCACCATCTCTTCCATGAAAAACGGATTGCCCTGCGTGCGCTCGATGATCGCTGCCTTCAACGAATCGATCGCGCGGTCATCGCCAATCATCGCCGACAGCAATTCCGCGGCGTTGTCTCGCCCCAGCGGATCGAGCCGCATCTGCGTGTAGTAGGTTTTGTTGCCCCAGTTGTGGCGATACTCGGGCCGGTAATTGACCATCATCAGGATTTGCGCGGTGCCGATCGAGTCAGCCATCAGGTTCAGCAGCGCTTCCGACTCGGCATCGACCCAGTGCAGGTCCTCGAAAATCAGAATCAGCGGCTGGTTCAGGCTCTCGCGCACGATCAGACTCTTGACCGCCTCGCGCGTGCGCCGCCGCCGGATCGAAGCATCCATTTCGTCCAAACGCGCGTCGCCCGCCGGAATTCCGAGCAGCGCAAACAGATGCGGCAGCGTATCCTCCAGCGCGCGATCGAGCGCCAGCACCTTGCCGGTGACCTTCTCGCGCCGCGTCCGCGCGTCGTCGCGATCGGCAATCCGGAAATAACTCTTGAGCAGATCGACCACCGGCAGATACGCCGACGCCTTGCCATGCGAGAACGAAAACGCCTCGAGCACCAGGCATTCCGCCTGCCGGCGCATCTTGAATTCGTGGAACAGGCGCGACTTGCCGACGCCCGCCTCCGCCATCGCCGCCACGATCTGCCCATGCCCGCCGCGCGCCAGCTCGAGCGCCTGGTCGAGCTGCTCCAACTCGGCGCGCCGTCCCACGAACTTCGACAACCCGCGCGACGCCGACATCTGCAGCCGCGTCCGCAGCGGGCCGATCCCCAGCACCTCGTACACATTGATCGGCTCGCTGACACCCTTGATTCGCGCCGGGCCGAGCGCCTTCAACTCGAAGTAGCCGGCCGTGAGTTTCTGCGTCTGCTCCGTGATTACGATCGATCCGGTCGGCGCCAGCGTTTGCATCCGCGCCGCCAGGCTCATCGAATGGCCGATCGGCGTGTACTCGGTGTGCGCATCGTCGGTCCGAATCGATCGCACCACCACCTCGCCGGTGTTGAGCCCGACGCGAATTTCGACCGGCGGACTTCCCTGTGCGCGCAACCCGGCCGAATAACGCGCCATGTCCTCCTGCACGCGCAGCGCCGCATAGAGTCCGCGCTGCGCATGATCCTCATGCGCGACCGGCGCGCCGAACAGCGCGAAAATCCCGTCGCCGGTGGACTGCACGATGTAACCGTCGTAGCGATGCATCGCGTCGATCATCAGCTTCAGCGCCGGATCGACAATCGCCCGCGCCTCTTCCGGATCGAGCCTCTCCATCAGGTCCATCGATCCCTTGATATCCGCGAACAGCGCCGTCACCGTCTTGCGCTCACCGCCCGACGCGTCCGCCGCGTCCTGCTCCATCCGCACGCGCACCGCCGGCTCGACCACAGCCGCGGGAGCTCTGACGCTCGCGACGGCTTCCCGAGCCACCGTCAACGCCGCCCCGCATTCCCCGCAAAATTTAAACTCGGGCGAATTTTCCAACCCGCAGCGCGAACACCGATTCCGCAGCGCAGCCCCACACCCGCCACAAAACTTCATCCCCCCCGGATTTTCGGTCCCGCAACTCGAACATCGCATAGCAAATGAGTTTATCCCGCCGCTTCGGTTAGACCCAACCGGCCAAATTCGAACGCGCGAATCCTAACCTCTCCTTGTCCGAGGAGAGGTCGGCGAAAGCCGCGCAGCGGTGTCGCCGGGAGAGGTGCAACGCCGGACACTCTAGTTACCTCAACTCGTCTAACCGCAATTGCACGATACTGGTCCGGCGCTCGACAGCGGCACAACTACGCGCAGTTGCGACTGCCAGCGTCGTACCTCTCCCGTCGTTCGCCTTCGGCTCGCGCCGACCTCTCCTCGGACAAGGAGAGGTTAGGAATCAAGATACTGCGAGCTCACCACTTCAACCCCATCGCTTCGGTCAGGAACTTCATGAACGGCGCCGACGACGCGCACGCCTTCGAAAACAAATCCATGAACTCCGCCGAGCAGACTTCCTTGCGCGTGAACTCCGTGCCGCCGATGAAGTCCTTGCGCTTGAGATCTTCGATCAGCGGATGCGCCGGGTCGTAGCCCTTCGGCGGACGCGACAGCATGTCGCCCATCAGCTCGAATCGCGCCTTGAATTTGCGATCGTTCACCGCGCTCTTCCACTTCGATGGGTGCGCGACGATCGCGGCGCGAATCTTCGCGGTCGTGTCCGCCTGCGGATGCCACACGCCAACGCCCGCGAACGCTTCCGCCGGCGACAGCGACAGGTAGAACGACGGCGAATTGAAATGCATTCCGTCGCGATGCCCGAACGCCGCCGACGCGTTGATGTGATACGGCGTCTTGTCGCGCGAGAAGCGCAGATTGCGGTAGATACGCATCATCGATCCGCCGCTCGGCCGCGGATCGGCGACGTAGCGCGCACTGATTTTGCGCAAGCGCGGCGCGAAATCCGCGATAAACGCCAGCATCGGCTCGCGCACGTCGCGTTCGTAGCGCGGCTTGTTCGGCATAAACCAGTCGCGATTGTTGTTGCGGCTCAGCTCCTCGAAGAACTCGAAAAATCGCGGAGTGAAATAACCCTGCGCCATCGCCCGCGAACTCACGCCTGGATGAATTCGTTGAAAATTTTGAAGAAGCGCTCCGGCTGATCGCGATGCACCCCGTGGCCGGCGTTCGCGAACACTTCGAGCCGCGCCACACCCGGCGTCATCGCCGCCGCAATATCCTTCGAGTCGGCCACCGGCAGAATTGGATCGAGTTCGCCCGCGGTAATCAGCGTCGGGCATTTTATTTTTTTAAGCTCGGGCAGCAAGTTGAAGGTGTGCGATTCGTGCAGAAAAAAATCCGCCGTCAGCTTCGGGTTCATCACCGCCCGCTGCATGAACTCGGGCGGCGACGGCGTCCGGTTGTACAGCGGCAGACACTTCTTCTGATATTCGGCCATCGCCTCCGGCCCCGGACTCTCGAAAAATCGCCGCGCCATTTCGCGCACTTCCGCCCCGCCCAGCTTCTCGAACATCTCGAGCGATCGCTCCTGCCGCGACACCGCCGCCGTGCTGCTCAACACCAGCTTGCCCGGATGCTCCGGATGACGCGTCGCGTACGACATCGCAACCATCCCGCCGAACGACACGCCGAGCACGACCGGGTGCTCGATCTCGAGCGCCTCGCAAAACGCGCGCACGTCGTCGCCCCATTGCGGCAGATTCCATTTCGCCGGATCGCCGTGATCGCTGCGCCCGTTCCCGCGATGGTCGAGATACACAACTTGCGCGTTCTCCGCGAGGCGCGAGAAATCGGGCTTGAAGTTGGAATGATCGAAGCCGGGGCCGCCGTGCAGCAGGATGACCGTCGGCACCTCGCGCATCTTCGCGCCGTCGGGCCGCAGCTTCGCGCCTTCCACGTCGAAGAACAATCGAACGTCGCCAATTTTTACGCGCATCGGCGGATTCTAACGCGAACCTTCGCGCGGTGCAAACTACCTTTCGATGCGCAAATGGAAGACGCCGTCGCGCGCCGTTGCTTCGAGCACCACGTAGCCTTCGGCCTCCGCGGCCCCGGGAATGTCGCGAGCGCCGCGCGGATCGTCGAGCGTCAAGTCGAGCACCTCGCCGCGCGCCATCTGCTCGAGTCGCACCTTCGCCCGCGCCCAGTTGAGCGGACACTTGACCCCTCGCAGGTCGAGGCGAACAGTTTCGCGCGCTTTCATCCCAACCAGATTCTTACCACATCGCGCGCCCGTGAATCCGCCGCGCCAAATCGCTATGCTGGCGCGATGTTCCTCGAAAGTCCCGAGCTCTACGACGCCATCTACCACTTCAAGAATTACAAGCATGAGTGCGAGATTCTGCGCGCCGTGATCGCGGTCGCCGCACCGGGCGCGCGCACGATTCTCGACGTCGCCTGCGGCACCGGCGAGCACGACAAATTTCTCAAGGATCATTACTCAGTTGACGGCGTCGATCTCAACGAAAATTATCTGCGCGCCGCGCGCGTCAAAAATCCCGCCGGCCGCTACACGCATGCCGACATGACCGAGTTCGATTTGGCGACAACTTACGACGCCGTGACCTGCCTCTTCAGCGCGATCGGCTACGTCCGCACCGTCGCTCGCATGACTCGCGCGGTCGCATGCATGGCGCGCCACGTCAAGCCGGGCGGCGTGCTCATCATCGAGCCGTGGATTACTCCGGAAAATTGGAAGCCCGGCAACTCCTTCATTCACCCCGGCGAAATCGGCGCCGACAAAGTCGTCCGCATGAGCCTGAGCGGCCGCGAAGGCAACCTGTCGTTCACGCTCATGCACTATCTAAGGAGCACGCCCACTGGCATCGAGCATTACAGCGAACGCCTCGAGCTCGGCTTGTTCACCCGCGAAGAAATGACGCACGCCTTCGACTCCGCGAACATGAACGTGCGCTACGACACCGAAGGCCTGATGGGCCGCGGCCTCTACATCGCCCACAAGCGCCCGTAGAAATTCGGCCTCGCCTGGATCCTAACCTCTCCTTGTCCGAGGAGAGGTCGGCGTAAGCCGCGTAGCGGTGTCGCCGGGAGAGGTACCACGCCAGGCACTGCACCAATCCCAACTCGTTTAACCCCAATGCGCAGACACTGGTCCGCGTTGCACCTCGCCCGTCGCTCACCTTCGGCTCGCGCCGACCTCTCCTCGGACAAGGAGACGTTAGGATCAGGGCGCCTCGCAATTTCTTTTGGCGCCGGACGTGACCGTTACACCTTGCGGCTTTGACCCTTCGCTTCCGCCCACCCCTGCTTCAGCGGGACCACGTGATGGAAAAATAATTTGCGCTCGACAAAGCGCCAGCGGCCGCGCTCGCGCCGATATTTGTCTTCGTAGTAGCCCGCCGCCGTGACGCTTTCGCCGTTGCGCGCGAAGCGCGCCTCGATCGCGCAGGTGCCGTGCGCTTCGTCGCCTTTCAGCTCGATGATGTGATTCTGGATAAACGGCAACGCCACTTCCGGTTCGCGCACCGACGCGCGATAAAACTTCAGGATCGCCTCGCGCCCGCGCACCGCCTTGAAGTCGCCGCCGGTCACGTCGAGCACGCCGTCGTCGGCGAACAGATTCGCGACAGCCTCGCCCTCGCCGTGCGCGACGTGCCAGCAGTAGCGCGCGGTCAGCTCCTTGATTTCGTCGCGATCCTCCAGTTCCTGAACGCGTTGCTCGATTGATTTGGCCATGGTCGTCAGCTCGCGAACCGTTCGGTTGCTCGTTTCAGAATCGCGCGCATCGCGTCGAGGTTCTGCGCGCCCACCAGCGGGAATTCGCCGATGAAAAACGTCGGCACGCCGCTGACTCCGCGCTGATGCGCCGCGAGCGAATTATTCTTCAGCCGCATTTCGTACTTCGGCGATTTTATCGCCTCCGCCACCTCGCCGGCGTCGAGTCCCGCTTCCGCCGCCAGCCGCGCGACCACGCCCGCGTCGCCGATATTCTCACCCTCGTTGAAATACGCGCGGTAGATTCGCTCCTCGAGCAGCTCGTCGCGGCCCGACTCGCGCGCGAACTCGGTAGCCGCCAGCGCCGCGCGCGAGTTGGTCAGCATCGTGGGCGGCTTCATCGAAAATCCCGTCGCCTCGGCCATCGCGCTGATCCGCTTCCAGAGCGCCTGGCGCGATTCGGCGTCGCCCGGCCCGCGCATCTTCTCGACTGGAATTCCCGCCGCCGGCCAGTCGGGATGAATCTGAAAGCCGCGCCATTCGATCTGAAAATCAAACTCCGGCTTCAGCTTCCGGATCGTTTCGAAGCCGACGTAGCAGAACGGACAGATGTAATCCGAGAACATCACGATTTTCAGCGCCATTTCGTAATCCTCTGCCACTCAATATAGGACCGGCCTTCGGTCGCCGTCAAAACCGGATTTTCCGCAAGCGCGCAGACTATGTTATTGAGCTAGCAGCGCTGCATTTCGTTTCTGATCGAGGTGACGCAATGATTCTCGATTCGCTCAAGCTCGACGGCAAAGTCGCAATCATCACCGGCGCCGGCCGCGGACTCGGCCGCGCGATGGCGGTGAAGTTCGCAATGGCGGGCGCCGACATCGTCGCCGCCGCGCGCACCCAGTCGCAGCTCGACGAAACCGCCGACGCCGTCAAACAGACCGGGCGCAAATGCCTGATCGTGCCGACCGACGTCACCGTCTCGGCGCAGGTCAACGCGCTCGCCGAAGCCACGCTCAAGGAGTTCGGTAAAATCGACATCCTCATCAACAACGCCGGCGGCGGCGACGGCACCCTCGGCAAGCAACTGCCGGAAATCACCGACGAAGAATGGCGCCGCGGCATCGACACCAATCTCAGCAGCCAGTTCTACGCATGCCGCGCCGTGATCACGCAGATGGTCAAGCAGCAGCGCGGTAAGATTATCAACATCGCGTCGGGCTACGGCCTGCGCGGCGGCAAGCACAACTTTATGTACACCTGCTCGAAGGGCGGCACGATCCAGTTAACGCGCTCGATGGCGCTGACCTACGCCCAGTTCAACATCCAGACCAACTGCATCGTGCCCGGCATCTTCCCGCACAACGAAGAGATGATGCGGTTTTTCAAGGGCGGCAAATTTATTCCGATCGGCCGCGTCGGCGACGACAGCGAGCTCGGCCCGCTCGCCGTATTCCTCGCGTCGGACGCATCCAACCACATCAACGGCGAGTTCATCGCGATCGACGGCGGCGGACTCGCCGGCGGCATCACGCCGACCGGAGTGTCGCCGGAGAGTTCAAACTAAAATGGCAACCTCCAACTCATCGAATGATTTCTCGCTCGAAGGCAAAAGCGCTCTGGTCGTCGGCGCCGAGCATTCCGTCGGCCGCGCCGCCGCCGTCACGCTGGCCGAGGCCGGCGCGAAAATCGTCATCGCTTCGCAGGAGCCCGGCACCGACAAGCAACTGAAGGAAGTCGCCAAGCTGGTGACCGCTGCAGGAGCCAAGCCGGTGATTCGCATCCAGGACGCGGCGACGCGCGCCGACGTGTCCGCTACCGCCGACTTCGCCGCCAAACAGCTCGGCCGCCTCGACATCGTCGTCAACGCGCTCGACACGCCCGCCTACGGACCGGCCGAAGCGAGCGACGACACCGCGTTCGACAAAATCATGGAGAACAATCTCAAGACGGTCTGGATGTCGTGCCAGGAAGGCGCGCGCGTGATGCTGCGCCAGGGCGGCGGCGTCATCGTCAATATCACGTCGGTGATGGCGGAACGCGGCGTCCCCAACGCGGCGCTCTACTGCGCGGCGAAAGCGGCGGTGTTGAATCTGACGCGCGCGCTCGCGCTCGAATGGGCGCGCAAAGGAATCCGCGTCAACGCGATCGAGGCCGGATGGCTCGACGACGAATCGAGTCCCGCCAACAAGGACGACGAGTTCAGCAAGAATCTGCTGAAGTACCTGCCGTACAATCGTCTGGTAAAGCCCGAAGAACTCGGCGGCGCCCTGCTCTACCTGTGCTCGCCCGCGGCCGGCTTCGTGACGGGAGAATCAATCGCGGTGGACGGCGGCCTCCGCGCCCGCGTGTGAGAATCGAAGGTCTAGTTAGACTTAGATATGCCGACAATTCCGGAACTATCTTTCGATTGGTCGTTTCCGCACGAATATGAAATCGAACCAATAGAATTGCCACCGGGCCCGTCGTCAGTACCCGTCTTCTATCTGCCGATGCACCAGATCCACGACACCAACGGGGTCCTTATCAAGATCTCACCGAAAGGTTCGGGCCCCTGGATCGGAATGTTCGCCTTTGGACATGACCTACAGCGAGGCAGACCCTCGGGTATATTTTCGTGCCCGGATGAAAAAATGGTCTGTATAGTTGCGGGCGACCGAGCCTACGCGGTTGATTCGAGAGACCCTTCAACCTGCGCGATCATTCCTTGCACTCCGATTCTAGGAGTCCGCGCGATACCGAATACTCAGCTGATTGTATTTTGGAACTTCATCCAAATTGTGGCTCTGGGAGAGCGAGGGCTTCGCTGGAAGAGCGAAAAACTTTGTTCGGATGACCTGAAGATCGAAGAGGTCACGACTAGATCAATCAAGGGCAAAGGTTGGAGCGCCCCGAAGAGAGCATTTGTCGAATTTGAGCTAGACCTAGCTACCGGGAAGGAACGACGGATTGGGTACAGGTTAAGGTCGCTAGCGCTCCGCGATCGTGAACATGTAATCGCCGCCGTCCCACGCGTACTTGCGAATCACGTCCTTGATGCGTCCCGACTCGATGTCCTCGGCGATGCGCTGCACGCCGCGCTCGACTTCTGCCTGATCCGGAGCGTCGGCAAAGCTCGAGATGCCGCCGCGGATGCGCGGGTCGAGATAGCGCTCGGGCTGATGCTTGCCGCAGTAGAGAAAAAGATCCTTGAGGTCGGGCGCGACGTCGTATTTTTCTTCGCACACGTTTCGAAATCCCGCCGCATTGAGCACCTCCACCGTCACGAATCGCTCGTATGGCGCGGTCGCTTTTTCGATCATCATGCGCGGAAAATATTCGTTCAACCAGCAATGCCGCATCTGCTCGGCGGTGCAGTTGAAAATCACGAAGCGCGCGTGCGGCGTCAGCACGCGATGAACTTCCTTGAACGCCGCGAGCGGGTCCGCCATATGATGATGCACGAAGGTGCAGGTCGCGCCGTCGAAACTGCCCGACGCGAACGGGATCGCCTCGGCGCGCGCGTTGTGCCACGCGATCGCCGGCGCTTTTTGCTTCGCCCGCGCGAGCATCGTCGCCGACAGTTCGAGCCCGCGAATCGGCACGCCCGCCTGATACATCGCGATCGTGTAATTCCCGGTCCCCGATCCGACATCGAGATAGCGGCCCTTCGCGCGCGGACGCAGATGATGAATCAGGCGCGACAGCAAATACGGATCGGCCTGCCGCGTCGTGTCGTAACCCACTCCAATCCGGTCGTAGAGCGCCACGCTACATCTGCTCTCCGCCAACGGTCAGCACGATCGCGCTCTCCTCGAGCGCCTCGACTGAATGCTCGATTGCACGATCGAGCGCGACCAGCATCCCGGCCGTCACGACCTGGGTCTTGCCCTTGGCGACGAAATTGATCTTGCCCTCGATCACCTGCACCGTAATAGGCGCGCGCGTGTGATGCTCCTGCAGCTTGGCGCCCTTCTTCAGCACCATCAGCGCCACGTTGATCCCGTCGCCCTTGACCAGCGAGCTGCCGTGCCGATCGTTGTCGGCCCATGCGGGCTCGGTCCTGAGCCGCGCAATCTCCGCGCGCACATCGATCGCGATCGAGCCGCCCTGCGCCAGAAAATTTTCGTTATGAGGATGCCGCGCCTGATGCTTCGCCTGATCGGCCTGCCGCGCCCGATCGGAATCTTTAATTTCTTGCGCCATTGAAAACCTCCGCGATGAAAACCGACTACCACCATTCTTTCGCCACGCGCAAATCCGCACAATCACCTGCGTGGTATGGACACTGGGTTGCAAGGGGTCACCCCTTGCCGCCCACCGCGCAGGTGATTCATCATCTCTCGCATGAGTAAGTCCGCGGCTCCATCGGCTAACCAAATCATCGAATACTCGAACTTCGCGTCGGTCGTCACCGGCGAGGGCGACTGGATGCCCGCCGGGTTCCCGCTGCCCGACGGCGGCTTCTGGCAATATCGCGAGCCCGACGCCGTCGTGATCGTGCAGGACGGATTCCTGCGCGTCGCCGCGGTGCCGTACACGCGCGGCCACGACAAGATCCAGTTTCTCGACAACGCCAAGCACATGTACTTCAGCACGCGCACGTTCGCATGCCCCGACGGCGGCACGATCACGTTTTCGATCGACCTCGCCGCCACCATCATCGACGGCGCGCCCGGCGATCTGTACGACGGCTTCGTGTCGTTCAACGTGCTCGATTTCTCGACCGGCGCCGCGCTCGATTTTTTCGTCGGCAATGAAACGATCGCGACGGTGTACGGCAAGCTGCCGTTTCCCGGCGTGCCGATCGTCGATCCGGCGCACGGCCCGCGCCATTTCTGCCTGTTCGAGGAAATTCGCGACGCGACCGCGCCCGGCCGGCTCCATCATTTTGAAATCGCGTACGACTCGGCCGCCGACCGCGTGACCTTCTCGGTCGATGGCAAGCAGGTGCGCCAATATTCCAACGTCCCGTTCAAGCTCGGGCCGTGCACGCTCGCGCTCGGCCTGATGAGCGAAAAAGATATCGCAGTCGGCAAGGGCAGCGTCTCATGCCACGGCCAGGGCGCCGTCGGCAAATGGGGCAATATCAAAATCACCACAACCGCTCGCTAACCACCTAAACTCAGGACACTGAAAAAATGGAGTTCGCCGGTTTTGGGCATATCACGCTGACGGTCAGCAACTACGAAGCTTGCCTGAAGTTTTACGATCGCCTGATGACGCATATCGGGATGCGCCGTTACTTCGAGTCGCCGCTCGGCGTCGGATGGTACGCCGACGAGTACATGTTCGTGATGGGACATGCGGCGCCGGCGGGCGATCGATTCTCGCAATGGCGCACGGGACTCCATCACCTGTCGTTCCGCGCGCGCAGCCGCGCCGAGGTCGATTCGTGCTACGCGATGCTCAAAGAGATCGGCGCGAAGATTATTTTCCCGCCGAGCCCGGCCCATTCTGGCCCGGCTACTATTCGGTGGTGTTCGAGGATCCCGACGGCACGCGGCTCGAGATGAACTACATTCCCGAGGACGGCTGGAAGGCAGTCGCCGCCGCCGCCGACGCAATCGCGCAGCGCAAGTCGGCATCGTGAAAATCGTCGCAAACGCGAGTCGGGCAAAGTTTCGGTCGAAAATCGCGTTATTTCCCAGGATCCAGCCCCAAACGTTTCACGTGAAACGTTTTTAGTTCAGGAGAACGAAACGCGAATCTGGAAACGGTAACTGAAAGGTATGTGTCGAGAAGACGAGGTAATCCCGAAAGCAGTGAAAGAAAGTCAGGATGAACGAGGTGGAGGGGACGAGGAGGCGGTATCCGGCAATGCTTAGGTCGGCATCACGATGAAAGTCTGAGAGAAGGTCTCTTTACGAAGATAAAAAGAGAGATGAATAAGACATCTAAAATAAAAAGACAGAAAAAGTTTCCCTTCCGGCTCACGACCCCGATAACAAACGTTTTGCCTACCGCGACGAGCATGACACTCCACGTGCACAGGAGCTACTGCTTTCAGCTCTAGCGAACCAAGAATCGTCGGCCTCGATTTCACTGATCGACTTTTCAAACGTTTATTCTTCATCGCGACGCGAATCCGTGCACATATATCACGCGTTTTCAGCTCGCTAGCGATCTGCCGGTGAATCTGTAGCGCGCTCAATGCCTGCTTGGTCTGGCACATCGGTAGGCGACCAGAATTCAGGTAAGGAGCGGAAATTAGGTATTTGTGTCTCAGATGCGGCCGTAGGCGCGGAGGCAGAGGAGCGCCTCGAGTGTCATGCGACCGCGCCATTCGATTGCCGCGCCGGGTCCGGGCGCCTGCCACGTAATCGGCCATCCGCCGTCGGGTTGTTGGCGAGACGCCAGATCGTCAAGGTGCGCGGCGATCAGATCGTCTGAAAAAGCTGGACGCGCGATCGATGTGGGCGTCGGGCAGAGTCCCAGCGGCGTCACGCCGTAGTCTGGAGTTCCGGCTCGCTCGAGGAACCACTTGCTGCGCGGCGCTTCGGCGGCGAGGCGGATTGCCAACTTGGCCGCGCGTGCGCGATCGGGCGCGTACTCGAGAAATCGCAGCGCGGTTGCGATCTCGTGGGCGTCGGCGAGCGGACGCTCCAGCCGTTGCCAGCACCATTCGCTGGCGCGCGTCAGCCACGGATGATCCGCACCCTGGTAGTGAAGCAATCCGACAATACCCGCCGTCGGATTGGGCGAGTCTGATCCGAACGATGGAGAATTCCAGTGAGCGGCGCGTGGATAGTCGAGAATATGCGGCAGCGCGATTTCAACCCGGCCGTTCGGTTCCGCGACCGAGGATAAAAACTGGCACATGCCAGAGGCTAGCGCGCGGTCGCGGATATCGGCCTCGTGAAGCGCGCGGAGCGCGCACTCGCACGCGAGCGGCGTGCTCGCAGGCGCGCGGATGTCCGCTTCGAGCGCATTGCCGAATCCGCCGTCAAAATTGCGGTAAGCAGTGAGCGCATTGACGACAGCTTCGGACGAGCCATTTGAAAATACGTGCGCGAAGATCGCCCGTTCCAACAATCGCGCGTTGCGCCAAATGAAATCCGCCGCGCGATCTACCACGGCCGAACTCTTTTTGCTCATGCGCGATCTTCCAGCTGCCCGCGCTCGACACTCGAGCGATTAATTCCGAAGTTCAGTTCTGGGCGCGCGCTGGCGATACATATGGATCACTTAACGCGGGAGAGAGGTCCAGTAGAGGTCGCGCTAATCGCTCTCGCACATGAAGTAGGCCTTCGGGCTTCGCGAAATGCGATCTGCATGATACCGCAATCCAGTTCCTCAAGGCTGCATCGGGCTATCGAGATTTGCTGCCGCGATCTTCTCTTCGTACGTGCTGATCTTCAGCGATCATCCGACCGATCACATCTGCGCTGAACTCGATAGCTGCAAAGGACGCGATCTCATATGAGCCATCGATTCGGACTCGGTGGTCACGGCTGGCCGACAGGAGGGTGTGTTCTCCACCGGTCAGAGGCGGATCAACCCAAAATGTAATCCCGCTCGGCTGTCGACACCAAGCGTTGTCGGACAACCTTCTGCGTCACTCGGCATTTGTACGACTCACGGCCAAATCCAAGGCCCTCCGTCTGATTGAGTATGCTATCGAGAGGCTATTTCTCGGTTGTTCAAAAATAAGTTTGAACGCGGTGACGGTTCGTCGGGATGCGCGATTCTGAAACAAATCTGCGTGCGACTGGTCAGACGACGTCAACCGCGCGTCATTTGAATTCAACGAGATAGATTATTCGCTAATCCTTTTCTGCGGGGGTACGAACGGAACAGGTTCTGAGTATCTGCAGAATCCACTCCCGCAGATAACCACAGCTTTGCCGCATTGGCGGTTCTCAGTGCTGAGATTCGACCAAGCGGAAACCGAATCGATCCTCGGTAACCCAGGATCCACAGAAGCGAACCAGCCAGCCGATATGAATTTGAAGCGCACAAATTTGTCGCGGTGAAACACGAGAAACCTGAGGATTGGGTAATTTCCGGCAACGTCGAGCTCATTTTTTCAAATCACCGGCTCACGTACTTGGCTGTCTCTCGGTCTGAGGTCTTTTAAGAACTGCCTCGCACCTAGCGATCGCTATCCGCTGCTCAGAACCAAATCACTTAACGCCGGGGAAACTTAGGGTGAAGCCGCCGTCTACCATTATTGTTTGGGCGGTTAGGTAGCTGCCGGCGGGCATACAAATCAGGCAGGCGACGGCGGCGATCTCATCCAGCGTTGGCAGGCGTTTCAGGGCCGAGCGCTCAGCGCATCGGCGCTGGAAGTCTTCGTAGTTGTCGCCGAGGTAGTTGGCGTAGAAACGGGCGGAGTCGGTGTCGATGTAGCCGACGTTGAGACCGTTGACCGTGATGCCGCGCGGGCCGAGCTCGAAGGCGAAGTCGCGCACCAGGCTCTCGAGCGCGGCCTTGGCGGCGCCGAGCACGCCGTGGCCGGGCAGGTTGCGAATCGAGTCGATGCCGGAAATCATCAGCACGCGCCCGCCATCGCGCATCACCTTGTTCGCTTCCTGCACCGCGGCGACGAAGCCGTTGACGCTCAGCGCAAAGGTACGCGCGAGATTGTGCGGCTTGGTTTCGAGCAGCGGTTTGAACGCGGTCGCGGCGGCGTTGGCGATCAGGATGTCGAGGCCGCCAAGCTCGGCGGCCGCCCGCGTGACCATCGCACGCACCTGCGCGTCGTCTTCGAGGTCGGCCTTGATGAGAATCGAGCGCGGCGCGATGGCGCGGACGTCGGCGAGCGTTTTCTCGGCGCTCGCTTCGTCGCGCCGATAGTTCATCGCGACCGTCGCGCCGAGGCGCGCGAGGTTAAGCGCGATGGCGCGGCCTAGTCCGCGCGTGCCGCCGGTGACGAGCGCGATTTTGTGGTCAAGGTCGTGCGTCATGCTGGCAATCCACTTTATTTAATGTGAAACCCGCGGTGGGTTTCACGCTTCCTTCGGCAGGGCTAAGCCCTGCACCTTAGCGAATAAAGAAATCGCGGAATGTCGAGGACGACATTTCGCTCTCAGGTTTGGGGGTAGAGATAGAAGGTTCTCCTGAACCACAAATCGATTTGGGTTTACCATTCGCTTCTATGGATTCAGATTTGGGTAGAGGATTTGGCGGATGTCTTTTGCGAGCGAGGTGCCGTCGGCGCGCAGGGTGCGCGGGTTGTAGGCTTTCAGCTCGACGCTTACCGTTAGTTCGGCGTCTGAAAGATCCGCCGGCGTTGCGAATGCGACGCGGCCGCTTTCGGATGTGCGCGTTTCGGCGATGACTGCGTTGCCGCGGCCGTGGAGCGTGACGCGGGCGCCGGCGAGTGGGGGATGCTCGCCGTCCGGCAGCGCGTCGTTGTCGAGCACGGTGACGGCGAGGCTGCGGTGATCGCGGGCGCGCGCGATTTCGACGCGCAGATCGCGCAGATAGATCATCGCCTCGGCATACACGGCCTCGATTCCCGCAAGCTGTGCACCGCGCAGCGGATTTGCTTTGAGTTCGACCCGTTGCGCCGCCATCCCATGGTCCGACGTCACGACGAACAGCGTCGAATCGAGCAGGCCGCGCGCGCGGAACAAGCTCGAGCACCGCGCCGATTCTTTTGTCGGTGCGATAGAGCGCCTCGCGCGTGCCCTCGTGATGCGGGCCGTAGTCGTGGCCGGCGCCGTCAGTCAGCACGAACTCGTGCGCGACGAAGGTCGGCGCCTTGCCGTTGTCGCCGCAATGTTCGAGCAAGGCGATCAATTGCGCCATCCCGCGGATATCGACGATTTCCTCGCGCGTCATCGCCGGAATGTTGTCGTCGGCCCATCGCGGGCTGACGTCCGACGCCATCTCGGCCGTCAGCGCCTTGAGCCGCGCCTTATCGCCGACGATACGCCGCTCGAACACCGCGTGCTCGGCGCCGCGTCCCTGCGGTTCGTGAATCGACGCGGTGAGCGTGCCCTCGCCGCCGGCGCGTTTGAAGGCCTCGTACAGCGTCTCGACGTCCGGGCTCAGGTAGCGCTCGCCATCGTAGATGTTGCCCTGAATCGGCACGGTCTCGCGATGCTCGCGCAGATGGAAGGTCGGATTCACGACGTCGTGATGCCCGCACCATGCGCCGGTGAGAATCGTCGAGTGGCTGGGCCACGTGATGCTGGGGAAGTTGACGATCGAGCCGTGCGAAAGCATCGCGCCGCGAGCGACGAGGCCGGCGAGATTCGGAATCGCCGCGGGATTGTTGTCGAGCTGATGGCGCAATTCGGAATGCGTCTGGCCGTCGAGCAGAATCAGGTACACGCGCCGCGGGCGCTCGGCGTTATCGTCAATAATTTCGTCGAGCGGCCGGCCGTCCTGGCGCTTGAGATAAACTTGGGCGGGCGCGCCGGACGCGTCGAAGCCGGCGATTTTCGGCATACCGGCGATGCGCGCGATGGTCGGCGCGACGTCAACGTGGCGCGCGTTCAGCTTGAACAGCCCGCGGCGCACGCCCGGACCGCTGAATATCAGCGGCGCGCGGCATTGCACGACGTCGAGCGCGCCGTGCTGCCCCGGCTGGATTCCCCACGCGTAGGCCTTGGGGCTGACGACGAGGTCGGGCGCGCGCGGACTGTCGAAGAGTTGCGCGATGCGCTCGTAAGCGTAGGGATGGCTCAGCACGTGGGGCTCGAAGTACGCGCGATTGGGATCGTCGGTATGATTGCCGCTGCGCGCGGCGGCGTCGAGTTCGTCGGCGATGGTGGAGACGAGGAACGGATCCTGATTGGCGATAGGATTCTCGCCGATTTGCTCCACCACCTGAAAGGAGAGCGTGCCGCGTGCGTCGGCGAAGCGCTTGAAGCGAATCATCCCGCGGCGCGACCACACTTCGTAGGCGTCGGCGCGCCAGGTGATCGCGAGATCGACGTTGTCGGCCTCGGACTCGGTGAGCATCGCGAGGATGGCGGCGTCGCCGGAATCGTACTGATGCGGATCGAGCCCATTGCCGGCGAGCCGTTCGGGTCCGAGTTCGCGCGGCTTATCGGAATCGGGATTCATCTTTTTTCAGAATCTCCTTGTCAAAAAACCTTGCTCCATGCGGCATGACGCGTGCAAGCCAGTTAACGCGCACTACTTAATGTTTCGTTCAGGTTCACCGGCAGGCCGGCGCGTTTGCGTGTGCGCGCGCATTCCCGCAATAGTGAAACCCCAAACCGGGAAAGGCAATCAGTATATGGCGCTCAACGAAGAATTCGAATCGAGAATCGGCAAAGGCACCAAGGCTTCAGGCAAGCTGAACTTTCGCGGCCCGGTGAAAATCGAAGGCGAAGCGGAAGGCGAGATCACCGGAGAGGAAGTCGTAATCGCGGCCGGCGCGGTGGTGAGCGCGCGGATTTCGGCGAGCAAGGTGACAATTGCGGGCGCGTTCAGCGGCGAAGTCACGGCGCGCGAGCGCGTCGAGCTGATGGCGACGGCGCGGGTGCAATGCACGATCAACACACCCAGCTTCATACTCAACGAGGGCGCGCAATTCGACGGCGACTGCAAGATGCCGACGAAGAAGCTGGCGGCGTAGGGAAACACTAAATTCACTTTATTTTATGTGAAACCCTCCGCGGGTTTCACGCTTCCGCGGCATGGGTGACCCCTGCACCCAGTGATAAGAAAATCGCGAAGTGGCGAGGACGCCATTTCGCTCAAAGGTTCTTTTCCTGTGTCATTCAGAGCGCAGCGAAGAATCCCGGTGCCGATTCTTTCTCCGCGTGACTGTTCCCGTTCCCGCTCAGGAAGTGATCACTCCAAATGACCGGTTCCCCTTCCCGCGCGGGAAGGGGTTAGGGGTTAGGTTGTCTTCGACATCAGTACGGTTTCGACGCCGCGCGAGTCGCGGCGGCGCACGACGATGCCTGAATCGTCGAGCTCGATTTCTTCCGCATCACCCATGCGCGGCTCGTAAATCCACAGATGCGGATCGTTACCGCGCTGGCGGCATGACTGCTTGCTGGTGGCGGCGACGAGGGTGTTCGGATCGATTGCGGCGATGCGCCCGGTCCATCGCGTCTGCCCGCGATCGCGAATGTGCGCGATCGTCAGCGCGCGGAAGATGACGAGGTCGGCATCGACTTCGCCGTAGCGGCCGAGTTTGGTCGTAAGGTCATTGCGGCTGCCGCCGGTGCTGATGTTGCCGCGCAGGAAGCTGTCGATCGATTCGTAACTGGCGTGGCGGGTGAACGGGCCGCGATTGTAGCTGGCGGTGACGCTGCGCACGAGGCCGGCGTCGTCGAGCCACGCTTCGACTTCGTACACATTGGAGCCGCTGGCAGGACGGCGGCTGCCGTGAATCCTGCCCCATGCGAGCGTTTCAGTTTCGACCGCAAGCAACTCGCCGGCGCGGCGGATGTCGTAGCGGAACTCGCCGTCGGCGATCAGCATGATCGAAAGCTAACCGCTCGGGTGGGGGCGGACAAGTTTGCCAGCGCCGGCGGATTTGGGCCATTGTGGCGGCTCGAAGACCCTACTTGCCGAGAGGAAACGCGGAATGAACTGGCAGGAGTATTATCGAGCGCGCACGATTCCGGCGGATGAAGCGGCGGCGATGGTGAAGGCCGGGATGCGAGTGGATTTTCCGTTCGCGTCCGGAACTGTGATGCAGCGGGCGCTGGCGGCGCGGGGCAAGAATCTCGACGGCGTGGTGGATCTCAGGATGTCGTCGCCGTTGATCGACGCGGGCTGGCTGGGCGGAGACGTCGCCGCGCGGTTCCGGGTCGAGTTCGAGCTGTTCATCGGCAACGTTGGGCGGCCGGCGCACGACCGGCAGCAGGCAACCTACCTGCCGAATTTATTTTCGACCAGCTTCAAGGCGCATGACGAGCGGCCGGCCGAAGACAAGCCGATCGATTTCACTTTCGTCAGTGTCACCAAACCCAACGCGAAGGGATTCGTAAGCTTCGGGCCGCATCAGTGGAACAAGCGGATGTATGCGCGGCGCGCGCGGCATGCAGATCGCGGAAGTCGATGCGACGATGACGCGGACCTACGGCGACGTGTACATGCACGTCTCGGAGTTCGAGTATTTCGTCGATGGCACGCCGCCGCCGCCCGACCTGGCGGTGATCGAGGCGGCGCTGGCGACGCTCGACGCCGAGAAGCGCGCGGGCCTCCGCGCGATCATCGCGGAAGTGGGCGTCGAGCGGATCTGGCCGCTGGTGCAGTACCTGCAACGGGTTGCGCTTTCCGATCTGCGCGTGTTGCTCGGAATTACGCCGCCGCCCGCGGAGTTCAAGGCGGTCGCCGGGCATTTGAGCGAACTGATCGACGACGGCGTGACGATTCAGATTGGCGTCGGCGATCCCAGCTCGCAGATGCCGCGGATGGGCGCGTTCGACGGCAAGCATGACCTCGGGCTGCATACCGAGATGTGTGCGCCGGGGATCGCGCGGCTGGTCGATGCGGGAGTAATCAACGGGCGGCGCAAGACGATCCATCGCGGCAAGGCGGTGGCGGTGGCGTGGTCGGGATCCGATCCCGACGATTTGAAAATAATCGACGACAACCCGGCCTTCGAGCTTTACGATCCCGAGTACACGCTCAAGCTCGCGACGGTCTCGGCGAATTACCGGCAGACGTCGATAAACAATGCGCTCGCGATCGATCTTACGGGACAGATCAACTCGGAGAGCGTGATCGGCGCGCGGATGATGAACGGGACCGGGGGGCAGCCGGAGACTCATATCGGCGCGTTCCTATGCCCCGGCGGACGGGCGATCACGCTGCTGCAATCGACGGCGGTCGGCGGAGCGATATCGCGGATCGTGCCGCAACTGGAAGCGGGGGCGCTGGTGACGATGCCGCGCTACTTCGCCGATACGGTGGTGACGGAATACGGAATCGCGCGGCTGCTCGGCAAGAACCATCGCGAGCGGGCGGCGGAATTGATCGCGATAGCGCATCCGGACCATCGCGCGGAACTGCGGGAAGCGGCGAATCGGTTATTCGGGTAAATTTTTCCGATTTGCTTTGCCGAGATAACCTCTGCGGCCTTGTGATTAACTAAAGCCAACGAGAGCGGTGAATCGATCTGCGTGGCTGGGCATGTTCGGAAGGCGCAAGGATTTCACCGATTTAGGGCTGAATAGCACAATGTCGCGTCGCATACCCCAATAAGGCTTGACGTTTGACCGGAAATAGTCCAATAAGAGGGTCTATAGCGTAGGTCAGGTTTTATGATAGTCTGTTTGCCAGCCTAAGAATGGGTAGGCGCATTAAAGAGGAATTGAACGGATGCCATCGTCAACGAAAGTCCTGACCGTAAATGAGTTGGCCGAGTATCTTCGAGTGCATCGCTCGACGATTTACCGCTTGCTCAAGAAGGGACAGCTGCCCGGTTTCAAGATCGGGAGCGACTGGCGCTTCAACGTCGAGGTGATCGACGAATGGCGCCTGCGCCAGGGGCCGGGCGTGCTGGAAGAAGAAGCGGCTGAGTAGCTGACGCTGTTCAAACGCGACTCGGCGCTTCCGTCGAATTTTCAAGACGCCCGATTGAGCGCTGACCCAATCTCTGTCTCAAGTCACGTCGGTTTGTAATTTTCACCAGTTTTTTTCCGGACTCAGGCGGGCGCTCAATTTTACCAAGTTGTCGCGCGCACTCGTCCGCGGCTAAACTGCGACTTCGCGCTCGTAATCGCGCAGAGTCATGCCGACTGATATTTCCGCCAAGACCCGACTGTTCACCGAATCCGTAATCCGCGAGATGACGCGGCGGGCGCTCAAGTGCGGGGCGGTGAACCTGGCGCAAGGGTTTCCGGATTTTGCGGCGCCCGCGGAGATCAAGGAAGCGGCCAAGCGCGCGATCGACGAGGAATACAACCAGTACGCGATCACGCATGGATCGCCGAACTTCCGGCGCGCAATCGCGGACAAGGTCCGCAGCTACAACGGCATCGCATGCGACCCCGATCGCAACATCACGGTGACCTGCGGCGCGACCGAGGCGATGATCGCGACGATGCTGGCGGTGATCAATCCGGGCGACGAGGTGATCATCTTCGAGCCGTTTTACGAGAACTACGGGCCCGACGTGATCCTGGCCGGGGCGACGCCGCGCTACGTGGCGCTGCGCGATCCGGATTTTTCGATCGATCGCGCGGAGCTGGAAGCGGCGTTCGGGCCGCGGACCAAGGCGATCGTGATCAACACGCCGCACAATCCGAGCGGCAAGGTGTTCACGCGCGCCGAGCTCGAAACGATCGCCGCGCTATGCCAGCGGCACGACACGCTGGCGATCACGGACGAAATTTACGAGCACATCATTTACGGCGGTGCGCGGCACGTCTCGATCGCGAGCATGCCGGAGATGGCGGAGCGGACGGTGACGATTAGCGGGCTGTCGAAGACCTATTCGATCACGGGATGGCGGCTGGCGTACGCGATCGCGAGCGAACGGCTGACGGCGGCGATTCGCAAGGTGCATGATTTCCTGACGGTCGGCGCGCCGCATCCACTGCAGGAAGCCGGCGCGGTCGCGCTGCGATTGCCGGAGTCGTTTTACGCGGAACTGACCGCGATGTACGAGCGCAAGCGCGGCGCGCTGTACGCGGCGCTGACGCGGGCGGGCCTCAAATGCAGCAATCCGGACGGCGCTTACTACATCGTGGCGGAGATTGGGGGTTTAGGATTCAAGGACGACTTTGCGGCGGCGGATTTTCTGCTGGACGAGGTGGGCGTCGCGGCGGTGCCGGGTTCGAGCTTTTACCATCGCGCCGAATTGGGGCATCGGAAGATTCGATTTACGTTCTCGAAGAGTGACGAGACGATCGCGGCGGCGGCCGAGCGGCTGGGGCATTTGCAGGAAAAGTTGGCGGCGCGGGTGAAGCGCGAATCGCGGTAGGGGATCGGACCGCTGCGCGATTTCAGAGACCGGAACCGGCTTCGCGTGCGCGAAGCTGTCCGAGATCCTTCCTGCCGCTCGCGATGCTCGCTCTGTCAGGATGACACACGCGCTCGCGCTTCTGCTTCGTCAGGATGACACACAGACGCTCGCGCTTCTGGTTCGTCAGGGTGACACGCATACGCTCGCGCTGCTGCTTGGTCAGGATTAGAGAGAGGGCGCCGGAACTTCAGGCGGATTTTTTGCCGCCCTGGATTGTGCGGAGGCGCGGGCGTTCGATGCCGCCTGAGAGATAGACCAGCACGGTCCATGCGCTGCGCGTCAGCGGGTAGCAGAGCAGCACGCTGCCGCATGAGATGGCGCACAGAATAAAAATCTGGACGGGATCGGAGAGGTGGGTGGCGAACGCGAGAATCGCCCAGCAGACCAGGAACGAGGCGGCGGCCACTGCGAAGTCGAGATACATCGCGCCGAGCGTCTCGCCGGGATCTTTCCAGAACACGACGTGGCATCGCGGGCATTCGCGATTCATTTTGAAGTGCGACTGGAAGATCGCGCCGTTGCGGCACACCGGGCATCGGCAGTTAAGCGCGCATTTGATCAGCGCAGATGCGGAATCGTTCGCCACGATCTTGATATTACTCCGCGGCGCGCATGAGGCCAGCGACGATCTTTACGAAAGCGTCAGATGCTCCAGTTAAAGCCGACCTCGGGACCGAACAACTGCACGCGCAGCAAATTGCCGACGCCCGACGAAGTCTGCGTGTACTTGGTGTAGTTGTAGTTGAAGCCGGCGAACGGGGCGAAGCCGCGCCAGTTGGGGCTCGCGTAGAGGACGCGCCAATGAGTCTCGAAGCCGGACTGCGAGTCGTAAACCGTGCCGCCCTCGCTGCGGCCGGAGTCCCACTTGTTGGCCCAGTAGCCCTGCCCGGTTATCTCGACGGCGAAGTTGTAACCAAGCTGATGACGCTCTTCGAGTCCGATCACCGGTATCGGCAAGCCCTTATCGTGGAAACGGATGCGAGCCTCGTACTGCGAGAACTGGCTGAAAAGCGGTGAGCCGTCATTGATTCGAAAATCGTTGTAGGTGAATTCGAGTCCGATCTTTGCGCGCGAATCCCATCCCTGGAGAAACTCCGGCAGGTTAGCTTCGTAGTCCTGGTAGAGCGGTGTCAGGCGGCGCTCGTAGTATCCGCCGAACGTGTACCATCGCGTGCCGCCGGGATTCAGCTTCTGATTCGGTGAGATGATGGTGCCGCCGAATGCCAGCGGCTGAGATTCGAATTTGCTGCCGTAGATGCCGTAGTACCTGAATTGAAACTGCACCGCGTTGACGCTGTCGAACCAATAGCTGAGCAGCGTCTCGGTCAACTGCAACTGCGAGACGCCGAGGTCGTGCTGCAGACTGATGGCGCTGTCGGGAAACGAGTTGATGCGGCGGCGCAGCGTGTTGGAGCCGACCGTGAACATGTAGGCGTCGTCGGCTTCGATGTCGATTTGATGCGGCGCGGGCGTAAGCAAATCGTAGCCCGGGTCGCGCAGGGAGAAGAAGTCGTCGGCAAAGCAGTTCGCGCTGAACAGCAGCGTGGTGACGACTATAGCCATAGCCAGCCTGACTGTACGCATAGGGCGCGATGCTGGCCTAATGGCGACCCAATTTCAAGACACGTTCTATTTGGCGTTGGCGGACTTTGCTTTCTCGTCGAGCTGGGGCGCAGGAGTGCCGGGTGCGGACTGGAATCCGTCGGCGAGATCGCGCGTCGGGGAAATTCGGATGACGACGATTTGGCCGCGATCGAGCTTGGCGCGCGACGGACGCGCAAAGCCGATTCGGGCGAGCAGGTATTTCCTGGGATATTCGGCGATCACCTCGTCCTGCAGCTTCTTGTCGGTGACAATTTCCGCCTTGCCGATAAACGCGGGGCCGGTGCGCGTGCCGATCCAGATCATCGCGGGGCTGCCGCGCTTGATGCGCTTGGCCTTCCAACTGGTCGGCGAGGTTTCGATGAGAATCTGCTTGTCGGCGGTGGTGATGAACCAGACGGGTGCGGCTTTGCTTTGGTTGCCGTCTTTGCGGACCGTCGCAATATAGATGTAGGTGGCTTTGGCGAGAGCGTCGGCGTCGCGCGATGAGGTGGCGGCAATCGCGGGCGCGGCGATAGCGGCGAGGAATGCGGCGGCGGCGAGGAGCTGAGTCAGGTTGGCAGTGGAAATTTTCATGAGCTGCTCCATCGTCAATTTTCAATCGCCGAGATAGCGGCGCCGCACGAAGACTTCACCCAGGAACAGCATGATTACAAGCGGAATCAGCCACCGGTCGGCGCTGCGGCGAAACGCCACGGTCTGGCCGGTGTGGCGGGCGATGATCGCGGGCGTCGCGTCGAAGGCGCCGTGGGTCGCGGCCGACAGGCGTCGCAACAATTCGAGATTGGGCGGCTTGATGCGCAACTCGGCGCTGTCGGCGGGAATCGAGCCGGCGGTCGCGAATTCGCGCTGCTCGATGACCTTCTCCGAATCGCCAGCCTTGAACATCAGCGTGGCGACGTACTTGCCGCGCGGCAGCGGTCCAACTTCGCCGCGGTAGATCGAAGCGCCGGCCTCGGTCATCGCAACGTCGATGGCGCGGCCGGGGCCGGTGATTCGGCAGACCAGGTTGCTCACCGGATCGGGATCGGCCTTTTCCGCCTCGACCGCGATCGAGCCGTCAGGCGCGCTGTGAACCCGCGTGGTGAAGGCGCCGGAGTCGCCCTGGCGCATCGTCCAGTTCGCGAGCTGCGACCAGAATTCGACGTAGCGGTTCCATCGAATCCAGCTGAGCGTCGCCAGTGAATCGGGATCGCCGGCGAAAATCGCGGCGCGGCCGAGGCCGTATTGCCACGACGCGAGCAACGGCGCGGTCTTGTCGGCGCGTTCGACCTTGAGCGTTACTTGCGCGCCGTCCTTGGCCTCGGTCGCGGCAAAAAAATCGATCGGCGGAATGTCCTTGATGCCGATACCGGAGAGCATTGCCGACGGCTCGCCGGCCTCGACCGTGGTGCGGTCGGACTTGCGCCGGTTCATCGCCTCGCGCGTCAGGCCGACCAGCAGCAGCGGCAGCTTCTCGATATCCTGCACGCGATAGAAGATACCGCCGGTCGCGTTGGCGAAGTCCTGCAGCAGCTCGAGGTTGGCGAGGTCGGGGCCGATGCGGATGGTCGAGACGGGGATGTGCTGACGCGCGAATTCGGCGATCAGATCGTCGTGGTCGTGATACTGGCGATTGGTGTCGCCGTCGGTCAGCAGGATCACCTGGCGCACCGGGATGTTGCTCTGCAGAATCTCGCGTTCGGCGATTTCGAGCGCGTCCTTGAAGTCGGTGCCGCCGCCCGGCTGGAGGCGGTCGATGCGGTTTTCGAGCTCGGTGCGATCGTCGCCGAGTTGCTGCAGATGCGCGAGCACATACGGCTGCGAATCGAACGCGATCACGCCGGCGAAGTCAGTGTCGTCGAGCTGGCGCAGAAGTGCGATGGCGGCTTGCTTGGCGTAGCGAATGCGCTCGCCGTCGCGGACCGCCGGATAGCGCGAGTCGTAGCTCATCGAGTTCGAGCGATCGATGCACAGATAAACCGCGATCGGTTCGCGCGACGGCGGCGGCGGCTGCGGCACGAACTTCACCGGCAGCGCTTTTTCGAGATCGCCGCCGGCCAGGCTCTCTTCGCGCAAGGTGTCTCCGGTGGCGACCAGTCCGCCGCCGTAGTCGGCGACGTAGCGATTGAGCGCGTGTTGCGAGGCGGGCGTCAGCGAGCCCGCGGGCACGTCGTCGAGAATCACGAGCTGGTACGGCAGGTAGTCGGCCGGATGCTCGCTCAGGCTGCGCGGCGAGACGAAATCGATTTTGTAGTTGCGCAGCTTGAGCGCGGTGACGAGGCTTTCCGGCATCGAGTTCGAGACGATCAGAATCCGCGGCGCGCCGGTCACCGAAATCGGGGCCTCGACGCGGGTGTTGAGCGCGACGCGCGGAGGCGCAATCGAGACTTCCGCGCTCATCAGGTACGCGCCCGGTTGTTCGAGGCGATAGGGCAGCTCGAAGTCGTTCATGCCGGGCTTGAGCACGATCGATTCGCCGCCGACGGCAGTGTCGTCGCGGTAAAGCTTGAGGGTGGCGGCAACCGGCGACTGCGATTCACTTTCGACGCCGATTCTGAAGGCAAAGCGCTGATCGGAGCGCACCGTATCGGGAGAATAAAAGTTGGTGACCGCGATTCGTTCGGTCGCCGACGGCGGCGGCGCGGCGGCGAAGATTCGCACGCCGTCCTCGAGCATCGCCGGCACCTCGGTCATCGCGGAGTCCTCGGTTTCGTTGCCGTCGCTCAGCAACACGATTCGCTTGTCGGCTTCGGGCGCGAACAGGCTCTCGGCCGCGGTCAGCGCGCTCGCGATATTGGTCGCGCCACCGTCGATGCCGTCGCCGAAATTGCCGAGCAGGCGGGGATCGGTCAGCGGCGCGAGCAGCCGCGCGTCGCGGCCGAAGCCGACAATCCCAAGCTGGTCGTTCGGCGCCATCGCGGTTTTCAAATTTGCGATCTGACGGCGCATCCAATCCTGTTGATCAGGCGAGACCGAGCGCGATTCGTCCATAACCGCGACTACCGCAACGCTTTGCGCGGCGATACGACCCGGAATGCGCAAGCCCGCGAGCATCGCGACCAGCGCCACGACGCACAGCGCGCGGAGTGTCGCCGACGCGGCGCCCGCGGCTCGCAGTCCACTGCGCATCGCGAGAATTCCCGGCGTCGCGGCAAGCGGCGCCAGCACGAGCAGCCACAGCAGATGCGGCCGATCAAACATGACGCATCCCCCAGCGGCCGGCGTGGCCAATCAGCATCGCGGATTCAACCATCAGCGCGAGCAACGCCAGCGCGATCAAAACGAAAACCAACGGCTGCACTTGCCGCGCGGATTGATCACTCGCGCGGGCGGCGGCCCGGCCGACGGGCGCGCGGCGCTTCGGCCTGTGGTTTTGACACAAGATCAGACTCGGCCGCGTCGTAATAGTTGGCCAGCACCTGCGTCGTCGCGCCAGCCGACTCGACGGTGTAGCGCCCGGCCTGCATCGGACGGATTCGCACGCGGCCCCAATTGTCGGCGGTAACCGTGTGCACAGTCGCGTCGGGATAGGTGATGCGCGCGGTTGCAGTCGCGGGCACGCTCACATCGGCGCCGGTCGGCACGATCAGAACATCGCGCGGCGCGGTCAGTTGCTTCATCAGATCGACGGTCATCACCAGCGAGTCGAGGTGATCGGGCGCGAGCAGCAGATGATTGCGCACGTCGAAGGCGAGCACACCGGCGGGACCGGCCGCGGCGCGTCCGAAGGCGGCAATCGGAATCGACGGATGGCCCGGAGCGGCCGCGGTCGCGAGCAGATCCATCCATTCAGGGATCGCGATAATGCGCGTCGCGCCGAGCGTCAGAGATTCGAACGCCGGCGATTCTCCCGCCGCGTCGTCGCGAATGTCGGCGCTCGCGACTGTACCATCGACGGAAATTCCAATTCCGTTCTTCGCGGCCTGCGGCGGATAAATAAGCAACGTGGACGCCGCCTTGACCGCGGGCAGATAGCAGTCGTGCATCACTGCCAGTTCGAGCGGCTGCGCATTCGCCGCGGATGGCGCGACGTACTTTGCGGGATCGGCGGTCTCGATCTGGAAATTCGCGTTGACCGCGAGCAGCACGCGCGCGAGGTCGTCGCGCACCGCGGCATCGGGCGACAGCACCAGCACGCGCGCCGGGAGATCGAACGGCGCATACGCATAGCGGCTGTTGTCGGCGGCGATCGCGTCGGGAGTCAGAATTCGCGCTTGCAGCAGACCGCCGGTCTTGAGCGGACCGAACGCCGCAATCACCTGTTCGCGCGGCGCCAACATCATCGTCTGATGGAACTGCTCGCTGTCGCCGAGATCGAGCGCGAGTTCGGCGGCATGGGGCCGCGCGGAGAAATTACGAATCACCACGCGGCCGCGGGTCGAGCCCGGGATTCCCGGATCGAGCGAGACGATCGCGAGGTTCGCGTCGTCGGCGCCGACCTGATGAAACTTCATGCGCGAGGTCGCGGCGACGTCGGCCAGCAGGATCGGCGCGGGCGGCCGATCGGCAAACAGATCGATCTCCGACGCGCCATGCGCTCGAATCAGCGCGGCTCTGAGAGCCGCCGTCCGCGCCGGCACCGCCATCGGAACCAGATCGGCGAGCGACCGGCGCAAGTCGGTCAGGTTCGCCGTCGGCGGATGGCGCACCTGCGCTTCGAGGGCGTACGCGATGACGCTGAACTCGTCGCCAACCGGCGCTTGATTGATTACTTCCAGCGCCGCGCGACGCGCCAGCTCGATTCGCGTAGTCGAACCGTCGCGCGCGCTCATCCCGGCGCCCAGATCGAACACCAGCGCATGAATGCGGCCATGACCGGGCGACGGCGGCCGCATCACGTAGAGTCCCGCGATCGCAAATGTAAGCGCGGCCAGCGTCGCCATCTCGAGCCAGAACAGCGGGTCGATCCGCACGTGGCGGACGCTCGCCACCGGCGCCGGCGCTTCGTCGAACAGCATCAGGCTCGACACTTCGATCGTCGGACGCGAGCGCGAGCGCAGATAAATCAGCACCAGCAGCGCGAGGCTGAGTCCGTAAATGATGTTGTGCGGATTCAGCAGACCCACGGCTATCTCACAATTCCGAGCAGCGGCAGTTCGCGTTCCATAAAACTGTCGAGATTGTCCGCGCCGAAAGCCTGCGCATAGGCAATCGCGTGCGCGGTGCAAATCTCGCGGACGCGCGCCGCGATCTTTTCGACTTTGCGCCGAATCGCGGCGACGGTGGTCGAGTCGAGCGCGGTCTCGCGCACTTCACCGGTCTCGGCGTCGCGGATTCGATACAATCCCGGCGGATAGGCGGCGGTGCTCTCCTGCTCGCCCATTACGTGGACAACTTTTACGTCGTGCCGCGCCGCGACCAGCCGCTCGAGCGCATCTTCGAGGTCGCCCTCGTTGACCAGAAAATCCGAGATGACGACGACCGTGCCGGCCGGCCGGCGCTGCAGCAGCAGTTCATCGACGGCGGCGCCAAGCCGGGTCTCGCCGCTCGCGCGCACCGAGGTCACGAACGGCTTGAAGTTGAGATACGACTCGCGGCGGCGATGGAACGGCGTCGCTTCGAGCCGCATCGACCCGCGATGCATCGCGAACGCGCCGATTCGCACCGCGTCGTTGTCGGCCATCCCGATGTACGCCAGCGACGCGCCGATCGCGAGCGCGAGGCCGAGCTTGTCGTCGCGCTCGGGCAATCCCATCGAAGCGCTCGCGTCGATTAGCGAGGTGACCTCGACCTGCCGATCGGCGCGATAGGTGCGCAGCATCAACTCGTCGAGCCGCGCAAAGGCGTTCCAGTCGAGGAAGCGCAAATCGTCGCCGGGCGCGTATTCCTTGTAATTTTCCGGCTCGATTCCGAGTCCCTGCACGCGGCCCAGCGCGCGCTGGCCGGCGCGTACAGTGCGCGCGCGCTTGATGCCCAACACCAAGCGGTCGAGCTTGCGCAAATATTCGGGCTCGAACGCGCGCGTCTCGAGCATCGTCGCTAACCTATACTTTCGCGGCGCGAACCGACTTGATGACGCGCTCGACAATGTGCGCGGCGTCGATTCCGTCGGAGAGCGCGGCGTAGTTGAGCATTATGCGATGGGCCAGCGCGGCGACCGCCACGTGATCGATATCCTCGCGCGCGATGTTGGCGCGGCCGTCGAGCAGCGCACGCACCTTGGCGCCCAGGATCAGAGCCTGCGCGCCGCGCGGACTCGAGCCGAACATCACGTAGCGATTGACCATCTCGTCATGCACGGCCCTGGCCTCGTCGGTCACGAAGCGCGAATTCTGCGGCTGCGTCGCGCGCACCAATCGCGCCGCGTAAATCTCCATCGCGGGCGCCGCCATCACTTCGCGCACCAATTTTTTCAGCCCCTCGACTCGTTCGGCCGCTTCGTCGGCGTGGAATATCGGCTCGATGCCCGCATCTTCAGGCCCGGTGGTTGAAGAGATGATTCGCGTCAATTCGCCTTCGTCAGGATAGTTCAAGCGGACTTTAAACAGGAAGCGATCGAGCTGCGCCTCGGGCAGCGGATAGGTGCCTTCCATCTCGATCGGATTCAGCGTCGCCATCACGAAGTACGGCGGCTTGAGGCGATAAGTCGTGCCCGACACCGTGACCTGCAACTCGGCCATCGCCTCGAGCAGCGCCGACTGCGTCTTGGGCGTCGCGCGATTGATCTCGTCGCCGAGCAGGATATGGCAGAACGCCGGCCCCGGCTGGAAGGTGAATTCGCGGCGGCCGTCGTCGCCCGACAGGATCACGCGCGTGCCGGTGATATCCGCCGGCATCAGATCGACGGTGAATTGAATTCGATTGAAGCTCAGGTTGAGCGCGAGCCCCAGCGTCTTGACCAGCGTGGTCTTGCCGGTGCCGGGGACGCCTTCGATCAGCACGTGACCGCCGGCGAAGAGCGCCGAAAGCAACTCCTCGACGGCCTGCTCATGGCCGATGATCAGCTTGTGAATCTCGGCCTGGATACGCCGGAACGTCCGGGCGAAATCCGCCACCGTCGGCGTTTCCGCCTGTACCTCGTTCATCGTTCGAACACCCGCTTGATCGTAGTTCGGTCGTCGGCCGGCACCGCCGCGCGCGCCACCGGCTCGTCCGGCGCCTGGTTCGTGCTCAGCGGAGTGCGCACTTTGGGCGGCACGTAGGCGCGGCCGGCGCCCTTCGCGCCGTGATCGACGGGCCGCGCTTCGATTGCAATCTCGAAGCCCTCGCTGCCGAGCTTCGAGGCCGCCGGCGCGCCGAACAGGCTGTCGGGATCGGCGCCGATTCCATGCGCCGCGCCGCCGTTGCTGCTGTTCTCGCCGCTTTGCTGGATGCTGCGATCGGAGGGGCTGTCGTCCTTGTTGAGACTGTCCCTGCCGGCGTTGGACTCGATGCTCGCGTCACCGTTGCCGGCCGGTGACGGCTGCGAATTCGGCTCGCGCGAATCATCTTCGGGCGGCAGGTCTATCGCGGGATTGGACTTCGGTTGATCCTGCGTGAACTGTCCGGCGGTTTCGCCGTGCCGATTCTTCGGCGCATCGGGCGCGCGATGGATTTCATTTTGATCCTGATCGCGGCCCTCATCGGCCAGCCGCAAGTTGAGCCGCTGCTTCGAGGCCGTCTGCTGCCCGGTAAGTTTGTTCTGTAGATTCCCGGCCATGTCGCGCGCGCGATTCATCAGTTGATTGAGCGAATTGCCGTTCACGTCGCCGCCGCCGGCACCTTCACGGGCAAGCTTGTCCTCAAGGCGGCGCATGGTCGCCGGATCGGCGGTGACCTGCATCCCCGACTGATCGCCCGGATCAGCGGGCCGCAGATGCAGGTCGTCGAGATCGACAGTCAGGTCGTCCTGGCCGTTGCTTTGGGCGATTTGCGGCGCGCGCCTGATTTTCGATAGCGGGAACGCCAGCGCCGCCAGCACGATTGCGGCCGCCAGCGGATAGATCGCACGCGATACGCGCCGGCGCTCGATCTTCGACGCGGCGAACTCGTCATGATGGCCGAGAGTATCTTCAACCAGGTACGACCACAGCGGGCCGCGCGTTTCGGTGTCGGCGAGCGCGACGATGGTCGAGAGACGCCCCTTGAGCTCGGCACGATCATCGGCAATCGCCGCCGCTCGGGTCGCACTGGCGCGCATTTGCCAGCCAGCCGAGAACGCGCTCACGATTCCGCTGATCGCGATAACGACCAGCACCGATCCGCCGACAAGGAAAGTGAGCGGCGGCAGCATGAAGGCACCGGCGAAAATAGCGGCGCCGCATGCGATCGCGATCGCGAGCGTGTAGAAAATCGCATGCTGCAACGCCAGCGAGTTGATCCGCATGCGAACGGATCCGACCCGGCCCAGGATTTGCCCGAGTTTCTCGTCCGCCCGCTTGTCTGATGAGGAAAACGACATCGATGGCGCCAAGCGCGAGAGTCTAGGTTAGTTTAGCTCCACAAGTGGCGCAACGATAAATCTCGCGCCGCCGATGGTTGCCGTTCCCGCGCTGGAAGCGGTCAGGTCAGAACGTCCAGCCGACGATCGATTTCAGAAATATCCCGTTGCTCGCCCGCGTCAGCCCAATGCCAACGCCGAGATTCAGCTCGAGCTGCGGCAGAAGATAAAAATTCAGCGCCGGCACAATGTAACGCTGCTGCTCATCCACCTTCGCCAGCGGCTGGATCAAGCCCATGTCGCCGTAGGATCGCGTGCGACGGACCCGCCGTCGCGAGCATCGCGGATATACATATAAGGAGCGCGCAAATCTGGCGGACGTATTTGATTACGCGCGCCTCGCGGATTCCCTCAGTGCGATTCCTTGAGCCCGGCGTCGTCGGCCGCTCCCAGAGCGATCGCGGACCAGTCCAGATCGGCGCGCCCCTTGGCAATCGCCGAGATGAATCGATCGCGCAGCAGGCTCGCCGTCGGCATCGGTGCGTTGGCCGCCAATGCGGTCTGCAGCACGAGGTCAATGTCTTTCATTCCGAGCGGCAGCCGAAAGCCCGCCGGCGTAAAGCGTCCATGCGCGATGATTGGACCGTAACCCTGGTACACCGGCGCCGCAAAGATCGTTTTCGCGAGCATCTCGAGCGCCGCCGACGCATCGACCCCGCTCTTGCGCATCATCGCGACCGCCTCGCCCATCGCTTCGAGCGCCGCCGCTATCATGAAGTTGCCGGCGAGCTTGACCACGTTCGCCGCGCCGACGTTATCGCCAAAGTCGAAGACCTCCGGCCCCATCGCGTCGAGGATCGGCTTGACCTTCGCTTTCGCTTCCGCGGATCCCGAAACGCAAATCCGCAACTGCTTCGCCTGCGCCGCGTTGGGCCGCCCGAACACCGGCGCCGCGATCATCACGCTGCCGTGCGACGCGTGATACTCGGCCAGCTCGCGCGTGGTCGCCGGCGACACCGTGCTCATCGAGATGTGAATCCCGTCGGGCGCAAGATGCTCGGCGAGCGCATCCTCGCCAGTCACCAGCGCCTTGAGCGAGGCGTCGTCGGCCAGCATCGAGACGACGACTCCGCCCGGATGCGCGACGTCGCCGGCGCGCACCGCGCGATGCGCGCCCTTCGCGACGAGCGGCTCCGCCTTCGACGCCGTGCGGTTGTAAACCGTCAGATTGAATCCCGCGGCGAGCAGGTTCGCCGCCATCGGCAAACCCATCGCACCCAGCCCGACGAATCCGATTTTCTGTGTCATAAAATTCAACCTACCACGCGCGGCGAATGTGGCAATGAAGTCTCAGCGCGAGTGAATGACTCCGATGCGAGGGCACACCGACGCGATTTTGCATCGCGAGCACCACGGCGACGTCGGATGGCAAATCGTCTGCCCGAACGCGACCAGGATTCCGTTGTATTCAAGCCAGTGCCGCGCCGGCAACACCGCGCGTAAGGCAATCTCGGTCTTGTCGGGAGTCTTGGTGCGCACGAGGCCCCATCGATTCGAGATGCGATGCACGTGAGTATCGACGCAGATGCCCGGCTTCCGGTACGCCTCGGTCACGACCAGGTTGGCAGTCTTGCGGCCCACACCTTTTAATGTCAGCAGCGCGTCGATCTCGTCGGGCACGCGTCCGCCGAATTTGTCGATCAGGTCGCGGCAAATTCCGCGGATGACGCGCGCCTTGGTGCGATAGAAACCCACCGGAAAAATCAGCCGCTCGACTGTCTTCGGCGACAGCGCAAGCATCGCGTCGGGCGTATGCGCCTTCTCGAACAGCCTGCTCGACGCCGCCGCCGTTGTCGCGTCCTTGGTGCGCAGACTCAGGATGCACGAGATGAGCGTGCGGAACGGATCGCGATGCTGAATCGCGATGAATCCCACGATCGGCGCATTCCACGACGGCGCCTCGCGCCTGAGCACTCGCAGCACGCGGCTGACCCCGCGCGCATCGAGCGCCGCGCGCCCCGTCGTTTCAGGTTTCGTCCGTGATGCCATCTCGATCGCTCAGGTAGTGAAGCTCCTGATGAGGAGAGCAACGCTACTGCCCCAACTAATCACTTTTCGCAAGCGTTGTTTGGCCCTGTTGCTTTTAGCCGCCGTATGGTAAATTAATCGCACTTGGTGAATAGCATGAAGCAGACAAAATTACTGGTCACAGCAATGTTTGCAGCTATAGCGCTCGCGACTCGCTAGTCCCGTCTTCGCCAGCGGCGCCAATCGCGCATCTGCCGTGCGCGGCGCAAACTACGTCGCCCGCAACGGCGCCATGGGAAATCGCGCGGGTATGAGAGCCGGCAACCGCCGATTCTTCAACAACCAGTATCCCTATTACTCGCCCTACGGATACGGCTATGGCTACGGATACGGCAACCAGGTTTACCTGAATCCCGATGAGGCCGACTGGTCCGAACAATGGGGTTCGCTCTACCAGGACAACAACGGCCCCTACGCAAGATCCGCCCAACGTGGAAACCCGCTAGGCCCGTCGCGCGTTTGGAATATTCCGGACGGGCCGGACAAGTAGGGTTCACTAGATCGATCAAGCTCGGAGCATCGCGACGGCGAACGCGCGCGATGTTCCGGTTAAAGTCTGATCTTCGCACCTCGGATGGTTGACGGCGCGCTCGCGACCGTGTTCCTTCATGGCGTGATCGAAATCTTCGACCTCGGCCTGCGATGACCCGCGCTATTGCCGCCGCATACCTGTTGGCGTCGCTGGCGCTCCCCCGCCCCGCTCTCGCCGCATCGCCGTCGGCTACGCCCAACGTCCTGCCTGCGGAGTCCATCGGCGTCAGGCCGGCGCCGCCGCCGCAGCCGATCAATTGGGACCGCGTCACGCAGGAAGCGACCGAGCTGCTGTCGAAGTACATCCAGCTCGACACGACCAATCCGCCCGGCAACGAACGCGACGCGGCGCGGATGCTCAAGGAAAAATTTCTTACCGACGGCATTCCCGCCACCACCTGGGAGCCGCTGAAAGGCCGCGGTATCGTCGCCGCTCGCCTGCGCGGCATCGGCAAGCATACCAAGTCGATCATTTTGTTGAGTCACATGGACGTGGTGCCCGCCAATCCCAAGGAATGGGAGGTGCCGCCGTTCTCGGGCCTCGTCAAGAACGGCGAAATATGGGGCCGCGGCGCGCTCGACGACAAGGGCCCCGGCGTGATCGAGCTGATGGCGATGCTCGCGATCAAGCGCGCGGGCATCCTGCTCAACCGCGACGTGCTGTTTGTCGCCACCGGCGACGAGGAAGAAGGCGGCCGAAACGGCGCGGGATGGTTCGTCGATCACGAGGCGAGCGTCTTCGCCGACGCCGGCTTCCTGCTCAACGAGGGCGGCGGGATTCACGCGCTGGCGGACAACAAGCGCAAAGTTTACGTGGTGTCCGTCACCGAGAAGACGCCGCTGTGGCTGAAGCTCACCGCCAGCGGCCCAGCGGGGCACGCGTCCGATCCGCCGGCCGAGACCGCGGTCACGCGGCTGGTGCGCGCACTCGATAAATTGAGCCAGTACAAAACGGCGATCCACGTGATCGGCCCGGTGCAGGATTACTATCATACGATGGCGATGCTCGATCACGGGCCGAAGGAGCAGCTCGATCTCGCCGCCGCGCTGAAGGACCCCGCTTATCAGAACAAGTTCCTTTCCGATCCCAGCCAGAATGCGCGCGTGCGCGACACCATCACGCCCACCGTGCTCTCCGCCAGCCAGAAGACCAACGTGATTTCCGAGACGGCGTACGCTGAAGTCGATTGCCGGCTGCTGCCGGGCAGCGATCCCAAGGCGGTCATGAACGACATCAAGAAAGCGCTCGGCGACGACTCGATCAAGATCGACACGATCCTGAACTTTCCGCCGATCTCGTCGCCCTCGCGATCGCCACTGATGACTGCGATCGATTCGCTGGCCCGCGTGCACGACCAGGCCGGCGTGGTGCCGTCGATGGTCATCGGGTTCACCGACAGCCATTACTTCCGCCAGAAAAAAATCGTCTCTTACGGATTTATTCCAATCGAAGTTCTCCCGGCCGAGGGCAAAGGCATTCACGGCATCAACGAACGAATCGGGGTGTCGGAACTCGCCGACGGAATCCAGCGGATGGTACAGTTGCTCAGGATTTTCGGAGGGCAGAAACAGGTGTCGCGATGATTCGAGCCGGCGTCGGTTTCTCGACCGCGCGCAATCCGCGCAGCGCCGCCAGTGAGGCGACCGCCGCCGCGCTCGCACAGGCAGGCATCAGCCGCGCGACCGGCGCGCTGTGTTTCGCGACTACCGCCTACGGC
Organism: uncultured delta proteobacterium; assembly: GCA_963756005.1. GTDB lineage: Bacteria > Desulfobacterota > Binatia > Binatales > Binataceae > Binatus. The sequence continues at coordinate 306,358 of CAVWMC010000003.1, forward strand.
GCCGCGTATCCGATGATCCTGCGCGCGGTGGCTTCCGAAGCGGGCACCCGCGAAGTCGCCGGATGCTCGAGCGTCGGCGTCATCGCCGGCGAAACCGAAATCGAATCGGGCCACGCGCTCGCGGTGCTGGTGTTCGGCGGCGAGGAGATTCACGCGACCCGGTTCTTCGTGCCGACCCTGCGCGGGCGCGCCGCAGGTGTTGCGGCTGACGTGGCGACGAAGGTTCGGCCGAAGCTCGGCAAATCCAATCTGCTGATCCTGTGTGCCGATACTTACAACTTCGAGGCCGAGGCAACGCTCAAATCTCTAGGTCAGGAACTGCCGGGCGTGACTATCGCCGGCGGCGGCGCGAGCGAGGACGGCTCAATCGGCGAGACCTTCGTTTTCTGCGGCGACACGATCAGCTCTAACGCGGTGTCCGGGATGCTGTTGTCGGGCGACTTCGATCTGACAGTCGCCAACACCATCGCGTGCGGGCTGATCGGCACGGCGCATCGCGTAACCGCCGCGCGCGACAATATCGTGATCGAACTCGACGGCCGCCCCGCTTACGAAGTCTTCGCCGAGGCTGCCGGCCCACTCGCCGAGGACCTGCGCCGCGCGCTGGGCTACGTCTTCGTCGCGATTCCGGTCTATGAAAACGCGGCGACGATCGAGCGCGGACAATTTGTCGTGCGCAATATCGTCGGCGCCAGCGAGGAGCATGGCGTCATCGCGGTCGCCTTCCAGCCGCAGGTGGGCGACACGCTCGGCTTCGTGCTGCGCGACGCCGAGCGCTCGCGCCAGGACCTGAAGGCGACGCTCGACGACGTGAACGATCGCCTCCACGAACCGCCCGCGTTCGGCCTGTACTTCAATTGCGTCTCGCGCGGCGCGGGCCTCTACAACATCCCGGGCCACGATTCCGCCTATATCAGGCGCGCGCTCGGCCCGGTCCCCATCGCCGGCTTCTTCACCGGCTTCGAAATCGGCCCCCTCGCCGAGCAAACCTCGCTGCTCCAGTACTCCGGCGTCCTCGCGCTGATCTCAGCAAAGAAAAGCTAGCGCCGCTCCGTCATCCTTCTGATTCCCTCCTCCCACGTTGGAGGAGGGTTAGGGTGGAGGACCAAACCGTTCGATTGTCCGTCGCCGCACATCGGAATACCAGAAACTTTGGTCCTCCACCCGACGCTCGAAGACGAGCGTCGGCCTCCCCCATCGAAAGGGGAGGCAAAGATCGAAAAGATCAGCGGAGCTTGCGCGTCACCAGCATCGCGATGCGATACGTGAAATACATCTCGCCATCGATTCTTGCTGGACGCGCGCCGCTCAGATCTTCCACCGCGTCCCGCTCGACCATCGCAATCGCCTTCGCAGCCCGCTCCGGCGACGCATTCGCCGCCTTTGATCCATTGCGACACCGGCGTGCGGTAGCCGTGCGACGTGAATCGCACAATCTCCAGCCCAGCGTCGCCCATCATCTTGATCAACTCGCTCATCGCGAGCGCGCTGGTATGCGAGGTGTCGCGCAGCCGCTCGAACTCGTTGTAGTACGCGGCGCGCTCCGGCTGTTCGCTCGCAATCAAATCCTCGATCGCCACCAATCCGTCAGCCCGGCACACGCGCGCCATCTCGGCAATCACCTTCCGCGGCTCTGCGAAATGATGGACCGCGAAACGGCACACGACGACATCGAATTCGTGATCCTTGAACGGCAGCCGCGACTCGACGTCGCCCTTCTGGAAACTGACGTTGGTGATTCCCCGCTCCGCGCGCATATTCTCGGCAATAGCGAGCGGCGCGTCGGTCAAGTCGATACCGACGACTTCGCGGCAGACCTGTGCAAACGCCATCGCGACATGCCCCGGCCCGGTCGCGACTTCGAGCACGCGCGCCTCGCGCGGCGGCGCGACAATCTCGACCAGCTTGCGCAGATGATCGGCGTCGCGAATCGCGGGCGCGGTCGCGTAGTCGTTGGCCTGCCGGGTGAATTCTTCGCGGACCAGATTTTTGTGCTCGATATGTTCCATTGCGGCCATTGTCGCGGTTCCCGCGCACGAATCAAGCGCGCGCGGCCGCACCTTCGCGGCGCTTGCGCGGCTGAAAGCCTTAATGGTACCTGAAACATGGATCTGAGCGGTTTCAGGCCGCAGGATTCCCCATCGACAAAACGGAGGAACGTAAGTTGGATTTCGGATTTTCTGAAGAACAAGAGATGCTTCGGGACGCGGCCAAGCGCTTTCTGGCCGACAACTGCCCGACCAAGTTTGTCCGCCAGCAAATGGCGGACGCCACTGCGCACGACGCCGGCTTCTGGAAAAAGCTGGTCGAACTCGGATGGCCCGGCTTGCTCATCCCCGAAGAATACGGCGGCCAGGGCGGCAGCTTCCTCGACATGACGGTGATCGTCGAAGAGGCGGGCAAGGCGCTGGTGCCGGGACCGCTGTTCACCTCCGCCCTGCTCGCGGCGCCGCTGTTGATTGAAGGCGGCTCCGACCAGCAGAAGAAAGACATCCTGCCGCGGATGGCGAAGGGCGAGTTTATCGGTACCGTCGCAATCGCCGAGGCCGCCGGCCGCTTCGACGCCGAGGGAATCCAGCTCAAGGCGACCAAGTCCGGCAAGGAATACACCATTACCGGCGAGAAATTCTTCGTGCCCGATGCGCACGTCGCCAACGGGATGGCGGTCGCGGTCCGCACCGGCGGTAGCGGCGAAAAGGGCATCACGATCCTGGCGATGAACGCCAAGGCGCCGGGCATCACGATCACTCAGCTCAAGACCGTCGATATGACGCGGCGGCTATGCCACGTGAAATTCGACAATGTGAAAACCTCGGAAGTCATCGGCAAGGAAAGCGAGGGATGGCCGATTCTGCGGCGCACGCTCGACATCGCAACCGCGGGGCTCGCGGCCGAGATGGTTGGGACGGCGCAGAAGGCGCTCGACATGTCGGTCGATTACGCCAAGACCCGCGTGCAATTCGGCAAGCCGATCGGATCGTTCCAGGCCGTCAAGCACAAGTGCGTCGATATGATGGTCGCGGTCGAGAACGCGCGCTCGCTGACCTACTACGCGTGCTGGACGGTAGATACCAAAGGCGCGGAAGCACAGACCGCGGTGCCGATGGCGAAAGCGTACGCGTCGGACATGGCGAAGAACGTCACGTCGGAAGCAATCCAGGTCCACGGCGGCATCGGCTTCACCTGGGAGCACGACATGCACCTGTACCATCGCCGCGCCCTGGCCGGCGAAGCAAACTTCGGCAACGCCCCGGTGCATAGAGAGACGGTCGCAAAGTCGCTGCTCGGCTGATCGCGACGAGTTGAAGATCGATAGAGGGCCGCGGGCGATTAACCCGCGGCCCTCGATTTTTCTCTTCGCGCGTTCTCCTAACCTCCCTTGTCCGAGGGGAGGTCGGCGTAAGCCGCTTGAAAAGCGGTGTTGCCGGGAGAGGTGCAACGCCTGACACCGCACCGACCCCGACTCGTTTAATCGCAATTGAGAGAAACTATTCCGCCGCCCGACGGCAGCACAACTACGCGCAGTTGTAGCGGCGCGCGTTGCACCTCGCCCGTCGCGCCCCTTCGGCGCGCGCCGACCTCTCCTCGGACAAGGAGAGGTTAGGAATCTCGCTGCGACCAAGAACTATCGCGACGAACCTACGCGATGGCTTTTGATTTTTCTGCTTCGGCGGCGGCGCTCCGCGCCGCTAGGCGGTCGCGCATGGCGCGGTGGCTTTCGCGCGTGATTGGGTAGCGTGAGAAGACCAGCGCGCTCATCAGGTAGATCGACGCGGGGCCGATTGCGAACAGCGCGCGCAGATGTTCGCCCGCTTGCGGCGTGATTGCGCCGCCGCCCGGCTTGTAACCGACCCAGCTCAGGACCGGACCGACCAGCAGCAGCGAGACTGCGATCGCCAGCTTGATCGACATCGAAGTTATTCCGCCGTACGCGCCTTCCTGGCGCTGGCCGGTGCGCTCCTCGTCCCATTCGATCACGTCGGCCGCCGCCGAGATTTGCGTGACCCAGATTCCGATCGCCGAGAAGCCGCTGAACGCGAACAGCAGGTAAAGGCCAAGCGCGCTCTGCACGCTCATCAGCATGAACCCGAGCGAGCCGATCGCGTTGCAGATAATCGCGGCCACGAAGGCCGGCTTCTTTTCAAACCTGACGGTCATCCTGAACCAGAACGGATACGAGATGACCGAGCCGGCGAAGTATGCCATCAGCCATCGCGCCGCCGCGTTCTCGTCGTGATACCAGTACTTGGCCAGGAAGCGGATCAGCACGGTCGGAATGTTGATCGCCATCACGGCCAGGGTCGTGGCGATCAGCAGGATGACGAACGGCCGGTTGCCGGCGACTGATTTGAGCGAGGCCCACAGCTTCGAGCGCTCGAGCGTCGAAAACTCAGCGCGCTCGCGCAGTCCCGCGTACGCGACCATCGCGCCGCCGGCGACGACCAACCCGCAAATAGCGCCCGTCACTTTGAAGTCGGTGCCGCGCGCGAACAGGTAGGTCGCCGCAAACGGCAGCAGCGCGCCGCTGATGTCGCCGACGGTGCCGAGCAACTGCCGAAAGGTCGAGAGCCTGGTGCGTTCGTCGTAGTCGAGCGTAAGTTCAGGCATCAGCGCGCCGTACGCGGTCTCGTAAAACTTGCGCGACGTGAGCATCAGGAAGTAGAAGCCGAAGAACCAAACGAACAGGCCGGCGTGCAGCCGCGGCGGCGACAGCAGCAGGTAGTAGCAGACCGCCATCGGAATCGACGCGAAGAAAAACGGCCGGCGGCGGCCCGATTTGAAGCGCGCGCGATCGGAAATATTGCCGACCAGCGGGTCGGTCACCGCGTCGAGCACCAGCGCGAGAAAGAAAGCAAGCCCGGCCAGCGATGGAGAGAGGCCCATCCGATCGCTATAAAAATAGAGCAGGTGAAGCCCGAGCAGGGTCGCGCAAAGGTTGAGGCCGGTCTGCGCCTGCGCGTAGATTAGCAGGGGACGAAGGCCAATCTTCTCGCTTGAATCCCGGATTGCCACAGTCCGCAAACACTACTCGATGGACATGCCGATATACAAAGCATTTGCGATTCCCGGCCCGATTCGGCTATCGGGATGGCGATGAGAATTTTCGAGCGCTCCCCGATGCGTGACCGCCGATGGCTGTGGCTGGTCGCGCTGATGCTGTCATTGGCGCTGGCGACCTCGGGATGCGCGCAGATCAAGGCGTGGTGGAGTCCCGACGACGACTCGACCGATCTCGACGACGCCGCCAACGCCAACGAAGGCGAGCCGCTGCCGCCACCGGTCGCCAACGTCGCGATCAGTTACCGCCGCCCGGGCGACGCGCTCGCACGCGCCACCGTGATCAAGTTCTTCGGCGCCGAAGTGATCGCCAACCATCAGCGCGACGCGACGCGTACGGAGTCGGTGGTGCGATTCGACGGCGGCGTGCCGATTTGGGAGTTCAAGGCCGACGAAGGCACTTTCGGCTCGATCACCGGCGTCGGCGCGTCGAAGTATTCGCTCAAGAGTATCGACTACTCGAAAGTGCCGGCACACTTCACCCAGGTTCTCCCGGAGGAGGGACCGCCTGAGCCGCTCGATCGCGGCGCTTACTACGTCTTTCAGATCGAGCGCTCGTCCGGATCGACCAGTTACCAGGCGGTCAAAGTGCTCGCCGACGGTTCGCTCCAGGCCTACAACGCGCAACCGCGGGCCGGCAGCAGTTACATGCTGTGCTGTAACGTGACATCGGACTTCCCCGAGCCGGTGATTCTGCCCGATACCAGCCAGGATGCGGGAGCCGAAAATCCGCCGCCGCCCGACGAAAATCCCGATCAATCCGGCGCTCCTCCAGAGCAATCTGCTCCTCCGCCGGAGGAATCTCCCCCGTCCCTTGATCCCACTGCGCCGTAGGGCATTTGCCGCGCTTTCTCGGCCTTCGGCGAGCTGATCAGCCTGCCTGGCGATTTTTAAATTCCGCAACAGATTGGCATTGTTACGCCAGTTCGACATTGCGCTCAGTGATGAATATAGATTCATAATTGAATAGAGAGTCGAGATTGACACACGATTCATTTTCCAATAAAAACGCCTATCGTGGGTCAAGCAGCTCGACAAACTTCCGATGTGCCAAATCGATTCGATCGCCGTCGCGAGAAAACGCGCGTCGATCTGATCCAGGCGGCCGAACGCGTCATCTCGAGCAAGGGCTACCATCAGACGCGCATCGCCGACATCGCGACCGAAGCCGACGTCGGCCTCGGCACCTTCTACCTGCATTTCAAAACCAAGAACGAGATTTTTATCGAGCTGATCGAGCATGGCGCCGCGGAGTTGCGCAAGAATCTCGCCGAAGCGAAGGCAGGCGTCCATACGCCGGCCGAGAAGCTCAAGATCACGATCGATACGATTCTCGACGCGGCCGCCGAAGCGCCTGAACTTTTCCGAATTGTGTTCGGCCACAGTCCCGCGTTTCTCGATCTGATGGTCCGCGTCCACGAAGTGTTCATCGACGACTTGCGCGACGACCTCGCGCCGGCGGTCGGCGAGCGCGCCGACGCGATTGCGCATCTGACGATCGGGATGCTGTCGCAGGCTATTTCGTGGCTGCTCGCGAGCCGCGATCTTTCTCACGCGGAGCTCAAAAATATCACCGTGAATTTTGCCTTGGGCGGTCTCGAGCGCGCAGCACAGCTCGGCGCCCCATGAAAAGTTAAAAAGTGAAAATGAATCTGGAGGATTCCCGCAATGGCCCACGATCACACGATTGTTAACACCGACCTGGAAAGCGTTTTCCACTGGGACTACAGCGTCAAGTTCCCGCAGATGGACCGCCTGTACGAGAACGCCAAGCGCGATCAGTGGAACGTCTCGACCACTATCAACTGGGACCGGCCGATTGAGAACGAAGTGCTGGACATGACGATGATGCCGATGTTCCAGACCGAGCTCTATCGATCGCTCAGCGAAGAGAACAAGTATCAGCTCGGGCGCAAGTTCGCGGCATGGCGGCTGTCGCAGTTCCTGCACGGCGAGCAGGGGGCGCTGATGGTTTGCGGGCAGTTGGTTGACGCCGTGCCGGACCTCGACGCCAAGATGAATGCGGCGGCGCAGGTGTTCGACGAGGCGCGCCACGTCGAAGGCTTCCGCAAGTACATCACCAAGCTCGATCGCATCTACCCGATCGATCCGACGCTCGAGCGCCTGCTGACCACCGTGATGGCGCACGATCGATGGGAGCCCAAGTACGTCGGGATGCAGGTGGTGGCCGAGGGGCTGGCGATCGCGGCGTTCCGCTTCATGCAGCGCGAGACCAAGGACGAGCTGCTGAAGGAGTTGCTCGAGTACATCATGAAGGACGAGGCGCGTCACGTCGGCTTCGGGATGCTGGCGCTGCGCGACGCCGTGACCAAGCTCAAGGGCAAGGACAAGAAGGACCTCGAGGAGTTCGCCTTCGCCGCATGCGACATGATGGTGACGAAGGTGGTTGACGGCGTGCCCAAGGACGGCTTCCTGTCGGGCGCGGCAGTGTTCGAGGAAGTGGGCATCTCGATGAAGGACATCGAGGACGAGATGCATCGCAACCCGGCGTGGGCGGCGGCGGAGAACGATATGGAAAAGCAGTTCAACTCGTTCCTGTTCGTCGATACGATCATCCCATGCCTGCGGCAAATCGACCTGATCAACGACCGCACCGAGTCGTGGTACCAGCAGCTAGGCGTGATGCAGATGGCGTCGGCGGCGTAGTCAGAAATCAGCACAGTAAGAATGATGAAGGGCCGGTCGTCAGAACGACCGGCCCTTTTCTTTGTAGCCGAACTTGGAGATGCAGAACCCTAACCCCTAACCCCTTCCCCAGGAAGAATGGGGAAGGGGAACAAAGTCAGGGAAATCGGTCCCGTCCTATCCCCCTAACCCCCTTTCCAGCATGGAAAGGGAGAACAGAAAATCCGGTCCCGAAGGCCTTTCCAATATCGAACGGGGGAACGGAAAAATCAGTCCCGAAGGACCTTTCCAGCAGAAGGCGGAACAGAGATGTCCTATCTCGCCAACTCGCTTTGCAGAATGGATAGGAGCGACCCGAAGCTCTTGTGCGTGTTCCCCCTTTCCGAACCGGAAAGGGGGTGAGCGGGATAGGACGGCGTGCGCCCGGATGTTTCTCCTAGTTCCCCTTCCCCAGTTTTTCCTGGGGAAGGGGTCAGGGGTTAGGGTGATTGAGATGGGCCCTACTTTCTGAATTTCTCGAGCGCTTCGCCCGTGAGCTTGTAGTTCGGCTCGCCGAATTCTTCATCGACGGTGCCTGTTGGCCGGAAGCCTAGGCTTACGTATAAAGCGGCGGCGTTGACGTTGGTGCGGAAGCAGGTTAGCTGGACGGCTTCGCATCGCGGGTAACGCGCGGCGATCATTTTGAGCACCTCGACCATTGCGGCGCGGCCGTAGCCCATCCCCTGATGCTCCGCGGCGATCATGATGTCGTCGATCCAGTAGTTGTCGCGACTGTTCGCGTTGCATACGGTCGTCGCGTAGCCCACCACTTCATCGCCGGCGCGAATCAGATGCGGCAGATGCTCGAAGTTGTCGCCGAATAGGCGCACATAGCATCGCGCGAGCGTCCATCGCGGCGGCGTGACGAACGTGACCTGCTCGGGCCGAAGCTCCATCCGGAACAGCTTGTAGAAAATTGCTGCCGATCGATCGGCTCGAGAATTATTTTGTGTTCGGTCTTCTTCATGATTGCACGTGCAGGAAAATGTCGCGGGCGTGCTCGTCGCTGATGCGCTTGACCGACGTGATTCGATCGGCGAATTGCGCCAGCGACGAGGTCTCGGCCGAGCCCACGTCAACTAGCACCGCGAAGATCGAAAAATCCAGTTCGTCTTTGCGCTCGCGCAGCCGCGCCAGCCAATCCGGACTGACCTGCGACTCGCCGTCGGTGATGATCACGATGTCGCCGCGCTTGAGTTTCTTTTCGCCTAGCAGTTCGACCGCCGCGTCGATTGGAGTCTCGAAGTCGGTGCCGCCGCCGGGAAAGTACTCGGCCATCTCGACGACCTTGTTCAAGTCGGGCTGGTAGCGCCGCTCACGATTGAGGTCGAGCACCTTGAGGCTAACGTCGCCGGACGAAAACATGACGGCGCGGAACAGCCGGCGCTGGCGCCGCGCAATATCCATCAGCGTCAGCGCGACCGCCTTCGACCACATCTCCTTGTCGCCCTGCATCGAGGAGCTCACGTCGATACACACGACCATCGGGCCCTTGCCCTTCTGCTCGTCGTCGCGCAGGCGGTACTGAAGCACGGTGCCTTCGAGCACGCGGCGATGGAAATCACGCTTGAGCACGGGATGATGCATCGCGAGCAGCTCGGCGGGAATCAGGCGTCCGAGCTCGGAGCCGAGCTCGATGTCGTAGGCCTCGGCGACGCCGCGCTCGAGCGTCTTGCGCTTGAGCGCGCGCGCGTCCTGCTTGAACCGCCCGACCATCCGCGCCAACTCGCCGAGTTTCTTGTTGCGCGCGAGGCGTCGGCCGAGCTCGAGGCGCGCGCCGGCCGCGACGCGTCCGCCCTGCCCGAACTCGCGGCTGAAGTCGTGACTATCTTCGGCGGCTTGATCGATTTCCGCGGCCAGCTCGCCGGTCTTTAGCTGCATCCGCTTGAGCGCGCTTTGATCCGCGCCCTTGAGTTGAGTCTCGAACTGCCGCGACTTCTGATTGAGCCGCGCCTCGGAGACTTTCGCCGCGCGCTCGGCTGCATCGGCCATCTCGGCGAGTTCTTTTTTCGTCTTTTGATCTTTTCCTTCGCCGGATTCTTGCTCGCCCTCTTTCGATTCCTGGATTTCGTTGACAACGAAAGCCTTTACCGCCTCGGCGCGCGCTTCGAGGTCCTGTTCCTGGCGCGCGAGGTCCCACAGGTCGAGCATCTCGCTGCGATTGATGAGCTTCTCGGATTTCACCATCTCGAGCGCATGCTCGCTCATCACGATTGCGGCGATCGCAGCCTTGTCTTCTTCGAGTGCGGTGCGCGAGCGCAGCGCCTGGAACGGCGCCGACGGCACGATTTGCTCGAGGATGGTGCGGTTGAGCGCAGCGGCGAGGCGCACGTCGCCGGACTTGCGCATCACCGGGTTCATCTTGAACAGCGCTAAGAAGAGATCCTGCACCAGCGCGCCGAAATGCGGGACCAGCCGCTCGCCGGTTTCGGCGAGGTCGGCGAGCGACGGCGCGTCGGCGACGATTTCATTCCACGTGCGCCGGTCGTAGCTGTCGCTCTCGAACCACGACGCGTTGGTGGGCACGACCGGAATATAAAGGCGTCGCGGCTTGACGATTTTGGGTTTGCGCGCCATCGGGATCGATCCTACGTCACCAAATACCGGCTCGCCATGACCTCGATTCCCGCCATTGCCCTACGATGTCCCTTGAACTTGTCGGTCAATGCGTAACAGAATTGAAACAAGCACGAGATGACACAGGAATCTTCAGGCACCACGCTATCGAACCGGCAGCATTCGCTGGTGCTCGCGGCGGTGCAGGAGTTTATCGCGACCGCCGAGCCGGTCGGATCGGCGCAGATCGTCGCGCGGCATCAGCTGGGCGTACGCGGCGCGATGGTGCGCAACATGATGGCCGAGCTCGAGGACGGCGGTTACCTGCGCCAGCCCCACACCTCTGCAGGGCGGGTCCCTACTGAAAAAGCGTTCCGCTACTACGTCGATCATCTGGCGGCGGCGACGCGAATCGGCTTCGAGGATCGCGCGCAAATCGAGCTCCATTACTCGAGCGCCGTGCGCAATCTCGGCGAAGTCCTGCGCGACACGCCACGCCTGCTGTCGATTTTGACGGGACAGGCGGCGCTGGTGATGGCGCCGCGGCTGGAGGCCTCGATCATCGAGCGCGTCAACTTCGTGCGGCTGCGCGACAACCAGGTGCTGGCGGTTTTCGTGGCGTCGAAGGGCGCGATGCAGAATCGAATCGTCGATACCGATCGCGACCATTCGCAGGACGAGCTCGATCGGATGGCGCGCTATCTCAACCAGTCGCTCGAAGGACGCACGCTCGACGAAGCGCGGCGGTGGATCGAAACGCAGCTTCGTGAAGAGCGCGCAAGCTACGATCGCTTCATGCACGACGCGCTCGCGCTCGGCGAGGCGCTGGCCGATTACATCGGGCGCCCCGAGATGTACGTCGAGGGCAGCCTGCAGGCGCTCGAACAGCCGGAGTTTTCCGATCGCGGCAAGATGCGCGAGCTGTTGCGCGCGCTCGACGACAAAACCGCGCTGCTCGAATTGCTCGAGCGCAGCCTGACCAACGCCGGCCTGACCGTGTCGATCGGGTCCGAGAACTACGACCCGCGGCTGGCGTCGTTGAGCGTGGTCGCGGCTTCGTACGCGAGCGGTTCGAGCGCGCTCGGCAGTCTCGCGATCGTCGGGCCGGTGCGGATGGACTACGACCGGGTCATCCCGCTGGTCGAGTACACGGCGCGGGCGCTGTCGCGGCTGATGGAATATTGAAGAATTGAAATGAAACCCACGGTGGGTTTCAAACTTCCTTCGGCAGGGGTGACCCCTGCACCCGGTACTTCTGCTCCCTAAAGTCTGCGAATAATTCAACGATTTCGGGCTTGCGGGCAGTGGCGCGGGTGGAAATCGTGCTTACGTTTAGCGTTGGTTCGGTCTGGCAAACATGAACAAACGACACAAGCATCCTCAGGACGGAAATCCCGGTATGGATGGTGAGTTCGATCAGACGGACGCCGCGCCGCAGGCGGAACATGCCGATGCGGAAGCGTTGCGCGCGCAGATCGCCGAAAAAGACAAGGAAATCGCCGAGCTGAAGGACAAGTATCTGCGCACGCTCGCCGACTCCGAGAATGCGCGCAAGCGAATCCGCCAGCAGAGCGAGGAATCCGTGCGTATCCAGCGCGAGAGTATCCTGCGCGACCTGCTGCCGATTATCGACAACCTCGAACGCGCGCTTGCAGCCGCTCGCAACGGCACCGACGCCAAGACGATCGTCGATGGCGTCGAGATGACGGTGCGGGCGCTGATCGATTTCCTGCGCGCGCAGGGCGTGACGCCGTTGCAGGCGGTCGGACAGACATTCGATCCCAATCGGCATGAGGCGGTCGATCACGTGGCGTCTGCAGCGCACGCGCCGAACACGGTCGTCGATGAGTTCCATCGGGGGTATCTGATTGGCGAGCGGGTCCTGCGGCCGGCGCGAGTGTCGGTTGCCAAGGGAAATGGGACCGATTCGGGAAAGCGAAACGGAGGCGAAAGCGACGCCTCCGACGTTGAAAATAACTGAAGCGTGATTATCTCTATCTTAAGTTCTATATCAGGGGACCTTTAGGAAAATGGCAAAAGTTATCGGTATCGATCTGGGCACGACCAACAGTTGCGTCGCGATCATGGAGGGTGGCGACCCCGTTGTTATCGCCAACTCCGAAGGCAGTCGCACGACGCCGTCGGTGGTCGCGTTCACGGAAGCGGGCGAGCGGCTGGTTGGCCAGATCGCCAAGCGCCAGTCGATCACCAATCCGACCAACACAGTTTTCGCGATCAAACGCCTGATGGGCCGGCGTTTCGACGACGGCGAAGTTCAGAAGGCGCTCAAGGTGCTGCCGTACAAGGTCGTGAAGGCCGACGACGGCGCGGCGTGGGTGGAAATCCGCGGCAAGAAATACAGCCCGCCGGAGATTTCGGCGTTCATCCTGCAGAAGATGAAGCAGACGGCTGAGGATTATCTCGGCGAGAAAGTCACCGAGGCCGTTATCACCGTGCCCGCGTACTTCAACGACAGCCAGCGCCAGGCGACCAAGGATGCGGGCCGGATCGCGGGCCTGAACGTGCTGCGAATTATCAACGAGCCGACGGCGGCGTCGCTGGCCTACGGTCTCGACAAGAAGAAAGACGAAAAGATCGCCGTGTTCGATCTCGGCGGCGGCACTTTTGACATTTCAATTCTCGAGCTGGGCGAAGGCGTGTTCGAGGTCAAATCGACCAACGGCGACACCTTCCTCGGCGGCGAAGATTTCGATCAGCGCGTAATCGACTACCTGGCCGACGAGTTCCACAAGGACCAGGGATTCGATCTGCGCAAAGATCGGATGGCGCTGCAGCGGCTGAAGGAAGCCGCCGAGAAGGCCAAGACCGAACTGTCCACGGTGACCGAGACCGATATCAACCTGCCGTTCATCACGGCCGATCAGTCGGGCCCCAAGCATCTCAATATCAAGCTGACGCGCGCGAAGCTCGAAGCGCTGTGCGCCGACCTGCTCGACCGGCTCGATGCGCCGTGCGTGACCGCATTGCGCGACGCCGGACTGAAGGCGAGCGAGATCAATGAGATAGTGCTGGTCGGCGGCATGACGCGGATGCCGGCGGTGCAGGAGCGCGTCAAGCGCCTGTTCGGCAAGGAAGGGCACAAGGGCGTCAACCCGGACGAGGTGGTCGCGATTGGTGCGGCAATCCAGGCGGGCGTGCTCAAGGGCGAAGTCAAAGACGTGCTGCTGCTCGACGTGACTCCGCTGTCGCTGGGAATCGAAACGCTCGGCGGCGTGTTCACCAAGCTTATCGAAAAGAACACGACGATTCCGACGCGCAAGAGTCAGACGTTTTCGACCGCGCAGGACAATCAGACTGCGGTCACGATTCGCGTGTTCCAGGGCGAGCGTGACATGGCGGCGGACAACAAGCTGCTCGGGCAGTTCGACTTGATTGGAATTCCGCCGGCGCCGCGCGGAATGCCGCAGGTCGAGGTCACCTTCGACATCGATGCGAACGGAATCGTGAACGTGCATGCGAAGGACTTGGGCACCAACAAGGAGCAGTCGATCAAGATTACAGCGTCGTCGGGACTCAACGAGGACGAGATCAAGAAGATGGTGCGCGAGGCCGAAGCGCATGCGGCGGACGACCATGCCCGCCGTCAGCAGGCCGAGGCGCGCAACAAACTCGACAACCTGATCTACACGAGTGAGAAGACGCTCAAGGATCACGGCGCCGGCGTTGACGAGGCCGGGCGCAAGGCGGTCGAGGACGCGCTGGCGGAGGCGCGGACCAAGCTCGAATCGAAGGACGCCGACGAGATCAATCGCGCGGCCGAGGCGCTGCAGAACGCGTCGCACAAGCTGGCGGAGGCGATGTACAGCAAGACCAAGGCTGAAGCCGGACCGCAGGCGGGCGCGGGTCCGCAGGATGGCGCCGGCGCGCAGAGTGGCTCCCAGAGCGGGAATGGCGAAGCGGGCGCGAAAGAAGACGTGGTCGATGCGGACTACAAAGAAGTCAAAGATCAATAACGGAAGACGGGGCCGCGCAAGCGGCCCCTCTCGTATGAAGCGCACAATGGCATCCGCGACTGTGTTCGCATAGAATCTTTGCGCGATGCCGTCAGCACAAAAACGCGACTACTACGAAGTCCTCGGCGTCAATCGCGGCTGCGGCGAAGTCGATCTGAAGAAGGCCTATCGCAGTCTCGCGATTCAGTTTCATCCCGATCGCAATCCCGGCAATAAAGACGCCGAGGAGCGCTTCAAGGAACTCAACGAGGCCTACCAGGTCCTGTCCGATCCCGAGCGGCGGGCGCAGTACGATCGCTTCGGGCATGCCGCGTTCCAGGGGCCGCAAGGTGGTCCGGGCGGATTTGGCGGCTTCGATTTCAGCCAGGGCTTCGAGGAAGTTTTCTCCGACATCTTCGGCGATTTTTTCGGCACCGGCCGCGGACGCTCGCGCTCGCGCACGCGGCGCGGCGACGACCTGCGCTACGATCTCGAAATTGAATTCGAAGAAGCGGCGCGCGGGATCGAAAAAGTCGTAAAGTTCCAGCGCCTCACGCAATGCGAATCCTGCAACGGCACGCGCGCACGCGGCGGCTCCAGTGGCGCACGGCAATGTCCCAATTGCCGCGGCAGCGGCCAGGTGCGCACGCAGCAGGGATTCTTCTCGATCTCGACCACCTGCGGGCAATGCCGCGGCGAGGGCATGATCATCTCCGACCCGTGCCCCAAGTGCCAGGGACAGGGGCGAATTCGCAAAGCCGAATCGCTCGCGGTGAAGATTCCGCCGGGCGTCGATAACGGATCGCGCCTCAAGCTGCGCGGCGAGGGCGAGGCCGGCTACGGCGGCGGACCGCAAGGCGATCTCTACGTCGTCATCCACGTCAAGGAGCACGAGATGTTCGTGCGCCAGGACAACGACGTGATTATCGAGGCGCCGATCAGCTTTCCACAGGCGGCGGTCGGCACCGAGATCGAAGTGCCGACGCTCGAAGGCAAAGTGAAGCTCAAGATTCCGCCGGGCACGCAATCGGGAAAAATCCTGCGCCTCAAGGGCAAGGGCATCGTCGATCTTCACGGCTACGGACGCGGCGATCAGCTGATCAAGGTGATCGTCGAGACGCCGCGCAGCCTGACCGCGCGCCAGCGCGAACTACTCGAGGAATTCGCCAAGCTCGACGGCAAGGCCGTCAATCATCCACTCTCCAAGGGCTTCGTGGACAAGCTCAAGGAGATGTTCGGCTAGCCTGTGATTGCGAAAGCGCCGTCGGGCGAAGGAGCGTAACGCTATGGCCTGCAATTCGTGCGAGAGCAGCGGAAGATTCCGGGCGAGCTATTGCGATGATTGCGAGCGCTGGACCTTCCACGTCGATAAGCGCGACCTCTTGATCGCGGCGGGACTCATGGCGGTGGCCGCGGTGATCGTCCTTCAGCCGGAGTTGCTGGTCGCGCCCGCCGGCATCATGTTCGCGCGG
The DNA here is from genome assembly GCA_963756005.1 of uncultured delta proteobacterium. Lineage (GTDB taxonomy): Bacteria > Desulfobacterota > Binatia > Binatales > Binataceae > Binatus. The sequence continues at coordinate 322,082 of CAVWMC010000003.1, forward strand.
CGCGCAATCGGCGCACTCGTCTAAACAATTCCGCGCGCTCAGCGCGGGACGTGCACCAGTTCCAGCTTCAGGCCGTCGGGATCGGTGAAAAACACCGCGTAGTATCCCGGCAGGTAGTCGTACTCCTTCGGCGGATCGGTGACCTTGCCACCGTTGGCCGGAATCTGTTTCGCGAGATCGTCGATGAGCTCGCGGCTGTCGGCGGCGAATGCAATCTCGCACAGTCCAACCCGATGGCGATGAAACTTGTCGGCGCGGAATTCCGGATCTGACGGCCGGATCCACAGCGATCCGTGGTCGCCGAAGTAGCCGGTGGTGACGTCGGTGTCGGGCTGATCGTAGGACATCGCCTGCGGATAGCCAATTTGCGGCATCAGCCACGAGTAGAACTTTTTCGCCGCCGCGTAATCGTTCACATTGACGATGATATGGTCAACTCCAGCGCGCATAACGACACCTCCGTGCAGTAACTAACTTTGTGCGCGGCCCAGCGCGTCGAACAACGCCGCGCGCATCACGCCGGCCGGCGGCGCGATTCGATTGAACAGCTTGAACGCGAGCTCGCCCTGGTTCACCAGCATCCCGGCGCCGTCGGCCGCGCGCCGTCCGGCGGCCACGGCGGGCTTCACGAACTCGGTCGGCTCGCCGGAATAGATCAGATCGTAGAACAGGCAATCGGCGGCGGTTGAGCTGTAATCGAGGCGCGCGAATCGGCCCGTCGTCAGACCCATCGAGGTCGCGTTGACGATCAGTCGCGCGTCGGCCAGCAGCGCCGAGTCCATCAGGGCGTCAAGCCCGCGCGGTTCACTCGCCGCGCGCACGATGCCCCTGGCAGAAAAGCGGCGGGCGAGCGCCGCGGCGCGCGCAGGCGTACGATTCACGATCACGACGCGGTTTGCGCCCAGCCGGAAACACGCGAGCACCGATGACGCCGCGCCGCCGCCCGCGCCGATCACGATGGCGAGCCGTCCGCGCAGCTCGCATCCGAGGTCGCGCAAGTCGCGCTCGAGGCCGCGCGCATCGGTGTTGTCGCCGCGCAGCACGCCGCGCCGATTGACGACGCAGTTGACCGCGCCGAGCATCCGCGCTTCTCCGCTCAGATCCTTGATCAGCCGCGCCGCCGCCTGCTTGTGCGGCACGGTCAGATTCACGCCGATGATTCCGAGCGCGGGAATCGCGCGAAGGGCTGGCGCGAGATTGCCGGCCGTCACGCGAAACGCCGCGTACGTCCGGCTCATGCCGAGCGCGGCGTAGGCGGCGTTGTGCATCGCGGGCGATTTGGAATGTTCTATCGGATCGCCGAAAATCGCCGCGACCACGATATCGCCGATGGCAGCCAAGTGAAATCAGCCCGCGAGCGGATGAGCGGCGCGCTCGGCGCGCACCTCTTCCGCGGTGAAGACCCAGCTGTATTTCAGACCCGCGCGCGCGAACGCTTCGACCGCGCCCTCGCCGCGCTCGACCAGCGCGATGGCCGCGATTACGTTGCCGCCCACCGCGCGCATCGCATCCACCGCCTGCAGACTCGAACCGCCGGTGGTGATCGTGTCGTCGATCACCGCGGTCTTGAGGCCCGGCTTGAACGCGCCCTCGACCATCTGCTGCAGGCCGTGCTGCTTGGTTTCCTTGCGCACGAAGAATCCGCGAACATCGACGCCGTTGCGATGCGCCGCGGCCATCACCGCGTCCGTCACCGGCAGCGCTCCGGCCGCCATCCCGCCGATTTGCTCGACACCCGCCGCCTGCACGAGTTCAAGCACCAGCTCCCCGGCGAGGTAGGCGCCGCGCGGCAGGTACAGCGTGCGTTTGCAATCGACGTAGTAACTGGACGCGCGGCCGGACGAGAGCGTGAGTTCGCGCTCGAAATACGACTCCCGCGCCAGCATCGCCAACAATTCGCTGCGTTCTTGAGATTTCATAGTTGACCGGTGATCTTAGTGGATGCAGCGCGGGGCACAAGAGCGATATAATATTGACCGCGCGGGTGATAGCGTCAAAGATGCCCCGGGGGAAGAATGGACCGTGCGTTACGGTCCGCCGGGCACGAAAAAGGAGAATAGCGATTCGCCACGAGTCCCGCGACTCGAGCGCCACGCGATATAAGTGATTAGCAACGATTCGCCCCGTGTGATCGGAACCGGCACTGCGTTACCAGCCAACTACGTCGATCAGGAACAACTGACCTCGCGCCTGCGGGAGCTATGGGAGAAGCGCTGGTCGGATCTGCGCCGCTTCGATAAAATCCAGAGCGCGCTCGGAATCACCGGGCGTCATCTCGCCTTGCCGATCGAGCAATACATCCCGCTCGACACTTTCGCCAAGACCAACGACGCGTGGATGCGGGTGGCGCCCGAAGTCGGCACCGCGGCCGCTGAAATCGCGCTCGAACGCGCCGGCTTGAAGCCGCGCGACGTCGATCATTTGTTCTTCGTCACCGTCACCGGCATCGCCGTTCCGAGCATCGATACTCGCGTGATCAGCGCGCTCGGGATGCGCAAGGAAATCAAGCGCACGCCAATCTTCGGACTGGGATGCGTCGCGGGCGCGGCGGGGACGGCGCGCGCCGCCGACTACATCCGTGCGTATCCGTCGGAAGTCGCGATGCTGCTGTCGGTCGAGCTGTGCTCGCTCACGCTGCAGCGCGAGGATTTGTCGATCGCGAATATTATTGCGTCGGGCCTCTTCGGCGACGGCGCCGCGGCGATGCTAATCGGCGGCCATGCAAGCGCGGAGGACGGACCGCAGGTAGTCGCGACGCAATCGCTGGTTTTCCCGAACACCGAAGAAATCCTCGGTTGGGAAATCGTCGATAGCGGCTTCAAAATCGTTCTGTCGTCGAAACTCACCGAACTCGTCCGCGCCAACATCCTCGACGAAGTTGATTCGTTCCTCGCCAGACAAAATATCGGCCGCGCGGACATCAAGCACTGGATCGCGCACGCCGGCGGCCCCAAAGTGCTCGAGACCCTCGAAGGCGCGCTCGCTCTGCCCGAGGGCGCGCTGGCGCGTTCGTGGAGCTCGCTGCAATCGGTTGGCAATCTCTCGTCGGCGTCCGTGATGTTCATCCTCGACGAATTGCTCGAGGATCACGTCGCGGCGCCCGGAGACTACGGCATGATCATCGGGATGGGTCCCGGGTTCTCGGTCGAGCTCGTGCTACTGAAGTGGTGATCTCGCTCCGCACTTATCTGATCATCCTCGCGCTCCTGATCGTCGAGCGCATCTTCGAACTGGATCGCGCGCGCCGCAATGCGCGCCGCGCGTTCGAGCACGGCGCGGTCGAAGTCGGCCAGGCGCACTACCGCGTGATGGTCGCGTTTCACACCTTGTTCATCGTCTCGTGCGCGGCCGAAGCGGCATTTTTCCCGCGCGCATTTCCGGCCGTCGTCGCGTGGCTCGCGCTATGCGCTGAAATCGGCGCGCAAGCGCTGCGCTACTGGGCAGTCACGACGCTCGGCGAACGATGGAACACGCGAATCATCGTAAGTCCCGACCGCGCACCGGTGACCGACGGCCCCTATCGCTTCATGCGCCATCCCAACTATCTCGCGGTGGTGATTGAAATTGCGGCGGTGCCGATGATCGGTGGCGCAATTTTTACGGCGATTGCTTTCTCGATCGGTAACGCGCTGATTCTCGCGGTGCGAATCCCGGCCGAGGAGCGCGCGATGGGCGGGCGCTATGCCGACGCGCTCGGATCGCGCCGCCGTTTCTTCCCCGGCTTGCGCCACAGCTAAAATATCCGCGTGTTCTTCGCGCCGTTCCTCGCCTTCTATGCGATCGTCTTCTTCTTCGTCCTCGCGTTTTTCTTCATCCTGCTCGAAATCCACGTCATCAGCTACGCCTTCGTAACGCTCGGGCTGCCGCCTGAGATGGCGTTTACCGCTCTGCTCGTGAGCCTCGTCGGCAGCTACATCAATATTCCGATCGCCCGCGTCGCCGGCGGCCAGCCGCATCCCGCCGAGGTGGTCCGCAGCTTTGGGATTCGCTACCGGGTGCCGCATCGCTACGCGACCGACTCGACCATCGTCGCGGTGAATGTCGGCGGCGCGATAGTACCGGTGGTCATCTCGATTTATTTGCTAATGCAGATGCCGACGATAGTCGTGCCCGCTTTGATCGGCATCGCGATCGTCACCGCCATCGTCCATCGTTTCGCGATGCCGGTGCCGGGGATGGGCATCGCGACACCGATGCTGATTCCGCCGATCGTCGCCGCCGCATGCGGCTACTTCCTCGGCTCCTCGCAGCATCATCGCGACGCGGTCGCGTTCATCAGCGGCGTGATCGGCACGCTCATCGGCGCCGACCTGCTCAACCTGCGCAAGCTGCGCGACCTGGGCGCGCCAGTCGCGTCGATCGGCGGCGCCGGCACCTTCGACGGAATCTTCCTGACCGGAATCGTCGCCGTCCTGCTGGCGTAAAAAATGGTACTTTGATTTATGTTTCTTGATCTTGCTCCGCCGAGAGTTACGCGGGTTTGAACTTCACCAGCGTGTGGTCCGGCGTCACGTCGTCGAAGAAGACCTGCACCGGCATCTCGACGCGCACATTCTCCGGCGCGGCGACGATGTTGGTTGTCATGCGCGGTCCTTCCGCCAACTCGACGATCGCGAGCACATACGGCGCGTCGGCAAACGCGCGGCTCGACGCCCGCCGCACGACCGTGTAGCTGTACACTTTGCCGCGCCCGCTCACGCGCTCCCACGCAAGCTTGTCTGCGAAGCATTTCGGGCATCGATCGCGCGGATAGTAGATATACTCGCGGCACGCGCCGCATCGCTGAATCGTCAATTCGTGGCGGCGCGCCGCTTCCCAGAACGGACGGCTGGTCGGCGATGGCTTCGGAAGCGGTTTGTAGTATTCGCTCATGATCGTCGCTCCAACACGAGACTTGCCTGCTCGCTCATGATTCCGCCGTTGCCGTTGACGTAGCCGAGCGCCGCATTTTTTACCTGCCGCCCGCCGCCACGCCCCATCAACTGTCTTATCGCTTCCGTCACGTGACTCATTCCGCCCGCCAGTCCCGGCTGCCCGAACGACAACTGCCCGCCATGCGTGTTGCACGGAAAATCGCCCGCGTAGGTCAGGTCGTGCTCCGCGACGAACGGCCCGCCCTGCCCCTTCTTGCAAAAGCCCGCATCCTCGAGCGTGACGATCACCGTAATCGTGTAACAGTCGTACGGGCACACGAGGTCCATGTCCTTCGGTTGCAGGCCGGCCATCTTGAACGCGTTCTCGGCCGCCGGCTTGATCGGCGAGGTCGTGATCGACGGCGCGTACGTGATCGTCGAGTGATTCGCCGCCTCACCCGCGCCCAGCAGCCATATCGGCGGATGCTTGGCGCGTTTCGCGACTTCGGGCGACGCGACAATGATTGCGGCGCCGCCGCTCACCGGGCTGACGATTTCAAATAGATGCAGCGGATCGACGATCATGCGCGAATTCAGCACGTCGTCGATCGTGAGCGGCTTGTCATTGAACGTCGCCAGTGGATTCTTGAGCGCGTTGGTCCGCTGATCGACCGCGACCTTCGCCATCTGCCGCGCGGTGGTGCCGTACTCATGCATGTGGCGATGCGCGATCATCGCGTAGCCGCAATTCGCGCCGATATTTCCATATGGCGCCTCGAACTCACGCTGCACCGAAACCACCGGCGGGCGCTGATCGCCGGCCTTGTTCAAATCCGCGACGACGCACAAGACCGCGCTGCACATTCCGGCGTCGATTGCCGCCGCGGCGCGCCAGATCATCCCGGCTCCGCTCGCGCCGCCGATATCGACCTGGTTCAGCATCCGCAGGTTGAGCCCCAGCACCTCGGCCGCGCTCGCCGGATAAATCATCCCGGGATCAGAAAACGGCACGCCGACGAGGAAGCCGTCGATATCTTTTTTCTCGAGCCCGGCGTCCGCGATCGCCTCGGCCGCGACCCGCGCCATCAGCCCGAGCGCGGTCAGGTCGCCGGGCTCCTTGAACGGTTTGAGTTCGCCAATGCCAATCGCCGCGGCTTTTCCCTTCAGACTCATTTTTTCCGCCTCTGGATGACGATTACCACAAATCGCATCCGGCGGGGTCGCCGCGGCGCGGTTCAATTCATCGAAAAAATCTTATAGCTTGGTTCGTTCGAGGTGCTTTTAACCAAATGGCATTTATTATCTGTGACGATCACAACCTTGACGTAGAAGCCGATGGAGTTGACAACGCCGTCGCCAAGCAACTGATGCTGACTGACGAGAAGGCCGGTGCGACCGCGCTCGAAAAAGAGATCATCGCGTTCGGAAAAATCCATCGCCACTGCAACATCCGGATTCTCGCCGGCTAGTTTTTCAGATTCGCGCGGCGATCTCCGCTCCGCACGAGATCGCCGCTCTCACACGCCCGCGCGCATTTTTACGCCTTCGATGTTGACCGGCTGACCAACCGGCAGATACACTGCCGAGGCGGGGTGGAGCAGTCTGGTAGCTCGCCGGGCTCATAACCCGGAGGTCGAAGGTTCAAATCCTTCCCCCGCAACCATTAAGCTCATAGTCGCGAAAGGTACTTTTCTCGTGAAGGAAACTCCTCGCGAAGACCGAAAAGTTCAGCTTCTGAAACGTCGGGAGTTGGAAGACGCCTACCGCGAAGCGAACTCGGAATACGATCCGATTTGGGAAAACGCGGATTCAGATGGTCTCACCGACGAGACGTGGTAATGAATCGAGCACCGGACGCCGTCGCGTCCGTCGAGATTCTTCGCTACAGCAGCTTTCGCTCGGAATGACGCGAGGAGCTGCTTAGTTTTTTGTGTCCTTCGCAACTCGTTGGTGAGTATCTCCATTGCGCGCGAGTTCAGTGACGCCGGATATCAGGGTTCCTGCTTAAATGATTTTTTCGTTCCGCCCTTCGTCTGGGCTGAGGGCGGAATGAAAAAATGCTCTCTGCTCTGACGGCCGGGGTGGGCGCTGTGCACCGCGCCGGCCAGCATTTTTTCGCTGGCCAAGCGGTGCGCGCGGCGGCGGGGCTCTGGTGCCTGGCGATGCGCCCGCGCCGGACAGTAGTCCTCGCCATAGCGCAGTATCGCCCACGCCACGCGCGCGTTCTTGTTGGCCAGCGCCACCGCCGCGACGTTGTGGCCGCGGGCCTCACGCAGCCGATTGAGCCAGACGGCGCGCGGATCGGTATGGCGGCGGGCGGCGTAGACCGCCGAGCGTCCGCCATGGATCAAAAGGGTGCGCAGATAGCGGTTGCCGCGTTTGGTGATACCGCGCATCACGGTCTTGTCGCCGGTGTTGCTGTGACCCGGCACCAGTCCGAGGTAGGCGCTGAAGTGGCGCCCGTTGTGGAACTCATGGCCGTTGCCAATCGCGGCGGCCAGCGCGGTTGCGCCGAGCGCTCCGATGCCCTCGATCTTCAGCAGCCGCCGGCAGCGCGCGTCCTGCTTGCTCAGCTGGGTCAGCCGGCGGTCGTATTGCTCGCGGCGCTGGGTCAGGTAGTTGAAGCGCTCGAACTGCTCGGCCAGCACTTGTCTGAGTATCGGCGTGAGCCGCTCATCGCTGCCGCCGAGCAGTTCCGCCACCGTGCGCTTAAGCGCGGCGGCGCCCTTGCGCATGACGATGCCATACTCGTGCAAGAGCCCGCGGATCTGATTGGACAGCGCGGTCAGGTCGCGGACCAACAGGGCGCGGGCGCGATGCAGCGATTGCAGGTCTTGCTGCGCGTGGCTCTTGGGCTGGACCAGGCGCATCGAGGGCCGGCTCATGGCCTCGCAAATCGCGGCGGCGTCGTGGCGGTTGTTCTTGTTGCCGTCAACGTAGGGCTTGACCTTATGCGCCGGCAACAGCTGCACCAGATGCCCGAGCCGGCTTATCTCGCGATGCCAATAGTGCGCACCGCCGCAGGCTTCCATCGCAATCGTGCAGGGCTTGAGCTGCGTCAGGAACTCCAACAGGCGCTCACGCCTGACAGTCCTGCGCAGCACCGGCCGCTCGCGCCGATCGACGCCGTGCAGCTCGAAAATCTGCTTTGCGATATCCATCCCGATTCTAGTAACTTGCATAGCGGACCCTCCCGTAGTTCGTGTTCGATGGTCGCGTACCATCGCTGGCTCATTATGAAGCCGTTGAACGCGGGCTGGGTCATCTCATCATCCTGAGCGCAGCGAAGGATCCCGCGCGCGTCGCGCGCCTTCTTCTCACGCCTGGATCTCTGAATCAAATCTGCTTGCCCCATGTGTCCAGGTACGCCAGCTGCTCGACGGGACGCCGGATTAGCGGGCCGTGGCCGCGGCCGACCGGGTAGCCGATTGGAATCGCCGCGGCCGTGTACCACGGATCGGGAATCGACAGCAGCTTGCGCACTTCCGGCTCGCATTCGCAGAGCAGCGTCGTCAGCACGCAACCGAGTCCTTCGGCGCGGCATGCGAGCAGCAGGTTCTCGACCGCAGTGTAAACCGATCCGCCGCCAACGACCGAAACGCGATCCTGCTTCGCGTCGGTGATCGCCATGTTTTTCGGATTGAAACAGAACACTGCGACGACCGGCGTCTCGCCGAAATGCGCGCCGAGGTAATCGCCCGCCGCCAGCGTGCGTTCGGCCCGCGCGCGCACTTCCGCCGGCGCGCTCGCGGGAATCGCACCGCGGTATTGTTTCGAGTACGCGATCCATCGCTCGTTGTAGAGCTTGCCTAGCGGCTCCTTGAGCGCGCGATCCTTCACCACAACTATTCGCCAGGGCTGGACGTTGCCGCCGGTCGGCGCCCACGTCGCCGCTTCGAGCACGCGGCGCAGTACGTCATCGGGGATCGCATCGGGGCGCAAGTCGCCTGACCGCGCGCAGCGTGCGCATCGTTTCGTAAATTCCCATCTCCGCCATCGTGGTCGCTCCTTTCGCGTTGAAACCAACAAGAGCTTTGCGCGTCTAATCAATAGAAGGAAGTATGATGAGCAGGAACATTGCAATGAGTATGGCCGGTTTTGCAGCTATGGCGCTCGATTTCGTCATCGTTGCATCGATTTTTGGTTTATTGCTGCTTAGGCACTGGATTGGTCTTGGCTGGGTTCTGGACCTTTTGACCGCTCTGAGTATCTGCTACGTAGCCATCGCATGGTTTTATGGAAAACGATTCGTTCAGTTTTTCAACCAGCTTGATAACCAGAACCCGCAGCCGGTCGCGGCCGGGAATTCTATTCCGGTTGTAGCGGTCAGGACCATTATCAGAGACTGAGTCCTCGCTGAAATCGAGACTCAACTCGGTGGTCAGCGCCGTTGAGAAATTCAAGCCGCGCTGGTTCATCGCGTATGCAACACGCCGATTGCCGCCATCGCGAACAGCGCGACGTCCATCGACGCATGCGCGATAATCGACGCTTCCAGTCCGCGGCGCAAATACAGGCGCCCGAACACGACTCCTTCCCACGTCTGCGGCATCACCAATCCGCCGAGCATGAATCGCCACGTGCTATGGAACAGCGTCCCGGCCAGCGGCGCCAGGTGAATCAATCCGAACAGGTAGCCCTGCCCTATCGTTACAATCCAGAGTGCGCGGCGTCCCGGATGGCCGCGCGAGTCGCGCGACATCAGGCGCGCGATCCATCCGAAGATCGCGTAGAGCACGAGGCGAAACTGGATTTCCTCGCTGACCGCGGCGGCGATCGCGACCGACGCGCCGACGAGCGCGATCCGGCCCGGCGCCACCGTGAGCATCGGCGTTGGCGGCAGCTTGAGGCCGCCGGCGCCATGTTGAATCAGCATCAGCGGCACGATCACGAGCGCGAGAACGCTCGCGCCGGCAATCGCCGCCAGAAACGCGTAGCCGAAGGAGACTCGCAGCAGGCTGCGAATCGAAAAATGGAGTTTCTCGCCCGCCAGCCTGGCCGCGAGCAACGGCGCGCCCGGCAAGCCGAGCTCGGCGTTGAGTCGAAGGGTCAGAGGAATCAGCGCCGCGAGCACGATCGTGACGCCGAGGAACGGCAGCGCGCGCACGAGTTCCGAGCGATCGAGCGATTTGAGCGCGAACGCGAGCGGATACTCGATCATCGCGCCGGCGATCGCCAGCGCCGCAAGAATCCCCGCCTCGCGCCGCCGCGCCGCGCGATCCGCCGCCGCCCCACTCACTTGAACCGCCAAGAAATCCTTCGCCTCCTGCTCGCTTGCGACTCAGCGCTATCGATCCTCGTTTACGACTCGATAGCAATGTCACTGTTGCGAACTGCTGGCAATTCAATTCAGGGGTAAGATCCCTTCGACGGCAGGCACGGTGTTGGCGTAGCAGTCGGTGTCGAGGTCGGAATGACGGCAATGAGGTCCACAAATTGCTGTGAGCCGGCCTGATCGGCGAAGAGTACTCTCGAAGGCGTGGCAGGCGGCGTCGGTTGCGCGTTCGGTGACGGTGGTGCTGGAAATGGAACCTGTACCTGGAAACTGACAAAGGGGTCGGTTTCCGTTTCGTGAATAATGGAGGCTCCGTTGAGTGGATAAGCGTAGTACGGCGGCGTTCCGCCGATGATTTTGATCACGGTGCTACCACCGGACTTCGTTACCGGCACCTGGACGATTTCCGTGCGCAAGTCCTGGCCACCACCGGTGGACGGCGCGGCCGCGGGCAGAACCTGGAATGGAACCGCGACAGGCTTTTGCGCGGCAGTTGCACTTTGCCCACCTCCTCCTGAACTTCCGCTCCCTCCGCCGCTCCCGCCACTGCCACTCGAACTCGATGTAGACGAACCGGCGGAAGGCGAACTACTGGCGGAGGGAGTACTTGCCGAAAGCGCCATACAATCTGGGAATCCCGGTTGCGGCAACTGCGCTTGCCTTAGAATTTGCCGGAACCTTGCAGCGGCGGCCTGCGCTGATTCTAGATCGCAAGTAGGAGTCGCAGTCGGCGTGCTATTCGAGCGGAAAGGGTTACTTTTGCCGAAACCTTGGAGTTGGAAAGTCGGATTTGACGCCGAAGCAGGCTGAACCTTCGAAGATGCCGCGGATGAACTGCCCGACGAGCCGGGCAGCGTGCTCGCAGTCTGCATCGCGGTCTGAATAGTGGTTGGGGTGGGAATGCCGTTTTTGGCGGCGGCGAAAGCCCGCACATCGATATTCCGCGTGGTCGCGAAGATGTCGCGGCCGATACGACTGACACTGGTTTGTGCCGCACAAGCCTGTTGTAGCGCAATCGCATCCTCCGCCAGCAAATCATTGTAGAGCGTGAGATCGTCCTTTCTCACGCCGATGCACCGTTGCGGCAAGGATATAATTGAATCGAGAGGACACGGCAGGGGCGGTGAAGGCTGCAGCAATGCCGCTTGCAGTTTGGCAAATGAATCATATAACTCCGGCAAGACATTTGTGAGCGTTGACGAATCGTAGAGGACGCACTGCAACTGCGCGGTTGCGTTGGCATAGGCCTGCGTTTTCGCAGGGCTATAGGCTATGTAATCGAGACCCGCGCCGCCCGCGGCCGTCGCACCGAGAGCGGTTCCCGCCAGCGCGCTGACGCCCACAGTCACCGCCGCACTTGCCGCCGCGAGCGACGCGACGCCGAACCCCACAAGGGTCTGAAAATCTTCTCGGCAATTCAGAAAGTCCGCATACGAATTTCGCGTCGCCGCCGTGCATTCAAGGCCGGCATCGATGCAATCCTCCGTGCAATTCTGGCTGCTACAAACGCAATGATCGTTCTCCAAGTCGCTCTGCTCGCTCATTGTCGGCAACAGGCAATTCGCCCGACACGTTCCGCGTTTCTCTTGATCGTTCTCGGTCTCACAGGTTTTCATGCAATTCTTGAGATCCGATGGTTTCGACGGCTCAAAACAGGCTTGCACCAAGGCATCGGCGTCGCGATGTGCCGTGCCAAAACAGGTGAACTGTTGATTGACCGGTCCTAAAGGGTAGCCCCTTGTCAGATAGCCAGGCCGACTCAAGAAATCCGTAGGACCGGAATCGTACTGATGGTTGTCGAAAAGCCAGCTACAGCCGCATGTGGTAAGGCAAAGTAGTGCGAGAAACCAGAAACAGATCCGTGTTCCCGAAACGCGCGGCATGGCGGATTCCCCCTGGAAGGGCAGGTCCGCTCACTGCCGCTCCCCAGGCACCACGCATGTACTACAACGTGACTCGCTAAAGCAACTACGTGTCACGCATCCGGAGAGCCGCCGGCTCGCTCACTTTATCGTCGGGATAAATTCTGGAATGTCCTTCGACGGCTTCATCTTCCACTTGGGCTTGCGCTTCTCGACGAACGCGCTCACGCCCTCGTATGCGTCCGGCTGCTTGCCCGCCCACACGAACGCGCGCGTGTCTTCCTTCTGCGCCTTCTCCGCTTCGGGCTCCGCGAGCAGGCTGTAGATCAGGCGCTTGGTGATCGCGACCGACACCGGCGCCGTGTTTTGTGCGATGTCGAGCGCCATCTCGCGCACCTTCGGCATGAACTCGGCGTCGGGCCATACGTGGCTCACGATTCCGAACTCGAGCGCCTCGCGCGCGCTGATGATCCGTCCGGTCATCAGCAGCTCGTTGGCCTTGGCCACGCCGATCATGCGCGGGACGGTCCACAGGCTGAGCGCTTCCGGCACGACGCCGCGGCGCACGAAGACGAAGCCGATTCGCGCGCTCTCGGCGGCGACGCGGATGTCCCATTGCATCGGCAGCGTGATTCCCATCCCGACCGCCGGCCCGTTGATTGCCGCGATGATCGGTTTGCGCACGTTCCACGGCCGAATCGCCGGCGCCGGACGCTCGCGACGCTCGGCGCGCGCGTCGGCGTCGAAGGTATTGCCGCCGCTCGACAGGTCGGCGCCCGCGCTGAACGCGCGCCCCGCGCCGGTGACGACGATCACGCGCACGTCGTCATCCTTGTCGTACTCGGCGAACGACGCGTACAGCTCCGCCGCCATCGTGCCCGAGAACGCGTTCAGCTTCTCCGGGCGATTGAGCGTCACCGTCGCGACGCCGTCTTTGACTTCCTTCAAAATATGCCCGCTTGCCATCTGCGTTGCTCCTTGAGTGAAGGTGGAATCACTTCATTGAACGTGAACCCGCTGGTCGCATCCTCCATTTAATACTGGGTGCAGGGGTCACCCCTGCCGCGGGTGCGGGGCGCGCAGCCCCGCATACAATTCCTATTTCTTCGCGCCCGCATTCTGCGCTTCGGCGAACGCCATCATCTGAACTATCTGTTCGCGCACCTGCTCGGGATTATTCCCCGCCGCCTTGTCGAGATCGCCGATCTCTTCCGGCACGTACCAATGCAGCTTGTCCGAGTTGTACGCCTCCCAGACGATCTTCGCGACTTCGATCGGCTGGATGAGCCGGAACATCCCTTCCTTCGGCGCGCGCTCGGCTGTTCCCTCCGGCAATATCGCGGTGTCGATAAGACCGGGCAGCGTGTCGGCGGCGCGCACGCCGTAGCGGCGGAACTCGATCGACAGCGCCTCGGTCAATCCCTTGACCGCGTGCTTGGTCGCGGAATAAACGGCGATCCCCGGCATCCCGTAGGTCGCGGACGAGGACGAGGTGGTGAAGCAGAGCGATCCCGGCGTCGCCTTGAGCAGGCCGATCGCCGAATGAATCCCGTTGAGCACGCCGATAAAGTTCACGCGCACGACGCGCAGGATGTCCTCGAACGGCTGCTCGTCGAAGAAGCCGCCGACGCCGATGCCGGCGTTGTTGTAGAGGATGTCCATCTTGCCGCCGGTGGCAGCGCCGAACTCCGCGAGCGCCTTCTCGTAGTCGGCCTTGTCGGTGACGTCGAGCTTGCGCACGACGCAGTTGTCGGCGCCGAGTTCCTTTTCGAGCGCGCGGAGTCCGTCGGCGTTAACGTCGTAGCCGCCGATGAACCATCCTTTCTGGCGGAACAGGCGCGCGGTCTCGCGGCCCATCCCGGATGCGGCGCCGGTGATAAAGATCGATTTGCGGCCGTTGGCAGTTCCCATAGAATTCTCCCCGATGTCGTTACTTACGGTCGAACATAGTCGAAACGGGGAGCGGCTGGGAACCTATCAGAAAAGTGAGAATAATCGCCTGCGCGGCGGGCGGCATCGACACCGTCGCGGGGGGATGACCCCTGCACCCAGTGAGAAGCGCAAAGTTGCGCGCGGCGCGCTACTTTGCTCTCAGGTACGATGAGATGGAATGCTTCGTTTACGTTCTAGGTAGTTGCGGTTCTGACGGGTATCGGACGTACGTCGGATGGACCAACGATCTCGAGCGGCGCATCGCGCGTCATAATGCGGGCACCGGCGCGCGCTCGACGCGCGGCCGCGTCTGGTTCCTGCTATACGCGGAGCGCCACGACACGCGCGAAGCGGCGATGAGCCGGGAGTGGTATTTGAAGAGGGACCGGACGTTCCGGAGAGGGCTCACACAATTCGGCTAACGCTGCGCGGCGAAATGCGTTGAATTCGAGACAACATCGGCCTGGCAGACGGGGCAGGCCAAAACACTCATGATCACTTGGTCTTCTGAACTCACAAGGCTGGCAGAATTTATACTGCCCGGCCTTCCCGAACTGACAGAATCCGAACTAAAAGTTCTCTGCGCCGCCACGTCCGGAAACGTTGCCTATTGTGGCCCGAGCTTCGACCCTCTCGATCCAAGTAACGATCCTACCTACGCGGATTCTTGGGGGCCGGAAAGGAGCATTCGGGCATACCTGATCCGTGTGCTGTGCATATATGCTGACGCTGCTGACTGCATTATGCCGAGCGGAATCGTAGTCGTTGCCGCTCGAATCGAAGGGGATCTGGACCTGCAGGGAACGACCGTTAAATTCCCGCTCGGTCTGCTTAACTGCCGCGTATCAAACCTAATAAACCTTTCTCTGGCCCAAATCGAGACTCTGAGCCTTTCCGGGAGCGCAATCGCGGGAATCGAGGCCACTGGCATTTCAGTACGATCCCACATCAATCTCACTAATGGTTTCCAATCCGAAGGCGAAGTGAGGCTGATTGGCGCGTCAATCGGGTACGACTTCGATTGCAGGGGAGGAAACTTCTCAACCGGTGCCAACGCCCTTTTGACTGGATTGCCGATCGGACAGGCACTAACCGCCCACGGATTCGAAGTTACCGGATCCGTCTACCTCGGAGGGGGATTCCGCGCCGAGGGAGACGTAGGTCTTATGGGTGCAAAGATCGCGGGTGCTCTCTATTGCGATGACGGATATTTCATAAATCCGGGTGGACAGCGCTAACTGCCGATAATCTGATGTTAACGGCGGCGTCTTCTTTCGACGAGCAAGAACTATCGGAGAAGTACGGCTCAACGGAGCGAGAGATAAGACTGCAATGCGACGGCGGAAGATTCGCAAACGGGCGGGTACGCCATAAACGCAGATGGGATCAAGTTGAAGGGACCGTTCAGTTAAGGAATGGATTCACAGTGATGGCGAGGTCTGTTTTGTCGGATCACACATTGCGGGCAGCCTAGAATGTGACGGTAGCAAGTTCACTAACCTCGGTAGGATTGCGCTAAATGCTGACCATGCCACGGTAGGAGAAAGCGTTTTTCTATCGGAGAAGCATTTGCAACGGGGAAGTGCGACTGATGGACGGGAAATTCGGGGGAAGTCTTAACTGCATGGGCGGAAGTTTCCAAAACCTTGGTGGACATGCCATCGAGGCGTGCCGTGTGGAGGTCGGGGGTGAAGTCTCCTTTGCTCAGGGCTTCAGTTCGGTAGGTGTCGTCCATGTCCGAGGCGCACAGATAGGCGGAAACCTGGTTTGTTCTGGCGGAACTTTTTTCAACCCCGGCAAAGCAACCCTCGATGCCGAGGGGACGACGGTGGGCAGCAATGCTCTATTTGAGATTTCGCCAAGCCCTCACAGAGTCATCCCATTTCGCAACTATGGATTAATAAGTTTCGTGAGCGCCCATATTCGCGGAAGTCTTCTTTTCTTCGGAGCTATGTTTGGCCCTTTCAGCGCGGTCAATGCGTGCTACACAACCGCTGGGGGCGCATTCACTTGGAGGGCTATTAATCGCCATCACTCACTGGCTATTTTTCTACAAGACGCTTCGGTAGGCTCGCTTGACGACGATAAGAGCGGTTGGCCCAGTGCGGGAAATCTTCATCTCGACGGCTTTACCTATCGCCGCATCAGTAGCGATTACACTAATCCCGAAGATCGTTTGCGCTGGCTACGTCTACAGGATCCACCGGAACCGAGGCTATTTGGCGAATCTTGCATGGGTGCATACGGCGGCCACAGGTTAACGTGGCTGCAGAAAGGTTGGCCCAACTTTCGACCTCAACCATATCAGCAACTCTCCAAGGTGCTGCGCGAGGCAGGCGACAACGCGGGGGCCAAACGTGTCCTCATTGAGATGGAAGACACTCGTCGGAAATTCGGGAATCTGAATCTCCGCGCTTGGGTCTGGAGATGGATTCTTAAGGGTGTGATCGGGTATGGTTACCGACCCGGATACGCTCTCATTTGCGCGCTCATTGTCATAGCGATCGGTTCGGGACTGTTTTGGTACAACACTGATCTGATTACACCGACAGATCAAGAAGCCTATAAGATAGCTCCGTCATACTATCAACCATTCAGCCCGATCGTTTATTCGATGGACACATTTCTTCCGATAATCAATCTCGGTCAGAAAGACCGTTGGATGCCTAATGCAAATGGTGGTCGTCCAGTGGACCTATCTGGTTTTCTCCCGATCCCATCCGCTAATTGGCTCACAACGGGATGGCTGCTTCGTCTTTGGCTTTGGGTCCAGATAGGACTCGGGTGGGTGCTCACGACACTTTTCGTCGCCGGATTGACACCTATCGTTCGTAGCGGTTGAATTCTACTTCTTGAAATCTATTGGTTGGGCGCAGGCGGAGCCGCCGGCGTTGTAGCTATAGACCATTTCGCCGCCTAGGTCTGCGCCTGACGCTATCAGCAGCATCAGGAGTAGCAGACCGGTTAGGAAGATGTAGCGGAAGCGGGTTGGCATTGGGCGGGTTGTTAGGGCCCATACTGTCAACACGCCGGTTAGTATCGACGCGGATACCATCAGGTGTTTGTGATGGCTTAGTAGGTCGTGGCGGACTGATTGCGAGACCATCAGGCCCGGCGCGGCGTAGAAGCCGCTTAGCAGAGCGGCGGCGGCGCTCAGGGCGCCTAGCAGCAGCATCCAGAGCGCCGTCCATTGGAGCTTTTCGCTCGCGGTTATCCACGCGAGAAAGTACATCAGCGACGCGCCGTAGATGAAGGCGATCGGGAAATGCACTATTAACGGATGATAGTTCTGTAGCTCCGATGCGCCCGGCAGAATTCGATCCAGCACGACGCCCCTTGGTTGCGCGCGGCTACTTCACCGATTCGACGACGATGTATTCCGTGCCGTTCTTGCTGTATTCCTTGCCGGTCACGGTCACCTCGTCTTCCATTCGTGAAATTACGCTTTGCGGAAGCGGCGACGCGTCCTTGTTGGGCAGCAGGATGTAAGACTTCTCGGTGCCTTTTTCGACGAGCAGAACCGGAATGCCGGCGGAGGCACACTTGATTGCGCACGCCTTGTGACCAGGCCCCTTCGCACCCATCGTGCCATAGCAGTAGGAGTCTCTGAGATTGCCGGTGACGGATATTGGACCGCTATCGGCGGCGAGCGCTATACCAGCCAAGCCAAGCGCAAGAACAAGTCCTAGTCCTAGATTTGCGAGACGTTTCATCATTAACCTCCATGGCGCAATTCTATCAGAAACAATCGCCTGCGTGGCGGGCGGCAGGGGTGACCCCTGCACCCGGTGTGAATCGCAGAGATGAAGCTCCTTCAGATACTTAGTCCAAGTCTAGCGTCGATACGGACGTGCTTCGACGGTCGAACCAACGTCACTGCCACCGAACATCTCGCGCCATCCTTTGCGGCGCGAGCCGGGCAATTTCGCACCCATTCGTTGCAAGTGTAGCTCGAGAATCTGCTTGAGCTCCTCGTTGAGGCGCTCAATCTCGACTTCCTCGGGCATCCGCGGCCGCGGCTGCCCTTCGGTGATGTTGCCGCGACGACGGCCATAGAGCTGCTGCAAGCGCAACTCCGCCTTCGCAAACATCGCCTTGTACTTGTAGTCGAGCCGCGAGAGCGCATCGGTCATCGCGGCCAGCGCGACGAACCTGCGCCGCATCCGCCACCACTCGAACATCGTCAGCAGCATCACGCCGAACATGATCAGCGCGAAGATTCCCAGGCTGACCGCGGTCGCGCGCCACCATGGCAGCAGCTTGATGCCGAGATTCAGATCCTGGTTGTCGGCGGTCAGCTCCTGCATCTGGGTCTGGAGCGATTTGACCTGCTCCTGGGCCGCGTCGGACTTCTGCTCGGCCGTCTGCTGCTGCGCGCTCAGCGTCTCGACCTGCGACTTGAGCGTATTGACCTCAGTGGTGAAGGGATGCGGCACCTTCAGGACTTCGTCAACCTGCAGCTCCTCGTCAACGTGAATCCGATTGGCGTGCGCGAGTTCTTCGGGTGTGATCCCGAACATCTGCGCAATCGCGCCGACCGAATCACCGGGGCGAACGGTGTAGGGAATGATGTTCGCGGGATGGTCGGGCCTGACGGGCTTGGGCGCGGATTCATCGCCGGACTCGTCAGTGGCGCGCGCGTCAGAGGGTTCGGTGTCGCTGGGCGGACTGACCACGCGCGAGGGGGGCGACGAGGGCGGAATAGTGCTCTCGTTGAAATCAGTTTGCGCGAACGCGAGTCCGCAACCGGCAACGATAAACGTCACCGCGAGGAGAAATCTTGAAAAAGCCGAACTGTACCGTCGCACGCTCATGAGGGACCCTCTGCCTGCGAACCAATTTCCAGTATCTATCAGATTGGGGGTCAGGGTCTAGGATGTAGCAAACGTGCTACGGGCGCGGCGGCGGATGCAGCGCCGCATAGGCTGCGCCAACCACGCCGCCGCGCGGACCCAGCGCGGCGCGCACGATCTTCGCCTGCGAGGCGATCGCGGTGAAGGCTCGCTCGCGGACCTGCGCGGTCATCGTTTTGCGCATGTACGGCAGCGCGCCCGCAACGCCGCCGCCAATCACAACCAGCTCGGGATTGAAAATATTGAGAAACGACGCGATGGCGATACCGAGATAGTGCCCGGCGGTCGCGAACGCCTCCAAGGCAAGCTTATCGCCACGGCGGGCCTGGGCCGACAATCCTCGCACCGAGAAATTATTTTCAGAATCCACGATTTGCGCCGGCAGCGGCGACCCGGGTGGGAGACCAAGGCGCGCTTCGACCAGGCCGCGCAGGCCCGACGCCGAGGCGTACGACTCGAGGCATCCGTGCGAGCCGCAGTCGCATCGCGGACCGTCTGGATTTACGGTCACGTGGCCCAATTCACCGGCCATCCCGCTGCGACCATGGACCAGCTTGCCGCCGACGATCAGGCCGCCGCCGACGCCAGTACCGAGCGTCAGCAGCACGACGTCGCGCCGTCCGCGCGCCGCGCCGCGCCAGTATTCGCCGAGCGCCCACGCGTTGGCGTCATTGTCGAGGACCACCTTGCGGCCGATCAGCGCTTCGAGCTTGCTGCGCAGCGGGTATCCGCGCCATGCGGCGACGTGCGGCGCCTGCATCACGGTGCCAGTATGCACGTCGAGCGGGCCCGGCACGGCGACTCCGATCGCGCGCGGCGAGCCGAGGCCGCGCCGGCGCGCCGTGTCGAGCAGGTGAAGGGTTTGCGTGGCGATATTTTCGGCGACGTCGGCGGCCCTGCGCGAGGCGAGCGACGGGCCGTGCTCTATAAGCAGCACCTCGCCAGCGATCGACACGGCTGCGCAGCGGATATTGGTGCCACCCATATCCAGGCCGACCGCCCACGCACGCGTCATTTGCCGGATGGGCCGGGGAACTTCATCAGCGCAAGATATTCGCGATTTCCGGCCCTGCCTTCAATCGGCGATTCGAGCGTGCCGGCCACCTCGAGCCCGATACTCTCGGCGAACTCGACGATGCCGGCGACCGCTTCGCGCCGCAGCTTTTCGTCCTTGACCACGCCGCCCTTGCCGACTTTGCCCTTGCCGACCTCGAACTGCGGCTTGATCAACGCGACTATCTCGGCGCGCGGCGCGACCAGCGCGAGCACGGCGGGAATCACCAGGCGCAGCGAGATGAAGCTGGTGTCGATCGTCACGAGCTCGGGCGCATGCGGCAAGTCTGTCGGCGCGGCGAGGCGGATATTCATGCGATCGAGCACAGTGACGCGAGGATCGTCGCGCAGCTTGAGCACCAGCTGGCCGTAGCCGACGTCCATCGCGATGACGGCCTTGGCGCCGCGGCGCAGCAGCACGTCGGTGAAGCCGCCGGTCGAAGCGCCGACGTCCATCGCGAGCTTGCCTTCGACGGAGAGGCCGAAATGCTCGAGCGCGGCGATCAATTTATACGCGCCGCGCGAGGCGAATTGCGGCGCACCGGCCATCAGCGCGATGTCGGTTTCGGAATCGACCTTGAGGTCGGCTTTGTAAGCCGGGCGCGAGTTGACGCGGACGCGTCCCGCCATGATGAGGCGCTGGGCGATTTCGCGGCTGTCGGCGAGACCGCGGCGCGCCATTTCGGCGTCGAGCCTGAAGCGGGCCAGCGGCGCCGATGAGCGGCGGGTCCTGGTTTTAGGCTTGGGCTTCGCGCCGGAACCGTTGTTAGAAGGGTGTTTCGTCGTCGTCCTTTGCGCCGGCGGGATGTTCGTCGTCTGACGATGGTTCAAAGGGCGCCGTGCGCAGTTCGCCGCCGGCGCTCCGCGTTAGCAGTTCGACCTTGCGCTCGACCTCGTCGAGTTTCCCATTGAGCGCCTTCACCAGCATCACGCCGCGTTCGAAGGCAGAGATCGATTCTTCGAGCGTGAGTTCGCCCGAATCGATCTGACTGACGATCGTTTCGAGGTCCTTGAGCTCATCCTCGAATTTCTTTGTTTTGGTACTCATTTTCTATAGCGAACGGCCAGTCGCGCGCGCGCTGAGCCGACCCTTGGCGAGCCTGATCTCGAGATCGTCGTCGAACTTCACCGTCGCGGCGTCGAGCACCGCGCGCGAATCGCGCTTGTTGATTACCACGGCGTAGCCGCGGTCGAGAACCTTGAGCGGCGACAAGGCGTCGAGGCGGCCGGCCGTCGCGCCGAGCTGGCCGCGTTTGGCTTGCAGAGCCGTCGCGGCGCCATGAACAAGATTGTTGCGAAGTCGCGCGGTGCGGATGCGCAGGTCGCGGACAGTCACGTCGGGAGTGCGCAGACGCAGACGCAATTCGCGCGCGCGGCGCCGCCCTTCCTCGATTCGCGACGACACCGCGTCGCCAAGTTCGGCCTCGAGGCCGGCGACGCGGTCGCGCGCGTCGGCGACGATACTGCCGGGATGGCGGATGCGCGAAGCCAAATCGTCCACCGATTCGCGATAACCCGACAGTTCGCGATCCATCACGCTCGCGAGCGACGCGCCAATCGACTCGACGCGATCCTTCAACTCGGCGAGACTCGGCACGACCATCTGCGCGGCGGCGGTGGGAGTGGGCGCGCGCAGGTCGGCGACGAAATCCGCGATGGTGTAATCGACTTCGTGGCCGACGGCGGAAATAACCGGAATCAGCGATCGGAAAATCGCGCGAGCCACGACCTCTTCGTTGAAGGCCCACAAATCTTCGAGCGAGCCGCCGCCGCGTCCGACAATCAGCACCTCGGCGCGGCCGTCTCGATTGAGGTCGGCGATCGCGTCGGCGATCTCATTGGCGGAGCCGTCACCTTGCACTTTCGCGGGCCTGAAAATCACCTGCACGCTCGGAAAGCGATCGAACAAGATGCGCAGCATGTCGCGGAGTCCCGCGCCGCCGCGCGCCGTCACGATTCCGATTCGTCGCGGCAGGAACGGGATAGCGCGTTTGCGCGCGCGATCAAATAGACCTTCGACTTCGAGCCGCCGCTTCAACTGCTCGAATGCGACCTGCAACGCGCCGACGCCGCGCGGCTCCATCTCTTCGGCATACAGTTGCAGCGCGCCGCGCTGCTCGAAGATTTGCACGCGGCCGCGCACGATCACTTCCATACCGTCCACGACTTTGAAGCGCATCCGCTGGAACGCCGACTTGAACATCACGACGTTGATCGCGCTGCGGGAGTCTTTGAGCGTGAAATATAAATGGTTCGACGGCGCCAGCCGCGCATTCGAGATCTCGCCGACCACCCAGCTCTCGCCGAGCCCGGCGTCGAGCGTATCGCGCACCATCCGCACCAGGTCCGACACAGTGATCAGGCCGGTGCGATGGCCGCGCAAGGAAAGATTGAGCTGGCCCGCCATTGGTGCTGTAGCTTATCAGAACGAGTTGCCGCGCACCTATATGGCGGATTAGATGAGCTTTTCGACGATTGTCGGAGGTTCTGCCTTGAAAGGAACGTTGGCGCGAAGGATACTAATGCGATGAATGGGAAGCACGAGAGAGCTGCCAGACCAGCTCCAGCGGATCTCAACAGCCGTGAAGCGGTCGAACACTTCCGCAAAGGGGCCGAAGAGTTCATGAAGAAGGCTACCAGATCTAAAGAATCCGCGATGAAAGCACTGGTTGAGTCCGGGATTTACACGAGGACCGGCAAACTCAGCAAGAATTACCGCTCCTAACCCGTTCTCGTTTGCATCAACTCGCTTCGAGTTTCGTTCTCGGCTACCACGGCTGCGACAAAGCCGTTGGCGAGCGAATTCTTCGAGGCGAGCCTTTCAAGCAAAGCAATAATGATTATGACTGGCTGGGTCCTGGGATCTATTTCTGGGAAGCCAACCCTCTTCGTGGTCTCGACTTCGCCCGCGAGGCTCGGAAACGCCGCTCCTCTAAAATCAAGCAACCATTTGTGATTGGCGCGGTGATATCGCTTGGGTTGTGCCTGGATCTCACGACGGCCGCCGGAGTGGAACAAGTTCGCGCCGCACACCGCGACCTCTCGAGACTCGCTGCGGCAAGCCGCGTCGAATTGCCTCAGAACTCGCCCGACCGCCTCCGACAGCAATTGGATTGCGCGGTCATTCAAATGGTCCACACCATCCGGCGCGACCGGAAGGACCAGCCGATCGATACGGTGAAGGGTGTATTCCTCGAGGGTCGTCCGATCTACGAGGGTTCGGGGTTCTACGCGAGGACTCACATCCAAATTGCGGTTCGTAACCACGAGTGCATCAAAGGCGTCTTCCGCGTTCCGCCCGCGCAGCTTCGGTCAGTCAGTAAGGGATGAGCTTTTCGACGATTGTACGGGCCAAGGGCTCGCGATGACGCATTCGGCCGAGGTAGAGAACTCCTGAAAGATCTTGCAGCGACGCCTCGTCGATTTCTGTAGTTGGATCGCAATCGCAAAGGATACCGCCCGCGACTTTCAGTCCACGACTCGCGCATCGCCGCAGCGCGAGTGTCGTTGCGTCGATGCATCCGGGACGATTTCCAACCACGACAATTACTTCGAGGCCGAGCATTGCGGCGAGATCGGCGAAGTCGATCATGTTCGCGCTCTCGACCAGCACGACGTCGCTTTGCCCGGCGATCTCGCCGAAGCATCGCGCGATATGCGCGAGGTCGGGCGTCGAGCTGCCGCGATATGGACAGACCAGCTCCATTGGCATGACGGAACCGACCGCGAGTGCCAGCGATTGCGCATCCTGGGATTCGGACGTGTCGATCGGTTTCATCACGGCGACACGCATCCCGCGCGCCCGCATCGCGAATCCGAGCGCGCATCCGACCGTGGTCTTGCCGACGCGCGCGCCCGTGCCGGTGATTAAGAATCGTCGTGAATGCAAATCGTCATCGAGCGCGCGCGTTCGCTCCGATCTAGCATCCCTCGCTGATTGAGATGTTTCCCGCTTTGTCGATCCCGGCAGGACATTTTCCCGTGAACTTGTACTCACCATTGATGAAAGTCGATCCGCCGCCCCCAAGCTTGCCGCTTGCTTTGAGCTTGCAGCCTTTACCCGCGCTGCCTTTTATTTTGAATCCGTCCTCTGTAACAGAGCCCTTCATCATGCCGCCAACCATAATATCGCCGTTGTTAAATGAGAAAACAAAAGTACTCGTAGGCTGAATTTTTTTGCCATCAACTACGAAATTGAAGGTGGACGTGTCGTTCTGGCTTATATTTTGACCGATGTCTCCGAACCAGCATCCGCTGCCTAGAGCGAGCAGAGGATCGACGCCTACAGAGCTGTCTTCGTCAGCGCCGTCGCTGTTGTCCTGCGCGTACGCTTGTCGCCCAAAGCCCGTCAAGCATACGGACAGCAGAACTGCGCAGGCGACGATTGCAAGTGTTTTCCCCAATTTCATAGCTGACTTTTCTCTCCGTTGATCTTCATAATATCGGTGAAGGACCGCGATACTAAGCGAGTATGTCGAGATATTACAAGCTTCAAAGAGTTTTGAATCGATTACTGCGCTCAAATGTTCGCGATTCGGGGATGCGCATCTCGATGTCGCGGCGCCGACGAGAATCCTATTTGAACACGCGCTTCACGACATCGAGCGACCCGTCGCGACGCATCTTCAGCGGTTAGTAATCCTCGCGCCATGGCTGATCGTCCGCGAAATTGAAGCTACCATCAAGCCGGCGCTCGCGATCGATCATCGATGGAGGAATCTATGGCTCAGGCTAACGCACCCGTCGTCGAGAAATGGGAACGGCAGCGCATTCGTCACGTCCATCGCCACAAGCCCGTCATCAACATCAACCAGATTCAGGCCGAGAAGCTGACCAGCGGGCAGCGCATCGCGGACCAGATGGCGGCGGTGATGGGCAGTTGGTCGTTTATCATAATACAGTCGATCATCCTGGCGTTCTGGATCGTTCTGAACGTCGTCGCCTACATCAATCATTGGGATCCCTACCCGTTCATCCTGCTCAACCTGGCACTGAGTTTTCAGGCGGCGTACGCGGCGCCGATCATCATGATGTCGCAGAATCGGCAGGCCGCGAAGGACCGCCTGATGGCGGAGCAGGATTACGAAATAAATATCAAGGCCGAAGACGAGCTGAAATCGATCATGAATCATCTCGAGCAGCAGGACGAGGTGATGCTCGATCTGTTGCGGCGAGTGGAGGGGCAACATCAGGTAATCATGGGCAAGTTCGGGTTGAGCGCGCCCGACGGCAGCGCGGCGCCGGAATAAAAGAAAGCGCCGGACATCATCATGATGCCCGGCGCTTTGCGCTCTATGCTAACGAGGCAGGCTAGTCGCCTTTTGACTTGCTGGCCTCGGCTGCTGATGCGGACTGCAACTCGCCGTTGGCCAGCTGGACCTTGAACGTATTCCAGTGCTTGAGGATGTCGATCGCGCGATCGAGCTGGACGTCCTTCTCCTCTTTGGCCTTGGCGCCCTTCGCGCCCGGGCCCTTGTCGCCCTTGTCGGCTCCAGGAGCCGGTGCGGCAGTCGTGCCGGGAGCGGGATTCTTGTCGTCCTTCTTCTGCCCGTTCTGGAAATGATGCGGCAGGTCGGCCTCATGGATTTCCGGGTTCTCGTCGAACTGGCCGCCTTCCTGCGTTATCGATGCCAGCGTTTCCTTCGGCGGCGCAACATCGACATCAGGCGTGATGCCGACGGCCTGGATCGAGCGGCCCGACGGAGTGTAGTAGCGCGCCGTCGTCAAGCGCAGCGCCGAATGATCGTCGAGCGGCAGGATGGTCTGCACCGATCCTTTGCCAAAGGTCTGGGTGCCAAGAATCACGGCGCGCTTCTGATCCTGCAAGGCGCCGGCGACGATTTCGCTCGCACTGGCGCTGCCGCCGTTGACCAGCACCACCATCGGATAGTCAACGAAGTCCTTCTTCTTGTGCGAGAAATATTTCTGCTGCTGAGTCTCCTCGCGTCCCTGCGTATAGACGATCAAGCCGCCGTCGAGGAAATCGTCCGAGACTTTCACCGCCTGATTCAGCAACCCGCCCGGATTGTCGCGCAGATCGAACACGATTCCCTTGATCTTGCCGTGATCCTTCGCCTCGAACTCGTCGATCGCCTTCTCGACGCCATCGCCGGTGTTCTCCTGGAACGTGGTGACCCGGATATAGCCGTAGCCTTCCGGCAGCATCTTCGACTTGACCGATTGAATCTTGATCACATCGCGCGCCAGCGTGACGGTGAACAACTCGGGCACGCCGTTGCGATGCAGCGTCAGCTTGATCTTGCTGCCCTTGGGCCCGCGCATGCGCTTGACCGCGTCGGTCAGCGACATGTCCTTGGTGAAATCGTCGTCTATTTTGATGATCTGGTCGCCGGCCTTGAGTCCCGCACGATATGCCGGCGTGTCCTCGATCGGCGCGACCACGGTCAAGGCGCCGTTCTTGATCGTGATTTCGATTCCGAGTCCGCCGAAGCTGCCGCGCGTTTCGACTTCGAGGTCGCGGTAGAGGTCGGGCGTCAGGTACGCGCTATGCGGGTCGAGCGACGCCAGCATCCCGCTGATTGCGCCGTCGATCAGCTTCTTGGTGGTGACCGGTTCGACGTAATTTTTTTGCACGATTGCGAGCACGCTCGCGAAGGTGTCGAGCTCCTGGTAGGTGTCATTCGAGAGCGCCTGCGCCCGGCGCACGGCCACTTCCTGCAGCACCAGGAAGCACGCGACCAGTGAGACCGCCAACGTGATGGACCAGCGATGTCTTTTCATCATGGAGATTAACTACTTTGGAACCCGTGATTTGAGTTGTTCATTTAAGCAGATGGCGCACTCTGATGCATACGGCTGCGACACATCCGTCGTTACGCTGACACTACCCCTTTCGTCCCTGTTTTGAGTCGAGCAATTGCTGCAAAGCGTCCCTGACGTCGGGCCGCGACCAGTCGAACGCGCCCATGTGATGCGCGACAATCTGACCTTTGCGATCGATAATGAACGTTTCCGGCACCCCGCTCACGTCGTAAGTCTCGCCGATCTTGTTCTCGGGGTCGAGCAGGATTGTGAACTGGTAGCCGTTCTTGGCGACGTACGGCGCCACCGCCGCGCGGCCCTTGGTGTCCTGGCTGACCGCGAGCATCACGAAGTCCTTATTTTTCCTGAAATCGTCGTACAGCGTCTCCATCGAGGGCATTTCCTCGCGGCACGGCTCGCACCAGGTCGCCCAGACGTTGAGAAATACGACCTTGCCGCGCAGCGATTCCAGCGAAACCGTGGTCCCGTCGAGCTTTTCGAGCTTGAAATCCGCCGCCTGGCTGCCAGCCGCCACCGGAGCCTCGGAACCGCCACTGATTTCACCTGAATTCTCGATTCGCGTCCCGCGATGCCCGCTGAGCACGACCAGCGCGAGCCCGGTCATCACGACGATACCGGCGACGAGGTAGAGGATTCGATCCTTGATCTCCATCGCAATCAGGCCCGCGCCGCCTTCATCGCCGGGCGCCGATCCTTCTCGCCGGGCTGCTGACCGGTCACCGCCTGACCTTTTCCCCAGGTGAGAATCAACGCGACCACTCCGATAATCATCATCGCGAGCGCGATCAGTTGCGCCTCGCTGAGCATGTAGAAGACGCGCGGATTGACGCGCACGAACTCGACCATAAAGCGCGCGGCCCCCCCGAGCAGCAGGTACCAGTACATGATACGTCCTGCCGGATGAGACGTCTTGCGCATCGACCACAATATTATAAACACGCCGACATACAGAATTGTTTCGTAAACCGGCGCGGGATGGACGCGGATGTTGAGGCAGTCCGCCAGGCTGGAGCAGGCGGGCACCAACTGATAGTGGTCGCCCAATTTCAGTACGGTTTCCGGAGTCCAGCCGACGATCGCCTTGGGATACGACATCGCCCACGGCAGCGTTGACGGCAGGCCCCAGTCGCCGTCGCCCGATAGCTGGCATCCAATCCGGCCCAGTGCCTGCCCGATTGCGAGCGCCGGCGCGCACATGTCCATCGTCACGCCGAGCCCGATTCGATACCACCTTGAGACCAGGTACGCGCCGAGCAGTCCGCCGATCATGCCGCCGTAAAATACGAATCCCGATCCCGAAAAAATCATCGTCTTGGGATCGGCGAGATAGGTCGGCAGGTCGTCCAGGATTGCGTAGAGACGCGACCCGATCAGCCCCATCACGGCCGCCGCAATGACGATCGACGACGAATATTCGGGATCGAGGCCGCGCCGGACGCATTCGAGGCGGATTACGTAGTCGGCCGCCAGGAACCCCAGCGCCATCATCAGCCCATAGCTGTAAACGGTCAGCGGGCCCAGGTGGAACAAGACAGGAATCATGATTGAGTGAAATTATAGTACGCCGCGCCTCATGCAGACCACACGGACTTTCGCCTCGCCGCTGGCGCGGGCGCGGGTCCCTCAACTATATGACGCAATCATGCGGGCAGTTGTTCAACGCGTCAGCCGCGCCGAGGTGCGCATCGACGGCCGCGTCGCCGGCAAGATCGCGCGCGGATTCGTCGTCCTGCTGGGCGTTGCCGACGGCGACACCGATGCCGACGCCGCCTTCCTGGTCGATCGCATCGTCGGGATGCGCATCTTCGCCGACGCCGCCGGCAAGATGAATCTCGCGCTCGCGCAAGTCGAAGGCGCGCTGCTCGTCGTATCGCAATTCACGTTGCTCGCCGACACCAACTCCGGCCGCCGCCCATCGTTCACCAAGGCCGCGCCGCCCGACGAAGCGCGCCGCCTCTACCAGCACTTTCTCTCGCTCGCGCGCATTCGCGGTGTTAAAGTCGGAACCGGTGAGTTCGGCGCCACGATGGAAGTGGATCTCGTCAACGACGGCCCCGTAACGATCATCCTCGACAGCCGTGAGAAATAAAGAGTAATGCCACGCGCGGGTTTCTATACCGTCGAATCGGGAAAAATCTCGTTTCGACGCGACGGCAACTGGTACAGCGACGACGAGCGCATCGACAACCCGCGCATCGCCCTGCTCTTCAGCCAGAGCATCAAGCGCAATCCCGACGGCAGTTACTACCTGCAAGTCGCCGAAGAACGCGCGTCGATCACCGTCGAGGATACGCCCTACGTCGTCAAGGCGCTCGAAGACGACGAGCTCGGCGGCTTCACGATCGTGCTGAACGACGACACGCGCGAGCCGCTCGATCCCGCCGCGCTCGAAGTCGGCGCCGCCAACGTGCTGTATGCGCGCGTCAAGGGCGGCGACGCGCGCGCGCGCTTCCTCCGTTCCGCCTACTACCATCTGAGCGACCACTTCGAGTCCGACGACGGCGGCCGCTTCTTCGTGATTCTCAAGGGCCATCGCTATCCGCTGGGCGATACGCCCGCATCGAACGCATGATGGATCTGGCCGCGCCGAATCTGCACATCGTGCTGGTGCGTCCCGAGATTCCGCAGAACACCGGCTCGATCGCGCGCCTGGCCGCGGCGATCAAAGCGCGGCTGCATCTGGTCGGCCCGCTGGGATTCTCGCTCGACGATCGCTATCTCAAGCGCGCCGGTCTCGACTATTGGCCGCTGGTGGATTTGCAAACTTACGAAGGATGGGACAATTTCGCCGCGCTACATCACGACTCGCCGCACGCGAAATCTAAATTCTTCTCGACCCACGCGCCCACGTCCTATCTCGACGCCCACTACCAGCGCGGCGATTTCCTGTTCTTCGGCGGTGAGACAAAAGGTCTCGGCCACGAATTCCTGTCCGAGAGAACCGACCGCGCATATCGCATCCCGATCTTCGAGCCCGGCGTGCGCAGCCTGAATCTCTCCAACGCGGTATCGATCGTGGTCTATGAAGCGTTGCGCCAGACCGGCGCGCTCAGGACTTCTTGACGCCGCAACTGCCGCATCCGGTGCTGCATGCGGTCTTCTCGCCCGCGGCGGTGCCGACTTCAGCGGGCGGCGGCCCAAAATAATATCCCGCCTGCTCGAGCTCGCCGGGTGACACCCATTTGAGATTTTCGGCGATCGGCGTATCGCAATGCACACAGATGCGGCGTTCGGCGCCTTGGTTGTCGTCATCGAGCGCGACATACGTCAGCACCGATTTACCGCAAGGCGCGCAATCCGCCATCGGAAACGACGAATCTCTAAGTGCGAGCAGAGGCGTAGGCATCGAAATTCAGACTACACGTTTCTTATAACTGGGTGCAGGGGTCACCCCTGCCCAGGGAAGTGTGAAACCCAGGCGGGTTTCACGTTAAATGAGACGACTCCCCTTCCCCTTACTGCCGCCGGTAAGGCTCGCCGAGCGCGCTGGGCGCCGCCGCCTGTCCGCCGAAGCCTGCCAGCACCACCAGCGTCAGCGCATACGGCAGCGCGAGAAATAGCTGGTATGGGACGACGGTGCCGAGCGCCTGCAAGCCGAATTGCAACGCCATCGCGGCGCCGAACAGTAGCGAGGCGGCGGCAAGCCCCCACGAATTCCAGCGTCCGACGATCACCACCGACAGCGCGACGAAGCCGCGCCCGGCCGAGATATTCTCAACGAAGGTGTTGTCGTAGGCGAGCGTCAGGAACGCGCCGGCGAGGCCGGTCAGCGCGCCCGAAATCAGCAGCGCCTGCCACCGGATTGCGATCACGCCCAGCCCGAGCGCGTCGGCCGCTTCAGGCCGCTCGCCGCACGCGCGCAGTCTAAGGCCGTAGCGCGTGTGCGCGATCACGTACCAGAGCACGGGCACGAGTAGGAACGTGAAATATACCAGCGCGTTGTGATCGAACAGCACCGGTCCGAGCAGCGGGATTCGCGCAAGCGGACCGAGCGGGATTTTCGCAATCGGCGCCACCATGAACGCCTTGCCCGTCACGCCGAACAGCTTGCGATAGAAGACGCCCGTCAAGCCGAGCGCGAGGATACTGACCGCGGTGCCGGTGACGACCTGGTTGACGGCGAGATTTACGACCAGCACCGCGAAGATCGCGTTGATCGCGACGCCCGCGGCAATTGCGCCGACAAGTCCAAGGCCATCACTGCCGCTGAAGAGCGCGATCGTCAGCGCCGCGAACGCGCCCGCCAGCATCGCGCCTTCGATCCCGATATTGACGACGCCGCTCTCCTCGACCAGCAGCTCGCCCAGCGCCGCGAGCAGAATCGGCGTCGCCATCGTGATCACCGATACGAGAAACGCTTCAAGCATCGGGCGCCTCCGCGACCGGCGGTACCGCGGCGGCGTCATCGCCCGACGCGCCGAAAATATTCTCGCGCATTGCGCTCCACGCCGGCGTGTCGAAGGCCAGGATGATCAGAATCACGAGGCCCTGGATCACCTGCACCAGCTCGGGCGAGATCCCCTGCGTGCGCTGCATCGCTTGTGAGCCGTTGTCGAGCGCGCCGAACAGCAGAGCGGCCGGGACGATCGCGATCGGGTTCAGGCGCGCCACCAGCGCAACCGCGATCGCCTCGAAACCCCAGCCGGGCGAGAGCTTCTCGTACAGTCGATGCGAAATCGCGGACACCTGCACCGCGCCGCCAAGCCCCGCCAGCGCGCCCGACAGCGCCATCACCCAAACCGTGAGCGCCGGAATGCGGACGCCGAAGAACGTCGCGGCGCGCCGGTTGCGGCCCATCGCGCGCAGCTCGAATCCGGCGCTGGTGTTGAACAACAGCACGTAGCATGCGACGGCAAGGATGACCGCGGTCAGCATGCCGAGATTGAGGCGGCTCGGCGCGAAGTAAAAGTCGAGCTGCGCGGCTGACGCGATCGGCGAGCTGGTCGGATACGCGCGCGACGGTTCCATCAGCGGGCCGTGCACCATCCAACTCAGCATCTGCACGGCGACGAAGTTGAGCATGATCGTGCTGATAACTTCGTTGACGTCGCGCCGCGCGCGCAGCCATCCCGCGATACCGCCCCACATCGCGCCGCCGAATGCGCCCGCCGCGAGGATGATCACGATTGCGATTGAATGCGGAAAATCCCCCAGGTGCGTGCCGACCGCGCCGGCGGCGATCGCGCCGATTGTGAGCTGGCCGTCGGCGCCGATATTCCACAGCGCGCCCGAGAATGCGATCGCGACCGCGAGCCCGGTGAAGATCAACGGCGTGGATTTCACCAGCGTATCGACGCATGCGTACCAACTGCCGAACGCACCTTCGCCGAGCGCCGCGAACACGCCAAGCGGCGACGCGCCCAGCGCGGCGATCGCGATCGCGATGAGCACGGCGGCGAGCGCCAGCGCCGCCAACGGCTTAGCAATCGACGACAGCATCAGTCGCGCGCCCCGGCCATCATCAAGCCCAGCCGCTCGGGATCGCGCTCACCCGGATTGGTCTCGCGAATTTTGCCGCCGCTGATAATCAGCAGCCGCCCGCAGATCGCGAGCAGCTCGTCGAGGTCGCTCGAAATCAGCAGCACCGCGCCGCCGCCGGCCGCGAAATCGAGAATCGTGCGATGGACGTCGGCGGTCGCCGCGAGATCGAGGCCGCGGCAGATATTGTGCGCGACGATCGCGCTCGGCCGCGACGCGATCGCACGCGCCACCTCCAGCCGCTGCCGATTGCCGCCTGAAAGCGCGCCGGCGCTCGCCTCAGGACCGGGCGCGCGAATCCGAAACCGCTCGATCAGCTCGCGGCATAGCTCGATCGCGCGCGAGGTGTTCAGCCATCCATGCGCCGTCACCTGCTCGCGCAAAGGACGCGCCAGGATCAGGTTCTCCCACAGGCGCATGTCGAGGATCAGCCCGTCGAGGTCGCGATTCTGCGGTATCACCGCTATCTCGCCGCTCGAAATTATTTTGCCGGCGCTCGGCTCGCGCACGCCGGCAAGCAACTCGACCAGCTCGGTCTGCCCGTTGCCGTCCACGCCGGCAATTCCAACGATCTCGCCGCCGGCGACGTCGAACGAAAGCTGGTCGAGAATCTTGCGGCGGGTGCGATCTTCCAGACTTAGATTTTCGATCCGCAGCACCGATGCGCCGCGATTCTCGGTCGCCGGACGCGCCGGTTGAGTCACGATCTCGCCAATCATCAGGCCGGCCAACTTTTCCTCGCTGGTCTCAGCCGGAGTGGTGCGGGCGACGACCTGGCCCCGGCGCAGCACCGTGATTCGGTCGGCGACCGCCATCGCCTCGCCCAGCTTGTGCGTGATCAACACGACGATTCGGCCCTCGGCGCGCAGGTTGCGCAGCAAGTCGAGGAACGCCGCCAGCTCCGACGGCGCGAGCACGCTGGTCGGCTCGTCGAGAATCAGCACGCGCGGGTTGAAGCTGAGCGCACGCAATACTTCGAGCCGCACGCGCTCCGCGACCGAACGATTCTCGACAGTGGTTGCGCCCGGCGGCAGCTCGAATCCGAGCTTCGCCGCGAGCGCGCGCGCCCGTGCGGCGACCGCCGCGAGATCCAGCACTTCGGCGCCGGTATCGAAGCCGCCGAGCGCGAGATTTTCCTCCCACGTCATCCGCTCGAACAGCATCGGGCTCTGATGCACCGCCGCAATCCCGGCCGCCAGCGCGGCGCGCGGCGACCCCGCCTGCAGCGGATGTTCATCGAGACTCGCCTCGCCGCTGTCGGGCGCGAGCGATCCCGCCAGCACCTTCATCAGCGTCGTTTTGCCGGCGCCGTTCTCGCCGACCAGCGCGTGAATCTCACCGGGCCGCGCCTCGAAATCGACGCCGTCGAGCGCAAGCGTGCGGCCGAAGCGCTTGCTTATGGCGATTGCGCGGATCAACTAGGCGGCGTAATGCGCGCGCACGTATTCGAGCGCGGCTTCGCGGGTTTCGAGCGCGCCGTCGAGTTGATGGTCCTCGACGTCCTTCAAAATTTCCTTGAAGCGCGGCCCCGGCGTGAATCCGAGTTGCTTCAGGTCCTCGCCGCCGATCAAACGCGGCGGACGAATCTCGGCCGGCGTCATCGTCGTCATCGCGTTGCGGCAAAAATGCCAGTAGCCGAGGTACGAGCTCGACGCCATCGCGTCCATGAACGCCACGTCCATCAATTCGTCGAAGCCATCTTCCGCCAGCATCCGCTTGAGCGTCGAGGGACGCATCCGCGGCGCCATGCACAGCTTCAGATGATTCTTCACCAGGTACGCGACGCGCTCCTGCACCGCGCGCGATCGCTTCAGCCGCGCCAGCATGTTCGCCGCCATCACAGCGCCGTCGTCGGTATGCCCATAGAAAGTGACCTTGTCGCCGACCACCGCGCGGCACTTCGGCTTGGCGATATCGTGCAGCAGGATTCCGAACGCGACGGTCTCCGTGCATCCGGCCGGCAGCATCGCCACGCCAATCCGCGTATGCGTGTACACGTCGCCCTCGGGATGGAAATTTTCGGGCTGCGCGCATCCGCGCATGCGCACGACTTCGGGCAGCAGAATTTGCATCAGCCCGCTGTCCATCATCAGATCCATCGCGCGCGCGGGCGCACCCTCAGTCATCATCATCACGATTTCTTCGCCGATTCGCTCGGCCGCAATATCAACAATCGTCGGCGCGGCGCGCTTCATCGCGGCCCAGGTCGCGGGCTCGATCGTAAAATCCAGCCGCGCGGCAAAGCGTGCTGCGCGCAGGATGCGCAAATGATCCTCCTCGAAGCGGTCGTAGGGATTTCCGATCGCGCGAATAATCCCGGCGCGCAAATCGCGCATCCCGCCAACCAGATCGATCAGCCGGTCGGCGATCGGATCGTAAAACATCCCGCCGATAGTGAAATCGCGGCGAATCGCGTCTTCCTCGATCGCGCCGAAGCGCACCGCCGACGGCCGGCGTCCGTCGGTATATTCCGCGTCGGCGCGGAAGGTCGCGACTTCGACCGGCTTGTCGTGATCGAGCACCACGCCGATTACGCCGAACTTGGCGCCGACCGCGACCGTGCGGTCGAACATTTTCTGCACCACTTCGGGACGCGCGTCGGTCGCGATGTCGTAATCCTTGGGCTCGACGCCGAGGATTCGATCGCGTACACATCCGCCGGCGAAAACGGCGCGAAAGCCGGAATCGACCAGACGGCGAACGATGAACAGCGCTTCTTTTTCCCTGTCGCTCATGCGCGATGCGACTCTCCAACCGCGCATTTTATAGCGCCGCGAATGCAGCGTGCTATATGGCTGACGGGATTCGTTGGTGAGACTGGCTGGCTTGAGTTTGCCGCCTGCGATGCGCGATAAGTGGATCAAATGTTCAACGGCAATAAAGTGATCGACGCCGACGGGCATGTGATGGAGCCCAACGAGCTCTACGACGAATACCTCGACTCCAGGTTCAAGCCCGATTTGGACGAACTGAAGAAGATCGCGGCGACGCGAGCGTCGAAATATTTTTTCGGCTACTTCCATCAGTTGAATACCGGGCGGCCGCTGGGTGTCGCGGCGCCCGACCAGCCGCTGACGCGGACCGGACGCAAGCCGCATGGCGAGAAGCCCGATATGCGCGGCGGATTCGATCCGCACGTGCGCATCAAGGACATGGAGCGCGAGGGAATCGACGTCGCCGTGCTGTTCGCGACGGTGGTCTCGAGCTTCTGCGCGCTTAAGAGCGTCGATTTCGAAATCGCGATGATTCGCGCCTACCATCGATGGCTCGCCGACTACTGCGCGGCCTACCCTGCGCGTCTGAAAGGCGTTGCGATCGTACCGATGCGCGCGCCCGATCGTGCCGCCGAAGAAATCCGGCGCGTCGCCAACGAGCCGTGGTGCGTCGGCATCTACCTGTCCGCGCACATGGAGGACAAGCTGCTCGACCATCCCGCGTTCCACGCGATTTGGCAGGCCTGCGTCGAGACCGACCTGCCCGCGTGCTTTCACGGCGGCACCGCGCGTCCGCCGTACGGGATGGGCACGTTCGAGATGGGCAACAATCTGTTCCTTCAGCATTCGGCGACCAATCCGTTCGAGGTGATGCGCGGGATTGCGGCGATTGTCGGCGGCGGCGTGCTCGACATTTTCCCGAAACTGCGCGTCGCGTTTCTCGAGGCGGGCGTCGGCTGGCTGCCGTTCTGGATGGAGCGGCTCGACGAGCATTACGAGCTGATGCCGGAGTACGTGCCGTTTCTGCATCGCAAGCCGTCGGCAGTGATTCGCAGCGCGAATTTTTTCATCTCGTGCGATCCCGACGAGGAGACGCTGCCGTATGTGGTTGAAAGCGTTGGCGCGGAGCATATTCTGTACGCGTCGGACTACCCGCACTTCGACGGCAGATTCCCGCATACGGTGAGTCTGACCGCGGGGCGCAAGGAGTTTGCGGCGGGCGTGGCGAGGAAGATTCTGGATGACAATCCGACGCGGTTGTACACGCGGCTGAAGTCGTAGGAACCATCGCCTGCGCGGCGGGCGGCATCGACACCGTCGCGGGGGGTGACCCCTGCACCCAGTGAGAAAGTGAAAAACACAAAGTTGCGCGCAGCGCGCTACTTTGCTCTCAGGTAACAGTGAAGATTGGGAAAATTGCGGCGGGGTTGATTGCGATTGCGCTGATAGCTTGCGTCGTGCGGGACGCGAGGGCGCAGACGCCGGAGCAGGAGCAGGCGGCGCAGGATTTGCGCGACGCCGACGCCGTCTGCAAACGGCATCGCGCCGAGCTGATGAAAATTCCGCATGTGAAGGACGTCTCCAGCGAAGTCGATGGACAGAACGAGGCCGCGATTCTGGTCGAGGTGGACGATCAGAAGAGCATTGACGCGGTGACGCGGCAGGTGCCGTCGCAACTCGAAGGCTTCCCGGTCGAAGTTGACGAGGCTGACGTTGACGACGATTCCAGTTCCGAAGCTGGTCATTGGGGCAACGTCGCTCCCACGCCAACGCCGCCGACCATCGACAAGAATGGCTACTACCATCACGTCTGGTTGAAGCCGTCCGCGCCGGCGACCAACCCGAGCGCGCCGCCGTGAACCTAACTTGACTGCAATTCCGAGGACTCC
Organism: uncultured delta proteobacterium; assembly: GCA_963756005.1. Taxonomy (GTDB): domain Bacteria; phylum Desulfobacterota; class Binatia; order Binatales; family Binataceae; genus Binatus. The sequence continues at coordinate 358,774 of CAVWMC010000003.1, forward strand.
CTATAGTCTAGTTTCGGAGTCCGGCGAAGCTGCGGCGAACGCGGAAAACCCCGTCCAGACAAACGATTCGGCGCTGGTTTAGAGATGCAAAGAAGCGAACAAATGACCTTCTGGGAGAAGATTTATATCCCTGAAATTCTCCGAGGTCTGGCGATCACCAACTACCACTTCGCGCGCAACTTCATGCTGCACACCGCGCATCTGTTCGGCCTGAAGAAGGACGTTAACGCGACTTCAACGACGCAGTATCCCGAGGAGCGCAAGCACTATCCCGACAATTTTCGCGGCAGTCATCGGCTGACGCTGCGCGAAGATTCCAGTGTGCGATGCACCGCGTGCTTTCTGTGCGCGACCGCGTGCCCCGCGCAGTGCATTTATATTGAAGCGGGCGAGTCGCCCGATCCGCACGTCGAGAAATTTCCGGTGCGCTACGAGATCGACACCCTGCGATGCATCTACTGCGGGCTGTGCGTCGAGGCGTGCCCGTGCGACGCGATTCGGATGGACACTTACGTTCACCCGCGCATCTGGGGTTTCGATCGCAAGGATTTCGTCGAGCAGAAGGAACTCCTGATGCATCGCTCGCGCGTGCTGGCCGACAAGGGCCGCGACGGCAACATGAACGAGATGCTCGAATGGTACAAAGCGCAGGACGCCGCCGTTTACGACATGCAGCGGCCCGAGATGAAGACCTACACCAATCGCGAAGCGCCCAAGCATTATGCCGAAGCGCCCGACCGCATCGACGACCTCACCGCCATCGACCGGCATCCCGAGCGCAGCGGCAAGTAGCCAGATGACGCGAGTGACTATTGGCCTGACCTTGGCGGGTCTGATCGTTTTGTTCATCGCCTACGCGAAAGGCGTCGGCGTGATTCACGGCGGTGACGTGCTGAGCCACATGTACTGGGCGACGGCGGCGCTGACGCTGGTGGCGCTGGCGAATTTCATCGCGGTGGCGCACCTGGCGCGCGCCGAGCGCATGATCCAGCAACTGCGCGCGCTGTGCGAAAAGAACGGCATCGAGTACGGCGACGATTGAGCTATACTTAGGATTCAGGCCGCGCGCTTGACGGCCGCGGAGGTAACGCGATGACCCAGATTGAAGCCGCCCGCAAAAATATTATCACCCGGCAGATGACCGAAGTTGCCGAAGACGAGGGATTCTCGCCTGAGGAAATTCGCGCACTGGTCGCGACCGGCGAGGTCGTGATCCCGCACAACCTCCATCACGATTTCAGGGCGATCGGAATCGGCAAAGGCCTGCGCACCAAGGTCAACGCCAACATCGGCGCGTCGAACTTCCATCAGCTCATAGAAGAAGAAGTCGAGAAACTTTACACCGCGGTCCGCTACGGCGCCGACTCGGTGATGGATCTTTCGACCGGCACCGACCTCGACAAAATCCGCGCGGAGATCCTGTCGCGATGCTCGGTGATCCTCGGCACCGTGCCGATTTACCAGCTCGGCTCCGAGCGTTCGATCATGGAGATGGAGGCCGAGTACTTTCTCGACGTGATCGAGCGACAGGCGCGCCAGGGCGTCGATTACATGACGCTGCATTGCGGCGTCACGCGCGAGAGCGTCAAGCGCCTGCGCGGTCATCAGCGAATCGAGGGCATCGTGTCGCGCGGCGGTGCGATGCTCGCGGGATGGATCGAGCGCACTGGCAATGAGAATCCGCTCTACGAGCATTTCGACGAGGTCTGCGCGATTCTGCGCGAGCATGACGTGACTATTTCGATCGGCGACGGGCTGCGCCCGGGCGCCACCGGCGACGCCACCGATCGCGGGCAAATAGGCGAGCTGCTGGTGATGGGCGAGCTGACCGATCGCGCGCGCGCGATGGGCGTGCAGGTGATGATCGAAGGCCCCGGCCATGTGCCGCTCGATCAAATCGAAGCCAACGTGAAGCTCGAGAAGCGAGTCTGCGGGGGCGCACCGTTCTACGTGCTAGGACCGCTGACCTGCGACGTCGCGCCCGGCTACGATCACATCACGGGTGCGATTGGCGGCGCGATCGCGTCGGCGGCGGGCACCGATTTTCTGTGCTACGTGACTCCGGCCGAGCATCTGCGGCTGCCCGATATCGACGACGTGCGCGAAGGCGTGATCGCGACGCGAATCGCGGCGCATTCGGGCGACCTCGTCAAGGGCGTGCGCGCCGCGAAAGTCTGGAACGATCAGATGTCGCGCTACCGCAAGGCGCTCAACTGGGAAGGCATGTACGCGATGGCGATGGACCCGGACAAGGCGCGCCGTTACAAGGAAGAAAGCGAGGCCGCGGGCTCCAACGTCTGCACGATGTGCGGGTCGCTCTGCTCGATCAACATCGACAACGCGGCGATCAAATTCACCAAGCGCAAATCGATTGCCGAGGCTGAAGCGCATGCCGCCGGCTGACGCGAGCATCCCGGATCTTTCGACGGCCCTCGAGCTGGCGTTGCCTGACGCCCGCGGCGAGTTGCGCCGGCTCAAGGATTTCCGCGGCCACAATCTCGTCGTGTATTTCTACCCCAAGGACGACACGCCCGGCTGCACCGTCGAGGGCAAGGAATTTCGCGACAGTTACGCTCAGTTCCAGGCGCTCGATTGCGCCGTCATCGGCGTCAGCACCGATTCGGTCGAGCGCCATCGCGCGTTCGCTGAAAAGCATGCGCTGCCGTTCATTCTGCTGGCGGACGAAGACGGCAGGCTCGCGAGTGCGTTCGGCGTGCTGAGCGGCAAGTACGCGGCGCGCTCGACCTTCGTGCTCGACACCGATCTGCGCGTGCGTCGCGCGTTTCACGAAGTGACGCCGCGCGGGCATGCGGCGCAAGTGCTGGGCTTCATGCGCACGCTGGTCGAATCGCATCGAATGATTGGCGGCTAGCCGGTCGCCGCGCCGCGTGGCGTGACTCGCGCGCGTGGTTATAGTTGTATATTGAAACTGAATCCGCCGACGGCTCGAACGGATAAATTTTATGGCGAAAACTTCGAAGAATATTCTCGACGAAGCGCGCTCGACGATTAAGCAAATCGCGATCGACGAGGCGCGCGCGATGATCGACAAGCCCGGCACGGTGCTGGTCGATGTGCGCGAGAGCGACGAATGGCGCCAGGGACATATTCCGCAGGCGGTCGCGATACCGCGCGGCTTCCTCGAACTTCGCATCGAGGAGAAAGTTCCCGACCACAAGACTCCGGTGATTTTGCAGTGCGCGTCGGGCACGCGCTCGCTGCTGGCGGCGCGCACGCTGCGCGAGCTCGGCTACGAGAACGTGTACAACATGACCGGCGGCTTCAGCGCGTGGAAGGATCGCGGCCTGCCGTGGATCGCCGATCGCGCGTTCACCGCCGACGAGCTGACCCGCTACTCGCGCCATTTCGTGATTCCCGAAGTCGGCGAAAAAGGACAGGCCAAGCTGCTCGACGCCAAGGTGCTGCTGCTCGGCACCGGCGCGCTCGGCTCGCCGTCGGCGCTGTACCTCGCGGCGGCGGGAGTCGGCACGATCGGCCTGGTCGATTTCGACGTGGTCGATATGTCGAATCTCCAGCGCCAGATAATCCACACCACCGATCGCGTCGGGATGCTCAAGACCGAGTCGGCGCAGAAGGCGATCAGCGCGCTCAATCCCGGCGTCAAGGTGATTCGTCACGACGTGCGGCTGACGTCCGACAACGTGATGGACATCATCAAGGACTACGACGTCGTCGTGAACTGCGGCGACAATTTTCCGACGCGCTACCTGATCAACGACGCCTGCGTGTTCTCGAAGAAGCCGCTGGTGGACGGTGCGATTTTCCGCTTCGAGGGCAACACCACGGTTTTCTATCCGGCCAAAGGCGGTCCGTGCTACCGATGCCTTTACCCCGAGCCGGCGCCGCCCGACATGGCGCCGTCGTGCGCGGAGGCGGGAGTGCTCGGCGCGATTCCGGGCCTCATTGGATCGATCGAGGCGCTCGAGGCAATCAAGCTGATCATCGGTGCGGGCTCTCCGCTGATTGGCAAGATGGTTTACTTCGACACGCTGTCGGACAAGGACTTCGTGCGGATTCTGAAGATCCGCAAAGATCCGAAGTGCCCCGTCTGCAGCGAGCATCCCACGCAAACGACGCTGATCGACTACGAAGCGTTCTGCGGTTTCGGAGCGCCTGCGAATGGCACCACGCATGCGGAACAACCAGCTCACGCGAGCGCGGCGGCGTCGGCGCGGTGACACTCGCGCTGGTCACAGAAGTCGAAAATCTGATTTGATTGCGGCGGGGGCTCATAAAGAGGTCCCGCCGTTTTTTTTCGCAGGCACTGATCATCCGAGGAACTTCGATGGCGCTGGGACCGTTTTACGTTGCGGATAAACTGAAAGGTGGCAACGGGATGAGAGGAATCGCGCTGTTGATGCGGCATGGCGAGACCGCGTGGAATCGCGAAGGCCGCGTGATGGGCCGCAATCCGATCGAACTCGACGCCGATGGACGCGCGCAGGTGCAAGCCGCGATTCCGTTCGCGCGGTTGATCGAGCCCGAGCTGATCATCACGAGTCCGCTCGCGCGTGCGCGGCAATCGGCGGAGATGATCGCGGCCGGCATCGGCGGCATCCCCGTCGCCGAGGATCCGCAACTATCGGAAGTCATGTATGGGCGTTGGGAAGGGATGGTGTACGACGATTTGATCGAGGACCCCGACTACATCCACTATCGCGAGCATCCGCTGGACGCGCCGACGCCCGGTGGCGAGACCATCACGCAGGTGCAATCGCGCGGGGTCGAGGCAGTCCGGCGCGCGATCGGCGACAACAGCGGCCGGCGCATCCTGTTCGTCTCGCACGGCGACATCATCCGCACTGTTTTGTGCCATTTCATGCGGCTCGAGCTCGCGCACTTCCGCCGCATCCGCGTGGATAACGCCGCGTTCTCCGGTTTTCAGTTGATTGGCGATTTCGCCGAAATGAAATTCCTGAACCTGTTGCCCGATCCGGCTCGCGCGTTCGTCGCGCCATTTGTTTCGCAAAAGCGCGAGTCGCCCTGAAGCGGCGACCCGGAGTAAACAGGAGACCACCTTATGTGGATCGTCCAACTCGCGCTCCGTCGTCCTGTAACTGTGGCCGTGATGGCGGCGTTGATGCTGCTGCTCGGTATCGTCTCGCTGTCGTCGATGAACTTCGACATCTTCCCGGCTATCGACATACCCGTGGTCGATCTGGTGTGGAACTACCCCGGCCTGTCGGCACAGGAGATGGAGCAGCGGGTCGTAAATATCAGCGAGCGCTCGGCCTCGACGACAGTAAACGGCGTCGATCACATCGAATCGATCTCGCTCAACGGCATCGGGCTGCTGAAGTTTTATTTTCAGCACGGCGCCGACACCGGACTGGCTATTTCACAGTTGGTCTCGGTTTCCGAGGCGATCAAGAACATTCTGCCGCCCGGGATCAATCCGCCGAGCGTAATTGACTATAACGCGACCGAAGTTCCGATTAGCTACTTGATATTGTCGAGCGATACTCTGCCGCAGAGCAAAGTTTACGACTTCGGCTACAACTTCGCGCGCATATTCCTGTTCACCATTCCTGGTCTGTCAACGCCCGCTCCGTTCGGCGGTGCGTCACGGCAGGTGATGGTGAATATCGATCCGTCGCTGATGTACGCGCGCGGCGTCTCGCCCAACGACGTCGTCAACGCGCTGCAGAATCAGAATGTGATTATTCCCGGCGGCACCGCGAAAATCGGCAATACCGAGTACGACGTGGTGATCAACGGCAGTCCGCAGCACTCCGAAGATCTGAATCGGCTGCCGATCAAGTACCAGGGCACTTCGCCCGTTTACATAGATGACGTGGCCAAGGTCAGCGACAGCGCCGCGGTGCAGACCGACCTGGTGCGCGTCAACGGCGAGCTCGCGACCTACATGCTCATACTCAAGCATCCGTCCGCCTCGACGCTGACGGTGGTCGATGCGGTCAAGGGAGTATTGCCACAGATGCTGGCGATCGCGCCCAAGGGTCTCAAGGCGACGCTCGCTTTCGATCAATCGATCTTCGTGCGCGAGTCGCTGTTCGACGTGGTGCAGGAGGGCGTGATTGCCGCCTCACTGGTCGGACTGATGGTGCTGCTGTTCCTCGGCTCGCTCCGGAGCACGCTGATCGTCGTCACGTCGATTCCGCTGGCGATTCTGACATCGATCGTCGGGCTCAAGCTGTCGGGCCAGACTATCAACATCATGACCCTCGGCGGACTCGCGCTCGCGGTCGGCATGCTGGTCGATGACGCGACGGTGGAAGTCGAGAACATCCATCGCAACCACGCGATGGGCAAGCAGCTGGGCGTCGCGATCCTGGACGGCGCGCGGCAGATCGCCGTGCCGGCCTTCGTCGGCACGCTGTCGATTTGCATCGTCTTCTCTCCCGTCATCGCGCTCACCGGAGTCGCCAAATACTTGTTCCTGCCGCTGGCGCTCGCGGTGGTGTACGCGATGCTGACGTCGTACCTGCTGTCGCGCACGCTGGTCCCGAGCATGGCGATTCATCTGCTCGCGGCTGAACCCGAGGGACACAAGTCCGGCGGGTGGCTCGGAAAAATTACCGACGGCTTCGAGCGATGGTTCGACCGCCAGCGCACGCGCTACGAAGGCTTGCTGAGCCGCGTGATGGCGCATCGCGGACTGGTGCTCACATCGATCGGCGTCATGGTGCTCGCCTCGATGCTGCTGGTGAATGTATCGGGCGAAGATTTCTTCCCGAACGTCGATACCGGCATGATCCGATTGCACGTGCGGGTACCGGTCGGCACGCGGCTCGAGGAAACTTCGCGCATTCTCGACGGCGTCGAGCGGACGATCCGCGGATTGATTCCGCCCGACGAATTCGAGTTGATGACCGATCACATCGGCCTGCCGGTCTATTGGGCGTTGTTGTTCTACCAGACCGACAGCCTGGGTCCGCAGGATGCCGACCTGCAGATACAGCTGAAGAAGAAACATCACCCGACTGCGGGATACATCAAGCAGATTCGCTCCGCGATACATAGTCAGTTCCCCGGAGTGACTATCTATCCGCAGGCGGCGGACATAATCAGCCAAGTACTCAGTTTCGGCTTGTCGGCGCCGATCGACGTGCAGATTGTCGGGCGCGATCTGAATTCCGATTTCAGCATCGCGCAAAAGCTCAAATCCCAGATGGAAACCATCCCCGGCGCCGCTGACGTGCGGATTCCGCAAGTGCTCGACTATCCGACACTGAGCGTGAAGGTCGATCGCGACAAGGCGCTGCAACTCGGAATTACGGAGAGAGACGTTACCACCAGCATACTCACTTCGCTCAGCTCGAGTCTCATCTTCTCGCCCAGTCAGTGGCTCGACTACAAAAACGGCGTTAGCTACAGCGTCGCCGTGCAAACGCCGCAGCATATAGTCAATTCGCTACAGGCTATCGGCCGCACACCGTTGACGGCCTCGCAATTCGACGGCGCCACGCCGCCGCCGCAGTTCCTCGACAACGTCGCGTCGATGAACCACGAAGTGCAGGCGCAGGGCATCAACCACTACACCGTGCAGCGCGTGGTGGACGTGGATTGCGGTGTCGAGGGCGCGGATCTCGGCAGCGTGACTTCCGCGGTGCAGAAGAAGATCGACGCACTGACCAATCTCCCGCCCGGCACGAGGATCAGCATTCAAGGCGAGAGCGACGCGATGCGGCAGTCGTTTTCGAGCATGGGCAGCGGACTGATTCTCGCGATCATTCTCGTTTACCTGTTGATGGCGACCAACTTTCAGTCGTGGCTCGATCCGATGATCATCATGATGGCGGTGCCGGGCGCGTTGGCCGGCGTGCTCTGGATGCTGGTGATCACGCGCACGACGCTGAACGTTGAATCGATGATGGGCGCGATCATGGCGGTCGGCGTCGGCGTCGCCAACGGCAACCTGCTGATCACCTTTGCCAACGATCTGCGCGAGCAGGGTCACGATCCTGTTTCGGCGGCGATCCAGGCGGGCGTCACGCGCCTGCGCCCGGTCATCATGACGGCACTCGCGATGATCCTCGGCATGCTGCCGATGTCGCTGGCTCTGGGAGCGGGCGGCGAGCAGAACGCACCGCTGGGCCGCGCCGTGATCGGCGGACTGCTCGCGGCTACCGTGATGACGCTGCTGGTGGTGCCGGCGGTCTATTCGCTGTTCTCCGGCAAGCGCATCGGAAAGCGCGAACGCGACGCCGAAATCGCCGAGCTGGTCGAACAGTCGGAGAAGGATTGAAGTATGGCGGATGAGAATCCGAAATCGGTGGCGATCAAATCGGGACCGCTGTTCATCGCGGGCTGGCTCGTCGCGGTGGTCCTCGTGCTGATCGCGCTCGGCGGCCTGGTGCTGGCGCGCGATATCTGGGTCAGCCATCAGACGAGCGCGCTCGAACAGCAGGAACAACAGGGCCCGATCGTCATCGTCGTTCCGCTGATCCATTCCGACACGAAGCGGACGCTCTCGCTGCCGGGCGAAGTGCACGGCTATTTCGAGAGCCCGATCTACGCGAAGATTCCCGGCTACGTGACGAAGATGCTGGTGGACAAGGGCGCGCTGGTGAAAAAAGGGCAACTGCTCGCGGTGCTCGAGTCGCCCGAGCTGGACCACCAGGTGATCGACGCCAAGGCGACCTACGAAATCAACGCGATCACCGACCGCCGCAACCAGGATCTCGTGCGCAACCAGGTAGTGCCGCAGCAGACCGCCGACGAAACGCACGCCGCGATGCTCGAAGCGCGCGCGTCGTGGATGTCGCTGCGGTCGCAACAGGCGTACGAGCGAATCGTGTCGCCGTACGACGGCGTGATCACGGCGCGCAACGTCGATCCTGGCGCGCTGATCGGATTGGCGACTGCGCAAGCCTCCTCGACGACGCCAATTCTCGAGATGGCGACGCTCAAGCCGGTCCGCGTCTATCTCCAGATGGCGCAGAACGACGCCGCGTTCATCAACGACGGCGACCCCGCGGTCGTGACGATCACGCAGTTCCCGCGCAAGCAGTTTGCCGGCACCGTGACGCGGCATCCGAGCGCGCTGACGCCACAGACCCGCACGATGCTGGTCGAAGTCGATTTACCCAACGACGATCAACTGCTGTTGCCGGGGATGTATGCGCACGTGAAGATTTCGCTCACCGGCAATTCGTCGACGCCGATGGTGCCGGACGAGGCGCTGATCTTCAACGGCGGCCAGACCCTGGTCCCAATCGTGAGCGCCAACCGCATTCATCTCGTTCCGGTCACGCTCGGCTTCGACGACGGCATGAAGTGCCAGATCGTGGAGGGCTTGCAGGGTAACGAGATGGTGGCGCTGAACCTTGGGCAGACGGCGCGCGAGGGCGAGGTGGTGCGGCCGATGCAGCAGCCGCAGAAATAGAATCAGGGTCCGCCGGCGAGTCCGGTTGGCGACGGGGCGCCGACATCGATTCCTTTGCGAACGCGAACCTCCGCTCCCGGCTTGCCTGGGACATCCACCCTCAGACTGCGGTATCCGCCCGCGCTCGGGTCGGGCGCGAGGAATCCGACCGTGTATTGCTCGCGCAACTCGAGGCTGATGTTCTCGCACGCGCGACGCAGTTGCTCGCCGTCGCCGGCTTCGCGGATGACGTAAGTCTTGGCGCCGGTTTCGGTCGAGAGCGTGTGCAGCGTCTGGGCGTCAACCTGATCCTCTGAGTCGCCGCCCAGCACGAACGGTCCGATCGAGATGGAAGGTCCGCCGCTGCCGCCGTTCGGATCGCCGATGCCGATCGAGTACACCAGCACGCCCATTCGCCGCGCCTGCGCGACCACGTCGTTCACCGTCGCGGCGCTGGTGTTGTCCATTCCGTCGGTGACGACGAGCAGCGCCTTCTTGTCGTAGCGCCCGCGCTGCACCATCTGCAGCCCCTCCATGATGACGTCGAACAATGCAGTCTGCCCATAGGCGTGCAGCAACGCGAGCCGGCGCATCACGAGGTCGTGATTGGTCGTGAACGGCTGGAGCAGGAACGGATGGCTGGAAAAAGCGAACAGGAACACGTCGTCCTTGTCATTCAGATCATGCAGGAACTCTGCGATCGCGGCGCGCGCCTGCGGAATCTTCGGCGTCATGCTGCCTGAGGTATCCACCAGTATGCCGACCGAGACGGGAGTGTTCAGGTCCTGGCGAAAAAATTCTATCGGGCGCTGCTGCCCGTCCATGTAAAGTTTGAAATCGCCCTTCTGCAGACCGGTGACGTAGGTGCCGCTCGGCTCGGTCACGGTCACGGTGACCTGTTCGTAACCCGGCTGTTGGCGCAACTCGCGCGTCGGCAGCACCAGTTCCTGGCCTGTTTGCGGAACCTGCGGCGGGATGTTGAGCGAGTCGCCACCCTGCTTCGCCGGCATCGACGGCAGCTCGAGCGTCGAGGCTTCTTTGCCCTGGCTCTGCGGAATCACCAGCGACGGCGGCGGATTCGATGGCGACGGTGGATTCGAATACCCCTGCTGGAGCTGCTCTGCCGCGGCAGGCATGACTCCGCCAAACATGATCGCCAGCGCGATCACCGTTGCAATGACGGCGGGAATCGAGCGCTGTCGTAAGCCTGGAATTGTCATTGTCATCGCAAATCAAGCGCTTCGCCGAAGCGGGACGCGTTCATGTCTAATGATCCTATTTGCTACCGCATTGAGCAAGCCGGGTACTTTCCCCAGGCCCTGATTCGCGATCCTCTCACACTCTGGACGAATTCGCCGAGGCAAAGTTTCAGGTGCGCGGGCGGTGATGGTTTTGCCGGCACCTTGCTGAACGATCGGTTAGGATCGCGGCAGCGGTTTCTTGTTTCCAGTTCTGGTTTCGTCGTAACCTGATGGACCGTCGGGCCCCTGACCGCCACTTCTGAACCGCCTATCGAGGAGAAATAATGAAGTTCGGAATTTTCATGGCCCCCTTTCACCGCGTCGGCGAAAATCCGACGCTCTGCTTCGAGCGCGACCTCCAGCTGATCGAGTGGCTCGACCAGCTCGGTTACGAAGAGGCGTTCATCGGCGAGCATCATTCGTCGGGCTGGGAAATTATCTCGTCGCCCGAAATCTTTATGGCGGTCGCCGCGACCCGCACCCGGCACATCATGCTCGGCTCGGGCGTCGTCAGCATCCCGTACCATCACCCGTTCCACGTCGCCAACCGCTTCGCATTGCTCGACCATCTTACCCGCGGACGCGTGATGCTCGGATGCGGTCCGGGCGCGCTCGCAGCCGACGCCCACATGCAAGGCATCGATTCGACCACGCAGCGCAAGCGGATGGTCGAGGGCGTCAGCGCAATCCTGCGGCTGTTCAACGAACAGGGCAAGATTTCGATCGACGGATCGTACTTCAAGCTGGTCGATGCGCATTTGCAGGTGAAGCCGTTCCAGCAGCCGCACATGCCGGTTTTCGTCGCGAGCACTATTTCGCCGTCGGGCATGGTCGCGGCGGGACAGCTCGGATGCGGCGTGTTGTCGGTCGCGTCGTACGCGCCGGGCGGACTCGACGATCTGATGAAGCGCTGGGCGATGGCGGAAGAGTCGGCGGCCGAGCACGGCAAGACGGTTGACCGCAAAAACTGGCGAATGGTTTTCCCGATTCATCTGGCGGAGACGCGCGAGGAGGCGATGAACGATATTCGCGACGGCGCCAACTCGTGGATTCGCGAATACTTTATCGACACGCTCGGCACGCGCGTCCAGTTCGAGGAATATCCGAATCAACCGATCGAGGAGATGAATATCGATCGGATGAACGGGCGCGGCGGCATTATCGTGGGAACGCCCGACGACGCGATCGCAAGGATCAAGGAACTGCAACAGGCGACCGGCGGCTTCGGCGGTATCCTCGGGCTCGCGCATGAATGGACCACGCGCGAAAAGACGATGCGCTCGTACGAGCTGTTCGCGCGCTACGTCGCGCCGCAATTCCAGGGCCAGGTGGCCGAAGGGATCAAGTACTCGAACGACTGGGCGCGCGAGAATCGCGACCTGATGTTCGGCAAGGCCGTCGCCGGAATTTTGACCGCGGTGCAGGACTACGCACAGCACAAAGCCGAAAAGGGCGAACCCGTGCCCGAGATGACGTTGCAACCGGCAACCCGCATCCGCCCGTAGGGTATGCGCGAGAACGTTCCGTTTGCGGTGCGGCGCGGCGAGCTGATCGAGCGCGCGGTCGCGGTTTTCTCGGCTGATGCGCGCTTTCCGGCGGGATGGCTCGAAGGGAGCCTGGCTGACGGTTCTGGCGACTCGTATTCGGACATCGATTTGCACCTTAGCGTCGTCGAGAGCGCGTGGGACGAGGTGTGGAATGGCCGGCGCCGCGAGATCGAACGCGTCGCGCCGATTCTGGCGTCGTTGGATATCATGGGTATCTTCGGCGTCGGCTGTTTGATCGAAGGGCCGGTGAAGCTCGACGTATTCTTTGAAAGAGAAGGCGGGCTGGCGTCGAGGCCGCGCATCGCGGTGAAGCGGCTGTGGGGCGCGCCGGAAATCTACGATCGCTTCAAAATCGGCGACGACCTCGGCGATGCCGCAATCAGGCACGCGCTGGAATCCAGCGTGCTTGGATTTCTGCAAGGCGCCACGTGGCCGGTGAGAATCCTGGCGCGCGGCCAAATCAACACGTGGCTGTTCTGCGAAATCCTGCTGGTGGAGACGGCGATCGTGCCGCTGATGCTGCTGGAGACCGATCGCCGCGCGTTCCATCGCAACATGTTCACGCGCGCGAAGCTGCTGCCGCCGAGTCAGCGCGAGGAATGCGCGAGGCTGGTTGAGCGAATCGAGTCGTCGGTGCGCAGCGGCGATCGCGCCGCAATGCGCGATGCGCATATCGAAATCCACCGAAAGATCTGCGAACTCGCGCGGGCTGCATTCGCGCGTCACGGTCTGGAATTCCCGCCCCGCGTCGAAAGCGAAATGGCCGCGTTCTACAAACGCGAGTGGCCGATGTAAAGAAACGGGAGGTGTGTCATGACTAGTGATGAGCGTCTCACGTATTTGCCGATTGCGATGGTCGCGGTTGGGATCATCTTCATTGCGGGAATCTATCCGCTGATGATCATCTGGCCGTCCGGGTGGACGTGGCATACGGGGCATTCCGACTATCCGATGATGATCGTCGGGGTGTATGCGACGCTTGGAGTCTTTCTGATCGTGGGGGCGCGCGACCCGATGGCGAATCTCAGCCTCATTTGGTTCACCGTCTGGTCGAGCTTCGTCCACGCCGCGATCATGGCGATTCAAGCACTCGAACCTGGACATCACGGGCACCTGATCGGCGACGTGCCCGCGCTGATCGTCGTGGCAATCGTGCTTGCGGCACTCACGCCGCGCGGTGCGGCAGCACACCCGGTTGGATAGTCCGCGGCATCGGTGCTACTCAGGATGCTAACCGCATCGAGAGGAGCACGACGATGGACGCTCATGCCGAGATAGCCCGCGCGATCGATAACTACCGCGACAAAGTGGTCGCGCTCAGCCACGAAATTCACGAGCATCCCGAGCTTAGGTTCGAGGAGGTTTTCGCCGCCGGTCTGTTGACCAAAGCGGCGGCGGAATTGGGGCTTGAGGTCGAGCGCGAAGTCGCTGGGATGAAGACTGCGTTTCGTGCGGAGTTCGGCGGCAAGGGGCCAACCGTCGCGATTCTTGCCGAGTATGACGCGCTGCCCAACGGGCATTCGTGCGGACATAACCTGATCGCCGGCGCCGCGCTCAGCGCGGTCGCGGGTTTGAAGAGCATCGCGAAATTGCCGGGGCGGATCGTATTTCTCGGCACGCCCGCCGAAGAAGGCGGCGGCGGAAAGATAATCCTGATCGAAAACGGTGCGCTGCGGGGCGTCGATGCGGCCATGATGGCGCATCCGACCGACGCGGAATTCAGCACCATGCCCGCGCTTGCCACGCAGCATCTCAAGCTGACGTTTCACGGACACGGCGCGCACGCGGCGCTCGCGCCGTGGGACGGTTCGAGCGCGCTGGCCGCGGTGATCCAGACTTTCCAGAGCGTCGATGCGATGCGGCTGCATCTGCGCGACGGATCGCGCCTCCACGGCATCATCACCGACGGCGGTCAGGCGGTGAATATCGTCCCCGAGCGCGCGGAATGCCTGTTCCTGGCGCGCGCGAAGACCAGCAAATATGCCAAGGAGATCGGCGCGCGGGTGATTCGATGCGCCGAGGCGGCCGCGATGGCGACTGGCACTCGCGTCGAAGCTGTGGTGGAAGGCGGCTACAAAAACCTGATCAACAATCTCAGCATGGCGCATCGTTACGCGGCGCATAGCGAGTCCCTCGGTGTAAAATCCCGCGAAGCGCCGGAGAACACGCCGACCGGCAGCACCGACATGGGCGACGTCAGTCACGTGATGCCTGCGATACATCCGTCGTTCGCGATCTCGCGGCATGGCGAAGGCAATTGCCACGAGGATGCGTTCGTCGCGCACGCCGACTCGAAGCGCGGCTACGATGCGATGATCCGGGTGGCGAAGGCGATGGCGATGACGGCGTACGACTTGCTGGCGGAGCCGGAACTGCTGGCGTCGGCGAAGAAGGAGTTCGAAGCGCGCAAGGAGAGCTGAAGCGGGTCTCGCTATTGCCCGGAGCGGTCGGCTGCTCTCTGCGCGGCTTCGGCTGCGGCTGCGGCGGCGGCGTGGGTCTGGGCAGTTTTTTCCATCGCGGCTTTGCGCTGCTCGCCGTGGGCGAGATTTTCTCTCATCTGCTTGGTCCCAGCGGCGCCGAGGTTCTGCGTCTCCCACTTGGGCTTAGAGACAGAGACCCATCGTCCGTTCTCAAGGGCGTAGGTGAAGACCAGATATTTCAAGTTGCCGGTGGCGAGGCCCTTGTTCGTTCCCGGCTTCACCGGATTGTATTCGACACCGCCGAGCTTGCAGCTCACGACCAGATGATTGTGCGGACCGTAGGTAGGCAGGTACTCGAATTTCTGCAGCAGGTCTATGTAAACCTGGCCCTTGGCTTTCTTTTCGTCCTGCTCGTCAAAATAGGGACCGGACACATCGGAGAGCTTGTCCTGGAGCGACTGCTCGAGCGCCGGCGTCAGGTCTTTTTGCGCGCGCGCGTGCTGCAAGTCATACGCGTGCGCCCGCGACGCGTTCAGCGGAAAAAAGAGCGCGGCCGCAAGGGCGACCGCGCTGAGGATCTTGAGATTCTTCATAACGACCCGGCCACCATCATAATAGACGCTTGACCGGACGCAAATATTTACTGACTGCCGCTGCCACCGCCGCTAAGCCCGCGGCCGAAGGCGGACACCTGCGACTGCCACTGGTCGCCGAACGCGAGGATCAGCACCTGCTGATTGATGTGCGCGTCCTTGGTCAGCGACTTCATCGAGCCGCCGCCTGCAGCCGCCAGCACTTTGTAGGCCGCCTGCGTCTGCCGATAGAAGGCCGGCAGCGGTGAGATCTTCGGCGGTTCCTCGCGATGCACCTTCAACCAGAACTCGCGCTCGAAGCGCTCGTGCTCTTCGGCCGCCACGTCCACCGTGTTGAAGGTGCCGTTGTTGCTCTTGAACTGCCGGATCATCGCCAATAGCGGCTGAAAGTCCTCGGGCCGCGGCGGCGAGTCGCCGACCAGCACCACGACCTTCTTCGCATACGGCTTCCAGTCCATCTTGTTGATGCCGGCCTCGACCGCGCCGAGCGTGTCTTCTTCCCATTCGCCGCCGCCCTTCGCCTGGATGCCGTTCAAAAAGGCGCTCAGCTTCTGCGGCGACAGCGTCAGCGGCTGGATATCCATCTTCTCGCCCTTGCCGCCGAACACGATTATTCCGATTCGCGCAATTGGCACGAGTCGGTGAATCGATTGCACCAATTGCTCCATCTTGGCTTTGACGTCGTCAATGATCAGTTTCATCGAGCCGGTGCCGTCGATCACCAGCACCACGTCGAGGCCTTTGCGCCGCAACTCGCCGATGAAACCGCCAAAGCCCGAGCCGATGCCGTGACCGTAGCCCGAGCCCATGCCGCCGCCACGACCGATGCCGATACCACCGCCGCCGGCTGCGCGCACGTAGTCGTTGGCGAGACCGACGGCCTGCGACGTATCAACCGCCGTCGGCTGTTCCATCTGCTGCGGCGCCGTGTCGGGCATCGGCACTTCGGGCATGTCGAGATCCTGCATCTCGTTGCCGCCACCGCCGCCGCCGCCCGCTTCGAGGTTCACCATGATCAACTCGCGCCCGCGCTGCTCGTGGACCGTGATTATCAGGAACAGCAGGCCGAGAACGTGAAGCGCGACCGACAGCGGGAAAGGCCCGATCAGCAGACCGAGCGCGTCTTTCATCTTCTGCAGACGGGTCGCGTCCGCCTCGTCATCGTCGCGGTTAGCTTCGGCTTCGAGCTCTCGCTTGCCGAGTATCCGGTAGAAGATGAAAGCGACGACGAACGTCGAGAGGACGAGCAAAATAATTATTACTGCGATCATATTAAAATCCTACGCTCCGCCGCCCGGCGCCGGGGCACCGCCGCCGCCTGGAGGTAGCGAAGATACTGCTATTGCTATCGCCTCGGCGCCCGCCGACTTTGCCAGGTCCAGGATCCGAACCATATCACCTAGTATAACCTTTGGGTCGCCCTGGAAAATCACAATCTTGTCGGTCGAATTCTGGAGCGCGTCATGAAGCTGGGGCACCAACTCGCCCTCGGTGACCTGCTTGTCGTTGAGGTAAACCAGATGGTCGGCGGTGTAGGTGACGATGATGCCCTTGGGCTTGTCGGTTGTCGTTGCCGCAGCATCCGCTTTGGGCAGATCGACGTGGGCCGCCGATTCGATCGTCACGGCGGTCGTCACCATGAAGATGATCAGGAGAACGAGAAAGATATCGGTCAGCGGGGTGATATTGATGTCGGCGAACACCCCGCCGCCCTTGTTACCGCTCATTTTTCTTTTTGCCATGCGCAAATACCTCGGCGGACGCCGATCAGTTCCCACCACCTGAGGGGTTGTTGGCCATTTGCGCACCCGTGACCCGCTTGGCCGCGATCGCAATCTGTTCAGCGCCGGCTTGCTTGGCGATACCGAGGATTCGCACCATGTCGCCGAGCAGCACTTTGCGGTCGCCCTGGAACACGACGATCTTCTGATCAACCTTGCCCAGCGCGTCGCTCAAAGCCGAGCGGAGCTCGCGCTCGGGCACGTCTTTGGAGTTCACGAACAGCTCGTGTTGCGCGGTGTAGGTGACGATGACGCCCTTGTTCTCCGGCGCGGTGTTGGTCGCGTTGGGCAAATCGACATGAGCGGCGGACTCGATGGTGACGGAGGTCGTCACCATGAAGATGATCAGCAGCACCAGGAAAATATCGGTCAGCGGCGTGATATTGATGTCGGCGAAAACGCCGCCACCTTCACCGCCATGTGGTCCGCTAATTGCCACGCGTTTGTCTCCCCTGGAGTGCGGCGTCGATCAGGCGGTCGTCGTTGATGTGCTGGATGGCGCTGATGTTCTCAACCTTGACCGAGAAATAGTTGTAAAAAATAACCGCGACGATCGCGACGGCGAGTCCGAGCGCGGTCGAGATCAACGCTTCCGAGATACCGGCCGCGACGACCGAGAAACCGCCGGTGCCCATGATTGCCATCGACTGGAACGCCACCAGAATACCGACGACCGTGCCGAACAGCCCGATGAACGGGGCCGACGCGCCCGCGGTCGCGAGCACCCAGATGTAACGCTTGAACTCAAGTCCTTCCTGGTAGCGGCGCTCGTCGTCGAGCTCGAGCAGATGATCGCGATCCATCGTCTGCGCGCCCGAAATGAGCGTGTGAAAGATTCGCTCGGCCGCCGTCGCGCGCGCCTGCGTGGCCTGCAGCGCTTCGTTGAACTTGCCGGTCCGCAGATTCGGGATCAACGAGTCGGCGAGCTTGGCCGTGCGCGGTCCGACGCCCCACAGCGCCCAGATGCGCTCGAAAATGATCGCGAGGCACACGACCGAAATGAAGAGCAGGGGATACGTTGCGTAGTAGCCCTGCTGGATCATCGACAAAATTCCAAAACTGCTTTGCATCTCTTATCCTCTCGAGATTGAAATAGATTGAGCGGCGAAATTCTGGCCCCGCCCGAACCATTGCGATAACTGTCCCAAAATGCCTCCGCGGTTCTCCTTTGTACCGGTCGTCAGTCCAATTTTACAAGACTGCACTCCCACCAGCCGGTCAAAGTTGCCCGTGATGGCGCGGAAAGTCTGAATGCAACAATAGAAAGTATTTGTCAAGAGTCGCCGCTCGAAGGCAAAAATTGCCGACCGCTTCATCTTCGATTGCCAATCGCTCCGAGCGCCTCCCCAGACGGCGCCGCGCTGCGCAACCCTCGAATTACAAGTCGGTCTCACTTAACCTTTACGCCGTTGCCATGCTGGCGACTACCTCAATCCCGGTCGCTGGCGGCGCCATCGCGGCACTCGCCGCCTTGACTTCTCGGTCCCTCACGTCTATCCAGAAGCTTGCCACAGCAAGCCGCAGGTTGACCGCGATGCGGTCATTGTTTTTTTGAGCGATTGACGCTTTTGAGAAATCTGGATCCACTGTCTAATCAGACGCTGAAACGCGCCGCTAGCTTCATAATGGCGGCGACGTTCGCCCTCGTGCTGACGGCTTGCAAGACGCCCCAGGTGGCCGCGCCCACTGCTCCGCCACCAGAGCCG
Source organism: uncultured delta proteobacterium (assembly GCA_963756005.1). Taxonomy (GTDB): domain Bacteria; phylum Desulfobacterota; class Binatia; order Binatales; family Binataceae; genus Binatus. The sequence continues at coordinate 377,411 of CAVWMC010000003.1, forward strand.
GTCGCGAAAGGCCCGACCGACGAGCCCACCAAGGAATTGCCGAAGGATCTGTTCCCCGCGATGCCCATTTACCCGGGCGCCGCCATCGAGCACGTCCGCACGCCCAAGGGCGCGATGCGCGAAATCATGTTCAGCTCGGACGCGACGATGCCGCAGATGGTCGCGTACTACAAGGACGAGCTGAAGAAGAACGACTACCACATCACGTCCTCGCTGATCATGCCCGCGCGCAGGACGTGGTCGTGCGATTTCCAATACAACGGCCGCCCCGGCAGCGTCATGCTCTATCCGAGCGATCAGGATAAGACGAAGATGACGATCGATCTTATCTACGAGCTGCCCGCGCACATCGACGCGTCGATGGTGGAACCGAAGGAAGATTTCGACATAGAAGGACCGGGCGAAATCGCCCAACAAGCACCGAATCCAAATCCAAGCGAGAAACAGAAGAGGAACTAACCAAATGGCACTACTGACAGGCAAAGTTGCGGTAATCACCGGCGCCGGCCGCGGCATCGGGCGCGAAGAGGCGTTGTTGCTCGCGAAGCACGGCGCCAAGGTGGTCGTGAACGACCTCGGCGGACACTTCGACGGCACCGGACAGTCGCGTTCGCCGGCCGAAGACGTGGTCAAGGAAATCCGCTCGGCGGGCGGCGAGGCAGTCGCCAACTTCGAGAGCGTCACCGACTTCAAGGCGGCCAAGCGGATCGTCGATTGCGCAGTCGATAACTTCGGCAAGTTGAACATCGTCGTCAACAACGCCGGCATCTTGCGCGACCGCATGATCTTTAACATGAGCGAAGAGGACTGGGACGCCGTCGTCACCGTCCATCTGAAGGGATCGTTCAACGTCGCGCGCCACGCGGCCGCCTACTGGCGCGAGCAGCACAAGGCCGGCAACGTGCTCAACGGCCGGCTCATCAACACCAGCTCCGACTCGGGCATCCTCGGCAACGCGGGCCAGAGCAACTACGGCTCGGCCAAAGCGGCGGTTGCGGCGATGGCGATAATCGTCGATCGCGAGATGAGCCGCTACGGCGTTACCGCCAATGCGATCGCGCCGGTCGCGCGCACGCGCCTGACAGTCGATGCGACGCCGCAGACCGCCGGCGGCATGGCGAAGAAAGAAGGCGAATGGGACGCATTCACGCCCGCGCACGTCGCGCCGCTGGTCGCATGGCTCGCGAGCGACGATGCCAAAGACGTTCACGGCGAAGTGTTCCGCGTCGGCATGGGCAACGTGTGGCTGATGCGCGGATGGCATACCGGCGCCAAGGTCTCGAAGAAGGGCTCGATGTGGGAGCCGGCGGAACTCGGCACCAAGCTCAAGGAAGAGCTGGCCAAGGGCGTCACCAAGAAGGAGAGCATGGGCGAGGTGATGGGCGGAGGCGTGTAGATTTTTGACGGTCGAGAAGAAACCCAAAAGCGCGGCTCCTCGTGAGCCGCGCTTTCGTTCCATCCTGTTCATCTGCGCCGCCAACACCGCGCGCAGCGTGATGGCCGAGCATATCCTGCGCCGCGAGCTCGACGCGCTCGGCTTCGATCACAATATCGTGATCACATCGGCTGGCATCGCGCCCTATGCGCGCGACGGCGCCTTGGTCTCGCTCGACACCCGGATGGCGCTGCGCGAAGTCGGCATCGACATCGGCGACGAAGCGACCTCGACCGATCTCAAGCGGCATCCCGAAATGCTCGTCGAGACTGACCTCATCATCGCGATGACCGAGCAGCAGGCGCGCGAGCTGGTCGAGCGCTTTCCCGGTGCGAAGGAGCGGCCGGTGTTCACGCTGCGCTCGTTCGCGGGCGAGACCGGCGATATCGACGATCCTTACGAAAAAGGCGACCTCGTATTCGCCGAATGCCGCGAAGAAATCCATCGCCTGGTCCCGACGATCATCGACCGCCTGTTTCATCCGTAATCCGATGGCAACGGAATTCCAAAATCCAACTGACGCCGAGATTCGCACGATTCTGTCGAATGCCGGTCACAGTCGCGGTCGTGGGATGCTCCGACAACCCGGCGCGCGACTCGCTCCAAATTGCAAAATTGCTGAAGCGCCACGGCTTCAAGGTGATTCCGGTCAATCCGCAGCTCGACTCCGGCGCGTTACAAACCGCGCTCGGCGAGAAATGCTACCCCGACCTCGCGTCGATTCCCGAGACGGTCGAGATGGTGGACGTATTCCGCCGCTCGGAGTTCGTGCCGCAAATCGTCGAGGAAGCAATCGCGAAAGGCGCACGCATCCTGTGGTGCCAGCTCGGCGTGATCCACCTGAACGCTGCCCGCCGCGCGCAAACGTCCGGCCTCACAGTCGTGATGGATCGATGCCCCGCAATCGAATACGCGCGCTTGTTTTGAGGCGCAACGCGCACATGACTTTCATCCCGACGAAGCGACCGACGCCTTGTGTCATTCTGAGCGAAGCTAAGAATCCCGGTTTTTCTGAACGCTGGCCGACTCAACCCTAACCATGGCGCATGCGAGCTGTCCGGTGGTGATTTCGGTATTCTTCGCTGCGCTCAGGTGGAGCGCGCGCAGCGCGCGAACTCAGAGACCGGAACCGGCTTCGCTTCCGCGAAGCTGTCCGAGATCCTTCCAGCCGCTCGCGTTCGCTCGCTCCGTCAGGATGACAAACGGGGCTTGCTGCTCGCTCCGTCAGGAGGACGCAAGAGGCTCGCGTTGCTCGCTCGTTAGGATGACGGACAAAGCTCGCGTTGCTGCTTCCTTTGGATGACAAAGAAAAACGACGAGACTAGATTCACTCTGCGAGTCACAGCCGCCGTGGATAACGCATGCGAACAATAGTCATCGGCGCCGGGATTGGCGGGCTGGCGGCGGCGCTGACGCTTCGACGCTCCGGCCTCGACGTTCAGGTCTTCGAACAGGCCACCGAATTGCGCGAGGTCGGCGCCGGCATCCAGCTAAGTCCCAACGCGTCGCGCATCCTCAATCGACTCGGACTCGAGGAGCCGATGCGCCGCATGGGAGTTCGACCGCACTCGGCCGTCGTACGCCGATGGGACGACGGGCGCGAGCTTACGCGACAGCCGCTGGCCGACGCATGCGAGCGCAACTTCGGCGCGCCCTACTACAACTTCCATCGCGCCGATCTGCTCGATCTTCTATCAGCGGCCGTGCCCAAGGAGATGCTGCACCTGGACCATCGATGCGTCGGACTGACCCAGCATCGCGACCGCGTCGAAGTACAATTCCACAACGGCGCGACCGCTGATGCCGACGTTGTAATCGGCGCCGACGGTATTCACTCGACTGTGCGCAAATCCATCATGGGACCGGAGTCGCCGCGATTTTCGGGGCACGTGGCGTATCGCGGGCTGGTTCCCGCGGATCGTATCGCGCATCTCGGGATGGAGCTTGCGGTCGCTGCATGGTGGGGTCCGGGCCATCACTTCGTCCACTACTATGTCGGCGCCGGCGCACGTTACCACAATTGGGTCGCGGTCACTCCCGGCGAATGGCGCGTCGAGTCGTGGACCGCCAGGGGCGAGGTGGCAGACGCGCTCAAGGAATTCGAGGGATGGCATCCGCGGGTCCGCGAGATCATCGGCGCAGTTGAGACAACCAATCGTTGGGCGCTCTACGACCGCGACCCGCTTCCGCGATGGACCGTCGGACGCGTGACACTGATGGGCGATGCGGCGCATCCGATGCTCCCGTACATGGCTCAAGGCGCCGTCCAATCGATCGAGGACGCCGCGGTGCTGGCGAAATGTCTCGAGCGTGCCGATGCGCACGATGTGGACGCGGCGCTCTCGCGCTACGAGCAGACGCGCAAGCCGCGCGCGTCGCGATGTCAGGAGGGCTCGCGCCGCAACGGCATCATGAACCACCTTGCCGACGGTGAAGAGCAACGAAAGCGCGACGCCCACCTCGCGTCGTCCACGACCGCGCCGCTGCCGCAGAACGCCTGGCTCTACGGTCACGACGTCGAAGCCGAATTCGAGCAAAAGTGAAATTCGCGAGCGTCACTGTCAGATGAAGCCGCGCAAGTGGAAGACGCTCAGGAGCGACGTTGCTTACAGCACGCCGATTTTCGATTTGTATCGGCGGCGCTCGACGCATGCGCGGCGCGGCGAGCGCGACTTCTTTATTCTCGATGCGCCCAACTGGGTGAATATCATCCCACTCGCGAAAAACGGCGACGTCGTGATGATTCGGCAATGGCGTCACGGCATCTCGGAGTTCACGCTCGAGGTGCCTGGCGGAATGGTCGATCCAGAGGATCCGTCGCCGATGCATGCGGCGCGGCGCGAGATGGTCGAGGAGACCGGCTTCGATTCCGACGCGATCGTCGAGCTCGGCAAGGTGCATCCGAATCCCGCAATCCAGGGCAACATCTGCTTCTCGTTCCTCGCCGAGAACGTGCGCCAGGTTGAGCGGGTGGTATCGCTTGGCGATGAAGAAACCGAAGTCGTGATGGTCCCGATGCGTGAAATCCGCGGCATGATCGCGTCGGGCGATATCATGCACGCGCTGACGATCGCCGCATTCTCCTTCCTGCACGTGTACAACCCGCCGCCAAAGCGCCGCCGCAAAAAATAGCCTGCAAGAAAATTCGGCGCGCGCGTTCAAAGAGTCGAGAGGGACGACTCGATGGACGCATTCAGCTCGAAGCTCAAGCTCTGGACCGCCTCATTTGCCGATCCGCGGCTGTTCCAGATCTTCTCGCTGGGCATTTTGCTCGCTGCCGGCGCGTACTTCCGCGATTTCAGCCTCCGACCCGAGCAAGTCGTGCTGACCTTCGCCGCCGGCCTGCTGACGCAGGCCGCGTGCTGGACGCTTACCCCGTCGAAGCCGCGCACTCTGCGCAGCGCCGTCATTACCTGCCTCAGCCTGACGCTGCTGCTGCGCGCCGATAATCTGTTCGCTCATCCGATAACAGCGGCCGCCGCGATTTTGTCGAAGTCGCTTTTCCACTTTCGCGGCAAGCATCTGTTCAATCCCGCGACCTTCGGCCTCATCTTCGCGATCGTTCTGATCCCCGGCACGTGGGTATCGCCCGGCCAATGGGGACAGGATGTCGCGATCGCAGGATGGGTCGTCATGCTCGGCATGCTGGTGACGAATCGCGCGCGCCGCGGCGATATCAGTTGGACGTTTCTCGCGTTCTATCTCGGCGCGCTCGCGCTGCGCGTCGAATTTCTCGGCCAGCGATGGGCGGTCTGGACGCATCAGCTCGAAAGCGGCGCGCTGTTGCTGTTCGCGTTCTTCATGATTTCCGATCCGATGACCGGCCCCAACGCGCGCCGCGGCCGAATCGCGCACGCCGCGATTGTCGCCGCCATCGCGTACGCGTGGCAGGCGCGGCTCTACCGCACCAACGGACTCATCTGGGCTTTGTTCATCGCGGCAGTATGCGTTCCGCTGTGGGACGCGATTTGGCCCGCGCACAAATTCGAATGGACACAAAATGGAGGTGACCATGCTTTTAAAGTTCGTTCAGCGAATCCAGCTTCTCGCCCCGGTGATTCTCGTAGCGCTGATTCTCGCCGCGCCGCGTGACGCGCGCGCGTTTTGCGGCTTCTACGTCGGCAAGGCCGACGGCGCGCTCGTCAATCACGCGTCGCAAGTCGTGATCGCGCATCACGACGACAAGACCGTCATCAGCCTGATGAACGACTACCAGGGCGAGCCGTCGGACTTCGCACTGGTGGTGCCGGTGCCGGTCGTGCTGCAGCAAGGGCAGGTGCATATCGGCGATCGCGAACTGTTCCAGAAAATCGAAGCCTACAGTTCGCCGCGCCTGGTCGAGTATTTCGACCCGGACCCTTGCGGGCTCATGCGCCCGATGGCGATGGCCGGAATGGCGAGGATGGAAGCGGCGGCCTCCGCGCCAACCAGCAACGTCGAAGCCAAAGCGCTTGGCGTCACGGTCGAGGCGGAATACACCGTCGGTGAATACGACATCGTGATTCTGTCGGCCAAGGAATCGTCGGGGCTGGAGACCTGGCTGCGGCAAAGCGGCTACAAGATTCCGCTCGGCGCCGACAAAGCGCTCGAGCCGTACATTCGCAGCGACATGAAGTTCTTCGTCGCGAAGGTGAACATCGCCGAGCACAATCGCACCGGCCTGACCTATCTGCGGCCGCTGCAGTTCGCCTTCGATTCGCCGAAGTTCATGCTGCCGATTCGGCTCGGGATGATTAATTCGCAGGGCCCGCAGGACCTCGTCATCTACATGCTCACCGAAAACGGCCGCGTCGAGACCACCAACTATCGCACCGTGAAATTACCGACCGGCATCGACATCCCCGAATACGTGCGTGCCGAGTTCGGCGACTTCTACAAGGCGATGTTCGACGAGCAGGTCAAGCGCAACGACATGCGCGCCGTGTTCACCGAGTATGTGTGGAACATGGGATGGTGCGATCCGTGCGCGGGACCGCCGCTGTCGCGCGACGAGCTCCGCAGCCTCGGCGTCTTCTGGCTCGACGACCAGCCGGGCGGCGCGATGCCGATGTATCGGCGTCCCGGCGGTTTCATGCCGTATCCGCAGCCCGGTGGCGGCTCGATGCCGGTGACGCTCACGCGCCTCCACGTCCGCTACAGCGCCGACACATTCCCCGAGGATCTGATCTTCCAGGAAACGCAGGATCAGGAAAACTTTCAGGCGCGCTACGTCTTGCAGCACGCATGGAATGGATCGCCCGACGCATGCCCGGCGGCGAGGAATTATTTCGATGAATTGAACAAGCGCCGAGCGCAAGAAGCGGAGACGCTCGCCGATCTTACAGGATGGAACCTCGAAGACGTGATCAAGAGAGCCGGCCTGTCGCCCGAGTCGCAGCCAAAGCCATGGTGGCAAAACATCTGGGGCTCGTGAGGATGTGGATGGCGTGGATGGCGCGGGGTCGCATCGCGGCCCCGCGCACATCTGGATCAGATCCTAACCTCTCCTTGTCCGAGGAGAGGTCGGCGAAAGCCGCGCAGCGGTGTCGCCGGGAGAGGTCCAACGCCTGATATCGCAGCGGCCCCAACTCGTCTAACCGCAATGCAGAGACAGCAGCGCAGGCACCCGACAGCAGCACAACTACGCGCAGTCGCATGGCCCAACATTGCACCTCACCCGGCGCTCACCTTCGGCTCGCGCCGACCTCTCCTCGGACAAGGAGAGGTTAGGATTCGGTCGGCCCGCGTGTCTCAATGCTTTTCGAGGACCCTGATCAGATTCTCGGTGTACGCGACCAGATCATCGCAGCTCGCGCACTTGACGCTCTGAACTCCGTTCTCCTCGATATAAATCAACATCGTTTTCCCGCCGCATTTCGCACACGTCAAAATGTCATCGGCAGGATCGATCCGCCTTCGCCGTATCCATCGAATGAACCGATTCCTCAATCAGCTCTCCTTTCGCGCCGCCATCACTCTAGTGTAAACCCAGCTAGTGAAGCTCCGCCACGCTGCGCTCGCGCTTCTGGGCTGGGGTAGAAACACAGGGTTTGTATGCCTACCGACGCTCCCCGCACTCGCGGTTCGGCGCTCACTCACGATGAGTGGCGAGCGTTGCGCCGCATCAGGATGTTGCAACTCGTGGCCCTGTGCGGTGCCTTGTGCTCTTTTGCGGGTTTTCTGGTTTACTTTGTCGCTGAGGTTTTCGACTTCAAAGTGATGGCACTGACCGGGAGTGCGTACGCGTGGTCCGAGACGGAACTCGTCGCGTGGATCGGCCTCGGAGTCTCGGTTCTTGGCGGTGGCGCCCTCGCAATCGTGATCAGCATGCTCGACCGCTCGTCGTGCCCGCAATGCGGTCGCCCATTCTTCGGGCGGTCCGCCGCATCCGGCCTGAAATCTGCGCACCCGACGCACCGCGACTCGTTTCAAGTAAGAAGGCTGACCGGCTATTGGTCACAGCGCTGCGCCAACTGCGACCTCAGCTTGGGCCTTGCGGTGCTGCCCGTAGAGCCGACCTAATTGACGCAGGACACTCGACCCCGAATTAGGACACTGCCCTCCGCCGGGTAGTGTCCTAATTTGAAATCCGCTCAAGTAGTTCTCTCACAGTCCAAATGTGATCGCTAATGCCATGAGCCATCGCTGGTGTCATGCGCAAAGTCTTGTGAATGCGGACGAGATTATAGTGCGCGAAATGGAGCGCGACTGCGGCGGCATGATTCGCCCGTTTCTTTGAGAATCCGTTGGTCAAGCGAGTAAACCGACGCATCTGCATTCGCATCGTGAGATTCTGGCGCTCGACGTAACTGGTGCTGATATGGTCAGAATCGGGGTTTCCAATCATCGGGTCGCGCTCGCATTTCATCATGACCGGCGGAGAGTAGCGTCCGCGCCCTTCGTTCGTTTCAGAAGCGAACACTTTGAACAGTTGAGCGTAGTCAACATCGCGACCGAACGCGCGCTCGATTGCGTTGTAGTAGGGCTTGAAAGCGTCGGTTGTAATCTGCGGGCGATTCACGATGCGATTCCGCAGATCGTCAACGAACATCACCGTATCATTCCAGCGGCGATACCCGACATGCCAGCACGGAACTAGCTTGCTGTCCGCATCAATCGCAACGAACGTGTACAGGTCGCCGAATTCATCGGTCTTGTCGAGCCGTCGCGCAGTCTTTTGCTTCATGCCGACATACGCCCAGATTTCATCAAGCTGGAGACGCGGACAGGTCAGGTTGCGCATCATCTCGTCCATCAACTGATCGCAACCCTCACCGACGCGAACCCCAAGCCGCATAATCGTATCGCGATGGATGCCAGTCATGCGCTCGACGCTGCGAATGGAGTTGCCTTCCACCAATGCCGCGATCACCGATTGCTGTTCGATGCTGTTCAGCGTATTCATATTAGCAATTATGCTTGAACGGTGATGCAATGTCAAGTGCTGGTTAACCCGCATATTCGGCTCCTTGCGGGTCAACCCTCTTGACCCGCTCAACCCGCATAATATAGGATAAGCAGGTGATGTGGTTCAAGCCGACAAAAGCCCAAGGAGTCTTATTTAATATGCAGACTGATCTTGACCGATTGCTGGAGCGCTTTAAGATCGTTGCTGAAGGCGGTGACGTGCCGAGGCCGCGTGACCGATTTACGACATACGCCATATCGGCCTTTCGCGGTGGTATCGGCAAGAGCACCTTGGCCTTCAATCTCGCATTTGAAATATCGCGTCATAAGCGAAGCCTGCTTATCGATGCCTGCCCGCAAGGCAACTTCACACAATCTCTGCTTGGGGAAGACATCGGCAATCATACGAAAACGCTCTACGATGCGCTGCTATTCGCGGTCATGGCGGGAACGCCAAAGGTTAAGGCTGACGACCTCTTAGTCAGCGTCCCGCCGTGCTGTGGCTCGTTCAAGAATGGAGCAGGTGCGTATGCAGTGCCAGGATCAAAGGAGCTTTTCTTGTTCCCTAGCCTTCTTTACACACAGATTAGCGCTGCGGCGCAATTGGGCGCTTCGGCCAAGGGAACCTTAAGCAATATTCTTCGCGTAGTTGAGACTCTATCCGACGATCTCAGGAATCAGATTAAAGCGACGAAAGTTCTGCTCGACACAAGCCCGTTCTTTGGGGGAGCCACGCATTTGGCATGGGTAGCAGCAGACGCTCTTATCATTCCAGTTAGGGTCGATCAGCACTCGATGGAAGCCCTCAAACTGACGCTCTCGATGCTCGAAAAAGAAGACATGGATTTTCTTCGGCTCAATGCGCTAGCTGGCATTAAAAAAGTGCCAAAGATTCACGCTATCGCAATGACTCACTGCGGGTGGAATCGACAGGCCCAATTCACGCCAGATCGCTCGACGCAAGCGTTTCTTTCGCAAGTTCTGGACATCGCGAAACAGCACGCACATTTATTTTCATGTGACGATCCAATAGATGCGATTCATTTGCTCGACGACTTTCATTCGGCGGGAAGGATCAGCGGAAACAAACGCATCCCGCTTGCCGATCTAACAGTCGGGCAGTCTTTCACTATCGACGGACAGAGACTTGAGGTGAACGATTCCTTGACCCGCTACCAGTACGAGCTTAAATCACTGGCCGGAACGATCTGAGGCTTTTCGCTTCCAACGAGCGTCAGCGGCTTTCTTGGCAATTGCCTGACGCTTGCGTGCGCTCAGCTTCGCCGCCCGTGCCTTCCCCCCCTTCAAGCCGCCGAGCCTGCCGAGCGCGACCGCGGCGGGATTCTTGCCGCCATCTGGTGGTTGCTCGGCTGGTAACTCACCTGATATAGCATCTATCAGATTCGATGCCATTTGATTTACGTCGGGTTTTCCCGTCCTTGAGCGCTTAGGCATGATTTCATTATGCCCGTATCAAGCCTCAAACGTCAAATTCAGGACCGTTAATTATTATTTCATTCAATTTCGCAAATCGTGGTAGAGTGATTGCATGAGCGACGAAGAAAAGACTGTTAATAGCGACTTCCTCTTCGCCCGACCCTCGGTTTTGTCTGGAATTGCTCGTCTATTTGACCTTTGGGGAAAGTATGACGAGTACAACACGAGTCGGTCTACGGACGAGGCCGATATGCGTGCGCTCTACAGCGACTGGCGTATCACTGGACAAGATATACGCGGTGCATGGTCTGCCTATCATCAAAACGAGGCTGAAAAATCTCCTCCAACCGAAGGTCAGGTTGTGTGCCGGGGGTGCGGGAAGATCATTTCTCATGCGCAAAGTGGAGTTGTAGGGAAAGCCCAAAAGAAGATCCATCGACGCGACCATAGGCGGGGGGCAGGATGGGTACAGCAGCGTCAAATGACCAGCCACTAGAACCAGTAAAACCAGAGCTTGTAGAAGAAATCTCTCCAACCAAATCGGACGAGCCCCAAGAACGGCTCATCGCCAGTCGCACGACCTCCGAGTTAACCGTTCAAAGTTTCGAGTTTTCAGGGCCGCTACCTCCGCCACAAATTCTGAGAGGCTACAACGATGCGTTCGCGGGGTGTGCGGAACGGATCGTCGCGATGGCTGAGAGACAATCCGCGCATCGACAAGAAATCGAAAAGATGGTCATCGATGGGAACTGTAGAGCCCAAAGTCGAGGACAGATTTTTGGTTTTGCCCTTGCGTTCATGGTCATCGCTGGCGGGGTGTATCTACTCGCGCAGGGAAAGAGCGTCGAAGGGTTTTCCGCAATTATACTTGCGGGCGGTTCCATTATCGGCGCCCTCGTATTTAGTCGCTTTGAACAGAAAAGCGAGCGCGAGCAGAAGGTGATGCCATTGCCTTCGGCACCGCCCTCACGAAAGTCCAAAAAGAAGAAGAAATCCCACTAGTAATTTCAAATTAGGACACTACCCTCCGCCGCCTCTGCATTGACAGCCGCTGCGGCGTGCCCTAGCCTTGGCGGTTTGCTATACTATGTAACTGAGACGACTGGGCCGAAGCCGCTTACCTCGACCTGCTCCAACCGGATTTTTAGGCATGTTTGACACGCTCAGCGACCGCCTCGAAGGAGTTTTCAAGAAACTCAAGGGCCAGGGCCGTATCACCGAGCGAAATATCGAGGATGCGCTCCGCGAAGTCCGCCTCGCTCTGCTCGAAGCCGACGTCAATATCAAGGTCGTCCGCGACTTTATCGAGCACGTCAAATCCAAGGCGCTCGGCGCCGAAGTGCTGCGCTCGCTCTCGCCCGAGCAGCATCTGATCAAGTTCGTCGCGACCGAATTGCAGAACGCGATGGGCGGTACGGCGCGCGAGCTCGATCTCAAGGTCAAGCCGCCGGTCAAAATCATGCTGGTCGGCCTGCAAGGCGCGGGCAAAACGACGTCGATCGCGAAGCTCGCGCTTTGGCTCAAATCCGAGCGCAAGCGCCATCCGCTTCTGGCCTCCACCGACGTCTATCGCCCGGCCGCGATGGAGCAACTGCGCGTGCTCGGCGCGCAGGCGCAGATTCCGGTCCTCGACAGCAACGAGCAGCAGGACCCAATCGAGATCGCGTCGCGCGCGATGGCCCGCGCAGAGACCGGCGGGCATGACGCGATTCTAATCGATACCGCCGGCCGCCTGCAGATTGACGAAGAGCTGATGGACGAGCTCTCGCGCCTGAAGGCCGCGCTCAGGCCGCATCACATCATTTTCGTCGCCGACGCGATGACCGGCCAGGAAGCCGCCAACGTCGCCGCGGGATTCCACGAGCGGCTGGGGATCTCAGGCGTCATCCTGACCAAGCTCGATTCCGACGCGCGCGGCGGCGCGGCGCTTTCAGTACGCACCATAACCGGCGCGCCGATTCTGTTCGCGGCGACGGGCGAGAAGCTCGACGGGTTCGAGATTTTCTATCCCGATCGGCTGACCTCGCGCATCCTCGGTATGGGCGACGTGCTGACGCTGATCGAAAAGGCGCAGCAGAACTACGATCAGACCAAGGCCAAGGAGCTCGAGCGCAAGTTCAAGAAGAACGAGTTCACTATCACCGACTTCGCCGAGCAGATTCGCGCGATCAAGAAGATGGGCTCGCTCGGCGAGCTGATGGGCATGATTCCCGGACTCAAGAAACTCGCAGGTGCGGCCGATTCCGAGGAGGCGAAACTCGAGCTCGGGCGCATCACCGCAATCATCGACTCAATGACGCTGCAGGAGCGCGGCAATCATCTGATTATCAACGGGCGCCGTCGCGCGCGAATCGCCGGCGGCAGCGGCACCTCGGTCCAGGATGTGAATCGTTTTCTCAAACAGTTCGAGCAGACGCGCAAAATGATGAAGAAAATCACCCGCATGGGTGCGGGAAAAATGATGATGCGCGGACTGGGGCTCGGCAGCTAGAATAAGATTAAGCACAGGAGAACCGAATGGCACTCGTAATCAGATTGCGCCGGCATGGCGCGCGCAAGAAACCTTTCTACCGCATCGTGGTCGCTGACTCGCGATCGCCGCGTGACGGACGCTTTGTCGCCCAGGTCGGGACCTACGATCCGGCATTCGATCCGCCGCGCGTCACGATCAAAAAGGACGTGGCCGACCAGTGGCTCAAGGCTGGTGCCAAGCCGAGCGACACAGTAAGAAAGTTGATTAAACGGGCTGAAACAGCAACGGTCTCCGCCTGATGCGACCCGCTGCCTCGGAGCTAACCTATGAAGGAGCTCGTCGAATTCCTGGCGCAACAGTTGGTGAACGATCCTGGCGCGGTTAACGTGAAGGAGACGCAGGGCGATACCGCCTCTGTGCTTGAACTGCGCGTGGCGAAAGAGGATTTGGGAAGGGTGATCGGCAAGCAGGGACGCACCGCGAAATCGATCCGCACGATTCTGAACGCGGTCGCCTCGCGCACCAACCGCAAGGTCGTCCTCGAAATCGTCGAGGACCGATGATCGTGCAGCCTGCGTCTGCAATGTGACGCGCCGCGCGTCACCACCTCAATGCTTCGCGTCGGCCGCATAAGCGGCACCCACGGGCTCAAGGGCGCGCTGCGATTTCGGCCCGACAACCCCAACTCCGAAACATTGGAACAGGTCAAGCGCGTGTTCCTCGAACGCGGTGGAGAGCCGCGCGAATTTCGGATCACGGCAATGACGCCGCTCAACGCGGCGACGCGGCGGATCACGCTCGAGGGCGTCGCGGACATCGACGCGGCCGAGGCGCTCAAGGGCGCGGTCGTGATGCTCGCCGATGAAGATGTCCCGGCCGCGAAGCCGGGCGAGTTTTACTATTACGAGGCGATCGGTTGCGAAGTTTTTCTCACCGACGGCAGCCGCCTCGGCGCGATCGAAGAAGTCTTCTCCAACGGCGCGCAGGACATCTGGGTGGTGCGCGACGGCGAGCGCGAGGTGCTGGTGCCGGTGATCGAGGACGTCGTCAAGGCGATGGACTTTGCGGCGCGGCGGGTTACGATTGAAGCGATTCCCGGCCTGATCGACTGAAAAATGGAATTTCACGTAATCACATTGTTCCCCGAGATGTTCGAATCGCCGTTTCGCGGCGGCATGATCGGTCGCGCCATCGAGAATGGACTGATCGCTATCAAGGCGCATCCGCTGCGCGAGCACGGCCTCGGCAACTACCGTCAAGTCGATGACGCGCCATACGGCGGCGGCAGCGGGATGGTGATGCGACCGGAGCCGATTGCGGCCGCGATCGACGCGGTGAATGCGGAGCGGCCCGGATTGTGGCGCATCCTGATGACGCCGCAGGGCGAAGTGTTCGACAACTCGATGGCGCGCGACCTCGCTAAGCGCGTGCCCGGCCTGATGATCGTCGCGGGACGCTACGAAGGAATCGACGAGCGCGTGCGCTCGCTGGTCGATCAGGAAGTTTCCATTGGCGACTACGTTTTGAGCGGCGGCGAAATACCCGCGATGGCGGTGATCGAGGCGGTCGGCAGGATGATACCGGGCGTGCTCGGCAATCCCGAGTCGCTCGATGAGGAATCGTTCGCCGCCGGGATGCTCGAATACCCGCAATACACGCGGCCCGAGGAGTTTCGCGGCATGACGGTGCCTGAAATCCTGCTCAGCGGCGATCACGCCAAGATTCGCGCGTGGCGCGAGGCCGAATCAAAACGGCGCACCGCGCGGCGGCGTCCCGACCTGCTCGAGCGGCGCAAGTTCTAGCAGTGGCGGATCTATTCGTAGCGCTGATTCATCATCCGGTCGTCAATCGGAACGCCGAGACTGTCACCTCTGCGATCACCAGCCTCGACATTCACGACATCGCGCGCGCCTCACGAACCTACGACGTGCGCGGCGTGTTCATCGTGCATCCGATCCCCGAGCAGCGGAAATTTGCGGCGAGCGTAATCGACCACTGGCGCTTCGACTTCGGCCGCGCGCACGATTCGCGCCGTCGCGAGGCGCTCGAGCGCGTGCAAATCGTCGCCGAGCTGGACGACGCGATCGCGGAGGCATCGCGAATCTCCGGCGCACGCCCGCTAATCGTCCACACCAGCGCCCGCACCGAAGGCGGCACCAGCTTCGCCGATTTGCGCAAGCGGCTGGAGGCCCCCGACGCGCCGCCGATGATGATCCTGCTAGGCACCGGCTTCGGCATGTCGCCCGAAGTCGCCGAACGCTCCGACATCGTGCTCGCGCCAATCATCGGCCCCGGCGACTACAACCATCTCTCAGTGCGCTCCGCCGCCGGAATTATTCTAGATCGCCTCCGCGGCAAGTAACCGAGTGAGCAAATTCTGTCATCCTGACAGAGCGAGCAACGCGAGCGGCAGGAAGGATCTCGGACAGCAGCGCGTACGCGCTGCCGGTTCCGGTCTCTGAAATCGCGCAGCGCTCCACCACTCAAACCAGCAGCACCGCGCGCATCTTCGCGACGAAGCGGCCCATGTGCGGGTCGGACCGCGCGAACGGGATCTCGTCGAAGCCGAACCATCGCACGCCATGGAACTCACCGCGATCGAATTCAATCGCGCGCGTGCTGTCGCCCTGCAGCAAATACCAGAGCGACACGTCGGTATGCCCGCCATCATCGCCGACGGTCCGCGTCACCGTGATGAAGATCGGCGCCGCGCGCACGAAGTCTGCCGCGAGATTCAACTCCTCCGCCAGCTCTCGGACCACGGTTGCGTGCGGGTCTTCATCAGGCTCGACGTGCCCACCGCTCGGCAGCCATAGACCCGCCAGCTTGTGATCGACGAGCAGCAGCTTCCGCCGCGCCTCATCGACGAGAGCGAAATAACTGACGAGATGCTTCGGCGGAACGTCGGGCTTCATCGTCCTGAAGATCGGCGCGCCCGAGCGAATCCATTCGATCGTCGAGTCGCGATGCTCTCGCTCGAGGTCGTCGAGCGGTTCGATTGTCGCGGTTATTTCTGCGATCCTGTCGCGCATTGGATTCGGGAGCCGCCTGATATTACTTGTGTCCCTCCGGTGGTGTCAGGTCTGTGCCCTCCATTGGCAGTGACACTTCGACGGGGACACCCTCGACTGACTTAGGCGCGGCGCGCTTCACCGCCGCAAGCTTTTTTGGATTGGAAATCCATAGTTGAATCCAAATACTACAAGACGCAATCGCCGCACGCGCGTCAGACGGGCTCTTCGTTTTCGAGACAGGAATTCCGAACCCGACGGAATCGACGCCGGGAATTGCCAGCAGCTTTTTCAAATTTCGGTCGCGCACCTGCTGGACCCGCATGCTGGCTGTGCAGCACGGACTTTCGCTCGCGGAGCCGGAATCGCACACGGATTGCGCCGCGGCTCGCGAGCCGGGGACCGACGACAACGCCAGATACCAGCCCAAAAGCGCGAGCATGGCCGCATAGCGGGGCTTCATGCGGCCAGACTCTACTACTGCGCGATAACGCGGCACCCATTGAGTGCGCGCGCGCATTTGGATAGGTTTAGGGGCTCGACTCGAGGTCTTTTTCCCATGAATACCGTTATCCAGAAGCTCGAAGAGCGGGGCCTGCGCAAGGACCTGCCTGATTTCCGCGTCGGCGACTCGGTGCGCGTCCACGTCAAGGTCGTCGAGGGCGAGAAAGAGCGCATCCAGTCCTTCGAAGGCATCGTGATCAAAATGAATCGCGGCGCCAACCGCGCGACCTTTACCGTGCGCAAAGTTTCGTACGGCGTCGGCGTCGAGCGCATCTTCCCGATGCATTCGCCGCGAATCGACAAGCTGCAAGTGCTGACGCGCAATCGCGTCCGCCGCGCGCGCCTCTACTACCTGCGCGGACTGTCGGGCAAAGCGGCGCGCCTCGACGTGGCGACCTGAGCGTCGCGCGAATCCTCGATCATCTGTCGTTGGAGGCCGCGGTCTTCACGACCGAACCGCGCGTCATGCTGACGTTGCCGTCCAGGTAGGCGCCTTCGGCTACCGTCAGATCGCGCGTCTCGATATTGCCGAAAAACTTTGCGCGCGGTCCGAGCACGACGCGCTCGCATCCGACCACGTCGCCGCGCAACTCACCCATCACGAGCAGCCGCGGCGCGAACACCTTGCCCTCGACCAGGCCGTCCTCGCCGATTACGACCAGCTCGACCGAGCGGACCTCGCCCTTGAAGCGGCCCTCGATTCTGACTGGTTCGTGAAAGATCAGTTTGCCCGAGACGTTGACGTTGCGGCCGACGGCGACGCGCGTGCGCGCCTCGGCCCACGCCACTCCAGCATCCTGCGGTATCTGGTTTGATTCCATGAACTACTACGGGGCGGGGAATACGTGACACGAGACTGCGTGCCCGCCGCGCCCGGTTTCTAATTTTGGTTCGACGTTGGTACAAACATCTTTCGCATACGGGCATCTTGGATGGAAGGCGCAGCCCGACGGCGGGTTCATCGGACTCGGCATTTCACCGGGCAGCTTGATGCGCTCGGGCCGGTGCGCGGTATCGATCGTCGGAATCGCCGAGAGCAGCGCGCGCGTGTAGGGATGCCGCGGGTTCAGGTAGATCTCGTCGCGCGTCGCGATTTCGACGATCTTGCCGAGGTACATGATCGCGACGCGATTGCTGATGTGCTCGACCACGCGCAAGTCGTGCGCGATGAACAGGTAGGTCAGCTTCAGCTTCTCCTGCAGGTCCTGCAGCAGGTTGATTATTTGCGCCTGGATCGAGACGTCGAGCGCCGAGACCGGCTCGTCGAGCACCAGGAAGCGCGGATTCACCGCGAGCGCCCGCGCGATCCCGATTCGCTGGCGCTGCCCACCCGAAAATTCGTGCGGCAAGCGATCCATCGCGTCGGCGCTCATCCCGACCATCGCGAGCAGCTCGGCGATTCGATCTTCTTTTTCTTTGCCGCGCGCAAGTTTGTGAATCTCGATTCCCTCGCCGACGATCGAGCGCACGCGCATCCGCGGATTCAACGACGCGTAAGGATCCTGGAACACGAGCTGCATCTGCTGCCGCAGCATGCGGAGCTCCTCGCGGCCAAGCGTCGAGAGATCGCGGCCGTCGAAGAATACGGAACCCTCGGTCGGCTCGAGCAGCTTCAGAATCAGCCGCCCCAGCGTCGATTTGCCCGAACCCGATTCGCCGACCAGCCCCAGCGTCTCGCCGGGTTGAATCTCCAGATTGACGCCAGCCACCGCTTTTACCGAAAGCTTCGTCCCGCCGATGATGCCCGTCGATCCCGCCGGAAACTCCTTGCTGAGATTCACGACGCGAACCAACGGCGCGCCCGTCGCGCTCGCGGTCGGCACGATCGGATTAGGCGCGGATGCAGGCGACATAGTGGTTGGGGGCCTTGTTTTCGAGCGGCGGCTCTCCCGCGGAGCATTGAGGAATAGCGCGCGGACATCGCGGATGGAATCTGCATCCCGCCGGCGGGTGCAGCGAACTCGGAATCGAACCGGGAATCGCCTGCAAGCGATGGTGCCGGGTGCCGTCGATGCCCGGAATCGATTCGAGCAATCCGCGCGTGTACGGATTGAGCGGATTTCGAAACAGCTCCGCGGTCGGCGCCTGTTCCATCACGCGCGCCGCGTAAAGAATCGTCACGTCATCGGCATACTCTGCGACGATTCCAAGATCGTGCGTGACCAGTATCACCGCCAGGCCGAGCCGCACCTGCAACTCGCGAATCAGATCGAGAATCTGCGCCTGTATCGTCACGTCGAGCGCCGTCGTCGGCTCGTCGGCGATCAGCAGGCGCGGGTTGCATGACAACGCCATCGCAATCATCACGCGCTGGCGCATCCCGCCCGACAGTTGATGCGGATAGTCGTCGATGCGATGTTCGGGGTCGGCAATCCCGACCATCCGCAGCGCCTCGATTGTGCGATTGCGGGTCTCGGCGCGATTGGTCTGCTGATGCAGTCGGACCGCCTCGCCAATCTGGCTGCCGATGGTGAAGACGGGATTGAGCGAGGTCATCGGCTCCTGGAAGATCATCGCAATCCGCGCGCCGCGCACATGCCGCATCTCGGGCTCGCTGAGTTTCAGCAAGTCGTGATCCTCGAAAATAACTTCGCCGCTCACGACTCGCGCCGACTCCGGCAGCAGCCGCATGATCGAAAGCATGCAGGCCGACTTGCCCGATCCCGACTCACCGACGATTCCAAGCAATTTACCCGGCGCCACAGAAAAGGTGACCCCATCCACCGCGCGCACCTCTCCCACGTCCGTAAAAAACGAGGTGCGCAACGATTTAACTTCAAGCAACGGTTTCACGTGATCGTCAGCGTATCAGATCACCCGGCGGTCGAGGGATCCAGGCGGTCGCGGAGATGGTCGCCGAGAAAGTTGAAGGACATTACGGCAAGGAAAATGAAAATGCCGGGAATCAATATCCACGGATAGCGCGCTAAATTCTGGACGTCTTGGGCTTGTGCGAGGAGGTTGCCCCAGCTTGCGGCTGGTTCCTGGATGCCTAGACCCAAGAGCGAGAGTGCGCTTTCGCCGAGGATGAAGCCGGGGATCGAGAGCGTGGCCGCGACGATTGCGTAGCCCATCACCGACGGGATGATGTGGCGCGTGATGATGCGCCAGCGCGACGCGCCCAGCGCGCGCGCGGCCTCGACGTACGGACGCGATCGCACTGATGACGCCATCCCGCGGATGATTCGCGCGAAGCCGGCCCAACTGATGAAGCTCATGATCGCAACAATCATGAAAAACGTCGCGACCGTGCTCAAGCCCGACGGAATCACCGCCGCCAGCGCGAGCAGAAAATAAAATGACGGCAGCGACATCTCGATCTCGGACCATCGCATGATCAGGAAATCGACCGTCCCGCCGATATAACCGGACAGCGCGCCGACCGTGATGCCGAGCGAGAAGGTGATCAGCACGCCGATCAAGCCGACGCACATGCTCACGCGCGATCCGTACACGATGCGCGAGTAGAGGTCGCGGCCGAGACCGTCGCTGCCGAGCATGAAGTACGGTTCACGCTCGCTGTCGGTCGTGAACAAATGCCCGCGCGAAAACAGGTGTATGTCGAGGCGCTGAGAATTGTCCGCGACGAACTTGCGCGCCTCCTTATCCTGCATGTGCATCGGACGGCTGTAGAAGATCGAGCGCGACCATTCGGACGGCGCACTTAGATGCAGCGACATCGGCGGGCAATCCGGCATCTCGCGGTTCTGATAAGTCGGATCGTAGCTCGCGAAGAACGGCGACGCGGCGGCGAGCAGGTAGAACAGCGCCAGGCAGATCGCGGAAAACCGAACCGTCCGCGACGCGAGCCGCCACTCGCGCGCGACGCTCGTGGACTTCCGCGCGCTGACCGCGGCCTCCTGTAGATTCGCCTGCAATGCCGGGACTGCGTTCATCTCACTCGGCCGTCACCGACGAAAAATCGACGCGCGGATCGACCGCGACCAGCGCGATGTCCGCGAGCAGGTTGCCGACCAGCAACAGGATCGTGCCCATCAGCACCGACCCCATCACCAGGTAGATGTCGAGCGAGCGCACCGCGTCGAGCATCAACAGGCCGAGTCCTTGCAGGTTCATCACGGCCTCGACCAGCGCGGCGCCGCCGAGCAAGTCGCCGAGCGAATATCCCGCCATCGTGACGAACGGATTCATCGCGTTGCGCAGCACGTGCTTGTAGATGACGACGCGCTCGGACAAGCCCTTGGCGCGCGCGGTGCGGACGAATTCCGAATTTTTGATTTCGAGAATCTGCGATCGCATCAGGCGCATCAGGCCCGCGGTGCCGGAGATGCCGAGCACGAAGACCGGCAGGATGAGATGGTTGATGCGATCGGCAACCTGGTTCAGCGGACTGAGCGTCGCGTAGTCGGGCGAGTAGGTGCCGCCAATCGGGAACCATCCGGTTTTCAGCGCGAGGTACATCATCAGGAAGGCGAGAAAAAAACTCGGCACTGACATCCCGAAGAACGCGAGGAACGAAAGGAAGCGATCCCAGATCGAATTCTGATTGACCGCGACGATGATGCCGATCGGAATCGCGATCGCCCACGACAACAGCATGCTGCTCGCCGCCAGGATGATCGTGTTGAACGCGCGCGATGCGATGAGCCCCGTGACGCTCACGCGGTATTGCAGTGAGAAGCCGAAGTTCAGATGCATCACGCCCCACAGCCACTTGAAGTAGCGGACCATCAACGGCTGATCGAGGCCGAACTGCGCCTCGAGCTGGTGAATCACTTCGGGCGTGATAGTCGGATTGAGCTTGAGATTCGAAACGAAGTCGCCCGGCACCAGCGACATCGCGAGAAACGAAATGAAAGTGATCCCCAGGATGAGCGGGATCATGTTGAGCAGGCGACGGATCAGGAAGCGGGTCATCGTGTCATCGGCCTGATATTTCGACGCGCGCGCGGCGCCGGATGTTCAATTGGCCTTGAATTCCATCCACTCCGGTTTGTAAGTGCCCCAAACCTTCGGCTGATAGTACTCGAGCGAGTTTTTCCACGACGCATAGCGCTGCTGCCGCACCGTTTCGAGTATCGGCAACTGATCGTGGAGGATTTGCTGGATCTTCCAGTAGTACGGCGGACGCTTGCTGAGATCCATCTCGGATGCGCCCTGGTCAAGCAGCGTGTCGATCTCGGCTTCCCACGGCGTCGCCGGCGTCGGTTGATTTGGATTCCAGATATGCAGGTTGCCCGATGAGCGATAGAAGTTCGCACCATCGTTCGGCTCGACACCGCCGGTGAATCCGATCAGCACGCAGTCCCAGTCGAACGACGAATCGAGCTTGTCCACCAGCGTCGTGAACTCGAGCGGCCGATAATTCACTTTGATGCCGAGGCTCTCGAGGTCCTGCTTGAAGATGGTGCACATCTGATCGCGCTCGGGCGAACCGGTGTTGGTGGTGAGCTCGAATTCGAGGCGATTGCCTTTCGGATCGGTCCGCACGCCGGGCTTCACCAGGTGATAGCCGGCCGCCTCGAGCATGTCGGCGGCCATCTTCGGATCGTAATCGTAATCCTTGAGATTCGGGTTGTGGAAAATTTTGTTCTCGGGCGAGATGTCGGCCACCGCGGGCTCGGCGAGTCCATGAAAGACCAGGTCGGTCATGGCTTTCTTGTCGATCATGTGCGCCATCGCCTGCAAAAACTTCAAGTCGGTAAACCAATTCATCTTCGGATTGGTGACCGCGCCTTTCACAAAATGACGGGGGTTGCGGTTGAAGCTGAAAAACAGCGACCCCGTATCGACCCCCATTTTCTGCACCGTGATGTCGAGCTCGTGATTCTTCTCCTTTTGCTCCAGTGGAAAAACCTCTTCGGTCCGCGGTGCGTAAACGTCGATTTGTCCCGACAGGTAGCGCAGATAGGCGGCGTTCGGGTCCTGCACGATCGTTACGTTCTGCCCGTGCAGACGCGGCAACTGCCCGCCGTGCTCGTCCTTCATCCAGAAGTCGTCGTTGCGAAGGTAGTTGACCACCTGGCTTTGTGCGTATCGCGCCATCTTGTACGGCCCGTCGCCAATCAGCTTGTCCGGCGCAGTGTTGATACCCCACATGTGATTGTAATTTCCGTTCTTCCACTCCCCTTCCAGGATGTGCGCCGGCATCACCGGAATGCCGATCGAGTAGAGCAACGGCGCAAACGGCTTGGGCAGGTGCATCACTACGGTGTAATCGTCGGGGGCCTCGGCCTCGATGCGCTGCTTGTCGATCGTGATCGCCGGTCGAATGCTATTGGGCACCTTCGGGTCGTAAATAACATTCAGCGTGAACAGTACATCGTGCGCCGTCACCGGCTGACCATCGAACCATTTCACATCGTGACGAAGATGGAACGTGATCGTCTTACTGTCTGCTGCGATGTCCCAACTTTCGGCCAGGCGCCCTTCAGGCAGAGTCGTGACCGGATTGAGCTGGAGCAGCGACTCGAACAAGTCCGCGGTGAGCGCGCCCGACGAGGCGTCAGTGATCAGAATCGGATTAAAGGTGCGGGGATCGCTGCCGATCGACGTATATAGCGTTTGCGTTGATGCGTGATCGTTCGCGGGCCGGCTGACGCGGCATCCGGCGAAAACCACGATCGCCGAGCAGGCAATCGCGCAAGTGACTCCCGATAAGATCCGGCGGCGCTTGTTTTCAGCTTTCATTTGAAAACGCGCCGCCATCGTCAAAGCTCAGGTTCATCAAGGTGGCTCCAGGAGCCGGCGTCAGCACGAACGTCGAATCGGGGATGACGCCGTTGACGATCGGCCGCAGATAGTGAAAAGTCACGTGGCTGCCGGCCGCCGGAAAGCTCGCATCGACAACGTACGGAAACATCACGCCGCCGATATCGCGATAGTCGCTGTAACGGACCTCGTAGTTAATGCGGCCGTCCGCGCCCGTGTCGCGCACCATCGCCAGGTTGCCGTCGGAAAATCCGAGCGCGTGAGTCCCCGACGCCGCGTCGCCGAACGTCGTCACCAGCATCGCGCCGTCATTGGACACCGTGTTCGCGCTGCTGCCGAGCGCGAACGCGGGCGGCGCCAGTCCCATCAGCAGACCTACGGCGTCCGTCGGCGCCATCGGTATCCGCACATATTTGTACAGTGTGTCGGCGTTCGCCTGCCCGCGCATGAAGCGATTCCGCCCCGGCTCGAAGATCGCGAGGTCGTTGCCCTGCGCCGCCAGTAGCAGTGCGACGCCGAACGGCGACATCGCCTCGACCCGCAGATTGCCCGGCCGCTTGGCGGTGATGTCCTCTTTCGCCTTCACATGCTGATCGCCCGCCGTGTATTCCATCACCGCCGGACTCTGCACGCATGCGAGCCGCCGGTCGCGCTCGGCCAGCGCCGCGATCATTTTTTCCGCTTGAAGTCTCGCTTCGTCCGGCGCCGCGATTGGCGTCGCGTTGTCTGGCACCGCCGGAGTGTGGATCACGACGCAGGCCGAAGTCCCGATCATCACCAGCGCGAGCGTCGATACGGCCGCGGCGATCGAAACGGTTGTTCGGCGCCGAGCGCGCTCAGTGGCCCGCGCTGGCGGCATTCTGCAGGACCTGGATTTTATCCTTGAGGCGAGCGACCTGGTCGCTTTCATTCGCCTTCTTCAGCGCATCGGTGTACTCGTGCCCGGCTTCCTTGGTCTTGCCCATCTTGCGATACGCGTCGCCCAGATGCTCGGTGATCGTGGGATCGTTGCCGGTCAGGTTGACCGCGCGCTCCAACTGCTCGACCGCCTTCTTGTAGTCGCCCTTCTGGTAGTACACCCAGCCGAGGCTATCGACGTAAAATCCGTCTTCGGGTTCGATATCGAGCGCGCGCTTGATCAGCTTTTCAGCCTCGACCAGGTTGACGCCCTGCTCGGCGTAACTGTAACCGAGGTAGTTAAGCGCCTGCGCGTTGGCCGGATTCAGCTCGATCGCCTTCTTCATCTCGGCCATGCCTTCTTCGCGCTGCTTGTTCTGATCGAGCGCCGCGCCGAGCGTGAAGTGGAACTTGTCGCTCTTGGGATCGGCCGCGACCATCTTGCGCGCCAGCTCGATTGCCGCCGGATAATCTTTCTTTTCCTGGTACACGCCCACCATGAAGCCAATGATTTCGGGATCGTTGGGCTTCTTCGCCAGCGCGTCCTTCAGCGCGCCGAGCGCCTGGTCGTACTTGTTCTGCTTGTCGTACAGGTAGGCGAGCTGCAGCCGCGACTCGACGTAATGCTCGTTGTCGCCGGGAATTTTGTCGAACTCGGCGATCGCCTTGTCGTTCTCCGACAGCTCGGTGTACACGGTGCCGAGATAGTAGTGGACGCGGTAGTTGTCGGGCTCGGCGCCGAGCACCAGGTTGAACTCGGTCGCCGCGTCATCGAAATTTCCCTGCTCGACGTACAGCAGGCCGATCTTCGTGCGCGTGTCGGCCGGATTGGTCTCGACCTGCTCGGCTTTCTTCAGCTCATCGAGCGCCTCGGCATATTTCTTCTGGCCGGCCAGAATTTCCGCCTTGCGCTTGCGCACCAGCTCGTTGTTCGGATTTATCTGCGTGATCTTGTTGTAATAAACCAGCGCGTCCTGCGGACGTTCCTGCCGCTCGCGCAGCAGCGCGAAATCCAGCAGCACCAGCTCCGATTGCGGATTCAGATCGAGCGCCTTCTGATAATATTTTTCGGCCGCCGCGTAATCCTTCGACGCCACCATCACCTTGCCGGCGTAGTAGTAGCCAAGGAACGAATTCGGATCGAGCTTGATCAGCTCCTGGAACGTCTTCTCGGCTTCGCCGTAGTCGCCGCGCTTGGCGTAGAGCGTGCCGAGATACAGATAGGCTTCCTGGTTTTTCGGATTGAGCCGCAGTACCTCTTGATAGTCCTTCTCCGCGGTCGGATCGTCGCCCAGCGCCGAGCTGATTCCCGCGCCCAGCAGCCGCGCATCGGCCGAGTCGGGATTGATCGCGAGCGCCTCGTTCACCTGGTCGAGCGCTTCCTTCAGCCGCCCGTCGCGGACATAAAGCGTCGCCAGCCGGACCTTCAGCGCGGCGTTGGTCGGGTCGTACTGGACCGCCTCCGCATAGTCCTTAAGTGCTTCCTCGCGATCGCCGTCGTTCATCGCGACCTCGGCCCTCAGAAACGCGCTCATCGCGCGCGCATCCGACGGCACATCCACCGCCGGCGCGCCGCCAAACGGATTGTCCCCGCCCACGCTGGCGCTGCGGACGTACTCCGGCTTCGGACTGCTGATTCTGCTGATCGATGTGCAACCCAGAAAAGCGATCGACGCCGCCCCGAGCGCGATCATCGCGCGTGTGCTGAAACATTTCATCGCTAAAAAAAATTCCCGGGGGAGCTTGTCAATTGGGCCTAACACCACGCTCTTCGATCTAATACGCGAGGTCTCCCGCGACGTTACATTTGCCGCCGCGCGGACGCTTGCTCATCTTCTACATTATAAGCAATCCGCCATCAGATGCGACCTCGCAACCCTCATTTTGATTTCCGCTTGCTTGCCACCGGGCGTCGCCTCGGATAGGCAAAGTGCCGGAGCCGCCTCTCAATTGCCCCATATCAGTACCGAAAACCCGCAGCCCGCGACAGTCTCCAGCGCTGCGCCGCGCGCGCAACGTCCGCCGCGCAAGCTCGGCCTGCTCCCGCTGGTATGCGTGATGTACCTCGTTGTGAGCGGCGGCGCTTACGGCCTCGAGGATGCGGTCCGGATGGCCGGTCCGCGCCTGACGCTCCTGCTATGCCTGCTGGTACCGCTCACGCTCAGCCTCCCGACCGCTCTGATGGCGGCGGAGCTGACAGCGTTGATGCCGGTGGAAGGCGGCTTCTACTTCTGGGTCAAGGAAGCGCTCGGCCCGTTCGCCGGTTTCGCCGAGGCCTACCTGACAATCCTTTATACCGCCGTGGACATGGCGATTTATCCTGTTCTTTTCGCCGGCTATCTTTCGTTCATTGTGCCACTCGGCCCGGCCGCGCAAATCGCGATCGGCATCGCGCTCGTATGGCTCGCCGGCGGCCTCAATTTTCTCGGCATCCGGCCAGTCGGGATGGCGTCGATTATTCTCACCGCGATCCTCGTCTCGCCGTTCGCGATCCTCGTCATCGTCGGCATGCCACGCCTCGTGCACTTCACGATGCCGACGCCGCCGCTGTTCGGCACCGACGCGTTAGGCGCGCTCGGCGCCGGGCTGACGGTGGTCATCTGGAATTTCAGCGGATGGGAAAACCTGAGCGTCGTGTCCGCGGAAATAGAAAATCCGCGGCGCAATTATCTGCGCGCCGTCCTGATCGCGATGCCGATAATCGTCGCCGGCTACGTGCTCCCGCTCGCAGTCTCCGTCTCCGGCACTACCACCGCCGCCGAATGGGGCACCGGCTCGTTCTCGCACGTCGGCTACGAAATCGGCGGACGCGCACTCGGCGGCGCGCTCGCGCTCGGCGGCGCCGTGATGTCGTTTGCGGTGTTCGAGGCCGCGATGCTCTGGGTATCCCGCATGCCGTTCGTGCTCGCGCGCGAGCGCTACCTCTCGCCGCCGCTCGCGCAGCTCTGGTCCGCCACCGCAACGCCCGGCAAATCGATCCTGCTCTGCTGCGTCGTCTTCACGCTGCTGGTGCCAGTCGGTTTCGTCGCGCTGGTGGTGCTCGACGTCTTCTTCTACATGGCGGCGCTGGCGCTCGAGCTGTTCGCACTATTGAAGTTGCGCAAGCAGATGCCCGATCGCGCCGGCATGTTCACAATCGGCGGCGGCCGCATCGGCCTCGCACTGGTAACGATCCTGCCAATCCTGACCTGGGCCGCAACCTTCGGCCTCGCGATCTCAGCCGGCGTCGCCAAGCGCGACTTCATCCTGGCAATCGTGCTTGGCGCCTTCGTCTGGCCCGCCTACGCATTCTGCCGCCACCGCTACGGCGGCCCCCCCGCAATCGATATCCCACCCACCAGCATCACTTGAACCACACGCTCCGGCGCACAATCCGAATCCGAAATACCTCGCCCGTTATTTCACGGGAGAGGAGGCCGGCGGCCTTTAGCCGCCGGTAGGTGAGGGTGCTGGGGCGCATACGCCCGTCGCAGGCCCACAACAGGAGGCCTATATAGGCGATCTGCTACTTGCGCGCACTCAGCCGGTACACCGCGATTGCCTCGTTCTGCGTCACCGGCTCGATCGCGAACTTCGCCTGCATCTGATCGAGTTCGCCCTTCAAAACATCCGCATACTGCTGCGACTCAGGCGCCGCGAGTATCAGGAACACCGGCTTCTTCGCATCAATCGCCGATGCGATTGAGTCCGCCGCCGACGCCGACATCTGCTCGCCGTCAAATACGACCGGCGGCACCGGCCCGCTCCATCCAGCCGCGCGCTTCTCGTACAGGCGATGCAAATGGTAGTCGGTGAACCGCTCGCCCGGGTCCATCGAATTAAGCCCGACGTAGCTTCTCGTCTCGCCGAGATACAAATCGAGGAACTGCAGCGAGATGTTGCTGACGATGGTCGCGTCGGGGGGCAGCGTCGAATCCTGCTCCTCGAGGCTCGCAACCATCGTAGAGTTTTCAGGCGCCGCGTTCAGACGCGCACCGACTTCCGAAGCCAGCGACACCACCAGCAGCAGATCGAGCACGATTACGCTTGCCGCGGAAGCCAGCTTGTAGGGCTTTCGATTCGGGTTCTTGAACACCTGCCGCATATATCTGTTTGCGGCCCCGGCGCCGCAGCCGGCCGCGATAAACAACACAAATGCACCCGGCAGGATGAAGGCGACGTCGGTGAATACGTAGAAGCAGTAGAGCCCGGTCAGCGCGGCGAGGTATCCGAGCCCGAACCACATCAGCCGACGCGCCGCGGATCGTTCTGGCGCACGAAGAATCGCGATAAACCCGACGATCGCGAACGCCGCCGCCGCGAATGGATAGAGGAAGTAGCGCGCATCGCCGGGGTCGCCGAGCATCCCGTCGAGTCCGAGCAGCGTCGTGGCGTACACGATCACGTTGCCATGCGGATTTCGCGGCATCGTCGGGCCGAACAGGTACGCGATGCTGAACGTCTTGCCGCCCGCGCCATAAACCTCGGGCACCCACCACGAGTAGCCGCTCGCAAACGCGCTGCCGAGATTGATCGAGTTCTGATGCAGCTGCCACGCGACCGGAATCGCGAACCCGAGCGCCACTGCTACGCCGGCGCTGAGCAAGTTGCGCAGGTCGCGACGCTCGAGCGGCACCATCAAGACGCACAGCATGAGCCCAACCAGAATCACGACATTGGTCGGCCGGATGATCGTCGAGGACCCGGCGAAGAGACCGAAGATCAACCATGCCGACATTCGCGTCCAGCTCGGCAATTGGCTCACGTAGTTCGACGTTGCAACCACCAGCATCACCGCGGCGCAGATCGTCACGAACAGCGTCGGCACGTCGCTCATTACCAGCGACGAATACGTGATGAATACCGGCGACAGCGCGAGCAGCAGCCCCGCAACCGTCGCGGCGAGACGCCAGAATTGCCCGCGCGTCAGCATGTATATGCCGAACACCGAAAGCATCCCGAGAATCATCGAGGCGTAGAGCGCTCGAAAGTCCGCTCCATTCAAGCGGTAAAAGAATTCCAGGATCAGCGGGTAGCCGCCAGTATAGCGCGACGGGTAAGTATATCCAGCGAAATGCAACACCGCACCGCGACCAGCCGCCAGGTTCTCGCCCGCCGCCGCGTATTCGAGCCCGTCCGGCCACGGGATCAATTCGAGTCCGCGCTTCATGCCAGCGGATCTGATCATCACGGCTGCCACCGCGAGGATCGCCGTGACGATAATTCCGTCAAAATGGTCCGGCAACACATAGTTCGTGGCGGACCCGACGGACCGCTTCGATGACCGCGGGTGGTTCATCGCGACGCGTCTCCGCAAGCGCCAACAGCGCCGACGCCGCGCGAATCGGCGCGTGGCTCATCGTCGTGCTGCTCATCCCGCGCGTCGTGCGGATGTTCTATCCCGAAGTGTGGGTCGAGGACGATTTCTACCTCGAGAGCGCGTGGCTGGTGAGCGTTGGGATGCGCCCGTACCTGGATTTCGTTCATCCGCATATGCCGCTGCTCGAATGGATCGCGGCAGGTTACCTCAAGTTGTTCGGCGCAAGCTATCTGTCGATCGAAATCCTGAACGAGGCTGCGATTTTCGCCACCAGCCTCCTGACCTACGCGCTCGCGCGCCGTGTCGCCGGCCGGCCGATCGCGATCGCTGCGTCGATTCTATACGCCTACAGCTCGATCGTCTTTCGCTACCACGCCTACGAGCGCGAGAGCTTCGTCGCGCCGCTGCTGGTCCTCGGCGCGATCGTCACGCTCGACGACGCGATGCCCGCGATGCGCCAGGCCGTTTTAGTGGCCCTGATTTTCTTCGCCGCATGCGCCATCAAGCTGACCGCCGTGATTGCGTTCCCCGTGATGCTGCTATTCATGACCTACCTACAGGCTAAAGACTGGGCCACACAGGCTAAAGCCTGTGCCACTGGCGCAATCGTCTTCATGCTCGCATTCGCCGCCTTCAGCGCCCTCCTCTACCGGCTCTACGGCAGCGAGTTCATCTTCCAGACGTTCGTGTTTCATTTTCTCAAAGGGCAGGACGCCGTCGGCGACAGCATGACTTACCCGCGCACGATTCTCGACCTGCTGTTGCCGCTGTTCGCGCTCGGATGCTGGCGAATCTTCGGCAATCGCATTTTCAACCGCGGCGTGATTCTGGTACTGGCAATCGTTGCCGCCGAGTACACTTTTTACGGCGTGCTGAGTCCAACCGCGTGGGCCCACAACTATCTAGAGGCGCTGCCCTTCATCGCGATCGTCGCGGGACTCGGCGCGAACGCTCTTATCGAAGCGACTCGGAACATACCCCAACGTTGGCAATTCCTCGCCGGCGGAGCGGCGCTGATCCTGATTTCCCTTATTTGGATCGCGCCGATTGTCAACGAGAACTGGCTGAATGGCGCCGTCTATGGCTTCGGCTTCGTGCCGCGCGCCGAAATCTCGCAACTCGCCGACGCACTGGGAGCCGCCAGCAAACCGGAAGACGAAGTAATCGCGCCGTCGTTCATCTGCTTCGAGGCCAACCGCCGCGAATTGATCCGCTATCCCGAAACCTATGGCGTCTATCGCGAGGCCAAGGCCGAGTACGAGCACGACGGCTTCTTCGCCGCGCGCCGACGACTCGGCGCGGCCGACTTTTTGCAGTTAATCACCGACACGCGTCACTACTGGACCGACCAGATGCGCGCCGCGATCGCCAGTGGAAAAGTCTCCGCCGTAATCAGCGACTCGCCGATTCAATTGATGCCGCTGGTGCTGGTGCCCGACGACTTCCTGTCGAGCAACGGCTTCCGCCCGACCGTGACGACCGACCATTTCACGCTCTGGACGCGAAGCCCGGCGCAGTGAGGCGGAGAGAAAGTGCTTGATCCTGTGTCGCGAAACATTTAATTGTGCGGCGCGCGGATTTATAGCGCCATAAAGGAATCGGTGATGTTGACGTTTGAGGATATCGATCTCGATCGCATGGTCGAAGAAGTTCTGGCCGGAAAAGAAATCGCGCGCGAGGTTGCCGCGGCAATCCTGAATTGCCCCGACGGGCGGCTGCCCGACCTGCTCGCCGCGACGCGCACCGTACGCGAGGCCGCTTTCGGCCGCCGCGTAAAAATTTGCATGCTGCGCAACGCGCAAAGCGGCATCTGTCCTGAGGATTGCTCGTACTGCTCGCAATCGAAAATCTCGAAGGCCGAAATCCCGGTTTACAAAATGCAGAGCGTGCCCAAGCTGATCGAAGGCGCGCGAATCGCGGTCGAGAGCGGCGCCCGCCGCTACTGCATGGTCTGCAGCATGCGCGGTCCCGCGCGGCATGACGTCGAGCATCTCGGCGAGGCGTGCGATCGAATCCGCGCCGAGCTGCCGGGACTCGAGCTATGCCTGTCGATCGGCCTGATGAATCGCGAGGATGCCGGCGAGCTCAAGAGCGCCGGCGCCGGATGGATCAATCACAACCTCAACACCAGCCGCCGCTTCTATCCGGAGATTTGCACGACCCACACCTATGACGATCGCGTCGAGACTATCGAGAACGTGCGCGCGGCGGGATTGTCCACCTGCTCGGGCGGAATTATCGGGATGGGCGAGACCGACGACGACATTCTCGATCTCGCCTACTCGACGCGGCGGCTCGCGATCGATTCGGTGCCGCTGAATTTCCTGCATCCGATAAAAGGCACGCCGCTCGCAGCGCAGCGCGCGCTCACGCCCGAGAAATGCCTCAAGGCGGCGTGCCTGTTCCGCCTGCTGAATCCGCGCAGCGAAGTTCGCGCGGCAGGCGGGCGCGAATTGAATGTCGGCGCGCGTCAGGCGGACTTGTTCAACGCGGTGAATTCGATTTTCGTCAACGGCTACCTGACCACCGCCGGATGGGACTGGCAGCGAACGCGCGAGTTGATCGAAAGGGCCGGCTACGAGCCGGAATCCGCGTAGCGAATACCAGGCTAGACGGCGAAGCCGCCGGGGCGGCCGAGGATTGTTGCGCCGGCGGTCGTGAGCCATGACTCGGCGACGGCGGCGTGCTGCGTCAGCGTCTGGATGTCGCGCATGCATCGCTGGAGCGGGGAGCCGTCGTACGGCGACGTGCCGCCGCCCGCTTTGTAGCATGTATCGACGACAGCCGCGCAGGTCGCGACGGCCCAGGTGTTCGCCGCCATCACCGGCGCGCGTCCGTCTATAGAAATCGGATTCCCCGCGACTGCGGAGTTCCATACTGCGTCGGCCTGGTTGCGCAGAAGGTTGCGGGCGGCGCGCAAACTCGCGTCCGCGTGTCCGACGCGATACTGAAAGAGCGGCGACTCGGCGAGCGACGCGCTCGCGTAGAGACGGCGCTTGTTGGTGTTGGCGAGCGCGACGACCTCGGTAAGCGCGCGCTGCGCAATCCCGATCGCGACCGCGCCGATATGCAGCGCCGCATAGAGCAGCGGCTCCGCCATCGAGGGAGTTTCGATCGACGACTGTCCGAGAAAGATGTCGAAGGTGTCGTCCGCCGGCACTACGAGATTTTCGACGGCGATATCGTGGCTGCCGGTGCCGCGAAGGCCGTTCACCGACCAGGTATCGATGATTTGCGCCTTCGACGGCGCGAACATCATCGCGCGCGTCTCGGGCGAGCCGGGAATCAGGCCGGGACGCGGACTTCCATTTTCCATCACGACACAATTGCCGAAGAGCAACTGGCTATGCTGGCATCCGCTGGCGAAACTCCATCGCCCGTTGACGCGATAGCCGCCGTCGAGCGCCTCGGCTTGCCCGCGAGGGGCGAAGGCGCCGGCGATGATCACGTCGGGAGTGTTGGCGTAGAGGCGATCGAAATGCTTGCGGGAGAGGAGCGCCAGAAGCATCGGGGTTTCGGACCCAATCATCACGACCCATCCGGCGGAGCCGTTGGCCGTGGCAATCGCTTCGATAATTTCCATGCTGGTCGGGAAATCCACATCGAGACCGCCGTGACTTTTCGGCACGAACATACGGAAGCATCCGGCGGCGGTGAGCTGCACGAGCAAATCGAGCGGGAGGCGGCGGGCGGCATCTATTTCGGCGCTGCGTTTGCTGATGGACGGCGCAAGATCGCGAATCGAATCGAGGACGGTCCTGGCTTCCTGAGTCATCGCGTTTTGTGTAGCACAGATCGGGGAAATAAAAACGGCCGAGTCGCGAAGACCCGGCCGTTCTGGAGTCGTTGAATCGGTAGCGCTACGCGGTTTTCTCGGCCTTTTCGCCCGCGTCGCTGTTGCGATCGGCGCGCTCTCCGCGCGGCGCGCGCTCGGCCTTATCGCCAGCCTTGTCGCCGCGCGCGCGCGGCACGATGTTGCTGGTGGTCAGCACTTCGATAAATTTGCGCACGGCGGGCGAGAGCTCGCGGCCGCGCTTGTAGATGATCGCGAGCGGGCGCAGAAAGGTGCCTTCTTGAAATTCGAGCATCCGCAGAGTGCCGCGCGTGATCTCGTTCTCGACCGTCATCCGCGGCACGATCGCGCATCCGAGCCCGATCTCGACCGCGCGCTTGATCGTCTCGATATTGTCGAATTCGAGCACGTAGGTCGGCTTGACGCCGTGCTCGCGCAGGATCTTATCGGAGGCCTTGCGCGTCGGGATGTCGCGTTCGTAGCCGACGAACTTCTGCCCGACCAGCTGGCCGACGTTTACCTTCGAGTGCTTGGCGAGCGGATTGTCGGGCGGCACCGCCAGCACGAGCTCGTCGTGGCGGAACGGCACCGAGACTATCTGGCTGCGCTTGGCCGGATAGGCGACGACGCCGAGATCGACCTTGCCTTCGATCAAGTCTTCGTAAATTCTGTTGGAGCGCAAATATTCGAGATGGACGTTGACGGCGGGATAGTTGCGCAGGAATTCGGTCAGGTACGGCGGCAACTCGTGCAGGCCGACGCTGTAAACGGTGCCGACGCGAATCGAGCCAGCGACCACCGAGCCGATTTCGCGGAGCCGGTTTTCCAGTTCGAGAAAGCGGCGCACGATTTCCTTGCTCGCGGTGTACAGAATCTGGCCGGCCGGCGTGGGTTTGACTCCGGCACGTCCGCGTTCTATCAATCGGCAGTCGTACTTCTCTTCCAGGCTTCTGACCTGCTGGCTGACCGCCGATTGAGTGACGAAGTTTTGCGACGCGGCATAAGAAAAGCTTCCGCTTTCGATTATGTCGCAGAAGACCTTTAGCGTTTCGATGTGCATATTGCTGGCTTGACGTATAAGGCTACGTGATACACAAATCGGAGGCAACTAGTAGCTGTGATAAGATAATTTCCGGTCCCGAATCAGCCTGCGGAACGAACGCGCGCGGGTCAAGAGGGGGCAATACTGGGAGCATTAAGTTGGTCATTCAAAGAACAGTCAGAACGGACGGAATCCTGGCGTCTTAGCAGCCGGGACGCGGACTAATACACCGCTGAAAAATCGAACGGAGCGCAAGATGTCGGATTTATTAAGAGACCTCGACTTTTTTCACCTCGACGACCTGCTGACCGATGAAGAGCGGATGGCGCGCGATACGGCCAAGCGCTTCGTCGAGCGCGAAATTCTGCCGCTGATCGAGCACAATTTTGCGAGCGAAACCTTCCCAATGCATCTCGTACCGCAAATGGCCGAGCTTGGGATGTTCGGAGCTAATCTGAAGGGCTACGGATGCGCGGGTATGAATAACGTAGCCTACGGCCTGATCATGCAGGAACTGGAGGCCGGGGACTCGGGGTTGCGGTCGTTCGCGTCAGTGCAAAGCGCGCTTTCGATGTACGCGATTTATGCCAACGGCAACGAGGAACAGAAGCAACGCTACTTGCCCGAGATGGCCAAGGGAAAATTGATCGGATGCTTCGGACTGACCGAGCCCGACCACGGCTCGGACCCGGGCGGGATGGAAACGCGGGCGCGGCGCGACGGCGACGGCTGGATTCTCAACGGGACCAAGCGATGGATCACGAACGGATCGATCGCCGACGTCGCGATCGTGTGGGCGAAGGTCGAGGAGGGCATAACCGGTTTCCTGGTTGAAAAGGGGACGCCGGGATTCTCGACCCGCGACATCCACGGAAAATTTTCGATGCGCGCGTCGATCACGTCGGAACTGATCCTCGAGGATGTGCGGATTCCGAAGACCGCGCACCTCGAAAAAGCGCGCGGGCTCAAGGGTCCGCTCGGATGCCTGACGCAGGCGCGCTACGGAATCGCGTGGGGCGCGATTGGGGCGGCGCGATCGTGCTTCCATTGCGCGCTCGACTACACGAAATCGCGCAAGCAGTTCTCGCGTCCGCTCGCGGGCTAT
Source organism: uncultured delta proteobacterium (assembly GCA_963756005.1). GTDB lineage: Bacteria > Desulfobacterota > Binatia > Binatales > Binataceae > Binatus. The sequence goes on from CAVWMC010000003.1 coordinate 412,465, forward strand.
CAACTGGTGCAAGCGAAGCTGGTGAAGATGCTGACGGAGATTACCAAGGCGCAGATGATTTGCCTGCGGCTCGCGCATCTGAAGGATCAGGGCAAGATGCGTCCGGAGCACGTGTCGTTCGCCAAGCGGAACAACGTCAACGAGGCGCTGAAAATCGCGCGCGACGCTCGCGACATGCTGGGCGCGAACGGAATCGTGAACGAGTACCCGGTGATTCGGCACATGCTGAATCTCGAGACGGTGAACACCTACGAGGGCACCTTCGACGTGCATACGCTGATCCTCGGCCGCGACATCACGGGCGAGAATGCGTTCGAGTAGGCGTCGGCGCTTACCGCAAGCATCGGCGGTCGTGCTAGAGAGAATTGGATGGAGCTGAAGGGCAAGAACGCGATCGTCACTGGCGCGGCGCGCGGAATCGGGCGTGGAATCGCGCTGAAGCTCGCGGCGGCGGGCGCAAATGTCGCGCTGGTCGATCTGGGAAATCCGGCAGACCGCGCGCTCACTTACAATCTGAGCGCGCAAACCGAACTGAATCGCACGGTCGATGAGGTCAAGGGCTTGGGCGTGAAAGCGATCCCGATTCTCGCCGACGTGACACGCTTCGCCGATCTCGAGCGGATGGCGTCCGACGTCGTTGCGAAGCTCGGCGCGATCGACATCCTCGTAAACAACGCCGGCATTATCGCCGTCGGCCCGGTGAGCGATTTCGCCGAAGACGCGTGGGACCGCGTGATGGCGGTGAATGCGAAGGGTCCGTTCCTGTGCGCAAAGGCGTGTATCCCACAGATGGCGGCGCGGAGCGAAGGCGCGATCGTGAATATCGCGTCGGTGGCGGGCAAGACCGGCCACGGCGGCGCGTCGGCGTATTGCGCGAGCAAGTTCGCGGTGATCGGATTCACACAAGCGCTGGCGGAGGAACTCGGGCCGCTGAACATTCGCGTCAACGCCGTATGCCCCGGATTTCTGCGCACTGCGATGTGGACCGACGTGCTCGATCCTTTAATCGGCATTCAGTACGGGGTGAACCGCGAGGCTGCGTTCGACGAATATATCGCGCGCAACACCTACTTGAAGCGCGAACAGACGCCGGCCGATATCGGCGAGGCGGTGGTTTATTTGTGCCGCGCGGAAAACATTACGGGCGAGACGATCAACGTCGCGGGCGGCGGCGAAGTGCATTAGAAATTTTTCGCGCGATGGAGAATTCACCATGATCAAATTGAAGGCGTTCAATCACGCGGCGTTTCGCGTCAGCGATGTCGAGAAGGCGACTGCCTTTTACGAAAACGTGGTCGGCCTCAAGCGGATTCCGCGCCCCAACTTCGGCTTCGGCGGCGCGTGGTACGGGATCGGCAACAACGCGCTGCACATCATCTCGAGCGAGAACCGCGGCCAGAAGCCCGATCCGCTCGGCGCGCACGTCGCCTTCGACGTCGAGGACTTCGACGAGACCAAGCGCACGCTCAAGGAAATGGGCATCGAGTTTCTCGAGGGCCCAAACATGGGCGCCGGCCGTCAACTGTGGATCCTCGATCCCGACGGCAACACCGTCGAGCTGCGCACGGAGAAGTAAGATGTCATTCCATGCCGATTCGCTAAACTTGGCGCGATCGACCTCTGCTATGAGCGCGCGGGACATGGCGCACCGCTGCTTTTCATCTCAGGCACGGGCAGCGACCTGCGTGTCAGCCTGATGTGCTTGATGGGCTCGGGAAATTTTCCTGCGGACCACCGAAGCAGAGGAGGAAGATCTCGTTCAGATCGTGTGGCACACATTAGAAGCGTCGGATTTCCTTTCCGGATCGACGCCCAAGGGATTCGCACTAGCGTTTAGGCTTCAAAGCGTCGAAGAAAGCCTCTGTCGATATCGCCGGAATTCTTCCGTAGATACTCTGCAAGCCGTTTCCCTGGTTCCGTCAGCCGGTACGGACTCTCCGACAAAAACTTATATTGGACCAGATCTGCGAGCGCCCATGCGAAGTAGTTTCCCTTTCCGCCGGGTGTGGGCTTTCGAAGTTCTCCCAATTCGCTAGCCGTCAGGAATTTCCCAATCTTCTGTTCAGTGCGCGCTCTTAATTGATCGGACGACGCACCGAGGGCACCTGCTTCCTCACAAGATTCCACGATTGGCCAATAAAAAGTCTTAGTGAGAGCGAATCCCATTCAGATTTCTCCTAGATGGGTGCTGTGGAACTGACAGATGAGTTCTTGAACAGCAAGACGGCATTCTAACTCAAATCCCCGCGAGCTTGCGGGCGTAGGCTGCCACCGTCTTGAAGTCGTACTCGCGGTAGGCTTGCAGCTTTTCGGCTTCGAAGCCGCCTTCGGCGTGCACCGCGAGCACTTCCTGGTAGCCGCCGAAATCCGACGAGGTCAGATCGCCGATCAGGTTCAGCAGCCGCAGCCGCTTCTCGGAGTCGAAGCCCTTCGCGCCGCCCATGTATTTCAGCACGTACGCGCGCGTCGCCTCGCTCGTGAGATCTTCAGCCGCCGGCCCGGTCACCAGCAGTCCGCCGGCGAGGTCCTGAACAATTTGCACGGCCTGATGATAGTTGTGCGCGAAGTGGTACTTGGCGACGTTGGTGAGCAGCGTGTTCGGCACCGCGACGCCGTCCTCGTAAGTGCAAGTGCGCGCGGCATGCTCGATAAGTCCGCGCACCGTGGTGTGATACGCCGCCAGATGGGTCAGCTTGTCGCGCACATGACCGGCGCGCGCGATGCCGTTGGCCTCGGCAATCGCGTGGCCGGCGCCCGCCATCAGTTCGAGCAGCGGCAATTTGTACGAGACCGCGGTGAAGCGATGGAACCGCACGAAGGTCAGCGCGAGCAAGCCGGCGAAATCGATCTCGCCTTGCAGGAACACGCGCTCCTTGGGCACGAACACGTCGTCGAAGACCGTCAGCGTCTCCATCATTTTGTGTTTCGAGCTGATTGGATGCTCGAAATCATTTTTGTGCGAGCTGCCATGCGGCGACGCGAGCAACTTGAGCCCCGGCGTGTTGATCGGCAGCGCAAACGCGACGGCGTAGGCCTTGTCCTCGGCGCGCATCGCGCGCGTCGGCAGCACGATCACTTCATTGGTGTTGGTGGAAACGCTGGTGTGGACCTTGGCGCCGCGCACGACGATGCCGTCGGGGCGCTCCTCGACGATGCGCACGTAGTAATCCGGATGGTCCTGCTGCGTGGGGCCGAGCGCGCGATCGCCCTTGACGTCGGTTTGCGCCACGGCGACAGCGAGATCGTTGTCGCGGCATTCGCGGTAGTAATTGTGGATACGATCGCGATACTCGGGCTTGCCCGCGGCCGCAAGGCGCTCACCTATTATATGCAGCGCGAGGAGCGCGTCGGTGCCGATCTCCTTGATCAGCACGACCAGCGTCGCGCCCTCGCGCGTCGAGGCCGCGATCAGCGCGCTGCGCTTGAGCAGGTCGTCGCCATTTTGCGGAATATGGTAGTAGCGGCTGTATTCGTTGGCGCCCTCTTTGACGACGGCAAGTTCGCGATATTTGGGATCGTGCGCCATCCGGTAGTCGAGCGCCGCGTGTTCGACGGCGATTCCGATAACAGGATGCGTCGTTACGTCCGCGACCTTTTCGCCGCGAAAAAACACCGCGCGTCCATCGCGCAGCGAGCTTTTGTACTGTTCCGCCGTCCGTAGTCCCATCGTTGATTTGTCCTCGTTGAAGAATCGCGCCGCGATTGGCGTTCAGTTGCGACGCACGCGAAACGCCAATATAGAAGCGGTGAGCGTTCGCTGTCCAACTGCTCAAGTACAACGTCACGACGTGATAATCTGTGTAATCGTGCGAAGCGAGCAGCGCGAGTGGCATCTGTCATCCTGACGGGGCGAGCATCGCGAGCGCTCTGTTGTCATCCTGACGAAGGGAGCAAGCGAGCGGGAGGAATGGATCTCGGACAGCTTCGCGCACGCGAAGCCGGTTCCGGTCTCTGAAATCGCGAAGCGGTCCTTGTTCTCATTGGAAAGCAGCAACACGGAACCGGAACCGGCGGTGCTTACGCCCCGCTGTCCGAGATCCGTTTCCTCCCGTCGCTAACGCTCCCGTCGTCAGGATGACAAACATTGCGAAGCTGTCCGAGATTCCTTCGGCTACGCTCAGGACAGGCGGTTCCTGCCGCTTGGATTGCTCGCTTCCTCAGGATCACAAACCTGCTCGCGTTGCTCGCTTCGGCAGGATGACGAACCCGGCTTCAGCAGCGCCGTGCATTTGTGCAAAGCTTCCCGTGGGAAGGAGAAGCGCAATGGCGAGTCCGAAGATGTTCGACTTGAGCGGCGAGGTTGCCGTGGTCACCGGCGGCAACGGCGGGATTGGGCGCGGAATCGCGATCGGCTTGGCCGAGGCCGGCGCGGCGGTCGCGATCCTCGCGCGCAACGAAGAAAAGAATCGCGCGATGGTGGACGAGCTCACCAAGGCAGGCGTGCCGGCGATCGCCGTCCAGCTCGACGTGACGCGGCGCGACGACCTGCGCCCCGCGATGGAAGCCGTCGAGCGCAAGCTCGGACCGATCTCGATCCTCGTCAACAACGCCGGCATCGCAATCATGCGCAGCACGTTGAAGTTCCGCGCCGAGGACTGGGATCGCGTGATCGAAACCAACCTGAACTCGTGCTTTTTCCTATCGCAGATCGCAGCGCAAGCGATGGTGACGCGCAAGCGCGGCAAGATTATCAATATCGCGAGCGAGTATTCGCGCTTCGGCGCGCAGGCGGGAATACCCTATGCCGCGGCCAAGGGCGCGCTGGTGCAGACGACCAAGACGATGGCGATCGAGCTTGCGCCGCACAACATCCAGGTCAACGCGATCGTGCCGGGATGGATCGAGACCGACATGACGGTCGGCGCGCAGAGCGGAAAAATGTTCGAGGAAATAATCATGCGCACGCCGGCCGGCCGCTTCGGCAAGCCCGAAGAGATGGCGGGCGCGGCGATCTTTCTCGCGTCGCACGCGTCGGACTTCGTGACAGGCTCGACCATATTCGTCGATGGCGGCTACGCGATCAGGTGAGAACGCGCGCGCGGGCGTGTAAGATGCCGCATCATGGCTCGACGCAAAACGAATTCCTCCGCGCATCCTGAATCCGCGCGTCACGAACACGGCCTGCCGGCGCTGAAGCCGTTGCGCGTGCTGGTCGCGGGCGAGGTGATCCTCGATCGCTACATCTGGGGCGACGTTTCGCGCATCTCGCCCGAGGCGCCGATTCCGATTCTGCGCGTGCAGCGGCGCGAGGAGAAGCCCGGCAACGCGGGCTTCGTGATGGCGAATCTGCGCGCGCTCGGCGCCGACGTCAGCGCGCTCAGCGTGGTCGGTTCGGATCGCAACGGCAGCTTGCTGCGCGAAATCTTCGCCGATCTCGGAATCAACACGCGCTCCATTCTGATCGACCCCGACCGCCCCACTATCGTCAAGGATCGAATGCTCGGCTCGGTGCAGGCGGCCAATCGCGCGACTCAGCAACTGCTGCGCGTCGATGAGGAAGACCCGACTCCGCTCAAGCCCGCGCGCGAGCGTGAGCTGATCGCGCGGCTCAAGGCTGAACTTCGCAACTGCGACGGCGTGCTGATTTCGGATATCGACAAGGGGATGCTGACGGCGCCCGTCTTGCGCGCGCTGATCGACGGCGGCCGCGCGCGCGGTATCCCGGTGATTATCGATCCGCGCCGCACAGATGACTTTTCGATCTATCGCGGCGCCACCGCGCTCACGCCCAATCGTCACGAAACCGAAGTCGCGACCGGGATGCGCCTCACCGACCGCGGCGCCTGGCGCAAGGCGGCCGAGACGCTCGTGCGCAAGCTCGGACTCGAGGCGTGCCTGATCACGCTCGATCGCGACGGGATGTACCTGGCGGAGCGCGGCGGCAAAGACACCTACGTCTCGACTGCGCCGCGCGAAGTTTACGACGTGACGGGCGCGGGCGACGTGGTGCTGAGCGTGTTTGGGATGTTTTCGATAGCGGGGCTCGGCTTCTCGTCGGCGGCGACGATCGCGAACCTGGCCGCGAGCATCGAGGTGACGCGCATCGGCACCGAAGTGATCACGCGCGAAGATCTCGCGCGCGCGTTGAGTCCGGCGCACGCGAGCTACGAGCGCAAAATCCATTCGGCCGGCGAACTCAAGACCGCACTGGAGCACGAGCGCCGCGCCGGCCGGCGGATCGCATTCACCAACGGATGCTTCGATCTGCTGCACGCCGGACACATCCAGAGTCTCGCGTTTGCGCGCGCGCAAGCCGACGTGCTGGTGGTCGGACTCAACAGCGATCGCAGCGTGCGCCAGCTCAAGGGGAGTGGGCGTCCGATCTATCCGGCGGCGGAGCGCGCGCGAATCCTGGCGGCGCTCGAAGCGGTCGATTACGTAGTCGTGTTCGAGGAAACGCGCGCCGAAAAAATTATCCGCGCAGTCCAGCCCGACGTTTTGATCAAGGGCGAAGACTGGCGCGGCAAAGAGGTTGACGGCCAGGCGTTCGTCGAGTCGCGCGGCGGCCGAGTTGCCCTCGCGCCGCTGCTCGGCGGCCGCTCGACCACCGCGACTATCGATCGGATGAGTTCGAGCGCGAGGAAAAACGGCGCGTGATCTGATCGGTGAACTGCTTGAGCTCCGGCAACCCGAGCATCCAGGCGCCGAAGAAATACAGTCCGCCGTAAGTTGAAAGGATCGCGAGCCCCTGGATGCGCGGTCCGAATCCGGCCATGTGCAGCTTCATGAAGAAGCCGATTGCGGCGGCTCCCAGAGCCAGCGCCCACAACTTCGCCAGGAAGGATCGCTCGAGCCCGGTCCATCCGATGCGTCGATTGAGCGCCCATCGCAGCAGCGCGAACTCGACCCATCCGGAGACGCCCGCCGACACCGTCAGTCCGGCGACGCCCCACTTCTGTGCGATTCCGAGCATCGGCGGCAGCGGTATCGCGCATAGATAGCCGAGTACGAGAGTCAGCACGACGCGGATGAGTCGCGAATCGAAGCGGCGTGCGCGTGTCGAACAACGCGTAGAAACGCAGAGTTGTACAAACGGCCCATCGTCGCGGCGAGCAATCCGACACCGGAGCCCGCGAGCACGGCCCACACGTAAATCGCGTCGGCACGAGTGAACGCGCCCGATTGATAAATCATCGCGACGATTACGTCGCCGAGAATCAGGAACGCGGCGGATGAGGGCACCGTCATGAACGCGATCTGGCGCAATCCGCGATTGATTCGCGTGCGCAGGATCGCGCTCATCTGCTCGGGCATCGCACCAGCCGCGCGCGACATCGCGGGCAATTCCGAAGCGGCCACCGAATATCCGAACAGGCTGATCGGCAGCATGTAGAGCAACTGCCCGTAGTTGAGCGCGGCGACAGCGCCGGTCGGCAACAGGCTCGCGAGAATGTTGTCGATGTACGAGCTGAGATTGATGACGCCGCGGCTGATGACGACCGGCGTGAGATTGTTGAAGACGGACCGCAGCGGCGCGGCGATGCGCGCGAGGTCGATGCGATGCTTCCTCAAGAGCGCGAGCGTTTGCGGCACCTGCACCGCGATTTGCAAAGCTGAGCCGACGACCGAGGCCCACGAGATCGCGATCGCGAGACCGTCCTGCGAGCGGCGCGGGCCGTAGTACATCAGCGCCGCGATCATCGCGAAGTTCCACGCGACCGGCGCAGTGTACGATACGAAAAATTTGTGATGACTGTTGAGTACGCCGAGAAACCACGCCGACATCACAAGCAAGCCCGCGCCGGGGAACAGGATGCGCACGATCTGGATCGTCAAGTCGCGCTTGTCGCCCTCGAAGCCGGGCGCGATCACGTCGATGAGATAGGGCGTCACCAGCACGCCGATTGCGACGAGCACGGTGACGCCAAGAGTCATGATCGCGCCGACGCCCCACGCGAGCATGTCGGCGGTTTCGTCATCGCCCTCGCCCAGCAATTTGCCGTAAACCGGGATGAACGACGCCGACAGCACGCCCTCGCCGAACAGGTTCTGCAAAATGTTCGGGATGCGGAAGCCGGCCTTAAACGCGTCGGCGGTGGCCGAGTCGCCGAGGAAATGCGCGAAGATGCTGTCGCGGACGAGGCCCGCGATTCGGCTGAGCAATACGCCGGCGGCGATGACGCCGGCCTGGTTCGCGCCGGATCCGCTCGCAAGTGCGGGGCGCGGCTTGACGGCCGGTTCGACGGGGTCCTGATTGGGTGCGACTTCGGACAAATTTGCCTCTGACGCAGGCAGTATAGCGACCGTGCCGACTGCGTAGTAGCAGGCGGCGCAGGCGCGCTACAATCGACGCGTGAGCTTCTCGCTTTACGTCCATATTCCGTGGTGCCAGTCGAAATGCCCGTACTGCGACTTCAATTCGCACGCGGCGGCGTCGTGGCCGGAGGCGGACTACACGCGGGCGCTGATTTCAGAACTCGAATACCGGGCGCGCGCGCCTTCGTACTCAGGCCAGCGCATCCGCACGATTTTTTTTGGCGGCGGCACACCGTCGCTGTTCGATCCCAAATCAATCGGACAGATCATCGAGGCCGCCAGTCGTGTTTGCGGAATCGAAGATGACGCGGAGATAACCCTCGAAGCGAATCCGGGCACCGTGGACCTCGCGAAACTCGTGGGCATGCGCGCGGCGGGCGTCAATCGGATCAGCTTCGGCGCGCAGTCGTTCAATGCCGCGACGCTCAAATTCCTCGGCCGCATCCACAGCGCCGACGAGACCCGCGCGGCCGCGAAGATGGCGCATCGCGCCGGCTTCGAGCGGCTGAATCTCGATCTGATCTTCGCGGTTCCGGGACAAACGGTGGCCGACGTGATGTTCGACATCGAGTCGGTCGCCGCGCTCGAGCCCGATCACATCTCGGCTTACAACCTGACCTTCGAAGAGGGCACCGCATTTTTCACCGACTTGAAGCGCGGACGAATCAAGCAGCTCGCGACTGACGAGCAGGCCGCGATGTATCAAGCGGTGCGTGAGGAAATCCCGCGGCGCGGCTATGCGATGTACGAAATCTCGAACTACGCGGCGCCCGGTCACGAGGCGCGCCACAATCTCACGTACTGGCGCGGGCAGACGTATCTCGGAATCGGCGCGGGCGCTCACAGCTATGCGGGCGACGGTCGCGGCGGGCGTCGATGGTGGAACGAGAAGCTGCCGGCGCGCTACATCGCCGCGATCGACGCGCGCGCTCACGCCGAGGCCGGCGCCGAATCGATCGACGAGGCCACCGCGCAAAGTGAATACGTGTTCCTGAATCTGCGGCTGCGCGACGGCTTCGCGCTGGCCGACTTTCACGATCGCTTCGGCCGCAACTTCGAATGCATCTTCGGCGGCGTCGCGACGCCCTTGCTCAACCACGGCTTGCTGACGATAGAACGCGGCCGCGTCTTCCTCACCGACCGCGGCCTCGAAATGGCCGACTCAGTCTTCGCCGAATTCGTCTAGGCGGTTCGCGCGATCGTGTCGTCGAGGAGTTCGACGATTTTTGCCGGCGTGGCCAGCCGGATAAAAGCGCCGAGGCGCGGGCCGCGCTCCTGGCCCAGGATCGAGCGGTAGAGCAGCGGGAAAATTTTGCCGGGCTTGTCGTAATTTTCGCGGCCGAGGTCGTAAATCTTCTTTTCGATCTCTTCGGCGCTCGCGCCCTGGTTTTCGCGCAGGTACGCGTCGAGCGTTTTCAGCTGCGCGCGCTCCATCTCGGTCGGCGTGTAGAGCTTTTTCGTCGGCTCAACGAAATCGCGATAGAAGTTGAGTGCGCATTCCGTCAGCGCACGGCCCATCTTCTCGGTCTCGGGATCGCCGGCGATCGACGCGTCGTAGCGGACGATATAATTCCAGATGAAATCGCGATCCGAGCTGCCGAGCGCAGCGACCGCGTTCATCATCAGCCCGAAGGTGAGCGTCGAATTGAATCGGCGCGGGGTCGTGCCCTGGATCACGAATTCGAGCACCGAATCGCGCCGCTGCTCCTCCGACTCCGCCGCGTAGGCGCGCAACGCGTCGAGGTATTCATCGACGTATTGCGGAATCGCCTCGAGAAACAACTTGCGCGCGCGCCGCGGATTGAGCAGCAGGAAAAACTTCAGCACTTCGATCGGCGCATAGCGCGTCCACTGCTCAACTGATACGCCGCGCCCGATCGACTTCGAGATCTTGTGGCCTTCCTCGTCGAGAAACATCTCGAACGGAAATCCCAGCGGCGGCCGCGCGCCCATCTCGCGGAGTAATCTGTCCCGACAGCCGCGCCGAGTCGGTGAGGTCCTTGCCGTACAGTTCGTAATCGACCTTGAGCACGTACCAGCGCAGCGCCCAATCGACTTTCCATTGCAACTTCGCCATGCCGCCGAGCACCGACTGCTCGCCGCTGAAACCGCAGCCCCGCGTGCCGCCCGCGCTCTTCTCGCAGGTGAACTCGATCGACGCGCGCTCGGGGTGATAGGCCGTCACGCGGCGCTCGACGACCTGCCCGCACTTGGGACAAATCGGCATGAACGGCGACCAGCCCGCGCGATTTTCTTCGCGCAGCGTCGGCGCGATGATCGCGATGATCTCCGCGTGCTTGTCGAGGATCAATTTCAAGCCCTCGTCGAAGCGTCCCGACGAATACATCTCGGCCGCTCGCACCAGCTCGAACTCGACCTCGACCGGCGCCAGGAATCCGCCGAGCTGCCCGATCATGTGGTCGGCGAAACTCGCGCAGCATCCGAACGGGTCGGGAATTTTCGAGACCGGGATGCCGAGGTACTGCTCGACGTCCTCGCGATTGGGCACGTTCTCCGGCACTTTGCGCAGTCCGTCGAGATCGTCGATGAAGACAATCAGCCGCGACGTTCGCGACGGCTCGATCAGATGGAACGCCTTGCGCACGAATGATGGCCGCAGAATTTCCGCCATCGTGCCCAGATGCGGCAAGCCCGACGGCCCGAAGCCGCTCTGGAAAATTACCGGACGCGCGGGCTCGTACGCTGCGACCCGCTCTGCAAGCCGCCGCGCTTCTTCACGCGGCCACAACTCCGCGACCACCGTGTTGCCGGGTTGCGATGCGTCAGCCATCGGTTGAATTCTTCCTCAGTTCTACTCTTTGTCCGGATTCTTGCCGCGCAGTACGCTCGCGACCGCCTCGTGAATCCACGGATCGATCTGCAAGTCGCGATTTTTTTCCGAGGCGAGCCGCAGTTTAACCGCGCAGTTGCCGCAGATAAAGGCCTGCTGGCGAAAGCCCGCGGTATCCTCAACCGAAATGCGCAGCAGCCACTCGGCGAATTCGCGGCGGCAGATCGCGCAGTGAAACTTGGTCGAATGTGAATCTGTAGCGTCCATGGCGATGTGTTATTCTATATCATTGCTTCAACTCTTTGCGCTGTGGTATTTCCCATCCACCGATGAATTTCACCACGATTCACCTCGATCGGCAGCCCCCGCCAGCATTTTCGGACCGCTGGTCCCGTTATTTGGGCCATTCGCGCCCCCCGCGCCTGCCCTCGAGCTCTCCGCGATTAAGCAATTGACTCTGCCCGTCGTCGCGACGCGGCGCGGGATTGTTTCCTTTTATGGATCAGGCACTCACCAAACAGAAAATCAAGGAATTGCGCGCTATAGTCGGCGACGGCGATCGCGTGGCGATCGTGCTGCAGGACGATCCAGATCCCGATGCGATGTCCAGCGGCATAGCTCTGCGCAATCTGCTGGGGCGCAACAAGCAGACCACGCCGCTGTTCGCCTTCAAGCCCGTCACGCGGCCGGAAAATCTGACGATGGTTCATATGCTGGAAATCGAAATCCAGCCGGCCACCACCGAGGACCTGCGCGCCTTCGACAAGATCGCGATGGTCGATGTGCAGCCGCCGTTTTTCGGCGACAAAATTCCGCGCGCCGACATCGCGATCGATCATCACCCCGGCTATCCCGGCGGCGCCGCGCCGTTCGAGGACGTGCGGGTGAAATACGGCGCCACCGCGACCATCATGACCGAGTACCTGGTCACCGCCGATGAAAAAATCAGCGAGCGGCTGGCGACCGCGCTGCTCTACGGAATTCGCAGCGACACTTTGGCCTTGTCGCGACGCGTCACCGACGACGACCTGCAAGCGTTCGCGCTGCTCACCCCGCTCGCCAACTACAGCTTGCTCCGCCAGATCGATCGGCCCGAGCTGCCGCTCAGCTTCGCGCAAATCCTGGCGGGCGCGATGAAACGCCTGGTGGTGAAGGATCACCTGGTGGTGCTCAACCTCGGCACCGTCAAGCGCGACGATCTGATCGTGCAGATGGCCGACTTCTGCCTGCAGTTCGAGGGCGTGTCGTGGGTCGCGGTCGCCGGCAAGCTCGAGGGCAAGCTCGTGATCAGCGTGCGCAATCACGGCATGAGCGGCAACAACGCCGGCGAGGCGGTGAAAGGCCTGTTCGCCGATATCGGCAGCGCCGGCGGCCATCGCAATATGTCCAAGGCGGTGATTCCGCTGCGGGCGTGGCGGCGGCGCGAGGGCACCACGCGCGATTCGCAAATCGAAGCGCGCCTGCGCGAGCTGTTCACCGCCGCTATCAAGGCCCAGGCCACCGCAGCGCCACGGCCCGCGCCGTCACGCAATGGCAACTGACCGGCGCGGCGCGCCGAGTGCATTCGGGCGTTTACCGGTTTCTCAGATTTCCATATCGTTGTTGTCATCCATGCTTTGTCTGATGCGATGAGTCCCGGGTCCTCGAAAATCTCCGCGCTCGAATTTCTCGCGCCGATGATCGTCGGCTGCGCGCTGTTCATGGAGATGCTCGACTCGACGGTCATCTCGACCGCGCTGCCCGCGATGGCAAAGTCGCTCGGCGAAGATCCGATCAAGCTCAACCTCGCGATCACGTCTTACCTGCTGAGCCTCGCCGTCTTCATTCCGATCAGCGGCTGGATGGCGGATCGATTCGGCGCACGCACCGTCTTCCGCACCGCGATCGTCATCTTCACGATCGGTTCAGTACTGTGCGGCTGCTCGCATTCGCTGCCCCAATTAGTGGCCGCCCGTATTGCGCAGGGCTTCGGCGGCGCGATGATGGTCCCGGTCGGCCGTATCATCGTCCTTAAAACCGTCGCCAAGGCCGACCTCGTAACCGCGATGTCGTACTTGACGGTGCCCGCGGTGCTGGGTCCGGTGGTCGGTCCGCCGGTGGGCGGCTTCATCGTGACCTATTATTCGTGGCGCTGGATTTTTTTCATCAACGTGCCGATCGGGATGATCGGCATCACGCTGGTCACTTGGTATATCCCCGACATCCGCGACAACAAGGTCTTCCCACTCGACTTTCGCGGCTTTCTGTTGACCGGCCTGGGACTGGCGGGGATGGTCTCCGCGTTCGAGTCGATCGGCCGCGGCGTTATACCGGCTAGCGTCATCATGTGCGTGATGGCTGCCGGCGGCCTGTGCATGGCGCTGTACATACTTCACGCCAAGCGCATCGACTATCCCATCATCGACCTCGGATTGATGAAAATTCCGACCTTCCTGGTGGCTACCCTGGGCGGCGGACTTTTTCGCATGGGCATCGGCGCGCTGCCGTTTCTATTGGCGATGCTGCTGCAGTTGGTTTTCGGACTCACCCCGTTCGCTTCGGGTTTGCTGACCTTCGCCAGCGCCGCCGGCGCAATGTTGATGAAGGTTACGGCGCCGCCAATCATCCGCCGCCTGGGCTTTCGCACGGTGTTGATCGGCAACGGCGTGCTGAGCGCCTTCATCATGATGAGCTATGCGCTGTTCAGCCCGACGACCGCTCACTACGTCATCGTGCTGGCGCTTCTGACCGGGGGATTCTTCCGCTCGCTGCAATTCACCGCGCTCGGAACCCTCGCCTATGCCGACGTGCCCAACTCCTCGATGAGCGGCGCGAGCACACTGGCGAGCATGGCGCAGCAACTGTTCCTGAGCCTCGGCGTCGCGCTCGGCGCGATGCTGCTGCACATCAGCCTCGGCGCGCACGGCGGCGGTCAGCTGACGACGCACGATTTCACGTCGGCGTTCATCGTGATGGGAGTTCTCGCGCTGCTGTCGTCGCTGTTTTTCATCCCGCTCGAATATCACGCGGGCGCCGAAGTGAGCGGCCGCCGGCGCGGCGTCGAGCTTTCACGCACGCCGCAGACCGTCACCGAAGCTGATTAATCGCGCGCAGTCGTTTACCGAAGCCGTCGATACCTTTATCGTAGTGCTCGTGAACGTGGCGGAGGCGACTGTGGAGGTTCAAAACCGGCTCGGACTTCATCTCCGAGCCGCATCCGCACTCGCGCAAACCGCCGCGCAATTCACCTCGAAGATAATGATCGGCACCGGCAAGGACGACCTCGTCAGCGCCAAGAGCATGACCAGCCTGATGATGCTCGGCGCCGCCCAAGGCTCAAGGTTAAAGCTCCGCGCCGAAGGCCCGGACGCGAAGGAAGCATTGAAAGCAGTGCAGCAGTTATTCGACGAAAAGTTCGGCGAAGAATGATTCCGCCGACCTCGACTTAGCCCTAATCGCCTCAAACTCCGGTCGCTTTGTGTGAAATCGAAGCGTCTCTGTGTCCGAGACCTTTGCATAACCAGTCTCGCGCTTCTTCCCCTCTCCCCATGGGGAGAGGATCGAAGGTGAGGGACCTTATTCAGCGCGCGATTTTCTCGCGCGCGATTCAAGATTCCGCCTCTGCTCCGAAAGGGTCGAGTCGCCGTTCGACGAACGCTGAGTGATCGGCTTGCAAAAAGGGCCGCGCTTGCCATGAACTTTGCAGCCTTACCGCAGCGGAATTCACATGCTAGATCTCCGATATGGGCGACAGTTCAGGGTACCACAGAGTTTCCCCGCTCACCCAAAATCGGGAGCCACTCGCTCCATGCGGAAATAGATTCTGATGGAACGAAACCACGCATCGAGGCGGAGCGTCCCAACACCACTATAAATAGTATGAGTTACTTCTCTCGGCTGATTTCTCGTACTGAGGATCGCAAGCCCGGCGTGGCCCCGCGAGTTGATCCATTGCTCGAATTTGACTTCCAGTTGCATGCCGACCCGTCGGAAGTTACTGGACCCCATTGGTTTGAGCTTGCGCCAGGACCTTACGAACGAAAGCACTGGCAGCCGGGATCGCGATTCATTAGCGAGTTCACGTTCTGTCTGATCGAAGGGATTTTCGAGCGACACGCGCTCGCGTTCGATCATTTCTCCTATGCCGAGGTCCCCAGCTCGCAATGGAAAATGATTCTCGAGGATTTGGCAATTCTGCGGGCAGCGCTCGTTGAGGGTGGCGAAACCGCCAAAGTTGCGTTGCCATACGGCTATACCCTGCGAGTACAACCTGATTTCGAGCAGAATTGGGCGGCGAATCAGCGTCAATTGGCGTCACTACTTTCTTCTCTTGATCAGTGGCTCCGCGAGACCTTGGCGCTGAATGACTCGATCAGTGTTCTCGGGCTCTGACAAACCGTGCGCGCAGAACACACGGAACAATTCACAATCCGTTGCGAACGTAACGGACCCTTCCGAACTAAACGGTGCGCCGAGCACCCGCTATCTTGATTCTGTCCGATTGGTCAGTTATACCTTCACTACCTGAAAATCTCGCGGCGTGCTGCCGTTTTTCGCTTTTTAAGCTGTCAGGCAGGCGCTATGCTGACCCCGCTGAAAAACAGAACTCAATTGAACTTATCAGGCCCGCGCCCCGCCCGCGTCAGCTGAATCCGGTCTGCGACGGGCACCCGAAAACCGCTTTGCAAGGAGCAATCGCGAATAATGCCGCTTAAGGATTTCCTCTTCACTTCCGAATCGGTCTCCGAAGGCCATCCGGACAAAATGTGCGACCAGATTTCCGATGCCGTCCTCGACGCGCTCCTGACCGAAGACCCCAACTCGCGCGTCGCGCTCGAGTCGCTCGCCAAGACCGGGCTCATCGTGCTGGCCGGCGAAATCACCAGCAAGGCGCGTCCTGACTATGTGAAAATCGCGCGGCAAACCGCCATCGACATCGGCTACAACAGCACCGAAGTCGGCTTCGACGGCAACATGTGCGCCGTCCTGACCGCGATCGAGCCGCAGTCGGCCGACATCTCGCAGGGCGTGACCGAGGGTGAAGGCCTGCACAAGGAGCAGGGCGCCGGCGATCAGGGCCTGATGTTCGGCTTCGCGTGCGACGAGACGCCCGAAGTGATGCCGCTGCCGATCGCGATGGCGCATCGGCTGATGGAAAATCTCACCAAGCTCCGCAAATCCCGTCAGCTCGATTTTCTGCGCCCCGACGCCAAGAGCCAGGTCACCGTGCGCTACGTTGATGGACGCCCGGTCGAAGTGACGGCGGTCGTCATCTCGACCCAGCATTCGCCCGAAGTCAAATACGAAAAAATCCGCGAGTCGATCATCGAAGAGCTGATCAAGAAAACGATTCCCGCGCAGTACCTGACGCGCTCGACGATCTATCACGTCAATCCGACCGGCAGCTTCATCATCGGCGGACCGCATGGCGACTGCGGGCTCACCGGCCGCAAAATAATCGTCGATACCTACGGCGGCTACGGCCGTCATGGCGGCGGCGCGTTCTCGGGCAAGGATCCGAGCAAGGTCGATCGCTCGGCGTGCTACATGGCGCGTCACGTCGCGAAAAACGTGGTCGCGGCCGGACTCGCGACCAAGTGCGAAATCCAGGTCGCCTACGCAATCGGCGTCGCCGAGCCGGTCTCGATCCTGGTCGATACTTTCGACACCGGCATCGTGCCCGAGAACAAACTCTCCGCGACTCTGCGCGAGCTGTTCGATTTCCGCCCCGCCGGCATCATCAAGACGCTCAACTTGAAGCGTCCGATCTATCAGCCGACCGCCGCCTACGGGCATTTCGGCCGCAATCCCCACGACGGACTGTTCCCGTGGGAGCGGGTCGATATGGCCGAGACGCTGCGCAACGCCTTCGGCCTCAACGGCCGCGGGTAGAGCGCAAGCTTTTTCACCAAACCCAATTCGCACTTTACTGAAAAAACAATCTGGAGTTTTGAATTACGATGGCCACGTCCGCAAGAAAGCTCAAAGCAGTCACTAAATCCCGCAGCAACGGCAACGGCCGCGACTTCGACGTGCATGACCTCGGACTCGCCGAGGCCGGCCGCAAGCGAATCGAATGGGCCGACAAGCAGATGCCGGTGCTGCGCCGCCTGCGCGAGCGCTTCGCCAAGGAACAGCCGCTCAAGGGCCAGCGGATGGGCGCGTGCCTGCATATCACCTGCGAGACCGCCAACCTGCTCCGCACGTTGAAGGCCGGTGGCGCCGAAGTGATCGCGTGCGCCTCGAATCCGCTCTCGACGCAGGATGACGTGGCCGCCGCGCTCGTCGATCAGTACGGCATCCCGACCTTCGCCATTCACGGTGAAGATCGCGACACCTACTACAGTCATTTGCGCGCGGTGCTCGAACGCCGCCCGACGATCACGATGGACGACGGCGCCGATCTCGTCAGCCTGCTCCACACCGAGTTCGCCAACCAGGCCGACGACGTGAAGGCCAGCATGGAGGAAACGACCACTGGCGTAATCCGGCTGCGCGCGATGGCGAAAGACGGCGCGCTCAAGATTCCAGTCGTCGCCGTCAACGACGCGCAGACCAAGCATCTGTTCGACAATCGCTACGGCACCGGACAGTCAACGCTCGACGGCATCATCCGCGCGACCGGCGTGTTGATCGCCGGCTCGGTCGTGGTGGTCGCGGGCTACGGCTATTGCGGCCGCGGCATCGCGTCACGCGCGCGCGGCCTCGGCGCCGACGTCGTAGTGACGGAAGTCGATCCGATTCGCGCGCTGGAAGCCGCGATGGACGGGTTCCGCGTTATGAAGATGATCGACGCGGCAAAGGTCGGCGACATTTTCATCACCGCCACCGGCGACAAGCACGTCCTCACCTCCGCGCATTTCACGCAGATGAAAGACGGCGCGTTCTTGAGCAACTCGGGCCATTTCGATATCGAGATCGACGTCGCCTACCTGAACGACGCGGCCAAGAAAGTCGATCGCGACGTAACCCGCAACATCGACGCCTACCACCTGTCCAACGGCCGCATCGTCTATCTGCTCGGCGAAGGCCGGCTGGTAAACCTCGCATGCGCCGAGGGCCATCCCGCACAGGTGATGGACATGAGCTTCGCCACGCAAGCGATGGCGTCGGAGTGGGCGGCAAAGAGCCATCAGATGGCGGTCAAAGTTCACGAAGTGCCGCTGGAGATCGAAGAAGAAATCGCCGCCGTGAAACTCGCCGCGATGAGCATCAAGATCGACACGCTCACCGCCGAGCAGCGCAAATATCTCGCCAGCTGGGAATCCGGCACCTAACCGGTTATGCCGCGCGTCGCCGGCGTCCAGCGCGCGTCGGACGAATCAGTATCTCGGCGGGAATCCCGAACCGTTCGTGCAGACGCCGGATCATCTCCAGCGAGAGAGCGCGCTTGCGCTGCATCACCTCGTACACCCGGCTGCGGCCGCCGATCACGCCGACCAACGCACTGGTGTCGAGTCCTTGTTGCTCGAGCCGAAACCGGATCGCCTCGATCGGATCGGGCGGATCGATTGGGAAGTGCTCGTTCTCGTAGGCATCGACCAGCGTCGCGAGCACGTCCAGCCTGTCTCCTTCCGGACTCGCCTCCTTGGCGCCCCACAAGCGCTGAATCTCTCGCAACGCCCGCTCATAATCCGCGTTAGTTCGAATCGGTTTAATCTTCATACTCAACCGTCCTTGCGTCGATCTCATCATAAGGAAACAATCTGCGCGATGCATAGATAGGTATCTTTGAGGTTCCGCCAATGAAGCCAGAAAGAATCGATATCGAACAGGCGCGACGCGCCTCCGGACTCCGTATCGTCACGCTCGCGATGGTTCCCAGCCCGTGGGGCGAGGCGCTCAAGGGCATCCTGCATATCAAGCAATTGCCTCACGCGCGCGTCGGCCACATGTTCGGATCGCCGACCACGACGCTGCAGGAATGGAGCGCGCAAGACAGCTTTCCAATCATGGCGTGGAACGACGAGCGACCGCGCACCACCTGGATCGAGCAGCTCTATCTCGCCGAGCGCCTGGCGCCGACCCCGCGCCTCATCCCGGAGCAGTTCGAGGACCGCGTCCTGATGTTCGGCTACAGCAACGAGCTATGCGGCGAGAACGGCATCGGATGGACC
Organism: uncultured delta proteobacterium; assembly: GCA_963756005.1. GTDB lineage: Bacteria > Desulfobacterota > Binatia > Binatales > Binataceae > Binatus. The sequence goes on from CAVWMC010000003.1 coordinate 431,608, forward strand.
GAGCGGCTGCGCGGCGTGCATGAGCAAGTCACGAAACCGGGCGGCGATCCGGCAGGCGTGTCGGCATATCTCGGAAAGAAATATGGCTACACACCGGAGATCGGCAGACGCGCGACTGAGCGAATCGTGTCGGGACTGAACGCGCTAACCGCGCGGCTTGTACAGCAGAAGGCGCGCGGCAGCAGATTCTTCATCGGCGACTCGCTCTCGGCGATGGACGTCTATTGGGCGGCCTTCTCGAATGCGATGAAACCGCTCGCGCCGGATCTATGCCCGATGCCCGAAATGATTCGCGAGATGTTCACGACCACCGACCCGGCCATCGTGGCCGCGACCACGCCAATACTGATCGAGCATCGCGATTTCATCTTCAAGAACTACCTCGAACTGCCAGTGGATCTGTCGTAGGCGCGACGAAACTAGCGCGCCTTGAGCTCGGCGTCGGGGGTCTGATCCAGGTAGTCGCCCGCGGATAACCGGCGCGGATTGCGATCGCGGATCTCCTTCACCAGATGAACCAGCGCTTCGAGCAATTCGTGTTCGCTCAGGCGCGGATACAGCACCCGCGCGAGGCGGCTGCCGTCGCGCGCGCCGCCCACCATCAGCACGTAGTCATTCTTGCCGTAGCCGATTATTCCAATCTCAGCGGTCGGCGGACGCGAGCAACTGTTCGGACATCCGGCCATCCGGATCATCACGTCAACGTCGCCGAGACCCTCGCGTTCCAGCTCCGCGAGGTAGCGCGGCAGCACGCGCTCCGCATGCGTCATCGCGAGGCCGCAGGTCGGCTTTGCCGGACACGCCATCGCGAGCCGCCTGATTGGTGGCACTGCGCCGTCGAAGGGCACGCCATGCTCGGCGAGCGTCCGTTCGATCCACTCGCGGCGCGCGGCCGGCACGTGCGCCAATATCAGATGCTGATTGGGCGTGATGCGCACGCCGATTCCCTCGACCTCGGCGACGATGCGCCGAATCGCGCTGCGATATCGAACCGTAGTGTCGTCGCGCACTCGTCCGTTCGGAATATGGATCCCGGCGTAATAGAAATCGCCGGCGCCGGCCTCGCGATGCCATCCTAAATGATCGCGCACCGGCGGCAGCGGACGCGGTTCGGCGTCGGCGAGTGCGATTCCAAAGCGCTCGCGCAGAGTCGCTTTGACCGCTTCGACACCGAGGCGGCGAATCGTATATTTCCATCGCGCCGCGCGCCGGTTGCGGCGCTCGCCATGCTCGCGCTGTATCGTCGCGATCGCGCGCACCGTCTCCAGCACTTGCTCGCGCTGCACCACGCCGAGGTAAAGCGCGAGCAGCGGCATCGTGTCGGGCTGATTGTGCGTCGCGCCCATCCCGCCGCCGCTGTACAGATCGTAGCCGGTGACCTTGCGCCCTTCGACGCGCGCGATAAAGCCAACGTCCTGCGTCAGCAGATCGACGCTGTTGTCGTGCGGATGCGCAAAGCCGACTTTGAACTTGCGCGGCAAGTACTGCGCGCCGTAGATCGGCTCCTCTGAGTTCAGCGGTGCCACATGCTGCCCGTTCTGATCGGCGAGGAACACCTGGTAGTAGGCTGAGCTCCGCGGCGCCATCTCGCGCGCCACCGCATGCGCAAGTTCGTGCGAATCGAGCGGCAGCTCGGCATCGAGGTCGTCGATCGGACTCGCGACCGTGTTGCGATTGACGTCGCCGCATGCGCCGAGCGTCGTGAGCTGGTAACCGTCGTCGCCGACGCGCAGGTTGATCTCGCGAATCAGCGCGCTCAGATTGTGCCCGCGCACGTAGTGGAACTGGACGCCCTGGCGCGCGGTCAGGCGGAGGCTGCCGTCGGCGTATCGATCTGCCGCCGCGTCGAGCGCGATCCACTGCGCCGGCGTCAGCTCGCCCGCGGGAATCTTGACCCGCACCATGAAGATGAAATCGCCGTCCTTCTTGCCGCTCTCGTTGCGCTCGCGCTGTTTGTAGATGCCGAAATGCTTCGAGATTTCTTTCGCGTGCTCGCTGATCGTCTCGGCCTGGCGCGCGCTGAGCGCGTCTATTTCCGATCGCATCGTATGCCGGCTCTCGTGCGTTGAATGGACGTAGAACAGCCCTTCGCTCGAATGCTTGAGCCGCTCGACGGTGGACATTTCCGCCGCGCTCGCATTTTCGAGCGTCACAGGCTCATGGCGGTGATGCTTTGATTCCATCGCGGAAATTTGCAGGGCGCGCGCTAATCGTCGATTGTGACGTGGGTCCAGCGGCGGTAGATCTCGCCGCATCCGACCGATGCCGCGATCAGTAACAAGGCGAGGAAGAATTTCGGCGACATCGGATGCCACAGCGCGTCGCCCAGGAACGCGTACAGGATCGTTCCGGGCACCATGCCGATCATCGTCGCCCAGAAATAATCGTAAAAAGTGATCGGCGAAGCGCCCGCCAGCAGGTTCAGCGCGTTGTACGGAATCACGGGAACGAAGCGCAGGTAGAGTATTATCTGGAAGCCGTGCTTCGCGATTCGCTGCAGCATCGCGTGGAAGCGCTCGCCGACAATTCGCTCGACGAACGACTTGCCGAGAAATCTTCCCGCCGCGAACGCCACGACCGCGCCGACATCGCCGCCGATCATCGAGTACACCGAGCCCCACATGGCGCCGAACGCAAGCCCGCCCGCAATCGTCATCACCGCGCCGGGCACCAGGAACGACGGCCCCACCGCGTACAGCAGCATGTAAACGACTGGCCCCCACGCGCCCCACTTGACGACCTCGGCCTTGACCGTCGCGGGATCGCTGAACCAATTCCAGTGCTCGATGAGCAGCCAGATCGAGCCGCCGACGATAGTCGCGATAATCGCGAGCTTGAGGGCGTTCATCAGCCACGAGCTGTTGGCGCCGGGCTTGACGGGCTGAGTTCCGATGGGATTGATCGCGGCCACGATCGTTAGATGATATTGGTCGGCCACGCGGTGAGACAAGCCTTCGCGCGCGCGTTGTGGGCGAATCGCGATGCTACTAAAGTCGGCGCAGCGATCGACTCAAGAAAATCGCCAAGGAAAATATCGCAATGAACGAACTCGCGGATAAAGTCGCAATCATCACCGGCGGTGGCTACGGAATCGGCAAACAGATCGCGCTTAAGTACGGCGCAGCCGGCGCGAAGGTCGTGATCGCGGCGCGCTCGGTCGAACCGATGAAGCAGACCTGCGCCGAACTCGAGCGCCTCGGCGCGCGCGCGATCCAGGTGAGCACCGACGTCTCCAAGGAAGCCGATTGCGCCAGGATGGCGGCCGAGACGATCAAGGCCTTCGGCCGCATCGACATTCTCGTCAACAACGCCGGCATCTCGGGACCGACCAAGCGCATCACCGACATGTCGCTGGCCGAATGGCAGGAGACGATCGACATCGACCTGACGGGAACCTGGCTCGCGACGCGCGCCGTGCTGCCCGCGATGGACAAACAGCGCGCCGGCAACGTCATCAACATTTCGTCGGGCGCGGGCCGTCGCGGCTTTCCGTTGCGATCGCCGTACGCGGCGGCGAAGTGGGCGATGATCGGGCTGACGCAAACGATTGCCGGCGAATGGGGTCAGCGCGGCATCCGATGCAACTGCATCTGTCCCGGCGCGATCGAGGGCGACCGGATCGAGCGCGTGATGCGCGCGCGGGCCGAGGCCTTGAAGCAACCGTACGAACAGATTAGGGCGGGCTTCCTGTCGCAGGCGGCGATGGCTCGGATGGCGACGGAGGAAGAAGTTGCGCGCGTCGCGCTGTTCCTCGCGCTCGATACGTCGGCCGGAATGACCGGTCAGACGATGAACGTCGATTGCGGCAGCATCATGAACTAACCGCTTGAATCTTTTGGCAGAACAGAATCTTAAGTCGCGCGCGAAATAGCGCGCTGTAATCGGACCCTCACCTTCATCCTCTCCCTCACAGGGAGAGGGGAAGAAATCCGAACCGGTTACGCACGCTCTCCTTGCAGGGAAAGGGAATCAGCGGGCGATGTCGTTGTCGCGGATGGTGCTTGAGAAACCACCGCTCTCGAGGCGCTTCATCAACTCGCGCGCCAGTACGGGCGAGCGATGGCGTCCGCCGGTGCATCCGAGGCCGACGGTCAGGTAGCTCTTGCCTTCGCGCTGATAGAGCGGAATCAGAAAATCGAACAGGCGCCCGACTTCGTCGATGAACCTCTGCGACTCGGGCTGCGCCATCACATACTCGCGCACGCGCGGATCAATCCCGGTGAGGGGCCGCAGTTCGGGGACGAAGAATGGATTCGGAATGAAGCGCACGTCGAGCACGACGTCCATTCCGACCGGCTGGCCGTACTTGTAACCGAACGAGACGATCGACACCGACATCCGCGATCCCGCGTTCGCGCCGAGCACGGCCGCCGTGACGACTTCGCGCAGTTCGTGGACCGTCAGCGTGGTGGTGTCGATGACGCGGTTGGCGCGCTCGCGCATCTCGGCCAGCGCGAGACGTTCGGCGCGAATGCTCTCGGCGACGGTGGCGCCGCTCGCGGCCATCGGATGCGGCCGGCGGCTCTCGGAATAGCGGCGCGCGAGCACGTCGTCGGAGGCGTCGAGGAAAATTACTTCGGGATGGATTCCGGCGGCGTCGAGCTCCGCGAATACTCGAGGCCACTGCGGAAAGAACAGCCTCTCGCGCGAATCGACCCCGAGCGCGACGCCCTTGAGCGCGGGATCGCGCCCCGCCGCCAGCATCGCGACATTGGGCGCCAGCGCGACCGGTAGATTATCGACGCAGTAGAAGCCCAGATCCTCGAGCACACGCATCGCCGACGCGCGCCCCGAACCTGAGACGCCGGTGACGATTATCAGGCGGGGTGGCTGAGACGAGCTCATCGGACTCGACGTCTCAGTACTTGTTGTCTTCTTCCTTGATCAGGGAATACAGCTCGTCGCCGTCCTTGGCCGCGAGCAGGCAGCTTCGGAAAGATCCTTCCTTGAGCAGGCGCGAGACGCGCGCGAGTGCCTTGAGATGCAGGCTGGCGGAATCTTCCGGCGCGACCAGCACGAAAAACAGTTGCGACGGGCCGCCGTCGAGCGAATCGAAATCGACTCCATCCGCATGACGGCCGAACGCTCCGATAATTTTCGTCACCCCGCGCAACTTGCCGTGCGGAATTGCGATGCCGTCGCCGATCGCGGTCGAGCCGAGCCGCTCGCGCTCGGCGAGCACCGCGGTCAGGTCAGGCAGCTTGATCTCTTTGTATTTGGCGGCCAGCGCTTTCGCGAGCTCGTTCAGGACATCGGGCTTGGTGGTGCCCTTCAAGTCGGCAATGACCATGTCGGGGCTGAGGATATCGGTAATTTTCATCTAGTCGCTTAACGTCCAATTAAAATTTGCGATAGGCAGAGGTCGCGGCGGATCAGATTTCCTCGCTGGCGCTCAAGACCTCGCCGGTCGAGGGCGATCTGACTTTTTTCGTCTTTAATTTTCCCAGGTGCCGCTTCAGTTGGCGTCCGACTTTGTCCTCGAGCAGATCGATCACCGAGTAAAGATCCTTGGTTTCTTCCTGCGCGGTCACCAACAGGCGCCCTGATTTGACAGTAACTTCGCCGTGCTGCCGATATTTGTCAACCGTGAGAATCAAATGAGCCTGGCAGGTGCGCTTGATCAGCTTGCCGAAGTGCGCGAATTTCCGTTCCGCGTACAGGCGGATCGCATCGGTCGGCTCGACGTGTCGAAATGTCAAGGTGACCTCGGTCACCGGCGCGTTGGCGATCCGCGCCGCGCGGCGCACTTTGCGGATTGTCGCGCGGCCGCGCTTGCCCTGCTTCTCGATTTTACTCTTCACTTTTTTTGTTGCCTGTCCCTGAGACTCTTACCCGATCTGTTTACGATTCGCCGACGGCGGGATTCCCATCGCCTGCCGATATTTGGCCACCGTGCGCCGCGCGATATTGATCTGCCTGGCCCGCAGCATCTCCGCGATCGCCTGATCCGAGAGCGGGTTCTGCGGCGTTTCCGACGTCACCATACCGCGGATCTGCTCCTTGACGGTCTCGGCGCTCACGTCTTCGCCGCCGGCGCCTTTGACGCCCGAGGTGAAGAAAAATTTCAGCTCGAAGATTCCCTGCGGCGTATGCGCGTACTTGTTGGCGGTCGCGCGGCTGATGGTCGATTCGTGCATCCCGATGTCTTCGGCGACATCCTTGAGCACCAGCGGCTTCAAGAGGCTGATGCCGTGGTCGAAGAACGCGCGCTGGAATTTCACGATCGACGTCGCGACTTTGAAAATAGTCTGCTGGCGCTGGTAGATCGATTTCACCAGCCAGCGCGCCGAGCGCAGCCGTTCCGCCAGATATTCGCGCGTCTCCGGCGCGACGTCCACGTCGTTGAGCACGCGCTGGTAATAACCCGCCAGGCGCAGGCGCGGCACCGCGTCGCGATTGAGCGTGACGACGTAGTCTTCGCCAACTTTGTGGATATAAACGTCGGGCACCACGTAAGTCGGCTCGTCGCCGCCGTAGTCGCGGCCCGGTTTGGGCTCGAGCAGCGAGATAATCTTGGCCGCCTGGCCGACAGTTTCGACCGGCACGCCGAGCACCTTGGCGATTTCCGCGTAGCGATGCTTTTCGAGCAGGTCCAGGTGATTGCTGATGATTCGCGCGGCCAGCGATTCTTCCATCCCGAGGTTCTGCAACTGCGCGAGCAGGCATTCGCGAAGATCGCGCGCGGCGACGCCGGGCGGATCGAAACGCTGCACGCGCGCGAGCACGCGCTCGACTTCGGCGGGCGCGACTTCGAGCTGCGCGGCGAGCTCGTCGATGGGAGTTTCGAGATAGCCGTCTTCATTGAGGTTGTAGATGATAGTGGCGCCGATCGGCTGGTCGGATTCGGGCAGACTCGACATCCTGAGCTGCCACATCATGTAGTCTTCGAGCGAACTGCGGCGTAGCGGCGTGTTTTCGAGCGCGCTGCGATGGTCGTCGTCGTTGTCGGCGGGCGTGCTTTCCTGCCAGTTGTTCGAGTAGGTTTCGAGATACTCGCGCCAGTCGAGTTTTTCAAGATTGTTGAGTTCCTTGATCTCGAGCGCTGCGTCACGCGCTTCGACCTCGACGGTGGAGGGGGGCTTTTCCTCGCGCGAGCCGGTTTCCCAGTCGTCGTCGGAGTTGGCGCCGTTAAGGCCGTCGGCCTCCGGCGGCAGCGGCTCGCCGTCGGCCTGGGCGGCGGCCTCGGGATCAGACATCTCGGATTCGGACGCGGCTTCGGCGGGACTCTGATCGAGCGGCTCGAGCATTGGATTCTGCTCGAGCTCCGACTGCACGATCGCTTCGAGTTCGGGGAGCGAGAGCTGCAGGATTTTGATCGCCTGCTGCAACTGCGGCGTCATCACCAGTTGCTGGCGAAGCCGCAGATCCTGTCCGAGTTTTACTTCCAGCGCCATCGCACAGTTGCCTACTGCTCCGCCGTTACTCCGGGCGACGCGCTCGCCGCCGGCGACGCGTCCGAATGCGGAAAGAGCACCGCGTGAGCGCAATCGACCACGCTCTGGCTGGTGTTCAGGTACACGGTTATCTTGCAGCCGGTAATCTGATCGTTGCCGTCATGCGCGACCGGACTGCCGGTCAAAATCACGGTGCGCTTGGTCTGATCCATGACGCCGTGCTTGCCGGTCGCCCAGCGCGTGCCCTGGCTCAGGCGCACGTTGCCGTCCGCGATCATGTCCTTCATCTGTTTGAAGTCTTTGTCGAAATAGTTCACGCGCAACTGGTCGCTGGTAAGTTGCGAGTCCGCCTGGGTCGCGTGCACGTTTCCGGTCCACAAGACCGAATGATTCTGGTAGTCGAGCGACATCGAGGTGGATTTTATGTAGATCGGCGCTTTGCTGTTGCCGAATTGCATCCCGCCAAACGCGCCGCCCTGCTGCGGCTGATTCGATGCGAGATTTTCGCCTGCTGCGACCGTTCCAGCCGCCGCTGGGGCAGTACCCGACGCACCCTTGTGCGCCTTGTGCGGCGCGGCGGCCACGACTGGTGCGCTGGCAACCGCCGCGGAAGGCGCGGCGCCAGGTGCGGACGCGGCAGGAGGAGACGGCGGCTCGGGATTGGGGACGTCAGCAGGCACGGGCGCGAGCGTCATCGGCGGCGCGATCCCGCCGGGCGGAACAGTGGCGGCCGTCGTCACCGGGGTTGAATCGGGAACGGCTGCTGCGGGAGCGGTCGTGGTGGTCGTAGCAATTGAAGGCGCGGCCGCGGGCGCGACCTCCGCCAGCAGTCACGGGTACGTCGGGCGCAGATGGCGGCGTCGCAGCAGGCGGAGGTGCGGCTGCGACTGCGGGCGCCGCGGGAGCCGGTGCCGAAGGCAGCGGCTCGATTGGCGCAATAGCCGTGGACGGCGCGGCCGCAGGCGCGACGTCGGCGGCGGTGATCGGCACGTCCGGCGCCGCGGACGGTGCCGGAGCAGGTGCGGCTGCGACGGCAGGCGCCGCGGGCGGCGCTTCTGCCGGCGCCGGCGCGGTCGCCGACAGCAGGTTGCGCCTGCGTCGTGTCCGACGGCGCAGCCGCCGGCGCGCCCGGCACTCCGCCGGTCACGCTGATTGAATCGTCGCTCGAATCGTCGCTGCTGGCGCTTGACGGAGCCGACGGCGGCGCGGAACTCGCCGGCACGTTGCGAATCGAATCGCCGACTGTTCCGGACCCCTGCACTGCTGACGCCGCATCCGGCGATCCCAACGTCGTGTTGGCGCCATCCTGCGCCCACGCCGGTGACGCAAGCGCGATTGCGACTATCGCAGTCGCGACGATACGCGCCGCTCGACTAACTTTGTTTCGGTTTTTCACTGTTGCTCTTCGGCAGGACTTCAGTCTGAACCTGCGTATGCAGCTCGAACACGCGCGTCTTGGGATGACCGCTCAGTCCAATCCCGCTCACTTTTAATCCGTCGCCCACGATCGTCACCAGCCCGGGCGCATCGACTTTGTCGTCATCGGGCATAAACGTCGCCGAATCCGTCGAGAGCACATATTCGCCCAAGTGGATTACCGTGCCGCCCGTCAGGTACGCCTTGCTCACGTGATTTCCGATCATCGTCAGGTCCGCATGCGGCGCGTTGACGACCACCGGCTTGCCGTCCGACGAAACCATCGTGACGACCGCGTCGGTCAGCTTGAGCATGGTCTTGTCCGCCGAATAGTCGGCCTCGCCGGCGGTCAGCACCCACTGGCGCTCGCCGGCCTTCATCTGCGTCCAGTGAAAATTATGCGCGCGAAGAAGAGTTCCCGGCACCAGTCCCGCCGCGGTCTGCAGGACCTGAGTGGCCGAGCGATGGCGCACGATCCAGACGGTCGCGACGAGCAATACGACCAGCGCGATCGCGCCGAAACCGGCCAGCGCCTTAGCGATCTTCCTGGGACTCAAGTTCAAACTCTCCGAATGTTCACGGTATCAAGTGCTTTTTTTAGAGTAAACCGAACGGTGACTCGGCACCATACTTGCAAACCAGCAGAAACTCGCTCTCATTATTTCGTGGCCGCCGGTCCGCAACCCATGGGTTCAGGCTAGCGCAAATCAGTCGGCGACGTGAGCTACCTGATGGATTCGCTTGAGGATTTCGAGCAAGGCCGCGAGCTCGTCGAGGCGATAGGAATTTGGACCGTCGCTGAGCGCGCGATCAGGGTTCTCGTGCACTTCCATGAAAATCCCGTCGATTCCGGCGGCCACTGCCGCGCGCGCGAGCGGCGCCACGAACTCGCGCTGACCGCCCGAGGATTTGCCGCCCTCGCCCGCCCCCGGCAGCTGCGCCGAGTGGGTCGCGTCGAAGACCACCGGGTAGCCCAGACGGCGCATGATCACGAGCGAGCGCATGTCGGAGACGAGATTGTTGTAGCCGAACGAAAATCCCCGCTCGGTTAAAATAATTCGCCGAGTGCCCGCATTCTCCGCCTTTGCGACCGCCGCCTTCATGTCCCACGGCGCCAGGAACTGCCCCTTCTTGATATTCACGGCGCATCCGGTCTTCGCAGCCGCGTCGATCAGATCGGTCTGGCGCGAGAGCAGCGCGGGAATCTGGATCACATCGACGACCTGCGCCGTCGGCGCCGCTTGCGACGGCTCGTGGATGTCGGTCAACAGCGCGACGCCCGCCTCGCGCTTCACGCGCGCCAGAATTTCGAGTCCGTCGATGAGGCCGGGGCCGCGATAGGAGCTGTGACTCGAGCGATTGGCTTTGTCGAACGAAGATTTGAAAACAAACGGCAGCTTGGCGCGGCGCGCGATATCCGCGAGCCTGGTCGCGTGCCGGATGCATGAATCGTAACTCTCGATCACGCATGGGCCCGCGATCAGCACGAGCTCCGGTCCGCCAAAAACGGCGTCGCCGGCTTTGACCTGCGAGACGCTCACGAAACCGATCGCAGCTCCCGCACCTTCGACGGCTTCACTCCAAGCTCCGCGCGCCGCTGCACGGCCGCGCGAATCAAGCCGCGGAACAGCGGATGGCAATCGAGCGGGCGCGATTTCAACTCAGGATGGAACTGGCAGCCGAGGAACCACGGATGCCCCTTCAACTCCATTATCTCGACCAGGCTGTTGTCGGGCGAGATGCCGGTGGCGACGAGGCCGACTTTTTCGAGCTGCTCGCGATACGAGTTGTTCACTTCCCATCGATGGCGATGGCGCTCGGAGATGCGCGCCTTGCGATAAAGCGACGCCGCAATCGAGCCCGACGTGAGCACCGCCGGATACGCGCCGAGGCGCATCGTGCCGCCTTTTTTCGACACGTCCTTCTGCGAATCCATTATATGGATGACGGGGTCGGGCGAGTCGGGCGCGTTCTCCGACGTATTCGCGCGCTTGAAGCCGAGCAGGTTGCGCGACGCCTCGATCACCATCATGTGCAGGCCGTAGCAGATACCGAGAATCGGCACACCGTTCTCGCGCGCATAGCGGACCGCGCGAATCATGCCCTCGGTGCCGCGCTCGCCGAAGCCGCCGGGGACGATGATCGCGTGCGCCTGTCCCAGCCGCTCCTCGACGTTTTGTTTTTCGAGCTCTTCGGAATCGACGTAATCGATATTGACGCGCGCCTCGTTGCTGATTGCGCCGTGCGCGATCGCCTCGTGCAGGCTCTTGTACGAATCCTGCAGGTTGACGTACTTGCCGACCACCGCGACGTTGACGGTGAGCTTGGGATTCTGCGCGGTCTTGACGACTCGCCGCCACTTCGAGAGGTTCGGCGCGCCGGTCCAGATATTGAGCTTCTCGCACACGCGCTGATCGAAGCCTTCGTCGTGAAAGCGGATTGGCACTTCGTAAATCGTCGGCACGTCGGGCGCCGAGATGACGCAATTCTCCTCGACGTTGCAGAAGTGCGCGATTTTGGCCTTGAGCTTTTTTTCCAGCTGGCGATCGCATCGGCAAAGCAGAATGTCCGGCTGAATGCCGAGCCCGGTCAGCTCCTTCACGCTGTGCTGCGTCGGTTTGGTCTTGAGCTCGCCGGCGGTCGGGATAAACGGCACCAGCGTCAGATGCACGTATAGAACATTTTCGCGGCCGAGGTCCCAACGGAACTCGCGCACCGCTTCGAGGAACGGCAGGCTCTCGATATCGCCGACCGTCCCGCCGATTTCGACGATGATCAAATCCGCGCCTTCGGCGGCGGCGAGGATGCGCCGCTTGATCTCGTCGGTGATATGCGGAATCACCTGCACCGTCGCGCCGAGGTAATCGCCGCGGCGTTCCTTCTGGATGACGGTGTCGTAAATCTGGCCGGTGGTGCAGTTGTTGCGCTTGCCCATCGGGGTCTGCACGAAGCGCTCGTAATGGCCGAGGTCGAGATCGGTCTCCGCGCCGTCGTCAGTGACGAAAACTTCGCCATGCTGCGTCGGACTCATCGTGCCGGGATCCACGTTGATGTAGGGATCCATCTTGAGCATCGTGACCTTGAGCCCGCGCGCCTCGAGCAGCGCGCCGAGCGACGCGGCGGCCAGGCCCTTGCCGAGCGACGAGACCACGCCGCCGGTTACGAAAATAAATTTTGTTTTTCCCCGCTCCACGCTGATTCCCTCCCCATCCTCAACGAGTTGACTCCGAAGCCGTCTCGCGGGCGCGCGCAAGGTCGTCCGCGGTATCTACTTCAAGCGACGGCGCCACCGACCTGATCACCTTAATAACGTAACCATGCTCAAGCGCACGCAACTGCTCGAGCTTTTCGATGCTCTCCAACCGGCCCACCGGAAGGGCGGCGAATTTCATGAGGAAGTCGCGCCGGTACGCGTAAACACCGATATGGCGGAGCGCCTCTTTAGGCATCCCGCCGTCACGCGCGTGAGGAATCGGGCTTCGCGAAAAGTATAGCGCGTTGCCGTCGGCGCCGCACACGACCTTGACCTTGTTCGGATCGGTCCATTCGAGATGGTCGGCGATCGGCGTCGCCAGCGTCGCCATTTGAATCGACCGGTCGGCGCGCATTGTCTCGGCCAGCGCGTCGAGATCGGCCGGCGCGATGAACGGTTGATCGCCCTGCACGCCGAGATAGACATCGGCGATAATTTTCGACCCGACTTCGGCGATTCGATCGGTGCCGCTCTCATGCACCGGCGACGTCATCATCGCCTCGCCACCGGCCGCGCGCACCGGCGCCGCGATTCGCTCGTCGTCAGTGGCGACGATCACGCGCGCGATCGATTTCGCCTTCGACGCCTGCCGCCACACCCGCACGACCATCGGCACTCCCGCGATCTCCGCCAGCGCCTTTGCGGGCAGGCGGGAAGATCCGTACCGCGCCGGTACGACGGCGATCACCGAGACATCGGCCAGAAACTTTCTCCGCTATTCGAGATTATCGATCTGAGGGGCACAAACGACGGTAACCGACCGCCCCGACGTTTGTCAATTTCGCGCGGTTCGATTACCAACAAATGCCCGAAATAACGCGTTTCCTAGCGTCGCAGTTGCAGCAAATCCCATCGATTGCCGTAGAGATCTTCGAATACCGCGACCGTGCCGTACGGCTCGTCGCGAGGAGCTTCGCAAAAATTGACGCCGCGGGCGATCATCTCCCGGTAGTCGCGCTGGAAATCGTCGGTGTGAAGGAAAAGGAACACGCGGCCGCCGGTCTGATCGCCGATTCGCGCCATCTGCCGCGGCGTTGACGCCTTGGCCAGCAGCAATCGCGCCTCGGAGGATCCCGGTGGCGCGACGAGTACCCAACGCTTGTCGCCGCCAAGCTCGGTATCCTCGACCAACTCGAATCCCAACGTGTTCGTGTAGTACTCGATTGCCTCATCGTAATCGCGAACGACAAGCGCGACGTAGCCAATGCTTTGGCGTTTTTCAGTTTCCATTCTCTTGCGTGCATCATAAATGAACGGGCGGCCCTTGATGAGCCGCCCATCGAAAAATACCGCTGCGCGCGAAGCTACTTGCCGCGGATTCTCGTCCGCCGCATCTTGCGCAGCCGTGATTTCGCCTGATGCGGATCGCTCTTTTTCTTGCGCGCCAGTTTGCGGTTGCGGCGGTTTCGCTGTTTCGAGGCTACCTTCATTGGTTCTCCTGGTTCGGATTATTCAACGGCGGCGCGGCCGCGTTGTACGTCTCGCTCGATAGTGTATGTGGCGCGGTGAACGCGATCGGGCTTATCGCCACCACTTCCGTTGCTGCTTGTCCCTCATCCTGCGCAATCACTCGGCCAAGCGGTTCGCCCGTCGTGACCGGCCCATTGATTGCCGGCGCTACATCGTACACGACCTTTACTGACGAGGCATCGGCCTTCCGCACCACGAGTTTGAGATCATTCGCCGCCACCGGCTGAATCAGCGGGCCCTCGTGGACCTGCACCTGGACCGGAATCGGCTGTCCGGACTTGAGCAGCGACACCGCCGTGAACTGGTCGAAGCCCCACTCCATCAGTTTCGCGGCCTGCGCGAAGCGTTGCGCATTCGAGGGCGCCCCGAGGATCACCGCGATCAGCCGCATGTTGCCGCGCTTGGCCGTGGTCGTGACGTTGAATCCCGCCATGTAGGTGAAGCCGGTCTTAAGCCCGTCGCACCCGTCGAAATGACCGATCAGATGATTGGTGTTGTTCAGGATGGCGACGCCATTGTCGAAATCCATGTGCTCCTGGCTCGACCACATCAGCAGGTTGGTCTCGCGGATAATCGCGCGGCCGACGATCGCGAGATCGTACGCGGTCGTGCGATCGGCATCATGAGTCGGACGCGGCGGGAGTCCATCGACGGTCTGATACAGCGTATGCGTCATGCCGAGTTCCTGCGCCCGCTCGTTCATCATGCGGACCATCGCCTCGACCGAGCCGCCGATCTTTTCGGCGACTGCGACCGCGGCGTCGTTGGCCGATTTGACCAGCGCCGCCTTCATCAGCTCGCGCAGCGGATAGACGTCGCCCTCCTTGAGGCCGACGCGCGAGCCGCCGGTATGCGCGGCGCGTTCGGAGATTCTCACCAGGTCATTGCCGCTGAAACGGCCCGCGTTGATCTGCTCCTGCGCGACCAGCAGGTTCATCATCTTGGCCATCGAGGCCGGCGGCCATTCCATGTCGGCGTTATAAGCCATCAGCACGCGGCCGCTGTCGGCGTCCTCGAGCAGCGCGCCCTTGTAGAGTTGACCGCCGGAGGTCGCGGCCTTCGCCGCATGCTTCGAATGATGAACCGGCTTGTGCACGCGCCGCCATTCGGTCGTCGCGCCCGCCGGCGACGCCGCGAGCATCACCGCCGCGCTCAACATCATTAGTGCCGCGCCGAGCAATCTTGCCGATTTCAAGTTAACGACCGCCCGACGCCATCTCGACAAATTCCACCGCTTCCCCAATTCCACCACCTGCCTTCGTCGTCTGTCGCGATTCGATTAGCGGCCCTCAGGGATTGCGAATGAAACCGCTCGGGTCCAACTCGCCCTTCGCGCCGCCGCTGCTTTCGACGTGTTGCAGAATCGCCAGGTTGGTCTTTGCCGGTGTGTAATCGGGAATCTCACCAACCAACTCGTTCCATTCCTGGCTTGCTCTGACGTACTTGCCCTCCTCGGCGTAAATTGCGCCGAGCGTGTTGCGCGCGTCCGGTTGACTCGGATCGATCTGCAGCGACAGTAGCGCTTCCTGCTCGGCCTGCGCGAGTGCCCCGCGCCGCTCATAAGCGAGCGCGAGATTGAAATGCGTCTCGGGCCGCTCCGGTCCCAGCAGCGCGGCCAGCCGCAGCACCTGGGTCGCGTCGCGCGTCTGGCCGCCTTCGAGATAGAGCAGGCCGAGGTTCAGAAACAACTGCCAGTCGTCGAGTCCAAGGTTGATCGCTTTCTGATACTCGGCGAGTTCCTGGCGATGCTCGCCGACGACGCCGTACGCGAAACCCAAATGATAGTGCGCGAGCGCGTTGCCGGGATTGTCGTCGATTACGATGCGATGGCGGCGGATGGCCTCGGGATAATCTTCCATGCCGAGGAAGTAGTCGGCCAGCGGATCGCAAACCTGCTCGTCGGAAGAACTGCTGCTTTGAGCGCTGGCGCGCGCGCTTATCGGCGACTGGAAAACCAGCGCGATCAGTGCAACCAGGCAAAAGCCCAAACGCCGAAAGCTCAACAACTTCTTAATTCCCCCGCGGCCCGCGATACCCCGCAGGAAGAAATCAGATGTTAGCAGGAATTTTCGCCACAAAAAAACGCGCAGCGTGTTTTTCAACGCTGCGCGCCGAAAACAGGCGTCGTGCCGGCCGTCGCGAGCCGGATATTCCGGTTTCGCGCAACCGACCGATCGCCGGAGGCAAAGCCAACTCTGCCCCCCGACCCTGAATGGATCGAAGTAACCTTAGGCGATTCGATACAGGGCGGCCGCTGCGCGCGGTCGCCCTGTCGAACTATCCGTCAAACTGTTACGGGTTGGCCGGAGGACTCGCCGGCGATGATTCCGCCGCCGGTGACGCCATGTCGCCGCTCGCGGCGGCCTTCTTGTGGTGATGGCGATGATGATGCTTGGTGGTCGCGGGCGATGCGTCCGCAGCCGGTGCCGCCATGCTGGCCTCAGCCGCAGGCGCTGCCATGCTCGGCGCGGCCGCTGGGGCCTGGGCAAATGCCGGCATCGCCATCGCGGTGGCGAAGAAAGCTGCGGAGAGGATTGATAGGGTGCGCTTCATACTCGTGGATCTCCTTGATCTGGGCGGCCCTTAATGAGCCGCAAATGACTATTAAGGGTATTGCTATACCTGTGCCATCGGGGTGACGGCAAGAACCCCACGCAATATTGCGTCATTTTCAGTGGCGATGGTGCCCTGCGATGACCCAATCGGGCTATCGTCTATCCGCTTTGCGTATACGTCGTCGCCCTTCACGGCTGCTCGGATCCGCCCGGCGCCCGACCCTCGCGTTCAGCTCTAAGCTCGCGATAAAGCGCTATCAACTCCTTAAACGCTCGTGCAACCACCTTGAGATTCGCCCCCGACTGCTCGCCCGTCATCCGCGGCAGATGCTGCACGTCCACCTCTTTCACCTTTGCTTTGCGCCCCGCCACCCGCGCCATCAGCTCGGTCGAGATCATTGCGCCGTGTGCGCGCAATTCCATCCCGTCGATCTTTTCGCGCTTGAACAGCTTGAAGCCGCAATCGATGTCGGTGATCGTGATGCCGAGCAGGACGCGAACCAGCGTCGTCCACGCCTTGCCGTTGATGCGGCGCATCAGAGGGTCGGCGCGATGCGCGCGGCGCCCGCATACTACGTCGTACTCGGGAACAAACGGCGTCAGGCGCTCGAGATCCGCGGGATCGAACTGACCATCGCCGTCGCATAGCAAAACGTAGGGCTCCGTCGCCGCGCGAATCCCGGAAATCACCGCACCGCCGTAACCGCGGTTCACGGGATGACGCACGACCTTGACGTGCGCGTCCTCGGCGGCGAGGCGCTCGGCGATCTCGCCAGTGCGATCGCGGCTGCCGTCGTCAACCACGATCACCTCGAAGTTGTCCGCAACGCGCGGGCATTCGGCAATCCACGAGCGCACGACGCGCTCGACGTTGCCTTCCTCGTTATGCGACGGCAGAAAGACGCTGATGCCGGGGATGCGGGCCGGGGCGCTCACGACCGCTAATCGCCAAGCTCGCGATAACCGCCGCGGAAGAACAGCAGCGGCTTGCCCTCGTGCGGAGTCTCGGCTTGCTCGATCTCGCCGAGGTAAATCGTATGGTCGCCGCCGTCGATCGCGGTCGTCACCTTGCACTCGAGATAGGCGAGCGCGCCGTCGAGGATCGGAGCGCCGTTCGCGCCGATCTTGTAGCTGACGCCCTCGAACTTGTTGCCGCCGCTGACCGCGAACTTGCGCGACAGCGCTTCCTGGTCCGACGCCAGCACGTTGACGGTGAAGATTTTGCTCTCCTCGAAGCACGGATAGCTGTCGGCCTTCTTGTCCACGCAGACGAGCGCCAGCGGCGGAATCAGCGAGACCGAGGTGAACGCGTTGGCCGTCAGGCCATGCAGCTCGCCCGACGTGCGAACCGACGTGATCACGGTAACGCCGGTTGCGAAATGACCCATCACGCGCCGCAATTCGTTCTTTTCAATTGGCATTCCAAACCTCTCCGCGCGCGGATGCTATCAAACACTCGCCAACCGCAAAAGCTCAAGCGGGGCGGGCCGCGGTGCCCGCCCTCCTTTCCCAGTCAGTCCCATCCCGCGCGATCGCGCGCGACGACCTGCTTGCCACCGAGATAAACATAGTCGAGATCAAGCGACGTCAACGGTCGATCATTCGCGCCAACCCGCACGCCCACCGGCGACGCGACGAAGATTGTGTGATCGCCACAGACGTGGCGGTCGATCACGCGCGCTTCCAGAGCGATCATCGCGAGCTTCAGCCACGGCACCTTGAGCGTCGGCGACAGCTCGAACTCGATCGCGTCGAGATTGTTGTCGCGGCGCGCGCGCGGCGAATAAAAATAATCTTCGAGTTCCTTGCCGCGGCGTCCCACGACGTTCAGCCCGAATGCGCCCGTGCGCGCGATCACCGCGTTGCTGAAATGCGCGTTATCGACCGCCGCCGTGAACATCACCGGGTCGCCCGAGACCTGCGCGACCCACGACGACGACATCCCGTGGCATCGCCCATTTTCGTGCGTGGTCAAAACGTATATTCCGGTGGTGAGGCCGGCCATCGCGCGCGCAAGGTTGTTGTCCATCGAACGATGCTCCCGAGAAGATTAACGGTACTGTACAATTGATCTTCGCACCAAGCGTTCACAAAATGGATAATGTGACCGCGATGCTGGAGCTTGGTTGGAGCTGATGGGCAGGATTGCCGGATCGATCGCCGCCGTATTAGTTGCCGCGACAATTGTGATGATGTGTGCGCGCGCCCCTGCGCTCGCCGGTCCTGCCGCGTGGCTCGCGCAGGGGACGACGCCGATTACCGCTACCGACGCCGAGAAAGCGGGCGTGCAGCCGCCGGCGCCTTACTATCCCCCCGGTCAGAAGTTCGTCAATTCCGGGATTCCGGGGCCGCCGCCGCCCGACGTGCTCGAGACTCCGACGCCGACTACCACGCCGACCTCGATGCCGACTCCGCTGCCGCAAGTGAAAATCGATGGCGTGCGGACCGGTCGCGTGCCGACGCCGGGTCAGCTTCTGTTCGCCAAGACCCGCGACATCGCTTTTATGGATCCGCTCAACTGGTCGGTGACGATTTTCAAAAAACGCCATCAGCTGATCGTCTATTACAAAGGCCGCCTGTTTAAGGACTACCACGCCGTGTTCGGGCGCAGCTTCGAGCCTGGCACGAAACTGTGGGAGGGCGATCGGCGCACGCCCGAAGGCGTTTACGCAATCGTCGAGGAGCATCCGAGCCGCCGCTGGGATTGGTTCCTGACGCTGAACTATCCCAACGCGCTTGACCGCTATCGCTACGAGCAAATGCGCGACGGCGGCGAAGTGCCGAACGAAGACGGCCGTCCGGTAGGCGTCGGCGGCAGAATCGGAATCCACGGCACCGACGAACCGGAGCTGAATCGCGGCGACATCAACTGGACCACCGGCTGCATCTCAGTGGACGACGAAGACATCGAAGAACTGAAACGCCTGCTCCCGAAAGGCACGCTGGTGATAATCAACCCGTAACGGGGGAAGGGCAAATCATTTTATTGAATTTGAAACCCACCGTGGGTTTCAAACTTCCGTGGGCAGGGGTAACCCCTGCACCTTGGTCAGTAAGAGGTTGGGTGAGCGATCCGACTCTTACCTCGCCCGAGTTAGGATGTTGCGTTCCGCGCGACCTGTTACGCGCCTCTCCCGCTCAGTTGCGGGAGAGGCCGCGCCGAAGGCGCGGGTGAGGGGGAGCTTCACGGGAGAGGCGGCCGGCGGGCGCAGCCGCCGGTAGGTGAGGGTGCCGCGGCTCAAGCTACGAGCATGCAACGTCGCAAACCCTCTTTTGTTTGCGTGCGGTGAAGGTACAGTCGTGATAGTCAACGTTCAGTGAACGCTTCGATGAACCGTCAGGGCTATATCAAATGGCTCAAGTGGATGGTGGTGCTCGGCGCGCTCGCCGCCACCGGACTGCGAATCGGACTATGGAGTCTCGATTCGTCGCCGACGTCTCAAGATGCCAAACTTCCGGCGCGACCCCCGATCGCGCTTGCTGATCTGCAGGCTGCTCTCGATACCGAATTCGCACCGGTTGTAAATGACGGCCTGCTCAGGGAATCGACCGGATGCGGGGTGGCGATTGGCGTTGTCGATCACGGCCAGCGACGCGTGTTCACCTATGGCGCCGCGCGCGCGGATTCGATCTTCGAGATCGGTTCCGTCACGAAGACCCTCACCGGGCTCGCGCTCGCGCAACTCGCGGTGCAGAAAATAGTCACGCTCGACGAACCGCTGCGCCCGATCCTCTTCCCGGACATCGCGGCCGGATCGCCGGGGACAGAAATCACCCTGCTCGACCTCGCGACGCATCGCTCAGGGCTTCCGAGCATCCCTGACAACCTCGAGCCGAAGGATCCGAGCAACCCATTTGCCGACTACGACCGCGTCGCGCTGCGTCAATTTCTCGTGAGTCATGGCACTGCGAAACCCGTGGACGCGAAGTATCTATACAGCAGCTTGGGTATCGGATTGCTCGGATACGCTCTCGCCCAACGCACCGGTGAATCGTACGCAGAGTTGATCAAGGCCGAGATAACCGGTCCGCTACAGATGAACGACACCGTATTCACGCTCTCGCCCGCGCAAGCACGTCGAGTTTTCCAAGGCCACGACGCCGGAATGGAGCCGGTGGACGCCGGTCTTGGCGACAGCGGAATCTTCACGGGCGCAGTCGGCGCGAAGTCGTCGGTAGAAGATTTGCTCACCTATCTGGATGCGAATCTGCATCCCGAGCGCTACGCCACTGGTTCATCGGGCGCGACTCTGCCTGCCGCGTTTGCGATCGACCATCAGCTACGCGGGAACGTTAAGCAGAATACTGAAGTCGCATTCAGTTGGCTCTATGACGTCGAGTCCCATAGCTATCAGCATGACGGCACGACTCCCGGCTATACCGCTCACGTTGAATTCGCGCCGGACGAGGATCGCGGGATCGTGGTGCTCTACAATCGGATGGACGAGGTGCCGGGACAAGAAAGATTCGTCGATCGAGTGGCGGAGAACATCAATGAACTGATGTCCGGCAAGCCCGCCGCGCGAATCGACCTTATATCCGAAGATGATCCCGCACGCGCCGCGCTCGAAGAGTCTGACAACGACTTCTAGGACTACTTGCCGGTAGCCGGGCTGAAGCCCTTCCCTATTTTCCCCGATTGTTCGTAGTCGGAAAGTTGCTTGGCGTCGTGCGACACTACTATGTGCACGTCGGGATTCGCTGCGGCCAGGTCGTGTAGCGTGCGTAGCTCGGAGGTTACCTGGTCGCTATTCTCGCGCATCGCGAGCTCGGCCAGGCGCGGGCGGCATTTCGGGATTGTTACCTGCTCCATGTCCCAGGCTACGTCGCCTATCAGCAGGTACTCGGAGTTGTCGGCCAAGCGGACATAGACTATCTGGCTGCCGGGCGTGTGGCCGGGCGCTTTGATCAGGACTACGCCCGGCGCCAGCGGATAGTAGTGATCGAAATCGAGCGGATGTATCGACGCGCGGACGTTCTCCGGGAACTTGCATGCCGCCAGCCATCGGGTGTCGTCGCGTTGCTCGCGCGTCAGCATCAGGTGATCGGCAAAGGCCGGCAGCTTCGGCGACTCCGCGATTCCTTGCAGATGATCGGCATGCTCGTGCGTCACGACGATCGCGCGCGCGTGTGTCAGCGCGTCCTGCTCGGCTGTGTACTGCGCGTCGTCGAAACCGCCGGGGAATTGCGCCTCGAAGAAGGCGCGTCCGGGCGGCGCATCAACTATGATCATCGATCCGTCGGGATAAAGCACCTGGTAGGAAGGAAAAACAATCGCATGGCGATCGAAGCGGACACCGCCAAGGAACAGCGCGGCGGGCGGGTAGGAGTGCGCCACCTCAGCGGCATTGATCTTGGTTGGCAGCGGACCGGGCGTTTGGCTCGCGAGCTTTCGCAGCGTCGCGAGATCGAGCTGGTAGTCCGAATGCTCGGGAACGGCCGGCCCTTGCACCAGGAATACGAGCGCGACGAGCGCGATCGTCACAATCGAGCCGATAACGATAAACGCGATTCTCAGAAAGCGCCGCATCAACACTCCTCGCGCGTGCAGCCGGCCAGCATGCGCATCGCACAATATGAACCCGCGCCGGTAACGGAACAACTAGCCATTGAGCAAACGCGCGGTGCATAATCGGAGGCTCAAGGGAGCAGGTATGCGGCCATTCAAAACAGCCTCAAGCGCGCGCCGCGTCGGATGAGCGCGCCGAGCATCATAGGCGAGTCGGATCCGCCGAAAGCGTGGATCGAAACGATCCAGCGCTCGCTGCGCAACTACAATACCGCAGCGACCGGCATCGTCGAGTTCTACCCGGTGGTCTTTCTCATCAAGGACGCGAGCAACAGCGTCTCGGGCGGTGTCCTCGGAAATATTTCGCGCGGCTGGTTGCACGTACGATCGTTATGGGTCGATAAGATGTGGCGCGGGCGCGGCTATGCGACCCACTTGATGGCCGCCGCCGAGCGCTACGCGATCGCAAAGGGATGCATCGCGGCGTTTCTGCAAACCGCAAGCTATGAAGCTCGACCGCTATACGAAAAGCTGGGCTATCGCGTATTCGCCGAGTTAGATGACCATCCATCAAAGGGCCATCGCCGGCACTTTCTGGCAAAGCAGCCACTGTTGGGAATCGATGATGGCAGCGATCGGCGCGATCGCGCTGATATCGTGATGCAGCCTTATGCTTCCGGCGACGTTATGGCGACCGTCAATCGCGGTATTCAGACCCATGCCAATGCGGCGATAGGTCTGCCTGAACAGATGTGGTTTGCCGCCAATTTTTTCCTTAGAAATGAAGATGGTGAGATCCTGGGCGGCGCGCTCGGCGATACCTGGGGCCTATGGCTCCACGTTTCAGACTTATGGGTCGATCCAGCACTGCGCGGGAAGGGCTATGCGACGAAACTGATGAATGCTATCGAACAGTTGGCAATTCAACGTGGATGTACGAACTCCTATCTCGACACTTTCAGCTTCCAGGCGCGGCCGCTTTACGAGAAGCTCGGCTACAAGGTCTTCGGCACGCTTGAGAACCATCCTAAGGGCCATAGCCACTATTTCCTCAAGAAGTCTCTTTGATCCGAAGGAGGACAGATAAGTGACCAAACAGAAACTCCGCGTACCAAAGTCGGCCGCGCGGCAATATACCGAATCGATCGGCCTCGCGCTGATACTGGCGATAGTTATGCGTTCGTCCTTTGTGCAGGCCTATGTAATTCCGTCGGGATCGATGGAGCCGACGATCCTGGTCGGCGACCATATCTTCGTGAACAAGGTCGCCTATGGCCTCAGAATCCCCGAAACGATCGCGGGCGTTCCCGTGCCCGGACTGTCTTCGGGTAAGTATCTGTTTCATGTGGCCCCGATTCATCGCGGCGACATAATAGTCTTCACAGCTCCGTATGACCGCTCGATAGATCTGATCAAGCGGGTGATAGGCGTGCCGGGGGACAGAGTACAAGTTATCGATGGAGTCGTATGGCGCAACGGCGAACGGATATCTGATCCGCATGCCTACCTTTCAAGGACTGAGCGATCTCCTTTTCAGGCGACTGACAATTTTCCGCCCCGAGATCCACGTCAACCCGAGCGCGATCCGGGACCGGTGGTAGTGCCGCCGGGCAAGCTTTTCATGATGGGCGACAACCGTGACGACAGCTACGACAGCCGTTTCTGGGGCTTCGCCGATCAGAACGACGTCGAAGGCCGCGCGTCAGTGATCTATTTCTCGTGGAATCATGACGGTGATGGAGCGTTGCCACTCCGATGGAATCGTTTCGGCAAGGTTCTGGACTAAAACAGCGCGACCGACCAGCCCGCGCACGAGAGGGACAAAAATGGACAAGACCGCTGGCGAATATCATTTCACGCGACTCGACACTGTCGTTTTCGGCGCCGGTAAAGTCGAATCGCTCGGACGCGAACTGTCGCGCCGCGGCGCGAAACACGCGCTGATCGTCACCGGCAAGACGCTCGGCCACTCTAAACTGCTCGACCAGGTCAAAGATGCGGCGGGCGCCGCGCTGGCCGGCGTGTTCACCGGCGCGGCGCAGCACGTGCCGTCGCAAACGGTCACCGAATTGGTGGCGGAAGCGAGGCGCGTAGGCGCCGACGCGATGGTGAGTTTCGGCGGCGGCAGTCCGATTGACACGGTGAAGAATGCGGCGTGGCAATTAATAGGCGGACGCGCGGGCTCGCGCACCATCGATTTCGCCGGCGGCACCGCGGAAGGAGTCGGCGGCGGTGAAATTCTGCATATCGCGATTCCGACCACACTGTCGGCCGGCGAATTCACGCCCGCCGGCGGCGTCACTGACGAATCGACCAAAGTGAAAGGCGGCGTCGCCGACCCGCGCCTGCAAGCCAAGGTCGTGATTCTCGATCCCGCGCTGACGCTGGAGACGCCCGCGTGGCTGTGGGCGTCAACCGGCATGCGCGCGCTCGATCACGCAGTCGAAGGCTCGTACTCGACGCGCCATCAGCTCGTGACCGACACGCTGGCGACCAAGGCGATCGCGCTGCTGAGCGCGCATCTGCTGCCGTCGCTGCAGACGCACGGCGACGACGAACTCGAGCATCGCGTGCAATGCCAGCTCGCCGCGTGGCTCTCGATTTTCGGCATGTCGAACACGCGCGGCGGAATCTCGCACGCGCTGGGCCATCAGATTGGGCCGATGTGGAACGTCCCGCACGGCATCACGTCATGCATCACGCTGCCGCATGTGATGCGCTTTATGGCGGGCGTCGCCGCGGATCGCTTTGCGCCGATCGCCGACGGCTTCGACGTTCGTTTCGACGCGCGCAGTCCGCACTCGTCAGCCCTCGAATGCGCCGATCGGACCGCCAGGTTCATCGGCAAATTCGAGGTGCCATCGCGGCTGCGCGACGTCGGCGTGCCGCGCGAGGAGATCGCGCGCATCGCGGGCACGGTGCTCGAAGAAGTGAAGCGCGCGAACACGGTTGGCGCGGACGTCACGCTCGAGCAGTTGGTGGGAATCCTCGACGCCGCGTATTGAAGTGATCAGATGTTACGGCCCGTTCGGGCCGATGTCGTGCGAGAATGGAGTCTGCTGGTTCACGCCCCATTGCGATCCGGGCAGCGTTGGCAGCGGCGTGTCGCCTGGAGCGTTGGGACCGTCAACTGTGATTTCGCCGCCGCCTGGAATCGGAATCGTCACCGTGTCCGGATTGCTCATATCGTCCGGCGCCGGCATCGGCAGATCGGTCGGCGACTGATAGCCGTTGGCGCTGTCGCCGTATGAGGAATCCGGAATCGGCACCGCGCCTTCCTGCGCCTGCACGGCCGGACATGCGAATAGCAGGGTCGCGGCAATTGCGAACAAAACTCCGGCGTGTCCTAATGACATCGCGATCGAATTTTGCGCGCGTGTGCGTCGAATGTTCCGGGACTGCGCTCGCATCAATCCGATCGTATCAATTGGCAACTGCCCGGAAAACCGGAGGAACGGATGGCTAAGCTGTATGGATCGTCGATGTCGCGCGCGGGTCGCAGCCTGTGGGCGTTGGAAGAAGCCGGCGTCAAATTCGAGCATGTGCTGGTGCCGGAAACGCGCAAGCCCGAGTATTTGAAAATAAATCCGAACGGCCATGTGCCGGCGCTCGACGACAACGGCACGATCCTGTGGGAGTCGATGGCGATAAATCTGTACGTCGCCGAAAAATACGGCAAGGCCCCGCTGTGGCCGTCAACCGTCGAGGGTCACGGCGCCTGCTACCAGTGGAGCCTGTGGTGCATGACCGAGATTGAAACGCCGATGATCGACGTATTCATGCATCGAATCATGCTGCCGGCCGATCAGCGCGACGAGAAGGTGGCGGTCGCGGCGCTCGAGAAGCTGAAGGCGCCGCTGAAGGTGCTCGACGACCATTTGCAGAAATCCGACTATCTGCTTGGCAAGGAATTTACGATTGCGGACCTGAACGTGGCGTCAGTGCTGAGTATCGCGCAATATATTCAACTGGATCTGTCGCCGACGCCGACGGCGCAGAAATGGTTGCAGAAATGCCTGGAGCGTCCGGCGCATCAGCGCGCGGGCGCGATGAAATAGCTTGGGGAGTAAATTTTGCGCGGGGTGAATTATCGTCAGCCATATTGACTTTGCGCGCGCCGGCTGTAGTTTTCATACTTGTAGTATTGCCGACTGTGACATGTGCCTCGTCGCGCAGGCAAAGAGTTCGCACGGGGGAGAGACCAGACTGGGGACAATTGCTCGCCATTTTTCACGCGTCTCGCGAACATTTCGAGATATGGTCAAGGTGATCTGATGCCTGCGTGCGGGCAATGCGGCAAGGATAACCCCGACGGCACCGCATTCTGCGGTTACTGCGCGTCTCCGCTGTCGAGGCCGGCCGCCGACATCGCCGCCTCGAGGACAGGTGGCAGGCCGATCGTTGCGCCGCAGATACGTGGAGGCTCGCCGACGCCACCGCCGTCTCCGCCCAGTCCGCCGCCCAAGCCTGAAATCCGCACGCCGACATTTCATACGGCGCCACCGCCGAGCGTCGCCGCCGGCAGGGCCAAAGGCGGATTCGAGTTGCTCCCGTGGAGCGAGCTTTCCCCCGGTCAGCGAGCGGGACGGATAGTCGCCGGCGTCGTCGTGCTGTTTCTGATTCTTTTTTTCCTGCGCGGAATCCTGCACAGCCTGATTGGATCGCGCGCGGCGACCGAGCCCGCACCCGTCGCCGGAGGCTCCAACGCTCCAATCACAGATGGCGACCGCAAAGACGGGATCGAATCGCTGTGCAAGGTGTTTCAGATCTACGGCCTGCCGAAGAACGACACCGCCGCGACCGAAGCGGTGCACAATGCGGGCGAGTTGTTCAAGCTCGCCGGCAACCAGTCACCCGAGCGCAGCACTTACATCCTGACCTCGATTGTTGGCGATTTCCGCAGCGGTAAACTTGGTCAGTCCGACTGCGCGGAGGCGGGCGCGCCCATCCCCACCAACAGCGAAGAGAGTCCCGACTCTTCGAGTACCGACGCCGCGCCCGCCGACAATCAGTAACTACCGGCGCGCGGAACGTGCGCGCGTCGTCGTCCAGTAGTAGATCGGCACGCCGCTCAGCGCGATCAGCAATCCCGGCCACGTGAAGCGCGGCTTCAGGATCAACAGGTCGATCATCAGCGCCGACGCCGCGACCACGTAGAGCGCCGGCACGATCGGATAGCCCCACGCCTTGTAAGGACGCGGCGCATCCGGCAGCCGGCGCCGCAGCACGAAGACCGCGGACACCGTCAGCACGTAGAACATTAACTGCGCGAAGATCACGTAGTCGAGCAGCTCCGAATAAGTGCCCGACAGCGTCAGCACCGCCGCCCACACTCCCTGCATCACCAGCGCAACCGCCGGCACGCTCGCGCGATTGAGCCGTCCGGCGGCGGCGAAGAACACCCGGTCCTGCGACATCGCATAGATGACGCGCGCGCCCGTGAGAATCAATCCGTTGGCGCATCCGAAGCCCGAGATCATCACCAGGATTGCGGTAAGCTTCGCACCCGCGCCGCCCCACACGACTTGCATCGCGGCGGCGGCAACGCGGTCACTCGAGGCGTGCGCGATTCCGCGTCCAACGACAGTCGCAGCGTCGGCCGTGCCCGTCGCGGGCAGCTCGCACAGGTACGCGACGTTGGTCAGGATGTAGAGCGCGATGACGACGCCGGTGCCGAACGCAAGTGCGAGCGGAAGATCGCGTTTGGGATTGCGCACCTCGGCCGCGGTGAAAGTGACGCTCGCCCACGCGTCGGCCGAGAACAGCGCACCGACCATCGCCGCGCCGAACACACCGGCGCTCGCAATCGACATCGAAGGAGTGCCGAGGAAAGCAGTCGAGCTGCCGAAGTTTGCGTGGATCGCGACCGGATTCGGCAGCAGCACGCAGCCGACCGCGACGATCAAACATAGCGAAAGAATCTTGGCGGTGGTGAACGAATTCTGCAGCCACTTGCCCAGGTTGAGGCCGCGCAGATTCGCCGCCGTCAGAATCGCGATCACGGCGATCGCGCCGGCCCGCTCGCCCGACAATCCCGCACCGCCGGCGCCGAACCAGAGGTCCGATCCGAGCACCGGCCACATCACTCCCGCGAACCGCGCGAACGCAACTGCTACCGCCGCGATCGTGCCGGTCTGGATGACGAGCAGCAGCGTCCAGCCGAACATGAACGCCCACATTCCGCCGTAAGCCTCGCGCAAATAGACGTACTGGCCGCCCGCCGCCGGCATCATCGCCGCCAGCTCGCCGTATGCGAGCGCGCCCGCAATCGTCATCACGCCCGCCACCAGCCAGACCATCAGCAGTGTGAACGGTGTGCCGACCTGGCGCGTGATATCGGCGGATACGATGAAGATGCCCGATCCGATCATCGATCCCGCGACCAGCGTCACGGAGTCGAAGAGTGACAGGCCCGGCTTTAGATGCTCCGAAGAGGGCCGGGTTTGGGGACGGTCGCCATCGCGAACGCATCGTATCAGCAGCGGCGGGCGCCTGCATCTGATTCTGAATTGGGCTAACTGCGATGTGGGATTTGTTGGAAATGAGGCGGGACAGGCGGCAACGCCAATCCGCTAGCGTCGGAGCGAACGGATTCACCCAGCGACGGTTAGCGAGCCTCCCGCGCGCCGACGGCTCTAACGGCGCGCGGGAGCCCGCTCACGAAACGAAGCTATTACGGCGCGGCCGGACTGGTTGCGGCTGCCGGACTCGCGGCGTCGCTCGACACGGCGCTGGCCGCGGCGCTTGCGGCGTCACTCGCCATGGCTGCGGGAGCGGCCGCAGACGCGGCAGCGTCGGGCGCAGGAGCCGACTCGTCGGATTTACTGCAAGCCGTCGCGAAAAACATCGAAACTAGTGCTAGTAGCAGAACCTTGCGCATCGCTTTCTCCTTGGTTGCTCGTTGCTCAGTTGAGCGCGGGAAACTCGAAACGGGCCAAGGATACGATAGGCGCCGGATAACTTCAAGCGCGCGCTACCGAGGTCTTCAACTGGCTGTCAGTCAGGCCGCGCACGGCCTGACCGCAAAGAAATTTTTTGACTATTTCGTGGGCATCTGTATCATTCGATCATTAGTTGGCCGCCAGGGGCGGATGTTGTGGAGGTAGTAGGGTGGAAGAGCGGCGCGTTATTTTCGCGGGCCTCGGGCTCGCAAATCGTCACAATTCTCGAATCGTCGAGCACGAACTCGACATGGTGCGAAGCTCGGAGCGTCCGGTCGCCGGGATGCCGACGCTCACGCGAATTCGCAACTGGCTGATGCCGTCGGGACGCCTGGTCGGACCGCCGATGCGCTCGGTGGCGCGGGAACTCGAAGAAGCTTTCCCCGGCCGCGACAGCCAGGCGTAAACGCGCGCGATACCGGCTCTGCTCGCGCAGAGGGAGATTACGATGAGTGCGATCTCGCGAATCTCAACCAACACGCCGTGGGAGCCGATCGTCGGCTACTCGCGCCTGGTGCGAGCCGGCGACCTGGTCGCAGTCTCGGGCACGACGGCCACTGACGATCGCGGGATGATCGTCGGCGCGGGACAGATGTACGTGCAGGCGCGGCAGGCATTGGTGAACATTCGCACGGCGCTCGAGCGCGCGGGCCTCGCGATGCATCACGTGATTCGCACGCGGATGTTCGTCACCGACATGACGCGCTTTGCGGAAGTGGCGCGCGCGCACAAGGAATTCTTCGCCGCCGCGCCGCCCGCATCGACGGTCGTCGAAGTCCGCCGCCTCGCCCATCCCGACATGATGATCGAAATCGAAGCCGACGCCTACGCCGGCACCGCCACTAGTCAGACGTCCGCAAAGCCGAAAGCGTCGGTCAAGCCGAAGTCCGCAAAGAAGATCGCGGCCAAGAAATCGACGCGCCGCAAGTAACGGCGCCTTATGGGTCGAACGCGGCGGCGGTGTGGATTCCTTCCGCGCCGCTGGCGGAATGAAATGCGTTCGCGGCCGACGTCATATACGGCTGCGGATAAACTCCAATCAGGATTGTGGCAAGCGCGGCCAGCCCGATCGCCGCGACCAGCGCCGGACGACTACTCAGTCGCTCTACTTCGAGGCCGCCCTCCTCCATATACATCGCGACTAATACATAAAAGTAGTAATAGGCAGATACTACACTATTGAGTACTGCGATTATTACTAGTCCGACGTATCCCTGCTGTAGTGCTTCGCTGAAAATATAGAACTTGCCGACGAATCCGGCGAGCGGAGGCACTCCGGCCAACGACAGCATAAAGATTGCCATCGCGCCGGCGAGTAACGGCTGGCGCGCCGCCAGGCCGCGAAAGTCGCTAATCTGATTACCTACTTCGTTGCGCCGCTCGAGCGCGATTACTACTGCGAACGCGCCGAGATTCGTGAATGCATATCCGAGCAGGTAGTACAGAATCGCCGGCCCCGACCGCACTCCCGCCGCCATCCCGAGCAACAGGTACCCGGCATGCGCGATCGCCGAGTACGCAAGCATCCGCTTGATATTGGTCTGCACGACCGCGATCAGATTTCCGCCGGTCATCGTCAGCGCCGCGACCACCCACAGCACGGTCTGCCAATGCGCGCCGACCGACTGGAAATCGACCAGGAAAACGCGGACGAAGGCGGCGAACGCGGCCAGCTTCACGCCCACCGCCATAAACGCGGTCACCGGCGTCGGCGCGCCTTCGTAAACGTCGGGCGTCCACATGTGAAACGGCACCGCGGCGACCTTGAAGCCGAACCCGATCAGCATAAATCCAATGCCCAGGAGCAGCAGCGGGTTCGAGCTCAACGCGCCGGACGCAAGCGCGTCGTGAATCGGGCCGAGCTTGATCGAGCCGGTCGCGCCGTACACCAGCGCGATTCCGTAGAGCAGGAAGCCGGTCGAGAACGCGCCGAGCAGAAAATATTTTATCGCCGCCTCGTTGGACTTGGCGTTGCGGCGTATCATTCCCGCCAGCACGTAAACCGGAATCGACATCGTCTCGAGACCGAGAAAGATGACGATCAAGTCGCCGGCCGTCGCCATCAGCATCATGCCGAGCGCGGAGAACAGCAGCAGCGAATAGTATTCGGCGCCCGGAATATGATTGCCGGCGGCGTAGTCGAGCGACATCATCACGGTGAACATCGCCGCGATTAAAATCACCAGTTGAAAAAATGCCGAGAAGCTGTCGATCGAGATCGCGCCCGCAAACGCGACGCCATTCTGTCCGATGATTCCGAGCGCAAACACGAAGGCCACGCCCAGCGCCGCGAGCGTCACCAACCCCAGCCCTTCACTCTCGCTGTCGTCGATGCGCACGCCGGCGAGAAGGACCACGATCGCCGCGATCGCCACGATCACCATCGGCAGGATCGGCAGCCAGACAAAGTTGATCGCGGCGAGGTTGAAAGGGCTCATCGCATCGCCGCCGCGATTACAGGTTCGCCAGTTACTATTGGCGAAGTAGCTATTCGATTCGGCTGTCGTTCAGGCTCCAGATGAGCCTGCCCGAAATTTGCCCGCGCCAGCATTGCGGTCACCGACGGTTCGATCCGGCTGATCAGCGGACGCGGGAAAAGTCCCATGAACAGCATCAGCGCGATCACCGGGATCATCACCGCAATCTCTCGCGCGTTGAGGTCGCGGATCGTTTCGTTCACCGCCTTGGTGATCGGCCCGAACATCACCCGCTCGTAAGTCCACAGCATGTAGAGCGCGCCAAGAATCACGCCCACCACCGCGAAAACGGTAGCCAGCCTGATTCGCAGGAACGCGCCGAGCATGATCAGAAATTCGCCGACGAAGCCGTTGAGCCCGGGCAGACCGATCGACGAGAGCATCACGACCATGAAGATCGCGGCGTAAACCGGGACCCGCTTCCACAATCCGCCGAACTCGGAAATTTCGCGCGTGTGGCGCCTCATGTAGAGCATCCCGACCAGCAAAAATAATCCGCCGGTCGAGACCCCGTGATTGAGCATCTGGTAGATCGCGCCGTCGATGCCTTCGGGGTTGAGCGCGAAAATTCCAAGCATCACGAAACCCAGGTGACTAACCGACGAATAGGCGATCAGGCGCTTGAGGTCCGGCTGCATCATCGCGACCAGCGCTCCATAGATGATTCCGATCACGGCCAGCGTCATGAACAGCGGAATCGCCTCGACCGCGACCGCCGGGAACAGCGGAATCGCGAAACGCAGAAAGCCGTAGGTGCCCATCTTGAGCATCACGCCCGCCAGGATCACGGAACCCGCCGTGGGCGCGTTGGTGTGAGCGTCCGGCAGCCAGGTATGCACCGGCCACATCGGCACTTTGATCGCGAACGCGAGCGCGAATGCCGCGAACAGCCAACGGGCTTGACTCACGCTGAGCGGCACCTGGTAGAGCAGCGGCAAATCGAAGCTGATGCGGTTGAAGTGCACGTGCGCCTGGTAAACGAGGTACAGGATCGCGACCAGCATCAGAAACGATCCGACCATCGTGAACAATACGAACTTGATCGCGGCGTAAATCTTGCGCCCGTGCCCCCAGATGCCGATGAGGAAGTACATCGGAATCAGCATCACTTCCCAGAACACGTAAAACAGGAACAGATCGACGGCCAGCAGCGTGCCCAGCAGCCCCGTCTCGAGCACCAGCATGAAGAAGCAGAATTCGCGCGGTCGCTCTTCGATATCTCCGCCGCCGGAATAGAGGATCGACAGAGTAATCAAAATAGTAGTCAGTAAAACCAGGAACAGGCTAATGCCGTCAATACCAATATGGTATGTAATGCCAAACGCGGGTATCCAGTCGTATTGCTCGACGAACTGGTAGTCCGCCATCTGCGGATTGAATTCGTAGAGCACATAGAAGCTCAACGCGAGCGGCAGCAGCGAAAAGATAAACGCCGAATTCCAAATCGCCCGCTCTTCGCTCTGCATCAGGATAAAGAGCGCGCCGATCAGCGGCAAAAAAATCAGAGCTGTAAGCACGCCGCCGTTCATCGGCCCGTCACCAGGAACACGTAGTAAGCTACGATCCCCAACGCCCCCAGCAGGTAAACCAACGCGTAGTGCTGAACGTTGCCGGTTTCAGCGCGACGCGCGACTTGCCCTCCGGTCTCAACCGCGAGTCCTGCGCCTTCGGCGGCGCCGTCGATCACGAAGCTGTCGATCGCGCGGTTGAGCACATTTTGCGATACCCAGAACAACGGCCGCGTGACGATGAAGTTATATAGTTCGTCGATGTAGTACTTGTTGAGTAGCAAGTCGTACGGCGCCTTCAGCCGCCACGCCAGCAGAAACGGAATGCCCGGCAGTTGGATATACAACACCCATGCAAGCGCGATTCCGATGATCGAAGCGATCAGGGGCAGCGACATGATAATCGAATTCGCCTCGACGATCGGTTTGAAAGTACCGACCGCAGGCGTCAGGAATCGGACGAACGCATTACCCCACAACCAGCCGTCGGGAAGATTTACCCATCCGCCGATCGTCGAGAGAATAGCCAGTACGATTAACGGAATAGTCATTACGGCAGGCGACTCGTGGATGTGATGCTCCACCTCGGAGTCAACGCGCGAGTTGCCAAAGAAGGTCATGAAGATCAATCGGAACATGTAGAATGACGTGAGCCCGGCGGTGATTACGCCGATGATCCAGAGCGACAAGTGTCCCGACGCATACGCGGCTTCGAGAATCAAATCTTTGGAGAAATAGCCGGAGAACGGAGGCACCGCGGCGATCGCGAGCGTCGCGATAAACATCGTTACGAACGTGATCGGCAGCTTGTGCCGCAGTCCGCCCATCTTGTTCATGTCCTGCTCGCCGCTGAGCGCGTGAATCACCGAACCCGCGCACAGAAACAGCAGGCCCTTGAAGAACGCGTGCGTCATCACGTGAAAAATTCCCGACGCATACGCGCCCGATCCAACGCCGAGAAACATGTAGCCGAGCTGGCTGATGGTCGAATAGGCGAGCACTTTCTTGATGTCTGGCTGGACGATCGCGATGCTCGCGGCGAACAGCGCCGTGACTGCGCCAACCGTCGCCACCACGTCGAGCGTGCTCGGCGCCATCGTGTAGATGAATCCGAGTCGCGCGATCATGTACACGCCGGCGGTGACCATTGTCGCCGCGTGAATCAGCGCGCTGACCGGCGTCGGGCCGACCATCGCGTCGGGCAGCCACACGTAGAGCGGAATCTGCGCCGACTTGCCGGTCGCGCCGATGAACAGCAGGAAGCATGCGGCAGTCGCGGCGGCGCCGCCCATCAGAGCGGCATTGTTGCGCAGCTCGACGAAGTTGAGCGTCCATACGCCGTGCGCGCCGAGCGTCGCGACAATCGTGAACATTCCGAGCAGAAAGCCGGCGTCACCGATTCGGTTGACGATGAATGCCTTGCGCCCGTTGTAGGCGTACTGAGGATTGGTGTACCAGAACGCGATTAGCAAGTAGCTACACAGTCCGACCCCTTCCCATCCCACGAACATCATTAGCAAGTTGTCCGCAAGAATGAGTATCAACATCGATAGTGCGAACAGGTTCATGTAGGTAAAGAAGCGCGCGAAGTCTTCGTCGTGCGCCATGTATCCGACTGAGTAAAGATGGATTACTGCGCCGACCCCAGTGACTATCATCACCATCACGCCCGATAGCGCATCGACGCGCAGGCCCAGGTCGGCGTGAAAGCGCCCGGCCTCGATCCATCCCCACAAATGCATTTCGAGCGCGCCGCCCGCTGGCATTTTGAGCAGCGTCAAAAATGCCCACGTCGCAACGCCGAAGGCCGCGAACATGACGCCCGGGCCGACGACGTTGACCGCCGTGCGTCCCCATCTGGCGCCGAAGAACAGGTTGAACACGACCCCGATCGCCGGAAACAGCAGGATTAGCGCGAGTGCTGGAAACTCAACTGTCATTGGGTCTTCGTCACCATCTCATCAGCGTTAGGTCGTCGGCGTGAACGGTTTCGCGGTTGCGGAAAATCGAGATGATGATGCCGAGACCGACGGCAGCTTCGGCCGCCGCGACCGTCATCACAAAGAACACGATCACCTCGCCATCCATCGAACCGAGCCGGCTGCCGATCGCGATGAACGCGAGATTCACCGCGTTGAGCATCAGCTCGATCGACATGAACATCACCAGGATGTTGCGGCGTATGATCACGCCGGCCACGCCAATCGCAAAAATCATCGCGCTCAGCGACATCATGTAGGTGAGCGGAATCATGACGCGATCTTCTCCGCCGCGCGCGGGTCATCCGTGCCCGGCAATTTGCGCGCGAGCGCGATCGATCCCACTACCGCCGCCAGCAACAGCAGCGAGGTCACCTCGAAGGCGACCAGGTAGTCGGTGAACAGCTTGCCGGCGAGGCTGGCGAGCGAGCCATAGCCCACCGGCTGATGAACAAACTTCACCTGCAGATGAGGCTGTGCGAGGATCGAGAAAAGCTCAGCCACCAGCAGCGCCGCGCCAATCGAGCCGAAAAATTTCAGCACCAGATGGCCCGTCGGACCGGTTTCGACTTGAAGATTCAACAGCCAGATCACGAACAGGAACAGGACCATGATCGCGCCCGCATACACGATGATCTGCAGGAAACCGACCACGACTGCGTTCTCGCCGATGAACAGAATCGCGACCGTCATCAGCGTTCCGATCAACGCGAGCAGCGAATGAATCGGGTTGCGCTGCACGATCACGCCGAGCGCCGAGACAATCGCCAACGCGCCGAGAAATATGTACACGAACGGCGGCATCACTGGACTCTCCCGGTCGCCACCACTACGAACGCGGTCAGCAGCACGTTGAACAGTCCGAGCGGCACCAGTCCCTTCCATCCGAGGCGCATCAACTGATCGTAGCGGAAGCGCGGCAGCGTCCATCGCACCATGCCGAGGAAAATGCACAGCGCCACGACTTTCACCAGGAACGCGACCACCCCCAGGATCGACACGGCCAGCGCGGGCACCGCGAGAAATGCGCCGCCCGGCAAATGAAAGCCGTCGCGCATCAGCCACGGCACTTGCCAGCCGCCGAGAAAGAACGTCGTCAGCAGCATCGCGATCAGCGCCTGCTCGGCGAAATCGGTCAGCATGAAGACCGCCTGCTTGCCGCCTGAATATTCGGTGAAATATCCCTGGATCAGCTCCGACTCGCTCTCCGGCAGGTCGAACGGGATGCGCTTGGATTCCGCCGCACCCGCGACCAGCAGCAGAATGAAGGCGAGCGGCTGCACGAAAATTCCCCAGCGCGGCAAAAATCCGAACCACACACCGCCCTGCCCGCGCACGATTTCCTGCAGGTTCAGCGTGCCGAAGGTCATGATCACCGACACGATCGCGAGGCCCATCGCCAGCTCGTACGAGATCATCTGCGCCGTCGCCCGAATCCCGCCGAGCAGCGCCCATCGATTGTTCGACGACCATCCCGCCAGCGCCACGCCGTACACGCCGAGCCCAATCGTCGCGAGCAGATAGAGCGCGCCGGCGTTGAGGTTGGCCGCTTCGAGTCCGATCCGATGTCCCGCGATCGAAATCTCGTCGCCGAACGGAATCACCACGAACGTGATCATCACCGGGAACAGCGCGAGGAACGGCGCCAGCGTGTGCAGGAACTTGTCCGCCCCGTCCGGCACGAAATCTTCCTTGGTGAACATTTTCACCGGGTCGGCAATCGTGGTGTTGATAATGCCGAGGTTGGGCATCCCCATCCGTTTGCCGAGGCCGGTGATCGTCACGCGATTCGATCCGATTCGGTCCTGGATCAGCGCGCTGCCCTTGCGCTCGAAGTACAGCAGGAACAGCGACAGATTCAATCCGAGCACGATCATCAGGATCGCTTTGATCGCGCCGGCAACTAGTTCAATTGTCACGTGCGGCTAGCTCGTCGATTAGTTTGAGGGTGCTTTCTTCGGTGAGATTTTCGACGAAAGCGTCCTGGTTGAGCTGAAGCATCGGCGCCGTCCCGCACGACGCCAGGCATTCGACCGATCCCAGCGTGAATTTGCCGTCAGCCGTCGTCTCGCCTATCTCGATTTTCAACTTGCGCCTGATGCAGTCCACGATTTGGTCGGCGCCGCGCAGCCGGCACGAGAGATTGGTGCAAACGTCGAGCAGGTTGCGCCCGACCGGCTTGCGATGGAACATCGTGTAGAACGAAACCACCGCGCGCACGTGCGCGGGCGGCAGTTCCATCAGGTGCGCGACGTAATCCTGCGTCGCATCGCTGAGCCAGCCGAACTCGCGCTGCGCGATCCACAGCGTCGGCAGCAGCGCGGCCTGCCGCGTCGGATAGCGGCCGAGCAATTGGCGATACTCGTCGAGCGCCGCGTCGGAAAACTTGGGTTGATCGGTTTCAGGCATGGCAGAAGTATTACTGAACTTCAACATCGAAGTTCTTGAGTTCGGGAATCTAATGATTGGTAGCTAAATTTTCGCAAATCCGCCAGAGGCGCAAGCGACCCGGCTGAATCCGGCCGCCAACTTGCGGGAGTCGGGCAGAACGGGTTATCTATCGTCCGCGACTTCGAGGCAAGAGCTAAGCGCGAATTTCGCGGATCCGCGCCTCGAAAAACTGACGCGATGCGAATTATTGCGGGACATGCTCATGGCCGCCGGCTCAAGGCGCCGCGCGGTTTGCTCACCCGGCCGACCTCAGCGCGGGCGCGCGAGTCGATTTTTTCGCGCCTCGCAGTGCGGATGGATCTCGACGGCGTGCGCGTGCTCGACATTTTCGCCGGCAGCGGCTCGCTCGGAATCGAGTCGCTCTCGCGCGGCGCCGCGTACGTGACGTTTGTCGATTCCTCGCGCGACGCGGCGTCGGCGATTCGCGCCAATCTCGCGCAGCTCGATCTATCCGATCGCGCCCGCGTCGTCGTTGCCGAGGTGCATCGCGCCCTGGCCGATCTCGGACGCGCGCACGAGTCGTTCGATTTGGTATTCGTCGA
The DNA here is from genome assembly GCA_963756005.1 of uncultured delta proteobacterium. Classification (GTDB taxonomy): domain Bacteria; phylum Desulfobacterota; class Binatia; order Binatales; family Binataceae; genus Binatus. The sequence goes on from CAVWMC010000003.1 coordinate 469,103, forward strand.
TGCGCCTTTCAAGGACGACACCAGTGCGGAGGTGCTGGCGCTGCTCGGCGAATTCAATCTCGTCGCACCCGGCGGATGGATCGTGGTCGAACAATCGAAGCGCGCGCCCGCCGCCCCGTCCGCTCCCGAAGCCCACGAGCGCGCATTCGTCGCAACCATCGGCGATCACCGGATCGCCTTTTACCGGCGACCCGATACGGCGCCGAGTGCAGAGTGACGGTCTTAATAAGATGACCAAAGGCAAAGAACGAACCCCGCTGATCGCCGTTTATCCCGGCAGCTTCGACCCGATTCACAACGGCCACGTCGATGTGATCCGGCGCAGCGTCGCGATTTTCGACGAGGTGATCGTCGCCGTGACCTACAATCCGCACAAGGATGCGGCGCTGTTTTCCGGCGACGAACGCGTCGAAATAATCCGCGAGGTCATCCGCGACCTCGAGCCGCGCGCCCGCGTCGATAAGTTCAGTGGCCTGTCGGTCGATTACGCCGAACGCATCGGCGCCAAGGTTTTGATTCGCTCGCTGCGCGCCGTCACCGATTTCGATTACGAATTGCAGATGGCGCAGATGAACAAGACCATGAGCCCCAACGTCGAAACGGTCTTCATGTTCTCCAATCCGCGCCTGTTCTTCAGCTCCTCGCACCTTATTAAGGAAGTCGCCGGCTACGGCAAGCGCCTGCCCGAACTGGTCCCGGAACTCGTGATCGAGCGCCTGCGCCAAAAGCTCAAAGTCGGATGAGGCCGATGCGCGCGTTTGCTCGTGCGCGGTTCTTTCAAGCGGCGGGGAAAGATACAATTTCACTTCGTTAGCGACGGCCCGCGCGTCGCGCATCACTTTTGGAATTCGGGTTCAGGAAATGCTGAAGCTCAATCGCAGAATCGCCGCCATCAAACCGTCCGCTACGCTCGCGGCCGACGCGCGCGCCACCGAGATGAAGCTCGCGGGCATCGACGTCATCTCGCTGGCCGCCGGCGAGCCGGATTTCGACACCCCCGACCACATCAAGCGCGCCGCCGACAAGGCGCTCGCCGCCGGTCAGACCAAGTACACGCCGGTGGGCGGAACCGCCGCGCTTAAAAATGCGATCAAGCTCAAGCTCAAGCGCGACAACAACCTCGACTACGAGCCGGGCGAGATAATCGCGTCCGCCGGATGCAAGCAGGCCGAAGCCAACGTCATCGCCGCGCTGTTCGACGAAGGCGACGAGGTCATCATCCCGACGCCGGCGTGGGTCAGTTTCGCCGCGATGGTTTCGCTGTCGGGCGCCGAGCCGAAGTTCGTGCCGTGCTCCGAAGCGTCGGGCTTTATGCTCGAGCCCGAGGCATTGCGCCGCGCTATCACGCCGCGCACCCGCGGCATCATGCTCAACTCGCCGTCGAATCCGACCGGCGCCGTTTACGGCCCCGAACAGCTCACCGCGATCGCGCGCGTGCTGGTCGATACCGACCTCTGGGTGATGTCCGACGACGTTTACGAGCACATCGTGTACGACGGCCTCGCGCCGCACCTGTTTCATATCGAGCCGCGCCTCAAGTCCCACGGCATCGTCTTCAACTCGCTGTCGAAAACCTACGCGATGACCGGATGGCGCATCGGATTTGCGGCCGGACCGAAGGAAGCGATCGCCGCTGCCGGCCGCTTGCAGAGCCAGAACAGCGGCAATCCCAATTCGATCACGCAGGCCGCCGCCATCGAGGCGCTGACCGGTCCGCAGGACGCGCTCAAGCCGATGCTCGAGGCGTTTCGCGAGCGCAACGCGCTGGTCGTCGAGCGCGTGCGCCGAATCCCCGGCTTCAAGCTGCCCAACATTCCGCAGGGCGCGTTTTACGCGTTCCCCAACGTCTCCGACTTGCTCGGCAGCCGCTTTGGCGACAAGCAAATCACCGACGGCGACACGCTCGCGGCGTTTCTGCTCGACGAGGCGCACGTCTCGCTGGTCGGCGGCAACGACTTCGGCGCGCCCGATCACGTCCGGCTCTCCTACGCCACTTCGGCGAAGAATCTGAACGAGGCTTTCGATCGCATCGAGCGCGCCGTCGCTAAACTCAAGCGCTAGTGCCGATAACCGCTCAGCTCTCGAAGCCCCGGCTTCCGATTGCTTCGATCTGCGCGGCGCTCCTCGCGATTGTCGCATCGGTCTCGCTCGCCCAACGCCTGCACGGAGTCCGGCACCGCTACGAAGACGTCGATTTCAGCCGCGACTACGGCTGGTGGACCGTCTATTCCAGCGGCGGCGACCCCTGGCAAGTGCTGACCACCAAGGTCGAATTGCGGCCCGGTGTCGAGCGTCCACGATTCTGCAACTACACACCGTTCTTCGTCGAGGTGTTTTCCCCGCTCGCGCGACTTCATCGGAAACTTGCGTTCTGGCTCTGGCTGTCCGCGCAAATGCTGTGTGTCGTCGGCGCCGTAATTTTGCTCGCGCGTGGGAGCGATCCTCCGCTCACCATTGCCGCGACCGTCATCGTTCTTTCGCTGGTGGTGCTCTCGCGCGAGTTCGAGGGCATGCTGGTGTATAGCCAAGTCACGCCGATGCTCCTGGCGCTGTTGTCCGCATCATGGTTCTGCGCGCGCCGCGAGCGCCCGGCATTCGCGGGATTGTCGTTGGCGCTCGCAGCGTTGTTGAAGCTTTATCCGGCCGCCGCTGCCGGATATTTTTTGTTTGACCGGCGTTGGCGCACGCTCGGCTGGACGATTTGCTTCTTTGTTGCCGGCGTAATTCTGACCAATCCCGTCCGCTGGCTCGAACTCTCGACAGTGGAGATGCCCGTCTCGTATCGCTTCGTGGCGGAAGCAAACCTGAGCGTGATGACGTTCGTGCGCAAGGCGGTTGCGCACTTCGCCGGCACCACAACCATCGCGGCGCCCTTGTTCACCGTCCTCGCGATCACCGCGCTGATCGACCTCGCCCTGCTCGCAGTCGCGGCCGCGTCCACCATCAACAGCCGCGGTCATGACCACCTCGACGGCCCGGTGTTCGGAATGTGGATCGCGCTCGCGCTACTGATGTCGCCGCTGGCCTGGATGGCCGAAATGCTGCTGCTGTTGCCGGCGTATCTGTTCGGGATGCTCGCCGCATGGAAAGGATTTGAGCCGCGCGAGCCCTCGCGCCACGTCATGCTGATTGCCGGCGCCGCGATGCTCGCCGCCTGCATCGTGACAGCGTTGATCAAGGCCGTGCCGCATCCGGGATTCTCAGCGGTATTCGCGGCGTTCGTCGGCGCGGCGCTGATCGTCCGTGCCCGGATGCGATCGGATTTGCCGCGCGATGAAGCCGGAAAGCTCGCGGCTCAAGGTCTGCGCCAGGGAGCGGGGAACTCTCCAGTCTCGATCCAGCGCACGTAGTCGGCGAGAATCTCCGCGTGATCGAACGCGAGCGGCACCGGCGGATTGCGCGGATCGCACAACGTCGCATCCTTCGCGTCATCGGCGCCGCGCGGCGTTCCCGACGCGCGGGCGACGTACACCACCGTGATCGTCTGCCCGCGCGGATCACGATCCGGCCGCGAATAGACGCCGAGGATCGCGCGCAGCTCGACCTCGAGCGAAATTTCCTCGCGCGCCTCGCGCACGGCGGCCTGCTCGACCGTCTCGCCAAAATCGACGAAGCCGCCCGGAATCGCCCATCCCATTGGAAAATTCTTGCGCTCGATCAAAACAACTTTATCGCCGATTTCAGTAATTATGTCGGCAGCTATCGGAGGGCATTTCGGCCGTGGCATGATGCGATTCTAACATGGCGGTAACTTTATGCAGGTAGCTCAGGCTTTACGACGTCGGCGACATCCGGGTCGAGGAAACGGCGCGACCGGAGGTTGGCGATACCGACATTCTGATTCGCGTGAGCGCGTGCGGCATCTGCTCGGGCGATATCATGCCCTGGTATATGAAACGCAAGGCTCCGCTCGTGTTTGGACACGAACCGGTCGGCATCGTCGAGCAGACCGGTGCCTCCGTGCGCGATTTCAAGCGCGGCGACCGCGTCTTCGTCCATCATCACGCGCCATGCTTTCAATGCGCGGCATGCCGGCGCGGTGAATACGTGCAGTGCGCGACCTGGCGCGCGACCAATATCGTGCCGGGCGGGATGGCTGAGTATTTTCTCGTGAGCGCGGCCAACCAGCGCGACACGCTGCGCCTCCCCGATTCGATCGCCGACGCCGACGGCGTGCTGATCGAACCCGCCGCCTGCGTCGTCAAGTCGCTCAAGCGCTCGGGCCTCAAAGCCGGCGAGTCAATTCTGATCATCGGCCTCGGCATCATGGGCATGATGCATGTGAAGCTGGCGCGGCATCTCGGCGCCGGCACGATCATCGGCGCCGACCTGTTTCATTCACGCGCCCAGCGCGCGATTGAGCTCGGCGCGGATCGCGGGATCGTCGTCGAAGGCGACAACCTGGTCGAGCAGGTGCGCGAAATCACCAACGGCGCGATGGCCGACGTTGTGATCGTCGGACCCGGCACCTCGAAGGCAATCGCCGCGGGAATCGCCGCCGCCGGCAAAGGCGCCACCGTCGTGCAGTTCACGGCGACGCCGCCCGAAGACGAGCTGCTGGTCAAGCCGCACGATCTCTACTTCAACGAAACGCGCCTCGTCCCGAGCTATTCATGCGGTCCCGACGAAACGCGCGAGGCGTTATCGCTGGTCGAGCGCGGCGTGATCAACGCGAAGGAGCTGGTGACGCATCGGTTCCCGCTGGCGCAGATAACCGAAGCATTTGCGACCGCGCAAAAGCCCGAGTCGCTGAAAGTGATCGTCACCTTCGCGAGTTGAATTTCAGAAAAACCAAAAGCCGCGACTGAGTATTCAGTCCGGCAGTGAACAGATAGACAAACGAGGGCGGCTGCCGATGCAACCGCCCTCGTTACTATCAAGCCTGTGCGAAATTACGGAGTCGCAGGAGCAGGTGCCGCGCCGCTATCCGGTGCCGCCGCTGGAGCCGCGCCCGCATCAGCTGGCGCCGCGCCTGTGTCTGCCGCCGCCGCATGATGGTGATGGACGTGATGGTGCACCTCATGATGCTCCGACATCGTCTTCGACGCGATCGCCTCTGCACGGTCCGCAGCCGCCTTCGCATCGCTGGCCGCCTGCTCTACGCGGCTCGCTGCCGCCTGAGCCTGTGCCGCTGACGCCGCCGACTTCTGCGCCGCCGCATCCGCGCGCGCCGCTGCCTGGTCAGCCTGGTTCGCCGCGTTGACGGCGCGCTGTTCTGGAGTCGGCTCGTTCGACGAACATCCACCGAGCAACGAAAGGGCCAACACAGCCCCGGCAAGAACGACCAGTTTTGAAGACTTTCTCATTAACCCTTCCATTTTTTCCTCCTCAGGAATGCGCAGGAGTGTTGCTAAGTCTCGTTCACGGGCTCCTGCATTAAGACTCTCAATTTGTCGCACAAACTCCCGACCCTATGCAAGCCTCAGTCGCATGAATTGCTACCGCGAGTACCATTGACCCAACTGACTATTTGTATCTAGCGCGCGGCGGCCTGCGTGCTATGCGGATGCGAATTAAACTCACCGGGGAACCTGTGTCGTCGAATTCATTTACGTCCACTCACAGTGGGATATTCGCACTCATTGGCAACCTTCTCGCGCTCGGCAAAGTCGTGTTTAGCTACTCAGTAACAGCTAACCATGTAACTATTGCGCGCACGCGAAACGACTATTCGACAGACATTTCGCATGGTTCCCGTTTGATCGCTGTTTTCGTCCCCGTCGGAACCAACGCGCCCGTTCGCCGATCGCCATTTTCCGCTCACGACTAGAAATCGTCGCCGCCGTAATCGTCCATCCCGCCCATTCCACCCATGCCGCCGCCCATACCGCCCATTCCACCCATTCCACCGCCGCCAGGCATCGCGGGCATCGGCGCCGCCTTTTTCGGAGCTTCGGCCACAGCGGCCTCAGTCGTCAGCATCATCGACGCGGCGCTCGCCGCGTTCTCGAGCGCGGTACGCACGACCTTGGCGGGATCGAGTACGCCCGCTTTGACAAGGTCCTCGAAAACTTCGGTGCCGGCATTGAAACCGAAATCGCCTTTGCCTTCGAGCACCGCGTTGAGAACGACCTCGGCCTCGTGACCGGCATTGCGCGCGATCTGCTTGAGCGGTTCCGACATCGCCGCCGCAACGATCCCCGCGCCCGCTTTCTGGTCTTCATTCAGTCGCATCGACTTCACCGCCGCGATCGCGCGCACCAGCGCGACACCGCCGCCCGGCACGATGCCTTCTTCGACCGCCGCGCGCAGCGCATGCACCGCGTCATCGACCCGCGCCTTTTTTTCTTTGAGCTCGACCTCGGTCGCCGCGCCCACCTTGATCACCGCGACTCCGCCCGTCAGCTTCGCCAGCCGCTCCTGCAGCTTCTCGCGATCGTAGTCCGACGTGGTCTCTTCGATCTGGCGCCGGATCAATTCGATGCGCCCGGTGATTTCCGACTTCTTGCCCGCGCCGCCGATAATGGTCGTGTTGTCCTTGTCGATCAGAACGCGCTTGCACTTGCCGAGCGACGCGATCTCGATATTTTCGATCTTCGCGCCGAGTTCCTCGGCGATCAGCGTGCCGCCGGTCAGAATCGCCATGTCCTGCAGCATTTCCTTGCGCCGATCGCCGAAGCCCGGCGCCTTCACCGCCGCCACCTTGATCGTCCCGCGCAGCTTGTTGACCACCAGCGCTGCGAGCGCCTCGCTTTCGACATCTTCCGCGATAATCAACAGCTGGCGTCCGGTCTGCACCACGCTTTCGAGCAGCGGCAGGATCTCGCGCAGGTTGGAAAGTTTCTTTTCGTGGAACAGGATCAACGGCTCCTCGAGTTCGGCCGTCAGCTTGTCGGCGTTGGTGACGAAGTACGGCGACAGGTAGCCGCGATCGAAGCGCATCCCTTCGACCAGGTCGAGCACCGTGTCCAGCCCGCGCGCCTCTTCGACCGTGATCACGCCTTCCTTGCCGACCTTGTCCATCGCGTCGGCGACAATTTTGCCGATCGACTTGTCGCCGTTGGCCGAGACCGTCGCGACCTGCTCAAGCCGATCGCGCTCCTTCACCGGCCGCGCCATCTCCTTGATAGCGCCAACCGCCTTGACCACCGCGGCTTCGATTCCGCGCCGCAACTCCATCGCCGGGAAGCCCGCCGCCAGCAGCTTGATTCCCTCGCGCACGATTGCGCCCGCCAGTACCGTCGCCGTGGTGGTGCCGTCACCGGCGACGTCGGAGGTCTTCTGCGCGACCTCGCGAATCAGCTTCGCGCCCATGTTCTCGAAGCGGTTCTCGAGTTCGATTTCCTTGACCACCGTCACGCCGTCCTTGGTCACGGTCGGTGCGCCGAAGCTCCGCTGGATCATGACGTTGCGGCCCTTGGGCCCCAGCGTTACGCGCGCGGCTTCCATCACCAGCGTCGCACCTTTGACAATTCCGACTCGCGCCCTCTCGTGCAGCTCAACCGTTTTGGCCGGCATATAAATGGATCTCCGTTTTGCTCTCTGATTATGAATTCAATTCGGCGCACCGCCGCCTTGACGGTCCGCAGAACCGCTAAGAATCTAAACATCCCGCCGCGCGATGCAAGTGCACGCCCAACTTACTGCCTTTATGAATCGCGCGGGGCGTGCAAGGATGGGCGGTGCAGCAACGTGGATTCCTTGCGGAGGCTATTTGACGTGAACCGAATCTTCGAGCGATTAACGGCGGCGCGCCCCGGCGCGACGACCGCGATGATAGCGATAACCTGCGCGGTATTCGCGATGCTGCCGGCAGCGCCCGCGTCGGCGGCGCCCACCGGATCTCGCGAGCTTGATTCTCGGGTCCAGCCGCCCGCGCTTCAACTCGCTGCCGAGCCGGAGACCGCACCGGCGCCCGCCGCCGAAACCGAGGACGAAGACGACAAGGACGTTCCCACCAGCAAGGTCGATAAATATATCGCTGTTTACGAGTCGATGCAGAAAGACCACAACCTCACTGTCGATCAGGCCGCGTCGAAGCAAGGTCTCACGGTTGATCAATTCCGCTCGCTCGAGAACAAGATCGAGGCCGACGACACTCTGCGCGAGCGCGTCCGCAAGGCGCTTAGACACGCCGCCAATCCCAACGACAAAGATTCGTCAGACGACTAGCGCCGCAGCGGTCGGGGAAGGGAAAATCACTTTATCGAATGTGAAACCCGCTTTCTGTTCCCCCTTTCCGGCGGGAAAGGGGGTGAGGGGGATAGGACGCGGCGGAATAGTTGTCTCAAATCCCCTTCCCCTTTGCGGGGGAAGGGGCCAGGGGTTAGGGCTCTGTTCTTGAAGATATTTGTGCAACATCACACTAGAGCGAAGCGAAGAATCCCGGTCCTTCCTGTCCTCGCCGCCGTATCCTTTGCGCGCCCGATGCGTATCGTATTCAACTAATCCGCGTCGCGGAGTAAACCTTCAGTTACCTCCGGAGGTCGTCGCATCCTGACCCGTGAAGAATCCAGCCGTAATCTGTCTCACTGGTCTGCTTTTCCTAATCGCACTATGCGCACCGCCTTCCGTCTCCGCGCAGGCGCGCGATGCTCAGTCGCCGCCGCCGCCGAGCACCGCCGAAATCATAAAGGGCCTGCAAAGCCACAACCCCGCCGAGCGCGAACAAGCCGCCAAAGCAGCGGCCGCTACCAAGCCGCTGCCATCGGCCGTCGTCCCATTCCTGCTAAATTCCCTCAGAGGTCTTGAAAGCAAACCCAGCAACGACACCGTCTCCGATGCTATCCGCGAGCAGTGGCGCCTCGCCGGAGATCTGGTCACCGCGCTCGGCAATGCGGGGGCGCCGGCTATTCCGGAGTTGAGCCACGCGCTGGATGATCCTGATGAAGCGGTAAGAAGGGGCGCGGTTGACGCATTGATTGTGATCGCCCGCGGTTCGCCCGAAGCATGGCCCGTTCTGGTGGACGCTTTGGGCAACGCTCACGACGACGTTCCCAGCAGGATCGAAGCGAAAATTGAAGCGAACGGCAACCAGGCAGTCAAGATAGTGCCCTTGCTTCGCCACAGCCTCGACGATCCGAATCCGAAGGTTCGGGGCGCGAGTGCAGTAACTCTTTCTACCATTCTGGCGGCGAACGGACCCTCTTACTGCAATTCTTACATCGATGAATTGGCAAAGATGCGCTCTCCGTGGACGGACTGGAAAGGTCCTTCTCCGAGCGATTTGATCCTCGATATTGCGAAGAACTTGAAAAATGTTGACCGTGACAAGCTTCCGCAGACCCTTAACAATCTTTGCCTGGGACCGTCGGCCAAAGTCGCGATTCCTTACCTGCTGCCGTTGCTGCGTGATCAGGACGGTGCGACAAGATTCTTCGTCCTCTTCAATCTCTGGGCGATGGGACCGGCTGCCTGCGAGGCTATTCCCGATGCTATGCGGAGCCTCAAGGATCCCGATAAGGGCGTACGCCTCAAGGCTATGGCAGTGTTAGGAGTATGCGGGCCTGCCGCCAAAGACGCTGTGCCAGAACTGGATGTCGCTCTGAAGAGCACTGACGCAGAGACCGCGCAACAGGCAGCCCTGGCGCTGGCGAACATCGACCCCAGTCATGACGGCCTCCTGCCGGTATTGACCCAAATGCTCGACCCCAGTTCCGACGACCCCGCTCCCAGACAAAACGCAGTACAGGCGCTCGACGAGATGGGAAGCTACGCGCGGCCCGCAGTTCCTGCATTGATACATCTTATCGCGACGGATACCGATACCGACGATGGCGATGACAGGGCCCCTGAGCGCGAAGCCCAAGTGACGGCGCTCGTCCATATTGACGGCGCCGACGCGATACCGGAATTGCAGCACGTCATCAGTACCGACAAGGATGACGAGGTACGAATCGCCGCCGTCACCGCGCTTGGCGGATTGGGACAGACCACCCCGCGCGCGATTTCCGCGTTGATCGGCGCGTTGAATAACGACTCCGACACGGTTCGCGACGCCGCGAGCGAGGCGCTCGGCAAGCTGGGCCGGGCCGCGGTTCCCGCGCTGATCGCGGCGCTGAAGAGTCCGCATATCTATCAGCGCGCGTGGGCCGTCCAAGCACTGGGCCAAATCAAACCGATGCCCACCGACGCCGAGCATGCGTTGAGGCTCGCGCTCAACGACAAGAGCGAGATAGTCAAAACCGAAGCCGCAGCCGCGCTCAAGGGCAGCAAGGTCGATGCGAGCGCGGTTGCCGCGGACAAACAACTGGACGAGGACTCCGATATTGACGATCCGGCAACCATCGATCACGGCGCCGGCCAGGATCTCGATTCGTTCGTGGCCGGCAAGGCAGTCAAGGATGCGCGCATCTACACCAAGGCGGAAATTGTCGCCTCGATTCCGCCCGACAAGGATCATGAGTACCCGACCGAGTTGAAGTATTCGGTGCCGATTGGCCCCGCCCCCAATTCTGCGACGAACGCAGCGTTCCTCGCGACGGTTCATGCTGCGCAGGACGGCGTCGATCGCTTGGCGGTCTGGAAGAAAACCGGCGACGACCAGTATCAGCGGTTATTTGTCCAGGAGACGAGCAGCGAGAATCATTTCGATAAGCCCGAGGTCTTCTCGTCCAAGGTACTGGTGACGGGTCAGGGCAAGGACCACGACGAGACGGCGCTATTTCTCAACCTGCCGCTGCATCGGGTTTGGGGAGACGGCGAAGGTATCGACGACAACGTCTTCGTGCTCGACGGCGACGAGCTGCGACCCGTCGCGATTGCAGATGCGGAGGAGGGCTCGAAGCAGTTGCGGGACGGCGAGACCGTCTGGAACGGAGGAATGGGCAATGACTTCAAGGACAACGACCTGGAGTTCAGCTTCGGTGTATGGCCGAATGGCGCCGCCTGTCACGCCTGCGTAGGACCATACGACGTGGACGGCACCTATAAAGTCGTCAAGGAAATGCACTACGACGCGCAGAATAAAGACTGGTCGGCGAAATGGAAGATGGTCGTCGATACCGCCAAACGGGTGCGCCGACCCGAGAACTAGCGGCACGCAGACAAGACTAAGCGGTGGCGAATGGAGCTTGCTCCCTTCGCCACCGCTTTTAACTGGCTGGACTGAGTCGGTTACTTCGTGACCGAGGTCGAGAAGGCCGCTTCGAGCCGCGATACTGCGTCGTTGGCGCGACGCACCGCATCTTCGGCCTCGCTCGCCGCCGCATCTGACTGCTGCGCCGCGGTCGCCGCCTGATTGGCCGAGGCTTCCGCCGCATTCGCCGAGGCTTCCGCCTTGTTCGCATCCGCCTGCGCGCGATCGGTTGCGTTCTGGATCGTCTTCATGTCCGGGCCGCACGCGGACACGAGCGCGGTCACGGCCACGACACCAAGTACCTTGATGATTGCTTTCATTCGATCTTTCCTCCAGTGGTTCAGGTGAAACAGCCAGTCCCTCTGCACTATTGATATCGATCCAAACAGTCAGGGCTGGACGGGTAATCTCGCCAATAGTTGCAAAACCCGTTTGCGAACGCAAGGCGAGAGAACCTCAACCCGGTTCTGGCCGGAACACCGCACGCGCGCTACCGGCCTTCGACCACTCGTCGCGGCCTCACCCTGCCGCAGCAAACTACCCATCGCTCAAATGAAAATCTTTATCGGCATCCAGGCCGAGACGATCCATCCTATCCACGCCGACTCAACGATCGCGATCAGCGCGAGATTGCGCGACCCGCTGTAAACCGAGGCGGCGAAGATTTCGAACATCGCGAACATGACGACGAAGAGGCCGACGTACGCCGGTCCAAACCCAATCGGCAAGACGCCCGCGTCGATCGAGCCGAACAGCACCACGATTATCATGACGCGGCCCAGCGTACCGAGCAGCGTCGAGATGCCGATGGCGCCGCGGCGTACCAGTGTCTCGAAGCCGAAAAAGAACGGCAGCGCCAGCATCGTCGAGAAGCACGCTGCGACCAGCCGCTCCGGCGTGAACGACATCCGATGTACCGCAACCATCATCTGTACCGTCGCGGCATAGATGAGGGTTAGCGCAATCCCGCCGGCGAGCAGCGTGGGACCGATCCCCGCAGCGATTCGGCGCCAATCGATCGAGTTTCTGGCGGCAAGGATCGCGAGCAGGATCACTCCGGCTACGCCGAGCCACGAGAACAGTTCGTCGCCACCTTCGGTCGAAAGAAAGGCGGCCGGCGACACCGTCGCAACCAGCGGGATCGCGGCTATCAGGCTGCCCGCGACGATGCCGAGTCCGAGCCATCCGCCGCCATCGACCCGCTCCCACGCGGGCGCGAGCGCGCCGCAGATCCGCCCGAACGGAATCAGCACCGCCAGGAAAAGCAGCAATGCGACGGCGGTCGTCGCCCGGCGCGGATCGTGAAGCACGATCGCGCCGGTCCGCTTCGTCCCGGTAATGCCGTCAAGCCACCGGATGATGTCGTTTGCCGCGACGGCCGAGTGAAGGATCCCGGCGTGAGCGACGCGCGGGACCTCGATTGCCTCCACCGCCGTGCCTTTGTCCGCGTCGCCATAGACCTTGCCGAGTTCCGCCTGTTGCACGCCCGCGAGTTTCGCCGCCACGGCGGCTGCGGAGGTCCGGGTCCATTTTGAATCGTGTTCCGCGAAGATAATCAGTGCGTTGCGCGGACGCTCGACGCCCCACAAGCCCCGTCCACCAGAGACCATCACGCTGCCGGCCAGATCCTTATCTGCCTGTGCGTAGTCGAGCACCGCGCCGGCGCCCATCGAATGCCCGATCACGACGATTCTGGCCGGATCGGCCAGCGGCAACGCTCGCATGATATCGACCGCATTGCGGATGTCGCCGCTCAGCGCGTCTTTGCCGGGGGCGCCGAAGTCGGTGTAGGGATTGCGATTGGCGCCGTGCCCGTGGCCGTCAATCGCGAGGACGACATAGCCGTTCTGCGCGATTCGGCGTGCCAGTTCGCTCGTCCCTGCGCGGTCGGCGGCGTACCCATGCACCAGCACGACACCGGCGGGACGCTCAGCCGCGGGCGCTGGCGTCACCGAGAAGCCGGCGAAGTTGCGGGGCGTGTAGAGCGTCGCCGGCTCGTTGCCCGGCAATTCGAGATCCATGTGCGGCGGTCCGCCGTTCTCCTGGCGCGCGAGCACGGCGAGGGCGGTCAGAAAGGCCAGGGCCAGGATCGCGGCGGCGATTCGGCCCGGACTCAAGATCGCGGCGGCGTGCGAATCGATCGCAGGCGGCATGACGACTTCGCTCTTTTGTGATGCGGTCATCGGCGCTCTCCGGCAAGGAATTGTGGAACCCGCACCATACAATGTTTCTTGCTGACCAGTCAATGTTTCTTGCTGACCAGTCAATAAATATGTTAAATACCGCAACGACCATGATCTCAGCGCAAAATCCCCGGTCGCCACGGCGCACCCAGCGCCAACGCCGCGAGCTTTCGCAGAACCGGATGCTCGAGGCCGCGATCACGCTGGTCGCGCGCCAGGGCAGCAGCCGCACCACGCTCAGCGAAATCGGCGAAGCAGCCGGATATACCCACGGCCTGGTTAGCCACCGCTTCGGCTCCAAGGGCGAGCTGATCCGCACCCTGATTGGCGAACTGCAAACTCACTTCGCCAAATCGCTCTTGCCTGCGCTCGCCGGCAAGCAGGGTCTCAGCGCCTTGAAGCTGGCTTGCGCGAGCTATCTGCGCGCCGCGGCCCGCAGCGATCGGCACGCGCTTTACGTCCTGATCGGCGAGGCGCTCGGACCGGTCCCTGAAATCAGATCGGAGATCGCCAAGGCCGACGAAAATTTTCGCCGCGCCATAAGGCGCCAGCTCGATCACGGCATCCGCGCCGGCGAGATTCGCGCGACGGTCGATCCCGCGACTGAGGCCGCGCTAATCGTCGCCGCCCTGCGCGGACTGGTCATCCAGCGCATGCTGAATCGCGATTCGTTCAATCTCGACAGCGTGTGTAAAGCGTTCAACTCAAATCTCGAGCGGACCCTGAAACGCCCCCGCGCCGAAAAATAGGAGGACCCATGGAGAATCAACGGCCCGATTTCATTCGCCACTACAGCGATCTGATGGAGACCTATGGCCCCGGCGACGACGCCGCGATGTTTGGCCGCAAGCTCGGACTCAAGCGGCTCGGGATCAACTTCGAGATCCTTGCGCCCGGCGGGCAAACCGCGCCGCCGCATGCGCACGAGAAAGACGAGGAGTTCGTGTTCGTGCTCGACGGCGCCCCCGACCTCTGGCTCGACGGAAATCTGCATCGGCTTGCGCCCGGTGATGGCGTCGCCTTCCCCAACGGCACCGGCATCGCGCACTGCGTCCTCAACAACTCCGACGCGCCGGTCAGATTGATCGTCGTCGGTGAACGCCATGCCGACGAACGCGTTTTCTTTCCCGTCAACCCGAAACGTGGCGGTCGATGGACAGACGCACCGCGCCGGCCGTTGGGACCATGCGGCGGCCGCGCGCGAAAACCTGCCTAATCCGACGGCTGAACGTCTCGTCGCCGACCGCCCCATTAGATAGATTAAACTGGATATCATTGACAGACAAAACTTTCAGCAGTTATCGTCAAATCGGTGAGCCAGTGCTGTGCGGGCTTTCCTGGTCGGGTTTTCCTAACATCATTTAACCGAGGTCCGGTTGCGAGATGGCGACGACGATCACGAGCGAATGTATCAACTGCGGTGCCTGCGAGCCCGAATGTCCTAACACCGCGATTTACGCCGGCGGAGTGCCGTGGGAGCTTAACGGCACGCCCGGCGCGGCGGTCGCGCAGGACATCTACTATATCGTGCCGTCCAAGTGCACCGAATGCGTCGGCTTCCACGACCACGAAGCCTGCGCCGCCGTATGTCCCGTCGATTGCTGCATCCCCGATCCCGCAAATCTCGAAACTGAAGGTGTATTGCTCCAGCGCGCGCGCGAGTTGCATCCCGAGACCACGTTTCCCGACGACGCACCGTCGCGCTTTCGCAAAGAGGGTGGCGCGCCTGCGCCCGCGGCAAATGGCGCGGAGGCTGCGGCCAATGGCGCCGCAGTCGCGGCCAAGCCCGCCGCAGCTCCGGCCGCGGCACCCAAGCCCGCCGCGGCTCCGGCAGCAGCAGCGCCGGCGCCGGTTGCGGCCGCGGGACTCGCGATGATGCATCTGCCGAAAGACATCGGCGCCCTCCCCGGCCCGGTCAGCGACAAACATTTCCCCGGCGAACTCGACGCCGACTTCGACTCCGTGCTGGGCTCAGTCGATGCCTCGCCGATTCGCACCGCGCCGGCGCCGGTGATGGTTGCGTTTCGGCTCGCCGAGCCGGTGCTCGGCGCAATGCCCGACGGCGTCAAGGCGAGTCTCGAGCATGCGGTCGGCAGCACCGCAGGATTTTCGCGCGTCCGCTCGACCGCCCTCAACATGATCGTCAACCTGATTCTTTATCCCGCGATCCTGACCGCGTTCTCGGTCGAGGTGCTCGGCGACGGGCTCTTTTCGGAGCACACCGGCGGATGGATCATGCTCGGCTTATTGATTGCCGCCGGCGAGGCCGCCTGGCGCCTGCGCGAGGGCGTGATTCACGCCAAGCCCGCGACCGAGCTGACCTATCGCGGATGCTGGTACGGGCTCGCACTCGCGCCGCTTGGCTCGATTCTCGTCCGCGCTGGCGGCACCGGCCGCCGCACCGAGCGCAAAGTCGCCTTCGACGGTTTCGAGGGCACGATGCATGAGGACAAGACCGAACGCGACCGGCGCTACGGCACCGTGTACACCGTCGCCGAATATGCCAACGCGTACCTGGTGCGGCTCGAGATGCCGCGCAAGCTGCCGCCGTCCTCGCTCAAGCGGCTGTGGAATCTCCCCGACGAGATGCCCGACTACGATTACAACCTCATGCTCGGCGACAACGTGATCACGGTCAGCGCCAGCGTCCGCGGCGAGACCATCCGCCGCCTGTCGTATGTCTCGTCGTCATTCCCGGCGGACTTCACGACGCGCATCGAGTTCGGCAAGCCGGTCGGTGCGTTCAAGCATCGGATGCGCGACAAGGTCCTCGAGGTTATCGTGCTCAAGGCCGACGCGGCGCAATTCCAGCACGCCGCCTGAAGTACTGGGTGCAGGGGTCACCCCCTGCCGAAGGAAGCGTGAAACCCAACGCGGGTTTCACATTCAATCAAGTGATTCGGAAATCCGCCCGACGTAACAGTTGAGCTTGATTGAAATGGCGATCCAAATTCGGGACGCCGCCGCTCGCGACCTGCCGCGTATCCTCGAGATCGAGCGGCTCTGTTTCCCCGCACCGTGGACGCTTGCCTCCTTCGAGCGCGAACTGACCCTGCCCTTCTCGCGCATCATGCTCGCCATCCCCGAAGCAGACGCCGGCGCCTCGATCGCCGGCTTTCTCTGCCGCTGGCTGATTGCCGACGAATGCCACATCCTGAACATCGCCGTTCACCCAGACTCACGCAGGCTCGGCATAGGCGGCGTGCTGATGACAGAGTCAATAAACGAGGCAAAATCGACCGGAGCTAACGTGATTACGCTAGAAGTTCGCCGCTCAAACCTCGCTGCACGCCAGCTATATCGCAAATTTGAGTTCGAAGAACGGCGTTTGAGACGCCATTACTATGGCCCTGGCGAGGACGCCATCATCATGGAACTCCATTTCGATTGATCTTTTCGCCTGCAAATGCGGAACGGCGTTTTATAGTCTCGACAATCTCAGTTTCTTTTTGATACTGGGGTTACAAATCAGCGAATTTTGTGCCATACTCAAATTCACATTCAAGGCTGATCGGATCGGTGATGAACCCATGACTCCGCGGTCATCAACCCACGTCCGAAATCCATGGCCTGCCGTCGAATGCCACTATCGCGATGAGTTTGCCGTTCAAGAAAGGTGAAAAGGTGGTTTACCCCGCCCATGGGGTGGCCGTAATCGAAGACATCCAGATGCGCGTCATTTCCGGAACCGAGCGCCGCTTTTACATGCTGCGGATTCTCGGTACCGAAAAAATGACCATCATGATCCCGACCGAGAACGTCGAGTCGGTCGGACTGCGGCGCGTGATCGGCAAAGATATGGTGGAAAAAATCTACCGCATCCTGCGCCAGCGCAAGGTCGAGGTCGATACGCAAACCTGGAATCGCCGCTACCGCGAATACACCGAAAAAATCAAAACCGGCTCGCCGCTCGAAATCGCCAAGGTGCTCCGCGACCTGCTGGTGCTCAAGAGCGACAAGGAATTGTCGTTCGGCGAGCGCAAGATGCTCGACACGGCGCGCTCGTTGCTCGTCAAAGAGTTGTCGATCGCCAAGGCTCATCCGGAAGAAAAAATCATGGAAGAGCTCAAAACGATCTTTGCCAACTAGCTCCCGCTCACAAGTGTAATCGAAGTGCCGGGCGTCAGTCTGAGTCTCGATACCGAGGATCTCGCACAGCGTTACGATCGCATTAGTGCCGATCGCCAGTTTCGCGGCGGACAGGAAATGCTCCGCGAGCTGGCTCCTCAATCCGGGCGAGAACGTGCTCGACATCGGATGCGGTACCGGGATGCTCGCCGAGTATGCCGCGAGCCTCGTTGGCCCGGCGGGCTCGGTTGTCGGGATCGATCCGCTGCCGCTGCGGATTGAGATCGCGAAAAAGCGCGTCGCTCCCAATCTGACTTTCAAGGTTGGCAACGCCTACGACCTCGGCGAGGTCGCCGCTGAAAGTTTCGACGTGGTGTACATGAACGCGGTCTTTCACTGGCTGCCGGAAAAGTCCGCGCCGCTCCGCGCGATACGCCGCGCGCTGAAACCGGGCGGCCGCTTCGGCCTGACCACGGTTACGGCTGAACGGGCCGGAAGCTGGCTCCATGTGATAAGGCAGCGCGTGCTCGCGCGCGATCCCTACAACAAATATCCCGAAGCGCAGGCGATGCAGAACTATCGCGTCAGCCCCGGTGAGCTCGAGCAGATGCTGCTGGAAAATGGCTTCGCGATCGCAAAGCTCGAAACGCGCGTGAGCGTCAGGAACGCGTCGGCACACGCGGCATGGACCCCGGAGAGCGCGCTCGATTTCGCCGAGGCCAGCTCGTTCGGTAATTTTCTTGGACACCTTCCGGATGAGCTGCGGGCGCAGGCGCGCGAGGATATCAAGCGCGAGCTCGAGAGCCTCCGCGCGCGGCGCACTTCCGACCCGGCCGCGCGCGAAAGTACTCGACGCCCCAGCCGCATCATCGCCGTCGCGACCAGACCCTAGCCGCCAATGTCCGTCATCGGCGCGGGATTCCCCCGGCCTTTTCCTTTTGATATTCGGTGTGCGAATCTCGCTGCCATGCCGAACCTGCGAACACTCCTGCTGGCTGCTATTCTCGTGCTGGAGGCCGTTATGAGCGGATCGATCCCGGCCATCGCGAGCGCCGACAATCGAGTTGACGAACTGTTCTCCGCGCTGCGCGATGGCAAATTCTCCGACGCGACTGCGCATTTCGATCCCACCATGAAGGCTGCGCTGTCCGCGGATCAACTGTCACAGGTCTGGCTTCAAATAGTCGCCACCGACGGCAAGCTCGAAAATTGGAAAGTCATGCAGCACGGCATGCTCGCCGGGACCGACGTCTTCAGCGTCGTGGTCGCCTTCGAGCGCGGCAAGCTGATGGCGACGGTGTCGGTCAGGCCGCAGACCGGCGAAATCGCCGGCCTCTACTTCAAGCCGTTGCCAACCGAGCCGGCTGCGTCGTCGCCGGCAACCTCGCCGCCATACGCCGACACGGCGAAGTTCCATTCAGAAGCAGTGACCGTCGGCGAGGATCCGTGGAAGCTGCGCGGCACTCTCACCATTCCCAACGGCAGCGGTCCGTTCCCGGCCGTCGTGCTGCTGGCGGGATCGGGACCGCAGGATCGCGACGAGACCATCGGCCCCAATCACGTCTTCAAGGATCTCGCCGAAGGTCTGAGCACGCGCGGAATCGTAGTGCTTCGATACGACAAGCGCACTTACGCTTACAAAACACTCGATCCGCAAACGACTACGGTCAAGGAAGAGGTCATCGACGACGGCGTCGCGGCGGTGAAGCTGCTGCGCGCGCGCGCCGAGGTCGCGCACGACCGAATCTTCGTCGTCGGCCACAGCCTTGGGGCGATGATGGCGCCGGAAGTCGCCAACCAGGCGGCGCCGGTCGCGGGTATCGTGTTGCTCGCGCCGGCCGGACGCCAGTTGCCCGCCGTCATCGTCCAGCAAATGCGATACCTGGGACAGGGCTCGCCCAAGGATCTCGCGGACCTCGAGCGCCAGGCCGACGAAATCTCCGCGCACAAGATGCCGCCCGCGCAATATTTTTTCGGCGCGCCCGCCTCCTACTACTATGACCTCGACGCGCGCGACGAGGTCGCACTCGCGCGCAATCTCAACATTCCGATCCTGATTCTGCACGGCGGCCGCGACTACCAGGTAATCGACCAGGACATCCGCATTTGGCAAGACGGCATTAAGGGCGACGCCAGGGTCAAGGTCGAGACCTTCCCCTCGCTCAACCATCTTGTTCATCGCGGGCGCCGGCAAGCCCGGGCCGGCCGAGTACAACACTCCCGGCCACGTTGACGGCGTAGTGATCGGCGCGATCGCAAGCTTCATCGCAAACGCCGGCGGCTCGCCGTCGTCTCAAGCGGCGCCAAATTGAAAGCCTCCGCCATCATCGTCGCCGCCGGCAGCGGCGTCCGCCTCGGCTCCAATGTGCCCAAGGCCTTCGTCAAGCTCGCCGGCCGCACGATGCTCTCATGGTCGCTCGTCACCGTCCGCCAGGTGAGTTCGATCGGCGAAGTTGTGATCACCATTCCCGAAGGATTCGAGGATGCGGCACGCGCCGAAGTAGCTGCAGCCGGCCTTGCGCTGCCGGTAAAAATCACGCCCGGCGGAATCGAGCGTCAGGACTCGGTGCGAATCGCGCTTGGACTCACCAGTGCGGAAAGCGACCTCGTGATCGTGCATGACGCGGCGCGCCCGCTCGCGACGCCCGCAATCTTCGAGGCGTGTCTAATCGCCGCCGCCCGCGCCGGCGGCGCAATCGCCGCGATACCGGTCTCCGACACTCTGAAGCGCGTCGCCGACCGCGCAATCATCGCGACCATCGCGCGCGCCGAACTGTGGCAAGCGCAAACCCCGCAAGCATTCCGCCGCGACCTGCTCGTCGCCGCGCATCAGCGCGCACTCACCGAAAAAATCGCCGCCACCGACGACGCCGACCTGGTCGAGCGCGCCGGCGCCCGCGTCGAGGTGATCGAATGCTCGACCGCCAACCTCAAGATCACGACGCCGTCAGACCTGGCAGTCGTCGAAGCAATCATCGCGCGATCTGACGCCGCGAAAAAGTAAGCGCCCGGTTCTCCGCGCTCACAGCGGCGGCTTCTGATATCCCCCGAGCGCCGTCTCCGCCGCCTTCGCGACCGCGAGCACGGTCTCCTCGCCGAAGGCGCGCCCGTTTATCTGCAGTCCGATCGGCAACCCTCGCGATCTTTTCCGCACGGCACCACCACGCCCGGCAGCCCCGCGCAGTTGCCCCACGCCACCGGCCAGCCCGCCATAAAGTGTGGGTATGTTTTCCCATCGATTTCGACTTCGGTCGCACCGTGCTTGAACGCAGTCACGCAGAACGCCGGACCGAGAATGATCGGGTAGCGCTCCATGAACTCCGCCAGCTGCACGCGCCAGCCGTCGCGCTGGATCGCGATTTTGAAAAACTCGGCCGCCGACTTTGACTCGCCCGCAACCAAAAATTTTCGCAGCCGCTCGCGCGAGTGTTTCATCCCTTCACCGAACGCTTCCGCCATCAGTTGATTGCCGTCCGCGCCGTTGTACTCCCACCATAGGCGGTCGCCGTCGTCGATCGGCGGCTTCACCGCCTCGACCACGATCCCCATCTTCTGCAACTCGCGTCCCGCCCGCTCGATCGCCGCACGAATCTCGGACGCGACTGGAACTTCGCAAGCGTCGGTGAAGATCGCGCATCGAACTGTTTTCAGATCCACCTTCTCCGGATGCGCCTGCGCGGTCGGCACGGTGTACGGCGCGCTCGGATGCGGCCCCTTCACGACATTGTACGCGAGCGTGAGATCGTCCACGTAGCGCGCCATCGGCCCAATCGTCGCCATGTGCGCGATCGGCGGCGGCGACGCGATGCCCGGCGCCATATGCCCGCTGCCCGGGATCGTTCCCCACGACGGCTTGAGCCCGACCACGCCGCAGAAGGCCGCAGGCACCCGAATCGATCCGCGAAAATCCGATCCCATCCCGAGCGGCGACATTCCAACCGCCAGCGCCGCCGCCTCGCCGCCACTCGATCCGCCGGGCACGCGCTCGCGATTCCACGGATTGTTGGTCGGCCCGAAAACCGGATTGTCGCAGTCGTAGTCCATCGTCATCTCGGGCGTATTGGTCTTCGCGATAACGATCGCGCCCGCCGCCCGCAGCCGCTCCACCGTCGGCGCGTCCTGCCGGGCGACGTGATGCTCGAACATCTTCATGCCCCAGGTCGAGCGCACGCCCTCGGTGATTATCGAATCCTTGATCGTCACCGGGATCCCTTCGAGCGGCCGAATCTCGCCTTTCCCTGACAGTCGCCGATCAGACTCCTCCGCCTCGCGCGACGCCCGCTCCTCGACCAGCGTCACGACCGCGTTGAGCCCGCGATTGACCGTCTCGATCCGCTCGATAAACGCGTCAACCATCTCAACCGAAGACACCTCGCGCTTGCGCAGCATCGCGGCAAGTTTGTGCGCGGGCGCAAAAAACAGCTCATCCGAAAATGCCATGAAAAAATACCTCGCCTGCCTCAGGCAATAGCATCGCGCCCAACCTATTGCACGCCCCCGACTTCTTAATACCAAGGTGCAGGGGTTACCCCTGCCCAGGGAAGCGTGAAACCCAGGAGGGGTTTCACATAAGCCCGCCCCGACACTGATTTTCTTGCTACCTCACCGCGACGCGCAGCCGCTCGCGATCGAAGCCCGCGATCATTTCCTTGCCTGCGATCACGATCGGCCGCTTGATCAGGTTCGGCTCCTTCGCCATCAGCGCGATCGCCTGCTCGACTGTCAGCGCTTTGCCCGCGAGCCCCATCGCCTTGAACGCTGGGCTGCGCGCATTCAGAAAATCGCGCGGGTCCCGGCCTGCGAACAGCTCTTTCAGCTCCGCCGCGCTCAGCGGAACCTTCGCGTAATCGCGCTCATCAAGCTCGGCGCCCAGATCCTTACGCAAGAAACTTCTTGCGTCGCGGCAAGTCGTTCACGTCGATTTCCAAATAAATCGAATCTTCTTCACACGCGATCCTCCAAGATCAGAAAAGCACCGCGATACGCTCGCGGCAACATTGAAGGAGCGCGCAAAGCGCGCGGTTTAAAAAAACCGGAACCGGCTTCGCTTACGCGAAGCTGTCCGAGATCCGTTCCTCCCGTCGCTAACGCTCCCGTCGTCAGGATGACACACGCGCTCGCGTCGCTTGCTCTGTCAGGATGACTAGCGGACTCGCGGTGCTCGCTTCGTCAGGCTGACAACGGCGCAGACTACTCGATATTCGCGCCCGCGGCTGATCCGCTCGCAGGACCCGCGCCGTGATCGAGCGGCTGCCCGCTGCCCGTCGCCGACATGCCCGACGCCGGCAGCGGCGTTATCGGCGCCACTCCGCCCGAGCTCGCAGTCGTAGTCGTCGTCATGCTCGACGAGGAACTGGTCGAAGCGGCCGGCTCGACCGGCGGCGTAT
The DNA here is from genome assembly GCA_963756005.1 of uncultured delta proteobacterium. Lineage (GTDB taxonomy): Bacteria > Desulfobacterota > Binatia > Binatales > Binataceae > Binatus. Next base: position 491,758 of record CAVWMC010000003.1, read on the forward strand.
CCGTCGGCCCGCTGAAATTGATCGGCTGCTGCCCCGCCAGCATTTGCGGCGTCACCACGTAGTCGCCGCCAAGCGCGCTGCGCCACACCGTATTCGCCGCCTGCTGATTGCCCGCCGTCACCAGGTACGTCCCGCCGCCGACGATCCCGCCGAGGATCGCGTACACCAGCTTGGCCGGGATGTAGAGCACGTTGCACAGCAGAGCGCCCGCGCCGTAGCCCGCGCCCGGCCAGTTAACGCTATTGTCGGACGGCTGCGGAACCTGCGTCGCCGCCGCCGGCGGGCCGACCGGTTGCGCCGATTGCGCCGCCGCGTATTGCGCCAGCGGACCCGCCAGCATCACCGACAACGCGATCGCGCTCGCCGCGATTTTCAGATTTCCTTTCCTCATTTCTTCCTCCACCACCGCTCTTCAAACGTTAATTGCTCATTCAGTTTTGACCACCGCCGCCGCCGGCAGCAGCCCCATCAGATGACGAAACGCGCGCTCGAGGTACTCCGCATTCTTCGACTCGAGCGTCAACTTCACGCGGTAATCAGGATCTCCGATCCGCGGATACGAACCCAGCATCAACTCCGGAAAATTCCGCATGCAGTCGTTCAGATGCTCCGCGATTACGCCCTCGTTCGCGCTCAGATAAATCGCTCGCATGAAATACGGGTCGGTCGCGAAGCGGCTGCTAATCGCCTTCAGCTTCGATTCGAACAGTTGCGGGATTCCCGGCAGCACGTACACGTTTTCGATTTGCACCGTCGGAAACCGGATGTCGCCGGCGTCGTTGAGCACCGCGCCTTCCGGCACCTGCGCCATCCTGAGACCCGCGTCGATCGAGCGCTCGCGAAAATGCTCGCGCACGAGTTTTTCGAGCACCGGGTTCATCACCAGCCGCCGCTTGAACGCGCGCGCCACGCCTTCCATCGTGAGATCGTCATGGGTCGGGCCAACGCCGCCCGAGGTGATCACAAAATCAAAATTGCGCGAGCAGTACGCCACTTCGCCCGCAATCAGGTCGATCTCATCCGGTATCGTCGCGATACGCGCCAGCGCCACGCCAATCTTGCGCAGCTCGCGCGCCGCGAAGTACGCGTTCGAATCCTGAACCTTACCCGATAGGATTTCGTTTCCCACCACCACCAGCGCGCAACTACGTTCTCGCATTGATTGCAAGCTCCTTGCGCGATCCGCCTCAGCCCGTATTATCGCAAGCCGCGCCTATCAGCGGCAATGGGGTAGATAAAGAATGCTTACGACGGCCCACGACCCTCGACGTCCGGCGCCGACGCCTCGATAAACTCCTTCAGCCGCCGCTTCAGCCGCGTCTCTATCTGACGCACCCGCTCCCGGCTGATCCCGAATCGCGCGCCGATCACCTGCAAAGTCTCCGGCTCCTCCGCCAGCAGCCGCGCCTTGAATATCTCCAGCTCCTTGCCCTCGAGCGTCGCCGCAAACTGCTCGACCTTGTCGTGCGCGAAGTCCCGCCACTCGCGATCCGCCGTCTCCGTCTCCGGATTGTGCCCCGCGTCAGGGATCACGTCGAGCAGCCGCGTATCGTTGTCCTCGCCCCCGCCCGTCGGCTGATCGAGCGACACCTCGCTCTGCCCCATCCGCTCCTGCATCTCGCGCACGTCGCTCTCGCGCACTCCCATCCGATGCGCCAGTAGTAACGGCTGCGGCTTGAAGCCCTCGCGCTCGAGCCGCTCGGTCTCCTTGCGCAGATTGAAAAACAATTTGCGCTGCGCCTGCGTCGTCCCGATTTTCACCAGCCGCCAGTTGTTGATCAGATACCGGTAGATATACGCGCGCACCCACCACACCGCGTACGACGGAAAACGGATTCCATGCTCCGGATCGAAATTCTTGACCGCTTCCATCAGGCCGACGTTGCCCTCCTGGATAAGGTCGAGCACGTTCTTGGTCGCGCGCGCGAATTCGTACGCGAGCTTGACCACCAGCCGCAGATTCGCGGTCACCAGCCGGTAAGCGTCCTCGGGATCCTTGTCCTTGACGTAGCGCCGCGCGATTACCGCTTCCTCTTCGCGCGACAGCAGCGGGAAGCGCCGAATCTCCGTCAGGTAACGCCCGAGCGGATCGGTGGCGACCAGCGCGCCGCTTTTCTTGTCGTCGGCGTCCTTGTCTTCATCGACCTCGACGGCCGCCTCGTCGTCGATGCTTGCGACCGGACGAAACTCGGAGACTTCGATCGGCGCATCCTTATCTTTATCGCCGGTCGCCTCGGCATCGGAATCGATCTCCAGCTCGGGCTCGTCCGCCACGACCGGCTCGGCCGCGACGCGCTCGCGCACAGCCGCGACGCCGGCCTTGCCGGTGCGCTTCGGTTTCGCGATACGCTTGCGAACTATCGGTTTGCCGGGTTTGCGCGCCACAGGAGGGCTCCAGCTTCACCAGCATTGATGCCAGCCGAGATGCGGACACCGATCTCCACCGGTCGCGGCGAGAAGTGGTGCCGGTTCTTCTTGTGTCATTCTAGAGCGAAGCGAAGAATCCCGACTCCTTCTTCGCGCCCGAGGTCAGGCGTCGGGTTCTTCGATCGTGACCTTGCCGGCGGCGATTTCGCGCAACGCCGTCACTACTTCCTTATTATCCGATTCCACCAGCGGCCGCGCCCCTTTGAGCAGTTGTTTAGCGCGTCGCGCCGCCCCAAGCACCAGCTCGAAGCGGTTAGGAATATTCTCCAGGCAATCTTCAACAGTAATTCGTGCCATTAGGGGATTGATTCTCCGGCCCCAGCCGGTCCTTGTCAACGCAGCAGCATGAACGGGCGGACCACTTAATCTAATGAGAAACCCTCGAGGGTTTCACACTTCCGCGGCAGGGGTGACCCCTGCACCCATCTCCGTGTCATTCAGAGCCGCCGCGGCGAAGAATCCCGGCTCCTTCTTCCCCTCTCCCGTCGGGAGAGGATCAAAGGTGAGGGACCACTAACCGCGCGCTCCGCGCGCTTCAAAATTCCGCCCCGGACTTTTTCCCCAGTGAGGCGCCCCGTCGCGCCCGCCCTCCTCTCATTCTTATCCCTGTGTCATTCAGAGCCGCCGCGGCGAAGAATCCCTTCTCTGTTCCCCCTTTCCACCCTGGAAAGGGGGTGAGGGGGATAGGACGTGGCGCAATAGTTACCTCAAATCCCCTTCCCCTCCGCTGGGGAAGGGGCCAGGGGTTAGGGTTCTGTTCTTAAAGAATTTGCGCGACATCACACTAGAGCGCGGCGAAGAATCCCGAATCCTACCGCGCCCAAAGTTAGGATGTCGCGTTCCGCGCCACTGACTATTCGCCTCTCCCGCTCGATGGCGGGAGAGCCCGCGCCTCCGGCGCGGGTGAGGGCGTTCCCGCGCGCACTTCAAAATTCCGCTCCGCGCATTTTTTTCCTTGTTTCATTCAGAGCCGCTGCAGCGAAGAATCCCGCCTCTGCTCTTCCCCTGGCCCTGTTAGGGAGAGGATCGAAGGTGAGGGTCCGCTTGCAGCGCGCTCCGCGCGCGCTTCAAGATTCCGCTCCCCACTTCTTATCCAGTGGGGCGGGCCGCCGTGCCCGCCCTCCCCTGTGTCATTCAGAGCGCAGCGGGATAACTCCCCTCAACCAGCCGAAGCCCTGAGCGCCGCCGAAGGGGAAGAATCCCGGCCCTGTTCCCCCTTTCCCACGGGAAAGGGGGCGAGGGGGATAGGACGTGGCAGAATAGTTGTCTCAAATCCCCTTCCCCTTTGATGGGGAAGGGGCCAGGGGTTAGGGTTCTGTTCCTAAAGAAATTTGCCGGACATCACACTAGAGCGCTTCTGGATAATTCCGCCTCCACCAGCCGAAGCCCTGAGCCCAGCCGCGCCGAAGAATCCCGGAGTCCTTCTTCGCCTCGCCCCACGTAGGGAGAGGCCGCGCCCCCGGCGCGGGTGAGGGACCACACTTCCGTGATTCAGAATGCCCCGCACCAGGCTCAAAGCGGGTGTCGCGAGCCTACGCTTTGTATTCCTTGAATCCGTCGATCAACTGCTGGAACGATGTAGGCTTGTATTTCTCGAAACTCTCGAAGTCCACATAAACAAAATCCTATTTCACCTCTGATTGAACCCGGTTGATGTCCTCGCACCATTGCTTCAAGCGTTCCATCTTGAGTGGAACGTCCAGCTCTTCCTGACCCTTCGTTTCAACAACATATACTCGTTCCTCAGATACCTTGACCAGAAAATCCGGGATGTAGTTCGAGATGTTCCCGTCTGAGTTTACGTAGTCCAGTTTGAAACCCACGGCGAGAAAGTTCTTTGAGAAGGAGATTATATCGTCGCAATCGTCCAGAAATCTGGCGAACTCCAACTCAAATCGACTGTCGCCGAAGATTCGATTGAAGACGCTCCTTTTCGGGACAAGATAGCCTTGCTCCTTGATTACGAATGGACGCGTCTCCCGCAACTTGATGGTGTCGCGAATTTCCGCATCGCCTTTGTCGCGCACCGTAAGCGCGTTGATTGCCTGCTTGACTGATTCGAGCAAAGTCTTAGTGGCGCGCCAATTCCGACAGGTTGCGCAGCGTATTGGGACTCTCGAGCTCCACCTCCCGGTCGAACAGCTCAGTCTGCACAAACGCCTTGACCTTCCCGTAGAGCACGTCGTATCCGCTGACCAGGCGCAGCTCCTTCATGATGGTTTGCGCGAAGTAGCCAATCACGCTCCGGTAATCGGCGACGCCCGCCGTATCGAGGATAGTAGTGTGCGTGACCTCGCCGGTTGTGATGTCCTTAAAGACGATCTCCCGCTGTTGTTCTTCGCTGAACTGCATATACGCGACGCGTTGGTGGCGGTATCGACTTCACGTCCAACTCGCCGAGATTCTTGTACTCGCGATAAATCCGCGCCGTCAGAATCGGGATTTCAATATCCAACTCATCGATGTCTTTCTTTGGGTTCTCGTTATCGACTTCCACCACCAATGGCGTCTTGGCTGCGGTGCCTTCGCCCATCGGCTTATGGTCGAGTGTCACGCCTTCTAGCCTGGATCGACTCGACAAAGTCCATAAAGGCGTTGGTGCCAACCACGCTGACGTATTCTTCCACGCCGCCGGGGTACATTTTGCGCAGGCCACGGCCCAAGCGTCTGTTCGGGCAGGATGTTGCTCTCCGCGGAATAGGCGCGCAGACCTACTATGGTGGTCACGTTGCGCACGTCCCAGCCTTCTTTGAGGACCATCACGGAGATAATGGCTTTGTAGGGGCTTTCCATCCCGTCGATCGTGTTGGCCTAGCTCGCGCAGCTTATTCAATTCTTCCTTGCTCTTGCCCGAGGTTGATTCGGAGATCTCGCCGTTACTCTTGGTGTGGATTACGAGCACCGCGTCCTTCAGATCTGGATAGTTGCCTTCCAGGTACGCAGCCACGTCGTCGCAGTTGCGAGTGTCGTCAGTCATCACGAACAGGATGGCCTTCTTGCCCATCTTTTCGTGCTCGGCGTAGGCCTTGCGCCACTCGATCACGCCGAGATTGATGTAGTCGGAATATTTCTCGGTGAACTTGGCGCTTTTGCGCTCGACCAGTTTGGCGCGGCTGGGCGCGTCAGGCACCACCGGATGCTTCACCACGTTCTGCCAGATGGCTTCCACCAGCGGATAGTCGGCCACGGTCTGAACGAAGATCGCGCCGTTGTTGTGCCGGGGAGTGGCAGTCACGTCGACTTGCAGCGAGAGTGATGATTCTCTCTGCTTCAGCTTGTTGATGAATGTCTTCGATCGATTTGAACCATGCCATCTTCGGGTCGTGGATGTGATGCGCCTCGTCGTTCAACACGACCAGTTCGTCGATATCGCGCACGATCATTCCCAGATCCACTTTCGAGTCAGTGGTCGCGCCGCTCGGCCGTTTGCCGAGGAAATAGTCCATCGTGTCGTCGTCATCGGGCGAAGGCGGAACGTCGTCACCAGCGTAAACGCGATGGATATTCGTCAAGAAGATGTTGCCGGTGGGGCGGGTGATATGCACTTCGTCTTGAAGATGCAGCGGTCAACTGGAAGTCGTCGCGCCAGTTACGCCCGTCGAAACCATCGTCGGGCAAGAATGGGATCGTCCTTCAAAAAAATCCGCAGGCCATCGAAAGTCCTTGTTGATGCGGTCAAGCACGATGATGTTGGGCGCGATCACTAAAAAATTGCGCGCTAGCTCTGAGTCCGGCTCGTACAGCTTGTGGAAGAAGCTCCATGCCAGAACCAGGCTTAGAACCTTGGTTTTGCCCGAGCCGGTCGCCATCTTCACCACGAACCGCCGCCAGGTCTCATCGAACATTCCGGCGGACACCAGGCCGGAGCTGTCGAAGCGCATCAGATCGAATTTGTCCTTAACGCCGACCACGTCGTACAGATAGATGATTGTTTCCAGCGCTTCGCGCTGCGCGAAGTAGTACTGGAATTCCCGCATCGTGCCGTCGGCTTGCGGCATCAGGTGCGGCGTCTTGAACCACCAGTTCAGCAGACTGCGGCTAGTCTCGGTAGCGCCCTTATAACTGCTGTCCCGCCACGTCTTTGACCAGTTTGCGCAACTCCGAACCAGCGGAGGCATCAGCTTGTCGGAGGTCGATTCCCTCAGCGCCTCATCCGCCGGGAACCATCGAACCTGTCGGGTCGAGGATGGCGTAAGGCGATTCGGGAAACTTGGGATGAAGCGCCATTATTCTTCCTCCCACCGTCACATCGACAATCGTCATCGTGTCGTTGCCGAAAATATCCACCACCTTGACCGCGATCTTGCGCCGACCCGGACGGGCACTTCCTGAAAAACGCTGGTCAGTTCCAGCGAGCGCTCTTTCTTGGTGCGGAACGACTGCCACTCGTTTTCAAAGATGTAATCCCCGGTCCAGACCTCCTCCCTTCCCCATCTCCTCTCCGGCTTGTATTCTTCATCTACTCTCTTGTTCCACGCGGACTATCTCGCGCTTGCTCTCGAAGTCGAAATCCACTGACCAGTAATCGATCCAGTCGGTCCATTTCTTGGTGAGCCTTTTCGCGGCTGACGATTCCCTTCGTGTCCTTGCTCACCTTAACGATCTGTCCCTTCTCGACGACGATCTTGCTGCCCTTGTCCTTGAGCGAGGCTTCCGCGTTGGCGATTGAATCCTGCGAGTAATAGACCGAGAAATCCGTAAGCTCGACAGCGACGCTGTTCTTCTTGATGTGCGGCTTGACCTCGATCGCCGCCACGTCGTGAAAGACCACCTGGTTCTTTTCCACCGCGCGTTTATCGAACACCTCGGCCGGGATGTACTTAGGCGCGATATCGATACCTTTGGCGCGCGCTTCATCCAGTACGTTGGGGAACAGCCCCATCTCGAACTCAAAGCCAAGGATATCGACGCGTGGTGATGTGCTTCTGCCGGCATTCCGAGAATCACCTCTTCGACAAATAGCCGCGACACCGGCAGATTCACCGGTCCCACTGCCACCAAGCGTCCCGCTTTCTTGCCGCAAAAGGCGTTAAACCCATCGGTCTTCTCAGCGCGGTACGCGCGCAGGATCAGATCGACGAAGGCAGCTTCCTTCTGCTCCAACTGCTTTTGCTGCTCAACTTCGCGCAAGTTAGGATTCACGCCGATGAAATGCTGACGCTCGTACTTGCCCAGGTTGAGAATTTCAAAGGCGCGATAGTCTTTGCCTTCGGCCTTCAATTCCCGCTGCACGCCGATCAGCCGCTTGCGCGTGGTGTGAATGGCGAATTTGCCGAGGTCGGTGACGATCCATTTGCGTCCCAGCTTTTCGGCGACGGCAGCAGTGGTGCCTGAGCCGCAGAAGAAGTCGGCGACTAAGATCGCCTTCGTTCGAGGAGGCTTTGATGATTCGTTCAAGTAGGGCTTCGGGCTTTTGAGTTGGATAGCCGAGCCGTTCGTCGGCATTGATTGATTCGCTGCATGTCATCCCAAATATCGCAGACGCTTCCAACCCTCATCTCATCCAGATATCGCTTGAATCGGCTCGTCCGTCTTCGTCAATACCAAATCGACCGCTATCGTCTCGAGCTCGTCGATTCCTGCTTTTCGTCCAGCGCCCATACGCCCTGATGGTGCTGCTATCTGCCTTTTCGTCCATAACGTCTCGCCGGACCCTGCCCGGCTGCCAGTCGATCTTCCAATATCGTCTTCCCCTCTTCGGCTCCGAGACGGATAATACTTATCAATGTGCTTCGTCGTAGCGCTGAACTGGCGGTTCCAGATAACGTTCTCGACTTTGCGTAGAACAGATCGTGTCGTCAATTTGTCCCAATATTTGTCGCCATCACTATGACTCGTTGTTCTCTTCCAATAATTTGTTCCGAAATTGCCTGCAACCATCTCATCTAGTACGAGGCGGACGATAAGCTGTTCACTCGCCAATCGCAATGCACATAGATACTTCCTTCCTCGGCCAGCAGATCGCGCATCAGCGCCAGCCGCTCGTAGATCATCGCGATGAAGGAATCCGCGCCTTTTCCCCAGGTGTCGCGGTAGGCGATCTCTTCGAGAATGTTGCGGCTTCTTAGTGAAGGTGTCGTCGCCGATCTCGATGTCCATCGAGAAATCCGCGCCTACGTCAAACGGCGGATCGATGTAGATCAGCTTGAGGCCGCCCTGCTTTTCGATCTCCTCGCGCAGCGGCCCGTTCTTCAGCGACGACAGGATGAGCTTGTTGTCGCCCCAGATAAGTTTGTTGGTCCATCCTTTGAGCTGTCGCCCGCGCGCGTCAAAAAGACCTGCTTGCAATGCCGAATGTTCCGGCTTCTCGGCGCGCGGCTCATCCACCTGCTCGATCACCTGAAACGGCAGCACGATGTTGCAGACTTCGCTGGTCTTCCCGTTCCAGACCAGTTCGACCTCGCGCTTGTCCTCGAACAGCAGAAACCGAAACTTGTCCGGCAGCGGCTTGTCCGCCTCCAGATAGCGAACGACTTCCTGTTGTTCCTGCTCAGTTAATCGGGCCATCGAAGACTTCTCTCGCTCGTGCAGTGCACTGCCAGCTTACAGCGCGCCATAGTGCCAGATCACCAACACAAATGCAGCCGAAATCAGACTGGAACTGGCTTCGCTAGCGCGAAGCAGCGGCGGGCACGGCGACCCGCCCCACTAAATTCTGACAGGGCGAAGGGAAGAAAGATCGGGATTCTTCGCCGCGGCGGCTCTGAATGACACTACGGAAAAGCAGACGGCGACTTTGCGCACCTGCAGCTTGAGCCGCAGCACCCTCACCTACCGGCCGCGATGCGTCCGGCCGCCTCTCCCGTGAACTAACGGGCGAGGTAATTCGCACGCCGCCACTTGCCACTTCTACGCCGCAAACCGAGGACAACCGTTGTCATCGGACTCTGCCATAATACTCACGATGCTTCCCTCAACCGCTCCCCGCGACGCACTCTTCCCGGCTCAACCGATTCCAACCGCTCCCAACTCTCCATTCGTCGCCTCCTTCACTTCCGCCCGTCGCCACCTCGCACCCTTTCCTGCCGTCACTCGCGCACTCTCGATCGAGGAAATGGAAGAAAAAGAAACATGTCAACTAAAATTAACCGATCATCAATTATAGAAGTTTTGTCGCCGCCGTTGAATCAATCTGCACCCGATTCCGTATATCAGATGGGAGGATCCACAACTTTGATTTTCAGGTTTGGGGCGTTGCGCATTTTTGTCCTGATGTCGGCACTCGCTCTGATTGCTGCGAGCGCGAGGCCGGCGGTCGCCGATAGTTCCGCGATGCTCCTCGACGGCAACCATCCCGACGAAGCCGCAGCCGTCGTCGGCGCCGCCGCCGCTTCGCCGTCGCAGCCGCTCGCGATGCGCCTCACAATGGCGATGCGCAATCGCGACGACCTCGCACGCCTGCTCGCCGCTCAGCAGGATCCATCGTCGCCGGATTATCATCGCTGGCTGACGCCCGACAGTTTCACCGCGCGCTTCGGCCCCTCCGACGCCGACCTCGCGCGCGTCTCGCGATGGCTCAAGCGCAAAGGCTTCACCGTCAACTCCGCCGACGCCTCGACCCGCGAGGTCGCCTTCACCGGCACCGTCGCGCAGGCGCAGAATGCGTTCGGCGTTAAGATTGCCGCGAGCACCGACGGCCGTCTCTATTCCAACCTCGCCGATCCCACCGTGCCCGCCGAGCTGGCGTCCGTAGTCGAATCGATCCACGGCCTCGACAACCTCCTCCACAGCGCGCCAATGGTGCATCGCGTGTCGAAGCCATCGTCGATCGTCAACAACGCAGGCCCGGCCTTCGGTCCGCAGGACATCCACACCTTCTACGATGAAACGCCGCTGCTGAATGCGACTCCCGCGATCGACGGCAGCGGCAACGGCTGTATCGCGGTGGTCGAGGACTCGAACATCGACCAACCCGCCGCCGACGCCTTCAATACCCAGTTCGACCTGCCCGCACTGACCGACGCCAACTTCAGCATCGCGCTGGTTGATCGCACCGACCCGGGCCAGAACAGCGACGAAGACGAGGCGATGGTGGATGTCAGCTACTCGCATGCGGTCGCGCCCGGCTCGAGCATCCGCATGTATCTTGGCGATCAGAAGCATGCGAAGTCCTCGGCGATTCTCGACGCGATCCACGCGGCGGTGACCGAAAAGAACAGCCCGTGCAGCGCTATCAGCATCAGCTTCAGCTTCTGCGGCGGCTCGAAGAAGTTCTACAAAACTCAGAACGGATTCTTTGCGCAGGCGGCCGCGCAGGGCCAGTCGGTGTTCATCGCGACCGGCGACACCGGCGCCGCGGGCCTCAAGCTCGGCGCCAGCGGCAATTGCGTCAACGGCACCTCGCGCCACGTCAACGAAATCGGCGCGTCGCCCAACGTCACCGCGATCGGCGGCACCGAGTTCACGCCCACCTACTCGGACGGCGACGACGAGGGCTCAGTCCCGGAATCGGTGTGGAATGACGGCGACGGCGCGGCCGGCGGCGGCGAGAGCAAAGTCTTCAAGAAGCCCGCGTTTCAGAAAGGCCTCTTCACGCAGGATAAAAAACGCGACGTCCCTGACATCTCGTTCGGCGCGAGCCCCGGCTCACCCGGCTTCTTCTACGGCAGCCGCAACGGTCAAGGCGCACCCGCCGTCGTATGCTGCATCGGCGGCACCAGCATCGGCGCCCCCGCATGGGCCGGCATCAGCCAGCTAATCTCGCAAGCGAACGGCGCCCCGGTCGGCAATCTGAACACACGAATCTACCAGCTAGGCGCGGAAGCGAACGGCGCGACCACCGGAATCCGCGACGTAACCTCGGGCAACACCAATTACAACCGCGTCCCCGGCTTCTCCGCACTCCCGGGCTACGACAAAGCCAGCGGCTGGGGCACGGTAGATATGGGCCTCTTCGTCCCCGCCTATCTGGGACCGTAGATTCGACGTTCGCTTACTCAGAGCTCTTCGCTGCCCATGGGCCGATTCCCGAGAAGCGTGACGGCGCGATGCGGGTGACATAGCCCGGAATCTTCTGCATGCTGACTGGCGGGAAGTTGGCCTTGGACCCGAGGTAAATCGGCGCGAGGCGCTGCAGGATCGGCACCGCGCCGCCTTCCGTCACCCGCGCGTCGCCGTGAATCACCAGGTATTCGCGCATCCCCTGCGCGTTGGTCTTACCGCCGAGCATGGATAACGCGACGCGCGGATCGCGCCGGATATTTTTGATCTTCTGATGCTCGGCCAGGTGACCGATCACGAACTCGTCGTTTTCAATTCCGACCCAAATCAAAGTGACCTGCGGACTACCCTTGGAATTGAGCGTGATCAAATGAGCCAGCGGTCCCTGTTCGATCAGTTCGCGTACCGATTGCGGAATTTTCATGCGTTCATCTCCGGATGGATCGACTTCCATTTCGGATTACGACTTTGCCGAAACTGTGTCCATCGGATCAGACTTAGCGGAGGAGAAATAAAGCGGCTCCCCGTCAGGAGAGCCGCCTTTCTGGATAGTGCAGGGGTCGCCTCGGCCTACTTGCTTGGGTCGGGCGTCATCCGCAGGTACGGCTTGAGCGCCTTGTAGCCCTTGGGGAACTTCTGCTTGATAACTTCCGGATCCTGCACCGACGGCACGATGATGCAATCCTCGCCCGACTTCCAGTCCGCCGGCGTCGCCACCGAGTACTTGTCGGTGAGCTGCAGCGAGTCGATCGCGCGCAGGATTTCCTGGAAGTTGCGGCCGGTGCTCGCCGGGTAGGTCAGCGTCAGCCGGATCTTCTTGTTGTTGTCGATCACGAAGACCGAGCGCACCGTCAGCGTATCGTTCCATTCCGGATGAATCATGTCGTAGAGCTTGGCGACCTTCTTGTCGCCGTCGCCGAGAATCGGGAAGTTCATCTTGGTGTGCTGCGTCTCCTCGATATCGCCGACCCACTTCTTGTGCGACGGCACGTCATCGACGCTTACGCCGATCGCCTTGATATTGCGCTTGTCGAACTCGCCCTTGAGCCGGGCGACGGTGCCGAGCTCGGTGGTGCAGACCGGGGTGAAGTCCTTGGGATGCGAAAACAGAATCGCCCACTTGTCGCCAATCCATTCGTGAAAATGGATCGGTCCCTCGGTCGATTCCTGGGTAAAATCCGGAGCCACGCTTCCAATGTGAAGTGCCATATTCCTTACCTGCCTCTCTGCCGTTCTTTTCTCGGTATTCTAATTGGTCGCCTCCGCCAAACTCAACGGAGGAGCCGGTTTCAGCGAAGATGATAAATAAGACTCACTAAGTTATATACTCGAAAACCTACCGTCAACCATAGCGTCGGTCAAGAGCCGCGGATCGAGGCGCTTTGCCTATGACGGGCGTCGCGAACGGTGCGAATCGGGCCGTCGATTTGGCCCCCGGTCGGCGGTGGTGATAAGAGACTAGGTCTCCGAGTTGGATAAGTCGTTGCGCTGCGCGAAATGCGGAACAGAAAGCGAGACGGGCAAGAAGTTCTGCGCCGACTGCGGCGTATCGCTCGCAGCCGCGTCCGCCTCGCCACATGTAGAAAACTCGCGCGCGCGCAATGCTCGACGGCATCTACAGCTGGTTCACCGAAGGCTACGACACCGCCGACTTGAAGGACGCGAAGGCGTTGCTCGACGAGTTGGCGGCGTGAAAAGTTCCGAATCAATCGCTTTGTTTAAGGAGTAAACGCCATGGTTTATGAGCTGCGCGTATATCACTGCGTCCCGGGCCGCTTGCCCGCGATCATCAAGCGCTTCGACAGCATCACCTGCCGCTTGTTCGAGAAGCACGGCATCAAGCAGGTCGGCTTCTGGACGGTGGCGATCGGCGAGTCGAGTTCCGATCTGGTCTATATGCTGCAATGGGAATCGCTGGCCGATCGCGACAAGAAGTTCGGCGCCTTTGCCGCCGATCCTGAATGGATCGAGGCGCGCGCCCGGACCGAAGCCGACGGGCCGATCGTCGCCTCGATCACCAACAGCATCCTGATGCCGACCTCGTTTTCCGCGCTGAAGTAAGGGCGCTAAGACTTCGCCTTCTTGAAGTTCGGCTTGCGCTTCTCGAGGAACGCCGCGACGTATTCCTTGTGCTCCGGACTGACGTAGCACTTCTCGAGCGCGAAGCCCTCGAACGCCATCGCCGTCTCGAGGTTGCCGTCGAGACCCTGGTACAGCGCCTTGCGCGTGAACGCGAGCGACGTCGGCGAGCATTGCAGCATGTCGCCCGCCAGCTCGCGCGCCGTCGTCATCAGATTCGCGAGCGGCACCACGCGGCTCACGAGGCCCATCGCGAGACATTCGGCGGCCGTGTATTGCCGTCCCGTCAGCATCATCTCGGCCGTGCGCGCGAGCCCAATCAGCCGCGGCATCAGGTAGCTCGAGCCCAGTTCGCTCATCAAGCCGACGCGCGGGAAGATCACGCCCATCTTGGCGTTGTCGGACGCGATGCGCACGTCGAACAGCAGCGGAATCGTGCAGCCGACGCCGAGCGCGTAGCCGTTGATCGCGGCAATCGTCGGCTTGGACAGATTGCGCATCACCTGCGGCAGCGACACCACCGCGCGAGCGCGACGCTCGGTCGCAGCCGGCTTGTCTTCATGCTTCGCTTCGCGCGTCTTGATGTCCGACGCGAACATCGACATGTCGGCGCCAGCGCAAAACGCGCGATCGCCCGCACCGGTGATGATGACGACGCGCGCATCCGTGTCGGCGTCGGCACGAAGCATCGCGTCGGTGATCTCCGCGCCCATCGTCGTCGTGTACGCGTTCATCTTGGCCGGACGATTGAGGGTCACCGTCGCGACTTCGTCCGCCACGTCATAAAGAATCGTTTCGTAATTCATAGCCAACTCTCCGCGTCCAATTCCCCTCTCCAGCAGGGAGAGGGGCTAGTTGATCAAATCCGAACGCACATCTGTTTGCGCACGCCCTTCAGCCACCGCCCCTGAGAGCAAAGTAGCGCGCTGCGCGCAACTTTGCGCTTCATACTGGGTGCAGGGGTCACCCCTGCCGCCCGCCGCGCAGGCGATTAATCTTTTCCCGGCGATTCCGCTTATCGCTTCTTGCGCGCCTTCTTCCTCGACTCGCGCGTCTTCGCCTGCAGTCTCGATTTTTTCCGTTTGCGCCGCCGCTTGATTTCTTTCTGTCGTTCGCTTGCCATCTGACCTCTCGTTTCTTTATTTAGTCCAGCGGGACCGTCCGTTCCACTTTTGCACCGGATTCGAGATGGATTCCAGCCGCGGTCGCGAACGGCTTGCCCTTGCCGGAGCGGTTCTCAACGTAAGCGTCGTAGTCGCCCGGCTCAAGTTTGAAGCGATGCTCACTGCCCGGGTCGCTCTCCGCAACTTTGGTCTGCGTGCCCGCGCGCAGGATTACCACGCGCGTCGAGTCGTCGAGCGGAATCTTCGACATCACAGGCTGCACCAGCAGCTCGGCCTTCGCAACTTCGTCGAGCGTCAGCAGCGCGCGATGCCCCGGCGCGAGCGGCACCGCATGCCAGTCGTAGCCTTGCGGCGGCGCGTCAACGTGCACGTCAACCTGGCTCGGCGCGAACAGATACTTGTCACCGGAAATAAAGCTGGCGACCTTCGTATGCGGCGGGTCGGTAGTGGTGACGGTCACGCCGAAGCCGGGATCGATCCCGGTCTTGTCCTTGACGCTGACCTGCAGCACCGCGACATTTTCGATGAGCACGGTATGCGTGCGGCCGGCCTCGATCGCAACCCCGTGCTTGACGATCTGGCCGCCGACGATCGGCAGCACAATTTTGTATTCCCCCGGCGCCAGCGCAATCGACGAGCCCGCGATGACCTGGCCGGCCTCTTTGCCGTCCGCCGCGATCACATGCGCAGGATTCTTCGCGCCCGCGCCGTCGTCGCCCATCACGTCGAGCTTGAGATTCCCGGTCTGCGCCGCGTGCGCAATCGAAATGGCGGCAAGCAAAGCGGCGACAGCAAGCAGTCGAATCGGTCCCATAGGCGGATCGGTATCTTATGGGCGCCGTGCAACGCGCGCTACCGTTTCCCGGGTGGTGTCTTAGTTTCAGTTCAATCTGTGCAGTTCAAAGGCGCAGCTAGTGTGATGTCCCGCGAAGATCTTTAAGAACAGAGCCCTAACCCCTGGCCCCTTCCCCAGCGAAGGGGAAGGGGATTTGAGGTGGCGATTCCGCGACGTCCTATCCCCCTCACCCCCTTTCCAGGGTGGAAAGGGGGAACAGCAGCGGAGCTGAGGCTTGAAAGCGCGGTGTGTGGCTGTTCCGGAACGAACCGGACCATTTTTAAGATTTTTGTGGAACGCAACACTAGTGTGAGTCAGAGCTTATAGTCCTTATAGTGGGGCGGGCCGCCGTGCCCGCCATCGACGCGTGGGCGTCCGCGTCCACGCTTACCGACGAATGACTCACCTTATTTCTAAAGCGCAACCTTGAAGAGGGGCGGGCACGGCGGCCCGCCCCACTGAGACCAGGACAATACCGGTCTTCCGCGCACCGTTTCCACTTATCGCCGCGCCGCGTTAGGTTGTCTCTATGCCTACCTCGAGTGCACGGGTTGAAGCATGGAAATCCGCGTGGGAGAGCCGCGACCCGGCGCGCGTGGTTGCGCTCTACACGCGCGACGCGACTCATCAGAGCGCGTTCATCGCGAAAATTTATCCGGAGCTGGGCAGGTTGTCGCTGAACGGCCATCACGAAATCGGCGTGTACGCGCGCCGCGGCCTTGAGCGCTACACCGAACTGCGCTTCGAGATTCTCACCGTCACTGAAGCCGGCGATCGCGCCGCGGTTGAATACCGGCGTCATTCGAATCTCGACACCGCAAATCAGCCGCACGTGCTCGAACTGATCGAATGGCGCGACGCACTGATCAGCAGCGTCCGCGTTTTTCATTTTGCCGCCTGACACCGGAATGAAACTCTCGACGCGACTCCTCGGCAAGGCCTACCGCTTCCGCTCGATCAAAGAACTGCTCGCACGCGCCAACGAAGCGCGATCGGGCGACGAGCTCGCAGGCATCGCGGCGCGCTCCGAGCAGGAGCGAATCGCCGCGAAGACCGTGCTCGCCGATCTGACGCTGAACGACCTGCGCGAGAACCCGGTCGTCGCCTACGATCGCGATGAGGTCACGCGCGTGATCGACGACGCGCTCGATCGCGACGCCTTCGCCGGCGTGCGCGGCAAGACCGTCGGCGAGTTTCGCGAATGGCTGCTCGACGATGCTACTACCGGCGACGCGATCCTCGCGGCCGGCCGCGGAATCACCGCCGAAATTGCCGCCGCGGTCGCCAAGCTGTGCACCAATCTCGACTTGATCGCGATCGCGTCGAAGATTCGCGTCGTCACTCACGCGCGCACCACGCTCGGCCTGCCGGGACGCCTCTCGACGCGCCTCCAGCCCAACCATCCGCGCGACGATCTGACGGGGATCGCGGCCGCGACTTACGAAGGCCTCGCGTATGCGACCGGCGACGCGCTGATCGGAATCAACCCGTGCATCGACGAGCCCGACAACATCCGCCGCCTGCTCGAACTCACCGCCGGCATCATCGAGCGTACCGGCGTGCCGACGCAGAACTGCGTGCTCGGCCATATCACGACGCAGATGCGCGCGATCGAAGCCGGCGCGCCGATGGACATCATGTTTCAAAGTCTGGCCGGCACTGAAAAAGGCAACACCGGCTTCGGCATCACGGTCGCGATGCTCGACGACGGCTACGCGATGATTCGCGAGAACAGCAGCATCCGCTCATCGAATGCGAACCTGATGTATTTCGAGACGGGGCAGGGTTCCGAGCTGTCCGCCGGTGCGCACGAGGGCGCGGATCAGCTCACGCTCGAGGCGCGATGCTACGGACTCGCGCGACGCTACGCGCCGCTGCTCGTCAACACGGTCGTGGGTTTCATCGGGCCTGAGTATCTCTACGACGCGAAACAAATCACGCGCGCCGGCCTCGAGGATCACCTGATGGGCAAGCTGCTCGGCGTGCCGCACGGCGCGGACGCATGCTACACCAATCACGCGCGCGCCGATCAGAACGATTGCGAAAATCTCGCCGTGCTGTTGGCGGCGGCCGGATGCAACTACTTCATGGCGGTGCCGATGGGCGACGACGTGATGCTGTCGTACCAATCGACCAGCTACCACGACGCCGCCGCGCTGCGGCAAGTGCTGAAGCTGCGCCCCGCGCCGGAGTTCGAGGATTGGTGCGAGCGTCGGGGAATCATCCGCGACGGCCGTCTCACAGAACGCGCGGGCGACGCACGAATCGTGATGGGCTCGCGTTGAAAAACAAAGAGCTCGACGCGAACGCCGATTTCGACGCGATGCGCAAATCGACGCCGGCGCGGCTCGGCCTCGGACGCGCGGGTCCGCGCTATACGACCGCGTCGATGCTCGCGCTGCGCGCCGATCATGCGCGCGCGGTCGATGCCGTGACGACCGAAGTCGCCAGCGACTGGCCGCGCCGCAACGGACTGCTCGAAGTTCATTCGCAAGCACTCACGCGCGAAGACTACATCCGCTATCCCGAACGCGGGCGCCGTCTCATTGACGCGGACGCAAAGCGCGTCGCGCGGCTGAAGCCGCACGGCCGCAGCAAATCGACCACTCCCACAGTGCTGATCTGCATCGGCGACGGACTTTCATCGGCGGCCGTCGAGAAAAATGCCGGACCGCTGCTGCGCGCGCTCACGAAAACGCTGGCGTCGCGCTACCGGCTGCTGAAACCAATCTTCATTCGCAACGCGCGCGTCAGAATCGAAGATCATCTCGGCGAAATCATTCGCCCCGACATTATCTGCATGATCGTCGGCGAGCGCCCCGGCCTCGTCACCGCCGAAAGCCTGAGCGCGTACGTTATCTACCGGCCCACGCTCAAATCGATCGAGCCCGAGCGCACCGTCATCTCGAACATCCACCGCGGCGGCATTCCAATCGCGCAGGCCGCGCGCAAAATCGCCGATGCTGATCGACGACGCAATCAATTTCCAGGCATCCGGCGCCGCGTTGGCGCAGAAGCTCGCGCCCGCAACGTGATCCGATACTCTCCCCTCCCGCTTGGCTGGCACTTGCTCATCCGAAAAACTACGCTGAAAAGATAATGTCAGATCGTGAATCAGTGCTCGCCGCCAACCGCGCCTTTTACGACGCGTTCGAAAGCCTCGACACCGAAAAAATGGAAGCGGTCTGGCTCAAAGACCCGCACATCATTTGTATCCATCCCGGACATCGCAAACTTTCCGGATGGGGTCCGATCATGGCGAGTTGGGAGGGCATCCTCGACAACGTGTTCGAGATGAAGTTCGAGCTCGGCGAGATCGAAGTGATGATCAGCGGCGGGCTGGCGATTGTGGTGGTCGAGGAAAGTTTGACCCAGCGCGGCTACGACGGCACGCAGCGCGTCAACGTGCTCGCGACCAACGTCTTCGAGCGCGTCGGCAACGCATGGTTCATGGTGATGCATCATGGGTCGCCGGTGTTTGCGCCGGCCGACGACGAGCCGCCGCTCCAGTAGCGCGAGGAGAAGATTGCGCCGATGCTCAAACGCGTTGACAGAGTTCAGATTGCGGTCGCCGACAGCAGTGCCGGCGAGAAGGTCGTGGCAGAAGTCTTCGGCGGAGAACTGGTGCGTCGCGACAAATCGGCGCCGCTATCCGCAAAGCGATCGACGATGCAGGCAGGATCGAGTCTTATAGAACTTCTCGAACCTGATGGCGCAGGCGCGGTCCAGGACTTCGTCGCGAAATGGAGCGGCGGACTCTTCGGCGCGGGATTCTCGGTGGACGACCTCGACGCGGCCGCGCACCACTTCACAAAGAGCGGCGTGAACTTCGATCAATCCGCGGGACAACTGTATCTCGACTCTGGCGCGACCTACGGCATGCGCACCGTCATCTCGCAGCATCACGAGCGCGCGCCCGTCGGCGCGATCAGATGGATCTACGAAGTCACCAATGTCGTCGCGGATTGGAAAGCGGCGGCGGATCGCTACGCGCGCATCTTCGGCCTCGACGCGTCAAAGTTCAGCGCGATCGAGAGCAAGAATTTCGGCTACACCGGCACGCTTACGCTGTTCGATCCCCCCGCGCGACTCGACCGTATCGAGATCGCGCAAATCACCGACCCCAACCTTGCGATGGGCCGCTTCCATCAGCGCCGCGGCGACTCGCTCTACATGTTCTTCGTCGAGACCGACGACGCCGGCGCTCTCGAACAGCGCCTGCAAGCGCGCGGCTCGCGCTTCGCCGCCCACACCCGCGACGCGGCCGGCCTCGCCGAATTGTTCATCCATCCGTCGGCATTTCTAGGAGTGCTGATAGGCGTCAGCCGCACCGAACACGCCTGGACCTGGTCCGGCGATCCCGAGCGCGCGAAGCGTGCGGCGAAGCAGCGCGCGAAGAAGTCTTGACTCGGATTGCTCGGTGCCTTTGCCGCACCGCGCCTCTGTGATATCCTTACCTCAGGTAAGGAATCTGCCTAAAGGTAAGGACGATGAGTACTTCGACGCTCACCAGAAAGGGCCAGACCACGATCCCGGTAAAGGTTCGCAACCATCTCAAGCTCCGGCCCGGTGACAAAATTGAATTTGTTATCGAACGCGACGGCAGGGTCGTGCTGACCCCAAAAAATATCGACGTTCGCCAACTCAGAGGAATGCTGGCTCCCTTTGTCCGACGGAAGCTCACCATCGAGCAGATGGACGAGGGAATAAGGAGCAGATTCGCGCGGCGGTGAGGGGAGTCGATACCAACATACTGGTTCGCTATATCGTTGCGGATGATCCGGGACAGTTCCAGGCCGCGACGCGTTTCATCGAGCGTGATTGCTCGCCGCAGGAGCCCGGCTTTGTCAATCGCCTGGTGCTCGCGGAAGTCGTGTGGGTGCTTGAAAGCTCTTACCGACTCCCGCGTTTGGCGATTATTAGCGCGCTCCGTCTGCTCCTTGGCGCCAACCAACTCTCGATTGAAGACGTTGACGACGCGCGCGCTGCACTACTCGAATACGAGGACGGCGCTGACTTTTCTGACAGCCTGATCGCCAAGGCAAACGCTCGACTCGGCTGCGAATACACTGCGACTTTTGACCGCAGTGCATCGAGACGCAGCGGATTTCGTCTCATCAAATGAAAAAAGCCGGCGGCACGAAGACCGCCGGCTCGAATTCGTCAGCCTCACTTTTCGATGCCGACTACTTCGCGTCGTGCATGGCTTTCACCAGGATCGATGCGAGCTCCGGGCGCGTGAATTCCGGTGGCGGCGCTTCGCCCGCGCGCAGCATCTCGCGGACTTTCGTGCCCGACAGGATCACGCGGTCCGCGTCCGAATGCGGGCAGGTCTTGAACGACGCCATCGAGTTGCAGCGCCTGCAATAAAAAGTGTTCTCGAACATCAGCGGCGTGATTCCGAGTTCCTCCGGCTTGAAGCGCTCGAAGATCTTCTGCGCGTCGTAGCTGCCGTAGTAGTTGCCGACGCCCGCGTGATCGCGCCCCACGATGAAATGCGTGCATCCGTAATTGCGCCGCGCGATCGCATGCAGAATAGCCTCGCGCGGGCCGCCGTAGCGCATGTGCGCCGGGAACACGCCGATCATCGCGCGGTCCTTCGGGTAGTACGCGTTCAGCAGCACCTTATAGGTCTCCATCCGGACCGCGGCGGGCACGTCGTCGCCCTTGGTCTCGCCGACCAGAGGATGAATCATCAGGCCGTCGCAGATTTCGAGCGCCGCTTTCTGGATATACTCGTGCGCGCGATGGGTCGGGTTGCGAGTCTGGAAGGCGACGATCTTTTTCCATCCACGCTCGCGAAACGCCGCGCGCGTCTGCCGCGGCTCGCGCGGAAACTCGAGGAACGTGCGCCCCGGTATCTCTTCGATCAGCGTGACTTTGCCCGCGAGGCAGTACGGCGGCATCGCGGTGACGTTTTTCGCCCCCGGATGCGCCTCCTCCGAGGTGCCGAAGACGTTTTGCGCTTCGAGCTTGCGATCGACTTTGTAAATTTCCGCGAGCTTGAGAATCGCCAGCCGCTTGCCGTCTTCGGTCGCGAGCGCGATCTCAGTCCCGGTCTTCAGCGACTTCGCGGTCGCCTCATCGACGCCCAGCGTAATAGGAATCGACCACGGCACGCCGGATGCCAACCGCATCTCGTCGCGCGCGCGGGTGTAGTCCGCCTCGCCCATGAAGCCGGTCAGCGGCGAGAACGCGCCCGTCGCGAGCATCTCGAGATCCGCGATGTCGCGCGCGTTGAGCGTGACGCTCGCGAGCTTCGCCGCATGCGCCGCGAGTGACGCGCGCTCCGCGGCCGGCGCTTTCAGATCGACCAGCTCGCCGCCGCCGTGCGCCGAGATTGCGTCGTCATGCACGCTCATCGCCGTGCTCCCTTGCTGATGTAGTTCAGCTCTTCGAGCCGCCCGAGCAACTTGCCCAGGCTCTGATCGACGGTCTCGGTACTGCTATCGACGATCAGTTCCGGCTTGAGCGGCTCTTCGTACGGGTCCGACACGCCGGTGAAATGTTTGATCTCGCCGGCCAGCGCCTTCTTGTAAAGGCCTTTGACGTCGCGCTCGACCAGTTTGTCGATCGTGCATCGCACGAACACTTCGAAGAAGCGCTGATGCAGGCCGCGCACTTCGTCGCGCACTTCGCGGTAGGGTGAAATCGCGGCGGAAATCGCGATCACGCCGTTGCGCGCCAGCAGATTGCAGACGTAGCCGATCCGCCGGATGTTGATATCGCGATCCTCCTTGGAAAACCCGAGTCCCTTGGAGAGATTGGTGCGAACTTCGTCGCCATCGAGGATTTCGACGCGATGCGCGCGCTTGCGCAATTCATCGGCGGCCAGGTTCGCAAGCGTTGATTTTCCCGCCCCGGACAGGCCCGTAAACCACAAGGTAAACCCTTGATCCATCGGCTAAAACTGATGCTCCCTTGAGAATAGATTACTTACTGAGCTATACAAGTTATCTAATTTTATGGAAGGAAACAAGGGCGGCGCGATGCTCGCTTCGTCAGGCGGTGCGCAGGTTCAGATGAATCGCGAGCGCGGCTGGAGAGGCGAAGATTTCGGTGGCGCCGGCCGCGAGCAATCGATCTCGAGCTCTGTCTGTCGGCGCGATTCCGTAAAATTGCACGCCGCAACTTTGCGCGGCACGGAGGTCGGCGTCGCTGTCGCCGACGAATGCGGCGTCGGATCGATCGACTGAGAACAATTCTAGTGCGCGAGTCACCATGTCGGGCGCCGGCTTGAGTCCGAGCAAAGTGTCGCGTCCGACGATCGCATCGATCGAAACGCGCGCCTTAGTGTCGAACCAGCGCTTGACCGTTTTCGACGAATTGGACGTTACGATCGCGATCGCGGCGCCGCTCGCCTTCAGAGCCGCGAATATTTCGATTGCGCCTTCGAGCGGCTGCGCGCGATCCACTCCGGCCAGCTCGAGCATTCTCGATTATCTCGGAAGCGTGCCGCAGATTTTCGTTGAACTGCGACTGGTCGGACTTGGCGAGCATGAGCGTGCGGTAGGCGTCGTAGAGCGGGAGATTGCCGCGAGGGATTCGTGCGAACAGTTCGTCGGGCGCGCCGATCGATCGCAAGTAGGGTTCAAGGATGAGGCGGCCGCCGGCCCAATCAACCTCGGGCTCGAGCCGCGCGATGGTGTTGTCGAAATCGAACATCCAGAGTTTGTACATTGCAAGCTCTTCCTCTGGAGTTCCCATTTGCATATCGGTCAATGCTGCTGCGATTCCGCGTTCGATGGATTGCGATCTCGTTCTATGATCAAGAGAGATTCCTCAACCTGCATTCTGACACTTTCGGCGGGATCTGATGCCATGTTTTCGAGGGCTTGCAGAGCCGTAGAAGCGAGGCTTGGATTGTCACTGTCGCAAACGATGTGCTCAAGTCCGTGAGCTACCGAAACGCGCGCGTGAGGCCTGGGAAGATCCACAAGCCTTAGAAACATATCGAGCGCGGCATCGTCTCGAAAGTCACTGCCTACTAGTTCGGAGATTGAGAAACAAATCTGCCAGGCACGCGCGGTTACCTTGGGGAAGATGCGTTCAAATTCTCGTAAAAAACGACGCTTTTGATGCATGGAGAGCTTGCGCGATTCGGTCATGAGATAAACCAATATCGCCCCAGCGGCATCTGGCGACTTGGCAAAATCGCGACTACCTATCAAGGAGCAGAGCAGGCGAACGTGCTTCTCAGGAAAGGTCGGCAAGAGCAAATGCGAAAGTTGCATTGTAGTGCATGCAGCACCCGCAGCCCTTGCCGAGTTCGCACGAACAGCCGCTCGAAAGTCCCTCCTAAGCGTTTTGAGTCGGGGACGGCCCCAGTATGTCGGCAGCGAACGAGTCATGCCTCTCTACGACGGCTCCAACGTCCGAGTTTCGGTCACAGATGGGCGCGAACTCTGGTCTCATAGCGGTCGAACTCGATTGTCGCGCGCGGCGGATTTTCCGTGTAGCCGGCAAGCAGCTTGAATGCCTCCGCCGTCGCGAGCATCGCGATAAAATTCGCGGCTTCGGTGCGCGTGCCGAACGGTGAGTCGGCGGATTGCGGGCCTTGGTGTTGGGGATGATCGTGATTGTTCCGGGCGCATCGAGGCGCGCGATAACCAGGGCGCGCACGTCGTGATCTGTCACGATCTCATCTGCGACTTTCCGCGCCGCTTCGCTGCCGATGATCAGTAACGCCAGATCGATCGGCGCCTTTAGTTCATCCGTCACTGTTACGTCGGGATTCAGTTCGCGTTTTTCAACGAATACACGTTGATCAGCAGATGGCTTCAGGAAAATCGCTCCGACGCCTGCGCCGACCATGTACGCGAGCGGCGCTTCGGTGTCGCGCGGATCGCCCGCAATGACCATTCGCGCCGCAAGCAAACGTTCCTGGCCGCGGCCGCCGACGTGCGGGACGATTATCTGCCGGCTGTAGCGATCGATTTGCGCGTCTGTGAGAGGCATCGCGCGCTCGCAACTCTACTCGATCACGTTTTTTTCGATTGGCTCGACGGTGACGCCGGTGCTGCGCAGCCACGCGAGCGCGCGTTCGATCTGATCGTTGGTGCCTTCGAACTCGACGGCGACCAGGCCCATCTCTTCGGACACGCTGGCGCCGCGGATATTGAAAACGAGGTCGAACTTCTTCACCAGCTGATAAAGGATCGGCTCCTTGATCAGCGTGCGCGGATAGCTCAGGTAGTAGCGTTCGTGGATACGTTCCATTTGGGTTATTTGTTTTTCCACTTGGCGATAACTTGTTGCAGGCGCTCGCGCCGCCATTCCTGCCATCCGATCCACAGATTGGTCGAGAGGTACTTGTCGCCGAAATCGGCGAACACGGTGACTATGGTGCCGTCGCGAATCGTGCGCGCCAGTTTCAGCGCCGCGATCATCGCGGCCCCCGACGACTGGCCGACCAGGATGCCCTCGGTCTGCCCGAGCGCGTACACCATCTCGTACGCCTCCTCGGTGCCGACCTGGATTTTGTCGTCGAGCTCTTGTTCGTGGTAGATGCCCGGGACGATCGAGCTCGCCATGTGCTTGAGGCCTTCGAGCCCGTGCATCGCGTCGTCCGGCTCGACCGCGATCACTTTGATCGCGCGATTCTTCGACTTCAAAAATCTGCCGGTGCCCATCACGGTGCCGCCGGTGCCGATCGCGGCGGCGAAATGCGTGACCTCGCCGCGCGTCTGGCGCCAGATTTCCGGGCCGGTGGTCTCGAAATGCGCCAGCGCGTTGGCTTCGTTGTTGTACTGATCGGGCTTGAAGTAGCGCTCTGGATTCTCGCCGAGCATCCTGCGGCACATGACGATCGCGCCGTCTGATCCTTCCATCGGATCCGAAAAATGAATCTTCGCGCCATACGCCTCGACGATTTTCTTGCGCTCGCGGCTCACGTTCGACGGCATCACCAGCTCGACCGGATAGCCGAGCGTCGCCCCGAGCATCGCGAGCGCGATTCCGGTGTTGCCCGAGGTCGAGTCGAGGATCACCTTGCCCGGCTTGAGCTTTCCTTGTGCGATTCCGACCTCGAGCATCTTCTTCGCCGGCCGATCCTTGACCGAGCCGCCGGGGTTGAAGCCTTCGAGCTTGGCGAAAATCCGCACGCCCGCGGGAATCAATCCCGCGGTCAGCCGCGTGACCTCAAGCAGCGGCGTGTTGCCGACCAGATCGAGCACGCTGTTCGCTTGGGCGACCGGCACGATCTCACTCAACGGCGCGACGCGTTCGCTGGTGCCGTCGCGCGCGAAGGTGTCAGCGTCCGCCGGCAATCGCGGGAACGATTGAGATGTCGTCGCCATCCTTAACCTTGGAGTTGATCGCATCGAGGAAGCGGATGTCGTCGCCGTTCAAATAAATGTTAACGAAGCGGCGGATGTCGCCTTTTTCATCGAGCAGCCGCTCGCGCATTCCGGGGTGGCGCCGTTCGAGATCTTCGATGACGGCCTTAATCGATGCGCCGTCGGCCGGAACTTCATCGACGCCCGCGGTGAACCTGCGAAGTGGGGTTGGAACTCTGACGCGTACTGCCATGATTGGGGACTAGCCTCCTGGTTGAATTGTTACAGTTATGCCCGCCGCATAGGCCAAACAAGCGCCGGCGTTACGCGGCGCTGTCGGCGGCGCGTTTTCCCGTCAGCTGATCGAACAACACGTCGAAATCTTTCAGGCGCGCGTCGATGATCGACGGCTGCTCGATAGAACCGGCGACCGCTTCGAGCGTCTTGTAGCCGTTGCCGGTGATGCCTACGACCACAGTCTCGTCGGGCTTGATCCGCCCCTGCTTGATCAGCTTGATCGCGACCGCGAGCGTGGTACCGCCGGCCGGCTCGGCGAAGATCCCTTCGGTGCGGGCGAGCAGCTTGATGCCCTCGATAATCTCCGGGTCGGTGGCGACGTCGCCCCATCCGCCGGAGTCGCGCACCGCCTTGAGCACGTAGAAGCCGTCGGCGGGATTTCCAATCGCGATCGACTTGGCGATCGTGTCAGGCTTCACCGGCGTTATCAGGTCGGTGCCCTTGTGCAGCGCGTGGATTACCGGGCCGGAGCCGGCCGCCTGCGCGGAATGAATCCTGGCCTCGCCGCCCTTGATCAGCCCGACTTCCTTCAACTCCTTAAATGCCTTCGCAACTTTCGGCAGAATCGTGCCGCCCGCGGTCGGCAACACCATGTGATCCGGCAGGCGCCAGCCGAGTTGCTCCGCGATCTCGAAGCCGAAGGTCTTCGCGCCCTCGGTGTAGAACGGCCGCAGGTTGATATTGACGAAGGCCCAGCCGTACTTGTCCGCGATTTCGCTGCACAGGCGGTTGACGTCGTCGTAGTTGCCGCGAATCGTTATCACCTTCGCGCCGTAGATCGTCGAGCCGACGACTTTGCCCGCCTCCACGCCTTCGGGCATGAAGATGTAGCATTGCAGTCCCGCACGCGCCGCGTGCGCCGCGACCGCCGTCGCCAGGTTGCCGGTGGATGCGCACGACACGGTGGTGAAGCCGAACTCGCGCGCCTTCGTGATCGATACCGAGACGACGCGGTCCTTGTACGACAGCGTCGGATGGTTGACGGTGTCGTCCTTTATATAGAGATGCTTGAGGCCGAGCTCCGCGCCGAGGCGCTTGCAGTGCAGCAGCGGAGTGAAGCCGGAGTTGGGGCCGACGACGTCGTTCTCGTTGAAATCAACCGGCAGCAATTCGCGATAGCGCCACAGATTGTGCGCGCGCTTCTCGATAATCGAGCGCGAGATCGCGGCGCGAATCCGCGCGTAGTCGTAGGTGACCTCGAGCGGACCGAAGCACGTCTCGCAGACGTGAAGCGGACTTATCGGATACTCCTGGCCGCACTCGCGACATTTCAGATTGGTGATGTAGCTCATCGTTTCCTCGTTTCAGGTTACCTGCCCGGCGCTTGCGCTTCGTGATGTTCCCGCTGCCACGCGCCGCATCCGCATCCGGACCTTGGACTGACCCCCGTAATCCGCACCCGGCTCGTGCCGGACGCGTCGTATGTGAGAATTTTTCCTGAGAGCAAGAACGGTTGCGCGCGCGCGGCGCGCATCGCCTCGCCGGCTTGCATCTCGCCGATCGCAGCGGCGACCGGACCGACGATCCCTGCCTCGCGACAACTCTGGATCTCGGCTTCGTCGGGCGGCGTCTCGAATACGCATCGGATGCACGCGGTCGCGCCGGGAATAACCGTCATCGCCTGCCCGGTCATCCCGACTACGCCGCCATAGACGAACGGCGTCCGCGTCGTGACACAGGTGTCGTTGATCAGAAACTTCGCGGCCGGACTGTCAGTCGCGTCGATTACAAAATCATGCGCACTGACGAGACGCGCCGCGTTGGAGGCATCGAGCGCGAGCGCATGACGCTCGACCTTGACGCCGGGGAATCGCTCGCCGAGCCATCGCGCCGCCGCCACCACTTTCGGCGTGCCGACATCCGAAGTGCGGAAGATCACCTGGCGCGCGAGATTCGACAACTCGACCGGGTCGGGATCGACGAGCGTCAGGCTATGTGCGCCCGCCCGCGCGAGCGCCCACAAGGCGGGGACGCCAAGTCCGCCGACGCCGACGATCAATATTCGATCAGTTGCCACTTGCACGCGCATCTCCCATTCGTCGAGAGTGCAACGCGGTCAGTACTGACGGGAGGTCGGTGAAAAATCCTGCGGAGACGGTAAGACGAGGGCTATATACTCTCGCCTTATCTTCCAGGGGATTCTCACGCGGAGCACCCCTGCAGGAGTTAGCACCAGCACCCATCGCGGGCCGGTTGCTGCGGCATCAGCGGGCCATGTCCCTCCGCCGCTCTCGATAAGGCTGCAAACGTTTGCAGTTGCGTAACGGTAATATGGGAACGCATGCGCTGTCAATCGACAAACCAATCGGTCAGCCGCGACGCTGAATGCTTCGGTTGCTACTCAACGTGCATTTAACTATGTTCGCCGCAACGTTTGGGGGGACTTTTTTGGCGGGCAATCGAATCTCGCAGAGCCGTACGCGGATTTTGCGACGCAACGCGTTAGGAGATCGACTATGACCTCTCGATGGGCGGGGCTGGCTGTTTGTCTGATAGTAGCGGCGGTTGCAGGGGCGTCTTTCATCAGTACGGGATGCGATCCGTGCGCCTCGTGCTCGAGCACCCGCACCAAGCCCACCGGTACACCCACCCCGGCACCGAATGCATGCCTGCCGGCGAGTTCTCTATCGGTACTGGTCCAAGGCAAGGATGTTACAAGCTATCTTCCGCAAGGAAACTGGGGCGGCGGTTCGGCCAGTGTCAACGTCGTGCCGATTGAAACCAGCAGCGGGATAGGCACCGGAGGTTCTCCAACCTCAATTACCGTCGGGAGCGCTCCGAACTCCTGCGCGTCCAACTCCACGACCGGCCAGACGGTATGCATCGGCAACAATACCGACGTTTACCTCATCAATGGCAGTACACTTACCAGCACGTTGACCAGCGGTGCGACTTCCACTGAAGGATTTTCCGGCGGCGATTGCGAAAATTGTGGCGTGGTCGTGGACGCCAGTACCAACCGGGCATTGATCACGATTGGCCTGGAGTCGGGCGGCCCGGGCGGCTACCAATTCCTCGACCTTGGCGGCACACCCGGCTTTGAGGCGCCAATTCCTGCCGGAACAACGACTTCTGAAAACGTTTTGATCGATCCCGCACGTCACCTGATCCTGTCGCCGAACGAGGGTTCGCTCTACCAGCTGACCAATATCAGCACTTCGACCGCGGCGCTCTTCAACAACCAGCTTGAGGACGGAGAGTTCGACTCGGCCGCCGAAGATTGCACCACCGGTATCGCGCTGGCCACCGTTGAATTTACCGGCGACCTCTACATTGCCGATCTGACTCAAGCGAATTTCACGCCCGGCACACCCGGCACGTGGACCGACGCTGCCAGCCAGCTTCAGAGCTTCCCTGAATTTGCCGATTTCGAGGCCGGCACCTGTGGCATCGCGGTCGCGCCCGGCACCCACCTTGGCATCGTGACGGGTGAGTTCGGCGGCGCGCTGGAAGGCGTCATCCAGTTGCCATCCACTTCAGGCAGCGGAACTCCGGCGGTCACCGACTACGTGGCATTCACCGTGCCCAGCCCGCCAACAGAGGACGCTTGGTCGCAGGGATTCGATCCGCACACGGTATCGGCTTACGTCAGCCCCAACAGTCATAAGGCATACGCGCTGTTGGAGAACGGCGACTTCAGCTACGTGGCCATTGTCGATCTGCAGGGGATGCTGAGCGCGCCGCGAACGGGCGCTCATACTGCGACCAACCCGCTGCCGGCCGGCCTGGTGACTTTTATATGCGAAATGCCTGGCGGTTGCGGTACCTAGCGGCTGCTGATTAGCAATTCGGCGATCTGAACGCCGTTGAGCGCGGCGCCTTTGCGCAACTGGTCGCCGACGACCCAGAAGTTCAGCGCATTGGGGCAGCTCAGGTCCTCGCGGATGCGGCCGACGAAGCAGTCGTCCTGGCCTTCGACGATGATCGGCATCGGATAGCGATTCTGCGCGGGATCATCGTAAAGCCGGATTCCCGGAAAGTCCGCGAACGCTTTACGCGCGTCGGCCGCAGCGATTTTCGTCTCGGTTTCGGCGTTGATGGAAATCGAATGCGCGGTGAAGACCGGCACCCGCACCGTCGTCGGCGAAATCAGCAATTCGGGCTGCTCGAGAATCTTCCTGATCTCGTTGACCAGCTTGATTTCCTCGCCGGTGTAGCCGCCCTCGACAAATTTATCGATATGCGGAATCAGGTTGAACGCAATCTGATGCTGGAAAAACTTCGACTCGATCGCCTCGCCCTTCGACCACGCCATCGTCTGCTCGCGCAGCTCGGCGACGCCGTTGACGCCCGCGCCTGACACCGCCTGGAAGCTGGTTGCGACCACGCGCTTCAGGCGTCCGAGATCGTGCAGCGGCTTCAGCGGCATCACGGTGACGATGGTCGTGCAGTTCGGGCACGCGACGATACCCTTATGCCGTCGCGCGGCGGCGCCGTTAATCTCGGGCACCACCAGCGGCACGTCGGGATCCATCCGCCACGCGTTGGACTTGTCGATTACGACGGCGCCCGCCTTGACTGCGATCGGCGCGAACTCGCGCGATTGTTCGGTGCCGGCGGAGAACAGCACGAGGTCGATGCCCTTGAACGAATTGGCGTCGAGCGTTTGAACTGGAATCGATTCGCCGGCAAAGGTGACGGTCTTGCCGGCCGATCGCGCCGACGCATACGCGCGCAGCTCGCGCACGGGGAATTTGCGCTGTTCGAGGATTTTGAGCGTGGTCTGGCCGACGGCGCCCGTCGCCCCGATCACCGCAATTCGTTGTCCATTAGCCATCGCGCGATTCTATCGTGATGTGGGCACTGGAGTGAAGTATTTCCCTCGCCTCCCCCTGCGTTGGGGAAGGTCACAGACGGTACATACTGGCAGGATCGTTAACAGATTGAATGTCACGGAAATCTGCAACGAGGCATTCGTTTTTTGAAATTGAATTGAATCGCCTCCCCCCTGCGTTGGGGGAGGCCGACGCTCGTCTGCGAGCGGCGGGTGGAGGACCTTTAGTTCTGAATTTTCTTCCCGGCGGCAGAAAATCTGCCGCGCGCCAGACAATCGCGCGGCAGCGGTCCTCCACCCTAACCCTCCTCCAACAATGGAGGAGGGAACTGGAGCAGGAGAGGGAATCAATGTAGTTGTTTCATCAGCCAGTCGCTGACTGTTCCGAACACTTCCTCAGAGGCTTCCGCCAGGCTGTGGCCGACGCCCGGCAAAATGCTGATCGTTTTGGGCTCGCTCGCGCGATCGTAAAGCGCTTGCGAACTTTCGTGCGACAGGATCGTGTCCGCACCGCCATGTATCAGCAGGATCGGCTTGGGCGCCAGCTCGCCGACTACGTGCGCGCCGGCGAGCTGACTCGACAGCGCAATCACGGTGGTGACCAGAGGGCTGAGCGTGCCGGCGTTGATCGCGACCGCGCCGCCGAACGAATGCCCCATCAGCGCGACACGTTCGTTGCCGATTCCGCCGAGAAAGGTCAGCGCCGCCATCGCATCGACCAGGCATTCGCCGAACTCGTTGGGCGCGCGATAGTCGAGCCGCGCAACAGTCAGTCCGCGCTTCGGCATCTCGAGCCCGAGCCGCGGATAGAGCATCGACGGCCCGTCGTACCCGCCCATCGCGCCGCTGACGCATAGCACGGCGCGCCCTTTCTCCGGCGCCGAATGCAGCACGAGCGGAATCGCGCCGCGCGTCGTCGCAATCGTAATCTTGCGCGCGCCCGCGATCTCGTCGCCCGGCTCGACGCCGGTAATCCTGAGAGTGACACCCTCGTCCAATTTCAACCGCCCGCCTTCGATCTGGCGACGACCGGATCGCCGAGCATTCGCATGCCGTAGCGGATCATCGCCGCGAGCCGTTCGACGCGCGTCAGCAGTTCCGCCTGTTCTTCGCGCGGCGCCACGGCCAGTTCGGCGGCGACGGCGGCCAGGTTCTCGCGCATCAGCTGCACCGCGCGCTCGAGATTTTCGCGCTCGGGGATGCGCGCGCGAGCTTTGCGCCGCGCCGCCTGTATCTCGGCAAAATCGATTATCTCGGCCATTGCTAGGTCACGCAGCGAATATCGCGATTATCGCGCATCAGGGTCGTGGGTGGAAACTGTCAGCGCAACTTCCTGCCCGCGCGGCGCTTTTCCGCGAGCGTGCGATGCCCACCGTCGGCGACCCATCGCATTTGCCGCGCCATCCCGTTGAGAATCTCGACCTCGCGCGCGGTCAATCCGCTGCGTCCGAAAATCTCGCGGATCGCGAGCATGATATGGTCGGGGTTGTCGTCGGGAATAAAGCCGATCGAGACCAGCGCCTCCGCGAGGCGCTCGAGCATCGGGTCGCTGATCGACGCTTCCACAAAATGCGGCGTGCGGCCGGCTTCGATTGCCGCCGATTCGTTCGCCGCCATCATCAATTCGTACGCGACGACCATCACCGCCTGCGCGAGGTTGAGCGAGGGATATTCGGGCGCGGTGGGAATTGTGATCAAACGATGGCAGAGTTTGAGCTCGCGATTCGTCAGTCCGCGATCTTCACGGCCGAAGACGATTGCGATCTTGTTCGCGCCGGCGAGGGCGTCGAGCTCCATCGCCGACGGCCGCAGCGGAGTCGCTCGGCTGCGATAACCGCCGCGGCGGCTGGTGGTGCCGACCGCGATCGAACAATCCGCCAGCGCATCCGCGAGACTGGGATAGACCGTCGCGTTGGCGAGCAGATCGCCGGCATGCACCGCCATCTTGACGGCCTCGCGATCGTTCAACGGCCCGCGTCCGACCAGACGAAGATCGTCGAAGCCCATGTTCTTGAGCGCGCGCGCCACCGCGCCGATATTGCCGGCATTTTGCGGGCGGTAGAGTACGAACGCAAATTTGTTCGGGGCTGCCATCTTCTGGTTATGCGGGTCTCGATGCCGCAAAGGAAGGGCGGCAAAGTGCGCATTTTTTCCTAATACTGGGTGCAGGGGTCACCCCTGCAAACCCAGCGTGGGTTTCATTACAATAAAGTGGACTTATGAAAATAATTTCCTTCGGTGACGTGCACATGGCGACGCGCAATCTCGACCGGATGGGCGAGGTGATGCGCGATTGCGATCTCGTGATCGTGTCGGGCGATCTCACCAACTTTGGCGGCGTCGAGGACGCGCGCAAGGTGATCGCCGACGTGCGCCGCGCGTGTCCGGCGGTGCTTGCGCTGCCGGGCAACCTTGACCAGCGCGAGGTGATCCCGTTTCTCGAAGCGGACGGAATAGCGCTGCACGGCAAGGGTCGCGTGATTGATGGCGTCGGCATCTTCGGATGCGGCGGGTCGAACATTTCGCCGTTCGCCACGCCGACCGAGTTCACCGAGGACGAAATCTACGCGACGCTGCGCGCCGGCTACGACTTCGTGCGCGACGTGCGGCCGCTGCTGATGATTTGTCATCCGCCGCCGTTCGACACCCGGTGCGATCGAATCCGCAGCGGCAAGCCGGTCGGCAGCACGGCCGCGCGCCAGTTTATCGAAGAGGTAAAGCCCGACGTTTGCATCTCGGGGCACATCCACGAATCCGCCGGCGTGGACACGATCGGGCCGACGCGGATTCTCAACGCGGGCCCGTTCAAGGGCGGCGGTTATATAGTAGTCCGCACGATCGACGACGGGCGGCTGGACGCGAGGCTCGAATTTCTTTGACGTGCCGGCGATGTCGCGCGCCGATCAGTCGCTTCGCATGTACGCTGGAAAAATCGCCAACGGCTGGCCGCTGGTTTTGCGCAACTCGTTCCGGCTACTGTGGCGCTTCCGGCCCTGACGCGCCGCGCAACAGAGCGCATACTTTTCTCGAAGGGAGATTCTTCTGAGCATGGCTGCGACTGACGATGTCCGTTTGAGGTTCGACCACGTTTCGATCGCGGTGAAGTCGATCGATCGCGCTTACGATTTCTTCGCGAAATATTTTCCGATCAAATTGCGCAGCGCGAAATCGAAGGACGAGCAGGTCAGCGGCTCGTTCTACTGGCAGGATTTTCATCTCGGCGGCTTTGTCGTCGAGCTGATCGAAGACCCGCCCGGCAAGCCCGGCTTCGTCACCAAGTTTATCGAACGGCACGGCGAGGGGATGCATCATTTGTCGATCGAGACCGACGGCCTCGACCGGCTGGTTGCCAATCTGAAGGCCGGCGGCGTGCGCGTCGTCGATGAGCAAAAGTACGATTCGGGCTCCGCGACCGCGTTCATCTCGCCGCGCTCGGCCTTCGGCGCGCTGATCCAGTTCTGGCACACGCCGAATTGGGAGCAGGCGCATCCCAAGCCCGCGCCCGACGGCCTGGCGTACTTCGATCACGTGTCGCTGGCGGTCAAGGACATCGCCGCCGCTTACAAATTTTTCACCAGCTATTTTCCCGGCACGAAAATCTCGCACGAGATTCACACCAGCAATTCTGAGGGCAACTTCGACCTCGGCCATCTCGAGGTCGCCGGCTTCAAGCTCGAATTTATCCAGAGCCCGGCGCACAAGCCCGACCACGATTTCGTCGGCAAGTTCATCGCGCGCTATGGCGAGGGGATGCATCACGTGTCGATCGATCTCAAGGATTTCGACACGACGCGCGAGAAGCTCAAGCGCGACGGCATCCGCGTGGTGGACGAAAAGCGCAACTGGCGCGGCGAGCGTCAATATTTCATCTCGCCCAGCTCGGCCTTCGGCGTGCTGATCCAAATCTGGGACGGGCTCCAATGAGCGACTCAGACGACCAAAAGATCGCGCCTCCCGCGACGCACACCGAGCCGCCCAAAGTTTATCTCGCCACATGCGGAGTACTGTGCGACGTCTTCTGGTGGGCGCGCCGCGATCCTCCCGCCGAAGAGACCGCGCCGGCCCCAGCACCGTTGCCCGGAAGAAAACTGTGAGTTTCTCCTCTCGCGCTCTTCGCAAGGTCTCGCTCGTATTGGCGCTTCTGTTGTCGGTAAGCACTGGCGGAATGGCAGCCGAAAATGTCGATTCTCGGGCAGCCGCCGCAGTCTTCAGCCAATACGAGACCGTCTTCTATACAAATACCGACTTGTCGTCGCGATTTAGCAGCTTCAAAGGATTATCAAGACAAAGCGCCGGAAGTTTGAGCCTTCCCTTTGCCTATCTGATGGGCGCGCTCGACTCGCTCGATCCGCGCGCGTCTGAGGAAATACTCGGAAAGACGGACGCGCTCGTGGCAGGAGTAAGAGATTTTATTCCGCCCGAAGGAGAAGGCGGCGCCCAGCTGGGGGAATTCTCGTACGTCGCTAGTTTTGGAAAACGTGGCACACCTAGCCTGGATAAGTACTTCAATCAAGTCCCAACAGCATCTGTCGGCGGAGCGCCTGTGTGGAGGTGGGTGGGAAAGATTTACGGAGAGAACGCCGAGGGAAATGAAATCTACGCGTCGCAGGTTGACCACTCTCACCTGGTTTTCGCGAGTGATCTGCAGGAACTAAAAAGCATCGCTCGGAAGTTGAGCTCCCCCGACGACGGTTCCAGCGTACTGAACAAAATTCCGGAATGGGCGGCCGTAAGCCAGCATGAATATTGGGGCTATCGGAAGGTGCCGCGGCATGACGGGACGATCGAAAAGGAAGCGGCCCATCTGGAGTTCACGGTTCCGGGCGCTGAGACCATCATCATGTTTGCCGATGTCGAAAAGAAAGTTGCGGTGGTCCGAGTGCTCGGTGTTCACGCAAACGAAGTTGTCGAGATGACGAAGCGTAGGGACGAGCAACAGCGGAAGGCACTGAAACGGTTGGGCATGGGGCCATTCCCTTCGCCCGAAACATTTAAAGCGACCGATGCCCGGACCTTGGAAGAGACGTTCAGCCTCAGCGGTGGCGAACAGACCGAAGGCGAGATTCTCACTGCGCTGGCACTGTTCGGCTACGAGATTCTCATTTGAGAGCCATCGTCCGATGAGCGTGGGAAGAACTATGGCTCTAACCGCCGCGTTATTGAACGCGATCGGTGCGGCGATCGGAACTGATTCGATCGCAACGGCTCAGGATGCGATCTTCGTAAGCAATTATGGCGGCTATGTGACGATCTACGCACTCGGCAGTCGCGGCGATGTCGAGCCCATCGGCACCATCGACGGCGCCGCGACTCGAATGGACGGACCAACGGGAATCGCCGTGGATTCGAGCGGCAGGATTTACGTCCTCAACGAAGGCGAGGGTGCGAGAAAGGGTGGCAGCGTAGTCGTGTTCGCACCGGGCAGCAATGGTAACGTCGCGCCGATCGCGACTATCTCAGGAAGCAACACCGGGATCCGCTCACCGAAAGCGATTGCCCTGGATTACCGCGGCAACATCTATGTCGCGAACGAAGAGGGCGTCCCGCCCGGCCCAAACATCGAAAGGCCTGGGGGAGTTAGTGTCTATCCCGCCCGCAGCAACGGAGATGTGAAGCCAACTGCGTCCATCCGGGGCGCCGACGTGAACATGAATCTGTGTTGCCCTTGCACTGATACTTGCTGCGGAAATGACACGGGGATCCAGAATCCCTACGGCATCGCGGTCGATTCGCGGTCGAACCTCTATGTCACCAGCACCTCTGGATGCCCACGGAGCCAGGGCGAAAGTGTCCGGGTCTTTGCAGCGGGCAGCGACGGGAACGTCAAGCCCAGCGCCATAATCAGTGGTCCTCACACTGGCCTCACCGCTCCCAATGACGTTGCGCTGGACTCCAAGGGTGACATCTATGTAACGGACTACAGAGGGCGAGCTCGGGACGGCAAGACCATCGTTTATAAAAGGGGCAGCATCATCGTCTATCGACCGGGCAGCAGCGGCGATGCGGCGCCGATGGCCAGGATCGCCGGCCCGAAGACGGGCATCGACTGGCCCGGGAAAATTACAGTCGATTCCAAAGATCGTATCTACGTGTCAAACGCCACGGTCGGTGGGCAGAACGGGACCGAAAGCATCGAGGTCTTCGACCCTGGTAGTAATGGTGATGTTGCGCCGCGCGCAATCATTGTCGGCGATAGCACCGGGCTCAATGGGATCGCGGGCATGTCGATCGGCCCATATCGCGCCAGTCGCTGATCGCAATCCTATGATCACCTCTGTATTCTTCGACGCCGCCGGCACCTTGTTCGAGGCGCGCGAGCCGATCGGACGCACCTACGCCCGCCTCGCGCGCGATTTCGGCTTCGACGCCTCCGAGCACGCCGTCGATGCGAGTTTTCGCCGTGCGTTCGGTGCGGCGCCGGGCCTGGCTTTCGGATTGGGGCATCGCCACGAAGAGCTGCGGCGGCTCGAGCGAGGATGGTGGCGGGCGCGCGTCGGGGAAACGTTCGCGCAGCTCGGCCCGTTCCCCGATTTCGACGCCTACTTCGACGCCCTGTTCGCCTACTTCGCCGATCCCGCCCATTGGATTGCCGATGTTGAAGCTGCGCCGGTCCTGCAACGTCTAAAAGGTGATGGACTCAAACTAGGCGTGATCTCCAACTTCGACTTTCGCCTGTATCGAATTCTCGACGGCCTCGACCTGACCCGTTATTTCGATTCGATCACAATTTCCTCAGAGGCCGGCTATGCCAAGCCGCGGCGCGAGGTTTACGACGCTGCCCTCGCGCGCGCCGGCGTCAATGCGCGAGACGCGATGCATGTCGGCGACTCGGAGCATCTGGACTTCGCGCCGGCCGCCGCGCTGGGGATAGCCGCAGTGCTGGTCGATCGCGAGAACGGACCGGCGGCGCCGTCGATTGCGGGCCGCACGGCGCGAATTTGCTCGCTTGCCAGCGTCCCTGAAGTTGCGCGAGTATTGGAACTCGCTTGACGTTATCGCCGCATTATCCTTAGTTAAGGCCACAATTTCGGGGAACAGCATTTGGGGATTATACAGATGAATCGTCCGCTTTTTTCGCATCGCTTGACGGCGGTGCTAACCGCGTTTTTCGCACTGGTCTTCACCGCCGGCATTGCCGCAGCCCAGAGCTCCGGACAGCTCGAACAAGAGCTGTCCAGCATCTCCGGCCAGATGTCCGCGGCCGAGAACAACGAATCGACCGCCGACCAGGTGATCAGCCGCCTCGACGGTGCCGAGTCAACCTTCGCCAAGCTCACCTCGAGCGGCAAGGTCGATAAGGGCGCGCTGATACCGCTCTACCGTCAGCTCGACTCGATGCTCGATCGGATGCAGACGGTGTATTCCAAGAAGAAGGACGATTGCATCAACACGATCGACAACGGCGGACAATGCGATTACGACAAGCCCGAACAGTTCGCGTTGCGCGCGGCCTACCCGCTGGCGTGGCTGCGATTCACCGCGGCGACCACGCTGTTTGACGATAACGCCGAACAATCGAAGAAGCTGCTCAACCAGTCGATCGACGGTTTCACCGCGAGCATGCTGGCGATGCCCGATCCCAACCTGATCCGCGAGAACACGCTCGGCCGCGCCTACTGCGAGCGCGAGTTGGGCAAGTTCGATTCAAAGGAATACGCCAACGCGATCGCCGACTTCAAAAAAATAATGGATGACGGCACAGGCACGCAGCAATACGCCGCGGCCAAGCAAGGGCTGGCGACGACTTACGAGAAAATGGGTAATCCGCAGGAGGCAACCAAATACCTGGGAGGTGGCAGCGGCCCGAACGAAGGCGGCGGCGCGTTCATGCTTCAGTTGCAGACGCTGTTCAGCGCAGAGCGTGCTGTCAGCGACCCGGTGAAGAAGGCCGCCTATCACAAGCAGATCATCGATCTGATGAAGTCCAAACAGAACGACAAGGAAGGGTGGGCCCTCGATGTATCCGCGGCTTCCAAGTTCCCCAACAACGCCGTCGAGGAATTCGGCAACTCGAGCGACCCGTTCGAGAAATGGCTGCTGGCCGCGGTCCTGCTTTCGCGCAAGGACGAAGCTGGCGCCGCCAAGTACTATTCCGAAGCGTGCGACAGCGGAAAATATCCCAAGGCCTGCAGATTTGCCGCCGATATCTATCAGCGCGAGAAGCGCTACGACATGGTTGCAGCGATGCTTACCAAGATCGCAGCCGGTGGCGGCGCCGATGCGTCCCAGGCCGTGTTCTTAAAGTATAGCCTCGCACATAACCGATGGGTGCAGAGCGGCCAGAAGGACACCGCGCTGGAAGCCGAGTGGGCGAAGGACGCCGAGGAATACCTGCAGAAGAGTCCAGGCGGTGATCATGCCGCCGAGTTGCAAGTGGCGCTGGCCGACCGCAAGCAGCGGCAGGGCGATCTCCTCGGCGCCGCCGACTTGTATTCCAAGGTCAAAGGCGACCCCGAATTCACTTTCACCGCCAAATTCAAAGCCGCGGAATGCTACTACAAGGTGCTGGTGGGCGCGGGCGCTGCCAAGGATAACAAGGGACCCAAGATCGATACCGATCAGCTCAGAAAACTGGCGCTCGCCGATCTGAACGAATCAATCAAGATGGGTCCCGAGGCAGAGCGCGCCGCCAATAATGCGGCTGCCAAGAAGGACATTCGCGAGATTCGCGGCGAGGCGACCTACATGCTCGCTTCGATCCTCGAAGAAGATCAGGACCATGTCGATTACGCGCAAGTTGCGCCGTTGCTGGTCGGCTACGAATCGAACTACCCGATGATGAGCGCGAAGTTTCAGGACGTGATCGATTGGCGCATCACGGCGCTCGATCGCCTGGGCCGTTATGACGAAGTTAATACCGACGTCGCCACTCTGGTCGAACGCAGCAAGAGCGACACCGCCAAGCAGGATTTCGTCAAGGGACTTGGAATCGAGTTCTGGAAGGCCGCGCAGGCGGCCAAGGATAACAACGATCAGAAGGCCTACCTCGCTAACGCGAAGTTGACCGCGACTGCTTACAAGGGCTTCGCCGAGATGGCGGCGTCGGGCAAGATTCCTGTCAAGAACCTCACTGGTACGCTGTCGATCTACGCCCAGGCTCTTCACGCCACCGGCAACGAAGACGAGGCGAACAAGGTCTTCGAGGAAGTCGTGAAGGCCGACCCCGCATCGCCCGATGCGAACGCCGGTCTCGCTCGGCAGGCGCAGGCCAAGGGCGACTGGAAGGATGCCAACGAGCGGTGGACCGCCGTCGAGAACACCGCCGCCGAATCCGACCCGCTCTGGTATGAAGCGAAGTTTCAGCTCGCGGTAATTTACTCCAAGCAGGGCAACACACAGGCCGCATGCAGCAAGCTGGCGCAGACGCGCGCCGAGCATCCTACTCTTGGCTCACCCGAAATGAAGGTCAGGTGGGACAAGGAGCAACGCTCGCTGTGCCTCGATCACGCGGGCAACTAGGGCGATGCTCAAGAAGATTCATCACGTCGGCGTCGTGGTACCGAACCTCGACGCCGGCCTGAAATTCTGGCGCGACACGCTCGGCCTGCGTTTCACGAAAAGCGCGACGATTGAAGAGCAAGGCGTCCGCGCCGCGCTGCTCAAGGCCGGCGAGAGCGAGATCGAGTTGCTCGAGCCGCTCGATCCTGAAAATGCGGTCGGCAAATTCCTCGCGCGGCGCGGCGGCGGCCTGCATCACGTATGCTTCGAGACCGACGACGTCGCCCGCGAGCTCGACGCGGCGCGCGCCAAGGGCATCCAGCTAATCGATCAGAAGCCGCGCAACGGCTTGGCCGGCATGATCTGCTTCCTGCATCCCAAGGCGACGCGCGGCGTGCTGGTCGAATACGCACAGCCACCGAGCGAATAAGGAATCATGCCGATCTACGAATACCGATGCGCCAAATGCGACCGCTCATTCGAGGCGTTCGTGCGCCCCGGCGACGCAGCCGAATGCCCGCATTGTCACGGCTCCAAGCTGACGCGCGAGATGTCCACGTTCGCGGCGCGCGGGAGCAGCGGCGACGGCGCCGCCGCGGTCGCGTCCGCGATGGCCAACTCCGGCACGTCGAGCGGTTTCAGCGGTGGCGGCGGATGCTGCGGCGGCGGCTGCGGCTGCCATTAAGATTTTCATCAACTCCGCACATTTTACCGTCCCGACGCGGCGGCATCATCGACCACGTGCTGCTGCACCTTGCTGTGGAAGCGGCCGTAGCTGAAATAGATCACGAGCCCAATCACCAGCCACACGAAAAAACGAATCCACGTTACGACCGGCAAACTCGCCATCAGGTAAACGCAAAACACGACGCCGAGAATCGGCACCAGCGGCACTAGCGGCGTGCGGAACGGGCGCTTCAGGTCGGGCTCGACGCGGCGCAGGATCCACACGCCGAAGCATACGAGCACAAATGCGAACAGCGTGCCGATGTTCGTCAGCTCCGCGATTTCCTGGATCGGCAGGAACGCGGCCGTGATTCCAACGGCGAATCCAGTCAGCGTCGTCGGGATGTACGGCGTGCGATACTTCGGATGTATCTTGCTGAAAGCGGGCGGCAGCAGACCGTCGCGCGATACGGCGAAAAATACCCGCGACTGCCCGAGCATCAGCACCAGCAGCACGGAGGTCAGGCCTGCAACCGCGCCGAGCGAGATAAATCCCGACAGCGCGTGCATCCCGCGCAGCACAAACGCAGACGCCAGCGGCGCGTTCACGTCGATCAAGTGTGCCGGCACCATCCCGGTCAGCACCCCCGCGACCAGAATGTAGAGCAAGGTACAAACGAACAGCGAGCCGAGGATGCCGAGCGGCAAGTCGCGATTCGGCTCGACCACTTCTTCCGCTGCCGTCGAGACCGCGTCGAATCCGATGTATGCGAAAAAAATCACGGCCGCGCCCTTCATCACTCCCGGCCATCCCATCGGCGCAAACGGACTCCAGTTCGCCGGCCTGATGAAGAATGCGCCGACGATGATCACGGCGCCGATCACGATGAGTTTAATCCCGACGATGAACGAATTGATTCGCGCGCTCTCCGATATGCCGATGTACAGCACGTAGGTGATGAGCATCACGATTAGCAGCGCGGGCAAGTTGATGATTGCGCCGGGCACCGAGCCGGGCGCGTTGGTTATTGCAACCGGCAAATGAATCCCGAGACCGTGCAGTATGACCGTAAGGTAGCCTGACCATCCGACCGCGACCGCGGCCGCTCCGACCGCATACTCGAGCACGAGATCCCATCCGATGATCCAGCCGACCAGCTCGCCCATCGTCGCGTACGAGTATGAATACGCGCTGCCGGCGACCGGGATCATCGCGGCGAACTCCGCGTAGCAGAGCGCCGCCATCGCGCACGCGAATCCCGACACCACGAATGAAAGCACGATCGCGGGACCGGCATATTTCGCGGCGGCGACGCCGGTCAGCACGAAAATTCCCGCGCCGACGATCGCGCCGATTCCGAGCAGCGTCAGATCGAGCGCTCCCAGAGCCCGCTTGAGGCCGCCCGAACGCGACTCCGCCTCCGCCATTAGCGCGGCAGCCGGCTTGCGCCGGAGCATTTGCGCTCGCAGCCCGGTTCCGCTCACCACGCCTGGTATCCGCCGTCCACCGAAATTACCGAGCCCGTAACGTAGCTTGAGGCGGGACTCGCAAGGAAGATCACGGCGCCGCGAATTTCATGCGCCAGGCCGAGCCGTTTCATCGGCGTGAACGCTTCCATCCGCTCTTTGTTCGCCGGCTTCGCGATTCCGCCTTCAGTGGCCTCGGTCGGAATCCATCCCGGCGCGATCGCGTTAACCAAAATTCCGTAGCCGGCCCACTCGACCGCAAGCTGACGCGTGAGATTCGCCAACGCCGCCTTGGTCGCCGCGTATGCCGACAGCCGGTACACCGAACTCGCGACCGCGGCGTAGATCGAAACCATGTTGATGATCCGGCCCGGCTGTTTGGTTTCGATAAGCCGGCGTGCGACGCGCTGCGCCAGCATCATCGGCGCGGTCAGATTCACCGCGATCGCTTCGTCCCACGCTTCGCGCTTGAAATTTTCGGCGCGCCCGGTCGGCGACACGCCCGCGTTGTTCACCAGGATGTCGATGTCGCCGAGCGCGGCCGTCGCCTCGGCCATCACGCGCTCGAGGTCGGCCTCGCGCGTCACGTCGGCGCCGATGCCGACTGTCTTGACGCCATGCGCCTGCGCAAGCTCGGCCGCGATTCGCGCGACGCGATCTTTGCGCCGCGCGACCAGCGCCACGTCGGCGCCCGCAAGCGCCAGCGCCTTCGCGCATTCCACGCCGAGCCCGGACGACGCGCCGGTTACCAGCGCGCGATGACCTTTCACTGAAAAAAGCGATTCGAGTGAATCCATCAGTCGCCGAAAACTTCGCCGGCCGCTTGCGCAGCCGCGGCGACTGCCCGATCGATGTCGGCGCGCGAAATTCCATTGTGAGTCACGGCGCGGAACGAGGTCGCCTCGCGCGGTGAGATCAGCA
Organism: uncultured delta proteobacterium; assembly: GCA_963756005.1. Classification (GTDB taxonomy): domain Bacteria; phylum Desulfobacterota; class Binatia; order Binatales; family Binataceae; genus Binatus. Next base: position 535,003 of record CAVWMC010000003.1, read on the forward strand.
CGCCCCGCTCTTTCATCGCCGCCGCGAAACGCCGCGACACATCGGCGTCGCCATCAACGTCGAACACGACCATGTTGGTGCGATTCTTGACCGCGCGCACGTTGAGTCCCGCGACCAGCGCGAATCCCTGCGCCAGCGCGCGCGCATTCTGATGGTCCTCAGCCAGCCGATCGACCATCGTGGTCAGCGCGACGATTCCCGCCGCCGCAATTATTCCCGCTTGCCGCATGCCGCCGCCGAGCACTTTGCGCGTCCGATGCGCGCGCGCGATAAATTCACGGCTCCCGCACAAAAGCGATCCGATCGGGCATCCGAGTCCCTTCGACAGGCAGAACGACACCGTATCGGCGTGGCTCGCGATTTCTTTCGGCGTCGTCTCGAGCGCGAGCGCCGCGTTGAAGATCCGCGCGCCATCGAGATGCAGCGGAACTTTTCGCCGACGCGCCGCCGCGGACACTTCCGCCATGTGCGACAGCTTGATCGGCGCGCCGCCGCAGCGGTTGTGCGTGTTCTCGATGACCACCAGCGACGGCGGCGCGAAATGATCGTCGGCCGGCGTCCCCAACTCGCGCGCGAGTTCGCCCGTGTCAAGCTCGCCGTCGTCGGTGTTGGCAATCGCGGTGAGCACGATGCCTCCCAGAGCCGACGCGCCGCCTGCTTCATAAAGATTGGTGTGCGAGTCCGCGCCGACGATCGCCTTGGTCCCGCGCGCGCAGTGCGTCAGCATCGCGGCCAGGTTGCCCATCGTGCCGCTCGGCACCAGCAGCGCGGCCTCCTTGCCCATCATCGACGCCGCCATCGCCTCGAGCCGGTTGACGCTCGGGTCCTCGCCGTAAACGTCGTCCCCCAGCTCGGCGCGCGCGATCGCCTCGCGCATCGCCGGCGTCGGCAACGTTACGGTGTCGCTGCGCAGATCGATCAAGACGCGAGGCCCATCGCGCGCGGCCTACTGCCCCGGCGGAAATAGCGTGGTGAAATTGCCGCTGGTGGTATCGACGACTTCGACGGCGTTTTCGGTGGTGTCGGAGAAGTACAGTTGCTTGCCGTCGCTGGTAAGCGCGCAGCCCGAGCCGATATGGCCGTTGACCAGCGTCAGCTTGGTCACGGTCTTGGCGTTGAGATCGATTTTGCGGATCGAATGATTGTCGGCGTCGAGCACGTACAGAAACGTGCCGTCGGTGCATATCGCGCCGGGATTATTGAACTGCGCCTGCAACGCGGGACCGTCCTTGTCGCCATCCTCGCCGGTGCCCGCGAGCGTGCTGGTCTGCAGCGTCGAGAGATCGATCATGCGGATTATATCGTTGCCGGTATCGGAAACGTAGATCGCTTTCTTGTCAACCGCGACTCCGCGCGGACCGCTGAACACCGACTTGTCCGGGCCGCCCTCGGTCTTGCCCGAAGTGCCCGCCTGTCCCGCGATAGTCTTGACCTTGAAGTCGGCGAGCGTGATGCGCCTGATCGTGCTGTTGCCGCTGTCGGCCACGTACAGCGCGGTGCCGTCGGTGGCGATCTGCGTCGGCAGGTTGAAGTGCGCGCCGGCGCCGGTGCCGTCTTCGGTGCCCGCGATATTCGCCTGTCCCGCAACGGTGGTAACGGTGCCGCTGATGCTGATTTGGCGAATGTCGGAATTGTTGGTGTCGCACAGATAGAGATTCTGGCCGTTCATCGTCATGCCATCGGGACTGTTGAAGCGCGCCGACGGGCCGGTGCCGTCATTGCTGCCTTCCTGGAAGAGCGTGCCCGCGACGATTCGCAGCGTTCTCGACGCCGGGTCGATCGCCTCGACCGTATTGTTGCGGCTGTTCGCGACGTACACCGCGCGTCCGTCGGTGGCGAGCCCGGCCGGAAAATCCAGCCGCGGTCCCGATTGCGCCTGAACGCCGGCGGACAGGTCTTGCGCCATCGCGGAGGCGCCCACGCCGAGCATCGCGAGCGTCGCGGCCGCAGCCAAAATCATTTTGAAGTTTGCGGAGAGCCTCATTTACCCGACCTCGCTGAAGTTGTTGTCACTCGCGCCGGTTCACGAATCTTGCCGCAACTTATGGAAAGATCGCCTTCACTACTTCGTCGATCGCACGCTTGCTGTCGGCCTCGTCGGTCAACGACCAGGTGACTGCGACCGTCGCCGCGCGCCGTGGTGCGATGCCCTGGCGGATCAGCTCGCCGGCGTAGATCAGCAGGCGCGTCGAGACGCCCTCTTCCAGCCCCGACGCCTTCAGGTGACGCACCTTCTCGCCCAGCACCGCGAGTTGGTGCGCGATATCCTGCTCGACGCCCGCTTCGTGCGCGATAATCTCGACTTCCTTGTCGGCCGGCGGGTAGGTGAACTCGATCGTCACGAAGCGCTGGCGCGTCGAATGCTTCAGATTTTTCTGGATGCTCTGGTAGCCGGGATTGTAGGAAATCACCAGCAGAAATCCCTCGTGCGCCTCGATCGTCTCGCCGCGCTTTTCGATCGGCAGAATCCGACGATGGTCCGACAGCGGATGGATCAGCACGGTGGTGTCCTTGCGCGCCTCGACCACTTCGTCGAGGTAACAAATCGCGCCGCGCCGCACCGCTTGCGTCAGCGGACCGTCAACCCACACCGTCTCGTCGGCCTGAATCAGGAAACGGCCGACCAGGTCGCTGCCCGTGAGATCCTCGTGACACGCGACCGTGATCAATTCGTTGGGCCCGTTAGCCAGCGACGACAGCTGATGCGCCATGTGCTCGACGAAGCGCGTCTTGCCGCATCCGGTCGGCCCCTTCAGCAGCAGCGGCAGTCGCGCCTTGTAAGCGGCGGTGAAGATTTCCACTTCGTCGCCAATCGGCAGATAGAACGGCGCCGCGGCCGGGTCGAGATGCTTTACCTCGGGACCTTCGGCCTGCAGCCTGGTGTCGAACTTCTTTAACTCAATCCCCATCGGTTCCTTCTGGTCGGCGATCTAATTGGTCAAGCCGCGATTCTAAGAGACTTCCGCGCAAGCATTCAAGGCAAATCGGTACTGTCTTAATTCGGGGCTGAATGGCTGAATTTGAATTTGTCAGTGACTTAATTTGCGGGAAATGTTAGTGGACGAGTGCGGACCAAACCGAGCGCGACGCCTCGACTATCAGAACAATTAGAAGAATCGGCGCGACTACGACCCCAAAAATCACAACGTATTGACTGACCATCGCGGTGACCAGGTACGCATACATCACTGGGCCGGCGTCATACGTCATGGGGCCAGCTTTACTGACTCCACCCGCTTTGAGGTACCAGTACCAGTGAACCAGGTAAGGAGACCATAGTAGCGCTTCCACGACGACCGCAGACCAAATGTAGAGACGAAGCCAATCTGGTGTCTTACGCCAGCCGCGTCGGCAGGCGAAAACACCGATCACGGTCATAGACAGAATCCAAAGACCCCAGCCGATCTGCCCGTCGTCCGTGAAAAAAAAGTTACTTGCCATTCAGCTCGCAGGCAGTCGTTCAGCCGCGGCGCTGATAGGTAGCGGTGCCGTCGCGGTTGTCCTTGACCTCGTAGCCGCGCCGCTCGATTTCCTTGCGCAGCTCGTCGGCAAGAACGAAGTCTTTTGCCTTGCGCGCCGCCGCCCGATTGTCGATCAACTGCTGCACGTCCGGCTCGATCGTATTCATGCGCGCACTCTCGCGATGCTTCCGCAAATCGAGTCCGAGCACCGTGTCGAGCGCCCGCAGCGTCGGCCACGCGCGGAAATCTTTGCGCCGGTATGCTTCCGCGACGAGATCCAGCGCCACCGCCAGCGCCTGCGGCGTGTTCAGATCGTTGTTGATCGAGTCGTGAAAGCGCTCGTAATATTCCGCCGCCCAGCCCGCCGCTTCGACCCCGTCGGCCGCCGCGTCGTCGGGCACGCTGCGCGCGAACTCGCGAAAATAATCGAGGTTGCTCTGCGACGCGCGAATCGCCTCGTCGTTAAATACTATCTCGGAACGATATTTCGCGCCGTAACAGAAAATCCGGAACGCCAGAGGATCGACTCCCGCCGCCACCAGATCGCTCAGCAGCGGGAACTTGCCCGCGCTCTTGCTGATCTTGGTCCCTTCCTTGCCGACCAAAAACGCGTGATGCACAAAGTACCGCGCAAACGGCTGATGCGTCGCGCTTTCAGATTGCGCGATTTCGTTCTCATGATGGACCGGGATGTGATCGATGCCGCCGGTGTGGATGTCGATAGTCTCGCCCAGGTACTTCATCGCCATCGCCGAGCACTCGATATGCCATCCCGGATAACCGCGTCCCCACGGGCTGTCCCATTGCATCAGATGGCCGGGCTGGCCGAGCACCCACAGCGTGAAATCGTGCGGGCTATGCTTGTCGGCTGAATGCTCGAGGCGCTGCGCGGCGTTCTGCTCGTCGAGACTCTGCCGCGAGAGCCGGCCCGCGCGATTCTCGCCGCGATACTTCTCGACGTCGAAGTACACGCCGCTCCTGGTGACGTAGGCAAATCCCGCCTCGATGATTCTCTCGGTCAGCGCAATCATGTCGCCGATGTGATCGGTGGCGCGCGACCATACCTGCGGCGGCTCGATATTGAGCGACGCGCAATCGCGCTGAAACATCGCGAGATAGAAGTTCGCCACCTCGAGCGGCGATTTGCCTTGCGCGCGTGCGGTTTTCTCGATCTTGTCCTCGCCCTCGTCGACGTCGCCGGTCATGTGCCCGACGTCGGTTACGTTCATCACGTGCTGAACGCGATAGCCGTTGAACTCCAGCGCCCTGCGGAGACTGTCCACGAACGTGTAGGCGCGCAGATTCCCAAGATGCTGCGGCAGATAAACCGTCGGCCCGCACGAGTAGAACGTCACCTCCGGCGGATTCTGCGGCTGAAATTCCTCGACCGCGCGGCTCAGCGAATTGAAAATGTAAAATGGTTTCACGAGTGCGAGCGTCAAGCTTAGCGTGCAGCCGCGATATCGAACAAGGCGCGAGGTTAGGAAGGGTAAATCACTTTATCAAACGTGAAACCCGCGGTGGGTTTCACACTTCCTTCGGCATCGACACCGTCACGGGGGGTGACCCCTGCACCCGGTTACTAATCGCAAAATGTCGAGGACGCCATTTCGCTCGGAGGTTCTTTTGAGGGAAGGCGCGGGGGAATTACCTCGCCCGTTATTTCACGGGAGAGGCGGCCGGCGGGCGCAGCCGCCGGTAGGTGAAGGTGCTGGGCTCAAGCTGTATGCCGGCAACGTCGCTGTCTCTACTGCTCGACCGCCTGCCCTTGCCCTTTCATCCGGCCGCTCGCGTCGCGGGCATAACGCGACGCCGCAATTCGCTTGTACTGCCGATCCGCCAGCCACGCGTAGCCCGGGATGTACCACAGGTACGCGAGGTAGCCCTTGAGCCCGTTCTGCCGACGCAGGATTTCGTTGATCGCGCGCGCGCCGCGATAGACTCGTCCATTTTCGTCCACCGCGTGCAATTCCTCGAGCAGATTCTCCAGCTTCAACTCCGGGAACTGCGCGCGAACGTCCTCGTGATGAAGATCGAGCGGCTCCATCTTGCCCGAATTGTCGAATTGCCGGATTCCGTCGAGACTCGCGCGGCACATCGCGCACGATCCGTCGTACAAAATCGCCAGCTTGCCCGCCGACGCCTTGCCGACGCTCGCCACTTGATCGTCCGCGCTCATCGAGCTCAGCGCTTCGACCACCTTGGATTCAAGTTCATCCGCCGCAGCCGCGCATTCTCCTGCACGATGCGCCATTCGTAACCGTCGAGCAGTGACGCCCATGCCGACTCGATCGTGTTCGACGATTTCGCCAGCGTCGTCCACACCAGATCGCCATCGGCAAATTTCTTCACCGACACGACGTCGGCCTCGGTCGAGGCGCCGGTCGCATGCTGGTAGGTTTCGATAACTTTGACCGGCTCGAGGTACGGGAAATATTTGAGCAGCGCCTTGCGCAGCGCCACGTCGAGCGCATGCAGCACGCCGACGCCCGATGCCGCCTCGGTTTCCTCGACGTCACCGATCCGGATTATCAACGTCGCATCGACGGTCATCTTGCCGTCGTTCATGTCGTCGATCACGCGCCTGCGCACGATCTCGAACGGCGCGACGTAGCCGGTCGTTGCGCGCAGCTTCGCCAGTTCGCGCGACGCCTGCGGCGGTTCCGCTTCGTAAAAGTCTGCCTGACGTTCAGTACTCATCGGGCTTACCCAAAATTTCCGGTGATTCTTCTGATTTGATTATCATAACCGCGCGACTGGCTTTCAAGGTCAAACAGAGTTGCCATAATAGTTGACTCGTGACAGCAGTGCGTGCGCAATCGAGTCGCCCTCGTAACCAAAACCACAAATTCATGAATATCCTCGACCAATCCAAGCACTCTTCAGAATTGTCCCCTTCCCCTCGAGCAAAGGGGTCAGCAGTTCGGTTGTGGATAATCATCACGGCGCTCATCGGAATTTTCTCAGCGCGCCCCGCTCCCGCGCGAGCGGCGCAAGTGCGCATTCCGCTGACCATCGACTACCTCACGCTGCGCGAGGCGCTCAAGCACAAGCTCTACACCGCGCCCGGCGGACGCGCCCAGCTTTGGAACGGACTCGACGATTGCCAGTTTCTCTACGCCGAAAATCCCGAATTCTCGCGCGCGACTCCGGGCGGCGCCGCGACCGTCAAACTCGAAACCGCCAACAGTCTCGGACTCGGCGTCGCGATGGGCTCGCAATGCCTCGGGGCAATCCAATGGAGCGGGATCGTCGAGGCGCTCGGCGTCCCTTACATCGCGCCGGGCCTCCAGCTCAAATTTCATTTCACCGATTTGAATGTCTATAACGCGGCGCATCAGAAGTCGCAGATCGTCAGCAAGGGCTTCGACCTGATCAAGGGTTATCTGATTCCGCGGCTCAACGATTTTTCCTACGACCTCAATCCCGCCGTTCAGCAGCTCGCCGCGATGATCAACGACTCGATCCCCACCGACGCCGCCGACCGCGTCCGCGCCGCAATCGCGAGCCTTACCGCCGATCCCAACATCGAGGCGCTCGACAACGGCGTCCGCGTCACGCTCGTGATGACGGTGCCCAACATGCCGGCTGCTGCCGCGAGTCCCGGCGCCGCCGCGTCGCCCACGCCGGCCGAACTCAAGGCCTTTCAGGACACGCTCGATCAATGGGACGCGTTCCTGGTTTTCACGATCAAACAGCTCGGTGACACGGTCGGCGACCAGCAGTTCCGCGATCAGTTGCTGCAAATCCTGCTCGACAGCCGCTACCGCCTGGTGCAGGCGCTGAACAATCCGTCCGCCGCCAGCGGTCCCGATCCGGTGCGCCTTATCTTCCTCGACGAATGGACGCAGTTGCACGACGCGGTGCGCGCGGCGGCGCAGCGCGGGATGCTCGGGGCGCGCGCGCTCGAATTCATGTCGTTCATCTCGGCCGGCGACGCGCTGTTCGCGCTCGATCAGGCCGCACCGGCGCTCGGGGTGCGCATCTCGGCCGCCGACCTGCGTCGCCTCGCGCACATCATGGCGCCGACGGCAACCGCCGACCCGCTGCAATTCAACTACGGCGAAGATCGCGACATGAAAAAGCTTTTTTCAGTGCCCGAGCCGCCAACGAGTCACCACCCAATCGAAGAAGAGAACATACCGCCATCCACACCGGCCTTATCTCCAAACCCGACCAATGCATCCGCTCCGACACCATCGCCATCGCCCGGAACTTCTTCAGGATTGTTCCCATTCCCTCGAAGCACGGGCTTAGGGGTTAGGTTGCTGGCGCTCCTCTCACCGCGCGAAGCTGACGCAGCCGAAGACAGCGGAGGCTCGCAGATATCCCGCCTCCAGGATGTCGCCGACCGCCTTTATCGACAGGTCGTCACCGAAGAAAATGCCGAAGCCTATCGCCGCGACATGGCGATGCTGCTCAATCTCAGCGCCGCCTATCAACTCAGCCAGACCACGGCGAGCCCCGCCAACGCGCTCGACACCGACAACGGCCGCGTTTACGTCACGCTGGTGATGAGCACGGCGTGGCAGGAAAGCTGCTGGCGGCAATTCGTGATGGACGGCGCGCACATCCGATGGCTCGAATCGGCCACCGGCGACATCGGCCTGATGCAGGTGAACAAGCACGTCTGGCGCGGGTTTTACGATATCGATCGGCTGAAATGGGACGTGCTCTACAACGCGGGTGCGGGCTGCGAGATTCTCGCGCGCATGATCCAGTACGCGTCGATGTCGCAAGCGAAGTTCGATCCGGTGCTGATCTCGAGCCATCTCGCGCGATCGGCATACGCCGGCTACAACGGCGGCCCGGGCGCATGCAATCGATGGCGCCGGCGCCGCGAGCCGCCGCCGCTCAAGCAAATCGATTCGAGCTTCCTGGAAAAATACCGCGCGGTAGAAACCGGCACGCAAATCGACATCCTGAGCTGCGCCCGCTCCTGGAGCCATTGACGCGCGGTACCAGTTGTCATCCGTGACGAAGCAAGCATCGCAGGGGTTCCGTCATCCTGACGAAGCCAGCAACGCGCGCGTTTCTATCATCCCGACGAAGCTAGCATCGCGAGCGGCAGGAAGGATCTCGGACAGCTCCGCGCAAGCGAAGCCGGTTCCGGTCTCTGAAATCGCGCAGCGGACCTTTGCTGAGACGCGCGCCGCCGCCGCTACTGCGGACTCAGCAGGACGTTGCAGCTCGCCGACGCGCTGCCCGAGCCGGTGCCACTCGGCAGGGCGGTCGCATACACCTCGACGATCATTTCGTAGCATCCCCCTCCGCTCAGAGGCAGGTCCATCGAGAGTGGATCGTTTTGTCCATTTGCGACCTGCTCGTTGACGATGAAGTCCATCGTCGAGAGGTCTTGGATGCTCACAATTCCCGTCGCATTGATGTTGCCAAAATCCTCACTCGTGCTCGCCTGTACCGAACCGCTCAGCGCATAGGTCGTGTCCGACGCGATGCAAAAATCGGCCAGGAACTCCGTAAAACCCTGGTTCTCAGCCATACACAGAGGATTCGGCCCGAGACACAGCGAGAGGTCCGCGGCGGTCTGCGCCGATTCGATCGCGGAAATACTGGAACCATCGGCCGCCGAGGTCTGCGAGGCCGACGCCGACCCCGATATATCGACGTTGGTATCGCTCAGGCTGACGCTGTCGGTGAATGACGGCGTCGCGACCGCGACCGCCGTCGCCGTCTGAACTGGATTGGGCGAGATACTCGGTTCGGTCAAATCGACGAAGCCCGACAGCGTCTGGGAAATATTCGAAAGCGTATAGGTCGCGGTCGAGGTGCCGGTCGGCGACGGTGTTGCGGTGGCGGTCGCGGTCGGAGTGCCGCCGCCGGTCGAGGTGGCAGTCGCAGTGGCAGTTGCAGTCGGCGTGGCGGTCACCGACGGCGTCATCGTCGGCGACGACGAGGGCGTGCTCACGCCTTTGCCTTTGAGCTTGATGGTATGGCTGCTCTTCTTCGATTGATCGGTGAAGGTCAGCTTGCCGGTGAACTTCTTGCCCGCCGTCATCGGCGCGAAGCTCACGCCGATTTTGCAGGTGCCGCCCGCCGGCACGCCGGCCTCGCAGTCGTTGCTCGCCAGGCTGAAGTATTGCCCGCTGACCTGCGGCAGCGTGACTGAATCATTGGTCTTGCTCTTGTTGTGCAGCGTGATCGATTTGATCGGCGCGCCGCCGGTCTTGACGTTCCCGAAGCTGAGCGACGCCGGCGTGATCGTGAGTTTCACCGGCGGCGGCTTGGGCGTCGCTGTCGCCGTCGGCGTGACCGTGATGGTTGCGCTCGCGGTCGGCGTATCGGTTGCCGTTGCAGTCGCCGTTGGAGTGCCAGTCGCCGTGGCAGTCGAGGTGCCGGTATCGGTCGCCGTCGCGGATACCGTCGCAGTCGCGGTTGCCGTATCAGTCGGCGTCGCGGATACGGTCGCAGTCGCAGTAGTGGTCGCGGTTCCGGTCGCGGTCGCCGTTGGAGTGGACGTAAGTGTCGAGGTCGCGGTCGTAGTCGGAGTTGCGCTCGGCGTATCGGTCGCGGTGGCCGTGACAGTCGCGGTGCCCGAGACGGTCGCCGTCGCAGTCGCGGTCGCGGTTGCGACTGTCGTATCAGTCGCCGTCGCGGTCGGCGTGGCGCTGGATGACGGCGCTACCGTCGCGGTCGAGGTTGCGGATGCGGTCGGCGTGGCCGTGGCAGTCGGCGTCGGTGTGCCGAGTGCGTCAATCGATTCAAACGCTCCGACATCGCATGCGTTGCTCTTATCGCCGGGGTCAGGCCGTGGATCGCCGCGCTGATCGGTCGCCGGGCAATCGGCAATCGGGACTGCGTTGACCGCCGGGCTGGTCGGCTGCAAGCCAATCGTGTCGGTCGGCCCGCCGTTGTTCTGCAGCCCGCTGGTATCGAGCAATGGCAGGACGTTGTCGCCGAGGGTGTCACCGTTGGCGCCGGGGCTGCTGCCGAAGCCGCACGATCCGTCGTCGGAGATATTGAAGCCGCCGTTGCCGACGACGCCGGTGCCCACAACGCCGCAATTGGCGCCGGTGCTGCCCGCCAGGATCGAGTTGGCAACTTGCACCGTCGTGTCGGTGGCCAGGATAGCCGCGCCGGCACTCGAGCTGCCGCTGCTGTTGTTCGCGAACGTGCTGCTCGTCACGGTCCCGCCGTGCCCACTCTCGATAGCCCCGCCCGCGGCCGAGACATTGCCTGAAAAGGTACAGTTGGTAACGGCGAGTGTGCCCGCCGGACCGCCATTGTAGATTGCGCCGCCGCCCGCGGCGGTGTTGCCGACAAAGGTGCAATTGGTGACCGTCAACGATCCGTTGTTGGAGACGCCGCCGCCAGTGCCGGACGAATGGCCGTTGGCAATCGTCAGGTTGTTCAGCGTGACCACGCCGGAGAAGTTCAGGAACCCCTGCCTCGCTCCGCCGCCATCGATTGTGATTGCCTGGCCGGCGCCGTCGATTTCCAGCGTGTGCTGAATCGAGGGCAGGTTGCTCACGAGTGCTATCGTCCCGCTGAGGTTGAAGACAATCGTGTCGTTGCCGGTGCCGGCGGCGCAATCGCCCGTGCTGGTGTCGGCCTTCGCGTTGGCGTTGGTAATCGCTTCGCGCAGGCTGCAAAAGTGATCGCCGGTGAGGCCCGGGTCTGTCAGCGAATTGACGGTTATCGTGTTGGCGGCGCTGGCGTGAGGCGAGCGTCCGGCCGTGAGAATAGCAAGCGGCGTAAGCAGGAGCAGCAGCGCGGCCAGCATCGACGGCCGCGCCATCCCCCTTGCAAAATACCGGGCTCCCGCCGGCAGACTAACGCCTCTCCCCACCCGAGCAATTCCGCTTGGCGGACAGTGTTTTGTCAAGCGGAATTTCAGCCGCGCGGCGAATTTCTACAGTTGCCGATCGTTTCGCACCTCAATACTGAGCCGGAGCGATCGCATCGCCTCGGCGCTTTCGTCATCGCGATCGTCGCTTACGAGCCAGTACCCGTCAGGCTAACCGTATGCGGACTGGCCGCGTCCGGGCTGACCGGGACGGCTACATCGCGAGGCCGCCGTCCAGCTGGATCACTGCGCCGGTGATGTAGGAAGCGGCGTCAGTCAGCATGAATGCCGCCATCGGCACCACGTCTTCGACTTTGCCGAAGCGGCCGAGCGGGATCATCGCGAGCGCTTGCGCGCGATTCTCTGCGGGCAGCGATGCGGTCATGTCGGTCTCGATAAATCCCAGCGCCAGCGCGTTGACGCGAACGCCCAGCCGCCCTACTTCTTTCGCGACGGATTTCGTCAGCCCGATGAGTCCCGCTTTTGCCGCCGAATAGTTCGCCTGCCCCGGCAGGCCGATCAGCCCGCTCACCGACGTGATGTTGAGAATCGACCCGCGCTTCGCCTTCATCATCATGAACGCCGCCGCGCGCGCGAAATTGAACGCACCCGTCAGATTCACGCGAATCACTTCGTTCCAGTCCTCTTCCGACATCATCACGAACACTTTGTCGCGCGTCATGCCGGCGTTGTTGACCAGCCCGTCGATTTGCCCGAATTCCTTCTTGGTCGCGTTGACCATCTCGCGCACATTCTTGAGGTCGCCGACATCAACCTTGTAGGCGAGCGCCTTCACGCCGATCTTTTCGATCTCGCTCTTCAGCTCAGCCGCCTGCTGATCGCTCTTGACATAGTTGAACGACACGTTGGCGCCGCGGCGCGCGACTTCCAGCGCGATCGCCCGCCCGATTCCGCGCGTCGCGCCGGTCACGATTACTCCGCGCCCTTCGAGATCTTTCATCTACAACTCCTGGCTTGACGCCGTGTCTGCCGCGGCCATCTCGCGCTCGAGCGTTGGCCGGTACTGATCGATGTACGACAGATAATTGTATCCGAACGCGCGCTCAAGCTGGGCGTCGTATTTCGGCGCGTCGGCGCCAAGGTCCTTCGCCAGCCACGTCAGCACCATCCACTCCTCCGAGCGCGGCGCTTTGCGCAGCGCGTCGCGCCGCAGCATCACCTGCATCGGCGTGACGCCGGCCAGATGCGCCAGCAGCGGAATCATCTCGCTCTCATTGTTGGTCATCTCGTCGCGCGCAAACAGATTGACCGAGTAAATCAACATCGTCGAGATACACTTCGCCACCGTCGCGGGCGTCGCGCGCTCGCCATATATATGAAGCGGCCCCTTCGACGACAGCGCGTAGGCAAGGAAGTCGGCGTTGGCGTCGAGAATCGTCGAGATAAACTGAACGGCGCGCGGCGATCCCGCGTCGGCCAGACGCGCGCGTATCGCATCCATTCCCGGCTTCGCCAGCCGCCGCATAAACCGCCGCCGCGCCGGCGACAGCCAGTAGATCAATCCCGACAACATCGTGGTTCCGGTTTAACAGCGCCCGACGGAACAAAAAAGGCCGCCACCGAAGACGGTCGATCTATCTGATCCGCGCTAACGCCTCGCCCCTGAGAGCAAAGTAGCGCGCTTCGCGCAACTTTGCGCTTCTCACTGGGTGCAGGGGTCACCCCCTGCCGCCCGCCGCGCAGGCGATTACTCTGATCTTATCCAGATTGGGTTAGGGGGGAGTTTACGCGCTGAACGACGACCCGCATCCGCAGGTGCGGCTCGCGCGCGGATTGTCGAAGCGGAATCCCGCGCCGTGCAATCCCTCGACGTAGTCCAGCGTCGTGCCCGCGATATACGGCAGCGAAATCTCGTCCACCAACACCAGCACGCCGCCGAAATCCGTCACCCGGTCGCCTTCCTTTTGCGTGTCGAAGTTCAACGAATACTGAAACCCGGAGCAGCCGCCGCCGACCACTCCGATTCGCATCCCATGATCGGCGCTCAGGCCTTCCTTCGCGCGCATCTTGCTCACCATCTCGATCGCCTTGGGCGTCAGCTTGACGTCCGGCAGCGACGCGGTATCGACTGGCTGGACGGGCGCCTGCTGCGGCTCGGCGTGGTCGTGCTGATGGTCGCTTTCATGCCCATGCCCGTGATGCTCGATATGAAGTCCTTCAGCCATTGGTTGCTACAAACCTCCAATCAGGAGCGCTTACCTGTCGATCGTACGCTCTGCCAAGAAATTAATCGTAGCCCAATAGTCGAGTCAATGCATCCACAATTATTCGGGCGAAAAGTCCAGCGAAATGCTAGCTTTTTAGCGTTGGTATGGATCTTCTGCGCGAAACCTTGACGAGCGCCGCCCACGAGCAGGGATTCGTGCTGGTTGGGTTCGCGCGGCTTAATCCGCTATCTGAGCATGAAGCCTTCTACCGCCGATGGCTCGCCGACGGCGGCAACGCGTCGATGACTTACCTCGCGAAAGATCCCGAACTCAGGTTCGACCCGCGCCGCCTCGACGCTCGCTACAAGTCCGTCGTCAGCCTCGGCTATCCGTACGCGGCGCGCGCGACGCCCACCGTCGATTGGCGCGCCGAGATGCGCGGCAGGATCGCGGCGTACGCACTCGGCCGCGACTATCACGACGTCGTCAAGAAGCGGGCGCGCGCAGTCGGCGACGTGCTCCGCCGACTTCGTCCGGGCTCGACGACGCGCACCTACGTCGATACCGGGCCGGTGTTCGAGCGCGAATGGGCATCGGCTTCGCGCATCGGATGGTTCGGCAAGAATACGATGATTCTCAATCGCGAGCACGGCTCGTATTTTTTCCTCGCCGAGATTTTTACCGACGTGGAATTCGACGCGACGGCCGAGCCGTATCGCGACCATTGCGGGACGTGCCGGCGATGCCTCGACCTGTGTCCGACGGGCGCGCTCGCCGACGGCTACGTGATGCGATCGGAGCTGTGCATCTCGTATCAGACGATCGAAAATCGCGGTGCCATTCCGCGCGATCTGCGGCCCAAGCTCGGCAACTGGATCTTCGGTTGCGACATCTGCAACGACGTCTGCCCATGGAACGACGATCATGCGTCCGACCACAGCGCCGGCGATCTGATGCCGCGATTGCCCGAGATGCTCGCGCTCAGCGAGGAGGAATTCGGCCGCCGCTTCACCGTGAGCGCGGTCAAGCGCGCCAAGCGCCGCGGCTTGCTGCGCAACGTCGCCGTCGCGCTCGGCAATACCCGAAATCCCGACGCCGTAGCGCCGCTCGCGCACTCGATCGAAGCGGAGACCGAGCCGCTGATTCGCTCGCACGCCGCATGGGCGCTCGGTGAGATCGGCGGAAGCGCGGCGCGGCGCGCACTCGAGCGCGCGCTCCGCGACCGCGACACCGCGGTGCGCCGAGAGGCCGCCGCCGCGCTCGAAACAAACTGAATGGCGGCGCTTGTCAAAGCATCGGCGCAAAGCAACACTGTTACGAACGGTGTCCACGCGATGAACGATGCACGACGGGAATTTGCGACGCTTGCGGCCAAAGAGCCGGTGCCGCTGGCGCGCGGCGCGCTGCTGATCGCCAAAGAAGAGTACCCCAACCTCGACCTCGACGAGTATCTCGACAAGCTCGCGACGCTCGCGCGTGAGGCCGAGCCGATCGTGCGCGCCGGCGAGGATACCGTCGAGCGCATCCAGTTGCTGTCGCATTTTCTGTTCGAGCTGAAGGGCTTCGAGGGCAACGCGCAGAACTACAACGATCCGCGCAACTCGTTTCTGAACGACGTCCTCAATCGCCGCCTCGGACTCCCGATCACCCTGTCGGTGGTCTATCTCGAAGTCGGCCGCCGCCTCGGCATCAATCTCTTCGGCGTCTCGTTCCCGAATCATTTCCTGGTCAAAGCGGTGGATGAACGCGGCGAGTTGATCATCGATCCGTTCGTCGGCGGCAAGATTCTCGCGCTCGACGAGATTCGCGCGCGCCTCACCCAAATCTACGGACAGCCGGTGGAGCTGAACCCGGCGATGCTGAAGGCGCGCGGCGCACGTCACATCCTCGCGCGCATCCTGCGCAACCTGAAGATCATCTACATGGACAAGTCGGATTGGACGCGGGCGCTGTCCGCGCTCGATCGCATCATCATGCTGGAGCCGCGCTCGCTCGACGAGCTGGTCGAGCGCGGCGGCCTGTTCGAGCGGCTGGAATGCTTCAAGCCCGCGCTCGACGACTACCAGAGTTTTCTTTCGCAGGCGCCCGATCATCCCGCGGCCGAGGCGGCGCGCGAGGCGGTGCTGCGCCTCATCCGCCAGGTCGCGCTGATAAATTGACCCGCGACATTTTAGATGTCTGAATTTCCGAAAGCCCGCGACTTCTTCGAGTCGAGCACCGCCGCGATCGGCGACCACGAGTTGCGGCGCAAGCTCGAAAGCGCCAGCGCGCGCCATCTTGATCACTTCGCCCAAGTCAAAGCCGAGTTCCCGCCGTACGAGGACGAACGCGACGCCGCGCATCGAATCAAGACCGACGCGATCGCGCATCTCGACGAATTGCTAATAGAGCTGACCGCGAAGCTCGAAGCGCGCGGGTGCAAGGTCTTCTTCGCCGAGGACGCGCAGCAGGCGCGTGAATATATCGTCGCACTCGCGAAGTCCAAGGGCGCCAGCAACGTCGTCAAAGGCAAGTCGATGACGACCGAGGAGATCGATCTCAACGACAGTTTCGCCAAGGCCGGCATCGACGCGATCGAAACAGACCTTGGCGAGTACATCGTGCAGCTTCGCGGCGAGCGCCCGTCGCATATCATCACGCCTGCCATTCATCTGTCGAAGGAAGACATCGGCCAGCTCTTCACCGACAAGTTCGGCATCGAGTACACCGCCGAGCCGGAAAAACTCACGGCCGAAGCGCGATCGCGCCTGCGTGCGATCTTTCTCGCCGCGGACTTCGGCGTCACCGGCGTCAATTTTGCCATCGCGGAAACCGGCACGCTGATCGTCGTCGAGAACGAAGGCAACGGCCGCCTGTCGAGCACGATGCCCGAGACGTTCGTCGCCGTGATGGGCATCGAGAAGGTCATCCCGCGGCTCGAAGACCTGAGCCATTTTTTGGAAATCCTCGCGCGCACCGCGACCGGGCAGAAGCTCACGACCTACACCAGCTTCATCACCGGTCCGCGGCGCGAGGGCGATCTCGACGGGCCGGCCGAGATGCACGTCGTCATCCTCGACAACGGGCGCAGCTCGATGCTTGCCGATCCGGTTTTGCGCGAGGCGCTCAATTGCATCCGATGCGGCGCGTGCCTCAACGTATGCCCGATTTACCGGCGCATCGGCGGTCACGCGTACCGCTCGGTCTATCCGGGACCGATCGGCTCAATAGTCAGTCCAAATCTTTTCGGCAGCGCGGCGGGACACCTGCCGTTCGCCTCGACGCTGTGCGGCGCGTGCAAGGACATCTGCCCGGTCAAAATAGACATCCCGCGAATTCTGCTCCATTTGCGCTGGAAGGAGAGCACCGGCGCGCATCCGCTGAAATGGCCGCGTGCGATTGAGCGGGCGCGTCGCGGCGCGCGGCGATTCGCCAAGACGGCACGCTATCCGCGGACGATTCGCGCACTTGGAAAGTTCGCCGCGATAGTGCTGAAGCCATTCGCGCACAACGGCTATCTGCGCAGGATGCCGGGACCGTTCGGCAACTGGACGAAGTATCGCAACTTCCCACGGCCGCGGCCGCATAAACGTCCGCCGAGCTGAACGTGGCAGAGCTGCACAAAATAATCGCGAGCGTCAAGGACGCGCTCGGCGCCGGCGCGCAGGACCAACTCGCACGCCGCGGACGCGAGTCGCCGCGGTGCCGGTGGCGCAGTCGGCGCAGCGCGCGGAGCTGGCGTCGGCGTTCGCGCGCGAGCTCGAAGAGGTCGGCGGCAAGTTTCTCGGAATACTCACTCCAGCCGAAGTGACTAATCGAATAGTCAGTCTGGCCGGCGAGCTCGGCGTGAAAGACGGTCGCGCTAGGACAAGGAATCGCGAGCGACATGGGCGCGATTGGCGAAGCACTCGAGCGCGCCGACTTCAGGATCGTGCGGGTGCTGCCGGTCGCGGACATCGAGCGCGCCGCGATGCGCTCGCGCGTCGCCGATGCCGAGCTTGGCGTCGCCGATGCCGATTACGCGATCGCCTCGACCGGCACGCTCGCCGTCGTTTCCAACCCGAATCGGCCGGGTTCGCTCACGCTGCTGCCGACGGCGAGCCTCGTGATCGTGCAAATCGATCGCGTGATGCCGAATCTCGCCGCCGTGCTCGCCGAGATGGGTCCGAGCGGCGTCGCGGCGAATCGACTGACGTTGATCACCGGCCCGAGCCGCACGGCGGATATCGAAAAACGAATCGTGCTCGGCGT
Source organism: uncultured delta proteobacterium (assembly GCA_963756005.1). Lineage (GTDB taxonomy): Bacteria > Desulfobacterota > Binatia > Binatales > Binataceae > Binatus. Next base: position 552,666 of record CAVWMC010000003.1, read on the forward strand.
GCACGGCCCCAAGTCGCTGCATGTGATCGTGGTGTGGCCGCACGATGACTGAAGTCCAATTATTCTCGACCTGCCTCGCCGAGGAATTCTTCCCCGAGGTCAACGACGCCGCCGCCACCGTGCTCGAGCGCTTGCGGCTCAAAGTGACGCCGATTCGCGGCGCGTTCTGCTGCGGACAGGTGGCATTCAACGAAGGCATGCGGGAGCAGGCGGTCGATCTCGCGCGGCGATTTCTCCACTCGGTCCAGCCCGGCGTTCCGATCGTCGTGCCGTCGGGCTCATGCACCAGCATGCTGAAGATTTTCTACGGCGACTTGCTCGCCGGCGATCCCGCGCTCGCCGCCAAGGCGGCGGCGATTCGGCCGTGGGTGTTCGAGCTGTCGCAGTTCCTCGTCAACGTCGTGAAGGTGAAGTATCTCGGCGCGCGCTACGAGCGGGCGGTCGCGTATCATCCGTCTTGTCATCTGATGCGCGAGCTGGGCGTGCGCACCGAGCCGATGACGCTGCTGAGCGCGGTCGCGGGAATCAGGATTTGCGAGCTGCGCGATCGCGAGGAATGCTGCGGCTTCGGCGGGATGTTCTCGGTGAAGTTCCCGCATATCTCGGCGTCGATGCTGGACGACAAGATGGCGCGTATCAGGGAGAGCGGCGCCGAGGTCGTGGTCGCGAATGATTGCGGATGCCTGATGCAGATCGGCGGCGGCTTAAGCCGCGCGGGCGAGAAGATCGAGGTGCGTCATCTCGCGGAAGTGCTCGCGGCGAGGTGAGAAGAGCAGAATCTTGAATCGCGCGCGAAACGCGCGCTGTAATCGGACCCTCACCTTCATCCTCGCCCTAACGGGCGAGGAGACAGAAAAGATTAGTGGCGTTCGTGGACGTAGAGGCCTGGGGCGGGTTCGCCGGCTTTGTACAACTCACTGCCTAACGTCTTTGGCGCGGGGCGCTCATTGCCTGAGCGCGCGGCGACCCATTTGATCCAGTGATCCCACCACGTGCCTTTGTTCTCGACTGCGCCTTTGGCCCATTCGTCGGGATCTTCGGGGAGGCGCGCGCCGATGTAGTAGCGGGCTTTGAAGTTGCCCGGCGGATTCACCAGGCTTTGGATGTGGCCGCTGGAGCCGAGCACGAATTCTATGCGTCCGCCGAACATTCTCGTCGCGCGGTAGCATGCGCGCCACGCGCAGATGTGATCGGTCATGCCGGCGACGAGGTAGAGATCGTTTTTCACAGCGCGCAGATCTATCGGAGTGCCCAAAACAGAAACCTCGCCGCCGTGCGTCAATGGATTTCTCAGGAACAGATCGAGGAAGCCCGCGTGCAGCCTGGCCGGGAGATTGGTCGCGTCGGCGTTCCAGTAGAGGATGTCGAACGGCGCGGGATCGTTGCCGAGCAGGTAATTGTTGACCCAGTAGTTCCACACCAGATCGTTCGGCCGCAGCCAGGCGAAGACGCGCGCCATGTCGCCGCCGTCGAGCACGCCTTTTTCCGCCGAGCGATCGCGCGCCGCTTTGATTGCGTCCTCGGTCGCGAACATCCCGGTCATCGAGGGCAGGCTCGTGTCGAGCATCGTGACCAGCAGCGTGACCGCGTTGACGCGCTTGTCGCCAGTTGCCGCAAGATGCCCGAGCATCAGCGACGTCGTGATGCCGCCGGCGCATACGCCGAGCACGTTGCAATCGGGACTGCCGGTGATTTCGCACGCCGCGGTGATCGCGTCCTTGCACGCGGTCACGTATTCGTCGAGTCCCCAATCGCGATTTTGCGGCGTCGGGTTGCGCCAGCTGATCGTAAACATCGGGATGCCGTGCTTGACCGCGTACTCGACGAAGCTGCGCCCCGGCGCGAGATCCATGATGTAGAACTTGTTGATCTGCGGCGGGATGAAAACCAGCGGGCGCTCGTAAACCTTGTCGGTCGCGGGCGCGTACTGAATCACTTCGCAGACCGGGCTGCGGAAGACCACGGCGCCGGGCGAGAGCGCGAGATTCTTGCCGACTTCGAACGGTCGCTTGTCCACCGTCGAGGGCATCCCGCCGTTGCTCCAGAGGTCGCCGACAAAGTTGCGCAGGCCCCACAGCACGCTCATCCCCGAGGTGTCGAAGGCGCGTTTGAGCGCGACTGGGATTCAGCCAGAACGCGTTGGTCGGCGCGAGCGCCTCGGTCATCAGCGTGACGGCGAATTTCTGCTGCTCGACTTCCTTCCACTCGACGCTTTCATCCTGGTTGACGAGATCGTGCATCGCGGCGCGCCACGCGAGGTAGGTCTGCATCATGCGATGGTAGAGCGGATGCTGCGTCCATGCGGGATCGCCGAAGCGCCGGTCGCCCGCTTCAGGAGCCACCGAGGAAACGCCCGCCACGATTTGCCCGAGCTCGAGCGACAGTTGGATCGCGCGCGAGGCGACGACGGTCGGCTGCGACGCGATATGCGTCAGCAGCGTCGTCAAGGTGCCGAGCACCTGCGTCGCGTCGAGGCCGACGAACGGATTGGCGCCGAGGAGCGCGTTGAGCGCCGGATGATTTTCCTCGGGAGTCAGAATTTCCGGCTGTCGCTTGGCTGCGCCGTCCATTTCGTTACCTCCTGTTCCGCCAGCTAGCCTAGCAGTTCGAGGCCGTGCTCGAACATTCGCGGCGCGGACAACGCCGTCTCTTCCCACAGCGGATCGTGGCGCTTGCCGCGGCGATGCAGCATCAGGTTGAAGCAGGTGATCACGCCGAAGCGATAGCCCGCGAAGGCGCGGAACCATCGCACTTCCGGGATCGAGACGGGGAAGCCGGCGGCTTCGGCGTAGGCCTCGACGATTTCGTCGGCGTTCAACAGAGAGCCGCGGCCCGGGTCAACCCCCGCGCCGGTGGCGGCGACCCAGCTTGCGGGGTCTGAGAAGAAGCAGATCCAGCCGAGGTCGAGCAGCGTTGCGCCGACCAGCGAGATTTCCCAATCGATCAGCGCGACGACGCGTTCCTGGTTGAACAGAACATTGGACCATTGGAAGTCGCCGTGGACGCATCCGATGCGCGTGCCTGTCGGCAGGCTCGAGCGCAGACGCTCGCGCAGTTCGGGCGCGCGCGCGACGACGGCGGGATCGAGCGTCGGGCGATCGAGCAGGTAGTCGAGGCGCTTGAGTTCTTCGCTGAGCGCGAATGGCTCGCCCCACGCCTCGCGGCGCGGCTCCCACGGGACGTTGTGCAGCGCGGCCATCGTCGCGATTCCATTGCGCGCCAGCCGTTTCAAGTGCGCGAGCGGCAAGGTGGATTCGCTCAGCTTGAATCCTTCGACGAAGCCGCCCACGAAGTACGGGCGCTCGAAGAACTCGACTTCGTCGCCGTACCAGATGATCGGCGGCACTGCGACCTGCGTGTCGGCGAGCGACGCCATCACGCGCGCCTGCCGCACGATGTCGGCGGGGCCCGAAATCTTGACGCCAGGCGGCGCGATGCGCACGACGTACTTGCCCGCCGGCGCCGCGTCGCGAGCACTGCGCTCGAGGATGAAGCTGTAACTGAAGCCGGCGTGGCCCGGCAGCGAATCGAGCGAATGCGCACGCGCGCCAGCGTCGCCGGTCTTCGCGCGCACCAACTTCGTCAGTTGCGCGGTTACCTGTTCGATATCGCCCGGCATCGCTGTGCGACCTCGCCGACTAACCCTTCATCCCGGTTTGCGCCGACGCCGGATGCAGGCTCGACTTGGCGCTGGGACGCGAATCGACGCGCTTGAACCACGCGTTCACATTCTTCAACGACGGATCGAGCGGCTGCTTGACGCTGCCGCCGAAATCGAGCGCGCAATATAGAATGATGTCAGCGACGGTGAAGCGATCGCCGACGATGTACTGCTTACCTTCGAGCAGCTTATCGAGCCACTTGAGCTTGTCCTGCACGACAGCCTTCATTCCGGGCGCCGCTTCGGGCAGGATGCGCATCCGATCCTTGAAGAGCTGCGCGCCCTCGGAATAGCGAAACGCGTTGTAGAGATGCTCGGTGATCTGCAGCTCGACGCGGCGCTGCCACTGTCGCGTCTCGGCGCGTTCTTCGGCGGTGGTGCCGATCAGCGCGGGCGTCGGATGCTTCTCCTCGAGATATTCCCAAATCGCGACGGTCTCGCCGATACATTTGCCGTTGTCGAGTTCGAGCGCGGGAATTTGTCCGCCGGGATTGCGATCGGTATAGGGCGGCTTGCGATTTTCCGCCGCCAGCAGATCGACCGTCTTCGTCGGAATCGTAATTCCCTTCTCCGCGAGGAACATTCGCGTCGCGCGCGGGTTGGGTCCAAGTGAATCGTAGAGATGCATGGTCGATTGCCTCGCAAAAACTAGACTTCGGGCGGACTATACAACAGGCGGCTGGAAAGCGGGAACCCGAAATCCGGGGCGTGTTGCGCTGGAACGAAGCGGTCATGTAGGAATTTGCTGATGCGATTTTGTCCACAATGCGGCGCGCCCCTGTTGGCCGGTGCAAAATTCTGCGTGGAGTGCGGCCGCGCGCTCGACGTCGCGGCGTCGGGCGCGGGCGAAGCGGGCACGGCGAGAGGATTCCGCGCGCGGCGGCCGCAACAGTATTACGACGGCGTTCGTATTGGTGTTCGCAACCATCACGCTGGTGGGTCTGGCGGTGGCCGCGTGGATCATGATGAAGACGCCCGAGGTGGTGCGCGAGCAAGTCGCCAACGCGCCGGTCTCCACTCCCCCATCAGGCTCGCCCCCTTCGATTTCGAGCGCGGCCGCGCCGCAGCAGAATCCGGCGGCGGGTGGAATTCAAAGCGGCAATCTGCCGCCGGGACATCCGACGATCGAGCTGCCGACCGAGGCGCGCAGTTTCGTCGATAAGATCGAGCGCGACGCGAACGCCAAGCCCAACGACGTCACGGCGTGGAACAAATTCGGCGCGGTCTCCATGCGCGCGGCGATGTTCGATCAAACCTATTACGGCAAGGCCGAGGAAGCGTACGGCCACGTGCTGAAACTGGATCCCGACAACCTCGACGCGCTACGCGGCATCGGCGATATCGATTACGACAAGCAGCATTATGATGAAGCGATCGCCGCGTACGAGCATTACCTGAAAAAGAAGCCGGACGATCCGGAAGTTCGCACCGACCTCGGCACGATGTATCTCTACACGGGCAACGCCGATCAGGCGGTGGTGCAATACAAAAAGGCGATCGCCTCGAAGCCTGGATTTTTTCAGGCGTACTACAACATGGGAATCGCTTACGCGCAGATGAACAAGCCCGACGACGCGGCGGCGACGCTGAAGCAGGCGATCGCGCTCGCGCCGGACGACACTGCGCGCGATCAAGTGAAGGCGCTGCTGGCGAAACTGAGCGGCACGCCGGCGGCAGGCGCGTCGGAGCAGGCAGCGTCGGCGAAGACGCCGGCGGCGAAGAATACGGCAGCGGCGGCGGCAAGCTCGGCGGCGGCGTCCCCCGCGATCGCCGCGAAATCATCGGCGTCGCCGGCGGCCTCGCCCGCGTCCGCCGAGGACGATTTTCATGACGCCGTCGAAAAGATGGTGCGCGGCCTGCCGATCGCCGGGCCCAAGGTCACCACTGTCGAGTGGCCCGACAAGCTCAAAGCCAAGGTCTTCATGGACAGCTTTCCGATGGATCAAATGCCGCCGTTTGCGAAGGCCAAGTTTCTGACCGATCTGAAGGCGGGAATCGACAGCGCCAAGAAAGACAACAACATTTCATCGCCGGTCGAAGTCAATATCGTTGACGGCGCGAGCGGCAACGTGATGGAAACGATTACTCAGTAGCTAATGCGCGAATAGCCAGTCGCGCGATGGAGCCGGATGCAGGGAAAACTGGTCAGGCTGCGCGCTTACGAAAAATCCGACGCCGACGCGCTGTTCCGATGGTTCGCCGACGCGGAAGTCACGCGCTGGCTGGGGCCGCCTAATTTCCCATCGCGCGCGCAGCAGGAAAAGTTCATCGAGCTGGCAGCGGCCGGCGGCGACGACGCGAAATACTTCGCGATCGAGACGCTCGACAGCAGGCTGATCGGCGATACCGGAATCAGGTTTATCGACTGGAAGAGCCGCAAGGCCGAGTTCTTCATCACGATCGGCGAGAAACACTGCTGGGACAAGGGTTTCGGCACCGACGCGCTCCGAATCGTGATTCGCCTCGCGTTCGACAGGATGAACCTGAATCGATTGTGGCTCTCGGTGCTGGCCGACAACGCGCGCGCGGTCCGATGCTACGAGAAATGCGGCTTCGTCCGCGAAGGTCTCCTGCGGCAGGAAAGTTTCGTCGATGGGAAGTATCGCGACGTGCATTTGATGGGTCTCTTGCGCGAGGATTACGAGCGAACTCGAGGTGCATGACGATGGCATCGAAATCTCTGGAACGGCTGCGCAACGCCGGCGACCGGCAGACTCTGAGTCTTACTCACTACGGACGCAAAAGCGGCCGCCCCTACGAAGTGACTATCTGGTACCTGGTGGACAAGGACGGGCTGTACCTCGTCTCGGCGAACGCCGCGCGCAGCTGGGTGCGCAACGTGAAGGTGCGGCCGGCAATCTCGATCCGCGTCGGCAACGAAGTCTTTAACGGCAACGTGCGCTCGATCACCGACAAGCAGGAACGCGACAAGGTGAACGACCTGACGATGCGCAAGTACTGGTACGTCGCGCCGATGCTGCGGATGGGACAGTTCCTGATGTCGATGGGAATGATGCGCGACAACACCGCCGCGTTCGAGGTGATCCTCGCCGACGAGTAGCTGCGCCGGCCGATTACTATGGATCGCGCATCGCGGCCCACGCGATCGCGGCGGCGGCAGCCGGGTAATCAGGCCTATCAGGTGCTTAGGAAAGGTTTCGCGCGTTTACGCCGAATAGAACTCCGGCAGCAGACGCACAAGCTATTGTATTACCTCCGCTGAGTCATTAAGTACTACGTACATTTCCGTATTGGCCACCTTGGGTCAAATCCCGTAGCAGTAGGTCAAATGCGGCCGTAGTAACTTTTAGTATGAAAAATAGCGTTTAGGTAATAATGAAGAAGCGACGATACGCAAACGATAGTGAATAACGGACCGACGGCGCTGGATCCAACCCAAAAGAGCCTCGCGGGTGGCAACCGGCCATGAGCGTCACGCTCCTGAATGAGGGGTCGAATGAAACGATTTTCGCATGCGGCACTATTCACTGTTCTGACAGTCAGCGCGATGTTGGCGTGTGCAATTGCAACCACCTCACGCGTCCACGCGCTAGAGCCTGTTGAGTCGAGTCTTGCATCGGCCACCCCCGTCCCGCTCGATCTTGCGGATCGATGCCCGACGCCCGGCGCCTGCACGCTGTACGTGGCGACAAGCGGCTCCAACTCCAATCCAGGTACCCAGTCCAAGCCGTTCCTGACAATCAGCAAGGCTGCATCGGTCGCGGTGGCCGGTTCAGTCATCTGCGTAGGCGCCGGCACCTATAACGAGCAGGTTACCAGCAATACCAACGGCACCGCGGGCCACTGGATATCTTTTCTATCGACAACGCCGCAGGGCGCGCACGTCGTGCGGCCGTCGGCATCAGTGGGGTCGCCCGGAAACCAGGTCCGTGGGTTCCTGATTAACGGCAATTACACCGAGGTCAACGGATTCGAAATCAGCGGAGGCGACGAGGGTATTTACGGGGACGGAACCTTCAAATGCGCAACGCAGAATCTGATCCACGACACCGGCGGCGATGGGATCGCGATGAACTGTTCCGATTACGCCGCGATCTATGACAATACGATCCACGATTGCGGAAAATTCGCCACCTATTGCGGCTCCGGTATTTCCTTCTACGAGGCAATCGCATCGGACAGCCAATCCGGTTTTCACAACTGGGTCTCACACAACATCTCGTACGACAACAGCAATGTCGGGGTTACGAACTGTCACGACGGCAACGGGATTATCTTTGATGACTGGAACAATACACAAAACGGATGCGCGCTCTCGCAGCCGGCCTACACGCAAGATGGCCTGGTCGAGGAAAATCTCGCCTACGGCAACGGCGGTGTCGGCATCAAACCCTACCAGAGCAGCAACATCACATATCGTAATAACACCGCTTTCGAGAACCAGGCCGGCGGAGCAAATGGCCCCAGCGTCCCTGCTGAAATGGCCAACGAAGGCAGCACTGCCGCGGGAAACATTTATGCGAACAACATCGCCGTAGCCAGTCAGGCAATTCACTCTACTGCAGACGCGATTTACGACCAGAACGGAACCGCAACCTGGGACAACAATCTCACCCTTTGTTACGACAGCAGCGGCGATCCGATTGTCGGTAGTTCCTGCGCGGGCGGCGTCGCTCCGCCGGAGGACTCCAATGTATGGGGCGCGGACCCGCTGTTTTTTGCTTCGCAGACTGACGACTTTCACCTTCAGTCAGGGAGTCCGGCGCTGGGCGCAGGAACCACAACCTTCGGCGTACCCGCCACCGATATGGACGGAAATCCGCTGCCTGCCCCGCCGTTCATCGGAGCGTATGCGTGCGAAGGCGCCGGTTGTCCGGCCACCGGCACTCCAACGCCAACTGCGACGGCCACTCCGACCGCCACCGCGACTGGTGCGACTCCGACTGCGACTCCAACTGCAACTCGCACAGCAACTGCAACTCAGACTCCGACGGCCACGCCGACTCCGGTCGGGATGGTGTCTGTCGGTCCCTCTTCACTGAATTTTGGAACGAAGACGACCGTCGGGAAAACCAGCAAACCCAAGTCAGTGACCATCAAAAATGACGGCAACAAAAAGACCGGAGTGCCCGTCACGATCGAGATGGAGAGTGCGTCGCCGTCGGTGTTCGCGGTCAAGTCGCAATGCAAGAAAACGCTCAAGCCCGGCAAGAGCTGCAAGGTCTCAGTCACCTTCAAGCCGGTGGATGATACGACGGCGGAGACTGGCACCCTGATGATTTTTGACAACGCGAGCGGCTCGCCACAGTCGGTAGGGCTATCCGGAATGGGAAAAGCAGCCAAGAAGAAATAGAGCGGCGAAGAACGGATAGTTATAGGAGCGCGCGGCGATTGCTTACGACGGATCGCCGCCTTCGGCAACGCGCTTCAGGCTTTCGACCCAGTCCTGATGCCCGCGCTCGAGCATCGGGCGCAGATACCACCACGCGAGCTTCGGCACGAGTCCGTTCTGGCATTCCTCGGTGATAACGCGGCATCCGCCGGCGCTATCGGGCTCTATTAGCCATCCGTGATAGGCGCGCAGCACTCCGCGCGCGTCCCATCCAAGTTCACGCGACGGCTCGAAAGCGATCACGCGGCTGGTAATAGTCGCGCCAAAGGTCTTCCACTTGAATTCAGTATCAGGTGCGAGGTCCGGCGGATTGCCGCGAACAAAATTGACGTTGGCGCTATTGCTGTACCATTCCGGCCACTTCGCCGCGCGAATAAGCCATCGCCAGACACGCTCCGGCGGCGCGGCAATCGCAATCTCGTTGCGCGCATATACAGACGATTTGTCAGGTTCGAATCCGGCCGGCCATTTCATCGCGGTTGTTTCTCCTTCCGATCGCGGATCTCTTTTATCCACAGATCGGACGATTTATCCACAACACGAGGCTTCCGGAACTTCTGTCACGTCACTCTCCGCACTATTATCGCGGCTCAAATGACGAAGAAGGAAGCGAAGCGGCGCCTTGAAGACCTCGCGCTCGAAACCGGGCACAAGAGGAATCATTACGTCAAGCGCGCGCTGGTCGAATTCCTCGATCGCAACGAGCACCTGCTCGGCCACCGGCCAACCCGCACGGCAGGTTTCTCGACGCCGGACCAAATCCCCTACCGCCCGACCCGATTTCCGTCCTGACTCTATCCGCCGCGAAAGCAGCACTTCTGACTCGACTCGGCTGCGATGTGGACATCCGCGTGCAGGAAAGAAGGAAGTCGTCGCGAGGCAAGATGCGGATTCAGATTGCTGGGTGATCCCTTCCGGCCGTCGCGGCCTCCGATACCTCGCCCGTTATTTCACGGGAGAGGAGGCCGGACGCATCGCGGCCGGTAGGTGAGGGTGCTGGCCGCCATCGTGGCGCCGGACCGATCGCTCCGCACTCAGCATCCGAGCGATCTCCTGAATCACGCCTTCAGTTTCCTGCAACACTTCCCTGTTCCAAAATCTGAGCACTCTGAAACCGAGAGCTTCGAGCCGGCGAGTTCGTAGGTCATCGTAACGCTTTTTCTCGTCCGCATGCTGCGCGCCGTCGAGCTCGACAATCAGCCGGGCTTCGATGCAGCAGAAATCGACAATAAACGAATCGAACGGTGCTTGTCGGCGGAATTTCCAACCGTTGAGATTTCTGTTTCGGAGGATCGACCACAGGCGCTTCTCGGCCTCGGTGGAATCGCGTCGGAGCGCGCGGGAGCGAGCTAGCGGTTTCGTTGCGATCAGTCGTGGCGGCGTGAGGTCCGGCATACCACGACGATCTCACATTTAGATGTAGATGTTAACAGTCAGTGAACAGGAGCAGGAGTGAGGTCGCAAAAATTGTTGCCATACCGGGTCCTTCTGATGATGCCGGAACCCTCACCTGCCGGCGGCTACGCCCGCCGGCCGCCTCTCCCGTGAAATAACGGGCGAGGTATCGGACGGCCGCGGCGGCCGGAGCAGATTCCAGAAACAAATTCGGGGGCTGGGATTGCTCCCAGCCCCCTGCCGTCACCACATCCGCCGCCCCACCACATCCTGTTTGGGCGCGAGCCCTGCCGCGCCTGGTTTAGTGAGTGGGTCCCGGAGAATCCTTCATCCCCATTCTCGCCGAGGACTGGCTGAAACTTTCTGCGCCGCAAATGGCAAAATCCGCGTCCGCATCCACCTCATCATCGCCAGTTCTCTTCGAAAACCGCCTCCCCCACCTGATTCCCCGGGACCCTTGAAACTCGTCTGCTGCCGTTTCCTAGTTCTTTGACCAGCTAGCCCTCCGCTGCGCCGCCCACCGATTTCGAATCCTTAAGTTCTGAGCTCTGAAGTCAGCGCAAGAAAATTTCGCCAGGTTCGTAGAGTAGTCATCTAATTCCCACCTTCCGTTGGAAATTCGTTTGAACTCAAATTTCCTTCCGCAGCGAGTACACGAAACACCTCGAGTTGTTGCACCCAACAAACCGCCGCTAATATGGCCGTCACCGTACCGGAAATTGTGGCCAACCGCAGAAAGGTGAGCAAAAGTCTCCGTTGCGATCACTTCACAATCCACCGACTGTAACTCTTCTTCGAACATCTGATTCGTCTTCTCAGGAGCACCCGCTCGTCGTGCCGCAATTCATGCATTTGTAGCAGGCGCCGTTGCGCACCATGATGCTGCCGCAATCCGGGCACGGCGGCGCGTCGGCCTGGTTGATGAACGCCTGCCGGATGCCGTTGTCTTTGCCGTCGCGCAAACTGGCTACTGGAGCCATCGCCACGTGCGCGACCTCCGATTTCGCGGTCAGGCTCTTTTCGGTTTCGATGATTCCGACTTCACGCTTGGCTTCTTCGTCCAGGAACTTCGACGCCATCCAGCGGAACAGGTAATCCACGATCGACTTGGCGTACGGAATCTGCGGATTCTTGGTGAAGCCCGACGGCTCGAAGCGCATGTGCGAAAATTTATCGACCAGGAACTGCAGCGGCACGCCGTATTGCAGCGCGAACGAAATCGCCGTCGCGAACGAGTCCATCAGGCCCGAGATGGTCGAGCCCTGCTTCGACATCGTGACGAAAATCTCGCCCGGCGTGCCGTCTTCGTACATCCCGACCGTGATGTAGCCTTCGTGGCCGGCGATATCGAATTTGTGCGTGATCGATTTGCGCTCGTCGGGCAGCTTGCGCCGCTGCATCCGATCGTCAGCCGCCGCAATCGCCGCCACCGCTTCCACCGCTTTCTCGATATCCTTCCTACCGGTGTTGAGCGGCTGCACGCGCTTGGAGCCGTCGCGGTAAATCGCGACCGATTTGAGCCCGAGCTTCCACGCGGTGACGTAGGCCTCGGCGACTTCATCGACCGTCGCTTCCGCCGGCATGTTGATGGTCTTGGAAATCGCGCCCGAGATGAACGGCTGTACCGCGCCCATCATCTTGATGTGCCCGTTGTAGTGAATCGTGCGGGCGCCGGCGCGCGGCTTGAACGCGCAATCGAAAACCGCGAGGTGCGCGTCGGCCAGTTGCGGCGCGCCTTCAATCGTCTCGTTCTCGTCGAGGTACTCGACGATTTCCTGCACTTCTTTCGAGTCGTAGCCGAGCCGCTTGAGCGCGCGCGGGACCGTGCCGTTGACGATCTTCAGCATCCCGCCGCCGACCAGCTTCTTGTACTTGATCAGCGCGATGTCGGGCTCGATGCCGGTGGTGTCGCAATCCATCATGAACGCAATCGTGCCGGTCGGCGCGATCACGGTCGCCTGCGAGTTGCGATAGCCGGCCGCGGTACCGACTTTGAGCGCGTCGTCCCATGACTCGCGCGACGCGCGCAAAAGGTCGAGTGGAACGTACGACGGATCGAGCTTGTAGGCGGCCGCCTTGTGGCGCTCGATCACTTTCAGCATCGGCTCGCGATTGGGCGCGTAGCCGGCGAACGGGCCCATCTGCTCCGCAATGCGCGCGGACTGAAGATACGCCTCGCCCGTCATCAGCGCGGTGATCGCGGCGGCGTAGTTGCGGCCCTGGTCGGAGTCGTACGGCATCCCGAGCGCCATCAGCAGCGCGCCGAGGTTCGCGTAGCCAAGGCCGAGCTCGCGGAAGGCGCTGGCATTTTTCGCAATCTCGTCGGTCGGGTACGAGGAATTATCGACGACGATATCCTGCGCCGTGATCAGAACGTCCACCGCGTGGCGGAACGCGCGCACGTCGAACTCGCCGCGCTCGTCGATGAACTTCATCAGGTTGAGCGACGCGAGATTGCACGCCGAGTTGTCCAGATGCATGTACTCGCTGCACGGATTCGACGCGTTGATGCGCCCGCTGGCGGGGCAGGTGTGCCACGTGTTGATGGTGGTGTCGAATTGCATGCCGGGGTCGCCGCATGCGTGCGCGGCCTCGGCAATCATGTGGAGCACCTTGCGCGCGGGACGAGTCTCGGCAACTTCGCTCGACTTGACGAAGTGCGTCTGCCAATCGGCGTCGTCGAGCACGGCCTGCATGAAGCCGTCGGTCGCGCGCACACTGTTGTTCGCGTTCTGGAAGAACACGGAGCCGTAAGCGGGACCGTCGAGCGAGGAGTCGTAGCCGGCCTCGATCAGCGCCCACGCCTTCTTTTCCTCTTCGACTTTGCACTTGATGAAATCGACGATGTCAGGATGGTCGGCGTTGAGCACCACCATCTTGGCCGCGCGCCGCGTCTTGCCGCCCGACTTGATCACGCCCGCGCTCGCGTCGGCCGCCTTCATGAACGACAGCGGTCCCGACGCGGTGCCGCCCGCCGAAAGTTTCTCGCGCGATCCGCGCAGCGCCGACAGGTTCACGCCGGCGCCTGAGCCGCCTTTGAAGATCATGCCCTCGTTGCGGTACCAGCTCAGGATCGAGTCCATGCTGTCCTCGACCTTGAGGATGAAGCATGCGGAGCACTGCGGTTTGGCCTCGATGCCGACGTTGAAATAGACCGGGCTGTTGAACGACGCGTTCTGGTTGAGCAGCAGGTACTTGAGCTCGGCGTGAAAGGTGTCGCGGGCGTCGGCGTCGGCGAAGTAACCCTGCTTATCGCCCCATCCGCTGATGGTATCGACGACGCGCGAGATCAGTTGACGAACGCTGCTCTCGCGCCGCGGCGTGCCGAGCGGTCCGCGAAAATATTTCGAGACGACGACGTTGGTCGCGGTCTGCGACCACGCTCGCGGCACCTCGACGTCCTTCTGCTCGAAGACGACGCGGCCGTCCTCGCCCGAAATGACGGCGCTGCGGAGATCCCAATCGACTTGCGAATACGGATCGACGCCGGCGGTGGTGAAGAATCGCTCGAGCACGACGCCGCGTCCGGGCGCTGAAGAATTGACGGGCGCGCCATTGGTGGCAGGGGCGTGGTCGGTTATTTTGGCTTTGGAATCCATCTCAAAATCTATCGCTCCCCCGCCCATCACCGCACCCTCCCCGCCTCAGTTACACGCGCGTTAAGCCCGCATTTAGTTTCACTAGCCGCGTCATCGCTGCGGCCACCGCTTGCGAACAATCTAGAGTTGACAAGTCCGCTGTGGGCGACAATATGCGCGCCGCCCGTGCGGTCTGTCAAGCCCCGACCCCCTACAGGTAGTGTATGACAAGCTGTGCACAACCCATATATTAGGTTGTTGATAACTTTTGGTAAATGTTCGCTCATATTAATAATTCTGACTGACCGACGGGTTCAAATTAGCTGGACTTATGAAAATGCTCCGCGGTGAACGCGCTTGACCGTACCCGCGGTATGCGTTGCGACGGCCGCGGCGCTATCGTGGAACGGTGATACGGAATCGACGCCACAGGGCTCCGGAACAGATCGGCGCCGCGATGCAACCTATCCTCGATCGGATCGATCGCGAAGGTCATTTCGCAATCGTGCGGCTCGCCAAAGCGTGGCCCGAGATCGTCGGCGAGACGATCGCGCGCCGCACCGAAATCGTCTCGCTTAAATTCCACACCGCGGTGGTGAAAGTTTCAGGCGCGATGTGGATACAAGAACTGAATCTGATGAAGTCGCAGATACTCGCGCGCGTGACGGATCAAATCGGCGACGACGCCGTGCGCGAGCTGCGCTTCGTGCAGGGCCGCTTGAGCCGCCGCGAGAAGCCGAAATTGCGCACGGTGCCGCGCGCGCCGCGCAAATCGATCGAGCTGCCTGAGCTGAAAGATCCAGAACTGCGCCAGGCCTTCGAGCGACTGATCGAAGCTTGGGGCCGCGCCTCGCGGTAAACGAAGGCGCCGCGGGTTACGTCCTAATACTGTGAATCCTCGGCTACGCGGGTTCGTACTATACAGACGAGAGATCTGTCGTGGTTGGCGAAGAAACTAAGCAAGACCGAATTCTGCACGTACTCAACCGGCTCGCCTTCGGGCCGCGGCCGGGCGACTTCGAGCATGTCAGCGCGATTGGGCCTGAACGCTACGTGCAGGAACAGTTGCATCCCGAGTCGATCGCGATTCCCGCCGACCTGGTCGAGCGCGTCGGCGAATATCGCACGCTGCAGATGTCGCCGATCGCGCTGTTCGTCGAATATCAGCGGCCGCTCATGCAGGAGCGCAAACAGGCCAAGGCCGAGGCTGGCGGCGACAAAGCGGACATTAAGGACGCGACCAAGGACCTGCGAATCAAGCAACGGATCGTCATGCGCGAGGCGTTCGAGGCGCGGCTGATGCGCGCGATCGACGGGCCACGGCAGTTGCAGGAAGTGATGACCGCGTTCTGGTTCAACCACTTCAACATTTTCGCCGGCAAAGGCCTCGACCTGATTTGGACCGGCTCGTTCGAGGAGACCGCGATTCGGCCGCATACCTTCGGCAAGTTCCGCGCGCTGCTCGGCGCGACCGCGCATCATCCGGCGATGATGTTCTACCTCGACAACTGGCAGAACACCGACCCCGGCAGTCCCGGCTCGAAGGGCAAGTTCGAGGGTATCAACGAAAACTACGCGCGCGAGCTGATGGAACTGCATACGCTGGGCGTCAACGGCGGCTACCATCAGGCCGACGTAATCGCGCTCGCGCACATTCTGACCGGATGGGGACTGCCGAAGCCGGGCGGCGGTGGCGGCAATCGAATGGGTGGCGAGGGCATGGCGGGTGGCGCGATGGGCGGAGCTTTTCCGTTCATGCGCCGGCGGCGGAATTTCTTGCCGCCGGCAATCGATCCGAGCGGATTTTATTTCGACGAATCGCGCCACGATTTTTCCAACAAGACTTTCCTGGGTCATGAGATCGAAGGCGGCGGAATCGACGAAGGCGAGCATGCGCTGGACATCCTGGCGCGCAGTCCGGCCACCGCGAATCATCTGAGTTTCGAGCTGGCGCAATATTTCGTCGCCGACGCTCCGCCACCGGCGCTCGTGAGCCGGATGGCGCAGCGCTACCTCGCGACCGACGGCGAGATTCGCGCGGTGCTCGAGACGATGTTCACCAGCGCGGAATTCTGGGACCCGCACAACTACGGCGCCAAGTTCAAAACGCCGTACGAGTACGTTATCTCGTGCGTGCGCGCGACCGGCGTGCCGATTCGCAACTACCGGCCGCTGTACGGCACGATGCAGATTCTCGGCATGCCGCTGTACGCGTGTCAGACGCCCAACGGCTACTCGAATACGCAGGACGCGTGGCTCAATCCGGACGCGATGATGACGCGACTCAGCTTTGCGACGGCGCTCGGCTCGGGCTATCTGCCGCTGGAGAATCCGCCGTTCGAAGAAGACGCCGACGGTGGTGGCGGCGGCGAAATGCATCGCGATCCGCCGGTGGTCGCGCGCAAAGGCGGCGGCAAGGTCAATATCAAGTTCGATCCGGGACCGCACGGACCCAAGATGACGCCGCCCGATCCGGTGCAGCTCGCGGCCACGCTCGGCGACTATTTTTCACCGGCGACGGCCAGCGCCGTCGAGGCGTCGCCGCCACAACTTCGCGCGCCGCTGATTCTCGGCAGTCCCGAGTTCATGAAGCGCTGAGAAATCACCATGAAAATTCTTCAAGAAAGTAATTCGTGCATCGCGTGTAATCCCGGCCCCGCGACTGCGCTCAGCCGGCGCGCATTCTTGCGCCGCGCGGCGATTCTGTCGGCCTCGGGAATCGTCCTGCTCAGCCCGCATGCGTGGGCCGCGCGCTCGCTCGACTCGACCCTCAAGCGCCGCCTCGTCGTGGTGTTCCTGCGCGGCGCGGTTGACGGCCTCAACGTGGTGGTGCCGCACGGCGAGCCCGCGTACTACGACGCGCGCCCGACCATCGCGATCGGACGCACCGGTGCGAGCGATGGCGTGATCGATCTCGACGGGCATTTCGGAATGCATCCGGCGCTCGCGCCGATGGAAGCGCAATGGCGCGACGGCACGCTCGCGTTCGTGGATGCGTGCGGCTCGCCCGATCCGACGCGCTCGCATTTCGACGCGCAGGATTTCATGGAGAGCGGCACGCCCGGCGTCAAATCAACGCAGGACGGATGGCTCAATCGCTCGCTCGCCGCGATTCCGGGGACGCATGGCCCGACCGAGGCTCTCAGTCTCGGGCCGACGGTGCCGCGGATTCTCAGTGGCAAGTTGCCGGTGGCGAATATCGCGCTCGGACGCGCGGCGGACCGGCCGATGCCGATGGACCGGCCGGTGATCGAGGCCGCCTTCGACAAGATGTACGTCGGCAACGATTCGATCAGCCGCGCCTATCGCGAAGGCCGCCAGGCACGCATGCGGCTTGTCAGCGAACTGACGCAGGATATGACGGAAGCCAATGCCGGCGCGCCGTCGCCGCAAGGATTCTCCGACGACACCGACCGCCTCGCACGGCTCATTGGCCGCGACCCCACGATTCGCGTCGCCTTCATGGCGCTCGGCGGCTGGGATACGCACGTCAGCGAAGGCGCGGCGCAAGGGCAGCTCGCGGGACATCTGAAGCCGCTCAGCGAGGGCCTTGCGAGCCTCGCGAAAAATCTTGGCCCGAACTACCAGGACACCGTCATCCTCGTGATTTCGGAATTCGGCCGCACGATGCACGAAAACGGCAACGGTGGCACCGATCACGGCCACGGCAACGTGATGTGGGTGATGGGCGGTCCGGTGAAGGGCGGCAAAGTTTACGGCAAATGGCCGGGCCTCTCGACCGCCAACCTCTACCAGGAGCGCGACCTCGCGATAACCACCGACTTCCGCGAACCAATCGCGACCGTGCTGCGCTCGCACATGCAGTTCACCGACGCGCAGATCGATCAAGTATTCCCCGGACGTCCGAGCTCCACCGGCAACGTCGATGGCTTGATCAAGGTGTGAACGCACAGAAGGCGACGTAAGCAGCGAAGATCAAAAAGACGAACAGGTCGCTGATCATCGCGATATTCTCGTTTCGGGTCCTGCCGCTCTCTGCAACATGCCGGATGCCCGCGACGCCGTAAAATATGGCGGCGGCAATCGCCACCGGTAGCACAAAGGTTGGTTCGGCTAGCGAGGCAACGCCGACGACGCCTGTCGCCAGATTCGCGACGCCAAGTTCGCGCACGATCGGCAGCGCTTCATCACCCTTGATGTCGAATATTTGTTCGGAGGTGAATCGCGGTTGGAAATATTGGCGCAACCCCGCCATGACCAACCTGACGCCAGCGCTCCAGAACACGAACCATTTCCCCGCCAACAGCATCAACGGTGCTGCGCTGTGCAGATAGGAATGCTCCAGATAGATCGACCCTGATGGAAGCACGAACATGAGCAGCAGGACGATTAGCAAATACATGATTGCTCCGAGCTCTCTCGTTCAGGCCATTGGACTGGCCTGCGGAATCTCACTCTTGCCCGCCGACATCGACCCAGGCAACCCGCACCTTGGCCGCACCACTTGCGGGATCTCGGACCTCGGCCTCGCCGATCGGCTCGAAACCCTCGGCACGAAGGATCGCCGACGCCGACTCGGCCTCAATCGCAGGCTTACCGAACAGAAAACCGCCGGGTCGGTAGCAGCTCAATATCAGGCGCCCGCCGGGTTTGAGATACAGGTGGGCGAGGCGCATGAGCAGCGCACCTCGACTCTGAACCGGTACCGCATCCACCAGCGCCGTGACATAGTCAAAGCGAATCGGCGGCTCGAACTTCATCACATTTCCGGTCCAGATTCGCGACGCCCAATGCGGAAGCCGTTTGCGCGCCCGCTCCGCAATCCGCGGCGAGAGCTCGAGCCCGTAGGGTTCGATACGGTGGCCGCTCGCCGCGACCCACGCCGCCAGAGTTTCCATCAGCAGGCCATTGGCACAGCCGACGTCCAGCCAGCTGCCTGGCCGATCGAAAGCGCGAGCGATCACACGCCGCTTGCCTTCCCAGTTCGTCATGTCGCCCGACGAGCCCGAGCCACCGAAGACATTGCCCCGCTCGTCCGCCGAGACGTAGGCGTCCTCGAGCAGCGCACGAACGCGCCCGTAGTATTCGTCGTCAGAATTGGAACGATCAGAATCAGACATGGTTCTTGCGACCTCCGATCACGCGTCACGTTCCGGTCGAGGTGTAGTGGCTCACTCCCACGCGCCATACGCGCAGCGCTACCAACAGAAAGATGATTCCATATAGCGGCGCCACGTCGAGGAGCCATCCGGGGGCGGGAATCGGCGCGCGATGTCCCAGGATGCGCGCGATCGGGAAGTACGCGACGCATCCGATCGGCACGACGAAGATCAAAAAATCGCGGAACCATCGCGCGTAGATGTCGAGCGGATATTGCGCGGCTTCGACTCCGCCGTAGGTCAGGGTGTTGGCGATCTCCAGGCTCTCGATCGTCCAGAAGGCGAGCGTCGCTTGCAGTATGAGGATCCCGACGAACAGCGCGACTCCGCTCACGATCGCGGCGGCCAGCAGCGCTACCTTGCGCGCGTCCCATTCGATTCCGAGCAGATGCGTCGCGATCGTCAGCACGATCACGCCCTGCGCCAGCCTGCCGATCCGCGTCAGCCTGAGCTCATAGCCAAGTAGCTGAAGGATCGTGGCGCGTGGCCGCACCAACAGGCGATCGAAGTTCCCGGTCTTGACGAACTGCGGGCCGAACACGTCGAAGCCGCGCGAGATCGCGTCGGCGATCGCGAAGCTGACGTTGATGGCTCCATAAAACAGCGCGATCTCGGCAAAGGTCCAGCCGCGGATCTGACCGAAGCGGCGGAACAGCGCCCACACGCCGACAAACTCGGTGAAGGTGACGATGAATTCCCCGCTCGTCATCATCAGGAACGATCCGGGATACTGCATCTGCCCGCGAATCGACGCGGCGATATACCGGCGGTAGAGCTGAAACGCGTTCATCGTCTATCCACCCTGCACCTGCAGACGATCCATCGCGGCCCTCAGCGCTCGATGCCCCACGAACCCGAGCACGATCGTCCACGCCAGCATCTGCGCGATTCCCGCGAACGCAATCCATCCGGTGAGTCCGCCGAAATAGATCCGGTACGGGATATCGACCAGGCCGGCGAACGGTTGCGCAAACAATATCGGCTGCATCCAGTTGGGAAAGAACGGCAGCGGCACGATGTTGCCCGACAGCACGAGAATGAACGGCACGATCAAGCGAGTTCACGCCCCGCTCGGAAAGCGTGATCACGCAGCCCAGGTTGACGAACATCACGATCGCGCTCGACAGCAGCACCGTCACGGTCATCGCGCCGACGAACAGCACCGCTGATTCGGGCGTCGCCGGCAATCTCAGCCGCCAGTCGCCCATCCCCAGCACAGGCACAATCAAACAGGCGAACGCGAACATCATCAAGGCGCGCGGCACTGCCCGCGCGATCATCCACGCCATCGCGCGCGCGTACCAGAAAAAATATGTGTCGAGCGGACGCAGGCGCTCGTACGCGATATTGCCGCTCGCCACCATCTGCGCAATATCCGGATCGGCCAGCCATGGCAGCAGCGCGAGAAACGCCTGCCCCAGCCATACGTAAGTGACGGCCTGGGCAAAGTTCATCGGCTGATGCGCCGACGAGCTGCGAAAAAACGCCGCGAACACCATCACCTTGATAAAGCCCCACCAGCATTGCGTGCCGAATCCCGCCACCGCCGCCGCGCGATATTGCAGCATCAGCACGAACCGCATCCGGAACACGGTCAGGTATGGGCGTACGCTCATCATGCCTCGGTCGCGCCGTGCAGGTTGTAAAAGTGCGCGATCACTTCCTCGATTCGCGGCTGCTCGAGATGGAAGTCGAGCAGGTCGTACTCGGCGGTGAGTCGTCCGATCAGATCCGGCGCCGGCACTTGTCGCGGATCGAAAGCCAACTCAATCGAATTGCCCTCGCGAGCGCGTACCTTCACACCGGGAATTTCCAGCGCCGGCGCTTTTCCCGCGAAGTCGATGAACAGTCGCCGCTCGGTCAGAACCTCGGCGCGCAGCCGCTCGAACGAAGTGTCGGCGAGGATGACGCCGTTGCCGATCACGATCACCCTCTCCGCCAGCGCCTCGATATCGTGCATGTCGTGCGTCGTCAGGATTACGGTGACGCCGGCCTCGCGATTGAGCGTCCCCACGAACTCGCGCACCGCCAGCTTGGACGGCGCGTCGAGCCCGATAGTCGGCTCGTCGAGGAACAGGATTTCCGGCCGATGCAGCATCGCCGCCGCGATCTCGCATCGCATCCGCTGGCCGAGCGAGAGCTGGCGCACCGGTTGATCGAGCAGCCGCTCGAGCCGCATGAGCGACACCATCGCGTCGAGGCTCTTGCGATAGTCAGCATCCTCGACGCGGTAGATATCGCGCAGCAGCTCGAAGCCCTCGATCACCGGCAGGTCCCACCAGAGCTGGGTGCGCTGGCCGAAGACGACGCCGATGCGCGCGACGTGCTGGATTCGATCAAGCCACGGAACGAAGCCTCGCACTTCGCAGCGTCCGGACGACGGCCTCAGGATGCCGGAGAGAATTTTGATAGTCGTCGATTTGCCGGCGCCGTTGGGTCCGATGAAGCCGAGCAACTCGCCGCGTTCGAGGGAAAAGCTGATGCCCTTGAGCGCCTCGATAACCCGGCGGCGGCGGCGGATAAGTCCCTTGACCGCGCCCCACGCACCGGCTTCGCGTTCGGAGACGAGATACGACTTCGACAGTTCTTGGACAAGAATCTGCGGCACGCTCAAAGCCTCCAGGGGAAACCGTCAATTGTGTACGAAGCGCGCGCGCCAATCAACGTGCGCAGAAGGAGGACTTCGTCCACTCTCCCGACGGGAGAGGGGAAGAGCGGGCATCCTCGCCATTTTGCGACTAGCACCTTTCACCGGGTGCAGGGGTCACCCCTGCCCAGGGAGGTGCGGAACCCACGGTGGGTTCCGCATTCAATAAAGTGATTTACCCTTCCCCATTTGCGCTGGACGCCGCTACTCGCGAATAATCGCAGTCATGGAATATGACGTACTCGTTCGCAATGGCGTCGTGGTCGATGGCAGCGGCGCGGCGCGCTTCAGAGCGGATGTCGCGATCAAAGATCGCAAAATCGCGGCGCTGATCGATCCTGCTGACGCCGCCAGCGCGTCGGCGCCGCGCGAGATCGATGCGACCGGGCTTGCGATTGCGCCGGGCTTTATCGATTTGCATTCTCACTCGGATTGGGTGCTGCCGATTGCCGATCACGGGCAAATTCTTAAGCCGTTTCTCCTGCAAGGCGTGACGACCTTCGTCGGCGGCAACTGCGGCTTCTCGGTCGCGCCCGTCATGCGCGAGCGGCAGCGGATGCTCGACGAGTCGGGACGCTCTGTGCGCCGAGCGCAAGTTCGATTGGGAATGGGACGACGTCGCGGGCTTCGCGACGTTTCTCAAGCGGCAGGGACTCGCGCTCAACGTCGCGCATCTGGCGGGGCATGGGAGTATTCGCCTCAGCGTGATGGGTTCGAGCTCGGACGAGCCGTCGGCGGAGCAGTTACGCGCGATGAGTGCGATGGTCGAGCGCGCGATGGCTGACGGCGCGGTCGGGCTGTCGTGCGGGCTTGGCTATTTTCCCGGGATGATCGCGAAGCCGGCCGAGTTGGCCGCGCTCGCGCGCGTCGCCGCGGCGGCTGGCGGCGTGCTGACGTCGCATCTGCGCGCATACTCGGAGCGCTCGCTGTTCTTCGACAGCCGGGTTCCGCACAACATCCTGGCCGTGCGCGAGATGGCCAACGTCGCGCGCGAGGCGGGCGTCCCGCTGCAAGTCTCGCATCTGATTTTTGTCGGACGGCGCACGTGGAAGACGGTTGACGACACGATCGCCGAAGTCGAGCGTCACCAGAACGACGGCGTCGATATCGCCTTCGACACCTTCCCCTACACCTGCGGCAACACCACGATTCGCGTGATTTTTCCGGCGTGGGCGCAGACCGGACTCGAAGCCTTGCTCGATTCGTCCGACGGCTGGAAGAAATTGCACGACGGATTCGAGCCGCTCAAGTCGTTTATCGCCGATTCGGTCCAACTGATGTGGGCAGTCAAGCCCGATCTCAGTCATCTCGAAGGAAAGTTCTTCGGACAGATCGCCGATGAGCTGAAACTCGATCCGATCGACGCGTACCTGACCGTCACGCGCGAGAGTGGAACGCGCGCGCGCGTGCTGAATCACTTGTACAGCGGCGACGACTTCGGCGACGAGCATGCGCTGCAGGAAGCGATGCGCCATCCGCTGAACCTGTTCGAGATGGACACGATTCTCACGTCGCACGGGCATCACAATCCTGCGAGCTTCGGCACCTACCCGCGAATCCTCGGGCATTACGTGCGCGAGATGAAGCTGTTGACGCTCGAAGACGCGGTGCACAAGGCGACCGGCATGGCGGCGAAGCGGATGCGCCTCGGCGCGCGCGGCCTTATGCGTCCGGGCTACGCGGCCGACCTGGTGATCTTCAATCCCGAAACCATCGGATGCGCCGCCGATTCAAGAACGCCAACGACCGCGCCCGTCGGAATCGAGCACGTGATGGTCAACGGCACCGCGGTAGTCGCGAGCGGCAAGTGGTGCGGCGACGGCGTAATGGCAGGCGAGTGGATCGGGCGGGGAACCTAACCCCTAACCCCTTCCCGCGCGGGAAGGGGCACAATCATCGGAGAGAGCTCAGAATCAGCGCTCCAGGTCGGACATCTTCTTGTCCATCTCGCGCAGCTTGGCGAGTTTCTGATCGGTCGGCTCGTTGTCTTTGCTGGTATTCGAGGCCACCGTTTTGGCGCGCTCGGTCGGCATCTCGCCGCTGACTTTTTCCAGCGCTTCCTTTGCCAGCCGCCGCACCATCGGGCTTTGATCCTGCGCGACGACCGCGTTGAGCAGCGGCACCGCCTTGTCGCTCCCGATTTCACCAAGTGCGAACACCGCCGTGCCGCGACCGCGCTCATCCTGATCTTCGCCCAGGTACTGCATCACCGGCAGCGCCCCTTGCGCGTCGCCAATCCTGCCGAGCGCCGCCACCAGGTGCAGTTTGACGATCGGCTCGGTCGAACGCAGGAACAGCATCGTGGACATCGGCGTCACCGCGTCGTTGGCTTCACGCGCGCCGAGTATATCGATCGCCTTAACCTTGACGCGCACGTCGGGGTCGGACATCGAGCCGGTCAGGATCTGATTGACTTCGGGATCCTGCAGATAGCGGAGTCGTTCGAGTTCGGAGATCCGCGTGGCGGGATCGGCGTCCTTGAGGCCGAGCTTCACGTCCTTGATAACCTTGAACGGGGTTTCCTCGGACGCGTTGCCCTGCATATCGTCAACGCCGGGCTTCACATTCCCCTGATGCGACATCGGGTTGGAACTGAGCGCGCTGCCCAATCCCTGGCCGCCATACTGCGCGAAGGCCAGATGAGGAATTGCAAGCGCCGCGCCCAGTGCAAAGGCGCCCAATAAATTTCGCGTGACAGTCATTTCCCGCACCTCCGCAATCGGCCAGAATTATTGGCGATCATGACGGTCATTGCAAGGAATCGCAGCGCACGGACCAGGCGGGTGTATGTGCACCGCAATGCGCTCGCGAGCGTTGTAATCGCCGCGTCCATGCTCATTATCAGCGCGCTAAGGTCGCCGATGCTCGCTGCGGGCGCGTCGGATTCGAGTCCGCCGGCGGAGCCTGCGCCCGCTCACAAGCACAAGCATCGCCATCTGCCGACACCGGCGCCGACTCCGATGGCGCTGCCGCCCGACATCAAGGCCAAAGTCCCGGCGTACAAACCGGGACCCATACCCATTTCACGACGGCGAGCAGTTGATCTACCAGGCGTCATGGGTCGGGATTCCCGCCGCGCAGGCCCGCCTTGAGTTCCATAAGCAGGAAAAACAGGATCAGCAGACGATGGCTCGGCGAAATCTGGATCGAGACCAACCCGTTTGCCGATCTGTTCTACAAGATGCGCGACTACATGAAGGAGAGCATGGCCGCCGACACTCTCCACTCAAGCGGCGTGTACCTGGTCCAGGACGAAAAATCGCGGCTCAACTACTACGACGTGACGATCGATCGGCCGGCGCAGATGGTCACGATGACCAAGAAAAATCACAAGGGCACGCAGAGCAAGGAGTACATCGCTTCGGACCCGTGGGGGCCGATTTCTGCCGCGATGATGGCGCTGACGCAGGACTTCGCGCCCGGCAAGACCTACGCCTTCGACGTCTTCAGCGGCAGCCAGCGTTACGTCTTCGCCTTCGTGGTCGATAAGCGCGAGACGATTCACCTCGGCCTCGGCGACTTCGACGCGTGGAAAATCGTGCCCGACGTCTGGTACGTCAGCGACGGCGAGCTGCGCAGCGAGGCGCGCAATACCGTGTTGTGGATCTCGGCCGACCGGCGCCATCTGCCGCTGCGAATCCAGGCGCAGGCGTACATCGGCTACGTGCGCGCCGACCTGATCAGCATCGACGGCAAGGGCGCCGCCGACAGCGCGCAGAACTGATGGCTCCGCCGATGGACTGAGCTAATATACAAAAAGGGGAAACGACGATGCCGAAGAAGCTCGAATTTTTCTACGACTGCTCGAGTCCGTGGACCTACCTCGCCTTCACCAGGATCGAGGACGTCGCGCTGCGCCACGATGCGGAACTGATCTGGCGGCCGATCCTCGTCGGCGGCCTCTTCAACACGGTCAATCCGTCGGTGTACGAGAGCCGCGCCAGGCCGGTCCCGGTCAAGGCCAAGTACTACGTCAAGGACCTGCGCGACTGGGCGAAATTTTACGGCATCAAAATCGGCAACCCTACCGTGTTCCCGGTCAACTCGGTCAAGGCGATGCGCGGGGCGCTGGTCGCCGACGAGCATCGCGTAATTTCGCGCTACTCGCGGCGCGTGTTCGAGAGCTACTGGACCGACGACAAGGACATCAGCCAGGACGACGTGATGCGCGAAATCGTGAAGGAGGTCGGCCTCGACGAAAAGGAATTTTTCACCAAGATCGCGTCCGCCGAGTACAAGGCCCGGCTCCGCGCCAACGTCGAGGAGCTGATCGCGCGCGGCGGTTTCGGCTCGCCCACGATGTTCGTCGAGGGCTCGATGTTCTTCGGCAACGACCGCCTGCCACTGGTCGAGCACGAGCTGGCGGTTGGAGTCGGCGGCGCGCTGGACCAGGGAGCGGGCCGCTCAACCTGATTTCAAACGGGATCAAATGACGCATTGGGCTGAAGGTCAGGCACGAACCGATTTGCGCGACGACCTTGGGAATCGCGAGGCCAAAGGAGTGCGCGCGTTCGTCGCAATCCGGATGAACGAGCAGGTCGAGGATTCGGTCGCACAGACCATCGACGATCTGAGGCGTCCGCACGACGGCGTCCGCTGGGTGCCGCGCGCCAACCTGCATATCACGCTCAAGTTCCTCGGCGCGGCTGTGGATTCGCATCGTCTGCAGCGGCTCACCGCGGGGCTTCATCAGCTCGCGACCAGGACGGCGCCATTCGAGGTCGCCGCGGCGGGCATCGGCGCGTTCCCCAACCTCGAGCATCCGCGCGCGATTTGGGTTGGATTGCACAGCGCGGAATCGGCGGCGCTCGCAGCGCGACTCGAGACGGTCGCGGCCGAGCATGACTTCGAACGCGAAAAGCGCCGATGGAGCGGGCATCTGACGATCGGCCGCGTCCGCGACGAAGCCATCGAGAGCAAGACCCGCGAGGCGTTAAGCGCCGCGCAGAACCGCGAGTTCGGCGTCTCGCGAATCGAATCGATGACGCTCTATCGCAGCCATCTCGGCCCCGACACCGCCCGCTACGAAGCCCTCGCGACCTTCCTGTTCCAATCGCGATAGCCGCGCGCGTTTCGGCGTTAACAGATAGTCAACATTTGTTCTTTTCGTAACATCGCCGTCGCGTTGTCAACAGCCCTGTGGACACCGGCGGCGGCGTGACTAGAGCTATCGGCGTGCGTTTGTGGCAAGATTCGCAGCGCAATAAATAAATCCCGCGTAGGCAACAAGCGATGGCGATTGAAATCAAAAGTAAGGCGCTCGACCTGGCCCTCAGTCAAATCGAGAAACAGTTCGGCAAGGGCTCTATAATGAAGCTCGGCGAGCAGGCGATCTCCGCCGATATCGCCGTCGTGCCGACCGGCTCGCTCGGGCTCGACATCGCGCTCGGCGTCGGCGGATTGCCGCGCGGGCGCGTGGTCGAAATTTACGGGCCCGAATCGTCGGGCAAGACCACCCTCGCGCTCGAATGTATCGCCGAGGCGCAAAAGACAGGCGGGACGTGCGCCTTTATCGATGCGGAGCACGCGCTCGACGCCGCCTACGCGCGCAAGCTCGGGGTCAAGGTCGAGGATTTGCTCATCTCGCAGCCCGACAACGGCGAGCAGGCGCTCGAAATCACCGAGACGCTCGTGCAGTCGGGTGCGATCGACGTGCTGGTGATCGACTCGGTGGCGGCGCTGGTGCCGCGCGCGGAAATCGAAGGCGAGATGGGCGAGCCGCAGATGGGCTTGCAGGCGCGCCTGATGTCGCAGGCGCTGCGCAAGCTGACCTCGATCATCTCGCGCTCGCGCACCATCGTGATCTTCATCAACCAGATCCGGATGAAGATTGGCGTGATGTTCGGCAATCCGGAGACCACCACCGGCGGCAACGCGCTCAAGTTTTACTCGTCAGTGAGACTCGACATTCGCCGCATCGGCACGATCAAGAACGCAACCGAAGTGATCGGCTCGCGCACCAAAGTCAAAGTGGTAAAGAACAAAGTCGCGCCGCCCTTCCGCGAGGCCGAATTCGACATTCTGTACGGCACCGGCATCTCGAAGGAAGGCGAGCTGGTGGATATCGCCAGCGAGCAGAACATCATCGAGAAGCTCGGCGCGTGGTATTCGTACAACGGCGAGCGCATCGGCCAGGGCCGCGAGAACGCGCGCGATTTGCTCAAGGCGAATCCCAAGCTGGCCGACGAGATCGAGCTCAAGGTGCGCGAAAAGCTGGCGGCCAAAGCGGTCGCGCTGCCGCCGGAAGCCGCCGTCGAGGAGCCCGAAGCGCCCCCCGCCCAGGTCCCCAAGAAAAAAGGCTAACGCCTGGGGGTTCTTCGCGTCGCTCTGAACCGCACCCGAAAAGAACTTGGGAGCAAAATGACGTCCTCGCCATTTTGCGATTTCTTTTCACCGGGTGCAGGGGTCACCCCTGCCGAAGGAAGCATGAAACCCACCGCGGGTTTCATTACAATCGTTCCTACATCCCAATATGAAAATGCGCGAGGATCGCCGGCCCATTATGCGACAGTATCCGCGATAGCGCGAATATCAGCCCGAAAAACGCGCCGAACAGCCCGCCGTTGACGCGAATCCAGTCCAGATGCGTACGCGTCTTCGATTCAATCTGAATCCTGATCTGATCGTCCGACAGCCGCGCCAGGTTCTCGCGCACCATCAACGTGATCTGCCCGCGGCTCGACTCGACGGTCCGGCGCACCAGGTTGTCGATCAGCCGTTGCGCAAATTGATTGGCGTAGCTTTCAGGATCGTGCAGCTGAATCCCGAACTCGTGAATCGCGCTCTCGATCGTATCGCGCAGCTCGGGATCGTTCTGCAGCTCGGGCAGCCGTTTGCGCAGGTTCGCCGCGATCCGCGCGCCGATCGACTCCGCCCCGAACCGGCTCATCACGGCGTAAATTCGCGTGACCGTTTTGGGCAGCATCCGCTTGAGCACCCGCTCGAGTCGCTCGCGTTTCTCCGGTGAATCGAGATAGTCGATCGCCTGGCTAATAATCCGCTCGAGCCCCGCCTGCCCGAGCACGTCGTTCAGATCCAGCTCCTGCAGATAGGTGCCGAGGCGGCCGACGAGATCCATGTCGCTGAGCTTGCGTCCGATCATCTGCGGCGTCAGCCACTCGTTCTCGATCGTCGCGGCGATTCCATCGATCAGCTTGGCGCGATTGCGCGGCAGCACGCCCGAGTTGGGCAGGTACCATCGCCGCTCGAAGATCATCTTGAGCGCGATATAATCGCAGAGCCCGCCGATTAGCGCCGCCTCCGCCATCGAGACCGCAATCTCCGACGACGTTTTGAAATGCGTAAACATCAGCGCCGCAAGGCTGACGAGGTAGATGAAGAACGAAAACGCGAGCGTCAGATCGCCCTTATGCATCAGAAAAAAGTTGGTGAACGAAAACGGCTCGCGGGTGCGGGTAGGCGCGTCGATACTGATATCCATGCATACAGTGTGGCCGACGGTCAGCGTCGGGCCAACCGGATAGCGCAGTTTCCTCCTTGCCTCCCCCTGCGTTGGGGGAGGCCGACGCTCGTCTGCGAGCGGTGGGTGGAGGACCTTTGATTCTGAAATTCTTGCAATCAGGAATGCCGCGCAACAGACAATCGCGCGGCAAAAACTGTCCTCCACCCTAACCCTCCTCCAACGTAGGAGGAGGGAACCAGAGCGCGCATTCAATTGAGTGATTTACCCTTCCCCAGCTACAATCAAACCCACATGCGCTGGACAACCGCAAAAATTCGCCAATCGTTTCTCGATTTCTTTGCCGAGCGCGGTCACACCATCGTGCCGTCGGCCTCGCTGATTCCCAAGGGCGACCCGACCCTGCTCTTCGTCAACGCCGGGATGGTGCAATTCAAAGACTATTTCCTCGGCCTGCGCACGCCGTCGCACGTCCGCGTCGCCGACGTGCAAAAGTGCCTGCGCATTTCCGGCAAGCATAACGATCTCGAAGCGGTCGGCCGCGACACTTACCATCACACTTTTTTCGAGATGCTCGGCAACTGGTCGTTCGGCGACTACTACAAGGAAGAAGCCATCCGCTGGCATTGGGAGCTGATCACCAAGGTCTGGGAAATCGATCCCAAGCTGCTCTACGCCACCGTGCACAAGGATGACAAGGAGGCTGAGGACATCTGGCTGAAGCTCGGAGTCCTTCCGCCAGAACGGATTCTGCGCTTCGGCGACAAGGACAATTTCTGGGAGATGGGCGAGACGGGGCCGTGCGGCCCGTGCTCGGAAATCAGCATCGACCGCGGCGAGGCCGCGTGCAGTCCTGAAAAAAATCACGCGGGCGAGAAATGCTTCGTCAACGTCGATGGATGCGAGCGCTTCATCGAGATGGGCAATCTCGTCTTCATCCAGTACAACCGCGACGCCTCGGGCAAGCTGAATCCGCTGGCGAAAAAGCACGTCGATACCGGCACCGGCCTCGAGCGCGTGACGGCCGCAATGCAATCGATCGAGTCCGGCAAGATCCTTGGCAACTACGAGATCGATCTGTTCCAGACGATCATCAAAAAAGTCGAGATCGTCGCCAAGGAAGTCGGCAACGGCAGCCCCTACGGCAAAGACCCTGAACGCGACATCTCTTATCGCGCGATCGCCGATCACGCGCGCACGATGACGTTCTTGATTGCCGACGGCATCACGCCCGGCAACACCGATCG
Source organism: uncultured delta proteobacterium (assembly GCA_963756005.1). Lineage (GTDB taxonomy): Bacteria > Desulfobacterota > Binatia > Binatales > Binataceae > Binatus. Next base: position 583,087 of record CAVWMC010000003.1, read on the forward strand.
CGAGTATGTCCTGCGCCGGATCATCCGCCGCGCCGCTCGCCACGGCCGCTATCTCGGAATCCATCGCCCGTTCCTCGCGGCCGCGCATGCTGGCGTGGTCGAGGCGATGGGCGACGCGTATCCGGAGATCAAAAAGGCGGCCGCCAAGACCGCTGAAGTAATTACGCAGGAAGAATCGCGCTTCGGCGAGACGCTGGATCGCGGACTCGAACTAATCGACACCGAACTCGCGCGGATCAAGAAAAGCGGTGGCCATACGCTGCCCGGTGAGGTCGCGTTCAAGCTTTACGACACCTACGGGTTCCCGCTCGATCTGACCGAGGACGTGCTGCGTAATCATTCAATCGACGTCGATGTCGCCGGCTTCAACCGCCTGATGGACGAGCAGAAGGAGCGCGGACGCGCCGCGCGCAAGGATGACGCCGTTGCGCCGGAGCTCAGTCTCGGCGCCGGCACCGCGTCGCGCTTCGTCGGCTACCACGACTACGACGGCGAGTCCGAAGTGCTCGCCGCCGGCGGCAAGGACGGCGATCGCGTCGCCGTAGTCGTCGCCGAGACAGTCTTCTATCCCGAAGGCGGCGGCCAGGTCGGCGACCGCGGCGTTATCGAGACCGCGTCAGGCGCGCTTCTCGAAGTGACCGACACGCGCAAAGCCGAAGGCTCGATCGTTCACATCGGGCGCATCCTGCGCGGCGACGCCGCCGACTTCGCCCGTGGCGCGCGCGTCAAGCTCAAAGTCGATCGTCTCCGCCGCGACGCCGCGCGCCTCAATCACTCCGCGACCCACATCCTGCATTACGCGTTGCGCGACGTGCTCGGCAACTCCGTGCATCAGGCCGGCTCGCTGGTCGATCCCGACAAGCTGCGCTTCGACTTCGCGCATCAAGGTCCGGTCAAAGACGACGCGCTCGCGACCATCGAGGAAGAAATCAACGCGCGCATCCGCGAGAACGCCGCAGTGACGGTCGAGGAGATGGCCTACGACGACGCAATCAAGGCCGGCGCGCTCGCATTCTTCGGCGACAAGTACGGCGACCGCGTCCGCGTCGTCCGGATGGGCGATTTCTCGGTCGAGCTATGCGGCGGCACGCACATCTCGCGCACCGGCGACGTCGGCATGTTCAAGCTCGAAGCCGAATCGGGAGTCGCGGCGGGCGTGCGCCGAATCGAAGCGGTGACCGGACAAGGCGCGCTCGAAACGATCCGCAAGCGCGAGAAAATTCTCGAAGAGATCGGCGCCCAGCTCGGCGCCCGCGACGGCGCCGCAGTCGATCGTCTCGAAAAACTGCTCGCGCGCGAAAAAGAACTCGAGAAAAAGCTGCGCGCGATGGAACAGAAGCTCGCCACCGGCGCCGGCGGTGCGTCAGCGGAGGAAAATGTTCAAGATGTCGGTGGCGTCAAAGTCGTCACGCGCAAGCTCGACGGCGTCGATCCGCGCACGATGCGCGAGATGGCCGATCGGATGCGCCAGAAGCACGGCTCCGCAGTAGTCGCACTCGGCTCCGATTTAGGCGAAGGCAAAGTCGCCCTGCTGGTCGCGGTAACTCCGGATCTAACATCGAAGATCAAAGCCGGCGACATCATCAAGAATATCGCGCCAATCGTCGGCGGCACCGGCGGCGGCCGCCCCGACCTCGCCCAAGCCGGCGGCCGCGACCCCTCGAAGCTCGACGAAGCGCTAGCACAGGTCGCGACGCTGGTCGCTTCGTCATCCTGACGGAGCGAGCATCGCGAGCATTTCTGTCATCCTGACGGAGCGAGCAACGCGAGCGCAGCTCTTGTCATCCTGACGGAGCGAGCATCGCGAGCGGCTGGAAGGATCTCGGACAGCTTCGCGCAAGCGATGCCGGTTCCGGTCTCCGAAATCGCGTAGCGCTCCTTCGCTGATCCACCACCACTTTCATACGCTCGGCGAAATGATTACGATTAACTCCGCCGGTGCTCGAATGCTTTACTGACTGCTGGCCGGCGGGCGACAGACACGAAATCAGTACCTCAAGAGGCCCCGGCAATTTCCCAGTTAGCGACTGAAGACTCGCTCGAACTTCATTTCGACGATCCCCGTTTGTTTGCCGATTTGCTCGGTCAGCATGACGCGCATGTGCGCACCATCGAAGCCGCGCTCGGCGTTCGCATCGGCGTCACCGGCACCTCGCTCAGGATTTCCGGCGCGCACGCCGAGCAGGCGCTCGCGGGCAAGGTCCTGGGCGAAGTTTACGACCTGCTCAAGCACGGCTACCCGATCTATCCGAGCGACGTCGAGTACGCGATTCGAATTATCCGCGGCGATCGCAACGCCGAGCTCAAGGATATTTTCCTCGACACGATTTACGTCTCCGCCAACAAGCGCGTCATCTCGCCCAAGAGCATCAATCAGAAAGTTTATATCGACTCGATTCGCAACCACGATATCGTGTTCGGCATCGGCCCCGCCGGCACCGGCAAGACCTACCTTGCGATGGCGATGGCGCTGGCCGCCCTCATGAAAAATCAGGTGACGCGGATGGTCCTGTGCCGGCCCGCGGTCGAAGCCGGCGAGAAGCTCGGCTTTCTGCCCGGCGACCTCGCCGAGAAGGTGAATCCGTACCTGCGCCCGCTCTACGACGCGCTGCATGACATGGTCGATTTCGATCGCGCGCGCCGGATGCTCGAGCGCGGGACGATCGAAGTCGCGCCGCTGGCGTTCATGCGCGGGCGCACGCTCAACGACTCTTTCATCATTCTCGACGAGGCGCAGAACACGACCTCCGAGCAGATGAAGATGTTCCTGACGCGGCTCGGCTACAACTCGAAAGCCGTCATCACCGGCGACGTCACGCAGATCGATTTGCCGAGCGGCAAGCTGTCCGGGCTGAAGGAAGCGAGCATCGTGCTCGGCAACACTCCGGGAATTTCATTCGTGCGGTTCAACGATCGCGACGTCGTTCGGCATCGATTGGTGCAGTCGATCATCAAGGCGTACGAGTCGTTCGTCGAGGGACCGGCGCCCTCGACGCCAACGTCCACTGACGGTAACCATCGGGATTGAGCGCGTGACGGTCGAGTTCCGGTGCGCGACGGCGCGCGGACGCGGCTACGCGCGCCGCCTTTGCGCCGACGCTGACCGGCTGATGCGCGCGGCCGGGCTTGCCGAGTGCGAATTGTCGCTCACGCTCACGTCTGATCGCGCGATTCGCCGGCTGAATCGCGATTTTCGTGGAATCGACACGCCGACCGACGTTCTTTCCTTCTCGCAAATCGAACAAGCCGGCAGTGCGCCACCGAATCCGCGCAGCGTCAAGAACAGCCCGGGACTTCCGGTTGGCGACGTGGTGATCTCGATCGACACCGCGCTGCGGCAGGCGCGCGAGTATCGCGTAACGCCGTCGTCGCGGCTGCGCCGTCTGCTGATTCACGGATTTCTGCATCTACTCGGCTACGACCACGAACGCTCGCCGGCCGACGCGCGCCGGATGTTCGCACGCGAGCGCGCGCTGGCGGCGAAGCTGCATGAAAGGCGCGTGTCGCCGCAGTAAACAAATGAAACGCGCGCCCGCAAAGATTCCCGCCGTCGCGATGCTGACGCATTTCACGCGCGCCTCGGCGTCTGCCACGGCGCTGGACAACCTCGTCGCGATTCTCAAGGATGGCGTCATCCGCGGCGGCAGCCGGATGGTTCGCGGCGCGCGGCCGGCGGTTTGCATGTTCGACGTGCCGATTCCCGAGCTGCGCACGATCCTCGACCGGCGCAATCGCCGCCGCTACGAACCATTCGGGATCGCCATCGACAAACGCTATGCTTTTACGATGGGTGCGCGACCGGTCATCTATATGCCGTGGCACGAGGCCGAAAAGATTCTCGCGCCGGAGGAGAGTTGGCGCGTGGTGTCGCTTGAGATAGACAAGACTCCGCCGGTTGATTGGAGCTTCGAGCGCGAATGGCGCGCCGCCGGCGACCTCGCGTTCCCTTCGCCGATGGCGGCGGCGCTGGTCGAGACCTGGAAGGACGTGGACGAGATTTTCGATCGCTTCGACGGCCGCCCGCCATGCGCCGGCGTGATTCCGATTGCCGAAATGTTCGCGACGCCTGCCTGACGATGTCGTCGAACAACGCAATCCGCGCGGCGCTCGCCGTAGCCAGCGGCCTCGCGCTGGGGCTGGCCTTTCCGAAGTTCGATTACGGACTGCTGGCGTGGGTCGCGTTGGTGCCGCTGTTCTACGTGATCGAAGGCGAGAGCCTGCGCCGCGTATTCTGGTGGGCGTATCTGCAGGGATTCGCCGCCAACGTAGTCTCGCTCTACTGGATACCGGTTCCGTTGCACGACTTCGCCGACGTGCGCATGGAGTTCGCGATCTTTCCGATGTTCGCGCTCGCCGCGATCGTCGCGATCAACACCGCGGCTGCGATTTGGGCCGGTGAATTCGTCGCGCGGCGCACGCGAATCCCGGCCGTGATCACGATGCCGATTGCGTGGACCGCGCTCGAATGGTTTCGCACCTACGTTCCAGCCGCGTTCCCGTGGAACCTGCTCGGCTACGCGGCCTACCACAATCTCGAATTGATCCAGTTCGCCGAATTCACCGGCGTGTACGGCGTTTCGGCGCTGATCGTGTTCTTCAACGCGGTGGTGTACGTAGTGATTTTCCGCCGCGGCGCTTATCGCCTGCAGACCATCAGCCTGAGCGCGCTGACGGCGATGATGCTCGCGTTCGTGGCGTTTGGCGCCTGGCGCATCGACAACATCGAGCACGCGCCGCCGAGCGGCAGTTTCAAAGTCGCGATGGTGCAGGGAAATATCCCGCAATCGCTCAAGTGGGATCCGAAGTTCCTGCCGCAGAGTTACGGCGTTTACCAGGACGAAACCGCCGAGGCGGCCAAGCGCGGCGTTGACCTCGTCGTCTGGCCCGAGGCGGCGGCGGCGTTCCTGTTTCAGCCCGACGATCAATATCCCGCCGCGCTCACCGGCGACGCCGAGTATCGCACCGCGCTGCTGACGCTCGCGAAGAACCAGCACACGCCGATATTGTTCGGCGCACCGGCGCTCGCGCGCGCGAACGGCCGGCTCGGATTTTACAATCGCGCGTACCTCGTCTCGGCCAACGGCCAGGGCGAAGTCGATGCCTACTACGACAAGATCGAGCTGGTGCCGTTCGGCGAGTACGTGCCCGCGCGCGCGATTCTCGGCTTCTTCGTCAACAAGATCGTCAACGGCTTCGGCGATTTGGTTCCCGGCACGCGGCAGACGCTGTTCGACTTCAAAGGCGCGAAGCTCGGAATTTTAATTTGCTACGAGAGTATTTTTCCAGATCTTACGCGGCGCGAAGTAGATGAGGGTGCGAACGTGCTCGTGAATATCACCAACGACGCGTGGTACGGGGAGAGCTCGGCGCCATACCAGGTGCTCGCGATGGCCGCGCTGCGCTCGGTCGAAACCAAAGTCCCGATGGTGCGCGTCGCCAACACCGGCATCAGCGCGCTGATCGAGCCGTCGGGACGAATCACCAATCGCACGCCGTTGTTCAAGCGCGGCACCGAGATCGTGGACGTCTCGTGGCGCCCGGTGCGAACGCTGTACACGATCGTCGGCGACCTGTTCGCAGAAATCTGCTTCGCGCTGACTCTGATCGGACTGCTCATAGCCTGGCAATGGCCGCGCCCCGCAACGCTCGAAGTCAAACCGGCCAAATCGCGCCGAGTCCCAGCCAACGGGCGCCCCCATTAATCCGGGCGCGGCTTCATGACATAATAATCGCGTCGCCGGGCGATGCCGGCGCGAGAGGTGTGACTTCCGATGCTTAGCGATATGAGACAGCAGCTTTCCGAGTTCGACGATCGCGCCGAAAAGCTCGGGAGGCGTCTTTGACGTCCCCGCACTGACCGCCCGCCAGAACCAACTCGTCGACCAATCCGCCAAACCCGACTTCTGGGACCGGCAGGAAACCGCGCAGGCCGCTCTGAAAGAGCAGGAGCAGATTCGCGCCCAGCTCGCGGGCTACAAAATGCTGCGCGACAAGCTCGACGAGGCGCGCGTGTTCCTGCAGATGGCCGAAGAAGAAGGCGGCGAGGAATCTGAAGCGGCGCAAGAGACTGGCGCCGCGCTCGATACGTCGCGCGCCGAGCTCGAGCGCCAGGAACTGCGGCTCATGCTCAGCGGCGAGTACGATCGCCTCGGCGCGATCCTTTCGATCCATCCGGGCGCCGGTGGCCAGGAGGCGCAGGACTGGGCCGAGATGCTGCTGCGGCTCTATCTGCGATGGGCCGAGCGGCGCGGCTTCAAAACCGAGATTGCCGACTTGCAACCGGGCGACGGCGCGGGAATCAAGAGCGCGACTGTCACCGTCGAGGGCGATTTCGCGTACGGCTATTTGCGCGCCGAGGCCGGGATACATCGGCTGGTGCGAATCTCGCCCTACGACTCGAATGCGCGGCGGCATACGTCGTTCGCGTCGGTCTTTGTCTTCCCTGAAGTTGACGACACGATCGAGATAATAATTAATCCGGCGGATCTGCGAATCGACACATTCCGCGCGTCGGGCGCCGGCGGCCAACACGTCAACAAGACCGACTCGGCCGTGCGCTTCACGCATATCCCGACCAATATTGTCGTGACCTGCCAGAACGAGCGCTCGCAGCATAAGAACCGCGCGATGGCGATGAAGATATTGCGCGCGCGATTGTTCGAACTCGAGCAGCGCAAGAAAAAAGAAGAGCTCGAGAAATTCAGCAAGGACAAAAAAGAAATCGCGTGGGGCAGCCAGATTCGTTCGTACGTGCTGCAGCCCTACCAGATGGTCAAGGACCATCGCACCGGCGTCGAGGTCGGCAACACCAGCGCGGTCCTCGACGGCGCGATCGACGAATTCATCCAGGCCTACCTGATGGGCGTGCGCAAAGGCGACGCGGACTCAGTGCCAAATTAGCAGGGGTGACCCCTGCACCCAGTCCTTGTGTCGTTCTAGTGTCGCGTCCCATAAATATCTTAAAAATGGTCTGGTTCGTTCCCGAACAGCCTCCCACCGCGCTTTCAAGCCTCAGCTCCGGTTCTGTTCCCCCTTTCCACCCTGGAAAGGGGGTGAGGGGGATAGGACGTGGCGGAATCGTTACTCAAATCCCCTTCCCCATCCTGGGGAAGGGGCCAGGGGTTAGGGCTCTGTTCTTAAAGATATTTGCGGGACATCACACTAGAGGTCGTTTCATTGGACGAGCATGAAGTCCCGATGGTCACTAGAACTTTTGCATTCTTCCCATGAGCTTGGCGGCAAGGGATCCAAAGAAAATTTCAAACGCCCAGAGAAATCCCATGTGAGTGGAATGCCGACAATCGCCAGGCGAGATTGCCGATGGTTCGGCGAAGTTCTCCGAAACGGAATCAAAGTAGGCGGCCGTTTACCAATGCCTCGATGAAGAGATCGGTAATCCCAACCGGAGGAGGATATGGCGACGAGTGGAACTCCAGCATCTGCCACCGCCGCCGTCTGCTAGAGGGTGCTGAGCCATGCAAGCATCACTACCGCGGCGGTGAACGAGCTTCACGCCCGCACGTTATAAGGATTCGACAAGAGCCTTCAATTGGCTTCTCTACTCATCCGAAGAAGGACGTAAGCTGCGCTGCGATGCCCGCGCCAATCACCTTCAGCGGGTGAACTTTTCAGCCTGACGCTCGCGCGCCTGACGTGCTAAAAATCAAGTATGCACAAACAGTCAACACCTCCTCCCAACCTCGCTACGTTTTCCCCCGCAAGTCCTCAAATATAGGGAGCATGCGTTCAGCCCTGAAAAAACAGGATTTGACGGAACGAAGCTACGCCTGGTGGTGTACCCGCCCGGGAACCACTACAGGTGGTGTATATTGCCGTTTCTCGGCCAATTGAACATTCGCAATTCCAGTCTGAGACACCAATGACGGCTCATCCCAGCGAAGTTTCCCGGCGGCGTTTTTATCCTTCGCCGCGTGCTCGACGACGCGCAGTGGCCGGACTCGTCGTCGCGTTTATCTTTGTGACGGTGATGACGGGGCTGTTGTATCGCACGACCTTTAGCGGACTCGCGCCGGAGTCGGGCGTCGTCAAACTCGACGGGCTGAGCGCGCCAGTCAAGGTGATCCGCGACGCTGCCGGCATCCCGCATATCTACGCGCAGAACCGGCTCGACCTCGCGCGCGCTCTCGGCTACACGCAGGCGCAGGATCGATTGTTCCAGCTCGAGATGCGCCGGCGGCTGGCGGAGGGGCGCCTCGCGGAAGTGTTCGGCGCCGACCTGGTCGAAAGCGATTACGTCTATCGGTTGTTCGATCCCGAAAAATTCGCACACGACAGCGTCGCGATGTATTCGCCCGAGATGCGCGCGCAAGTCGATGCGTTCGTCGGCGGAATCAACGCATACATCGACGCCCATCAGAACAATCTCGAGCCGGCGTTTCGGCTGGTCGGTATCAAGCCGGCGCATTTCACAGCCGAGGATCTCGAAGCCAGCGCGCTCACGATCGCCGTGCTGCTCGGTTACAACGCGACCGAAGAGTCGCTGTACATGAACCTCGCACCAAGGATGGCGCCGAGCGAAATCGCGGCGCTGATGCCGGTCTATCCGACGCTGCCGCTCGAGCCGCCGCCACCTGAAACGACGGCTGCGTTCGGCGGCGCGAAGCTGGCGTTCCATCTCGCGCCCGGCTTCGCGCGACTCGGCCACATCGGCATGCCGGCGAGCAACAACTGGGTCGTCGATGGCACCAGGACGATTTCGGGCAAGCCGATGCTCGCGAGCGACCCCCATCTGCCGCAATCAGTGCCGTCGATTTGGTACGAGGCGGTGCTGGTCACGCCTGACGGCTTCACGACGGGCGCGCTCGCCGCGGGTTCGCCGGCGGTTGCAATCGGCACCAATGGCCACGTTGCGTGGGGCGTGACGAGTGTGTGCGCGGACGTGATGGATCTCAGCCTCGAGCATCTGTCGGCCGACGGCAAAAGCTACGAGTTCGCGGGAAAGTGGCTGCCGCTCGAGCGGCGCGATGTGACTATTCACGTTCGCGACGGCGCCGACGTTACGCGCACGATTCTCACGACGCGGCATGGCCCGATCGTCAGCGACGTGCTCGCGCGCGACGACAATCCGCTGAGCGGCGTCAAGGTGCGCGGGAACTACGCGCTGTCGATGCGCTTTGCGGGGCTGACGCCCGGGCCGTCGTCTGCGTCGGGATTGGCATCGGCCACCGCGCGCTCGGGAAAAGAGCTGGTCGAGGCGTATCGCACGTTCACGACCACGCCGCTCAACCTCGTGTGGGGTGACGACTCGGGAAATATCGGATGGAAAATCGTTGGCGCGATTCCAAATCGCATCGGCTTCGACGGCAAGTATCCGACGCCGGGCTTCACCGGGAAATTTGAATGGAACGGCATGATCCCGTTCGACAGCCTGCCGCACAGCGAGAATCCATCGACGCATTTTCTCGTCACTGCCAACAATCGGCTGGCCGACGTGTCGTGGAATGGAAGCTGGGTGGCGCCGTGGCGCTACGACCGAATCGCGGAACTGCTGCGCGCGCACGACAAAATGACGATCGATGATTTCAAAACGATTCAACTCGATCGGGTGTCGCTGTTCGCGCTCAAGCTGCGTGACGCCCTGGTGCAGGCGGGCGACGGCGGCGACGAAGACGTGCGCTGGGCGCTCGGCGAAATCCGCGGATGGAACGGCGCGATGACGGCGAACAGCAGGCCGGCGGCGATTGTCGCGGCGGCCGAAGTCACGCTCGCGCGGCGCGTGTTCAAGCCGCTGCTGGGCGACGACTACAAATCCTTCATGCTGCTCGAGGACAGCGGAACCTACCCGGCGACCGAAGATATGATCGTGCGTCCCGCGAGCGCGCTGTGGCCCGGAGGCGCCGACGCCGAAAGTACGACGCTGCGCGCGAGTATTAAGGACGCGGTCGCGATGCTCACGCAGAAACTCGGGGTCGATCGCGACCAGTGGCGATGGGGCGCGATGGAGACGATCGAATTCGATCATCCGCTGGGCGCGCGCGGCGGCGTGCTCGGATGGTACTTCAATCGCGGGCCGTACCCGACCGCGGGCGGACGGCATACCGTGAACAACTCGTGGTTCGATTTGGGCGACGAATCGAATCAGTTCAAGGTCACGCAGATTTCGTCGTATCGCTTCATCACCGATCTCGCCGACCCCGAAGGCGCGCTCGGAATGAATCACAGCGGCGAATCGGACCATCCGGCGTCGCGCCACTACGACGATATGATTGGTCCCTGGAGCCATGGCGAGTATCACGCCCTCGACCCGAGCTATGCGCGCGCACAGTCGTCAGCCGAAGCGGAATTGGATCTGATGCCGCGCTAGCAACGCTTTCAGGTTGCTAGAAAGTCGCGGATCGCTGCCGCGATCTCCGCCGCGTGCGTCTCGAGCGCGAAGTGTCCGGTATCGAAGAAGCGCACGAGTGCGCCGGGAATATCCCGCTTGAAAGCCTCCGCGCCGCGGGGCAGAAAGAATGGATCGTTCTTTCCCCACACCGCCAGCAATCGCGGCTTGTGATCCCGGAAATACTTCTGGAAGGCCGGGTAGAGCGCGACGTTGCTCTTGTAGTCGCCGAACAGGTCGAGCTGCACCTCATCCGCACCGGGCCGCGCCAGGTAGAAATTGTCGAGCGAGTAGCCGTCGGGCGAAACCATGGTCGCGTCTGCGACGCCGTGTGTGTATTGCGAGATGGTGGTCTCGGGCTTGAGGAAACCGCGGAGTGCGTCGCGGTTCGCCTGCGATGGGTTTTCCCAATATGCGCGGATCGGATTCCAGCCGTCGCTCAATCCTTCTTCGTAGGCGTTGCCGTTCTGGGAGACGATGGCCGATATTCTTTCCGGATGTTTTAGAGCAATCCTCAAGCCCACCGGAGCGCCGTAATCGAAGATGTAGATCGCGAAGCGCTTCAGCCCGATGCTCTCGGTGAAATGATCGATCGTCTCGGCAAGGTTATCGAACGTGTGGCGTGTCGGCAGGTCCGACTGACCAAAGCCCGGCAGGTCAGGCGCCACCAGATGAAACCTGTCGGCGAGAAGTGGGATCAAATCGCGGAACATGTGGCCGGCGCTCGGAAAGCCGTGCAGCAACAGCAATGTCGGAGCGTCGGTTCGACCGGCTTCGCGATACGAAACCTTCAGGCCATTAACGTCGGCAGCGCGGTAGTTGATCGTTCCCATGAGAATGTTCCTCCCCAAACCTCAGCCGTAACTTGAACGGGTATTTCTCCAAGTTTAACCATCGCTGTGTTTTGAGGCGAATGCCGAGCCACGCTTGCGAGGCCTTGCTGCGTTTTCAGGTTGCGTCGGGCGGCGGACTGATCCAAGTTGCAATATGAAACGAAGCTTCGTTTCGCCCAATCGAACAAGGAGTCGCGGATGATCGACTTGCATTTCTGGCCCACGCCCAACGGCTACAAGATTACCTGGATGCTCGAGGAGGTCGGCCTCAAGTACAACGTGATCCCGGTCAATATCGGCGCCGGCGATCAGTTCAAGCCCGAGTTCCTGAAAATCAGCCCGAACAATCGGATGCCCGCGATTACCGATCCCGATGGTCCCGGCGGTAAGCCGATCTCGATGTTCGAGTCGGGCGCAATTCTGATGTACCTCGCAGAGAAGACCGGCAAGCTGATGCCGTCGGACACGCGCGGGAAGTACGACGTGATCCAGTGGCTGATGTTCCAGATGGCGAGCGTCGGCCCGATGCTCGGCCAGGCGCATCATTTCCGCCGCTACGCGCCCGAGAAAATCGAGTACGCGATCGATCGCTACACCAACGAGGCCAAGCGCATCTACGGCGTGATCGACAAGCGCCTCGGCGAAGCGAAATATCTGGCGGGCGATTACTCGATCGCCGATATCGCGACCTACCCGTGGCTGGTGCCGCACTCGATGCAGGGGCAGGCGCTCGAAGATTTCCCGAATCTGAAGAAGTGGTACGACGAATTGCGCGCGCGTCCAGCAACTCAGCGCGGCTTCGCCGTGATGGGCGAGATCGTCGAGAAGATGCGCGCGGCCGCGGCGGCAAATCAACCGCCGCAGGATCCAAAGACCTGGGAGATACTGTTCGGGAAAAAGCAGTTCGAGAAACGCTAGCCGGGGTGACCCCTGCACCCAGTGTTAGGAAGAACGCCTGGGCGCGCCGTCCAGCAGTCGCATCAGCGCATAAATCGTTTCGACACTGGGGACGCTGATGTCGTGGCGGCGCGCCGCGCGCACTACGGCGCCGCTCAGCGCCTCGTATTCCAGCGGCTTGCCGTGTTCGAGATCCTGCTGAGTCGAAGTCTTCAGCGCGCGCAGGTTTTTCTGTGAATGCGCGATGTACGCGTCGATGCGATCATCCGGAATCTTCGCACCTTCAGCGCGCGCGACGGTCACGATTTCCCGCATCAGCGCGCGCAGGAGTTTCATGCTCTCGGGATCGTCGAGGAGATCGCCGACGCGCCTCTGAGTCAGCGTCGTCACCGTGTTGAAGGCGCCATTCCAGACCAGCTTGTCCCATCGCGCGCTCATGATGTCGGTCGAAACCTGGCCGAGAATCCCGGCGCGTTGAAATACGCCGGCGATGCTTCTCGCGCGATCAGTCTCGCGGCCGTCGAGTTCGCCGAAATCGATATGGCCGGTGCTCAGGTGAACAATTTTGCCGGGCGCGACCATCTCGACTCCGACGCGCGCGTTGCCGCCCATCACTGCATCGCGTCCGAAGATCGCGGCGAGCTTCGCCTCGTTCTCGACGCCGTTCTGCAAAGTCAGAATCGCGCCGCCCGGCTTGAGGCATCTGGAGATAGCGTTCGCGGCGGCGTCCGTGTCATAGGCCTTTACGCAGAACAGGATCAGATCGTACGGCGCGAAGTCGCGCGGCGTCTCGGTCGCAGTTACCTCGATGCGCAAGTCGCCGCGGATGCTCGTGATGTCGAGGCCATGCTCGCGAATCGCGCGCAGACTCTCGCCGCGCGCGCACAGCACGACGTCCTCGCCCGACGCGCGCAGCCGCGCGCCGAAGTACGCTCCCACTGCACCCGCGCCCATCACCAGGATCTTCATTGCTGCACCGTGCCTATCGTAGCGCCGCCGCGATCTGTTGTAATCAACTCTCACAATGGAATCGGCGAGCGAAACGAGTCTGCCAAGCGTGCGAGATCTGCTGTTCGAAGCGATGCTCGCGCTGGCGGCGTTGACGCTGTGGCCGATCCTCGACGAACGATCGCAAGGCACCCAATCGCAGCGCGCGCGCGCGATGGTCTATTTTCCGATTGTCGGATTCGCCCTCGGCGTGATTCTCGCCATTGCAGATCGAGCGGCCGCCATCGCCACGGGAACGGTCGGGCGATCGGTAATCGTGCTGATTATAGGAGCGGCGCTGTCGCTCGGCCTGGCAAATCGGGGAATCGCGGACACGGTCGAGGTGCTCCGCCGAGGAACGCGGCCGGCTTCGACTGGACTGACGCGAATCGGACCGGCGGGCGCAGTGGCGGCGATCGCCGCGTTCGCATTCGAGGTTTGGTGCCTGTCGCGAATCTCCGGCGACGCGGGACGCGCGGGTGCGTTGGTGATGGCGATGATGCTGTCGCGCTGGGCGATCATTCCGATCGGCTACGGCCTGAAGCCGCTCGAGCATTGGGGCCTCGGCATTCCGTACGAAGGCGGCATTTCGTTTCGCGAGTTCGCCGTCTCGAGCGTGGTCGCGCTGGGACTCACGATGGGGCTGTATCAAAACGTCGGGCTGGCGGTGATTATCGTGCTCGCGCTGACGATCCTCGCGATGCGGCTGGTGCTGAGCCGGCGGATGGGTGGAGCGTCGGGCTATATGCTGGCGGGCGGATGCGCGCTGGTGGAAGTCGTCACCTTCGCGGTGCTCGCGGCGATCCGCGCCTAGCAGATATCACTGACAATGAACGATCCAAATTCCTAACCTCCCCTTGTCCGAGGGGAGGTCGGCGCGAGCCGCAGGTGAACGACGGGTGAGGTGCAACGCTGGCCGTCGCGATCACGCTCGTTCTTTTTTCCAGCAAGTCAGAAGGTGGTGCTGCCTTCCGGCGGCCGTCGCGTCTCGAGATTGTGCTTAGGCGAGTCGGCGCGGTGCCATGCCTGGCGTTGCACCTCACCCGGCGACACCGCTGCGCGGCTTACGCCGACCTCTCCTCGGACAAGGAGAGGTTAGGACAGAGCTAGCCGTTGCGCTTGAGCGCTTCGGCCCACACTTCTTTCAGCAGCTCGCGGAGTTCTTCGCGGGTGCCGTTGTTCCCGATCGTCAGCGTCGCGTGCTTTGCGCGATCTTCGTCGGACAACTGTGCGCGGATGCGGGCCTCGGTCTCCTCGGGCTTGAGTCCGCGCTGGATCTCGATGCGGGCGACGACTTGCTCGCGCGGCGCGCGCACCAGCCAGATTTCGTCGAACAGCGGCTGCCAGTTTGCCTCGATCAAGATCGCGGCCTCGACCACGATCGGCAGCCTGGCGCCGCGCGCGCGCAATTCTGCGACGTTGCGGCGGATGCTGTCGCGCGTCGCGGGCCATACGATCGACGTCAGCTTGTTCAATTGTTCGGGCTTTCCAAAAACGATGGCGCCGAGTCTCTTGCGATCGATCGTGCGATCGGGAGCGACGATATCCGTGCCGAAGGCCGCGATGACCGCGTCGTAGGCGGGACCGTCGGGCGCATACGTGGTGTGCGCGACTTTGTCAGCGTCGAGCGTCGGGGCGCCGAGCTCGCCGAGGATCTGCGCGACCGTGCTTTTGCCCGAACCGATTCCACCGGTGAGGCCGATTGTAATCATCTCAAATCTCTAGCCCGCCGCTTCGCGGGTCCACGCCTGGATATTGTAGAGGTAGCTGAAGAAGCCGCCGCGAGCCAGCAACTCGTCGAAGGTTCCGTGCTCGACGATCATGCCGTCGCGCAGCACCAGGATGCGATCCGCGTTCTGAATCGTCGAGAGCCGATGCGCGATGACCAGCGTCGTCCGCCCGCGCATCGCCTCGCGCACCGCCGCCAGCACCATCGATTCCGTCTCGGCGTCGAGCGCGCTGGTCGGCTCGTCCATGATAAGAATCGGCGCGTCCTTGAGCAGCGCGCGCGCGATCGTCACGCGCTGCGCCTCGCCCTCTGAAAGACTGTGGCCGCCTTGCCCCATCACTTCGTCGAGACCGGCGGGCAGCTTGGCGAGCACGGGACCGAGGCGCGCCATCTCGATCGCGCGGAGAACTTTCGCGTCGTCAACCGCCGGCTTCCCGAACGCGACGTTGACGCGCATGGTGTCGCCAAGCACCAGCGGCGGTTGCAGCACCATCGCGATGTTGCCGCGGAGCGAATCGAGCGTCAGTTGGCGCGTGTCGTTGCCGTCAATCTTGATCGCGCCCTCCTGCGGCTCGTAAAAGCGCGCGAGCAAACTGGCCATCGTGGTTTTGCCGGAGCCGCTCGGACCGACGATCGCGATCGTTTCGCCGGGCGACGCCTTGAAGCTGATGCCCTTGAGCACAACCGCGCCCGGTTCGTAGCCGAAGACGACGTTGTCGAATTCGATTTCCCCGCGCGCGCGGCCCAGCGTCGTCGCGTTCGGCCGATCCTTGATTTCAGGATCGATCGCGAGCAACTCGAGGCATCGCCGGAGCCCCGCCTTCGCGCCCTCGATCTGTCCGTAGGTCTGCGAGATCTGATTCACCGGCGCGTAGAGCGACGCGAGGTAGGTGGTGAAGACGATCAGGTCGCCGATGGTGAGGCGGCCGTCGAGAACGTGCTGCGCGCCGAGGTAAATCACGAGCGCGGTGCCGCACGCTATCAACACTCCGACCGCGCCGGCGTACAGCGTTTGCAGCGTGTACAGGCGCAGCGTCGCGTCGAGGCTGGCGCTGCTCGATTCGACAAACTC
This sequence comes from uncultured delta proteobacterium, assembly GCA_963756005.1. Lineage (GTDB taxonomy): Bacteria > Desulfobacterota > Binatia > Binatales > Binataceae > Binatus. Next base: position 598,947 of record CAVWMC010000003.1, read on the forward strand.
GCGATACGACTCGCCCTCGCGGGTGAAGGCCTGCACCACGTGAATCGCGGCGAGCGCGCTCTGCGCGACGGTGTAGAGGCGGCTCTCCTTGATGCGCGCGCCGCCGGCGATCGCGTCGATACGCCCGCTGATCGACATGATCAACAGAATCAACAGCGGAATAATCGCGAGCGCGACCAGCGTCAGCGTCGCATCCATTTTGATCATCACGACGAACATCCCGCCGAGCAGAATCAGCGACGACAACAGCGGGAAGAATCCGTTCATCGCGATCGTTTGAATCGAGTAGGTGTCGTAGGTGATGCGCACCATCAGGTCGCCGACTTCGCGGCGGCGATGAAATGACAGCGACAGCCGCTGCAGATGATCGAACAGCCGCGCGCGCAACTCGTTGACCATCCGCTGGCCGATCGAAATCGTCACGTAGTTGGTCATGACGTTGAGCAGGCCGAGCAGCGCGTACAGGATGACGAGGCTGATGCATGCGGCGATGAGCAGCTCGGCGCGCGGCATCACGGGTATCCACGAGCTGACCAGCGGCACGCCGCGCAGCACGTTGTCGATCACGATTTTGAGCGGCCACGGCTTGAGCACTTCGGTCGCGGACGCAAGCAACACGCCGGCGATCGCAATCGCGAGACGGCCGAGATGCGGACGCATCCGGCGAATTGCGTGGCCGTATAGTTGCAAGGTCGTCATCAGGTTTCGTCTTCCTGACGCTTTCCGACTGAGATTCCCAGCGCGCCGGCTACTTCAGTCGCGCAGGCGTTGATGATCGCGGGAATGCGTCGCGCACGGGTGATCGCCAATAGCCCCACGGCCAGAGCGGCGAACACTATGCCGACGATTCCCGCGCCCAGCGAGAAGCCCGCCGCCAATAAAACGAACATCACCGCCGCAGCGACTAGCGCATGTTGCGGGGCGGCTCGAGTACGCCACAGCAGCGCGATGCCGGCGTCGGTGCGCAGCGCGTTTATGGGCACTCGAATCATGGGCGGAACGACTACCTGAAGATCGTAGGACTGGAAGCCGTCGGTCTCCGCGACTGCCAGGCCGCGGCGAACCAGCGCGTCGCGGATGGCGACCAGGAGCGTCGCGGAATCGATCAACGCGGCGCCTGCGGACGTGCGAAATTCGATCTGGTCGTGTAGTTCGACGGGACCATTGGGATCCGCGCCGGCCTCGGCGGGCTCAAATCGCCATTTGACGCGTTCGCGCGCGAGGCCGCGGAGCGCAGGGCCGATCAGATTTACGATCCAAAGATAGATACGCGCCAATGGCCCTGAGTGTTCGCGCGGAATTGGCGCGGATGCGGCGGAGCCCGCCGCGGCCAACATTGAGAGTGCGACACCGCCGGCGCCGAGCACGCCAAGCAAGCGGTTGGCGGCGCCGAGGATCAGAAAAATAAGCGACAGCCCTATCCATTGAATAGTCAGTGGCAACTCTGCGTACGAATTGCCGGCGGAATATACGGTCTGGAAGAGGCCGCGGCCGAATTCGCCGTAATAAACGCGCGCGCCACCGAAGAGCGAGCCAATCCATGAGGGTCCGGCATACATTCCGTTCCCGTCCGCGGTGCGCAGCGGATATTTGCGATAGAGCAGGCCTTCACCGGTACCGTAGCCGCGTTGCTGGCGAAGGTAGGCTGCGAGCGTCGCGCGGCGCTCGTGAATCACGACGGCTCCAGGAGCATACGCGAGCGTTTCAGTTGACGCCTCGAGACGCCAGGAAAGATCCACGTCGTCGCCCGCGTTAGTAAACATCGGATCGAAACCGCCGACCTTCAGCAACGCGGCCTTGGTGATTGCCATGTTGCATCCGCACAGTTGCGCGAGGCGATCGTCGCCGGCACGCACCTCGCGCGGCAGTCCCGGCGCGGCCGCCATCGCCGCGGCGCGGGCTGAATGCGGATCGGGCGCGAAATTCGGGCCGGACGCCGCGGCCGCATCGCGGCGCGTGATGGTTTCGATCAGATGATAGAGCCAGTCGCGATCGGCGCGCGCGTCGGCGTCGATGAACGCGATGACTTCGCCTGACGCGGCTTCGACGCCGGTGTTGCGCGCCGCGGCTAGACCGTTGTGCTCGACGCGAATCGTGCGGACGCCCGCCTGGTTGGCGATTTCGGAAGTCGAATCGGTCGATCCGTCATCGACGACGATCGTTTCGTAGTCCGGATAGTTCAGCTCGCGAATCGATGCGAGACATTCGCCGAGCGTCGCGGCCGCGTTGTAGGCGGCGACCACCACGCTCGCTTTGGGAGCGGTTGTGAGAGGAGGCGGTAGATTTTCGCCGAAGACTTTGCCGATCGCATCGAAAGCCAGTTTGGGCGATCGATCGCGCCGCGTCAGTCCGAATGCCCAGTCGGTAATCTCGGCGCCGCCGGTATGCCATTCGTCGGTGAACGCGAACACGATGAAGCCTGACAGTCCGAGCTCGAAGGCCGCGCGGCACTGCCATGCAAGGAGTTCGGCCTGATGCTGATCGCCCTCGCGAATCGTATCCATCCCGGTTTCGCTGAGGACCAGCGGCAGCTCGCCGGTTTGTCCCATCAGGTGCGTCAGGTAGCGGCGGAAATCTTCCTCGCGATGCAGATAGACGTTGAACGAAATGAAATCGAGAAAACTCAAATCGAGATATTCGGCCGACGGATAGTTCGAATAGGTGAAAAGTGCGCCGGGATCGATCTGTTTGCCGAGATCGCGCAGCTCGGCGAGAAAATTGCTGACGGCGCGCGGCCCGTGCCATCGCACGATGTCAGAGCGAATCTCGTTGCCGATGCTGTAGGCGGCGATGGTCTCGCCGAATTGGCGCGTCTCGAGCACCGTCTTGCGGATCGCGTCGCGGATTTCGCGCATCATGTCGGCCGAATCGAGAAACGCCATGTGGAACGGCCACGGGATACCGAGCATCATGCGCAGGCCGGCCTTCTGCGCCTCCTCGACCATCCACGGCGGCGGCGGCACGTATAGCCGGATGACGTTGGCGCCGAGCTTCTTCATCAAGGCGAAGTCGGCGGCGGCGCGATCGGGCTCGGGATAGCGTTCGCCGCGCGAGTTCGGCGCGAATGGACCATAGGAAACGCCGCGAAGGTAAAATTTTTGCGCGCCGTCGAGGAGATATTTTCCGTGCGATACCAGCCGAGCCATGAACGATGAGCTAATCGCAAAGCCGATGGGCGCGCAACGCGACGTCGCGGGCGCGGACTTGACATCGCGCAAGTCGCGCCCTGACAATCGATTTGTGAAGGGCAAAATCCCGGCGGCGCAATCCTGTAACTGACGTGGCGCGACACGCTCCCAGCTGGCTCGAGAGCAAGACGCTCGACCTCGAAACCAGGGTGTCGAAGCACACCACCGCGCTGCGCGTCTGGCGCATCCTGAACCATGCGGTCGAAGCCTTTATCAACAACAATGATCTGCTGCGCGCGTCGGCGCTGACCTTCACCGTCGCGCTGTCGATCGTGCCGATTCTCGCGCTGGCGTTTTCCGCGGTTAAGGGATTCGGCGGCGCCGAACAGTTGCGACCGCTGGTCGAGCGATACCTCGGACTTGGCTCGTCGTCGTCGCAGTTGATGGGCTACGTCGAGAACGTCAACGCGGCGGCGCTGGGCTCGGCGGGCGGCGCGTTCTTGCTCATCACGGTGATTTCCACGATGGGCACGGTCGAGCAGGCGCTCAACACTATTTTCAACGTGCCGCAGAGCCGCAGTTACTTTCGCAAGTTCTCCGATTACCTGAGCGTGCTGTTCACGGTGCCGTTGCTGATCGTTGCGGCGCTCGGCGTGACCGCGATTTTCTCGGTGCGGATTTCCGAATTTCCATTCGTCACGCAGCTGCTGCCGTACCTGTTCGTGTGGGCCGGATTCTTTTTTCTGTTCGTCTTCTTTCCCTACACCAAGGTCAGGTACGGTCCCGCGCTGATTGGTTCGTTTGTGACGGCGGTGCTCTTTCAGCTCGCGCAGTGGGGATATGTGCGGTTCCAGGTCGGAGTCGCCAACTATCGCGCGATCTACGGCGCGATGGCGACGCTGCCGATTTTCCTGGTCTGGATCTACATCGCGTGGTCGGTCATCCTGTTCGGCGCCGAGCTGACCGCGTCGGTGCAGCGCGGCGACATCCCGCCGATGCTCGGTCCGATGTCGCCGGATTTTTTGTACGCGGCGACGATGCATATCCTGATTCGCCTGGCGGACCGCGCCTACCGCGGCGGCGACGACATCACGGCGTGGACCCTCTCGCACGAGCTGTTCGTGCCGGAAGCCATCCTCAAGCCGATTCTCGACGGCCTCAAGGCGGGCGGCTTTGTGATCGAAGCCGACGCCAACACCGGCCCATTGAACCAGGGCCTGTTCCTGGCGCGCCAGTCCTCGACTATCGTGCTGGCCGATGCGATCAAGTCGGTGGACTTCGATCACGGCGCAAGCGATGGCGACCCGCGCGTCGATCGCGTGCTGGCAAAGATGGGTGCGGTGCGCATCGGCCTGCTCAAAACGATAACGCTCGAAGACATCCGGTCGCCGGAAGCGAAGGCGATCGATGAGGAAACCGCGGCGACCGAGAACAAGGCCGACCGGTGAATTCGTCGGAGAAACCATGGGAGCAGTCGAACCGCGCAGCAGCTTCGTAAGCGTCAACGGCATCCGGTTGCATACGCTCGATTGGGGCGGAGACGGCGCGCCGATCGTGATTTTGCACGCGACCGGATTTCTCGCGCGCATCTACCGGCCGCTTGCGGAGCGGCTGCGCGCGATCGGTCACGTTTACAGTTACGATCAGCGCGGGCATGGCGACAGTTCGGCGGCGCCCGGCGGCGAGTACAGTTGGGACGCGACGATGCGCGATCTCGCAGGGTTCATCACCGCGATGGGCTGGTCCGGCGTGAAAGCGGTTGGTCATTCCGCGGGTGCGACGGCGATCGGTTCGCTCGCCTCCGAGCGGCCGGACCTGATCGCACGCGCGGTGCTGGCCGAGCCGGTGATATTCGAGTCGCCGGAGGCGCCGGAACTTGGCTGGCGTAATCCGTTTATCGAGCGGACGCTGAAGCGCAGGCGGATTTTCGACAGCGTTGAGGCGATGTACTCGAACTTCGAGAACAAGCCGCCGTACAACACCTGGCGCAAGGACATTCTGCGCGACTACTGCGAGTTCGGGACGCGTGCGACGAGCGACGGCAAGCGGGAACTGAAGTGCGCGCCCGAGATCGAGGCGAAGTTCTACGAGACGGCGCGCGATTTCGACGGGCTCGGGCGAATTCTCCGCTGCACGGCGCCATTGCTGGTGATGTTCGGCGCGCGCAGCGACTCGCTCGGCGCGTCATTGTCAGGCAAGGTCGCTGAGCGGCTCAAGAATGGGCGCGTGATCGATGTGGCGGATACGGGGCATTTTCTGCCGATGGAGAAGCCTGAATATGTTGCCGAGCAGGCGATCGAATTCTTCAAGTCTGAGTGATGCGTAGCGAAGAACCTAACCCCTAATCCCTTCCCGAGCGGGAAGGGGAACCAAAAAAAGAGGGGACTAATAGTCAGTCGGGGTGCGAAGTTAGTAATGAGTTAGCTTCGGAAGTATATATTCCGGGGCGGTCGTATAGTATCAGCGGCGGCTCGATTGCTACTTCGATTCCGCCGGATGCGCGGGCTTCGATCAACATCACCGATGCAGGCGCGGTGAGTCGCGGATGGACGAAGCGGATGCGCTTGGGCTCGAGGTGGTGTGAGCGCATCGCGGCGATCAGCTCGGCGCTTCTGCGCGCGGTGAAGACGAAGGCGACGCGACCGCGCGTGCGCGCGTAGCGGCGCGCGGCGGCGACGAAGTCGGTCAGGGTCGCGGTGCTCTCGCCGCGCGCGACGCGGCGGCCGTGGTCGGGATTCTCGCGGCCGGAGGCGGCGGCGCGATACGGAGGATTGGCGACGACCAGGTCGAAGCTCGCGGGAGCGACACCGGCGATTTTTTTCTGTCGCAGGTCGGCGTTGATCGCGGTTACCGACTTGAGCTCGTTGATTACGGCGTTGCGCGCGATCATCCCGGCGAGCGGCGGTTGGATCTCGACGGCGACAACTTCGCGCGGGCGGCATAGCGTGGCAATCATGATCGATACGACACCGCATCCGGCGCCCAGGTCGAGTACTCGATCGCGCGTGCCTGCCTGCGCGAAGCGGCCGAGCAGGATTGCCTCGATCGAAAAGCGGTAGCCGTGCTTTGGCTGGATCAGGGTGATAGAACCGTCGAGGATCGAATCGCGAGTTTCGTTTTCGTTGTGTGAAGTCGCAGTCATGAACGCCGCCGAGAAGGGAGAGCTCTACGCGCGCATCTTTCGCAAGGTTGGAGTGTATCTGGGCAAGGGCGAAATTCCGCGGGCGCTCAAAGAGCTGGATGAGGGTATGAAAATCGCCGAACGCAACGGCGATAGCAAGATGGCGGCGCGCTTTGCGCAGGAAATTGCGAACGTCTCGAAGACTGCTGAACCACCGAAATAGCAGTTAGATCTGAGTCGAGAGTGGACCGCAATAACGCGACAGAAGTAATCGCCTGCGCGGCGGGCGGCGCGGGGGTGACCCCTGCACCCAGTGCGAAGCGCAAAGTTGCGCGCGGCGCGCTACTTTGCTCTCAGGGGCGGGGGCACGATGACGAGCGCAAAAGATGTGATGTTCGGCTTTCATCCATCACGGTGCACATAGCGCATGACAACTAACCCGTTCCCGCGCGGCAAGGGGAACCAGAAACAAAGACGTTTGCGTGAAATTTCCGGTGTTTCGTGCGAGGCGGCGCTTGACGCGTTCGAGTTCGTACTTACTTTGATGTTGTGGGACGCGAGGCGATTCGAGCGAAGGACAGATAGAGCCTTCCTCGCGCCGAGCGGCCCCGAAATAAAAAATCGCGCCGCAGAAAAAATACGGCAGGAGGTCTTTCTTCAAGATGGAAGTGCGGATGAACGGTTACACGCCAAATGACTCATTGCTGCGCCATTGGAACGTGCTGTGGAACGAGCTCGAGCCCGCGCGCAAATCGGCGCCGGCCGCGGACGTGGTCGAAGATGCCGACGGGTACCATTTCTACTTCGAGATGGCCGGGATCAACAGCGCGTCGGTCGATGTGCGCGTCGAGGACGGAAACCTGGTAGTCGAGGCCGAGCGCAAACAGCCCGAGTGGTCGAAGGATGCGGAAGTGCATCTGTCGGAGCGGGCGTACGGCACGATGCGCCGCGCGTTCACGATGCCTGAGGACGCGAGCCACGAGAATATCAAGGCGGCTTACAAAGACGGGGTGCTGAACGTGACGGTGCCGAAGCGGCCCGAGAGCAAGCCGTTCAAGATCAAGGTCGAGTTCGACAACTAGCCGGCGCGCTGGAAGCTTCGCGCGGTGGCCAGGCGGAGTTTGGCTCAGGCGCCGGCAGTCCAACACTGCCGGCGTCGTGAGTGCGGAAAGTAGCGATGAAAGTAACGCAAGTACGAGCGGATCTTTATGGGAAAATAATCGCCTGCGCGGCGGGCGGCATCGACACCGTCGCGGGGGGATGACCCCTGCACCCAGTGAGAAAGTGAAAAACGCAAAGTTGCGCGCGGCGCGCTACTTTGCTCTCAGGGACGGCGGCACGATGGCGTGCGTAAACAGTAAGGGATCCGCGGGGGAGTGCAAATGGTATTTCTGATTATCATAGTGGCTATCGTGGCGTGGGTAATACTTGCCTACAATCGATTAGTCAGTCTGCGCAATCAAGTAGATAATTCGTGGCGGCAAATCGACGTACAGTTGAAGCGCCGGCATGACCTGATCCCCAACCTGGTCGAAGCCGTCAAAGGCTACATGCAGTTCGAGCGCGACACGCTGACGCAGGTGGTCGAGGCGCGCGCCAAGGCGGTGAACGCGCCGGACCAGGCCTCGCGAATGGCGGCGGAGACTCAGATCACGACCGGGATGGGCAAGTTGCTGGCGGTGATGGAGAACTATCCGCAGTTGAAGGCCGACGAGAACGTGCTCAAGCTGCAAGAAGAGCTGACGACCACGGAAAATCAAATCGCCTACGCGCGACAGGCTTATAATGATGTCGTGCTCGCCCTGAACACGCGCATCCAGAGCTTCCCGGCCAATCTGATCGCGAGCAATTTCGGTTTCAAGGACGCCGAGTATTTCAAGGGCGCGCCCGAAGAGCAGGCGGTGCCCAAGGTCGATCTCTCGATGACCACGCCGCGCGCCTGAAGTACGCCGCAGGCGGGCATGCTCGATGGCAACCAGCAATTTCAGAAGTCTCGAAGCGACCAATCGCCGCGAGACCGTGCTGCTGGTGATCGCGTTCATGTTGCTATTGGGTGCGCTGGGACTAGGACTTGATATTGCCGCGAACGACGTTGCGATCGTCAACGGACACCTGGTCGGCTTCCCGATACTGACTATTGCGGCGCTGGTTTTCGCCGGCGTGCAATCGATGGTGTCTTACTATAGCGGCGCGTCGCTGGTGCTGCTGTCGGTGCATGGGCGACCGCTCACGGCCGACACCCCCAAGCATCAGATGGTGCTCGACGTGATCAACGAAATGGCGACCGCGGCGCGAATGCCGGTGCCCAAGCCCTACATCATGGATGATCCGTCGCCGAATGCGTTCGCGACGGGACGCGACCCGGCGCATTCGGTGATTTGCGTCACGCAGGGGCTGGTCGATCAGATGGATCGCGAAGAACTGCAGGGCGTGATCGGACACGAGATGTCGCACGTCGCCGATTACGATATCCGCACGATGATGATGATCGCGGTGATGGTCGGCGGAATCGCGATGCTGTCGGATTTCATGTACCGCTGGATGTTCTTCGGCGGCTTCGGCGCGCGTGGGCGTAGCAGTAACGGTCGCGACAACCAGGCGGCGGCGCTGATCACGGTCGCGGTGATCGTGCTGGCGGCGGTTGCGCCGATATTCTCACAACTGCTCGCGATGGCAGTGTCGCGGCAGCGCGAATATCTGGCCGACGCGTCGTCGGTCGAGTTCACGCGCAACCCGCGAGCGCTGCTGCGCGCGCTGGAGCATATCGCGCAGATCGAGTCGCCGTTGAAAGCGGGAACCGCCGGCACCGGGCATCTGTTCATCGTGAATCCGCGCGAGGGCCTGCGCGACGACAGCGAGGGCTTCTTTGCGAATTTGTTCTCAACTCATCCGCCGCTGAACAAGCGCATCGCGAGGCTACAAGCGTTGTTGGGTGCGGCGGGCGCGTCGGACGTGTCGGCGCAAAGCTAATGCTGGAGTTTGAAACTTCGGGAACCTAAGACCCAGCGGCTTCGTGAATTGTTCGCCCGTCGGACTCGCGCAGATTTGCGTGCGGGCGGGTGCTTTGCGATAAAGTGCTCAGACCGCGTATCGCGTATCCAGTTTCTTCGCGGCCGCGCGTACTCGAAGCCTGTCAAATTCAAGGAGTATCGATGGACGCTGTCGTTAAATTCCTGCAACCCCTTGACCTGCATCCGGTCGTCGATCACTTCTCGGTCGCCCTGCTGTTCGTCGCAGTCCTGATCGATCTGGTCGCGAGCGCGGCCCCACTCGCATCTGGCTTCGCTACTCCGCCGTGATGCTGATGATCCTCGGCGCGATCGCGGCCGGCGCCTCGTTTGCGACGGGCGATATGGAGGCCGACCGCATATGGAACGCGCTGGGGCAGCCGGCGCGAGAGGTGCTGCATCGGCACGGGCAACTCGGCGAGTATCTCGCGATCACCTTCGGCATTCTCGCGGTGTGGCGAATCCTGATACAGAGCTTCGGCTTCATGGCGGGGTCGCGCGCGATTTATTTGATCGTTGCGATCCTGGCAGTCGTAACGCTGGGCTACTCCGCGCATCTCGGCGGCGTGCTGGTGTACGATTACGGCGCGGGCACGGCGCTGATGGCGTCGGAACCGGCGCCGTCGGAAGCCGCGAGTCCGGCGGCGGAGCCAAGTTCGGCGGGACCGATTCCGACAGTGTCGGTGCCGACTCCGAGTGGCGACCTCGACGGAAGGGACTCCGTCGGCGACGGCGTCTGCGACCAGCGCGGGCAGCATGGCGACCCCGGTGCCAACCATTGCACCGTCGGCTTCGGCGACCGCGGCGACGATGTGACGCAATTAGAAGCACGCCACAAATTCTGAAACAGCAACAGGAGTAGTTATGAACCAGCGTCTCGGTTTTGGCGTGTTTCTCGCGCCGCATCATCCTATCGGCGAGCATCCGACGCTCCAGCTTCAGCGCGATCTCGAACTCGCCGAGTGGCTCGACGAGCTGCACTACGACGAGTTCTGGGTCGGCGAGCATCACTCGGCCGGATGGGAGACGATCGCGTCGCCGGAAATGTTCCTGGTCGCGGCGGCCGAGCGCACCAAGCGAATCAAGCTCGGCACCGGCGTCGTTTCGATTCCGTATCATCATCCGTTCAACGTCGCGCAGCGCATCGTGATGCTCGATCACCTGAGCCACGGGCGCGCGATGCTCGGGGTCGGGCCCGGCGCGCTGCCGTCGGACGCAGTCATGCTCGGAATCGATCCGATGACGCAGCGCGATCGGATGGATGAAGGCCTCGGCGTGATCCTGCGGCTGCTCACCACCGACGAGCCGTTCAGTTACAAGGGATCGTGGTTCGAGCTGAACAACGCTGCGCTGCAGATTCGCCCGCTGCAGGAAAAAATTCCGGTCGCGGTCGCGTCCACGATTTCGCCGTCGGGGATGAAGACCGCGGGCAAATACGGCGCGGGCGTGCTGTCGGTCGCCTCGTACTCGGAAGAAGGGCTGATGGCGCTGCCGACGCAATGGAACTTCGGCGAGACCTCGGCGAAGGAGCACGGCAATACGATCGATCGCGCGAACTGGCGAATCGTGATGCCGTTTCATCTGGCGGAGTCGAAAGAGCAGGCGATGCGCGAAGTCGCGGCTGGATTACAGAAATGGCAGAACGAGTATATCGTCGGGATTCTCGGCTCGCCGAATCGGCCGACGTTCCCCGATGGCTACGAAGCGGCCAAGCGGATGAGCGAATACGGCGGCGCGATCTTCGGCACGCCGGAGGACGCGCTCGAGCGAATCGCGCGTTTGCAGAAACTGTCGGGCGGCTTCGGCACGATCTTAAGTTTCGCGCACGACTGGGCCACGCGTCCGCAAATGATGCGCAGTTACGAACTGCTCGCGCGGTACGTGATGCCGCGATGCCAGGGGCTAATCGCGCCGATCGAAGCGTCGGCGGCGCGCGTGACCGCCAACAAAGCAGAGCTGATGGAAAAAGCCGGCGGCGCAATCCTGAAAGCAATCCGCGACTACAACGCGGTGCATCCCAGGCAGAAGTAGCTGTAGACACAAGACCGGAGGGACATAGATGGTCAAATTCGATCACATGAACCTGCCGGTGACGAACTACCAGGCGTCGCGCGATTGGTACGTGAGGAACTTTGGCTTCAAGGTCGAATTCGAAGTCCCCGATCGCAAAACCACCGCAATCCAGGACGACGCCGGCTTCACGATCTTCCTCTATGAGCAACCTACGCCGCTCTCCGGCGCGAAATGCTCGCTGACTTTGCAAGTGGAAGACGTCGATTCGAAATACAAAGAGCTCCAATCGAAAGGCGTGCAGTTCACGAATCCACCCGGCAAATATTTCTGGGGCTACGGCGCAGAACTCCGAGATCCCGACGGCTACCAGCTCTTGCTATGGGACGAAGTGTCGATGAGAGAAAAGGGCGGCTCGAAATAACGCGCTGACAACCGTTGTCAGTTGTGGAAACAACGCGGCGCGGGCTCTTGCGGGATGCGATCGTCGGGGACGACGATAGAGATGTGGCGCGGCTTTGAGTCGCGCCGCGCCGATGCCAGCTTCTCGTGAAATCATAATCTCGGAACGCGCCGCCGAACGTATCGCCGCCGCGCGCGCGTGGCTCGAGTCGCAGCAATCCGCGAGCGAAGTTCTCGTGATTGCGTCGGTCAAAGAGGCCGGCGACGACCTGGTGCGCGCGTTCGCGATGTCGCGCGGCGCGATGCTTGGGGTCCATCGCATGACGCTCAACCGGCTGGTGGGATTGCTCGCCGCCGAAGAACTCGCCGACGCCGGAGTCGCGCCGGCCGACGGACTCGCGGCCGAGGCGGTGGCCGCGCGCGCGGTCTTCCGGCTCGCGCCGTCGGGCGCGCTCGCGCATTTCGATCCCGTGCTGAGTCTTCCGGGCTTCTCGCGCGCGCTTGCGCGGACACTGCTCGAACTTCGATGGAATAACATCGGCGTTGACGAGCTGCGCGCGATCGGCGGCGCCGGCGAGGCGATTGCCGCGACGCTCGCGCAGTTCGACGCCGAGCTGGCCGAGGCCAAACTGATCGATCGCGCCGGGATGCTGAAAGTCGCGACGCGCGCGGCGCTCGCACAGGCGCCGCCGCGCTTCGTCGGCCTGCCGGTACTGCTGCTCGATGTGGCCGTGGACAGTGCGCTCGACCGCGATTTTATCGCGGCGCTCGCCTCGCGATCGCCGTCGATTCTCGCGACGATTCCCGCCGCCGACTCGCCCGCTCAAACGATCCTCGAAGATGCACTCGGCGTGCGCGCACCAGTCAGAGCGCCGACCGTTGACGAAAATATCGCGCCGTCACTTGAGCGTCTGCAGACACATCTATTCGCCGAGACTGCGCCGCCCGAACGCGACGTCGATGAAACGGTGACGGTGATTTCGGCGCCGGGCGAGATGCATGAGTGCGTCGAGATCGCGCGCCGAATCGTGGCCGAGGCGCGGCGCGGCGTGCCGTTCGATCGAATCGCGGTGCTGCTGCACGACCCGCTTCGCTACGCGCCATATTTGCAGGAAGCGCTCGCCCGCGCGGACATCCCGGCGTACTTCGCGCGCGGCACACGACGCCCCGAACCCGGCGGCCGCGCGATGCTGGCGCTGCTTTGTTGCGCCGCGGAAGATCTCTCGGCGCGCCGCTTCGCGGAATATCTTTCGCTCGCGCAAGTGCCCGACCCCGATCGCGCGCGCGACGACGAGCCCGCGATCAGCCCCGACGCGGAACTCGCGCCGGCGCCGCTCGAATCGGACCTGGAAGTTGAAAGCGAAGCCGCGAAAGAAACTGCCAGCGGCACTGACGTTTCCGATCCGGTGCCGGTGATCGAGGGAATGGCGCGAGCGCCGTGGCGATGGGAACGGCTGCTGGTCGATGCGGCGGTGATCGGCAGCGCCGAGCGATGGCGCAAGCGGCTGGCGGGTCTTGGCAACGAGCTGGCGGCGCGGCGCGCGGAGATTGTTGACGACGATGCGCACGCGGCGAGCCTCGAGCGGCGAATTCTCGACCTCGCGCATCTCGGCGAAGTTGCGATGCCGATCCTGACGATGCTCGAAGCGGCGCCGCGCGACGCGACCTGGGGCGACTGGCTGAAATTTCTGCGCGACCTGGTTGAGCTGGCGATTCGTGATCGCGGGCCGGTGCTCGCCGCGCTGGCGGAGCTCGAACCGATGGCGCCGGTCGGTCCGGTAGGACTCGACGAAGTGCGGCTGGTGCTGAACGATCGCCTGGGCCGGCTGGAGGCGCCGCGACGCGTGCGCCGTTACGGTGCGGTGTTCGTCGCGCCGCCGAATCGCGCGCGCGGGATGGAGTTCGACATCGTGATCGTGCCCGGGCTGGCCGAGCGGATGTTTCCGCGCAAGCTGACCGAGGATCCGATTCTTTCCGATGCGGCGCGCGCGCGGCTGAGTCCGTACCTCGCGCGCAACGAGCGTCGCGTCGGCGCGGAGCGGCTTGCGCTTCGAATTGCGGCGGGCGCGGCGCGAGAGCGCGCGATGTTTTCCTATCCGCGGGTTGATCTCGACCAGGGTCGTCCGCGAGTGCCGTCGTTCTACGCGCTTGAAGTTCTGCGCGCCGCCGAGGGGCGCCTGCCCGGCTTCGACGAGCTGGCGAGTCGCGCTTCGTCGCAGCCGACGACGCGGCTGTCGTGGCCGGCGCCGCGGAATCCGGCCGACGCGATCGACGACGCCGAGTTCGATCTGGCGGTGCTCGACAAGCTGGTCGATGCCGATCCGGCGACGACGACCGGCGCGGCGCATTACCTGCTCACCGCGAACGACCATCTCGGGCGGGCGCTGCGCGCGCGGGCGCGGCGATGGCTCAAGCGCTGGACGGCGGCCGACGGGCTGGTCGATCCGGACGCGGCGGCATTGGCGGCGTTGGGGAAGCATCAGTTGAGCGCGCGTTCCTACTCGCCGACCGCGCTGCAGAATTTCGCGGCGTGCCCGTATCGATTTCTTCTGCAAGCGATCCATCGGCTGGAGCCGCGCGAGGAGCCCGAGGCGATCGAGACGCTCGATCCGCTCACGCGCGGCGGTCTGTTCGCCGAGGTGCAATACGAAATCCTGTCGGCGCTGCGCGAGCTCGACGTGTTGCCGGTCACGCCCGAAGATTTGGACGACGCGTCTGACTTGCTCGACGAGAAGCTCAAGGAAGTGGCGGAGCGGCAGCATGAGGAGTTGGCGCCGGCGATCGAGCGCGTGTGGCTCGACGGGATCGAAAGTATCCGCGCCGATTTGCGCGAATGGATGCGGCGCGCGGCCGACGATCCGGAACATTGGCGGCCCGAATGGTTCGAGCTCGCCTTCGGGCTGAGCGATCGCGCGCATCGTGATCCGCACAGCTCGGCGGACCCGGTCGCAATCGAAGGCGGGCTCAGCTTGCGCGGGTCGATCGATTTGCTCGAGCGCGATCCGGCCGGGCGAATTCGGGTGACGGATCACAAGACCGGGAAAGTGCGCGCGGAGAAGAACTTTGTGATCGGCGGCGGCAAGACGCTGCAGCCGGTGCTGTATGCGCTGGCGGCGGAAAGCGTCCTCAAGGAGAAAATTTACGCGGGGCGCCTCTACTACTGCACGGCGGCCGGCGGCTACGAGGAGCGCGTGGTCGAGATCAACGACGAGGCGCGCGCAGCGTCGCGCAAGTTCGTCGCGATCATCAAGGAAGCGCTGACGGCGGGATTTTTTCCGGCGGCGCCGGACGATCGCGAATGCGACTGGTGCGACTACAAGCGCGTGTGCGGGCCGTACGAAGAGCGTCGCTCGAAAATCAAACCCGCGGCGCGCCTCAAATCGCTGAAGACGCTGCGCGAGATGCCATGACGCTCGCGACTCCAACATCTAATATCCGACCAGGCGGTGCGCGATCGGATTCGCGACGACCTCGACGTCACGCTGGTAATCGAGGCAGCGGCGGGCACCGGCAAGACTACGGCGCTGGTGAATCGAATCGTGTCGGTGATCGGGTCGGGGCGCGGCGAGCTGGCGCGAATCGTCGCGGTGACGTTCACCGAGAAGGCGGCGGGCGAGCTGAAGCTGCGGCTGCGCGCGGAAATCGAACGCGCGCGGCAAAGCACCGAACCGTTGACTGAAGGGCGCGCGCGCTTCGATCTGGCGCTCAAGCAACTGGAAGAAGCGCGCATCGGGACGATCCATTCGTTCTGCGCCGACCTGCTGCGCGAGCGGCCGGTGGAAGCGCAGGTCGATCCGATGTTCGAGGTCGCGCCCGAGGACGTTGCGGGCGAGATGTTCGACGCCGCGTTCGAGCGATGGTTCGAGAAAATCCTCGACCATCCCGGCGAAGGGATGCGGCGGCTGCTGCGGCGGCGCGATCTGTCGGCACGCACGGGTCCGCGCGCGATCGCGCGGCAGGCGGCGCTCGAGCTGATGAACTGGCGCGACTTCGATTCGCCGTGGCGGCATTCGCCGTTCGCGCGCGACGCCGAAATCGACGCGACAATCGCGGAGGTCGAAGCGCTGGGCAAGCTTGCCGAACTCGGCGAGGCGGACGACTGGCTGGCGAAGGGCCTCAACGATATCGCGCGGCCGGTGGCCGAGGCGACGCGGCTGGAGACGGTGCGCGGGCGCGATTACGACGCGCTTGAGTCGGTGGTGATTGGGCTCTGCAGCGGCCGGCGCTGGGAGTGGAAGGGCTACGGCGGCAATTTTGGCGAGGTCTCGCGCGAGGACGTTTTTCGCCGGCGCGCGGAGTTACGCACGCGGCTGGAAAAGTTTCGCGCCGATGCCGGGGCGAATCTCGCGCCTCTTCTGCGCGACGAATTGTGGCCGATCGTCGGCCGCTACGAAGATCTCAAGCGCCGCGCCGGACGCCTGGACTTCCTTGATCTGCTGCTGATCGCGCGCAACCTGGTGCGCGACAAGCCGGCGGTGCGCGCCGAGCTGCAGAATCGCTTCACGCATATTTTTGTCGATGAATTCCAGGATACCGATCCGCTGCAGGCGGAAATCCTGCTGCTGCTTGCGGCCGCCGATCCCGCTGAGACGGACTGGCTGAAGGTCACGCCGATTCCGGGAAAATTATTTATTGTCGGCGATCCGAAACAATCGATTTACCGTTTTCGGCGCGCCGACGTTGCGCTCTACCAGGACGTGAAAAAGCGGCTGTTGCAGAGTGGCGCGCAACTCGAATATCTGACGGTCAGCTTTCGCGCGACGCCCGCTATTCAGACGATGGTCAACGCCGCGTTCGCGCCGCTGATGAGCGAGGAGTCGGGCACCCAGCCGTTGTATGCGCCGTTGACGCAGTATCGCGCCGAGCCCGCGACGCAGCCGTCGATCGTGGTGCTGCCGGTGCCGGAGCCGTACGGCGATTTCGGCCGCGTCGTCAATTGGAAAATCGACGACTCGATTCCCGAGGCGATTGCCGCGTACGCGCGATGGCTGGTGGAACAAAGCAAATGGACGGTGACCGAGCGCGAGGCGCCCGCGGTGCGCGTGCCGATTCGTCCGCGCCACATCTGCATCCTGTTTCGCCGGATGAATTCGTTCGGGCGCGATATTACGCGGGATTACTTGCGCGCGCTCGAAGCGCGGCATCTGCCGCATGTGCTGGTCAAGGGCGGATCGTTCAACGAGCGCGAAGAAGTGATCGCGATCCGCAATCTGCTCGGCGCGATCGAGCGGCCCGACGATGAGTTGACGGTGTTTGCGGCGCTGCGCGGGCCGGTGTTCGCGCTGTCGGACGCGGCGCTGCTTGAATTTCGCACGACAGTTGGCAGCCTGCATCCGTTCCGCAAGCTGCCCGACGACTTGTCCGACAGTCTCAAGGAAGTGAAGGGCGCGCTCGAGGTGCTCAAGAATCTGCATCGCGGGCGGAACCGGCGGCCGATTGCCGAAACGATTGCGATGCTGCTGGCGACAACGCGCGCGCATGCGGGATTCGCGATCTGGCCGACCGGCGAGCAGGCGCTGGCGAATATCATGCGAATCATGGACCAGGCGCGGCGTTACGAAGCGCGCGGCGGGACCACGTCGTTTCGGGCGTTCGTCGATGAGCTCGAAGCGCGTGCGGAACGCGACGAGGCCAGCGAGACGCCGATCGTCGAGGAAGGGACCGAGGGCATCCGGATCATGACGGTGCATCGCGCGAAGGGCCTCGAGTTCCCGGTCGTCATACTGGCCGATATCACCTGCAACGAAACGCGCGAGAACGCGTCGCGCTATATCGAGCCGGCGTCGAAGCTGGCCGCGATGGAACTCGCGGGCTGCGCGCCGCGCGAGCTGCAGGAGAATCAGACGCGGGAGCATCAGCGCGACGAGGAGGAGGCGATTCGACTGCTGTACGTCGCGGCGACGCGCGCGCGCGATCTGATCGTGGTGCCGGCGGTTGGCGACGAAGAGCATGACGGCTGGCTGGCAAGATTGAATCCCGTCGTTTATCCGACGCAAACGGAAAAGCGCGCGCCGCTGTCGGCGCATCCTGTTGGATGTCCGGAGTTCGGCGACGACAGCTTGCTGACGCGGCCCCCGAAGGCGCCCGGCAAAGTGAGATCGGTGGCGCCGGGATTACATCGCGCGCAAAAGGGCGAGCATCAGATTGTCTGGTGGGATCCGCGGCTGCTGATCCTCAACGTCGAGGAGAAGATGGGGCTGCGGCAGGACAAGCTGCTGCAAGCCGACGACAGCAAGATCGTGTCGGACCGCGGTGAACAAATGCACGCGGAGTGGAGCACGAGCCGGGCGGCGATGCTCGCATCGGGAACGACGCCGAGGATGAACGTCGCGACGGCGACCGAGCTCGCGAGCGCGGCGCCGGCGGACGGGCCGGCGTCGGCGGAAACAATTGCGATCGAAGAGACGCGGCGCGACGCGGGACGGCCGCATGGCAAGCGCTTCGGCACGCTCGTACATCTGACGATGCTGCGTACGGCATTCGACGCGGACGCGCGCGCGATCGGCAAGATCGCGGCCAGTGGCGCCAAGATGATCGGCGCGCCGGACGATGAAGTCGCGGCCGCGGTGAAGGCCGTCGCGGCGGCGCTCAAATCTCCGCTGATGCTGCGCGCGGCGGCGGCAGAAACTGTGATGCGCGAATGTCCTCTGATGATTCGGCTCGAAGATGGCACCGCAGTCGAAGGAATCGCGGACCTCGCGTTCGCGGAGAATACCGGCGACGGCGCGGTCTGGATGGTGGTGGATTTCAAGACCGACGTAGAAGTGGCGCCGCGGCTCGACGAGTATCGCGCGCAGATCAGATTTTACGTGCGCGCGGTGAGGGAGAGCACAGGGCGTCCGGCTGGCGGCGCGATTTTGTGGATTTGATGGGGGAAGGGGAGATCACTTGATTTAACGCGGAACCCACCGTGGGTTCCGCACCTCCTTGGGCAGGGGTGACCCCTGCACCCAGTGAAAAGGACTAATCGCAAAATGGCGAGCACGCCATTTTGCTCCCAAGTTCTTTTTCCAGTCGCTTTTCCTGTGTCGTTCTTCCCGTGTCATTCCGCCTTTGTGTCATTCAGAGCGCAGCGAAGAATCCCGGTTCTTTTGCGCTTGGTGGATTTGATTGATTTATGGTGAAATCTGGACGCGAGGTCCAATAAACGATGGCTATCGACATTATATATGGCGAGCGCGTCACGGCGGGCGTCGATGCTAAATCGACGAGTGGCGAGTTGTGGCTCAGTGCCGAGGACTTGAAGCGCGTCAGCGGGTGGGAGTTCAAACCGCAGGGATTTTGCAAAGGCGAGGTCTGCGTGCCGGTGCCCGCCGCGCGCAAGAGCGAATTCGTCGCGGGCGATCGCTACAATCTCGCGGCGCTGGCGAATCTGCTCGGGCAGCCCGTCGTGACCGACACGGAGCACGATGCGTGGTGCGTCGGCGAGGCGGCGGCAGAGCGAAAACGCATACTGACGTCGCTCGACGCGCCGGATTTCAGCCTGCCCGACCTCGACGGCAAAATGCATTCGCTGTCCGAATTCCGCGGCAAGAAAGTTCTTCTCGTTTCGTGGGCGTCGTGGTGAGGATGCCGCTTTGACCTGCCAGTCTGGCAGGCCCTTTACGAAGAACTCGGAGCGAAAGGATTCGTGCCGATCGCGATCGCATTCGACAGCGGCGGCAATGCTGCGACCGAGCCGTGGATCAAGGCGGCCAAGCCCACCTACCCGTGCCTGATCGATCGGCAGCATCTGGTCGCCGAGCTTTACGACATGGTCAACGTACCGACCGCGGTGTGGATCGACGAGCGCGGCAAAATCGTCCGGCCGAGCGAACCGGCCGGTGTCACCGACGCGTTTCGAAAGATGAATCACACCGACTTCTCGATTCCCGCCGACGCGATGAGCGAGCTGCAGGCCAAGCGCAAGGCCTACCAGGACGCGCTTCGCGATTGGGTGGCGCACGGCTCGAAGAGCCGCTTCGCGCTGGCCGATGCGGAAGTGCTCAAGCGGATGCATACGCCGGACGACGCGCAAGTCCGCGCGGCGGCGAATTTCAGACTCGGCGAATACCTGTTCGAGAAAGGGCACGCAGCGACGGCGCAAAAATATTTCGAGGTCGCCAAGCGGCTGCGGCCGGAGAGCTGGAACTACAAGCGGCAGGCATGGGCGCTCGAGGATCCAATGAAGCCGGGCGGTCCGGAATTCTGGGCGGCGGTCGATGCGCTGGGGGATGGGAAATACTACCCTGGGGTGGAGGATCTATAGGGAAGGGGAATCACTTTATTGAAAGCGGAACCGGCCGTGGGTTCCGCACCTCCTTGGGCAGGGGTGACCCCTGCACCCGGTGAAAAGAAGTCGCAAAATGGCTAGGACGCCATTTTGCTCTCAGGTTCTTTTTGGAGCGCGGCGCGATTTACCTCGCCGTTGTTTTTGCGGGAGAGGCGGCCGGCCGCGTCGCGGCCGGTAGATGAGGCTCAAGATGGAAGTGCGCCGCGTTCGGAATTGATTTTGCCTAATCGCGAAATATTCGTCGTCGGATATGGGTCCTTGCTTAGCGGCTATGGATTGCTCGCCGAGCGGCGCGGCGGTGCGAGCCGGCTGGTTGCGCGCGACGTGCATCCGGTCGCGATCCATAATGCGCGGCGCGGGCTCGCGAAGCCGTCGAGTCACGGCAGCTATCTCGCGATGGACGTCGAGCCTGTCGATCGACGCATTCCTATCAGCGCGTCAATTGCAGCGGGCGACGCTGGAATCGGCGGGCTGTTGCTGACGTTCGATCGCGAATCCGCGCCGTTGATCGCGCGGCGCGAGGAATACGACGCCGATGCATTCGAGCGGTTGATTGGACTTGCGGATCGCGCCGGCTTGCCGCTCGGCTTGTTCCTGATGGAGATTGCGAACGACACGAATTTCGATCTGCTCGCGTATCGCGTCGCGCTGCGCACGATGCTCGATTACACGTCGCCGGGATATATTTTTCATCCGATTGAAATCGACGACGGGCGTGTCGCGATAATAGCGATCGGGTCGGGATTTGACGGCAGCGGAGACCCGAAGATTGTTTCACGCCGCCAGCAATACAAGATGCATCGGCTGCTGTCGCTCGATGAATCGATGCGCACGGAAATTCCCGGTTTCGATCGCGCCGGGCAGATAGGATATTACGCGGAGTGTGTTCTCGGCGGATTGCATGGCGTGGACGTAGGCGACCTGACATCGCAATTCGATGTTGAGGCGGAGTGGGCGCGCGAACTCGCGGCGCATCTTGGGCCGATCGCGGCCGGCGAGCGCGAGCGGTTTCTCGCGGCGACCTCGATCGACGCGGCGCGCTACGGCGAGCGGTTTTCATCGCGGCGCGCGGCGAGTCTGGCGGCGCTGCTAAAACTGGCGGACGTTGTATAGTGATCAGCGACGAGCCGATGCCGGAAATATTTTCAATCCACGTCGCAAAAGAGAATCTGAAATTCTCGGCCGCACACTTTATCGCCTACCCCGGATTCCGCGAACCGCTGCACGGCCACAATTACCAGGTCGGAGTGTACGTCGAAGGGCGGCTGGCCAAGACCGGCTACGTGATCGATTTCGGGCTTATCAAAATGCTCACGAAAGAGATCGTCGATCGGCTCGACGAGCGCACGATCGTGCCCGGCAAGAGCGATTGCCTGGCGATCGACGGGCCACGCGACGGCGTCGTGCGAATCCGCTACGAGCGCGACGAATTTGTGCTGCCCGCGAGCGACGTGTGTATCGTGCCGATTGTGCATAGCTCGGCCGAGGAGCTCGCGCGCTACATCTGGGACGAGCTGGCGGCGGCGCTGCGCGCGCGCGGTGCGCTGGCTGAAGTGACGACGATGGAAGTCTCGGTGGCTGAAGGGCCGGGCCAGTCGGCGCATTATCGCAATTCGACCGGCGCCATCTGATCGCGTTCTCTCCGTAACAATAACGTCTGCTTGCTTTGTCTAAGCTGCTCACATGCAGTCATCGTCCTGTTAACTACGCGCGCGGCGTGAGACGATTTGCGCAGCGAAAAAATGGGACCGCAACCGAAATTTGCCGAGACCGAGGCGCCGTTCGCAGTCGAACGCGCGCTGGTCGGAGAGCATCCGGCGATCGTGAAATTGCGCGCACTGATCGAGCGCGTCGCACCGGCCGAGGTGACCGTGTTGATCACCGGCGAGAGCGGCACCGGCAAGGAAGTGGTAGCGCAAGCGATTCATACGCTGTCGCCGCGATGCAACCAGCCGTTCGTGCCGGTGAACTGCGCGGCGATTCCGCACGACCTGCTCGAGTCCGAGATGTTCGGGCATGAGCGCGGCGCGTTCACGGGCGCGGCGGGATCGCGTCACGGACTGCTGACGACCGCCGATCGCGGCACTATCTTCCTCGACGAAATCGGCGAGATGCCGGGTGCGTTGCAGGCGAAGCTCCTGCGCGTGCTCGAAGACGGCGTGGTGCGCCCGGTCGGCGCGGACCGCGCTACGCGAGTCAACGTGCGTGTGATCGCGGCGAGCAACGTCGATCTGGCCGACGCCGTCGCGAAGGGCAGATTTCGCGAGGACCTCTTCTACCGCTTGCAAGTCGTGCCGATCGTGATCGCGCCGGTCCGCGAGCGCCGCTCCGACATCCCGCTTCTCACCGAGCACTTCCTCGAGCGTATCCGCGATCGCACGCCCGGCCGCGAAATCGCAATCAGCCGCGAGGCGATGGTGGCGATGTGGTCGTACGATTGGCCTGGCAACGTGCGTGAGCTCGAGAATATGGTCGAGCGGCTGGCGATCATGAGCGAGGGCTCGATCATCGACACGTCGATTCTGCCGGAGAACCTCGCGGCGAGCGCGCGGCCAGCGTCGCCTCCGATCGCGGTCAAGCTGAAAGAGGGCGGACTGAACCTGAACGACTTGGTACGGGAATTGGAAGGTAGATTGATAAACGACGCGCTGAAGCAAGCAGGGGGAAACAAGCAGGCGGCGGCGCGATTGCTCGGACTCAAGCGGACTACATTTTCCGCCAAGCTGCGGCGCTGTGGCGTGATAGCTCCGGCGTCTTTGGACGAAGGCGAGGAAGGTTAGATGGGCGGGGATTTCTATGGATGAAGCTATCAGGCTGCCGCAGATAATGGTGGTTGACGACGATCAGGACACCGTCGCAATCCTCGCCCGCCATTTACAGCGCGAAGGCTTTGTCCCAATAGAGGCCAATTCCGGCGCGCAGTGTCTCAAACTGGTGCATGAAAACGAGGTCGACGTCATCCTGCTCGACCTGATGATGCCCGAAATGGACGGCTTTCAGGTCGTGAAGGCGCTCAAGGATGATCCCGTGACCGCCGAAATACCTATCATTATGATCACGGCGCGCGACGATTTGGATGCGCGGGCCGAGGGGATGCGCCTCGGAGTCAGCGACTTTCTCGCCAAGCCCGTATTCCGCCGCCAGCTTGCCAGCCGCGTCCGCGCGCAGCTCGAAGTGGTCGAGACGGCGCGCAATGCGACCGCAGCGATGGATCGCCTCGAAGCGGCGCGCAAGCATCGCGCACAATAGACTTCTCGCGCTGCGATTCCAGGGCCCGCCCGCCGCAGTGCCCGTGCTGCATCGACGCGTTGCGATCACCTGATACGTTCATTACAAGTTAGTGCCTAAAGGATCGCTTCCCGGATCATCGTTCCGGATGAGAAGGAGAATTTCCGATGGACGGTGACAACCGAAAACCGCAAGCCAACATCATCGCGGCGCTGACCTACCTGCTGGGCTTCGTCACCGGCCTGATTTTTCTTTACCTCGAGCCCTACAACCAGGACGAGTTCATCCGCTTTCACGCGCGTCAGTCGATTGGCTTCTCGGTCGCGTGGTTCGCAATCGCCGTCGTCTTCGGCGTCTTCATCGCAGTCCTTCCGCATGGATTGGGCGCGCTGCTCAATTTCATTCTGACGCTTATCGACATCGCGCTTGCGGTGTTCTGGGTGGTCCTGATGTACAAGGCCTACAACGGCGAGCGCTACCGAATCCCCGAGCTGGCCGACATCGTCGATAGCATCGCCGGCACTCCAGCCGCGTAGCATCGCGGCGGGACGAATTTCCGAATTTATTTGCTCGTGCGCGTAGTGGCGGCTGACTTTTCTGCACCCTCGGCGGCATCCGCTGCCGCTTGTCCATTGCCTTCGGCCGGATGCTCGGCGTCGTCGTCGGCGCTTGCAGGCGGCGGAACTTGCGACTGGATATTGGCGTTCGCTTGCGGCGCCAGGCGCAGGCTCGGCTCGCGGTTGATAGCGTCGAGCACGCGGCGCGATATTTCGTCCGTGATTTGCGGCGCGGTGTAGGTCTCGGCTGGATAGCGAATGATTATTTCCAGGCCGGCCTGGCTCAGATGCAGCCGGCTCTGCGGCTTGGGGGTGTCGAGCATGACATTGAGGTCGCGCTCGAGATGCCGGTAGTCGCGCATCACGCGGTCGCGATAGCGCGCGAACACTTCATCGACCGCGTCGAGCAATCGCTTCTCCGCCAGCCGGTAATCGACGTCGGGCGCGAGCGTGAGGCGCACTTCGTTCCATACGAAGCTGGTGCCCGGCGCCTGCTTGAAGAAATTACCCGACGGCTGAAACACGATCGCGTTGGAAAATACCACGACCCGCCCGGTGGGCTCGCGATGCGTGCCCGTGCCGCCCAGTTCCATCAGCGAAAGTTTCACCAGCCCGATGTCGATCACGTCGCCAGTCACACCGCCGATTTGGACGCGGTCGCCAGCCTTGATTCCGAAGCGTCCGATCAAAAAGAAGTAGCCGGCGATCGACAGGATCACGTTCTGCAGCGCGACCGCGATTCCGGCCGCGGCGAATCCAACCACGGTGGCGGCCGATCCCAGCTCGTCGGAGAAATTCACCATCACGACGATCACGATCAGCAGGCCGAGCACCAGCCGCCGCGCCGCCATCACCTGTCCGCGGCGCCGGATGTCGGTCACGTAGCGGTTGGTCAGCCATCGCCACACCATCGAGCCGAGAAAAATGATCAGCAGCGAAGCGCCGAGCACGATCAGGCGAATGAGGAGGCTGCGGAATTCTTTGGTCCATCGTTGTGAGATCGCGTCGTGCCAGCGGCCGACGTTGTTGCTGTAAATCCCCAGCAGCACGATCTGCTTGCTGACCGGCAGCGCGGCGGCACTCAGCAGTTTGTGTTCGTCGAGCAGATTCTCGAACGCCTGCTTGCGATCCTTGAGTGAAGCGAGGTCGGCGGCGCCGGCGCCTTGCGCGAGTGCGTTGCCGCGCGCGTCGAGCGTCACGATCAGCGGCGATGATCGACTTGCGCACGCCGGCGGCGCGCGCCGATAGTGCCCGCGCCAGCGCGCGGTTCTGCTCCAGCGCGTCGAGCTTGTTGCTGAGGGCGAACAGTTCGCTGACGAGGCCTGAAATCCCGGTGGGCTCGGCGCTGGCCACCAGGCTGGTCTCGGCCGGCGCAGGCGTTTTCTTGCTGGTGTTGGAGATCGAATGATCGAGCTCGTCGATTTGCGCGCTCAGTCCGCCGTTCTGATCGGACGCCGCGCTGCCGCTTTCGTACTGCTTGAGCGCGTTGAGCGCCTCGACCCGCGCCTGGTTGAGATCGAGCTCGTTCTGCGCGCCTTGAATCTGCGACGCGATCGCATCGCGCCTGGCCGCCGGCGCTTTCGCAAGTTGTGCCTGCAAACCGTTAATCCGAGTGCGGATCTTGTTCGCCGCGGCGTCGAGCGTCTCCAGACTGTGCATCACGTTGCCCAGGCTGTTGTCGCCGGGCCCAAGCGCCGGAGTAGCCGAAGCTCCAGCGGCCGCGGAGTTCGGATTGGCCTTGGCCAGGTACGCCGCTTGCGCGCGGGCGTACTCGAAAGCGAGCCTCAGGACCTCGCCGGCGGTCTGGCGGTCGTCGGCGAAAAATAGCGTCTCGTCGGGATCGCGCACCAGTTGCGCTTCGGTGCCGAGATTCCTGTACCAGTTGATCACGTCGCTCAGGTACGAAATCACGGTATGCGCGTCGGGCCGCGATGCGGCTCCGGGCGCGGCGACAGACGCGGGACTCGCCGCGGCCGCAGGCGGCGGCGCGGCAGTCGCGACGGCGCTATTCGCCGGCGCCGCGGACAATGCGCCATGCGACCCGGTCGCAGGGCTCTGCGCCAACCCCGGCGCGCTCCCGATTGCTAACGCAATCGCGAATACGACTGCGATGCAGCCCAGTAGGAGCGAAGTCTTGAAGCGGAAATGCATCGCGATTGAGTCCGGCCCCGCAATGCGAGCCAAACAAAAACCTTACCATCGCCCGATCGATAGTTCGATTGGCTGCACCCTGTCCGGAGGACACGTATCCTAACCTCTCATTGTCCGAGGAGAGGTCGGCGTAAGCCGCGTGAAACGCGGTGTCGCCGGGAGAGGTTCAACGCGAGCCAACGCACTAACGCATACTCGATTTCGAAAGTCAGAAAGTGGTGCCGTCGCCAGACGCTGCACCTCTCCCTAACCCTCTCCTCGGACAAGGAGAGGGCACTGAACGAAGACAGTCTTTTTCCTGACTCAGTACCCGACCGGCGCCGGCGCGTTCGCGTCGGGCGCCAAGTCTGCATACCGCGCGGGTGGCGTCCACGGCGTCGCCAGCGCGTCGAACTCGCGCATCAACCCGTCGAGATCCTTGACCTTGGCCGTCTTGCGAATCAAATCACGCACCATCACCGGCCGTTCGTTCAGCCGCTGACGCAGCGTGGCCCGCATCGCGCGCTCGGCCAAATCGTTCACCACCTTGCGCCCCGCGACTTGCTTGCCGTCGAGCGTGAGGAGCGTGCGCGCCTGGATTTCCGACAGCGCCGTGCGCAGATACTGGACGTGCGGCGCCTCGTCGGCCCGGATATAGCGCACCAGGTTCGCGGCGTCGTCGGGCGCGTCGGACACTTCGGGGTCGGACAGAATTTCTTCGGCCCATGAGAACGTCGCGGCGGCATAAACTTCGATCGCGAGCACATTGACCATGAAGCGAATCAACCGCTCGACCGGCTCGCCCAGCTCCGGGAACATCGCGGCCGGCTGGACGCCGCGCCGCGCCATGATAGCCGCGTAAATCTCCGGCGAGATCGCAGGATTCGACAGCGCCGCATCGCGCGCCGCGTCCCACATCTGGCGATGCCCGCCCTCTTCGGTCCATCCCGCTTCGTCGCGCGCATGCGCCTCGAACAAACCGCCCGCGAGATGCGCCAGCGCAGTCCCCTCGGTATCTTCGCGAATGAACGTCTTAAGCGGAGGCACCGGCAGCTCGCGAATCATCGCGCCGAAGCCCTCGACGATCGCGATTTCCGACAGCCAGCGCACCATCGGCTCGCGCACCCCAGACTTGAGCAGGAACTTCACCTGCGCAACATTTGGAACCTGCGGCGAGACGGTATCAGCCGGAATCTCAAACAGCGCGGTGCCAGAAGTAGCAACATGCTGCCGTTGCCACGCCTCGATCGCCGGCACGCGAAACGCAGTCCGCGGCGACCGGTAATTCCCATCGGCGTCGAATCCCCCATGACACTTAACGCCCTTAACGATGAGGGGCTCGCGAGTATCAACGTTGGCGAGAATTTCGTCGGTGGAGAATTTCAATCGAGATTCATGAGGCATGAAGGGTCACCTGGATTTCGTGGGCTACAGCTACTCGCCTAACATACGTTAGGGTCGAAGAATGAGTCAACGAGTGGTGGATCATTCTATTGAAATGTGAAACCCGCCGTGCGTTTCACGCTTCCTTGGGCAGGGCCGGCCCTGCCCCCATTGTCTTAAATCCCCTCCTCCTACGTTGGAGGAGGGCTAGGGTGGAGGACCATTTGCGGCGCGATTGTCTGCCGCGCCGCACACTCTTATTGCGATTTATAAAATTCAGAATCAATGGTCCTCCACCCGCCGCTGGAAGCGTCGGCCTCCCCCAACGAGTGGGGGAGGCGAAGATCCGGAATTCTTCGCTGCATCATCTTCT
Source organism: uncultured delta proteobacterium (assembly GCA_963756005.1). Lineage (GTDB taxonomy): Bacteria > Desulfobacterota > Binatia > Binatales > Binataceae > Binatus. The sequence continues at coordinate 626,559 of CAVWMC010000003.1, forward strand.
CGAACGTGCGACGCGGGCAAAATGGACCGGATTTAGGATTTGGAGCGAGCGGCCGCTATGACTGGTAGGCCCTCGCTGGGCGCGAAGGCGATGCCGCGGCGGGTGGCGCTCGCCTTGTAGCCATCCACTGGCTTCAATTCCACTCGCGATAAGATTTCTGCGATTACGATTCTCATCTGGTAACTCGCGAACGCCGCGCCCATGCATCTGCGCGCACCGCCGCCGAAGGGGAGGAATGTGTATGGGGTTTGGCGAGAGTCGAGGAATCTGTCGGGGTTGAATTGCGCGGGATTCGGCCATAGCTCGGGGCGGCGATGTACCAGGTAGATGCATGGCGCGATTGTTACGCCCGCGGGGAGTTCGTGGCCCGCGATTTTCTGCGGCCTTGTCAGCATGCGGCCGATGTTTGGCACGACCGGGTCCAGGCGCATCGTCTCGTTGATTGTCGCCTCGACGTATTTCAATTTACCGACCTGTGATGCGTCGAGCGGCGCACCGTTCAACACCGAAAGCACTTCGGCGCGTGCGCGGTCCATCACGTCGGGATTCGTGAGCAGGCGGTTGATTACCCACGCCATCGTCGCGGCCGTGGTCTCGTGGCCGGCGAGCATCAGCGTGTACATCTCGTCGCGGACGACTGCGTCGCGGAGCGGCTGGCCGTCTTCGTAGCGCGCAGATAGCAGCATCGAGAGGACGTCAGCGCGCCCCTCGACGCCCTCCTTTCTGCGGCGCGCAAACTCTGCATGGAGGATCGCGTCGATCTGGCGCGTCAGCTTGACCGCGCGGCCCCATGGACTCCACGGACCGGCGTCGATGCGCATCGCGGGCAGAGAGAACAGCGTGCCGAGGCGACTCGAATAAAGCTCGAACAATTTCTTCATCAACGCGCGCAGCCTGGCGCCGGTGCTGTCGTCGGCGAATCCGAATACAGCGCGGATGATCGTTTCGAACGTGATCGAGCGCATCTGCGGATGAATGGGAAACGGCTGCCGAATCGGCCACGATGCGATCGCATTGTCGGCCGCGATGCGCATCGCGTCGGCGTGCGACGCCACCTGCTCGCCATGAAATGCGGGCAGCAACAGCCGGCGCTGGCGCAGATGCTCATCGCCGTCGAGGAACAGCGACGACCGCTCGCCCATGAACGCGCCCAGCGGGCGGTTGGCGTCGCCAGCATGAAGACTCCCGGGGTCGCCGAGAAAGACCTCGCGCACCGCAGTCGGGTCGCTGGTGAAGACGAACGGCGCGACTCCCGGTACGCGCACGGTGAACCAATCGCCGTAGCGGCGCGCGCATTCGTCGAGGAACCGAAACGGATTGCGGATGAAATCGAAAGTCGCGAAGAGCGCTGGGCCGGGAGGGAGGGTATCGGAGGGAGGCATGCACCTTATCTAATGTGGAACTCGCGGTGGGTTCCACACCTCCTTCGGCATCGACACCGTCGCGGGGGGTGACCCCTGCACCCATTGTTTAAATTCCCTCCTCCTATGTTGGAGGAGGGCTAGGGTGGAGGACCATTTGCGGCGCGATTGTCTGCCGCGCCGCACTCTCTTGCTGCGAATTACAAAATTCGGAATCAATGGTCCTCCACCCGCCGCGCTCGGAAGCGCGGCCGCCTCCCTAATCGAGTGGGGGAGGCGAAGATCGCTGCAATAAAGTTCCTTGACGCTGACCGCATCGACGGTTCAAGTCTTTTGCTTCCTCGACGACGCCTTTATACCGTAGGCGAGGATTCCTCTATGGCTGTTGCGCCTAAACCGCTCACGCACGACGTCCACGAGTTTTCTTCGACGCGGAAGTGGGTGATCGCGTTCTCCGTGATGCTCGGCACCGTGCTCGAGGTGCTCGATTCCTCGATCGTCAACGTCTCGCTGCCGCACATGCAGGGCAGTTTCTCCGCGAGCGTCGATGAGATCGCATGGGTCGTCACGTCGTACCTCGTCGCCGCCGGAATCATGATCCCGATGACCGGGTGGATCGCCGAGCGTTTCGGACGCAAGCGCTACTTCGTCGCGTCGATCACGATGTTTATCGTGTCGTCGGCGCTGTGCGGCGTGGCGCAATCGCTCAACCAGATTGTTTTCTTCCGCCTGATGCAGGGCGCGGCCGGCGCGGCGATGATGCCGCTGTCGCAAGCCATCCTGATGGAGACCTTCCCGCCGCGCGAGCAGGCGATGGCGATGGCGGTGTGGGGGATCGGGATGATGGTCGCGCCGATCATGGGCCCGACTATCGGCGGCTATATCACCGACGCATGGACCTGGCGCTGGAATTTCTACATCAACGTGCCGATTGGCACGCTGGCGGCGTTCATGGTCTATCGCTTCGTCGATGACCCGTCGTACATGCGCAACCTGCGCCGCGGGCGTATCGATCTGCTCGGCATCGCGTGCCTGTTCATCTCGCTCGGACTCGGCGAAATCGTGCTCGATCGCGGCGAGCGCGCCGACTGGTTCACCAGCCCGTGGGTGGTTTACTGCACCGCCGCCGCGCTCATCTCGCTCGCGATTCTGGTCTATCACGAGCTGCACACCGAGGACCCGGTGGTCGATCTCTCGATTCTTGAAAACATGAACTTCACTCTGCCGGTGGTGCTGATAATTTTTCTGACCTTCACGCTCTACGGCACCGCAATTCTGAATCCCATTTTTCTACAAGAGACGCTCGGCTACACCGCGTCGAAGGCCGGGCTGGTGATGGCGCCGCGCGGCTTCGGCACGATGCTCTCGATGATCCTGCTCGGCACGATCGCGCGCCGCGGCGGCGATATAAGGCCGCTGGTCGGTATCGGGTTTCTTTTCGTCGCACTCGCGATGTGGCAGATGTCGGGGCTGAATCTCGCCTCCGACGTGCGTCGCATCGTGTGGCCGACCGTGATCCAGGGCGTCGGCACCGGGCTGATTTTCCCGGGCTTGTCGGCGGCGGCGCTAAGCTCGATGGAGAAGTTCAAGATGGGGCGCGCGGCCAGTCTCTACTCCGTCACGCGCAACCTCGGCGCCGCTATCGGCACCTCGTACCTGACCACGCTGCTGATCCATCGCCAGCAAATCAATCAAAGCTACCTCGTCGAGCACATCACGGTCTTCACGCTCCCGCACATGCAGATGCCGGGCGGCCTCAACATGGGCAGCGAATTCGCCATGGGCCACAAACACGGCATGGCGATGCTCTACGGGATGGTGCAGCGGCAGGCGGCGATGCTGTCGTTCAACGACATCTACCGCGACCTGACCGTGCTGATGCTGATCCTGGTGCCGACGTTTCTGTTCCTCAAGCGCGACACGCGCAACCTGCCGGCCGAAGCGGCGCACTGAAAAAATTTCGGTTGCGTAAATTTTCTTGCTGGACCGCGAACAGCCCCGCGATCACGCGCTCGCGGCACAGGATTTGTTCTTTTAATTCTCGCGTGCTCGCCGATCTCGATACGAGGCATCCACGATCGTTGACGACGAAGCCCTCCGCTCGAAATGTCGCATATGCGACAAACCCTGTCCCGGCTTGGAGCACCTGATCGTTTCGTCCCGGCCGCTTCAAGCTACGCTCGTTCAACTGCTCATCGAGGTTCATTAGCGCGTCTCATTTTGCGCTTGCTTGCATGATCGAAATGCTCGCGAAAAGGGGCACTTGGGCAACCGGTTGTCAAGTTTGGAATCGAATCATTATCGCTCGCGCGATGTTGCCCGACCTCGTTGCGCGCGCTAGTTAAGAAGCCGTCTTACTGATTGTTTACTCTTGATGGTCTGAAAACGTCGCGCGGATCGAAGCGGTCGAATCGGGGGATTTGACGACCTGGAAACCGCGCGCATTATCCATCGAGCCGCTGCTTGGAGTGAAGTGCGGGTGCGGGCAGGCGGGCGGGCATCGCGAGATGCCGAGCTGGGCTGATGGTCCGATGAAAAGAGCCGGTGCGCATGGCGCAGTTTTGTTTTGGCGCTTTTCGATCTAGCAGCCCTGAAGTCGGCGCAGCCGCGCGCCGCAGCTATCATTATTGGCGCGGCACGGCGGTTAACAGAAACATTTCCAGCCGCGCTCGACTCGATTTCTCACGCATCGCCCGCAGTTACAATTCGACATTTGAAATATTCATCCGACGGCCCCTGACGGTGTCCGGCGGCAAGGCCGCGTGCGCGGCAGGCCGACCGGAACTCGAAGCCCTGGGAGGTTGAGACTGTGCGAAACGGACCACTGGTTCATCGCCGCGCCCACGCATCGCGATTTGCTTACGGCGCGCCGTCGCCGTTGGAGCGTCTGCAATCGTTATCGGTATTCGGCAACCCGCGGACGTTTTCGCGCACGTCGCGGATCGCGCCAACCGAGGCGCCGCCGCCATTAGAGAACCAGCGCTTGCAGCTCGGCAGTCGCTTGCCGATCAACCTGCGACATTTTCTGGCTGAACAACTCGGCGCCTCGATGCGCATCGAGGACGACTCCATAGTCGCGCTCGAGCCGCGCTCCAACGAAACCCTGATGCGCGAGCTGGCTCGCGCGATTCGCCGCTTCTCCGCCGAGCGCGCGCGCGAGGCATGGTGCGAATGTGCGATGGGGCTCGACCGCCTCGAGCGCGAGTTCTTCGCCGCGCCGAGCGACGATCGCGGACCCGTGGTGCTGTGCCTGCGATGCTCCTGCGTGGGCGCCGGCCCGCTCGATCAGCATTGCGGCGCTCGATGCATCCCGGTCCATCTCGGCGCCGAGGTTCGCGCGCAGCAACTCGAGGGCAAATGCGTCGATGGCACGCTGACGCCGGACGCGCTGCATCGCGCAGTCGAGAATTTCCGCGCGCACAGGACCGAAGCCGGGCTGCCTCACTACGATTTGGACTGCTACGTCGCCGGCGGCCAGGTAGTCTTCACCTGGCGCCCACTACCTGCGTAGCGTCCGCGCAGGACACTAAGGAAATTTTCGTCCAATCATCCAGCACGATGCTGATTCACTAAAAAAAGAGGTGCTGGATTTCTCCAGCACCCGATTAGCAATCAAAATTTTGCGAAACTACATTGCCGACGCGCGACGGCGGCGCTGTTCCTTGCGGCGGCGGCGCTGTGCTTCGGAACGTTTGCGCTTGCGGCGGACGCTGGGCTTCTCGTAAAAAGCCCGCTTCTTCATCTCTTTGAAGACGCCCTCCTTGGCCAGCTTGCGTTTGAGCACTCGCATCGCTTGATCAAGAGAGCCTTCGACCCGAATTTCCATAGTCCTCCGTCCGTCCGGTGATTAGCCTGTCGAGTCTAGGTCCACCCATGGTCAGAGTCAACCTGCGAAGTCGCACCGCTATTCCTCTTCATGCGCACAACCCGCGTCTGGTAAAGGAATGCCAGGGGTGCCCCCTGGACCCAGTGTTAAGAAGGAGCATCGAGATGGATTTGGGATTGAGCGGTAAAGTCGCGATGGTCACGGGCGCCAGCCGCGGGCTGGGACGCGCGATGGCTCATGCGCTCGCGGACGAGGGCGCGCATGTCAGTATCTGCGCGCGAACTCGCGACACGCTGAACGAAGCCGTCGCCGCGCTCTCGAAGACCGGATCAGCAATGGGATTCGCCGGCGATCTCACCGCGCAAGGAACCGCGGAAAAATGGGTGGATGAAACCGTCGCGAAATTCGGCGGAATCGACGTGCTCGTCAACAATGCCGGCGCGGCACAGCCGGGCGCGCTCGCGGAGCTGCCCGAGTCGGCGTGGCAGGAGCAGTTCGATCTCAATCTGTTCGCGCCGGTGCGGCTGGCGAAGCTGTGCGCGACCTTCATGGAAAAGCGCGGCGGCGGCTCGATCATAAATATCGGATCGATCTACGGCCGCGAGTCAGGGGGCCCGCTGACCTACAACGCGTCGAAGGCGGCGCTGCATTCGTTCACCAAGATGCTCGCGCGCGAGTACGCGCCGAAAAATATCCGCGTCAACACCATTGCGCCCGGCTCGATTCTCACGGCCGGTGGCAACTGGGAGCGGCGCTTTCGCGAGAATCCAGCGTTCGAGAAAGATTTCATCAGCCACGAGATGCCGGCTGGGCGCCTCGGCCGTCCCGACGAAGTCGCGTACGCGGTCGTGATGCTCGCGTCGCCGCGCGCGAGCTGGATCACCGGTACGAATATCCCGGTGGACGGCGCGCAGGGACGCTCGATCCTCTGATGTTTTTTCAGTGTCTCGTCCTCACAGTAGCGGCCCTTACTTTCATCGGGTGCAGCTCGCCGCTGCCGAGCACCGAACTTCCGCCCGCGCGCTACATCGAGTCGGCGCCTGAGTTCCCCGGCTTTCACGACTACCGCGGAATCGTTGACCTGCCGATGAAAACGTCGGGGATGGATCAATCGGGTATCGCGGACCTGGCCAAGACTGCGCAAATCGATTTTATTTTTCTGGCCGATCGCGTGGAGCCGGGCGACACCGACTTCGGCATCGGCGGCTTCACCAACGACATTCTTTTCATCTCGGGCGGCGCTTTCGACGTGGGCGGCAGCCAGATAATCGGCGCGAACCTGCATGAGCCGATCAAACCCAACCTCACGCCCAACGATTTGATCGCCGCGATTCACGATCAGGGCGGACTCGCGATTGCGGCCGACCCCGCCAGGTTCGCGTCGTCGGAAGACTACGCGCTGGCGGACGCGATGGAGGTTTACAACGATCGCGCGGCGTGGCTCGCGCAAAGTCCCACGACGCTCTATTTTCGCGCGATGTTTTTCGGCACCGATCACTTCCTGACCGGTCTCGACGCGCGCCCCGACGCGAACCTCGCGCTCTACGATCGGATGACCAGCGGCGCGCGCGTCGCGATGCTCGCGGGGATGGGCGCGCCCGACAACCTCAGCGTGCTCGGCGCAAAGGTCGGTACACTGCCGCAACTTTTCCTGTTCTGCACGACGCATCTGATCGCGCGCGAGCGCAACACGGCGCCCATCCTCGAAGCGCTCCGCCTCGGCCATTCGTATGTGAGCTTCGACTATCTTGGCTACGTCGGCGCGTTCGCATTCTTCGCGCACGCCGGAGACACGATCGCGATGATGGGCGATGAAATTCACGTTGCACCGGGCCTGGCGCTCAAGACCGTGCTACCCGCGCCCGCCGATCGAATCGCGATGTTGCAAAACGGCGCCGAAGTAGCCTCCGCCAACAACGCGACGACGCTCGAGTTCACGCCGAAGTCCCCAGGCGCATACCGAATCGAAGCCTACCGCAGCGGCAAGCTGTGGATCCTGTCGAACCCGATCTACGTAAGGTAGCGCGCGACTTGCCTTCCGACCGAAGCGAGCATCGCCCGTCATCCCGACGAAGCGAGCAATGCGAGCCTCATCGGTCATCCTGACGAAGCGAGCATCGCGAGCACGCGTGTCATGCTGACGCAGTCGAGCATTGCGAGCGCATCCGTCATCCTGACAGAGCGAGCAGCGCGAGCGGCAGAAGGATCTCGGACAGCTTCGCGCACGCGAAGCCGGTTCCGGTCTCTGAAATCGCGCAGCGCTCCTTCGCCGACAGGCGTCGCGCCTCTCCCTATCGCGCGACCCGGAAAGATTTACGGAGGGAAGTCTCGCCTTTAACGCCGAGTACCAAGACAAATTCTACAAGATCCAGGCTGGCCGGCTTCTTGCTGTTCTCCACGCTATGTACCCAATGGAGGCTACCAGCATGCGATCTATCAAACGTTCGGCAATTATCCCGGCGGCTATCGCCGCGTGCGGAATCGTGAGCGGATGCTTCTCGTATCACAAAACCGTGGATGAGACTCAGACTCCGGCCCCTGTGGTTGAGACTACTCCAGCGCCAGTTGCGGTGATCCCTGCGCCGGTGACCTCGAGCTCGACTACGACCACAACGACAGACTCCGGTCCCGCCGTGGTCGAGCGGCAAAAGACCACGACCTACATCCCCACGCCTTACTGACTTAGCGTGAGCGAGTTGGCCGTCAGCGTGCGCGTCCGATTACGCGATCGAGCACATTAGCGAATGGCCGGTGGCGGAATCGACGCGCACGTTGACGGTATCGCCGGCGCGGACTCCCTCTGCGCCGGCAAAAATTGCGGTCTTGAACTGCGGCGTCTTGCCCGACACCATGCCGCGCCCGCGGCGTGCTGCGCCTTCGACCAGCACCGCGAACTCGCGTCCGATCATCGCGCGATTGCGCGCCAGCGACATCTCTTCCTGTAATGCGATCAGCGCTATCAGCCGGCGGCCCTTGTCTTCTTCGCTGACCGAGTCGCCGAGTCTGAATGCGCGCGTATGCTCGCGCACCGAATATTTGAACATGAAGGCGGAATCGTAGCCGACCTCGCGCATGATCGCGGTCGTCGCCTCGAAGTCCGAATCTTCCTCGCCGTGAAAGCCGACGATGATGTCGGTCGAAATCGCAACTCCGGGAATCGCCGAGCGCACGCGCGCAACCAGGTCGAGATATTCGGTGACCGTGTAGCCGCGTTCCATCGCGGCTAGGATTCTGTCGGATCCCGATTGGATCGGCAGATGCAGTTGGGGCATGACCTTCGATTCTGTCGCCATCGCCTCGATTAGCGACTCGGTCGTGTCGCTCGGATGCGGTGACGTGAAGCGAATCCGCTCGATGCCGTTGATCGTCGCGATCATCTTGAGCAGCGCGCCGAAGTCAGTCTCACCGAAGCGGTACGCATTGACGGTCTGCCCGAGCAGCACGACTTCTTTCACGCCGCGCGCGGCCAGCTCGCCAACCTCGCGCATCAGGTCCGCCGGTGGAATCGAGCGCTCGCGGCCGCGCGTGTACGGCACCACGCAGAACGCGCAGAATTTGTCGCATCCGCGCATCGCGGTCACGTAGGCGCGCACGCCGCCGCCGTAGTCGGGCGTGATATCCGCGTAGGTCTCGGCGCGATCGAGCCGGACGTCTATCGATGGATCGAAGCCGGCGCTGCCGATCATCTCGGGCAATCGGCGGTAGCTGTCCGGTCCCGCGACCACGTCGAGGAACGCGGCCTTCTCCATGATCGCGCCGCGATTGTGCTGCGCCATGCATCCGAGCAGACCGATTTTCACCTCCGGCCGCGAATTCTTCAGGCGCGCAAGCTCGCGCAGGCGATGCAGCACCTTCTCCTCGGCATGTTCGCGAATCGCGCAGGTGTTGAGCAGGACGACGTCCGCATCCTCGACGCCGTCAGCGCTGACGAAGCCGGCGCGGCGCAGAACGGCACTGACCGTTTGCGAATCGGCGACATTCATCTGGCATCCGTAAGTCTCGAGATAGACTCGCGGATGATTTGCGGTGCGCTCATTCATAAGACGAAAAGAAATCTTAGGCCACGCCGATACGTCGATACAACGCGGCCGCGCGTCGTCATAATAAGGAGCGCTGCGCGATTTCAGAACCGGAACCGGCTTCGCGTGCGCGAAGCTGTCCGAGATCCTTCCATTCGCTCGCGATGCTCGCTTCGTCAGGATGACGCAGTGCTGCGCGTTGCTCGCTCCGACGGAATTACGGAATGCGCGCTTGCCGGGAATCGTTGCGCGACTTAGATTTTCTAACGACTCCGATGCGAGAGAATCGCAGACCATCGTTCGAGCGGATGGAAGCCACGTTGCTGGCGTGTCCGCAATGCAAGCGCGCGGTCAAGGTGCGCAAACGCCTGCTGCTCGTTCTGCCGAATGGCGACAAGTATCTCTATGTATGTCCCGACTGCGGATCGACCTGCGGCGAGACAATCGAGACGCCGCCTCCGATCGCGCGATGAGGAACTTGATTTTAGTGAAACCCGTCCTTGGGTTTCACGCTCTCTTGGCTAGAAGTGTTCTTCGACAGCGACGATGGGCATGTTCACACTCACCACGGAACCGTCTGGCCGAGGTAATTCAGATACTGAAGACCCGCTTTTCCGGTCTGCGCGTCCATCGTATTCGCGAGATTCGGTATGCTTTCCTCGATGCTCAGACGCGCTTCTGGGCCGCCCAGATCGGTTCGCACCCAGCCAGGCGCCATGAGCAGCAGGGTTCGCGGGTCATCGGCGTGGCGGGCGGCGAAGCTACGCATCAGCATGTTCAGCGCCGCCTTGCTTCCACGATAGATCTCGTAGTGTCCGTTATTATTGTTTGTGATGCTGCCCTGTCCCGAGGACATGATACCGATCGTGCCGGTTGGCAACACGAGCTCCTGCAAACTCTCGACGACACGCATGGGACTCAAGGCATTCGTCACCATCATACGCATGAATTCGTCGGTGGAAATGTCGGCGACCACGTCACGAGTACCGATGCCGGCGTTGACGAACAGCATGTCGAACTGTCTCGATGCCAGACGCGCCCGCAGCGCGGCAACCTGATCTGGATAAGTAATGTCGACGGTCGCGATTTCGAGTCGACCTTGAGCGGCTCGCAATAGATCGTGCAGTTTTGATTTGGTGCTGTCACGTTCAGTGGCCACTACGTGCCAGCCGCGCTTGAGGTACTCCTCAGCCAAGGCGAAACCAAGGCCGCGGGACGCGCCAATGAGAAGGAGCTGTTTATCAGACGATTTAGTGGGCATTTACAGTTCTCCTTAACAAGCAATCAATGAAGGGCAGCATGTCGCCATCCGTTCTGGATAGGGCATATCTGACGCAGACAGTAACCAAGATAGCGGGCGGTCATTGCAGAAGGCGCATCGGCCAGGGGTAACCCCTGCACCTTAGTATCTACGGCTTGTCGCGCATGCCGTCGAGATCGCGCATCGCACGCTCGAGGATTTCGCGCACCTTGTCGATTCGTTCCTGCGACGCGCTCTCGCCTGCCACCGCTCTGAAGGCGGCCTTCACCAGGCGCTCGGCCGGGCCGCGAATCTCCGCAGCGTCCGGATCGTTCGCGTGACGCCATCCGGCCCAGCGGCGCGCCCGCCACCAGATTCGACGCACGGTCTCGTCCTCGCGCTTGAGTTCGGCGGCGCCCGCGTCGGTGATCGCGTAAACGCGCTTGCCTTCCTTCGAGTCGGACGAAATCAGGCTTTCATCTTCGAGTTGCTGGAGCGTCGGATAAACGGTGCCGGCGCTGGCGTTGTAGATTCCGCCCGAGCGCTCTTCGAGCTGGCGCATCAGCTCGTAGCCGTGCTTGGGACCGTCGGCGATTAGCGACAGCAGCGCGAGCCGCACTTCGCCGGGTCCGAAGAAGCGCGCCCGCATGCCCATCATGCCGAATCCCATGTCGTGGCCGTGGCCGCGTCGATGCCATCGTCGAGTTCCGCAAACCATCATCGGTGACCCTCCGTAACAACGTTAAACATGATGGAAGGTATATCGTACGATATAACTGGAGTCAACACGAAGCTGGGAGCGGCGGGTGCCGCGGCTCGGAAACCGGAACCGGCTTCGCTGGCGCCAAGCTGTGCGGAGGCCAGAAGCCATGTCCTGCCGCTCGCGTCGTCAGGATGACGGCGGAAGTGGCGTTGCGTCAGCCCATGACGTGCACGGACGCCGGCTCGATCACATACGTCACCCGCGTCTCGCCCGCCGTGCGAAACGGATATTTGTCCTGATTCAGGTACTTTTTGGCGAGGCTGTCGATATGCGCGTCGGCGCCCTTCTCGTCTTCGCTGATGACGGGACCGCGGATTGCGATGTATCGATAGACGTTATCGGGATCTACGATAGCCAGCGCGACCTTCGAGCCGACTTTCATGTTTTTTGCCTTCACCCGGCCGCGCGCGGTGTTGATGCGGATTTTTCCGTTGGTGTAATCGAACCAGACCGGCGTCACCTGCGGAGTGCCGTCGGGCATTATGGTTGCGATATTCGCCAGCGGCTTTTTGGTGGTCAGGAGGTCGAGAAACTTCTCGGGGATCGTGCTCGAAGCCATTGCGGGGTACTCCTTAAAATTAGTGACGGTATCGATTCAGATTAGACGATCGCTCGCTTGAGGCAACCGCCTGTGCGAGAAACTGCCCGATGAATTTGACACCTAAGTTTGCATACGTTAATAGCCAAGCCTAAGCTCGTATCTGGAATGCGGCGCGGGGGAATATCCCGCTTGCGCCGAGGAGTGTTTTGCGATGGCGCTGTTCAATAAAGAGCCCGAAAAAAATCCGAAGATTCAACCGTCCACCACGCCGATTGGTTCGGCCACTTCGTCAGCGCCTGCATCTTCGACTTCTTCGGCACCGCCCGCGGCGGCTCCACGAGCCAACGGACCTGCACCGGCCGACGGCCGCGCGTACCTCGATCGCGGCTCGAAAATCTCCGGCAAAATCTCGTTCGAGGGTCCCGCCCGAATCGACGGCGAGGTTGACGGCGAGATCAACGCCAAGGACAGCCTCACGATCGGCGAGTCGGCCGTGATAACCGCGCACATCCGCGCCGGCTCGGTTTCGGTCGCGGGCAAGGTCAGTGGCGATATCGTCGCGACCCAGCGAATCGAAATCCGTCCGTCGGCCAAAGTCAGCGGGAATATCACGGCGCCCGTGCTGTCGATTCTCGAAGGCGCGCTATTCGAGGGCCATTGCTCGATGCAGCCCGAGGGCGCGCGCGAAGACCGCAAAGTCACAGTATTCCCCAAGGAGGAACGCGTGCCGCAAGCCGCCGTCGGAGGGCAGAAGCAGGCCTGAGCTGCCCCCGGCCCGGTTTAGTAATAGTCCGCGTTCCTATTTTTCGATGATGGAGAGAACTTCGACAGTCCCCCCAGGGGAGACGCCGTAATATGCACATCCCGCCGAATTGGGGGACGTTCTTTGCGCTGATTGTTTCGTTCCTGGTTTTCTGGTTTATATTCAGCCGATTATTTTTTCGCCCGTTCCTGAACGTACTGTCGGAGCGTGAGCGCAGATTCAAGGACTTGAACGACCGCACCGAGTTGTTGATCAGGCAGGCGCGCGAGGCCGAAGCGGAACGCGAAGCGCAGCTGGCCGAGGTTCGCAAGGGCGCGATCGCGCGGCGCGAGTCCGAGCGCCGCAAGGCCGAAGCCGAGGCCGCGCAAATGATGGAAGCGGCAAAGGCCGAGGCGCGGGAGGCGCTCGACCAGGTGCGCGGCAAGATAGAAACGGAGCTGAAGGCGGCGGAGCGCGAACTCGAGCAGATGGGGCATAACCTTGCGGGCGAACTGGCCGAGCGCGTACTGGGCCGGCCATTGAATGCTGGCGCGGCGACCGGAAAAAACAATTAGGCACGACTGACCAATCTCAAATGAAGAAGTGGCTCACATCGGCGGCGATTCTCGCTGCCGCTTTTTTTCCGCGCGCCGCCCTCGCCGCGGAAGGTGCGGGCGCGGAGCACGGCTCATGGCTGCTGCTGCTGTTCTTCATCATCAACTTCGTCCTGTTCGTCTGGGTGCTGGCTCATTATGCCGGCGCGCCGATACGGAAATTCCTCGCCGATCGCGGCGTTACGATTCGCACTGCGCTATCGCGCGCGTCGGGCGCGTTGGCTGAAGCTGAGGATCTGGCCAACAAGGCCGCGGCGCGGATGGCTGCACTCGCGGCGGATCTCAAGAAGGTCGCCGACGAGCTCGAACAGGAAACCGCCTTCCAGGTCGGCAAGGTCGCCGAGCTGGCGAAATCGACCGCCGAAAGAATTCATCGCGACACCGAGATGAGCAGTTCCGCATTGTCGGAAGCGGCGAAGCGCCGCGTGCGCGCGCAACTCGCCGAATCCGCCGCGACGCTGGCGAGCGGCCTGATCGGGCGCGATTTTCAGCCGAGCGACCAGGGCCGGCTGATCGACGGCTTCATGGACAAGCTCGGCAACGGTGACCGTCGATGAAAGGTTCGCGAGTCGCCAAGCGTTATGCGCGCGCCCTGCTCGATTTGGCCGACAAGGGCAACGAAGAGAAGTGGGGCGCCGAGCTCGAGCGGCTGGCCGCGATGGTCGAGTCGCCCGAGTTGCTCGAGCGCCTCGCGTCGCCGGAGTTGTCCGAGCAGTCGCGGCTCGACGCGATGGCGAAGATAGCCGAGCGCCTCAATCTCAGCTTTCCCGCTGCGCTCGTTCGCGGTTGTGCTCGCGCGCCACGGGCGCATCCGCGAGATTGGCGCAATCGCCGAGTCGTATCGCGACCAGCTCGACCAGGCGATGGGCCGCGAGCGCGCGACGCTCATCTTTGCGATGAAACCGACCGACGCCGAAGTCGCGCGCGTGGTCAGCGGCCTCGAGACCATCGCGAAATTGAAAATAATCCCGACCGTGAAAATCGACCCGGCGCTGCTCGGCGGCGTGACCGCGGAAATGGGCGGAAAAATTTACGACGGCAGCCTTGCAACTCGCCTCGCGGAGGCCAAGCGCCGGCTCGCGGGCTAGGCAGGAACAAGCGACATCCATATGGCAGAAATCCGACCATCAGAAATCAGCGAAATCCTCAAAAACGAAATCAAAGGTTTTGAGGGCAGTATCTCGGTCCGCGAAACCGGCCGCGTCCTCTCATGCGGCGACGGTATCGCCAGAATCTACGGCCTCCAGAACGCCGCGTTCGGCGAGCTGCTCGAATTTCCGCATCAGATCTACGGCCTGGTGCTGAACCTCGAAGAGGACAACGTCGGCGCCGTGCTCTTCGGCGACCCGCAGGCCATCCAGGAAGGCGACGAGGTCAAGCGCACCGGCAGAATCGCCGAAGTTCCCGTCGGCGAGGGCCTGCTCGGCCGCGTCGTCAACGCCCTCGGCCAGCCGATCGACGACAAGGGCCCGATCAAATCGACCGAGATGCGCCGAATCGAAATCAAGGCGCCCGGTATCATCCGCCGCCAGCCGGTCAAGGAACCGCTGCAAACCGGCATCAAGGCCATCGACACGATGCTGGTTATCGGACGCGGACAGCGCGAGCTGATCATCGGCGATCGCCAGACCGGCAAGACCGCGATCGCGATCGACACGATCATCAATCAGAAGGGCCTCAACATGCACTGCATCTACGTGGCGATCGGGCAGAAGCGCTCGACCGTCGCGCAGGTGGTCGAGAAGCTCACCAGCGCGGGCGCGATGGAGTTTACCACCGTCGTCGCCGCGACCGCTTCCGAAGCGGCTCCGCTGCAATACATCGCGCCTTACAGCGGCTGCACGATGGGCGAATATTTTCGCGACAGCGGCAAGCATGCGCTGCTGGTGTACGACGATCTGAGCAAGCACGCGCAGGCCTATCGCCAGTTGTCGCTGCTGTTGCGCCGCCCGCCCGGCCGCGAGGCGTACCCCGGCGACGTCTTCTATCTGCATTCGCGCCTGCTCGAGCGCGCCGCCAAGATGAGCGACGAGATGGGCGCCGGCTCGCTTACCGCACTGCCGATAATCGAGACCCAGGAAGGCGACGTCTCGGCCTACATTCCGACCAACGTCATCTCGATCACCGACGGCCAGATTCTGCTCGACAAGGATCTGTTCAACTCGAACGTGCGCCCCGCGGTCAACGTCGGTCTGTCGGTGTCGCGCGTCGGATTCTCGGCCGCGATCAAAGCCATCAGGCAGGTCGCGGGCTCGCTCAAGCTCGACCTCGCGCAGTACCGCGAGATGGCGGCGTTCGCGCAGTTCGGCTCCGACCTCGACGCGTCCTCCTTGCGTCTGCTCGCGCGCGGCGCGCGGCTGACCGAGATGCTCAAGCAGGGGCAGTACAGTCCGCTGCCGGTCGAAAAAGAAGTGCTGATAATTTTCGCCGCGAAAGAGGGTTACTTCGACAAGCTCTCGGTCGAGCAGATTCGTCCATTCGAGGCGGGGCTCTACGCCAACTTTGATTCGCGTCACGCCGACCTGCTCGCGGAAATTCGTGATCAAAAACAGCTTTCCGACGATCTGACGAAAAAGCTCAAGGCCGCACTCGACGCCTACGAGCAATCGTTCATTGCCGAAAACAAAACCGCCGCGCCCGCGACGGCGGCGTAGTCGCGCTAACGCTCGACGATGGCATCACTCAAGGCAATCAGGCGGCGGATCTCGTCGGCCAAATCGACGCAGCAGATCACGCGCGCGCTTAAGCTGGTCTCCGCCGCGCGGCTGCGTCGCGCGCAGGAAGCACTCGTCAACGCTCTGCCCTACAGCGAAGCGCTCGCGCGCGTTGCCGATTCGCTGCTCACTTCGGAAGGAATCTCGGTCGGCCCGGTCGAGGGCGCGCAGAAAAGATCGCTGCTGGTGGTGGTCGCATCCGATCGCGGACTGGCCGGCGGCTACAACTCGTACCTGTTCCGTCAGGCCGAGGCGACGCAGCGCGAGATCCGCGGCAACGGCCTCGACATCGAACTGTTTGCAGTCGGCAAAAAAGCTGTCGATTATTTCAGGCGCGCCAACGTGCCGGTCGCGCTCTCGCGCGTCGATAATTTCCCGCGCCTCGCGACCATCGCGCTCGCGCGCGATATTGCCGCCAAGATGCTCGCCGACTACAGCTCCGGCGCCATCGACGAAGCCGGCATCGTCTATACTCATTTCCAGTCCGCTATCGTGCAGAAGCCGGTTTACGAACGTCTGCTGCCGATCAAGCCGCCCGGCGACGCCGGCATCGCGGCAGGCGCGAACGTCGATGCCGCCGTCTCGAAATCCGAAGCCGGCAAAATCGATTACCTGGTCGAGCCGTCGCGCGAGGAACTCGTGCCGGTCGTGCTGCGCGGCTATCTCGAGGCGAGCGTCTATCACGCGCTGCTCGAATCTGAAGCCAGCGAGCAGGGCGCGCGCATGACTGCGATGGACGCGGCGACCAACAACGCCAACGACATGATTTCTTCTCTAACGCTCGAGATGAACCGCGCCCGCCAGGCCCAAATCACCCGCGAGCTGATGGACATCGTCGGCGGCGCCGAGGCCCTGCGCGGATGATTTTATCTTCAAAAGACCAGTAGGAAATCACCGACTATGAGCACTCAGATCGCTCCCGGAAAAATAAACCAGGTCCTCGGCAACGTGGTTGACGTCGAGTTCGGCGCCGGCACGCTGCCGCCGATCTTCTCGGCTCTGCTCGTCACCAACCCCTCCATCAGCGACGAGGCCGGTAATCTCGTGCTCGAAGTGCAACAGCACATGGGCGAGAACACCGTGCGCTGCATCGCGATGGACTCGACCGACGGGCTGGTGCGCGGGATGGAAGCCGACAACACCGGCGCGCCAATCTCGGTGCCGGTCGGGCCCGGCACGCTCGGGCGCATCATGAACGTGACCGGCGCCGCGATCGACGAGCGCGGGCCTATTACCGGCACTTCTCTGATGCCGATACATCGCGACGCGCCGCCGTTTGCCGACCAGGCGCCCGAGGCGGAAATCCTCGAAACCGGCATCAAGGTCCTCGACCTGATTTGCCCGTTCGCTCGCGGCGGAAAAATCGGTCTGTTCGGCGGCGCCGGCGTCGGCAAGACCGTCACGATTCTCGAGCTGATCAACAACGTCGCGAAACAGCACGGCGGCGTGTCGGTGTTCGCCGGCGTCGGCGAGCGCTCGCGCGAGGGCAACGACCTCTATCGCGAGCTGAGCGAGTCGGGCGTCATCTCGAAAACCGCGCTGGTGTACGGCCAGATGAACGAGTCGCCCGGCGCGCGCGCCCGCGTCGCGCTGACCGGCGTCACCGTCGCCGAATATTTCCGCGACGTCGAAGGCAAGGACGTCATCTTTTTTATCGACAATATTTTCCGCTTCGTGCAGGCCAACTCCGAAGTCTCCGCGCTGCTCGGCCGCATGCCCAGCGCCGTCGGCTACCAGCCAACGCTCGGCACCGACATGGGCGAGCTCGAGGAGCGCATCACCACCACCAAGCAAGGCGCGATCACGTCAGTGCAGGCCATCTACGTCCCCGCCGACGACTTGACCGACCCCGCGCCCGCGACCACCTTCAGCCATCTGGACGCCATCTGCACGCTCGATCGCAAGGTTTTCGAGAAAGCGATTTTCCCGGCCGTCGATCCGCTCGGCTCGAACTCGCGAATTCTCGATCCGCAGGTCGTCGGCGAAGAGCACTACAGCGTCGCGCGCCGCGTGCAGGGAATCCTGCAGCGCTACAAGGACTTGCAGGACATCATCGCGATTCTCGGGATGGAAGAACTTTCCGCCGACGACAAGATCACCGTCGCGCGCGCGCGCCGCATCGAGCGCTTCCTGTCGCAGGCGATGTTCGTCGCCGAGCCGTTCACCAATCAGCCGGGCAAGTACGTCAAGCGCGAGGACACCGTGCGCGGCTTCGCCGAAATCCTCGACGGCAAATGCGACGACCTGCCCGAGCAGGCTTTTTACCTCGTCGGCACCATCGAGGACGCGCGCGAAAAGGGCGAACGCCTCGCCCGCGGCGAATAGCTGGTTGTAAGACCTATGGCTTCGACCTTTCCATTCAGACTGGTAACTCCCACCGGCATAGTCTTCGAGGGCGAAGCCCTGGAAGTCTCCGCGATAGGATCGCTGGGCGAATTCGGCGTCCTGCCCGATCACATCAACTTCATAACGTCGCTGGTCCCCGGCGTACTCGATGCCAAGCTCCCCGACGGCACCGCGATGCACTGGGTAGTCTCCGGCGGCCTCGCCGAAGTGAAGAACAGCGTGCTGACAGTGCTGGCCAGCAGCGCCGAATCGCCGGAAACAGTGGACGCGTCGGAAGCCGCCACGCAAGTGGAAGTAGCCGACAAACAATTCTCAACCCTCAGCTACTACGACCCCACCTATCAAGCAGCCCAGGAAGCCCTACAACTAGCCCGAGCCAGAGTAGAAGCCGCCACCCTGAAATCGAGCGCGCGATGATTCAAATGTGAAACCCGCGATGGGTTTCACGCTTCCTTCGGCAGGGGTGACCCCTGCACCCATTGATAAGAAATCGCAAAATGTCGAGGACGACATTTTGCTCCCATGTTCTCTCCCGTGTGTCATTCAGAGCGAAGCGAAGAATCCCGAATCCTCTCCTTGCGATTATTCCCTTCCCACCATGGGAAGCGCACCAAATTCCGGTTCCCCTTCCGCTCGGGAAGGGTTAGAGGGGTTAGGTCTCCCCTGCATCATTCGCGACCCTCGCGCGATCCTTTCTTCCCCTCTCCCAGTAAGGGAGAGGATCGAAGGTGAGGGTCCTTATGCAGCGCGCGTTTTTTGCGCGCGATTCTAGATTTCCGCATCTGTGACGTACACCCGCATACAGTTCAATGCCTTTTAGGAGGATATATTTTATCCTGCTCTGAGCGTGCAGCGACTGCATGGCGTCTGATCGTACTGCACAGTTCTCCGTCGCCTTCAGGACAATGTCGGTCGGCGTTCGCAACGACACGGTCCAGATCGTGATCGTCAGTGGTCGCGTCGATATGCTTGAAGACAAATTCGCCGAACCGCTTATCGCGATCTACTAGAGTCTGCAAAGTCGAAAGCTGGTTCCACCGGTCGGCGAGCATCCTAACGACCGCGTCTGAATATCCCTCAGCTATTGCGCCATCGTCGCACGCAGAATACCGCTTGAACGAATCATATATTTGGTCCCAAGTCTTCAAATAGTCGACCTCATTTTCGGCACGCTCCCCCATAGCGTCGTCGCAGCCAGGCCGCTCGGCACGGACTGGTAGCGACAAGATACTAAGTAAGAGAAAAGTCCCAGCTAGAATCGTGGCCGACGACGTCTTGTGACCCATGGCGGTAGGCGTCGCCTATACTCGCCCGGCCGCGTGCAACACATACAGCGCATCCGCGCTTACCCACTCGTTCATGCGGGCGCTTCCCGCTCCGCCCCAGTCCACCTGGGAAATCGATCCAAACCGCGTGCTCATATCCATGCTGGCCGACACCCTGTAGAACCGTCCTAGCGCGGCCCATCCGCCTTTCGGAAGTTCCTTGCGCTCCAGTTGATCGAGCGCGTCGGCGCAGCGCGGATCCTTGATAAGTCCCATCTCCGCCATCGCGACGAGTCCGCCAAGCATGTCGTAATGCCAGTAGCGCGGATACTTAGGCCTCAACCAATGCGGCGAAATCACCTTCCCATCAGTCTTACTCTTGAACAATCGCCGGCTGAGAAAAACTTCCGACGCCTTCAACGCCGCCGCGCGTGCCGCCGCATCTCTCGCGCGTTCCGCATGCACCGCGAGTCCGAGCATCGGCAGCAAAGATTCGTTGAACGATGAAACATGCGCCGACGGCTTGCGATCGCAATTCCAGCCGCCGTCCGGCCATTGCCAATGCATCAGGCGCTCGGCCAGCCCGTCGCTCTTTTTGTCCGCGAGCCCCAGCCGCGTGATCGAATACAGCGCATTGCCCTGCTGCGACGCGCATCGCCGATAGCGCCCCTGGATTATCGGCACGCCTTCCGCGCTGCGATGCTTCGGCACGGCGCTCTTCGACTCGAACTCCAGGTAAAACGCGTGGCCCAGCCAGCAATCGAGCACCTGCTCGCGCATCGGCATCAGCGACTCATCGTTCGCCGGATAGCCAATCTCCGCGAGCATCGCCAACGTCCAATGCGCCCCGCGCCAGTTGGCGTACACATACGCCTCGCGCACAAACTTCTGATCCCGTCCCGCGATCAACGCTCGCGCGCGCGGCGACTTCCTTATCTCTTCGCGCAGCTCCCGAACCTTCCGCGACTCGGGATCTTCGCCCACGACGCGAGTCACCACCTTCCACCGAATCGAAGGCTCGTCGCTCTTCAGCAGCGCATCGATAACAGCACTCCGCTCTCGTTTCATAACGAGCGCCATTCTGCCAATTCTTAATCATCGCGATCAAACACTCTGCGGCGCGTGTCAGCCTGACGCTCGCGCGATAGCCGTGCTAAAGCTACCGATGGTGGTGCACAAGATCCGAACGACTACAGCCGGTATGAATCGCAGGAAATGAAGCACGCAACCCAAGTCAATCTCATCCACCGGATCTTCGATGCCATCGATCGCGGCACGCCGCCGATGGCCGATCGATTCACCCGTAACGATACCTCCGCATACACCTCGCCGGAGCGCGCCGCTCGCGAGCGCGACGTGCTCTTCCACCGTCATCCGATCGTCGCCGGCTTCAGCTCGAATATTCCCAATCCCGGCGACTACCTCACCGAAGATCTCGCGCCCGTGCCGATCCTCGTCGTGCGCAACGCTTCTGGCGAGTTGCGCGCGTTCGTGAATATCTGCCGCCATCGCGGCGCCAGGCTCGTCGCCGGATGCGGCCACACTCCGAAATTATTTTCATGCCCCTATCACGCGTGGAGCTACGACACTGATGGGCGCCTCGTCGCGATTCCCGACGACTACGGCTTCGACGGTCTCGATCGCGCCGCCAGCGGCCTCGTCGCACTGCCGGTCGCCGAGAAGTACGGCCTCATCTTCGTGACCCCAACGCCTGGCGATGCGATCGACATCGACGCGACGCTCTCCGGGCTCGGCGAAGACATCGAGTCGTACGGCATCGGCGCGATGACGCATCAGGAGACGCGCGTCGTCCGCCGCCGGATGAACTGGAAGCTGATGAGCGACACGTTCTGGGAGGCGTACCACATCAAGGTGCTGCACGCGGACAACGTCGCGCCGCTGTTCGTCAAGAATCTCGCGATATTCGACGCGTTCGGCCGCAACACGCGCTACATCGGCGTGCGCAAATCAATCGAGAAGCTGCGCGACCTCCCCGAAGAAAAGTGGGACCTGATTCCGCACACCACCATCCTGATGAACCTGTTTCCCAACACGATCCTCGTGATGCAATCCGACCATGCGGAGGTTTATCGAATCTTTCCCGCTGGAACACACGTCGGCGAAAGCGTCGCGACCATCAGCATCCTCGCGCCCGAGGCGTCGCCAAAATGGTCGCGCACAATGGATCTCCTTCTCGGCGTGGTCGATCAGGACTTCACGCTCGGCGAGGGCATCCAGCACAACTTCGAATCCGGCGCGCTTAGAAAAGTGATGTACGCCCGCTACGAAAACGCCCTCGAACACTTCCACCGCTCAATTAGAGAAGCGATCGGCGAAGTGTGAGCATCACTAAAACTTCGCTTGGCTTGATTTGTATGCTGCTCATATCCGCCTGCACATTTAATCACCCACAACTTCCAGAAGGGTTCTCTAACAAGTTCTTCTGGCTGCCGACGCAGCAACGAGACGCCGAATTCGAGAAGCAAGATTTCGACACCCAATATAAGCTCTATATTTATGGGAGCCAGGAAATCGAGCCTCCAGAGATGGGCTTAGCCTGGGTGCTTGCTAAGCAGGGAGGGAAGATTGTCCAGCCCTTGGAAGCGAAACTGGAAGCCGCGGATGACGACTTAACGATCCGGGACATACTGCTCGTGTTCGTGGCAATGAGCCAGCTGGAAACCTACGATGTCCCTGCAAACAAGCCGCTCATGCAAGAATTGCTCGAGAAGAGCGGCGCTATAAAGGATCCCTCCTGGGCGATCGTCGCTCAAGACGACATGCATGAGATCACTTTTAAGTGCAAATGCGAGCTTCGGAAGTAGTGGCCTTGTCAGAAGCGCGCCGCGAACTAAGCGCCGATTCGGAACACCGGCACTTCGAATTCTGCGCGATACCTTCCAGCCTTCGCGCTGAGCCGCCACACGATTCGGCTGCTTGGATTCGAATCGTCGGTGGGACGGCCATCCGCCGGAATCATGAACGCGACCGGAATCGATCCCGACGAATCGCTGATCGACGTTTGCTCAGCGCGCCACAAAATCCGATCCCACGTCGTCAGACTGTGCCAGTGGCCGCGCGTCGTGCGGTTGATGCATTCGATTTCGAGCGCGACTTGCTGTCCGGCGGGCAACGGTATGTCCGGACGAATAAATCCGGTGAGCGCGCCGCCGATTTGTCCTGGCACTGACGCCATCGCGAAGCGCGACTCGCCGTATTCGCGGAAGCGCCGCCGCATGCGCATCGCCCACATCAGCATCGCGACGCCGATAAGCGGGAATATCAACGATGGCAGCGAGAGGTAGTCGGCGTTTCGGAGCGCGCGATGGGGCGCGATGAAGAAGATCGGGAACGTTGCGACGCACCATGCGATCGCGATGATCGTCAGCCGATTTGCGTCGCGCTTCGCCGACGTGCGGACCTCGCCCGCCGCCCAGTCCTCGCGCCACATCCACGGCGCGTCGGGATTCGCCGCACGCAGTCGCTCCGAAGGATCGACGCCGTGTGCGTGGAAGCGAACCCACCAGATCGCGCCGATGCCCGCGCCCGCGCATGCTATCGCGATCGACGCGGCCAGCGCCGCCCGCTCCCAATTGCCTTCGCTCGCGCGAGTGACCGCGACCATCGCGGCAAGCAGCGCCGCAACCGCCAAGGGAGTACCGAGAAATTTGATGAAGCCGAGGACGAATCGCTCGGGCGTCGTTTTCACTTGAGCGCGGCGAGGCGATCGAAGAAATCCGGGAACGTTTTCGCGACGCAGCCGGGATCCTTGATCTTCACGCCGCCGAGTTTCAGCCCCGTCACCGCGAAGCTCATCGCGATCCGATGATCGTCGTAAGTCTCGACGGCCGCCGGACGCATCGCGGACGGCGCGATCTCGAGTCCGTCGTCGTTCTCGACCACCGTCGCGCCCAGCCGCCGCAACTCGGTCGCGAGCGCACGGATGCGATCGCTCTCGTGATGCCGGATGAAGGCGACGTTGCGGATTTTCGTCGGCGACGACGCGAACGGCGCAATCGCGGCGAGCGTCGCCACCATGTCCGGCATCGAGTTCATCGCGACTTCGACGCCGGTGAGGCGCCCGCTGCCCGTGACCTCGACGTGATCGGGATGCCACCCGACGCGCGCGCCCATCTGCTGCAGCACGCCGAGAAAACCGAGGTCGCCCTGCACCGAGCTCGAGGTCAGGCCCTCGATTCGCACCGTGCCGCCGATCAGCGCCGCCGCCGCAGCGAAGTAGCTGGCATTCGACGCGTCCGGCTCGACGACGAAACGCTGTGCCCGATACCACTGGCCGCCCGGCACTACGATCATGTCGTCTTCGACGCTGCTATGCGCTCCCCACGCCTCCATCAGCCTGAGCGTCATGTCGATGAAGGGCCGCGCGGTGTCGCCGATCACGCGCAACTTGAGGCCGGCTTTCCAGATAGGCGCCGGCATCAGCATCGCCGAGACGAACTGCGACGACGCGCGCGCATCGACCGAAGTCTCGCCGCCTTCGAACCGCGCCCGCGACGCATCGACGATCACCGGCGGACAGTTGTTGTCGCGCTCGCTGTACACGCTCGCGCCGAGCCGCTGCATCGCGTCGAGCTGCGGCCCGATCGGACGCTGGCGCATCCGCTGATTGCCGTCGATACGAAAGCGGCCCTCGCCGAGCGTGACCATCGCGACGATGAAGCGCATCACGGTGCCGGCGCCGCCGACAAAGATCTCGCCGCCACGCGCCGGAATCGTGCCGCCGCGCCCGCTGATCGTGATCCTGCGCGCGGGCTCATCGATCTCGACTGCGAAGCCCATCACCCTCAGCGCGTCGCTCATGTAGCGCGTGTCGTCGCTCAGCAGCACCGCGTCGAGCACCGAGCGCCCCTGCGCCAGCGCCGCCAGCACCATCGCCCGATTCGTGATGCTCTTGGAGCCCGGCAGCACCACGCGCGCGTCGAGCGGTCCGGTCAGAGGAGTTATTTCAATCTCGCTTTCCAAGTATCTGTTCCAGACTAACCGCGCGGATTGCGGGGTAACAAGCATCCGCCGCGCCGGTATGGGGGTTATTGCCTCGTGCTTGACGCTACGACTACAGTATCCAACGTTACTGGTTGTAGGCTCAGGGGAGGTCGAACGCCATGAGACTCATTAAGCTGATTGCACCGGCCACGCTGATTGCGGCGATTGCGTTACTCGCGCCGCACGCCAACGCGCAAACGATGGGCGAGTATGGGACCGCCACAGCGGGTATCGCAACCGGCGGCGGCTCAATGAGCACCAGCATGGTCAATTCGGTCAGCAACACGGTCAGCTCGGACGACCTCGGCGGCGGCTCGCGGACGTGGGGCGCCAGCTCATTGGGCGCCAGCTTCGACGAAAGGGCCGGGGCTGCATCGGCTTCCACCGCTGGTGGCGATTTCGCTTCGCGCGCCGGCTCGATGAGCGGCGCATCGTCGTCAGAGTCGCGCTGGCCGGCATCGTCCCAACTTCAAGATGGCGCGTCGGCGGACAGGTTCAGCGCGATCATCCAACAGGTTCCAGGATCAGGATCGGTTCCCGAATCGCGCCGACCTGTCGTCCTCGTCCGACCGCTTTCCGGCGGGCGTGCTGGATCAGAATCGCCAAGGGCTCGATTCCCACTACAGTTCGTCGTCGGGGTTGGATAACAGTTACAGCTCGAACTGACGCCGTCGCCCGAGTCGGCTAGCTCTGCGCGGCGAGGTTTCGGCGAGCGCGCTCCTTGCTCGCGGCAGGCCACACGTCGTCTATCTTGTAGGCCGTCTCGAACGCCACAGCACCCTCCGGCAGTCTCACCCATGGCAGCTTGCTCCGCGTGAACATGTGAACGTCGGGCGTGATCGCGTCTGGATTGTCGAGCGTGCCTGCGCGAACGAACAACGCCTCACCGCCAGGTGCGACCTGGTAGCGGCTCCACACGTAGGTGCCGCAATCGCCGCAGAAGAACGCCTCGTGATCGTTGCCGGTGCCACCCTTAAGCACGAATGATTTAGGAGTTGCGCCGCTGCTTTCAACGAACCGCTTCTCGATCCAGATATTGATCACAAAGCCGCTACCGGTAACGCGTTGGCAATCGCGGCAATGGCACGCATGAACGATAAGCGGCGTGTTGGTCAGCTTGTAGCGGATAGCACCGCATGAACATCCACCTTCGAGACTCATAGGACTCTCCTTGAAAGGAATTGAAGGGACTGCCTTGATCGATGAGACCTATCAAGGCAGTCCCATAGGCCGGCTATTCTTCCTTGTGACAGACGGCCTCGATGTTGTTGCCGTCGGGATCCTTCACGAAGCCGCCGTAGTAATTGGCGGCATACTGGGGCCTGAGGCCGGGCTTGCCGTTATCCTTGCCGCCCGCGGGCAGCGCGGCCGCATAGAAGGCCTGCACCGATGCGCGGTCCTTGGCCGTGAACGCGATATGCACAGGCCCAGTCGTTTCGCCCTTGGCCAAACACAAGGCTGGCGCGTCCTTGGGGCCGAAGACCACAATTCCATCGGCGTCGTACTGCACGCTGAATCCCAGCGGCGCCAGCGCGGCGGTATAGAAGCGCTTGCTCGCTTCGAGGTCCTTCACCTTTACCATGATGTGATCAAACATGACTCTCTCCTTCTAGTTGATTTCGTTCTTCGACCTTCCAAGTATTAGTATCGGCCGCGCCATGCCGGCATGTCAGCGAGCATCGCGCGCGCCATCGCGACCGCCGCGGCGCGTGTGATACCTTGAGACTCGACGTAGAAGCCGGCGTTGGTCTCGAGCACCTGCTCGTAGGACAACAACTGACCACGCGCGTCGGTGCAGTAGCGGCAGTACGGACGCGTCGTGTCGCCGAGCGCGTAGTCCTCGGGCTTTTCCAACGGCATTCCGCATGAACCACAAGCGGGACATTTTTCAGCCATCGTCGTTTCTCCTTCTAGGGTTTCACTAAAGCCATAAAATGATTCACCAGAGTCTCACCCTGTTCCGCGATCACAGAGTCGCCGGTGGCGAACACGTCGCGATTGACCAGGTAGTGATGCACGAGTCCTATCCAGGTGTTGAACAGCAGCGGCCGCTCAATCTTGCGCGCGCGGCCCAATTTGCGCTCGCGCTCCAGCGCCATGAACAACTCATAGGACACGGCCGCATGCAGCATCATCAGGGTGCTGCGCACTTTCGGCGGCAGCATCGGAGCTTCGGTCACCAGCCGCGCGTAGAAGGGCTCGAGCTCGGCGAGCATTCGCAGATGCGCCTGCAGCACGGCGCGAAGTCCAAGGTCACGTTCGAACGCATTTCGGAACTCAGCCGCGAGCCGGCGCCCGAACTCGTCGATCACCGCGATCACGAGATCGTCGCGCGTCGGGAAATGCAGAAACACCACCCCGTGCGACATCCGAACGGATTTGGCGACGTCGGCGGTCGTCGTATTCATAATTCCCTTGCGCGCGAACAGCGCCATGGCCGCGTTGACCAGGCGGTCGCGCGTCACCACTTTCTGTTCCTGCCGAGTCGCTGCCTGCATTGTTCGCCTACCGATTACTGAGCATCTACTCACTGAGTATATACTCAGTAGATGGCCATCGTGTCAAGCGGCTGGATGATGATGGATGTGCAAATGAAAGACTGGAACACGATCCCCCGAGGTGCGAGTCTGACGCAGGCAATTCCGCATGACGCAACTATTTCCAGCGATTGAACCTTACAGCCACGGCTTGCTCGACGTCGGCGGCGGCAATCGCGTGTACTGGGAGACCTGCGGCAATCCGCGCGGCAAGCCGGCCATCGTCCTGCACGGCGGTCCCGGTTCGGGATGCACGCCGTGGCATCGCAGGCTGTTCGATCCGTCCGCCTATCGAATCGTGCTGTTCGATCAGCGCAACTGCGGCCGCAGCACGCCGCACGCGAGCGCATCCGACACCGACCTCGCGAGCAACAACACTGCGAACCTCGTCGCCGATATCGAGCGCATCCGCGAGCACCTGGGGATCGAGCGATGGCTTGTGCTCGGCGGATCGTGGGGCAGCACACTCGCGCTCGCCTATGCGGAGCGTTATCCGGAGCGCGTCACTGAAATAGTTTTGTTCGGCGTCACGACCGGACGCCACAAAGAGTTCGACTGGTTGTTCCGCGGCGGTGTGTCCGACCTGTTCCCCGAGGAATGGAAGCGTCTGCGCGAGGCGGTCCCGTCCGCGCTGCGCGATCGCGATATCATCGAGGCTTATTGCGCGCTGCTCAACGATCCCGACGCATCGATTCGCGAACGAGCCGCGCTGGCGTGGTGTACGTGGGAATCCGCGACGCCCGCATGGCCGCCCGCGCATGGCCTATCGCCGCGGTTCAGAGATCCTGCATTCAGGATGGCGTTCGCGCGCATCGTGACGCACTACGTCCGCCACTATGCGTGGCTCGAGGACGGCAGTTTGCTGCGCGACGCCACCGCGATCGCGAAGATTCCCGGCATCATGGTGAACGGACGCTTCGATCTTCAGGCTCCTATCGGCTGGGCGTACGACCTCAAACGCGCATGGCCGCGCGCAAAGCTCGTGATCGTCGATAACGCCGGCCACGACGCCTCAAACGCAAGCATCACCGGTGAACTGATCGGCGCAACCAACGACTTAGCAGGCAAGCCCTAGAACATCGCGCCTGGCTGGTGCGACAGACACAGCTATGTTGTTCGTCCTCTCTATGCACTGATGGGAGTCTTTTCAATCGCACTGGGCGCAGCTTTTCTATATGAGATCCTTGTCTGATGATCAGCCACACGACACTCAACGAGATCATATTCGTATTAGGAATTCTGTTCGTCATTGGCGCGTACCGCCGTTGGCGATGGTTGGTCGATCCTCCGATCGAGCTGAGCTTATACTATTCACAGGCGGCAATGCGTCACCGCTTTGGCGAGACCTTTACTTTGTACTTTACGTATTCGCTCGGCGTTTTCTTCGTGATTCTCGGCGGTAGAGGCAGCTACCTAGGCCATCGTGAGCAGATTCTGACCTTCGTTCATACCTACATCTTGCATTAGGTTAGGCAGATGCCGAGTTGGATTGATCTGTGCCCTGCAAAGCTGACATTTGTTGTTCGCCGATTCTCCTCACACTCTTAGAAGAACCATCCCTTGTCCGACGACGGTCCATTCGGCGCGACTGCGAGCAGCGGCGCTGCCAGCGACAATCCGTACCAATTCGCGGGCCGCGAACTCGATCCCAACGGCGGCTTCGGAATATACTACTTCCGGGCGCGATATTATGATTCGTTGGAATTGAACCGCTTCCTGCAACGCGATCCGCAAGGACTTTCGGGAGGGAATTACGCCACCTTGTATTCATATGTGGGAAATTCGCCACTGAATGGAATCGACCCAACGGGACAGTTTACGTTCGGCTCAATCGGGCCTCTATCCCTCGGCTGGCAGGATGTGCTGGGCCAGATAGGGGCGGTTAGCGCGCTTAGTACCGGTGGAGACGGAGGCGCAATCTTGATAGCGCAGCTTGGCGCTGCGTCGACCGCGCAGGGCAATAGTAATGCATTCCGCACTCTCTATGGAGATGCTTGGGGCGCTGCCGGGGGTGCGGCGGTGGGCGCAATTTCCAATGGCACCGCTGGTATAGATCCTTTAACCGGACTGGTCTGGGGAGCAGTATTGAGCGGCGACTACAGCCCGCAAGGGATTGCGGGACAACTCACCTCGGGCGCGTCTGGAGCCGCTGCAGTCGGGATCTTCGAGGGTTCCTCTTTTCTCGGAGCTGGAGCGGGCTTGGCTGCGGATGGAGCTATCGGAGAAGGCATCGGCGAGGCGGGCGGCCTCCTCGGAGGAGGGCCTGTAGGCGCTATTGTCTTAGGCGTTACTGGGTTTGGGATCGGCGAAGGAGTCGGCTATCTCACGGGTGCTTTTGGTCCTCCGACCACCGCGCCCTGAGGGCCTAGGTAATCGCAGTGAGCAACGACTAGGAGACCACCAAAATTGAATACTAAGCTAAAGTTGTTCTTTTCCCTCCGCAGACTGCCTCCGGAGTTTGCCGATGTCGAACGGCTAACCCTGCGTTCCGCGATGGTCGCTATGGTAGTCCTGCCTCCATTTCTGTTTCCCGGTCGGCACTACTTCCTATACCCGATCTGCGGCATCCTCATAGCTTACGTGGGCCGGCTCATTGGCTTTGTCCGACACGATCGAGGGATTACGCAATCGTCGAAACCTGATCCGCGACCAGCAAGTAACAATGCGATCGGGGTCTTACTAGTTATAGGAGTGGCTGCGCTTTTGTCCTCGACGTTATATTGGACTTGGACAACCCGAGACCCGGTCTTCATGATGCAATCGTTCTTTGGCGCAATAGTTCTGACCTATTGCATAGGACGATATTGGGCTCCCGTACCAATGGGTGTACTAAATATTCTCTTGATGGTTGGAGCGCTGGCATTCTATTTTCACTTTCAACTAGCAGGGTTCCTGGCTGCAGCAGCGTTTGCCGCACTTATGATATGGCATTTTTTGTTCAGAAAGTCCCAACGGCCCCCAACTCCTAAACAGTTGTCCGAATCAATCGGCAGCTGATTGGTCTCAGGCCAACCTGCGAACAGCGCGCCTAATTGGCGCGACAGACATTTCCTGTTCGCGGATCGTCCTCACACACTTAGAAGAACCATCCCTTGTCCGAGGATTGGCCGAAGATCGCGCCGACGAAACGCTCCAGCTCGAGATTGAATTTCACGATTACGTGGTCCGAGCCGCGGGTCAGGCCAAAGCCCGGTCCCAGGTTGTATTCGATCGCATGCGGAAGCTCGCCCCAAATCACCGGGAAGATGTAATGCTACTGTTGCGCGAGCGGGCCGGTGTTGTCGATCAGGCCCGCGGCGGCGAGCAAACCACCGGCCAGGAATTTTCTGGTGCGCAATACAGGCGTTGCGGGCCGCCTTCGTCGCCCAAACCACTTGGCGACGATGCTTCCTTCCCGCACGTCCCGGTGGAAATCGTCTGTGCTGCGCGGAACTTCACCTTACGCAAGCTCTCCGCGATCAACCAATTGAGCACATTAGCGAGCATCTAAACGGATGATTGCAGGAATCCCTTTTAGCCTACGCGTAGAATTTGTTGACTAGTGGAGCAAGGACAGCTAATTCATAGAGCCTGTCTTCCTGCGGGCTGCCGGAAGACGCGCGCGAGTGGGGACTCGCGTGCGGGGAGAAGCCTTTGTTGGCAGTGAAGTTGTCGGCGAACCGAATCGTAAAAGTAGTCGCGGCGTTTGCGCTCGCGATTGCGTTCGCCTTTGCAACCCCGCCCGACGCGTCGTCGGAAACCACGCTCCCATTCCCGCGCCCGGCTGCAATCCAGCCCAACGTAAATTTCTGGGTCGATGTATTCACGAAGTACTCCGAGAATGACTTCGTCGTCCTGGATCGCGACAACGTTTCCCGCATCTACCATGTGTTCCATCTCCCCGGTGACGGTCAGCCAACCCGCACCGATATCGATTGGGCGAACGAGTACCTCAAGACCAAATATTCCGACATTCTCAATCGCCTCGCGACACGGCCTCCCGCCGATGACGAAGAGCGCGAGATTGCCGCGATGTTCAAGGGCGAGCCGCCGAGCGCCTACGCCGCCGCCGCGCAGAATTTGCGCGTGCAGGAAGGGCTGCGCGAACAATTTCATGACGGCCTGCTGCGGAGCCGGTACTATACGCCGTCGATGGAGCGGATTTTCCGCAGCGCCGGGCTTCCGCCCGAGCTGGTGACGCTCGCGCATGTCGAGTCGGGCTTCCACGGCGCCTCGCGCTCGAGCGCCGGCGCGGTCGGCATCTGGCAGTTCACCCGCGACACCGGCAAGCACTACATGAAAATCACGCGCTATCACGACGATCGCCTGAATCCGGAGCGCGAGACGCTCGCGGCCGCCAAGCTGCTGCGCTCGAACTACGACACGCTGGGCGATTGGCCGCTGGCGATTACGGCGTACAACTACGGCACCGGCGGCGTGGCGCGCGCGGCCGGAATCTACGGCGGCGACTATTCCGAAATGGTCCAGCACTACCAGGGGCCGCATTTCGGCTTCGCGGTGAAGAATTACTACGCAGAATTCCTGGCCGCCCTGCAGGTGCATCGCGACGAGGAAAAGTATTTCCCCGGAATCGAGGACGAGCCCGAGATTCGGCCCGCGCCTATCAAGACCGACTTCGCGCCGCCGCGGCACTCGCGCAAGTCGCACGCGTCGCATCCGCACCACACCGCCTCGAAGACCCATCATTCGAAGAAGACCGTCGCGCAGAAGGCCTGATCCCGTCCGTCGGCCGGGGCCTGACAGCGCTGGTGGTTGCGGCGCGCGCAATCTCCGCGTCTGTTATCGTTTAGGTGATGCCCCGGAACGCCGCGCAATCGCCGCAACTCGCCGTCCTCGCCCAACGGCTGAAGGACCGGCTCGGCAACGATCGGCTGGCGCAGAATGCGCTGGCCGCAGTCGAAAATCGCGCGCCTGACGAGCAGTTGGCGCTCGCGTTTCTGACCAAGCTCGCCGAAAACTCCGCCACCGCATTGAAGGACGTGCTGCGCGACCGCAGCGCGGGCGCCGATCTGATCTTTTGCCTCGGCTCGTCGGAGCTGGTCGCGACCGAGTTATCACTCGCCGGCGAGAGTTGGGCGAAAATTTTTCTCGACGCTCGCGCCCAGACCATTGACGGCCTCGTCGCCGCGATGCGCACCGAGCGGGCCGCGATCGACGCGTCCGACCGCCAGGCTGCCGCCGCGGTGCTCGGACAGTTCATGCGCCGCATGATGGTGCAGGTGGCGATCGCGGATCTGCTCGACCGCTTGAGCGTCGGCGAGACGGCGCTGGCGATGTCGGAGCTGGCTGACGAATGTATCCGCACCGCGCTCGACCTCGCGATGCGCTTTCTCGGCGACCGCGCGCGCGCGGTTGGCCGATTCTGCGTGCTGGCGATGGGCAAGCTTGGCGCGCGCGAACTCAACCTCAGCTCGGACGTCGACTTGATTTATCTGCACGCGTCGGCGGCTTCGCCCGACAGTTCGGAAGCGGCGGCGCGGCTGGGCGAATGGTTCACCGAAATTTTGTCGGCGCGATGCTTCCGAATCGATATGCGGCTGCGGCCGGGCGGCCGTTCCGCGCCGCTGGTGACGCCGATTGACGGCGCGATCAACTACTACGAAAACCTCGGCGAGCCGTGGGAACGGGCCGCGTTGCTGCGGGCGCGGCCGGTGGCCGGCGACCTGGAAATCGGACTTCAACTGCGCGCCGAGCTGAATCACTTTGTATTCCGCACTTACCTCGACTTCGACACGCTGCGCCAGTTGCGCGCGATGAAGCGTCAGATCGAGGCCGAGCTGAAAACGCCCGCGATGATCGAGCGCAACATCAAGCTCGGCCGCGGCGGAATCCGCGAGCTCGAATTTATCGTGCAGGCGCTCACGCTGATTTACGGTGGACGCGACCCGCGGCTGCGGATCGAGCAGACCGTCGCCGCGCTCGAGAAGCTCGACGCGCTCGGCTATCTGCCGTCGAAGCGCGCGCACGAACTCGCCGACGCCTACCTGTTTCTGCGCGACGTCGAGCACAAGCTGCAAATCGTCGCCGGCCTGCAGACGCACGTGCTGCCGGCCGAAAACGACGGGCTGCGCGCGCTGGCGGCGCGGATGGGTTTTGGCAAAGGACCGGCGGCGCTGAAGCAATTCGGCGAACAACTGAAAACTCATCGTGAGCTGGTCGAGCTGCAATTTCGCGAGACGCTGGCCGGCGGCGACGGGGAGTCAACGCGCTCGGTCTCGTCCGCGGCGGAACTCGCCTGGAACTCCGCGCTCCATCCCGATTCTTCGACCCGCTACCTGCGCGAGCTGGATTTCGCGCGCGCCGACGAAAGCGCGCGCCATCTCGAGCTGCTGGCGCGCGGACCTTCGCACGCACCGACCAGTCCTCGCCGCCGCGAGCTGCTCGAGCGGCTGGGCCCGATGATGATCGACGAGATCGGCCGGCTGCCCGATCCCGATCTTGCGCTGATGAACCTGGCCGAATTCATCGCCGCGGTCGGCGCGCGGACCTCGTTCCTCGCGCTGCTCGAGCAGCATCCGGCGACCCGGCGCATCCTGCTGCGGCTGTTCGCCTCGAGCGCATACCTCTCGACCATCTTCATCCGCCATCCCGACATGCTCGACACGCTGGTGCGATCCGATCTGGCGGCGACGCGCCGCAGTCCGGCCGAATTGCGCGACGAGCTGGCGGGATTGATCGCGGCGAGTCCGGATTTCGAGAGCAAGCTCGACGCGCTGCGCGCGTTTCGGCATCAGGAGTTTCTGCGCATCGCGATTGCGGATCTGGCCGGCGAGCTCGAACTGTTCGACGTCGAGCGCGAGCTCACGAGTCTGGCCGAAACCGTGCTGGACGAGGCGATGACGCTCGCGCGAATTCAGACTGCGGCGCGCTTCGCGATTCCCGCGACGATGCGTCTGTGCGCGATCGCGATGGGCCGGCTCGGCGCCAGCGAAATGTCGTACAACTCCGACCTCGACCTGATTTTTGTCTATGACGATCGCGCCGAAGTGGCCGCCGGCAGCCGTGAAATCGCGTCGCGCATCACGCAGAAGCTGATCGCGATTCTCGAGTCGCGCACGCGCGAGGGCTACGCCTACAAGCTCGACCTGCGCCTGCGCCCATCGGGCAACGCGGGCCCGCTGGTCACGTCGCTGGCCGGCTTTCGCGAGTATCATCGGCAAAGTTCGGCGGTATGGGAGCGGCAGGCGCTGGTGCGCGCGCGGGTGATAACGGGAGACCGCGAACTTGGGCGCGAAGTGGAAGCGGCGCGCCAGGAATTCGTGTACGGCCATGGACTGACGGCGGCCGAGGTCGCGGAAATCGCCGCGATGCGGCATCGGATGGAAATGGAAATCGGCGCCGAGGACAAGACCCGCCTCAACATCAAGCAAGGTCACGGCGGACTGGTCGATGTCGATTTCCTGGTGCAGATGATGGCGCTGAGTCACGGCCATAGCCATCCTGAGCTGCGCGTGCGCAACACGATGGAATTGCTCGAGGCGCTCGACAGCCTCCGTCTGCTGAAGGCGGCCGACGCGGCCGTGCTCGAAGACGACTACCGATTTCTATCGCGCTTGGAAAATCGCCTGCGCATTGAAAGCGATCAGCCGGCCTGGGCAATCCCGACGTCGGTGACCGGCCTGCGCCCGCTGGCGCGCCGCATGGGATTCGAAGGCACGGATGGCGCCGCCCGAATGCTCGCCGAACTGTCCGAGCGCCGCGACCGAGTCCGCGCAATCTTCGACCGCTACTTCACCGCCGCGCAGGCAAGGGGAGCTTGATGCCCGGAGCCTTTGCTGTCGTCACCTGCTCGCAGCACTTCCGTTTGACTTTCATCGCAACTCGGCTGCCAACTGCCGGTAGGACAAAGTAACTCTCGGTCAGCAAGATGTGTCGTGATTAGCATTTGGTCCGTGAGCAAGCGGAGAAATAAAATGTGAACGCTGTAAGAGCAGCGGCAATCGTGATCGTCGTAGCTTTGGTCGGAGCGCTGGTGGCAAGTGTAGGTGCGCAGTCGCCGTCCGCAGCGCCAACCGGCAATGCTCCGGTAGGCTTCATTCCAGAAGAGATCCCGCCGAATTTTAGGGCCAATGGGTGGGATCAGGCAGGATGGACGGCCATGCGCGAACATTGCCGCGCCGTATTCAGTCAGGCCGCCGCCGCCCAAAACATGACTCCGGAGGAGCTGAAAAAGCTTACGCCTTTCCCCAATTCCGACTGGCAGCTGTGTATAACGCTCTCAAGCGTCTTCAGCGGAGCAGCCAATGCAAACCCGGGAAACAGCCCCGCGCCAGCGCCATCAGGAGCCGCGACACCGACCCCGATGGACACTCCGCTTCCCCCGGAGCTTCCGGTTGGCCCTCAGTCCTTGGAACCGAATGCGTCTGGTCCCCTTACGACAGGACAGTCGGTGGAGACGAATGCCAACGCGCAGTCGCCTTCCGCAGCGCCGACCGCCGATGCTCCGGTAGGCAACATTCCCGAAAGGCCACCACAATACTGGACCGCCGAAGGCGGGACTCAAGGTCAATGGGCAGCGCTGCGTGAGCATTGCCGCGCCGTGTTCAGTCAGGTTGCCGCAGCCCAAACCATGAGTCCGGAGGAGCTCAAAAGGCTTACGCCTTACCCCAATTCCGACTGGCAGTACTGTACAACGCTCTCAGGCACCTTCAGCGGAGCAGCCAATGCAAACCCGGGAAACAGCCCCGCGCCAGCACCATCAGGAGCCGCGATACCGACCCCGATGGACACTCCGCTCCCGCCGGAGCTTCCGGTTGGCCCTCAGTCCTTGGAACCGACAGGACAGTCGTCGTTCGCGGGGGGTGGCGCTTCCGCCTGCCAGAACCCGCCCGCACCGAACGTTGGTCCGCCTACGCCACCGCTCGATGTCGCGGCTGATGTCTCGCCATTGCAGAACGTCGAGCTGTTGAATCAAGGGCTCTGGGTCTTCGATAAATCCGGAAATGTGCAAGGGCGCGGGCCCGAATCGCTGTACGCGTTCTGGTGCGGGAAGTGGCGCGCACCATGCCGTGAACGATGTGCTCAGCCGCTACGCATTTATATGCTCGTAACACTCTCGGTTGACATCGCTGCAATTTGGAGTTGAACACCCGGGAGCAAAAGCTAACTCTCTGTCAGCTAAAATGTGCCGCGCATTGAAATCAAACGCCTGGGCACAATGAGGGGGATATGGACACACCAAGGGCCGCTGTAATTGCAATTTTAACGTTGCTTTGTGTCGCGCTCCTTATGGCCAGCGCGAACGCGCAGTCACCGTCCGCAATCGCCACCTCGGGTGCTCCTGTAAGCCCCATTCCTCAAACACCACCACAATACTGGGCCGCCTATGGTGGAACTCAAGGTCAGTGGAACGCCCTCCGCCAGCACTGCATTGACACACTTTCCGAGATAGGGCGCAGGGCTCCGATGAATGCTGCGCAACTCAAAAACCTGCCGCCAATTCCAGCCGACGCGGAGAGCTGCCGTATGCTCGCTGGAGCGTTCAGCAGGGCGGCTCAAGCGCCCGCCGCCGCTGGTCCCGCGCCACCGCCATCAGGAGCCCCGCCACCGACCCCAATGCCCACTCCGCTTCCCCCGGAGCTTCCGGTTGGCCCTCAGTCCTTGGAACCGACAGGAGAGTCGTCGTTCGCGGGGGGTGGCGCGTCCGCCTGCCAGAACCCGCCCGCACCGAACGTCGGAGCCCAGACCCCGCCGCTTGATGTTGCGGCTGATGTCTCGCCATTGCAGAACGTCGAGCTGTTGAATCAAGGGCTCTGGGTCTTCAATAAATCCGGAACCGTCTATCCCAGAACAATAAAGATCTGAGCTTTTTGAAAAAGCTCGCGCATATGCAGCCAGGGCCGGAGCGAGCGATCGCTCCGGCCTTTTGCACCAACCGCGGATGGCGCCGCCCGAATGCTCGCGGAACTGTCCGAACGCCGCGATCGATTCCGCGCGATCTTTGACCGCTACCTCGCCGCCGCGCAGGGCCGCTAGGCGGTGGGGGGGGCGGGGTGTTGTTGGGTTAGGCAGTGGACTGAGCCGAGGCCCCATACCAGGTCGGTCGAGGGGACGCCGACGACGACGCGGCCGGGGAAGAGCCGGGAAAGCGTCGAGGCGGCGGCGTTGTCATTGCGGGCAGTCGAACCGCGGCATCAGGACCGCGCGATTCGCGATGTAGAAATTCGCGTACGAGGCGGGCAGGCGAGTGTCCTCGTGGATGACGGCGGGCGGCATCGGGAGCGTTTCGATTTTGAACGGGCGGCCGTCCTGATCGCGCATCGCACGGAGGCGCGCGAGGTTGTCCTGAAGGACTTTGTAATTCACGTCGGCGGGATCGTCCTCGACGACGGTGACGATGGTGTCGGGCGCGACGAAGCGCGCGAGGTCGTCGATGTGTCCGTCGGTGTCGTCGCCGGCGATGCCGTCGCCGAGCCACAGCACGTTGGTCACGCCGAGATAGGTGCGCAGATAATCCTCGATGTCGGCGCGGCTGAGCGTGGGATTGCGATTGGGGTTGAGCAGGCACGACTCGGTCGTCAGCAGTGAGCCCGCGCCGTTGACGTCGATCGAACCGCCTTCGAGCACGATGCCGGGCTCGATCACCTTGAAGCCGTAGCGGCGCCCGAGCTTTTGCGGGACGACGTCGTCGAGATCGAAGGCGCCGTACTTTTCGCCCCACGAGTTGAAGCGCCAGTCGAGCGCGATCTGACTTGGGCCGGCGGACGCAGCAGCATTCGCGAGACGGTTAACGAAAATCGGGCCGTAGTCGCGGACCCACGCGTCGTTGGTCGGCAGATGAAAAATATCGATCGGCCGCAGTGCACCGGGCGTGTCCTTTTGGGTGCGGCGGGCGGCCTCGAGAAATGTCTCGCGCACCTGGTTGATTTGTTTTTCGTCGGTGACTGCGAGGCGGACGGAATCGAAGCGGGCGATTTTCGCAACCATGTCGGCATAGATAGGAGGGATGACGTCGAACTTGCCGGGCCAGGTGTCGCGATTGTGCGGCCATGCCAGGAAGCACCCGACGTGCCGCGCCCATTCGGGAGGCATCCGGTAGCCGGCCAGAAGACGGCGATGCTCAGGTGAAATCACAGCCACAGTTATGAACGATAGCGGCGGGTCAGGTCGGCGTAGGCGTCGATGCGGCGATCGCGCAGGAAGGGCCAGTTGCGGCGGACCTGCTCGATTTTGGCGAGGTCGCATTCGGCAAGCAGCGTTTCTTCGGCGGTGGCGCTGCGCGCGCGCGATCACTTCGCCGAATGGATCGACGACGAACGAGTCGCCCCAGAACTCGAGTTCGCCCTCGACGCCGACGCGATTGACTGCCGCTACGAAGACGCCGTTGGCGATCGCGTGGCTGCGCTGGATCGTCTCCCATGCGTTGACCTGTTTGGGGCGGACTTTCGCGGGCTCGCCATGCCACCATCCGATGGCCGTGGGATAGAACAGGATCTGCGCACCCGCCATCGCGGTCAGACGCGCGGCCTCGGGGAACCATTGATCCCAGCATACGAGCACGCCGACCGAACCGCGCGAAGTCGGATGCGCGACGAAGTCGAGATCGCCGGGGGTGAAGTAGTATTTTTCGTAGTAGCGCGGATCGTCGGGGATATGCATCTTGCGATAGCGACCAACGATTTTGCCGGCCTCGTCGATGACGGCGGCGGTGTTGTGGTAAACGCCGGCCGCGCGGCGCTCGAAGATCGAAGCGACGATGATTATTTTGCGCGCCTTCGCGACCGCACCGAGCGCTTCAGTGGTCGGGCCGGGAATCGGCTCGGCGAGATCGAAAAACTTTGGATCCTCGACCTGACACGGATAATGCCCGCCGAACAGCTCCTGCGTGCAGACGATGTTGGCGCCACGCTTGGCGGCCTCCTCGATTTTGGCGATCGCCTTGTCGAGATTGAGGCGCGGCTCGGCCGCACAACTCATCTGGATGAGCCCGATGGCGACCTTGTCAGAGTGCGATGCCATGACAATTGTGATAGCAACCGCGCGAGTCGCACGCCATCGTGCCGTACAATCGCGTTATCGCGGGCACGAAACATTTTTGGCTTCGGCGGTTGCATGAACGCGGCTGTGATACTGTAATAGGGCGCGCAAAAGGAAAGCGCGCTGGAGCAATTTTAGGGACTGCCCGCCGCTGATAGCCGGGTCCTGCGCAAGGGAAGGCCGCGAACCCCGCCAGGTCCGGAAGGAAGCAACGGTACCGGCTGCCACCCTGTGCCGCAGGGGTGCCTGGCTATCATTCGACGGGCAGTCCCGAACGAAAATTTCGCGATGGCCGAGCCTCAAACCACACATCTGGTACTCGCGCGCAAATGGCGGCCCGAACGCTTCTCGGAGCTGGTCGGCCAGGAGCACGTGACGCGCACGCTCGGCGAAGCGCTGAAGCGCGGGCGCATCGCGCACGCGTTTTTGTTCACCGGGATTCGCGGCGTGGGCAAAACGACGGCGGCGCGGATTCTCGCGCGCTGTTTGAATTGCGCGAAGGGCCCGACCGCGGAGCCATGCGGCGAATGCGCGGCCTGCGTCGAGATTCGCGCCGGCAGCTCGCTCGACGTCAACGAGATCGACGGCGCCACTTACCGCAAAATAGAAGATGCGCGCGCGATCATCGAGAATCTCAGCTACCGGCCCGCGCGCGACCGCTTCAAGATTTATATTATCGACGAGGCGCATCAGCTCACCGACTCGGCCTTCAACGCGCTGCTGAAGACCCTCGAGGAGCCGCCGCCGCACGTCAAGTTTATTCTCGCGACGACCGAGCCGCAGAAGATGCCCGAGACGATACTGTCGCGGCTGCAGCGTTACGACTTCCGGCGCATCCCGTATCTCAAGATTCTCGAACGGCTGCAGGATCTCGCCGGGCGCGAAGGGGTCGAGGTCGAGGAGACTGCTATCCGCCTGCTCGCGCGCGAGGCCGGCGGCAGCATGCGCGATGCGGAGCGGATGCTCGAGACGGCGATCGCGACGTCGGCGGGCAAAGTGACGGAGGCCGAGGTCGCGTCGTCGCTGGGCGTCGCGAGCCGGACCACGGTCTTGAAATTGGCCGACGCGATTTTGTCGAAGAACGCGGCCGCTGCGCTCGCGCACGTGCGCGAACTGGCGAGCCGCGGCGCCAACCTCGAATCGCTCGGACGCGACCTGCTCGAGACGATCAGAAACCTCGCGGTGGCGAAACTTCCCGCCGGCGACTCGGACAGCCCGCTCGACGATATTCCCGATCATGAAGTGGCGGAGCTCAAGCGGCTGGCGGCGGGCGCGAGCGCGCGCGATATCATGCGGCTGTTTCGGCTGATGGCGGATTCGCAGGAGCAGATTATCAAATCGCCCTACCCCGACTTGCTGCTCGAGATGGCGGTCGTGCGGATGGCATCCTTGGCGGCGGTTATTGACGCCGACGAATTGCTGCGCGCGATCGGAGCGACGCCGCCGGCGTCAGGCACTCCGCCCGCATCGTCGGGCGGCGGCTCTGGAAGCCGCGGTGGTGCGAAGCAGGAGCCCGCCCCGAGCCCGCAATCAAGTGGTGCGCGGCGGCTGCGGGTCGAAGGCGAAGTCAAAGCCGACGCGCCGCTGCGCAGCGAGTCTCACGACGACGGTGCGCGCGAACTTCCCGAGCTGCGCGATTTTATCCGCGGCAGGCGCGCGGCGCTCGCAGGCTTCATGGAGCAGGGCGCGGGACTCATTCTCGACGGCGATACGCTGACGGTCACCGCGCGCAACGACATCTACATCCGCTATCTGAACGACAACAAAGCGGTAATCGCCGAGCTGGCGAGCGAGCATCTCGGCCGCGCGATTCGCGTCGAGCTGTCAGCTAACGGCGCGGCGAGTCCCGCGTCGAGCCGCGCCACGATGCCGTTGGCGAGCAACGGATCGGCGCGCGAGACGCCACCTGCTACCGCGCCGGCGCGTCCGGCTCAGCCGATCGTGGCCGAGAGTGCGCCAGGAAAACCGCCGCCATCGAGACCGGTTGAATCGATCAGAGAAGTTGCGCCCGCGTCGCCGCCGATAGACGCGATGCGCCGCGCCGCGACACCGGAAGAGCGGCAGGCGGTGCTTGCCGACCCCGCGGTGCGCCGAGTGTTCGATACTCTGGACGCGCGGCTGGTGGAGTTGAAGATGCCGAACTCAGCGGAAGCTTCGGCGAAGGAATCAAAATAGTTGGTTGCCGCAGGGAGACCCGCGGCAAGGAGCGATCAGAGTGGCAGAAATAGATTTGTCGGCATTGATGCAGCAGGCGCAAGCGCTGCAAACGCGCATGAAGGAGATGCAGGAAGCGGCGTCGCTGAAAACCGTCGAGGCGCAAGCCGGCGGCGGGATGGTGCGCGTGGTGGTGGATGGCACGCTGCGCGTGCGCAAAATAGAAATCGACGCGGCGATCGTCGGGGCCAACGACAAGTCGATGCTCGAAGACCTGGTCCTCGTCGCCGTCAACGACGGCCTCGCACGCGCGCAGAAGATGCTCGCAGACGAGATGGGCAAGCTCGGCCCGCTCAGCGCCCTGCAGATTCCCGGCTTCGGCAACGATGGCTTCGGCAACGAATGACGGATCGCGCGTGATGGCGGAAAACCTGAAGCGCCAGGACGGATTGCCGCCCGCGATGACGCGGCTGGTCAAGGAACTTTCGCGGCTGCCGGGGATCGGCGAGAAGACGGCGTCGCGGCTCGCGTTCAACCTCCTCAATCGTCCGCGCGACCAGGTGATCGCGCTGGCGGAAGCGCTGCTCGAAATGAAAGAGCGCGTCGGCCTGTGCTCGGGATGCTTCGGCCTGTCGGACCATCCGCGCTGCCAGATTTGCGACGACGAAGCGCGCGAGCGCGAAGTGATTTGCGTCGTCGAAGGGCCGGCCGACCTGATGGCAATCGAGCGGGCGCGCAGTTTCGGCGGCGTCTATCATGTACTCAACGGGGCACTCGCGCCGCTCGACGGAATCGGGCCCGACGACATCAAGCTGAAGGAACTGATTGCGCGCGTTAGTCCGCCGGCGGTGGTGCGCGAGGTGATAATCGCGACCAACGCGACCGTCGAGGGCGAGGCCACCGCGCTGTACATCGCGCGCGTGCTGAAACCGCTCGGCATCAGGACGACGCGCCTCGCGCGCGGACTGCCGGCCGGCGGCGACCTCGAATACAGCGACTCGGCGACGCTGACCAGCGCGCTAAGCGGCCGCCGCGAACTCTAGCTACCGTGCTCCTACCGAGTTCCGCGGCGCGATGCTAATCTACAACCATGGCTGAACTACCCGTTATCCTAACTCCCGGCGAGGACGGTTTTCTCGTTGCCGAGTGTCCCATTATCCCGGGTTGCATCAGCCAGGGACGGACTCGCGAAGAGGCGCTCGACAACATACGCGAGGCGATCGAGCTCTGCCTGGAAAATCGCGAGAGCGAGGGTTGGGAATTGCCGGCGGAATATGAGGTTGTTCGTATCTCGTTGACGCAATCGAATTCGCCGAAATAACTGGATCGCTTGACCCTTCAATCGCCCGCCGCGCAGGTCCGTCGAAACAGATGCCTACCGTCTCAGGACGCGATTGTGTCAAGGCACTCACCAAACTTGGCTATCGGCAGGTGAGGCAGAAAGGCAGTCACGTCCGCTTGGTCTGCGAAGGCCGGAATCCGGTGACAGTTCCGATGCATCCCACGCTTGACCGAGGCACGCTGCGGGCAATTATT
Source organism: uncultured delta proteobacterium (assembly GCA_963756005.1). Taxonomy (GTDB): domain Bacteria; phylum Desulfobacterota; class Binatia; order Binatales; family Binataceae; genus Binatus. Next base: position 669,197 of record CAVWMC010000003.1, read on the forward strand.
CGGACAGTAGAAATAACGGTGGACGCGTTCGTGGCGCTCCTCTGATTCGTATGAGCTTGCACGACGAAAATCCTTCGCTAGAATTCTGAAGCGCCACGTTTTCGCGCAACTACTTCCGTGCAATCAATCTTCGACCCCTTCTCAAGGTCAGTGACGCTTACGGCGGTGTTCGCGTTTGCGCTGGCGGCATGCGGCGGGCCGCCGAAGCCGATGACGCCGGCGGAGCAAGGGCGAATCGTGTACATGACCAACTGCGTCATTTGCCACAACGCGAATCCCAATTTGCCGGGCAGCCAGGGGCCGCCAATAGCGGGGTCGTCGCGCGAGCTGGTTTACGATCGCGTGATATTTCTGAAATATCCACCCGGCTACACGCCCAAGCGCGCCACGCATGCGATGCGTGCGCTGCCGCAATTAAAAGATCGCATCGACGATCTGACTGCGTTTCTCGCTGAGGCGGCGAAAACACCTAACCGCTAACCTCTTCCCCAAGTGGAAGAGGGACCGGATTTAAGAGGGAAAAAAGAGACGGAACCGCCGATGATTGTCGGCGGCTCCGGTGTTTCAGCGATTGTTGTCGGCCTGCTTTGGTGTGTTTTTCACAGCATAACTTCTTTTGCAACCGTTACCGCGAGAACCTTTGAAATTCGCGCCGGTTTGATGTAAGGCGTAAGCTTCGGTTACTGGTCCAAATTTCAGGATCTATATTCTTCAAAAGGACGGTACTTCCTCATGGCATTCAAACTTCCCGAACTTCCGTACAGCATGGACGCGTTGAAGCCGAACATCTCGGCGGAGACCCTCGAGTATCATCACGGCAAGCATCACAACGCCTACGTCACCAAGCTCAACGAGCTGGTGGAGGGCACCAAATTCTCGAGCGCGTCGCTCGAGGAGATAGTTAAGGCGGCGGAACCGGGGCCGATGCTCAACAACTCGGGACAGCATTTCAATCATTCCTTTTACTGGAAGTCGCTGAGTCCCAAGGGCGGCGGCGACCCCAAGGGAGCGGTAGCGGACGCGATCAAGAAAGGCTTCGGCGACTTCGCGGCATTCAAGAAAAAATTCAGCGAGGCGGCGACCGGCCACTTCGGCAGCGGATGGGCATGGCTGGTGCGCGCGAAGGACGGCTCAGTCCAGGTGATCTCGACCCATGATGCGGGCTGTCCGATCCGCGAAGGTCAGACGCCGATACTGACCTGCGACGTGTGGGAGCATGCGTACTACATCGACTATCGCAACGCGCGGCCGAAGTACGTCGAGGCGTGGTGGAACCTGGTCAACTGGGATTTCGCCAACGAGAATCTGAAGTAGCAAAGATCGCCAGATTCGATACCTGAGAGACGCCGGGCAATCCCCGGCGTTTTTTTCGAGCCTACAGAACTGCGGTTCCCGCCTGAGGTTTTGCGCTGCCCGCCACCCGCACTAGAATCGGCGGTGCGCTATGGAGCATCCAAATGCAAATCCTTGAGAATCGAGTCGCGATAATCACCGGCGGGACGGGCGCGCTCGGCCGCGCGGTGGTCGAGAATTTTTTGATCGCCGGCGCGAAGGCGGCGGTGCCCTATGTCGTCGATGCGGAAGTTCCGCTACTGCAGAAGCAACTCGGCAATCGTTTCCCGGCGTCCGAGATTTATCTGAAGAAAGCCGACGTCAGCGACGAGGCGCAGATCGCGAAGTTCGTCGCGGACGTCGCCGCGAAGTGGGGCAAGATCGATATCCTGGTGAATCTGGTCGGCGGATTCTGGGGCGGCAAGCCGATCGCCGAAACGTCGCTCGCCGAGTGGCAGGCGATGTTCGATCTCAACCTGAAGCCGACGTTCCTTTCCTGCCGCGCGGTCGTGCCGATCATGCAACGAAACAAATGGGGGCGCATCGTGTCGGTCGCGTCGCGCAGCGGTCTGCAAGGCGCGGGCGACTACGCGGCTTACGCGGTCGCGAAGGGCGCGATCGCGACGTTCACCGCGTCGCTCGCGCAGGAAGTCCTCGACGATGGCGTGATGGTTAACGCGATCGCCCCAAGCACAATCGACACGGAAGCGAACCGGGTCGCGATGCCGAAAGCAAAGCACGAAAATTGGGTAAAGCCGGCGGACATCGCGAAAACGATCGCGTACCTGTGCTCGGACGATTGCCGCGTCACGTCAGGCGCGGTAGTCCCGGTTTACGGCAAGGCTTGAGTTGTGCGCTGCGCGGTCTAATTGGCAGGGAGCGCTGCGCGATTTTTAGAAACCGGAACCGGCTTCGCGTGCGCGAAGATGTCCGAGATCCTTCCTGCCGCTCGCGTTGCTCGCTTCGTCAGGATGACAAACAAGTCCGCGCCGCTGTCCAAGATCCGTACTGCCGCTCGCTTCGTCGGGATGACAGGCGTGCCTAAATCTGTGCCGCGACTTGCTCGACCGCATGCAGCCGCGACCGCCGGGGCATTGCGAGGCGGTCCGCGATTACGCGATACACGTCGGCGTTCAGGCCCATGCCAACGTGACTGCCCATCACCTCGACATTTTCCACCGTCGGCGCGCCGCTCAGATCGACGCAGCTCTCCCAGTGCACGACGCCGTCGGTGCGCGAGTAGATATGCGTGGTCGGCACGCCGGCCGGCGATTCGTCGCTGAGCATCAGGCCGCACTGGCAGGCCTCGCTAAGGCATCCTTCGGCCTTGCCGCGAATTCTGGCGACCGACTTGGCGACCGCTTCGACTGCGAGGTTGGCGTGGCGGCGCGGCATCCTGATAGGCGAGCCAAGTGAGATGACGCGCTCGACCAGTTCGGGCTGCTCGCGGGCAATCTCGCGCGCGTAAACACCGCCGAGACTCTGGCCAACGATCACTATTGGTTGATCGAATTTTTCGTAGGCAAGCGCGAGCCGCGCGTTGAGTTTGCGCATCGTCTCGCGCGGGCATTCGGAGTTCGACAGAATGCCGGCGTACACCGCGCGATGGCCGAGCCATCGGCAAAAATTCGCCAGCGGCGCGAGCGTCATGTCACCGGCCATGAATCCCGGAATCAGCATGACGACTTTGGCGTTGTGCGGACGTACGTGCGGCCACGGATGGGTCAGCGCGCCGAGCCAGTAGATGCTGGCTTCGAGTGGAACGCGGAACTCGCCCAACGCGTCGATCATCGAGGGGCGCTTAGGCTGGCGAACATTTCGTGAAGAATTTAAAGTTTGCGCATTACCTGGAGTCATTTGTCTCCTTTGTCGGCAATTCGCGCGGGCAACGTCTCAAACGGCAGGCATATGCACGGCGAAACCGCAACCACATCATCCACTTGTACTAAACATAATCATTCTTTAACCAACTGTACAATCGTTCCTAATGCAGCCCTTGATGATTTCCTAGGCATCGGCGCCCTACGGCACCGAATGACTTGCCCATGAATGCGGCAATTGCACACGTAAAAACGAAGATGCTTAAGGAAGTTGTCCGCCGGAATTTGTAGAGATTTTAGTCAGAAATGGGCGAATCTGAGCGCGTCAGAACGCCCTGCGCAATCAGGCAGCGGCTGTCAGTGGCCGAGCTCGTTGAATCCGCTTGCGTTCGCGGGGCGAGTGCATCGCTTCCCACAGGTCGCTGCGCCGCTGCACGTTAAGCCAGAAGTCCGGGCTGTTACCGAACACGCGCGCCAGGATGAGCGCGGTCGGCGCGGTCACGTTACGTCGATTGTTGCATAGCTCGTTGACGTGCTTGCGCTGCACGCCCATCGCTTTGCCCAATGCAGTTTGCGTCAAACCCATCGGCTGCATGAATTCTTCGGTCAGAATCTCACCGACCGAGACCGGCTTGCGCTTCGTCATCAGCATGGTTCGCCTCGCTTCATCGGTAACTGTGGTCGTCGAGATAGACCCCTTCTGCTTCGCCACGGCCACCATTCCATCGGAAGACCAGCCGCCATTGTTGGTTGATTCGGATCGCATGGTGACCTTCCAGACTACCGCGCAGTTTTTCGAAATGGTTGCTCGGTGGTACCCGCAAGTCCCGATCCGTCATCGCATCGTCGAGCATCTGGATTTTACGAAACAGCCGGCCTTCCAGATCGGATGGAATTTTCCTCGTGCGAACGTCCTTGACGAAGAAATCGCGCAACCAGTCGTCTCGAAAGCTTACGATCACAGCGGGGCTCCGCCATGAGCTTATGTACCACTCTATGACACAGGCGGCAAGGCGGATAGTCCGAACCTTTCTGAGAGATTGAGGAGGGAACCTTCGTCTAACCTCAATAATCAGATGTCCTTATCGCAGCTCGTTTTGCTAACGTAGGCGGATCAATTCTGCTGATTGAACGAGGGACCAATGGAATTTGGAATTCAGCTTGGCGGTTTGGAACCAACTCAATATCGCGCGCATGCGCAGACCGCGGAGGCGCTCGGCTACGACCTGATCGTCTTCCCCGACCATCTGGTGAATGAAGGTCCGGATCGGCAACTCGACGTGAAGTCGCGCGCCTTCGACCATATCGTGATGGCCGCGTCGGTGATCGAAGCGACCAGGAAGATTCGCGTCGGCCATCTCGTGCTGTGCAACCTGTTTCGTCATCCGTCGATCACGGCGCAGAGCCTGATGACGCTGGATCAGTTGAGTAGCGGCCGGCTGGTCGCAGGCATTGGCTCGGGATGGACTGAGACGGAATTCAAGATGAGCGGGATTCCGTTCCCGCCGATCACCGAGCGGCTGCGAATGCTCGACGAAGCGATCGCCGTCATTCTGTCGCTATGGAAAAACGATCGCACGACCTTCGACGGTGAGTTCTACCATCTCAAGGATGCGATCCTGTGGCCGAAGCCCGTGCAGCAGCCGCATCCGCCGATAATCCTCGGCGGCGGCGGCAAAGGTCTGCTGCGGCTGGCGGCCAAGTACGCCGACTACATCAACATCGTTCCGGATGCGGGCAAGCGCGGGCATATCTCGATGGAGGTGGTGAAGCGCACCAACGACAAATCATTCCGCGAGAAGGTCAGCTTCGTGCGCGAGGAAGCGAAAAAACTCGGCCGTAAGCCGGACGCGGTGCGAATCAGCAACTTCGTGTTCGCGACGATTATTTCGGAGTCAAAAGAGGCGACGCGCAAGACCGCCGAGATGATGGCGCCGATGTTCCAGCAGACCGCAGACGAATTGCTGGCGTCGCCGATGATGCTGATCGGCACGCCCGAGGAATGCATCGTCGAGCTGAAGCGACGCGCGAAAGATTGGGGCACGGCGCAGACAATCTTCACCGGCGAAGTCGGACAGAACGAAAAGCTGATGCGCGATCTGCGCGAGAAAGTCCTGGCGCACGTGTGAGCGCTCGCCAAGCAGGGGCCGCGATGGAATTTTCAATCTGCATCGACGGCCGCTAGAGCACCGCGGATTGCGGTGTTGCGTGGACGGGCACCTCTTTATGCCTCGAGTGTTTGGCGTACGCGCTCAGTTGAAGCACGAGCACGAGGCTCATCGCGGCCAGGCAGTACAGATGATCCTTGTAGATCGCGCGCGCGAGACGACTTTGCTCCTCAGCTGAGTCCGACGCTTTGCCGAGCCGCGATGCGTTCGGGATGGTGCGCATGCGGGCAAGTCCGATCGCGCTGGCGGCCGCAATCAGCGAGATCCATCCGATCCACCGGTTATAAGAGCCGAACACGATCTCAAGGAGGATAACGAGCAAGGTCAGGATCATCACGACTGCGATCAGCCGGTTCATCGGCCATGCTTCCCGCGTCACGCGGCGATAGTAGGCGGAGATCGACGCCAGCGCTGGCGCAGGAACCGCGTCGCCAAAATGCCCGCGCACCTGCACGTCGAACATCAGGTCGAACCAGAGCACGCAGATCAGAAATGCGGCTCCAGCCGCGGCGAATGTATGCATGGTGAAGGACCTGTCCTCGATGCCGTAGTTGATTGCGCGCTTGCGCCTTCCGATAGTAGCCTTGCGCGCTCGGCTAAGGGGAGGCCGCGTGAACGCGATCGAACCAAAAACGCGAAGCTACCGCGGGCTCCGCGGCTGGCCGCCGCAAGTCGTGCTGCTGGTGACGTTCGCGTGCTTCTATTTCGCGATCGGTCCCGGCAATTTCTTCGCGGTTGACGAGGTGATGCAGGAGGAGACCGCGCAGGCGCTGATCCTCAGGCATACGATCGATATCCCGCTGATGGTGGATGCGCGGTTCGGCCGCGCGCGGAACTGGTACACGGTGAAGGGCCCCGGCCTGCCGATGGTCTCGCTGCCCTTCGTATATTTCGGGCTCAAACTCGACGACGCGCTGGGATCGATCAACGGTGGCCGGCTCGCAGGGCCTCCAGTGGGGCCAACCGAGCAGCCGCTGCGCTGGAGCGGACGGTTGGCAATCTCGGCGTCACTGATTGTCAATGCGCTCGCGGGCGGTGCGATCGTCGCCGTCCTGTTCATGGTTGGCGCGCAACTTTCACCGAATCGACGCGCGGCCCTGTTGATGGCGATAGCGGCCGGGCTCGCGACGCTGGTCATGTCGGAGGCGACGCATTTCTATCAGCACGAGCTGGACGCATTGATGGTACTGCTGGCGTTCTGGTTTTTCTCGCGACAGAAAACAGGGGAGCTCGACAGCGCCGCTCTACTCGGCGGTGCGAGTCTTGGGGTGGCCATGCTGGCGCGTCCCGACGCCGTTCCAGCATCGGTCATCATATGGCTTTACGGTGCGGCGGTGGCATGGAAGGTGACTCGCGAATTGCCCGATCGAACATCGCGAATGATACGGCGAACGATCCTGGCCGTGGCGGGCCCGATCGGCGCAGTGGCTGGTTCCATGTATTTCAACTACCTGAGGTTCGGGAGCGTTCTTCAGTTCGGTTATACCGAGGATCGAGCGCGATTCGTGCTCGATGTCGCGCAGATCGCCAAAGCGATAACCGGCTATCTTCTCAGCCCCGGGCTGAGCGTCTTTCTGTTCGCGCCGCCGCTGATTCTCGTGCTGGCAGTGGGCCGCAAGGCTTATCGTCGCTGGCCGCTGGAGACGACAACGCTGAGTTTGGCCGCGGTCGCGCATCTTCTGATGATCGCGTCCAACAAAACCTGGAGCGGCGACTTGTCATACGGACCGAGGTACATGGTCGAGTCGATCGTGTTGCTGATGCCACTAACGCTGCCTGCCTTCGAGATCGCGGTGAAACGCGCGCCGCGGCGGGCGGCACTCGCGGTCGCCACGGTCATGTTCCTGGGATTCATGGTGCAGATTGTCGGCGTCAGCGTCAGCGTCAGCGCTAACGAGGTGAAGCGCATCGCCGCGGGAATCGCAGCGAACAACGCGTGGGTGTTTGTACCGGGCGCGTCGCCGATTGTTTACGATCTCGAGGACCTCGCGGCGCGCCGCAACCTGAGTCCTTGGGCATTCCGCGCGCTGGCAATTCCCGACCTGGCGCTACTGCTGTTGATTGTCCTGGCTGCGATCGTGGTGTTCGGTGGATGGCTGATATTCCTCTACTCCAAGGCGCCGCAGGGCGAGCCTGCACAGCTGAACTCGCGCGCACTTCCGATCGCAATCGTGTCCGCCGCGGTGATCCCGATTGTGATCGGATTCGCGCTATCGCGGCCGCTCAACCAGGCGCCCGACGCCCACGCGTACGCGTTGATCAACGCCGGCCTCGCGGCGCAACGAGCCGGACACGCGGTCGCCGCGGAGGAAGATTACGCGTTGGTGCTCTCGCTCGATCCGTCGAACAAATTTGCATGCTTTGACCTGGGCGTCATGGAACAGGACGCCGGACGCATCAACGAAGCGATTCTGCTCTATCAGGAGGCCTTGCGGCAGGATCCGAATTTCTTACCGCCGAAAAACAACCTGGAGTACATCATGCGCACCCGCTTTGGATTTCCAAACCTGCATCCGCGTTGATCTACGCGCGCGCGGTCGAGTGCTAGATGCTGTAGTTGATCGCGTGGCGGCGCTTTTCGGCGAGCGTCTGCAGCGTCACGCCGCGCAGGATGCCGTTGACGCTATCGCGCACCTCGCGCCACACGTCGCGCATCGCGCACGACTGCTCGCGCGGGCACGTCGTCGAACTTTCCTCGAGGCATTCGACCGGTGTGTAGTCGCCTTCGATTATCTCGACCACGTCGGCCATCGTGATTCGCGCCGGTGGACGCGCCAGCATGTATCCGCCGCTCGGCCCCTTCTGGCTGGCGACTAGACCGCCGCGCTTGAGCTCGATCAGCAGCCGTCGGAGATAGTTCTCCGGGATGTCCTGGGTAGCGGCTATCTCCTCGACCCGCACCGGCGAAGTGCTAGGATAACGCTCCGCCAGCAGCAGGAGGGCCTTCAGGGAGTAGTCAACGCCGACGCCAAACTTCATTCTTTTGCCGAATTTCCTCTGTGAAGTTAGCACAATCGGACAATACGTGAAATAGGCGACTCGCTTAGTCATCTACTTAATTGACTAAGTAGGTAATCTAAGTTACCTTTATCTTCGCAGGAGATTCGTCCAGTGCCGAAGAGGGAGCCTCAATCGTGGGAAATGGTGCGCAAGCGCAATTCGGTCGAGCGCCTCAAGCACGATCTGTTTCCCACCGAGCTGACCGGTCAATGGGACCGGCTGGTCGAGACCTCGTACGAAAAACTCCCCGAGGAAGACATCGTGCGGCTCCAGTGGTTCGGCATGTACCACGACAAGCCGAAAATCGGCACGTTCATGATGCGCGTGAAAATCCCCAGCGGCATCCTGAGCGCTGACGGGCTGCGCGCAATCGGTGAAATCTCCGAAACTTACGGGCGCGACCAGGGCGAGCTGACCACGCGCCAGAATATCCAGCTGCACTACATCACGCTCGACAAGTTCCCCGAGATTCTCGACAAGCTGAAAGGCGCTGGGCTCACGACGATGGGTGGATGCGGCGACGTCGTGCGCAATATCACGGGATGCCCGGTGGCCGGCGTCGATCCCGACGAAGTTTTCGACGTGACACCGCTGATTGCCGAGACCGCGGGATTTTTCTACGGCAATCGCGAGTACTCGGACCTGCCGCGCAAGCACAAGATCTCGATCGCGGCATGCAAGCATCAGTGCAACGCGCCCGAAATAAACTGCGTCTCGCTGATTGCGATGCGCAAGGACGAGCGCGAGGGCTTTGCGGTGCGCGTCGGCGGCGGGCAGTCCTCGACGCCGCGCCTCTCGCGGCACCTCGGCGTGTTTATCACGCGCGCGCAGGCGATGCCGGTGATGCGCGCTATTATCGACGTCTGGCAGGGCACCACCGAGTACCGGATGTCGCGCGTCAAGGCGCGGCTCAAGTTCATGATCGACGACTACGGCCCCGAGGAATTTCGCAAGCTGGTCGAAGCGAAGCTCGGCTTCGCGCTCGAAACTCTCGCCGAGATGCCGATTCCCGAGACCGAGAGCGATCACATGGGCATCCACGCGCAGAAGCAGCCGGGCCTCAACTACGCCGGCTTCCCGGTTTACCTCGGCCTGATGAGCGGGCGGCAGATGCGCGAGCTGGCGGCACTGACGGCGTCATTCGGCGGCGACATCCGGCTCACGCGGCGACAGAATTTCATCGTCACCGGAATTCCGACAGCGCAACTCAACGACGTGATCGCACAAGTCGGCGCAATCGGATTTCCGCTCGAAGCGAACGGGCTGTATGCGTCGTCGATCGGATGCATCGGCGATCCGCATTGCAACTACGCCGTAACCCCCACCAAGACCAAGCTCGCGACGATTATCGAGCGGCTGGTGAATCAGTTCGGCGAGCAGGTCGGCGGCCTCAAGCTGAATCTCGACGGCTGTCCGCACGCGTGCGCGCAGCATTGGACCGGCGACATCGGCCTTCAGGGCACGACCAGTCGCGGACCGGCGGGCGAGCCGCTCGAGGCATTCGACATTATTCTGCGCGGCGGTCTGGGCAAGGACGCGGCTATCGGCAAACCGATAGTGCGCCGGGTGCCGTCGCCGCTGGTTGAAGATTACGTGTCGCGGCTGTTCGCGACTTATCTGGAGCGGCGCAACACCGATGAAACGTTCTCGCACTTTTGCGTGCGCACGTCCGACGCCGACTTGATTTCGATCGCAAGTGGAAACTTAAGCGGCGCCGACGCCGCCGCATGAACTGAGGGTATCGCGCGCACGCGCCCCAAGGATTTCGTCATGGCAGCAGGAACCCAATTCAACGAAGAAGTCGAAGCGCCCGAGCTGAGTCTTATCATGGACGAACTCGAGGCGGGTGAAGCCGCGGTCGAGCTCGACGACAAGGCGCCGCAGGAAGTCTTAGCATGGGCTATCGACCGGTTCGGCAAGGAGCTGGCCATATGTTGCAGCTTCCAGGCCGACGGCTGCGCGATGATCGACATGGCGCATAAGATCGATCCGAAGATTCGCGTCTTCACGATCGACACGGGCCGGATGCCGCAAGAGACCTACGACGTGATCGATAAGTATCGCACGCGCTACGGCATCAACGTCGAAGTCTTCATGCCCGATACCGCGGTTGTCCAGCAGATGGTCACCAGGCACGGCAACAATCTTTTCTACAACGACGTCAACCTGCGGCTCCTATGCTGCCAGGTACGCAAGGTGCTGCCGCTGCGCCGCGCGCTGATGAACTACAGCGCATGGGTTACAGGACTGCGTCGCGACCAATGGGCGACGCGCTCGAATATCCGCAAAATTGAAATCGATCACGACCACGGCGGTATCGTTAAGCTCGCGCCGCTGGCTGACTGGACCGACGAAGAAGTTTGGGACTACATCCGCGCCAACGACGTGCCCTACAACGAGCTATACGACAAGGGCTATAAGTCGATAGGATGCGCCCCATGCACGCGCGCCGTAGCGGAAGGCCAGGATCCTCGCGCGGGCAGATGGTGGTGGGAGACGGGCGCGCCGAAAGAATGCGGGATGCATTGCGCAATCGAAACCGGCGGCTTCGAGCACGAGCTGGCATCATTGTTAGGCAAGAACGACGGCAGCACCGCCAAGTCTTAGTGAAGGTGATGGCGAGCGACGACCAGCCCAAGGCGGGCGAATCGATAACGCTCGATACTCTCCAGCGCGACATCCTTATTCCGCAAATCCAGGCCTTCCTCGACGCCACGAGCGATCCACAAGCGCGCGAAGTCTATCTAGCACTTAAGGCAGCGATAGAATCGCTGGAAATACCTTCAGACCTACAACCAAGACTGGGCGCAATCGTAGAAGTAGCCCTAACCAGCGGCCGAATAAGACGCCTATTCGGCCCCGCCGCCGAGCTATCCCTAAACGCCCTATTCCTGAAAACCCCGCGCGCCCGCGAAGTAGCCCAATCACTAGCCGAACTGAACAAAGCGCTGGCATCGCTGAAAGGCCAGACCGTCGAGCAAATCACGTCGTCGCAAAGAAGCCCGGGCGCCTACTCCCTAACCCTGAAAACCAACAACTGCCAAATAGTAATCCGCTTCGAGCAATCCGGAGTCCGAGTAGAAAGCCTGGAGCTAGACTTGGATCGCTAGCGCCCACTTCGTCTCGAATCTTCGGCCAAGGCGCGGCGGATTCTTACCTCGCCCGTTATTTCACGGGAGAGGCGGCCGGACGCATCGCGGCCGGTAGGTGAGGGTTCTGTGGCGCATGCTAGCTGCTGGCGCGTGCACTCTTTGTGTCATTCAGAGCGCAGCGAAGAAACCCGGAGCAGTGCATGCAGTGGCGACGCGCAGGAGGACATCCAGGAACTTGGACCCTCACCCGCGCCGGAAGCGCGGCCTCTCCCTGATAGAGAGAGGCTAGGAAGGATCCGGAATTCTTCGCATCGCCCTGGAATGACACAACGCAGAAGGAGACAAGACCGTCCCTTGCTGCTTGCGAACGTGTGCGGCTGGCGACGGAACTCGTTTCTTTTTCCTCTAAGGTTCCAATCGTTCCATCATTCGCGGGAAGGGGACTGTCTCCCTGATGTGATGTATCCCACAGAGCCATCCGGTCATGCGTTCGAGGCCCATGCCGAAGCCGGCGTGCGGGACTGTGCCGTAGCGGCGGAGGTCGAGGTACCACTCGAAGGGCGCCAGCGGCAGGCCGTGAGACGTGATCTTTTCGCGCAAGGTTTCGTAGTCGTCTTCGCGCTGGCCGCCGCCGATTATTTCGCCGTGACCTTCGGGCGCCAGCATATCGACGCATAGCGCGACGTCGGGCCGCAGTGGGTCCTGCTTCATGTAGAAGGCTTTGCACGCGGTCGGGTAGCGATGCACCATCACGGGGCGATCGAATTCTTCCGACAGCGCCGTTTCTTCGTCGCCGCCGAAGTCGTCGCCCCAGTTGACTGCTACGCCTTTCTTTTTCAGCCGCTCGATTGCTTCGTCGTAGCTGATGCGCGGATACGGAAGCTGCGCCGCTGCCTGCAACTTCGTGGTATCGCGCTCGAGCGTCTTCAGTTCCGCGCCACGCCGTTCGAGCACGCGTCCCACGATGTAGGATACGAACTGTTCCGCGAGTTCCATGTCGCCGTCGAGATCGCAGTACGCAACCTCCGGCTCGACCATCCAGAATTCCGTCAGATGGCGCCGCGTTTTGGATTTCTCGGCGCGGAATGTCGGGCCGAAGCAGTACACCTTGCCGAAGGCGAGCGCGCCCGCCTCGGCGTAGAGCTGTCCGCTCTGCGTCAGGTACGCCTTGCGCTCGCCGAAGTAGTCGAGCTCGAACAAGTTGGTGGTGCCCTCGCATGAAGTCGGCGTCAGAATCGGCGCGTCGAACAGAACGAAGCCGCGATCGTGAAAAAAATCGCGGCACGCCGACGCCACCTCGCTGCGGATACGCAGGATCGCGTGCTGGCGTGACGACCGAATCCACAGGTGACGGTTGTCGAGCAGGAAGGCGACGCCGTGTTCCTTGTTAGTGATCGGATAGTCGGTCGCCGGCGATTTGATCTCGATCGATTTCATCGTCAGCTCGAAGCCGCCGGGCGCGCGCTTGTCCTCGCGCACGACGCCCGTAACTTCGAGCGAAGTTTCCTGCCCCATGTGATCGGCCGCCGCGAAACTCTCCGCACCGAGGTCGGCGAGCGACGCCACGCATTGGCATACGCCGGTGCCGTCGCGCACCTGGATAAAATGGATCTTGCCGCTCGAGCGCTTGCCTGCGAGCCAGCCCTTGAGCGTGACCTCGTCGCCGACGTGACGTGACAGTTCTTCGATATAAACTCGCGCCATGCGCCCATTTAAGCATATCGCGGCGCAAGTACAGGAGTGCGGACGCGTCGCGCGCCGCGCGTTCATCAGCTAGGCTCGTGGATGTGGAGAGGAGCGGCGGATGAACGGGCTGAACGGGTTCGACTACATCGCGATCGCGGTGTTCGCAATCGGCGCAATCTACGGACTACAACGCGGCGCGCTCAGGATGGTTACTTCGGTGGTGGCGCTGGCCGCCGCCATCTATTGCGCGTCGTTCTACTACAACAAGGCCGGCGCGCTCGCGGAGACGCAGCTCGGATCGTCGCACACCGTCGGCGCGGTGATCGGCTTCGTCGCGGTGTTCGCCTTAATCTTCGCCGCGGTGGAAATTATCGGTTCATTTGCGATCCGCCTGACGCAGGTCGTTCACCTGAGCCCGCTTGATCGATTGGCTGGCGGCCTGCTCGGCGCGGGAGTCGCGGGAGTATTCGTGGGATTGGCCGTGATGCTGATGGCGGCCGTGATGCCGCCGGACGCGGCGCTGCTGCACGACTCGCAACTGGTGCCGATGCTGCTGGCGTACAACGAGATGCTGGTGGGATACATTCCCGGTGACGCGAAGCTCGCCTACGAGCACAACCGCGACGACCTGATGCGATTTTGGGTTCAGAACGCGATGAAGGTCGCGAACACAGGTCCGTCGCCGGCCGCGGCGCCCTCGCCTTCGACGAAGTGATCGGAGAATTTATTTCAAGGGATCGCGCTCACGCGATTGCGCCATCGACGGCCTGCACCAGCCGGGCTTTCGGCACCGCGCCGATGATCTGTTCCTTGACCTGGCCACCTTTGATGATGAGCAGGTTTGGAATGCCGCGGACGCCGTAACGTCCCGGAGTCTGCGGATTGTCATCGACGTTGATCTTCGCGATTTTCAGGCGCCCGGAGTACTCGCCCGCAAGATCGTCGAGGATCGGCGCGATCGCGCGGCATGGCCCGCACCACGGCGCCCAGAAATCCACCAGCACCGGAGTCTCAGACTTCAGAACTTCCTGGTCGAAGCTCGCGTCGGTAACGTGAACGATTTTATCGCTGGACATCGAATGCTTGTCTCCTGTGCTCGTGGTCGCAGCTAGAACATAAGTACGAGTGGGTACCCAGTCAAGGCGGCGTCATTTCTTGCGGATCGTCACCGCCGTGCCGTAGGCCGCGATTTCGCTCATCAGGTTGGCGATTTCGTTGCAGTCGAAGCGCATCGCGACCACCGCGTTGGCGCCCTTCTCCAGCGCCGCCATTCGCAGCCGCTCGATCGCATGATTGCGGCTGTCAGCCAGCAGCGTCGTGTAGCCACCGACCTCGCCGCCGACCAGAGTGCGCAGGCTCGCGCCGAAATTGGAGAAGACGTTGCGCGCGCGCACGATCAGACCGAACACCTCGCCGTACACCGTGACGATCTCGTAGCCGGGCACGTCGTTCATCGTGGTGACCAGAATTTTGTCGAGTCCTTCGTCCATCACGCGACGATACCGCCGCGCCGCCGCGAGCGCCAATCGCATGCGCGCGCTCCGCACTTGATCGGCGCGCCGAATCCACTACCCTTGGAGTCGCCATGCCCGCACCGATGATGAACGACATATTGCCCGACCTGCTCGAGGAGATGGTTTACCTGCTCAAGCAGCAGGGCGCCGATCCGCTCGAAGCAAAGTTGCGCGCGCTGCGAATCGAATCGGTCTGCGATTGCGGCGACGAGAACTGCGCGAGCTTCGCGACCGCCGCCGAAGTGAAGGTCGCCAACTACGTCGAGCTGCAATCGATGGAAGGTCAGGTGATCATCGATCTCAACGCCAACGACGAGATCTGCTTCATCGAAGTGCTCGGCCGGCCCGACATTAAGTACCTGCTCGAAGAATATTACGACGCGTCGCACTGAGCGGCGCGCGCGGCGACGCTAACCCGCCGCGCGCTTTTGCGGCGCCACGCGGAAGCGCTCGACGAACCCCGCGACCTCATCCACCACGCGCTCCTTCTCGCTGTCCACCGTGATCACGTGGTAGCTCTCGTCGAGCTCGATCGCGCGTTTCTCGGCGCTGCCGAGATGCTTCATCACGTAGTCCACATTTTTTCGCATCGGGCACGTGTGATCGCGCCGCGCATGCATCACCAGCGCGGGCTGCGTGATGCGCGCGAGCATCGGCTTCACCAGCGCGGATAAATCGAGCAGCTTCAGCGGCGCCGACAACGGCATCAGGCGCGCGCTCGGATGCACCGATCGCGCGGCCGCGTCGTGGATATCGGACCCGGCCGGATTGAGCAGGTAGATCCGCTCGACGATCGAGCCGAGCACGCCGCGCAAGGCGCGCAGCGCGAGCGTCGTGCTCGTCGGCAGAAAGAATGCGGGCGCAAGCAGCGTCACTCCCGCGATCGACTCGCCTTGATCCGCCGTCAAGCGCGCCGCCAGCACCGCGCCCATCGACAGTCCCACCACCACGATCGGCTCGCCATGTTGCCGCAACTCCTCGAGTCCGTTAACCGCGCTCTCATACCAGTTGTCGTAACTGGCAGCGCCCAATTCTTCGGGCTGCGCGGCATGACCCGCGAGCTTGACCCCGCGCACGCGCACTCCGCGCGCAGCCAGCCGCTCGCCGAGGTAGCGCATCTCGTAGGGAGTCCCGCTCAGGCCGTGAATCAGCAGAGCGCTGACCGCGCCGCCCGGCAGGAAAAACTCGTTGGTATCGACGCCCGCTGCGTCGCGCGATGGAGGCTCGTCGGAATCGGATTTCATTTCCTGGTTATGCCGTTGCGCGCGGCGCGCTCCTTTAGGTTGACGATCCGGCCGCGAGTTGATCGCTGTCGATTTGGATCTTTGCCTGGTCCTTCAGCGAATCGAGGAATTGCGTCCACGCCTGCGCGCGCCGCTGCTGCACGTATTCTTCGAGGAACGCTTTCTGCGCGGTCTTCCAATCGGCGTCGCTCGGCTCGGCCCGCGAAGTCACCTCGAACAGGTACGAATTGCCGCCGTTCTCCATCACGCGATCGATCACTCCGGGAATCACCGGCACGGCCGCGGCGGCGTCGGTCACCTCGGGAAATTCGCCGATTTCGGGAACTCTGCGATCGACGCGCGGAAACGGCTCGACATTTTTAATCGCCAGCTTGTTCGCCGCCGCCGCTTGGTCGAAGTCCGCCGGCGTCTTGATGGTGGCGAGTATCTTTTGCGCCTGCGCGCTCGCTTGCGCCTGTGCTGTCGTACGAATCACCGCGTCGCGCACCTGCGCTTCGATTTCCTTCAGCGGCGGGATTCGCGACGGTTGCATCACCAGCAGCTTGATCAGATAAGGCGCGCCCTTCTCCGGCACCAGCACCACCTGGCCCGCGTCGAGCTTAAACGCCGCTTGCATCAGCTCGCGATCGGTCTCGAGGCCGCCCGCCGGTTCGCCCTGCGCAAACAGCGGCGTCTCGGCCGCGGTGATACCGCGCTTCTTCGCCAGGTCCTCGAGCTTGGCGCCCCCGAGCGCCGACGCGAGATCCTCCTGCGCCGCGGTGCGTCCAAGCTTCGCGCCCGCTTGCGTGCGCAGCTCTGCGATGATCTTCGGCTTCGCCTCGGCCAGCGTATCGATATGCGCCGGACTGTACTGCTCGAGCTTGACGATATGAAAGCCGAAGTGCGTCTCGACCATCGTGATCTGCCCCGGCTTCATCGCGAACACCGCGTCCTCGAACGGCTTGACCATCTGGCCGCGCTCGAACGTGCCGAGGTCGCCGCCTTCGAGCTTGTTCGACGTATCGTCGGAATATTTCGCCGCCAGCTTGACGAAGTCAGCGCCTTTCGCCTGCGCCTGCTTCAGTACGTCTTCGGCCTTGGCCTTCGCCGCCGCCTTTTCCTTGTCGCTGGCGCCCGCGGGCACCGATATGAGGATGTGCCGCGCATGAACTTCCTCGGGATGCGTGTAGCGGGTGCTGGCGTTGCGCTTGTAGAAGGCCTCGACTTCCTTGTCGGGCGGCGTGTAGTTGGCCGCGAGCGCCAACGGATCGTAATGCACGTAAGCGAGCTTGATCCGCTCGGGCTGGCGGAATTGCTCGGCGTTCTTTTTGTAGTAGTCGGCGATCTGAGCTTCGCTCGGCGAAATTTTCGCGGCGAAATCGGTGTAGGCAAACTCGACGTAGCGCAGTCCGATCTTTTCGTTCGCCAGATTGTAGGCGTGCCGCGCCTCGTCGTCGCTCACCTGCACGCCGGTATCGATCATATTGCGCAGCGTGTCCGCAATCATGCGGTCGCGCTCTTCGTTTTCATATTCCGCCGGCTGCAGATCGTTGGCGCGCAGCACGTCCTGGTAAGTCTCGAAGTCGAACTGGCCGTCGCGCTGAAAAGCGGTTTCCTTCGAGATTTTATCCTGCAGCGCGATGTCGCTGATGCTGATGCCGAGATGACGCGCCTCGTCGCCGATCAGTTGTTCCTCGATCAGACGCTCGACCGCCTCTTGCCGAAGGTTGATGCTCTTGAGCACCTCCTGCGCATTGGCGCCGTAAATCTGCTGGACGGTGGCGCGCAGTTGGTTGGCTTCGCGATCGACCTGATCGCCAAGTATCTTCTGCCCGTTGACGGTCGCGACGGGATGGATAGCGCCGAACATCCCAGCGCCGAACCCCCAAAAGGCCATGAGAACCGCGAGCACAGCGAACGGAACCTGTACCTGCCACGAGTACTGATAACGGCGAATTCCTTCCAACATTGAATCCGCATCATACTTTAGTGCCTTTTCGGTGCGCAATTGCGCCCGCTTGCTTGCTTGACCCGCCGCTCCTTGTTAGCGTGTCGCCAGCGGTTAAGTTTGACGGACCCAAACGTCCCCGCCATCGATTTCTTCAACATTTGGGCCGCGTCTTGGGGTGGTTTTCAGGCCGGGGCATGGTAACCGGCATCAGGTCTGAACCGGGCAGGCGAGGGGAGAAATTCGTGGTCCTTAATTCTATTTTCGGTTGGTTTTCCAACGATCTGGCGATCGATCTCGGCACCGCCAACACCCTCATCTATGTGAAGGGCGAAGGCATCGTGTGCAATGAGCCGTCGGTCGTCGCGGTGCAAAAAGATTCGCGCGGCTCGCGGCGCGTGCTGGCGATTGGCTCCGAAGCAAAGAAAATGCTCGGACGCACGCCCGGCTCGATCGTCGCGATTCGGCCGCTCAAGGACGGCGTCATCGCCGACTTCGAGATCACCGAGAACATGCTGCGCTACTTCATCCAGAAAATTCACTCGGGCAAGACGCTCGTCCGTCCGCGCCCGCGCATCGTCATCTGCGTGCCGTTCGGTATCACCGCCGTTGAGAAACGCGCGGTGCGCGAATCGGCCGAGTCGGCGGGCGCGCGCGAGGTTTATCTGATCGAAGAACCGATGGCGGCGGCGATTGGCGCCGGACTTCCCATCACCGAGCCGGCCGGCAACATGATTGTCGATATCGGCGGCGGCACCACCGAGGTCGCCGTCATCTCGCTCGCGGGCGTCGTCTTCTCGCGCTCGGTGCGCGTGGCAGGCGACAAGATGGACGAGGCGATCATCCAGCACATCAAGCGCAAGTACAATTTACTGATAGGCGAGCGCACCGCCGAGCTGATCAAGATCACTATTGGGTCGGCTTATCCGGGCAACGAGATCCAGACGATGGAGATAAAGGGCCGCGACCTCGTCGCCGGTGTGCCCAAGATCATCGAGATCACCGACGAGGAGATTCGCGAGGCGCTGATGGAACCGGTGCGCCAGGTGGTCGAGTCGGTGCGGATCGCGCTCGAGCGCACGCCGCCGGAACTCGCGTCCGACATCGTCGATAAGGGCATCGTGCTCGCCGGTGGCGGCGCGCTGCTGCGCAACCTCGACGTGCTCCTGCGCGAGGAGACCGGCCTGCCGGTCACGCTCGCCGACGATCCGCTGACGGCGGTCGTGATGGGCGCGGGCAAGGTCTTGGACGAACTGTCGCTCCTGCGCGACGTGACCGTTGACTGATCACTCCGCCGCGTATTTTCCAGCTATGAAAATGCGCAAGAATTCTATTTCTGCCCGCCCTTTCTGTTCCCCCTTTCCGCATCGGAAAGGGGGTGAGGGGGATAGGACGCCGCCCCCGTCCGCCACCTCCGCTTCCCCTTCCCACGATGGGAAGGGGTTAGGGGTTGGGTTCCTGGCATCATCCGCGACGTCCGCACTGGCACGATACTCGCGCGTCGCGCGCGCTCCACTAGAGTACCCCGCATGAGAAGCAGCTTTCTCTGGCGCAACCGCGTGCTGCTCACCAGCGGCGTGCTCCTGATCCTCTCGCTTCATCTAATCTCCGCCGGCGTTCATCCCGGCGATCTCGCCGCGCGTCCCGAATCCGCATTCCTCGAAGTAATCAGCCCGGTCACCGGCGCCTTCACTCACCTCAGCGACGGCGCCTCATCCATAACGCGCGACTACCTCGACCTGGTCCACGTGCGCGACGAAAACGCGTTCCTGCGCAATGAGCTCGCGCGGGTCAAGAGCGATCAAGCCCGGCTGGCCGAGCTCGAAGTCGAAAATCAGCACCTCAGCGAGCTGCTCGAGCTCAAGGACGCGCTCGGCGCCAACGCGGTCGCCGCCAACGTGATCGGCAGCGACGCCAACGGCATCTCGCGCACCCTGGTCCTCAGTTCGGGCACGGACAACGGACTTCGCGCCGGCATGGCGGTGCTCGCCAACCAGGGCGTGGTCGGCAAGATCATCGCCGTCAGTCCGAACGCGTCGCGCGTGCTGCTGATCGACGACCACAACAGCGCCCTCGACGGTTTCGATCAACGCTCACGCGCCCGCGGAATCGTCGCCGGGCAGGTCGATGACGGCGTGATTCTGAAGTACGCCGATCGCTCGCAGGACCTCCACGCCGGCGACACGATCGTGACCTCGGGCCTCGACGGAATTTTCCCGCGCGGCCTGCTGGTCGGCACCATTCAAAGTGTCCATCGCGAAGGCCCCGGACTTTTCCTGGGCGTGAAGATCACGCCGGCCGTCGATTTTCGCGAGCTCGAACAGGTGCTGATCCTCACCCAGCCGCCGCCGCATCTCGAAGACCAGGCCAAGGACTGACGCGCTTGCGCCTAATCCTGCTGTTCGCGGTTTTCGCGGTTCTGGGGCTGGCGTTTGAATCGGCCGGCGCGCGCATCTTCTCGTTTCGCGCGCTGATTCCCAATCTGATCATAATACTCGCCGTCGATCTCGGCCTCCGCCATCACGGCGTCCTGCCCGCGATACTGGCGTTCGCGATGGGCTATGCGACCGACGCACTCGCGGGCTCGCATCCGGGCCTCAACGCCTTCATGACGACGATGGTGTTCCTGGTGAGCTACGAAATCTCGACGCGCCTGATGGTGGCGAACGCCGGCGTCGGCGCGACCGTAGTCTTCTTCGGCGTAATCGCAACCGCACTCGGCACCGTCGCAATCGCCAACGGCATCGGCAGTCTCTCGAGCACCGGCCCAATGCTCCCGAGCCTGACCCTCCAGGCCTTCATCACAGCACTAATCGCCCCATTGGTCTTCTCAATCCTCGCCACCTTCAAGCGCCTGATAGGCCTACCCGACGGCACCGCCCGCGACCCCCACTCCCGCGCCCGCTGACCATTGTGGACGGCATCCTTCGATGGGAAGGGGGCCATGAACCCGCCTCGAATCCGAGACTTCTTACCCAGCGCTAGTTCACCTGCGCTGTGATTACCTCCAAAGAATTTGCATCGTAATTCGGCACATACAGATTAAAGCACCCCGAATCGGCCAAACAGTCGCCGACATTTGTTGGTCCCAGCGTCACGTCGCGTGGGAACATATCCGCTGAAGTCGGCGTCGGCGGAATCGTTGTGATTACGGTCGGCGACTGGGGTTTGCTAACGTCCAAAATCGCCACGTTGGTGTCGCCTGCCGGTTGGGGAAGTTTAGAAAAAAACCGGTTGGAGTTTGCCACGGCGAGCATCTGATCATTGTCAAATAACGCCAGCCCGACAGGAGCCGTGCCGCCGCTATCCCCAAATCCAACCAATGCGTCGTTTACCTCGTTCAGGGATTTCGACAGCAATTTCGAAACATCGAAGGCTAAAACTTGATACCCGCTTGTGCCTGGGCCCGGGCCTGGTTGCGTTCCTGGCAAGTTCAAGTTGAGACCACGTGTCGCCACCCAGATATATTTGCCATTCGCCGTTTCGACTACCCGAACTGGCGAACATCCGGCGGCGATGCTTACCAGGATCGAACCCTGCCCGCCCCCGCTCGTTGCTTTGCCGATGTCGATAATAGTTAGCAGGCCGTTGTTTTGGCCCTCAATGGGATTACCGTTATTGTCTAGCCCCCCGGGTTGGCAATTTTGACTTGCGAGGATCCCACCGTTTGGGGTGTTTGCGACGTTAGTCGGATCCCAATACGGGTTTCCGGTTTTCTTGTTAATCTCGTTTTGGCGCGCATTTTCGTTCACGACATAAAGGCGCTTGCCATCATGTGACACAGTTACACCCGGAATAGTGTCTGCGCCCGGTATGTATATGTTCTTGTTTCGCTCGATTGACCCTGTTCCCGGCGAAAATCCGCCGCCGGAGTTCCGTTGAACCCTGATGACACCTACTGTCCCTCCCAAACCAAAATTAACCTTGGGCGGGGAGAGATGCTTTAGTCCATATTCATTCGCAACGAATGCATATCCCGGGCTTCCATTAGGCGTGACAGCGATTCTAAAACTACCGGGATAACAGCCTCCTCCTCCTTGTGCGGCACACGACATAGGAGGCTGCACCGGCCGTTGTTGAACATTGATAATGTTGCGGTTGCCGTCTATGGCACATGTTTTTACGTCACTAAGATTAAAAAATTCTGCGCCCTGCTGCTCAACCGCGGCAGCAACGCTGACTCCCTCCGGGGCTGGTAGAAATTGAATCCCATCAACCGAAGTTACGGACTGTCCGCCAGGCGGAGGAAATCCAATAATGTTTGCGCCGCCGCACGGGTTATTGAAATCAGAGTCAAATACCTGAACACCTGACTCGTTGGCGGGAGCGGGCGGTGTCGTGGTGGCGCACTCTAGTTGGCCGTTTGGCACGTCGCAGTCTAGAGAGACCAGTACATACTTGTCATCGGCCGTAACCAGCGCCATCGAGGGATGTCCGAAAGTCGAATGAAACGTTGGAGCTACGGTCACGCTCGAACCCGCTGAAACCGCTCCTGCATAACACAGACAAAATGCCAAAGAGCTGGATGCGGCCGTAAGTTTTAGAACCTGACGGATTGATGTGTTCAAATCGCCCCCCCAAACTGTCGCACAAAATTGCTGGAATCGCGTCAGCGCGTTGGTGGCAAGGATTTATCACTCCGTACCCGCGACCCACAAATACCGGACAGGCTTCGCCCTGCGATGATATTGGGACATCGCGACCAGCGCGGCGATTGCCTGCTGGAATCTCACCGCGAATACATTGTAGGGTCAGTTGGGAACCATAAGTGGCGAAGTTCCACATCCCTAGAAGCAATAATCGGCCGGTGCCGCTACTGGAACCGCGCATCGTGGCGTTGACCGTCATGATGTTCGCGATTTTGACGGTCCTATCGGTGCGCCTGTATTACTTGCAGGTGCTGCATCACAAGGAAAATGTCGAGCTGGCCGATCGCAACCGGATTCGGCTCCAGCGCGTGCCCGCGCCGCGCGGACTGGTGTTCGATCGCAATCACCGTCCGCTGGTCGATACCAAGCCGTCGTTCGACGCGCAGATCGTGCCCGAGGATTCCGACAATCTTTCGCTGACGATCGAGCGGCTCGCGCGTTACACCGGCGCCGACGACATCGCCGATAAGATTTCCGACGCCGACGAGGCCGGCCGCCCGCCTTACGAGCCAATCACCGTCGCCGAGCGGCTCGGATGGCAGCAAGTGGTGGCGCTCGAAGCGCATCAGCTCGAGCTGCCCGGCGTCAGTCTGCAAATCACGCCCGCACGGCATTACCTGTACGGCCAGCTCGCCGCGCATCTGCTCGGCTACGTCGGCGAAGTGACCGTGAACGATCTAAAATCGCACGCGGACTACCACATGGGCGACGAGATCGGAAAATTCGGACTCGAGCGCGTGTGGGAGAGTTTTCTGCGCGGCGACGCCGGCGGGCAGGAGATCGAAGTTGACGCGGTGGGGCGGCGGCTGCGCGTGCTCAAGGAAATCCCCGACACGCCGGGCGAAAGTCTGGTCATGACGATCGACCTGAATCTGCAGCAGGCGGCGGAGACCGCGATGGCCGGGAAGAACGGCGCGTTCGTCGCGATCGATCCGCGCAACGGCGACGTGCTCGCGATGGTGTCGCATCCGGCCTTCGACCCCGACATCTTCGGCGGCGGCGTGAAAGCGTCGGCCTGGAAAGAGCTGATGACCGACCCGAACCATCCGCTGCAAAATCGCGTCATCCAGGGAATTTATCCGCCCGGCTCGACTTTCAAAATTGTCGATTCGATCGCGGGACTCGAGGAAGGCACGCTGAAGCCTGAGACCGAATACAACTGCCCGGGCGGCTTGTGGTTCGGCGGCCGCGAGTATCATTGCTGGCGCCATCAGGGCCACGGCACCATCGAGCTGCACGACGCGATCGTGCGCTCGTGCGACGTCTATTTTTACAACGTCGGCGAAAAACTCGGCGTCGATCGAATCGCGAAGTGGTCCAATCAGATGGGCCTCGGCATCAAGAGCGGCATCGATCTCGATCACGAAAATCCCGGCACCATTCCGTCGTCGGCGTGGAAGCAGAAGCGCTACCACGAGCGATGGTATCCCGCGGAAACGCTATCGGTCGCGATCGGACAGGGCTACGTCGCGACAACGCCGCTGCAAATGGCGCAGGTCGCCGCGCAAGTCGCCAGCGGCGGCGTCCGCTACAAGCCGCAATTCGTCAAGTACGTCGAAGGACTCGACGGCAATATCGCCAAGTCGTATCCGCCGATTGTCGAGAACCGGATGAAGATCGATCCCGACGCGCTTGAAGACGTGAAGGACGCGATGGCCGACGTCGTCAACGGCGCCGGCGGCACCGCGCACAAGGCGCATCTCGACAACGTCGTGGTATGCGGCAAAACCGGCACCGCGCAAGTCGTCGGCGACAAGGGTGGCGGCGAGAGTGAAGAGGCGGAGGACAAGAATACGCCCGAGCAGTTCAAGGACCACGCTTGGTTCATCGCGTTCGCGCCCAAGGATCATCCGACCATCGCCGCCGCCTGTATCATCGAGCACGGCGGTCACGGCGGCAGCGCGTCGGCGCCCGTGATTCACGACGTCTTCCAGCGCTACTTCCAGCTCAATCCGCCGCCGCCGGAACCGAAAATCGCGCAAGTGCTCGATCAATGACAGGAGTGCGGCGCTGATGGCGGCCGGCGATCGCAGGTACATTCTTCATTTCGACTGGACGCTGTTCATCCTGGTGCTCGCGCTGGCGGGGATCGGGCTGGTCAGCGTGATCAGCGCGTCGTACGGCGGGCACAAAATTATCGATCCGCTGGTGATTCGCCAGTTGATCTGGATCGCCGCGGGTACCGCCGCATTGCTCATCGCGGTGCTCGTCGATTATCGCGCGCTGCAGTCCTACGCCTATCCGTTTTACGTGCTGGTGGTTGGACTTCTGATCGCCGTGATGGTCGCGGGCCACGCCACTGGTGGATCGCGCCGATGGATTAACCTCGGCTTTTTTCATCTCGAGCCGTCGGAGCTGGCGAAGCTCGCGGTGGTGCTCGTGATGGTGCGTTACCTGCGCGAGGAGCCGCCGAAGGGCGGATGGGGCCTGCAACATTTGATCGTCCCGTTCATTCTGCTCGGCGTTCCTGCCGCGCTCGTGCTCAAGCAACCCGACCTCGGCACGGGATTGGTGCTCGTGCTGATCACGATCACGCTGATATTCGTGGCGGGCCTGAACTGGCGCACGATGCTGGTGCTCGCGATTGCCGGGATGCTGGCGGCGCCGCTGAGCTGGCATTATCTCAAGCCGTACCAGCGCCAACGCCTGGTCAGCTTCATCAATCCGCAGGCCGATCCGCTCGGATCCGGCTACCACATCATCCAATCTGAAATCGCGATCGGCGCCGGCGGCCCGGAGGGCAAGGGATTTCTGAACGGCACGCAGGCGCGACTGAATTTTCTGCCCGAGCAGAGCACCGATTTTATCTTCGCGGTTTTCGCCGAGGAGTTCGGATTAGCCGGCGCGCTGCTGTTGTTGGCGCTGTATGCGAGCGTGATTGCGCGCGGCGCGTACATTGCGCGGCATGCGCGCGACCGCTTCGGCGCGTTGCTCGCGGTCGGCTTGACGGCGATCGTCTTCTGGCAGGTCGCGGTCAACATCGGGATGGCGACCGGGATGCTGCCGGTGGTGGGAATCACGCTGCCGCTGGTGAGTTACGGCGGCTCGTCGCTGATCGCGATGATGGCGGCGATGGGCATTCTCATCAGCATCAACACCCGCCGTTACCTGTTCTGAGTTCTCTTCACGAGGTAATCCAGATGGCTCGCAAAAAAAAGTTCACCGATCCCATCGACATCGAAATCATCGAGGTCCACGCCCGCTTCGTCGAGGTGATGGAGAATGTCAGGCTTGAAACGATCAGCCCCGAAATGAAGCTGGGCTATCTGACGATCATGAAAACGCTGACGGAAAAGCTCGCGATGCCGAGCAAGCCGCTGCACGAAATCATGGGCGAGATAATGGCCGACGCCGGCCCGCTCATTTTCCAGGCCATGCAGCGCTGACAGGGTAAATACCTAGTTTCGCTGGCGGGAAACGCCGCGGTCGATCAGCGCACCTTCAAGCTTCTCGAGGCGTCCCGAGAGATTGTCCAGCCGCTTTTCGATTTTCTCATTGCCGGCGTTGGTTGCCGCGGCCATATTGCTGGTTGAAATCAGAATCCCACGCATCTCCTTGTCGGAGTCGCGCATCTCGTCCAGCCGCTTGCCGATTCCGGATAGTTTTTCGTCGAACAGCTTGGCGTGATTCTCGAGCCGCTGGCTTATGGTGAGTATACCGGTCACGCCGTCCCACACCTTGCCGAGCAGCCCGTTCCCGCCTTTGCCGTTTCCGCTCTTCTGGTCGGCCATTATGCCTACAACTTATGACACCGAGTTACCCTGTGCAAGTTGCCCCGCGATACAGCGCTGATTAGGGAAGGATCGGCACGCCAGACTTGGCAAGCGCGGCGGCGAGGCGGGCGGTTTCGTCGGCATTTTGCGGGTCGTGGCGGACCTGCTCGTAGCGGCTCCAGACGCGCAACTCCTCGTAGCTGTTGCTCGGGCCGCCGCGGTCGAGAATATCGTTCACCATGCGTTGGAAATATGCGCCCCAGTCGGGCTGGCGGCCGTCGATATCTTTGAAGCCGTACTCGCGCGCGAGCGCCCAGCTCGAGCAGACCTTTCCCGCTTTGATCGCGACGTTCGGGTCAGTCGCGAGCGCGACGACGGCGCGACCGACGTAGGCAGGCGTTTCCGACTCGGCGAAATCCGGATTCTTCGCCGCAGCGTCGCGCCAGTTTGCTTCGGTGACGCCGAACCCGTCGAGCATCGCTTCCGAGCGGAGAAAGCCCGGCGTCAGTGCCAGCGCGACGACGTTGTGACGGCGAAGTTCGGAGGCCATCGCATACGCAAGCCGGATCGCGGAGATTTTTGCGAGGTCGTAAAACAGGTTGCCGCGATAGTCGAGATGCATCCCGTCGGTGATTTCGATGATCAGCCCCGACTTCTGCCGCACCATCAGCGGCGCGCCGAAGCGAGCAGTCAGGATATGCGTCTGCACCGCCAATTCCTGCATCCTGAGGCCCTTGGCGGGATCGAGTTTCCAAAACGGCCTGCCCCATTCGGTCAGCTCGTCGCCGCCCCAGATGTCGTTGACCAAAATGTCGAGCCGATTGAAATCGCGCTCCACTCGTTCAAATAGCGCGCGCACCTCGTCCGCGATCGTGTGATCGACGCGGATCGCGACGCCGACTCCGCCCGCCGCGGTGACCAGCGCCGCGGTCTCCTCAATCGTCTCAGGTCTGCCCGCAGTCGCAGGATTCCCGCGAACGCTGCGGCCGGTGCAAATCACGGTAGTGCCCGCCGCGCCGAGCATCGTCGCGATGCCGCGCCCGGCCCCGCGCGTCGCCCCCGCGACGACGGCGATTTTCCCGGCAAGCGGCTGCTTGGCATCGGTGGTGCTCATCACGCTTCGAAGGCGTAGGCCGCCTCTTCGTGCTCGCTGAGATCGAGTCCGATCTGTTCCGACTCTTTATCCACGCGGAGCCCGACCAGCGCGTCGGTCACCTTCAGCAGAATTGTGCTGCCGATGAACGAAAACGCAATGGTCGCGACGACGGCCGTTCCCTGGATGAGTAGTTGGCGCGGATTTCCGTAGAAGAGACCGTTCGCGCCGGCCGCGTTGACCAACACGCTCGCAAACAGTCCGGTCGCGAGCGCGCCCCAGATGCCGCCGACCGCATGCACACCGACCACGTCGAGCGCGTCATCGTAGCCGAAGCGCGATTTCATCCGCACCGCGCTGTAACAAAGCGCGCCGGCGACTCCGCCGATGACTATCGCGGCGCCGGGACCGACGTAGCCTGACGCCGGCGTTATCGCGACCAGTCCCGCGACTGCGCCGCTCGCCGCGCCGAGCACTGTCGGCTTGCCGCCGATCCACCATTCGGCCGCGACCCACGTCAGCGTCGCGGCCGACGCGCCGAGATGCGTCGCGACGAATGCCGATACCGCGAGACCGTCGGCGGCGAGCGAACTCCCCGCGTTGAAGCCGAACCATCCGACCCACAACAATCCGGCGCCGGTGACGGTCATCGTGAGGTTATGCGGCGGCATGTGCTCTTGCCCATAATGACGACGCGGCCCGACCATCAGCGCGGCGGCGAGTGCGGCGACGCCCGACGAAATATGCACCACCGTGCCGCCGGCAAAATCGAGCGCGCCCATCTCGTGAATCCATCCGCCGACGCCCCACACCCAGTGCGCGAGAGGATCGTAAATCAGCGTGACCCACATGACGCTGAAAACCAGGAAGCCTTTGAACGACATCCGTTCCGCGATCGCGCCGGTGATGAGCGCGGGCGTGATCACGGCGAACATGCATTGGTAAATCATGTAGGCCTGATGCGGCACGGTCGCCGAGTAGGCGGCGTAGGGCTGGGTCGCGCTGACGCCGGCGAGTCCGGCCCACGAAAGCGCACCGATGAAAGCGCTGCCGGGCGAGAACGCGAGGCTATAGCCGAACAGCACCCATTGGATCGACACGATCGCGACCAGGACGAAACTCTGCATCAGCGTCGAGAGGACGTTCTTGCGCCGCACCATCCCGCCATAAAAAAGCGCGAGCCCCGGGATCGTCATCATCAGGACCAGCGTGGCGCAGAGCAGCAGCCACGCGGTATCGGCGCCGTCGAATTTCGACACGCCGGGAACAGCCGCGGCGGCCGGCGTCGCGATCGCGAGGCAGATTGCCGCGGTCATGATGAGCGGGCGTCGTGCGATCGCGCGGATTGATTTGCGTACCATCTTCGATCCCTCCAATCGAAAAAAGAGGCGGCTCAGATGAACCGCCTCTTCGTGATCATGCGATCGTTTGATTCTCAGCCCTTCGGCAGTTGCAGGATGCGCTCGCCGATCATGTTCTTCTGCACTGGTGAGGTGCCGCCCGCGATCGTCATCGATTCCGACGACAGGATGCGGCGCATCCAGTCGCCTTCGGGCGCGAACGGGGTGTGGCGCTCGAGCAGCGCGTACTCGCCGAGCAGGCGCGTGATGAACTTGGTCATCCGCTGGCCGAGATCGGTCGAGAGCAGCTTCGAGATCGACGCTTCCGGTCCCGGCTGCTGACCCTTGAGGCGCTTCGACAGGCTGCGCAGGCCGTTGTACTTCTTGGCGGTCGCTTCGATCGCGAACTGCGCGATTTGCTGACGGATGTCGTTGTCCTCGATCGCCGGGCGGCCGTTAAGCTGCACTGACTTCGCGATCTGGACGATCTGATGGAGCATCTGCTCGGTGCCGCCAAGCGTCTCGCCGATTCCGAACCGCTCGTGCATCAGGGTCGAGACCAGCACCTGCCATCCCATGTTGATCGGGCCGAGCAGATTTTCCTTGGGCACGCGCACGTCCTCGAAAAAGATTTCGTTGAACTCGCTGTCGCCGGTGATCTGCTTGAGCGGACGGACCGTCACGCCGGGCGCTTTCATATCGACCAGCAACGCGCTCATGCCCTTGTGCTTGGGCACGTCGGGATCGGTGCGCACGAACAACTGCACGAAGTCGGCGCGATGCGCGATCGTGGTCCAGACCTTCTGGCCGTTGACGACAAACTCGTCGCCCTTGAGCTCGGCCTTGCATTGGATCGACGCGAGGTCCGAACCGGCGCCCGGCTCCGACATGCCCTCGCACCAGATCTCGTCGCCGGCGAGGATCGGATTCAGGTAGCGTTTTTTCTGGTCGTCGGTGCCCCACTGCATCAGCGCGGGGCCGGTCATGATGACGCCGAGCACGTTGCATCCCATCGGCAGGTTGAGGCGGCCGAGCTCCTGCTGAAAGATGACCTGCTCGATGAAGGTGGCGCCGCGGCCGCCGTATTCCTTGGGCCACGTGAGCCCGGCCCATCCGGCGTGATAGAGCTTTTTGTGCCAACTCTTGAGGCGTTGCCAGATTGCGTCGTCGCCGCCGGCCTCCGCGTCCTCGCCGCGCGCAAGCGATTGCGGACGATTGGCCTCGAGCCATTTCCGCACGTCCATCCGATAAGCGTCTTGTTCAGCGCTCCAGGTAAAATCCATTTTTTAGAACTCCTGTTTCAGTACTCGGAGCGATTGCTCCCTGCAAAGTCAGGGCACCCGAATACTCTGGTCTCTCTTGAGTACCGCCCATTCGGACCGCGGAGCAAGAGGCGCGAATCAGCGAGCCTGACGCGGTGGGGAGCAAGCCTCACGGGGGGAGCGGGATGAAAGAGCACGGCTTCAACTTTTTATGCGGCCCGAAACACGCGCTGAAGCCGTCGAAGGTCGAATCCAGCGCCGATACGTTGGACGACTCGCCATGAGGATTGCGCATCACGATAGTGTCGGCGAGCGAGAGGTCGGCGCCAGCGCCATTGATCATCGACTGGTCGAAGGTCGTGGTCTGGTAGTCGGCGAGCGGCAGGATTCCGTGCCGGCCGCTGGGCGCTTCTTCAATCCATTCCGCCGACAGGTTCGAGGACTCGTAGGTGAAGACATTGCTCCAGCTTTGGCTGGTCGTCTCGTCCATCATCGAAAGCGTCCAACTCTGGGCTCCGGTGCAATTGCCCGCACAGCTCAGTGACGCGGTTACCACGTCGCCGGGATTGACCACCAGCGCAGTCGGGATCGAGGCAGCCGGTAACATTTCGTACCAGGCGAAATAACTTGTATTCTTCCGGCTGGTCGTCTCCTGCGTGGTGCCCAGCTGAATAAGACTTTGATCGACGTTCTTGCATTGCGTAGTTTCGCAAAATCCGCCGATGCCGACCCAATTCGATGAAACCGCCGGCTTGTTTTTGAAGACGACAGTAGGAACGATCCAGGTCGCCTGCGCGGAAAAATACAGTTGGCGCGTTACAAACTCGGGCAGCACGTAGCCAGACCAATTGGTGCTGGTGTACGTAGCTTCCCCGGTCACCAGCGCGGTGCCATCGGGGCCGCGAATAATCTCGACCGGGGCGTGCTTCGCGGCGACGATTGACGCGCGGCCGGCATCGAGTCGCGATTGCCCGGCATCCGATATCGGTGATCCGCCCAGCGCGAGGGCAAGCGCGCAGACCCCGATCGAGAGCACGATTGACGACTTGTTTGTTGAATTCACGGACGATTAGCTGACCATCTCATTCACTCGGAGTCAACGTTCATTTGTTCAGTTGCCGCGTTCGGGTGTCGAGCCCTCGGGCTCGAACTCTACTTTTTGGCCGGCGAAGATTGCTTCGAACGAAAGTTGAGTCGTCGAGGTGCCGGCGGTCACGACGATCCCGTAAGTGCCCGGATGCGGCAGCGACATGTTGATGTTGATTGCGACCGGGATTTTTATCGACGCGGTCTTCGGAACGTCCGGCGCGGGCTGGCCGGTTTCGACCTGACCCTTCATTTCGGGCACGATCGGAACGCCACTCTCGTCGGCAATCGCGATGTTGAGCGGGTACTTCATCCCAACCTCGCTGGTGCTGAAGCCGAGACCGATCGCGACGGCAAATTGAACCGGCGCCGGGTAGCTGGCCGATCGAAACAGGTTCCATCCGCCGCCGAGCACAAAGACTTTGCCACCGACCGCCTGGGCCGCATCGGCGAGCAAGGCATATTCGATTTTCATTTTTTTACCTTCTATGCGCGAGCTTCATAGCAATACGCGGATGCAGCCGGTGTCAACTGGCGGCGCGGGTCAGCTCGGATTCTGCGGCGGACTGCGCGTTCAGGATGCGGACGATATTCTGCGCCATGAAGGTGCTCAGAAGCTTCTCGCGCGCCGCGGGATCGAGCATGCGTGCCTGGTGGCTGACCTCGGCGCTTCGTTCCAGCATCGCAGCTTCGAGCGGCCGGAAATGCTTCCACGCAATCTGTGCGAGGCGCTCCGGCGCGCGCGCGACGAGGTCCTGAATCTTCCTGAAACGCCACCATGGCGAATCTGACGAAGGCTTCTCACCGCCAGCCGCAAGAACCGGCGGCAGCGTCCCGCCGACAAACAGCGGAAACGCGATCGAGGTGCACGGCGCCGCGAGCGACGCCCACATCACGGGGATCGTGTCCGCATCGGGCGCGGGAAGTTCGGCGACCATGCTCGCCGTCGTGGTGGAGACGGAGCCGTGCATGCATAGCGTCGGCGAATCGTCGCGCGTCGAGGAATCTCCGCCAGGCGGCATCTCGCCGCGTGCGCCGTGATCGCGCAGTATCGCGAACATCTCGCGCAGCGTGCGGCGGCCGTTGCGTGCGACAAGTTCGCGGCTGCGCGCGAGGCGTCCGCGCGCATGCAGCGGATCGCTCTTGACCTTGCCCGCACTGCGGCTGGAATATGCGGCCGCAAAGTCGAACGAGGCGCCGTCGCACCATCCACGAGCGCGTGCATAACTTTCAACGTCAGGCGAGCCGAGAATCCCGGTGTCGATCGTGAATCGATTCGAGATGCATGCGCGATCCTCGACGCGACGCGCAATCCATTGACGGGCGGAGCTTTCGAGCACGTACGCGTCGGCGTAGTCGGCGATGATGAAGCTGCCGCAGTAGCGAAAATCAACGTCGTATTGCGCGGAGCCGCCCTGCCCGTAGCGTTCAATCAAAGCACCGACAACTTCAGTCGCCTCGCGCGCGGTCTTCGAGCGCTCGAGGCCGAGCCGCACCAGATCCATCCCGAGCAGCCCCGTCGCAGGGATCGTCTCACGCGTGAGCACCGCCTCGTTGCCGATCGCGACGCCGTACTCGTTGAGGCCATGCTCGAAACCCCAGAGCCAGAATGGGCGGGAGCCGATCACTGCGGCAGTCTCGGCAACCTGCGGAATTTCGAGATACTGGGAATGAACCGTCGCGCCTTTGCGATGAACGCGATGCGGCACCTGCGCGAGCGGCTGGCATTCGTAGGGGGCGCGGTCTGAGTTCTTGGCGAGGATAGTCGCGCCGGCGCGCGTATGCGGCGCGAGCACGACGATCGTATCGCATGAAGGGATCGGGGCACGGCGCATGAGGAACGTAATTATATGTGAAACCCGCGATGGGTTTCACGCTTCCTTGGGCATCGACACCGTCGCGGGGGGTGACCCCTGCACCCAGTGTATAGTTAGACCGGTGAATCGTAAGAGCCCATTCTCGTATGTCTGCAATGCTTGCGGACTTTGTTGCCGCAACAAAGTTATCACGCTGTCGCCTTACGACGTGTTGCGGCTTGCGCGGGCGGCGCGTCTCTCGACGCGCGCGGCGATCGATCGCTTCACTATTCGGCGGGGGTCGGTTCTGAAGTTTGTCGATAGCGGCGCGTGCGTGATGCTGGACGGTGCGCGATGCGGGGTCCATAGCGGGCGGCCGCTTGCTTGCCGGCTCTATCCGCTCGGAATTGACGGTGAGACATTCGTGACGCTCGAGCCCGCGGCGGGATCGCTCGGCGTCTATGGTATCGACGGCGACGTTGATCATTTTGTCGAGTCGCAGGGTGTGGCGCCGTATCTCGAGGCGAACGCGCGCTACGCGTCGTTGCTTGGAACTGTTTTTCGCGAGCGCATCGCGGCGACGGTCGATTTCGAGCGGGTCGAGCCGCGCGAGTTCTGGCGGCGCGCCGTGCGCGAAGCGCTGGCCGAGTCGAACTACGACGCGAATCCAATTGTCGATGCGATGTTCGATGTGGGAGAAGTCGTCGGCATCGACGAAGCGGAAATCGTCGCGGCGCATGTGGAACTGCTCGCCGCAATGATTCGACGCGAGTCGAATCCGGAACTGCTCGCGGCGGCGGCGGTGATGCTCGCGGTGAGTCTGGGGTACTCGCCCAAAGAGGTGCAGTGAAACCTCGTCAGTTCGAAACCGGAGACGCGGGAGCAGCTGGCGCGGGCGGGGCGGCGTCAGCGGCGCCGAGGTCGTTCAGGATTTCGATTGCGTGCGTCGATGGATCGACGTTGGGATAGACTTTGATGATCTTTCCGTTCTCGTCGATGACGTAGGTGATGCGGCGGTCGAGGCCGAGGATCGGAATTCCGTTCGCCGCGCCGTAGGCGGATGCGATCTTCTTGTCGGGATCGAGCAGCAGCGGGAACGGCAGGCTGTTTTTGCGGATGAAATCCTTGTGCGCGTCGGCCGAATCGACACTGCATCCGAGCACCACCAGGCCGGCGTTGGTGTAGCGCGCGTAGCCGTCGCGAAAGGCGCACGCCTCTTTGGTGCATCCCGAAGTTTCATCCTTGGGATAGAAATAGAGGATGACCTTCTTGCCGTGGAAGTCGGCGAGCGACATCGGGGCCACTTGCTCGCCGGTAACCATTTGAGTGGTGAAGGGCGGCGCGATCTGACCTTCCTTGAGCATCGCGGCGCGCGCGATGCGCGGGCGTAGCGCGACGGCGACAACAACGATTGCAACGGCGATTATTCCGATAGTGAGCATTTTCATTCGAGTCTCCCTGGTTGCGGGCTCAACTGCCGGCAGAGTGCGAAAGTTCCCGACCAACCGAACATCCGACGCTAAGGCGTCTGGATAGCGCTCAATACGTACTGGTTGAGGATCTTGATAGGCACCTGGGCTTGCATGTCGCTTTCGTAAAGGCCGGCTGTCACCACGACGACCAGATCGAGGTCGGGAACGACGAATACTCGCTGCCCGCCCAGCCCCCAGGCTGCCGCCCAGTCCACGACATGCTTATCGACGAGCGAACGGCCGAGCCAAAATTGGTAGCCATAGAAGAAGACGAGGAAGCTATTGATTTGAGGTGTGGTTGAGGCGTCGATCCATCCTGCGGACACGACTTGCTTGCCGTTCCACGCACCGCGCTGCAGGACCAGCTGACCGATTTTCGCAAAATCTCGCGGGCGCAGTCGAAGGCCGGCGGCGGCGCTGGGATTGCCTTGAGCGTACTTGTACCACTCGACGTCAGTGATCCCGAGGGGCTCGAATAGCAACGATCTCGCCAATTGATCGAGCGGCTTGCCTGTCGCTTTGCGGAGAATTGCGCCGAGCAATTCCGTGGATCCTGAATTGTAGTTCCAGAGGCGACCCGGCGGCGCTACGACCGGCTGCTCGAGTGCATAGCGGTAGGGATCTTTGGCGGAGTCCATGCGATTTTCGCTGTTGGAGTCACTGGTATAGGGAGTATCGAACTCGTGCCACTCCAACCCGGACGACATCGTCAGGAGATGCCTCAGCGTGATGCGATCCTTCTCCGGCGTGCGAAGATCCGCGTATTGAGGAAAGAAAGAGAATACGCTCGCGTCCACGCTTTTGATCCAGCCGCGATCAACCGCTATCCCGACCAGCAAGTCGGTAACGCTCTTGGTCATCGAACGCGCGTCGTGGCGGGTTTCGGGACCGAAGGCTACCTCCCCGACCGGGTTGCCCAGGTGCTCGTCGATGCCGGCGAAGTAGTGCTCAAAAACAAGCTTGCCGTGACGAACGACCAGGACGGAGTGAACATTGCCCTCTCTCCAAGCGCTCAACCACTTTACCATCGGACAGAGCGTTGCAGCGGAGAGTCCGACGCTCTCAATTGTCGCCACGGGCCAATGATCGTTGCCGGCGCTGGGCGTGCCGCAGGCGTCTTGCGCCGTCGCGATCCGCGGCAATAGTGCGATCGCAACCGCGAGAACAAGAACTTTGAACGTTTCGACGCGGGAGTCCATGGAGAACTAAGGTTGACGGAACTGAACGATGTTGCCTTCGGGATCCAGACCGTCGCACACGCGGTAACCTTGAAAGGTCCACTCCCGCTCCGGTGGAAAGAGTTCGCCGCCATGCAGGTGCGCAATCGCTCGGGCCGCTGAGATACTTGGAACCTCAAAGGCAAGCTTTATAGGTGTTTCAGTCCTGCGCTTTGGCGGAGTTTCAATTTCAATTGAAGACGCGATGTGCTCCGGTACTTTGAGAATGACAAGTTGAAATGTGGGAGATGCGAGGACCACATGATCGTCCTCTACATGCTCGACGTTTAGACTTAGGACCCGTTCATAGAACGCCTTTACGAGCGTGAGGTTCTTTGCGTAAAGAACCGCCCCTGTATGGAATGAAGTCGCCATCAGCTCTCCTAAGTTCCAGAGATCCTGATCCGGGCACCAACGATCAACGCTCAGACGTAGTAGAGCCAGTCGCGGTAGCGCGGCTCGCGGCCGTGCAGGATAGCGTGGAAGACTTGCTGCACCTTGGCGGTGATGGGGCCGGGCTTGCCGGGGCCGATTTTGCGATCGTCGAGCTCGACGACGGGCGTCACTTCGGCGGCGGTGCCGGTCATGAAGGCTTCGTCGGCGATATAGAACGCGTCGCGCGCGAAATATTCCTCGCGCACCTCGACCGCGTTGTCGTGCAGAATCTTGATGACCGCATCGCGGGTGATTCCCGCCAGCACCGACGTTAGCGGCGGCGTGCGCACGACGCCGTCGCGCACGACGAACACGTTCTCGCCGCTACCCTCAGCGACGAAGCCTTCGGTATTCAGTAGCAGCGCTTCATCGTAGCCGTTGCGACGGGCCTCGTAGCCGGCGAGGATCGAGTTGACGTAATGACCGGTGGCTTTCGCCGCCGGCATCATCGAGTTGTGATGGAATCGCACGAATGACGACGTCTTCAGGCGGACGCCCTTGTCGATGCTGTCCTGGCCGAGGTACGCGCCCCATGGCCATGCGGCGATCGACACGCGAATTTTGTTGCCGCGCGCCGACAGACCCATCTCACCTTCGCCGAAGAACACCAGCGGCCGGATGTAGCACTCGGCAAACTTGTTGATGCGCACGACGTCGGCGCTTGCCTTGAGCAATTCCTCGGCGCTGTACGGAACTTCCATCTCGACGATGTGGCCGGAGTCGATGAGGCGGCGGATGTGTTCGCGGGCGCGGAAGATTGCGGAGCGGCCGTCGTCGCTCTTGTAGCATCGCATCCCTTCGAAGACCGCGAGGCCGTAGTGCAGGCTGTGGGTCAGGACGTGAACGGTAGCCTCGTCGTAGGGGACCATCGCGCCGTCCATCCAGATTCGATCGGAGCGTAGATTGTTCGCCGGCATAGTGAAGTCAAAGTAGTCGAAGGGCAAAAGTTAGTCGATGGGCTTGAGGGAACGGCATTTCCTTTTCTGTTTTTCTGTTTTTCAGTGGGGCGGGCCGCCGTGCCCGCCCTCTTCTTAATTGTACGGCCAAGCCCGAGCATCATTCGTTGGTAGGTGGGCGTGGGCGTGGACGCCCACGCGTCGATGGCGGGCACGGCGGCCCGCCCCACTTACTTACTCGCGGCGTGTCGATAGCGGGCACAGGGGCCCACCCCACTTTACTAGTCGCGGCGCGCTGGATCTGGCGATTGAGGCGGCGTGACTGCGCCGTTCATATCGCTTGACCCCGATGCGACCTGCGCAACGCCGTGGTGCGAGCGGCGGCGGCGTCGGCGACGACGGCGATTGCCGGTGGCCGGGGGCTGAGTGCCGTCGGATGCGAGCGATGGCGCGACCGGACCCGGATTGAAAGCGTCGGGGTCGGCGAGGAAGCGGAGGGTGCGGGTGGGATCGATCGAGTAGGTCGGCGCCATCATCTCGAAGAACATCCGCGCGTCGGGGAAGTACGGCCGGCGCATCAGGCGCCGCGTGCGGCGCGTGGGCGCTGCGAGATTGGCGAAGGCCTCGAGGATCAGGCGCATCTGCTCGGTGTCGCCGCGCGCGAAACCGCGCGCGCGCAGCGCGCCGAGGAGGTCGATGCGACGGGGGTCGCCGCGTTCGCGGCGGTGCTCGTCGCGGTAGAGGTCGAGCATCAGCGCGGCCAGCACGATCGAGTGATCGGGTGAGAGTCCGCTGCCGATTGAGCGGCCGAGCGCGGCCATATTGCGCACCGCCGGCTGCTCGGCGAGCGTGGCGTCGCGCGATTTGAGATGAGCGGCGAGAATCGGGATCACGTGATCGAGCAAGCCCAGCTCCTCCATCAGGACCAGCGCGTGCGCGGCCTCGGGCTGTCCGAGCGTTTTGTAGGTTTCATCGACGAGGCGCGGCACACTGGCCTTGTCGAGGTCGGCGCGATGGCGCCCGATGGCGGCGCGGGTGGCGGGCTCGATCTCGAAGCCGAGCTTGGCGGCGAAGCGCACCGCGCGCATCATGCGGACCGGATCCTCGCGCATCCGCAGTTCGGGATCGCCGATGGTGCGAATCAGGCGCGCCTCGAGGTCGTCAACGCCGCCGGGAAAATCGACCACCTGGAAAGTTTGCGGGCTGTAGAACAGGGCGTTGACGGTGAAGTCGCGGCGGAACGCGTCTTCCTCGGGCGTGCCGAAAGTGTTGTCGAGGCGAATCAGCGGATCGTCAGTATCGGCGACGGCCTCGGCCTGTTTGCGGAAGGTGGCGACCTCGACGTTCTGGCGCCCGAAGAAAACGTGGACGAGGCGAAAGCGCCGTCCGATCAGGCGGGAGTTTCGGAAAAGGTCGCGCACCTGTTGCGGATGGGCCGAAGTGGCGACGTCGAAATCCTTGGGCTTGCGCGAGAGCATCAGGTCGCGCACGCCGCCGCCGACCAGGTAGGCGTCGAATCCGGCGCCGGCGAGGCGATAGAGGACCTTGAGGACGTTGGCGTCGATATCGCGGCGCGAGATAGGGTGCTCGGCGCGCGCTAGTATGCGGGGTTCCAATTGCGTTAGCCCGAATTCGATCCAACGCTAGCACGACCGCGCGCAGTCTTCATCGTCCCCGCGGGGCACCGTGAAGGGCCTGAAGACGGGCCGCTCGATTGCGGCAAGCGTCGAGCGTACGCGTTTCTTTACAAGGCATCTTCAACCTGATAGCACCTAATTAGGTGCTCACTCGAATGCGAAATTCAGCAAAGCTCGACATCACGAAAGACATTCAGTCGCTCACGACCTTCAGGCGCAATTCCGGGCAAATTTCTCAAGCAGATCAAGAAGAGCAAGCGGCCCATAGTGCTGACCGTCAATGGCAAGGCCGAAGCTATCGTGCAGGACGCGGAAGAGTATCAGCGATTGCTCGACATCGCCGCGCGCGCCGACGTTTACGAAGCGATCCGGCAGGGCCTGGAAGACATCGCTAAAGGCCGGACTCGGCCGGCCGAAGAGGTATTTGCAGAGTTCCGCCGGCGCCATGGTTTATCGCGTTGAACTGACAGTCCGCGCCGAACAGGATCTCGAGCATATATACGAGCGAATCTCGGCTGACAGTTCTGACGCATCCGCGCTCTGGTACTTTGGACTCGAAGACGCCATCCGTTCACTCAGAACTCGCCCGCGTCGCTGCCCCATGACTCCCGAGAACAAGCGAACAGGTGGTGGTTTGCGGCATTTGCTGTACGGCTCGAAGCCCGACGTCTATCGTGTAATCTACGAAATCGACGAAGCGCGCGAATTGGTCAGCGTCATAACCATCAGGCACTCCGCGATGGATGAGTTTACTGCCTGACGCTGATGGAGCCCCGTCGCGAGACCAATGTGACTGTTAGTTGCGATGCTGATGTAGCTGCATCAACATCAACATCATCAGCAGGCGATCGTTTTGCGGTTTGAGCTGACCTACGGTTCCTTCGTCGGCCAGCATGCCGTTGAGGGCGGTCTCGCCGAAGATCCCGAACGCGACGCGCGCGTCGCCGCCAACTGAGAATCGTAGCGATGAAGTGACATCCGCCGGTAGCGAGTGCGCAACGGAAAACCGTCTCGTCGGATTAATTGGATGGCTCAATAAGTGAAGATCGAGCGAAACGCGATTCGCGATGCTGGGATGATTAGCTGCGATCGGTGAAGCCCGCAGCCGGTCGAACAAGGGATTGTTGAGCAAGACTCCGGATTCCAACGCCACCAGGAGCATCGCGGCGCCGAGCAGCGAAACCAGTGCGATCGTCGCTGCGCGCCAATCGCGCGCGCCGACGCTGACTGTGGGTATGTGCGCTTGCGGTCTCATTCGCGTACCCACCCAGGAAGCAGCAAGGACTATACCTACATTTAGTAGTGTATCTTATCACACGGTAAGACGCCGCTTGTGAGATCCAGGCTCGGTTTGAGGTTCGCTGCCGAGTTAGCGAGCGCGGTAGTAGAGCCAGGCGCGTTCTGAGATTGCGGCGACGTAGAACAGCGCGAGCATCGGCGCGGCGGCGCGCACGATCGCGCCGGGGAGGCTCGGCGGCGGTGCGATTGCGAGCGTGATCACTAGTGCGTAGTTGATGATGCCGCCCCAATGTCCGAGCCGGCTCTTTAGCGGACCCGACGCGCGCGATCCGATCACAAAGGAATCGAGCGCGTACTGGCTGAACGACAGCATGATAAGGATCGGAATGTAGAAAGGTATCGCGCCGGCGTTCGCCTCGCAGAAGAGCGCGGCCAGCACGAAGGTCACGTCCGCGATGCCGTCGAGCCATCGGCCGCTGCCGCTGGCGACACCGAGGCGCCGCGCGATTCGCCCGTCGATGAAATCGCTGCCCGCCGCTATCAGTGCGACGATTGCGAACGCGAGGCGTTCATGGTGCCCGTGCGCCGCCAGCTCAATCCAGACTGCGGCCAGCGCGAATCTCAATGCGCTCAGGCCGTTGGGTATCTGCGCGCGCATCACGTCGCCGCGGCCGCGATGTTTCACGGTTTCGCTCGCGGGGGGCGAATGCTCTACAATCGTGCTCTTATGCCCGGAAAAACTCCCCGCACGATTCAGGTCGTCAGCCACGGCCCGTCATGCCTCGACGGTGTGATGGCGGCGGCGACGGTGGCGCGCTTTTACGATGGCCATAAAGTATCCACGACGCTGGCCGGCAACAACGAGGCCGATAGTGTAATCGGTAGTCTGACGCTCAAGTCCGAGGATAACAGCGACGAAATCTGGATCACCGACCTGTCCTGGAATTCACCGGCGACCGGCGCGCACTTGAAGGAACTGGCCGAGCGCGGCGCGCGGATTTTTTGGATCGACCACCATCGCACCGCAGTCTCCCGCGCCGGTGCCCCCGAGTTCAAGGTGCCGTTCGCCGGCAAAGTTTTGAGCGAGCAGTATTCGGCGGCGCGCCTGACTTTCAACTTTCTCAAAAAAATGGCGCGCGATCTTCCCGAGCGCCAGCGCGCGGCGTTCGATTCGTTTGAGCCGTTCGTCATGATCGCCGACGATCACGATCGCTGGGTCCACAAGATTCCGGAGTCGTCCGAATGGGCGCTCGCCGTGCAGACGCTCGGCGGCAGTTCTTCGTTTCGCGAGATTCTGAAGCTGCACGAGCCGCGGATGAGCCGCAAGCTGCGCACCGCGTTCGAGTCGGGCCAGGACGCGATGCGCCGCAGTCTCGAACTGGCGCACGCGACGATGGTCGATCGCAAGCTCGGCAACGGCATCACGGTGCGGACGGCGTGCTGCTTCGGCTATAGCAGCGAAGTCGCGGCGCAGCTCTACCAGGGGCAGACGCACACGGTTGTCGCGCTGTTCGACTTGCGTAGCCAAGGGGTCAGCCTGCGGCGCAGCGCCGACAGCGACGTCGATTTGTCGGTCCTCGCGCAGCATTTCGGCGGCGGCGGGCATGCGGCGGCGTCGGGCCTGATGATTCCCGATTTGCGGCGTGTACCGGCCGAGCGGCTGGCCGAAATTCTGGGCGATCAGCTCGAAAAGCCGGCGACCTGAGCTTCCGCAGGCCCCCCCACAACTAGCATCGGCAGGCATTTTCAGTACCGGCACCGCCCTTGCGTCAAATCTGACAATTTGCCAAGACTGACCGTACGTTCATTTGACTGACTATCCAGTTTTGCCGTGACCAAAGAAGAGGTAATCAAGGAATACAGGGTCCGCGAGATCCTCGAAGCTGCACGGCGCGTGATGGCTCGATACGGTATGCAGGGCACCACCGTCGATCGCGTCGCCGAGGAAGCGAAGGTCGCCAAGGGCACCATCTACCTCTATTTCGACACCAAAGACGCGCTGGTCCATGCGGCGGTACTTGAGGGTCTGCGCGAAATGGTCGCGG
The DNA here is from genome assembly GCA_963756005.1 of uncultured delta proteobacterium. GTDB lineage: Bacteria > Desulfobacterota > Binatia > Binatales > Binataceae > Binatus. The sequence continues at coordinate 710,860 of CAVWMC010000003.1, forward strand.
AAACGGTCGCGTCGGACGACCCGTCGATACCGCCGCTCGAGCGAATCCGCAAGCTTATTTTGGCGCAGTTTCGAATCCAGGCGTCGAACCAGGATTTTTTGAAGACACTGATCATCGGCAACTCGCTCGATATCGAGCTCGAATCGGAGGCTGGCCGCGAATACATGCGGGTCTATGCCGGCCATCTCGACTTCGTGGCGTCGGTGCTGCAGGACGCAATCGATCACGGCGCGATTCGGCGAGTCGATCCGCACTTCACCGCCTTCATGCTCGGCGAGATGCTGACCGGGTCGCTGCGGCGACGACTGCTCAAGCTGGCCTCGAGTCCGCTCGAATCGGACGCGGAAGCGGTGGTGGAACTCTTTCTCAAAGGGATAGCGGCGTCATGAGGCTGAAGGCCTTGAAACTTTCGGCGTTTGCGGCGCTGGCGGCCGCGCTTGGTGCCTTGGCGCTGGCGGGATGCCATCAGCCGGCCGACGCCGAGGTCGATAAGGACAGCAAGACAGCGGCGGCGCCAATCGCGATCGCGGTCGCCGCGGCGCATCAGCAGAGTCTCGATCGCACGGCCGAAGTGCAGGGCGCGCTGTTCCCGCGCGAGCATGCGGTGATGTCGTCGGAGGTCGAGGGGCGGGTGGCGGAAGTGATCGCGGATTTCGGCGACAAGGTTGCGGCGGGCCAGGTGATGATGAAAATCAACCCGCGCGAATACGAGTTGCGGGTGGAGACCGCGCAGGCGGCGCTGGACCAGGCGCGCGCCAAGCTCGCCAATTCGAGCGCGCGTTACAACCGGGCGCAGGCGCTCAAGCAGGCGCAGGCAATCTCGGCCGAGCAGTTCGATCAGCTGGCGTCGCAGTTGCGGGTCGATCAGGCTGACACGGAATCCGCCCAAGAAACACTCGCGATGGCGCGCAAAAAGCTCGGCGACACCGAAATCAAGGCGCCGTTCAGCGGCTCCGTGCAAAAGCGGATGGTCTCGCTCGGCGAGTACGTCGCGCCGGGCAAGGAGATTTACGAACTGATCGCGACCGATCCGATCAAGCTGCGCTGCCCAATGCCGGAGCGATTCGTGCCGCTCGCGCGCGTCGGCATGCCGGTGCAGCTGACGATCGACGCCGACCAGGGCGCGTCGTACGCGGGAAAAATCACGCGCATCGCGCCGGCGCTGGATGAAAGCAGCCGCACGCTGCTGATTGAGGCCGAAGTCGCCAATCCGGACGGCGCGCTGAAGCCGGGATTCTTCGCGCACGTGACGATGGACCTCGGCCACGACCGCGCGCTGTTCGTGCCGACCGCGGCGGTGTTGCGCTACGCCGGCGTCGCGCGCGTGTTCGTCGTCGATCAAGGCGTAGTCCGCGCGCGCGAGGTGACCACCGGCAGCGTGGTCGGCGACCAAACGGAAATCACCGGCGGGGTGAAGGAGGGCGAGCGGGTTGCGGTGAGCAATGTCGATCGCCTGGCCGACGGCACCGCGGTGACCGCGAAGGAGCAGTCGTGATTCTCGCCGACCTGTGCGTGCGCCGGCCGGTCTTCGCGACGATGTTCGTCGGCGTGCTGGTGGTGCTCGGATGGTTCTCGTACATGCGGCTCGGCGTCGATTTGTTTCCCAAGGTCGATGTGCCGACCGTGATGGTCACGACGTTCCTGCCGGGCGCCGCGCCCGAAGAGACCGAGGCGCGCGTCACCAAGCCGCTCGAGGAAGCGGTCAACACGGTCAGCGGAATCGACGAGATGCGATCGAACACGCTCGAAGGCGTGTCGCGGATCATTATCGAGTTCAAGCTCGAGCGCGACCTCGACGCCGCCGTGCAGGACGTGCGCGACAAGATTGGAACGGTGCTCGATCAGCTGCCCGACGGGACCAAGCCGCCGCTGGTGCAGAAGTTCGACCTCGACGCGGTGCCGGTCGTGACGATCACGCTTACCGGCTACCAGAGCCTGAAAGAGCTGACCGAGCTGGCGCGCCGGCGCCTGAAGGAGCCGCTCGAATCGGTTGACGGCGTCGGCTCGATCGACATCGTCGGCGGGCAGGAGCGTGAAGTTCACATCGACGCTGACGCCGACAAGCTCCATGCGACCGGCGTGACGATCCAGCAGGTTGGCGCGGCGCTCTCGCGGCAGAACGTCGAGTACCCCGGCGGCCGCATGAAGCAGGGCATGTCGGAGGAGATGCTGCGGACGCTCGGTCGAATCACCGAGGTGCCGGATTTCGGAAAAATTATCGTCAATGAAGTGGACGGCCGGCCGGTGACGGTCGGGGACGTCGCGGCGGTCGAGGACAGCGTCAAGGAGCCGCGCTCGCTGTCGCGATGGGACAACAAGAACGCGGTGTCGCTGATCGTGCGCAAGCAATCGGGCGAGAACACGATCGAGATCGTCGATCGGGTCAAAGAACGTTACGAAACGCTCAAGAGCACGCTGCCGCCGGGCGTTGACGTGATCTTCACGCGCGACGCCTCGACCTTCATCCGCGCCGCCGTTGACACAGTGCAGGAGCATCTCTGGCTCGGCGGTCTGTGCGCCGCGATCGTCGTGTTCTTCTTCCTGGGCTCGATCACCTCGACGCTGATAGCGGCGGTCGCGATTCCGGTTTCGATCATCGCGACCTACTCGTTGATCCTGTGGATGGGGTTCACGCTCAACCGCATGACGCTGCTGGCGCTGACGCTGGCGGTGGGAATCGTAATCGACGACGCGATCGTCGTGCTCGAAAATATTTTCCGCTTCATTGAAGAAAAAAACATGGACCCGATAGCGGCGGCGAAAGCGGCCGCCGCCGAGGTCGGGCTCGCGGTCAGCGCGACGACGCTGTCGCTGGCGGTAATCTTCGTCCCGGTCGCGTTCATCCACGGCGTGATGGGCCGCTTTCTCAATTCGTTCGGCCTGACGATGGCCTTCGCGATCATGGTCTCGCTGCTGGTTTCGTTCACGCTGACGCCGATGCTCTGTTCGCGCTACCTGAAACCGAAGGGCGCGACTGGCGCGAAGCATAGCGGCACCAAGGACTGGAGAATTTTTCGCTGGATCGAGGACTACTACGACCTCGCGCTGCGCTGGTCGCTCGACCATCGATGGGTGCTGGTCGCCATAGCGGTTATGCTCGTCATCTCGATCCCGTTCCTGGGCAAACTGGTCGGCGCGACCTTCATGCCCGACGACGATTCGAGCGAATTCGCGGTGAGCATCCGCACGCCGCCGGGCTACTCGCTCGCGCACACCGATCAGATCGTCGCACAGATAGAAGATCGCCTGCGCACGATTCCCGAAGTTCGTGACCTGTTCACCACCGTTGGCGATACCAACGGCGACGATCGCGTTACGGTCGCGGAAGTTGACGCGAAATTGTTTCCGCTCGATCAGCGCCGGCGCAGCCAGGAACTGGTGATGGCCGACGCGCGCAAACTGATGGACGCGTTTCCGGCACTGCGCGTCAGCGTCGATGCGGTCAAGCCGTGGGAGCAGAGCGGCTATCGCGACGTCGCGGTCGAGTACGACATGCGCGGTCCCGACCTCGACACGCTGCGGACCTACGCCGACGGCCTGATGACGCGGCTCAGACAAATTCCAGGCATCGTCGATCTCGATTCGAGTTACGAAGGCGGGCTGCCCGAGCTGCAGGTCAATATCGATCGCACCAAGGCGGCGGACCTCGGCGTGTCGGTGGACGATATCGCGCAGACGATGCGCACGATGGTGCAGGGCGACGTGATCACGCGTTTTCGCGAGGGCCAGGACACTTACGACGTGCGGTTGCAGTTGGCCGCGAAGGATCGCAACGATCCGGCGGTGATCGCGGGGCTGACGATTCCGTCGAGCAAGGTCGGCCAGGTGCGGCTCGACAACGTGGCGACGCTCACTCACGGAACCGGCCCGGTGCAAATCGATCGGCAGGATCGCCAGCGCAATATCTCGATCGTGTTCAACCTCGCGCCCGGATTCGCGATGAACAAAGTGATGGACGCCGTCACGCGCGAGGTCAACCAGATTCACCTGCCGCCCGGTTACATCACGGAGTTCGGCGGTCAGAGCAAGATTTACGGCGAGATGGTCACCGGCTTCCTGATCGCGTTCATGCTCTCGATCATCTTCATGTACATGGTGCTGGCGGCGCAGTTCGAGAGCTTCATCCATCCGATCACGATCATGCTGTCGCTGCCGCTGGCGGTGCCGTTCGCGCTGATCTCGCTGCTCGTGTTTCGCGAGCATCTGATGCTGTTCTCGACGCTCGGCATCCTGCTGCTGTTCGGCATCGTGAAGAAGAATTCGATTTTGCAGCTCGATCAGACACTTAACCTGATTCGAGCAGGACTGCCGCGGCGCCAGGCGATCCTGACGGCGAATCGCGATCGGCTGCGGCCGATTCTGATGACCACGGCGGCGCTGGTCGCGGGCATGATCCCGGTCGCCATCGGACAGGGCGCGGGTGACAGCTCGGTGCGCGCGATCGCGCTGGTGGTGATCGGCGGCCAGACGCTGTGCCTGCTGATCACGCTGCTGTTTACGCCGGTCGCGTTCTCGCTGTTCGACGACATGGAGAACTGGTTCCGCAGTTTCCGCAAGGTGCCAGCCCGCCTCAAGCTGGTCGAACCGAATTACGACGACGACCTCGAACGCGAAGCGATCGACTAGCCGCGCGCGACTCCGTCTTCAATCCCGCGCCCGCGTTCTGATACGCTCGCGAAATTGTGAGCGCGGGAGACAAATCGACCATGGGCGAAATCGCGATCGTTCTTGCTTTGGGACTTGCCGCCGGCATCCTCGGCGGATTCGTCGGCGTCGGCGGCGGCGTGCTGATCGTGCCTGTGCTCGTGCTGGCGCTCGGTTTCGATCAGCATCTCGCAGTCGGGACGTCGCTCGGCGCGCTGCTGCCACCGGTCGGAATCCTCGGCGCGTACGAGTACTACAAGCACGGCCATCTCAACATCACGTACGCGCTGCTAATCGGACTGGGACTGTTGATCGGCGGTTATATCGGCGCGGTTTACGCGGTGAAGATGCCGGGCGCCGTGCTGCGCCGCATCTTCGGCGTGTTCCTGCTGCTGACCTCGATTCGGATGCTGTACAAATAATTCGTCGCCTTGCGATTCCGGGGTGCGCTAACTAAGTTCGCGATGTGGACGCGGCACTCGAAAAGGCGCTCAATCTTTTGCTCGAATCAGAGCGCGCGGGGGTGCTCGCGCTCGACAAGCTCATCGCCGACGTCAAGCAGGACGAACTCAAGAAATTCCTGGCGGGATCGCGCGCGATGGAACAGCGCAACGCCGAGGAACTCGAGTCTCTGATTCGCGACAACGGCGGCAAGCCATCCAGCGGCGTCGGGCCATTCGCGCGCAAGGTCGCAGCGCTCGGATCGATTCGCGATCGCCTGAACCTGATGTCGCGCGGGCAGGAATGGGCGGCGCGTAAAACCGAAGTCGCGCTCGCGCTCGCAGCCGCCGACGGCCCAATCCACGACTACCTGACCGCGATGGCGAATCGGCATCGCGCCGAAGTCGAATGGGGCCGCGCCGAAGTAATCCGCCTCACGTCCCTGTCGTCCTGACGAATCGAACAACGCGAGCGCGCGTGTCATCCTGACGAAGCGAGCAACGCGAGCGGCTGGAAGGATCTCGGACAGCTTCGCGTGAGCGAAGCCGGTTCCGGTCTCTGAAATCGCGCAGCGCTCCTTAGTGGGGACGCTTCGCGACGAAGATTTCGCGTCCCCATTCGTCGGTCAAGGCGCGCGGCTCAAATCCAGCTTCGCACAACAGCCGTATCCATTCGGCGCGCGGGAAAACGCCCTCGATGTGCGAGTCGTGCACGACGCGCGTGTCGCCGCGATTGTCGCGCAGGAGAATGGCGAAGTCGGTGCGATAAGTGGTGTCGGTCGGATCGGGATCGACGACCCACATTAAATAGCGAAGGCTGCGGCCGTCGTCGCCGTCGTGTCCGCCGTGTTTGGTCTCGGCGACAAAGGTTTCCCGCACGCAGTCCGGCACGAACAACGCAACGCCACCCACGCGACAATGCCGGTACGCCGTGCGGATAGCGGCGCTCAAATCGGCTGCGCTCGTCATGTACGCGATCGCGTCATGGACAAACACCGCATCGAAGGTGCGCCCGAGGTTCACCGTCCGCATGTCGCCCTCGCGATGATCGCATTCAGGATTCAGCTTGCGGCTGATGGCGAGCATCTGCGGCGACAGATCGACCAGTGTCATCTCGAATTTTGATTTGAGATAAAATGCGTTGTTGCCGCCGCCCGATCCGAGTTCGAGCACCGTCCGAGGCGCAGGCTTGCCTGACTCAGCCAGCACGCGCGCGAAGAACGCGGCTTCCTCCGCATAGTTCTCAGGCGCCGAGAATAGCGGCCACCACTCCGCGAGCTCGTCGTACAGCTTCATCGCAAGGCTTACTTCTTTGGCGGTGGCGCGGGCACTTCCTTCATGCGCGCGGTCGTATCCGCGTCGTACTCGAGATGCAGCGCGCGCACGATCATCCCATGCATGCGCCACAGCCCGATGACGTAGAACAATTCCATGATCTGCTCGTCGGCGAGATGACTTTTCAGCGCGGCGAAAGTCTCGTCTTCGACCAGGTTGCGCCCGACGATTTCGTCCGTCGCCTGCATCACGGCGCGCTCGGCGTCGGAGAACTTGTCGCACGTCGCCCAGCTTTTTATCGCCGCCAGCTTGTCTTCAGAAACGCCGACCATGCGCGCGACCTTGAGATGCTGCGAGTACTCGAAGCGCGAATCGCCGACTATTCCAGTGCGAATGATTGCCAGCTCGCGCAATTTCGGCGGCAGCTTGCGCCCCGGCTGCATCAACGCCATCAGCGAGTTGCGCGCCTGAAAGAGCAGGTCGGGCACCAGCGCAAACGTCGTCCAGTAATCGCCGGGCGTGCCGGTCGCAGTGCCTGGATCGGCCACCGGATCGCGGTCGCCGAAAAATTGCTTGTAGAGTTCCTGGATTTCCGGCGTAGCTTCGGCCTTGCTCACTTGCCGCAGTCGTCCCATGATGCTGTGCTCCTTCCGCTGACGTTTCGACCGCATCACTATCGCCGATGTCCGCTGCTCTTGCGAGGTTGCGCACGCGGCGCAATAATCTCATGCTCCGGTGGACGCATAGCTCAGCCCGGTTAGAGCGCTTGCCTCACATGCAAGAGGTCCCTGGTTCGAGTCCAGGTGCGTCCACCAAATAATTCGACTGGTTGAGATGAGCTGTTTGGCGGCGGCCGCGGATTGCAGTAGCTTGGAGTACTGAGCGCCTGCGGGATCGACAATCGTCAAAATGTTTTGCAATACCGCTGCGAGGTCTCGATATGTTTGAGGACGAAACGGTAGATATTGCGTGCCCGAAATGCGGCTTCCAGAACTCAATTCTGGTGCGGGAAATTGAGCGGCACGCGGAAACTCACATCGTTTGCCAGGGCTGCAAGGTCGGCGTGAAGGTCGAGGCCTCGGAATTTCAGCATCGGCTGAACGAGATCAACGACGAGGTCGAAGCGATGCAGGTCGAAGCCCGGCAGAAGAGCCCCAAACCGCGCAAAGGCGATTTTCAGATCTGAGGTTCCAAACCTCTTGCTCTTTAGACATCGATCGCGAAAAAATCGACGCCGATTCATTTGTCGCTGACTTCAAAACTTGAAAGGAGACCTTCGCGATGAAGAAAACCAGGATAGCAGGGGCGATGCTCGCGACCGCGGTCGCATTGGCTTTCACCGGCAGCGTCGTGAATGCCGCTGACGCGCCGGGTGCGCCGGCGCAAATCAAGTGCGTGGGCGGGAACGCGTGCAAGGGGCAGAGCGCCTGCAAGACCGCGACTTCCTCGAACGATTGCAAGGGCAAGAATTCGTGCAAGGGTAAAGGCTACGTTATCACCGCCGACGCCAAATCGTGCGAAGCCGTGGGTGGTCACGTCGGCAAGAAGGCCCCGATGCCGGGGATGTAGCCGGCCGCTTAGTCAATCCGAACCTCCGGATGCCGCCGTCACCTCGGCAGCATCAGCTTTGAGGAAGTTTCGCGCGATGAAAGAGTCGCTGACGAAATTCCTGCGTACGAGCATCAGCCTAATCGCGGCGCTCACCGTGCTCGTTGCTGTTGGTCGCGCCCGCCGCCGCCGACATGGACGGCGTAATGATGCACGACGGAAAAATGATGATGATGAAAGCAGGACATCCGGCGACCGCGATGGATCACGAAGTTACGATGTCGGACGGCACGATGGTCGAGGTCGATGGCACGGTCAAATCGAAAGACGGCAAGACATTTCATCTGCAAGAAGGCGAAATGATCATGATGGACGGGCATCTGATGAAGGGCGGCAAGGCCGCCCCGATGAGCCCGCGGGAACCTTGACGCGCGCGAAACGGTTGAAGATTCACGATGGACGCACGTCCGGCAAAGGATCGAAAGGTCGCAAGAATCACCACGCCGCTTCGATTCTCGCCGCCGTGGAGTGAGCCCGCCGTATCGCCGCCTGCTGAAAATCCACGCAAGCGACGGCGCGCGCAGCCGGCTGCGATTCGGCTGGCGCATTGGATCAACATTCCGCTGCTCGTGATCATGGCCGGCAGCGGCCTGCAGATTCTCGCCGCGTATCCGGCGCTGGGACCGCGCGGCGCGCAATATAAATGGTATCCGTTTCAGAACGACGCGCCGCCGTCGTGGCTGCGCTTCGGCGGATGGCTGGCGGGCGCGCGTCACTGGCATTTCGCGATCGCGTGGTTCCTTATCCTCAACGGCCTGATCTACCTAATCTATATGATCGCGAGCGGCGAATGGCGCCGCCGCGTTTTCATTCCGACGCGCGACACCTCGAACGCGATCGCGATGTTCGCGTACTACTTGCGCATCCGTAAAACTCCGCCGCCCGAAGACTTCTACAACGGCTTGCAGCGCATGGCGTACACGTCGGCGATTCTGTTCGGCATCGTCGTAGTTTTCTCGGGACTGGCGATATACAAACCGGTGCAGTTGTATTGGATCACGGCGGCATTCGGCGGCTACGACGTCGCGCGCGTCGTGCATCTGAGCTGTCTCGTGCTGCTCGCGCTATTTACCGTGATGCACCTGGTGCTCGTCGCGCTGCATCCGCGAACGATCGTGACGATGGTGAGCGGGGGGCAGCGTGGCTAGCTTGATCACGCGACGCAAACTCCTGCTCGGCCTGGCCGCGAGCGTCACGCTCGCCGGATGCGACAGCCGCGCGGCGTCGACGTTCCTCGCGGGCATGGGACGCTGGAACGATAGCGTCAGTGCGTTGTTGTTCTCGGAGAATCGGCTCGCGCCCGAGCCGCCCGCGTCCGAGCTAACGCCCGAGTCCGCCTTTCCCAGCTACTTCATTTCTGACGAGATGCCGTTCGCGCCGGACAATTGGACGCTCAAGGTCGGCGGCATTGTCGCGCGTCCGTCGGTCTTCACGCTCGACCAGCTGAAGCGGATGCCGCAAACGGCGATGCGCATTCGCCATCACTGCGTCGAGGGCTGGTCGGCGGTGGCGGGGTGGAATGGCGTGCAATTGCGCGAGGTCGCGAAGATGGTCGGCGCGAGCGGCGACGCGCAATACGTCGAGTTCAAATCATTCGACAACGGCTACTATTCGACGTGGGACATCGAGAGCTCGATGCATCCGCAGACGATCCTCGCTTACGGCATGAACGGGCGCCCGCTGTATCCGGATCACGGCGCGCCGCTCCGCCTCTACTCGCCGGTCAAGCTCGGCTACAAGAACGTGAAGTATCTGACCGAGGTAAACTTCCTGCCGACGCGCGCCGGCGGATATTGGGAAGATCAAGGCTACGACTGGTACGGCGGCGTTTAGGAGAACGCGATGCTCCAATACCGCAGCTTCGCAGAAATAAAAGATCACCCGGGTTTGCGCATCGTGATGGTCAAAGGCGTGCCCAGCCCGTGGGGACAAGCCGCCAAGACCATTTTTGAAATCAAAGGCCTCGACTATGTCGCCGCGCCATGGCTGGGTGGCGAACCCAACGACGAGATCTCGGCTTGGAGTGGCGCGACCAGCGCACCCATCGTTGCGTGGGCCAAGGAGAAACCCGTCAATCGGTGGATCGATATCCTTTACCTGGCCGAACGGATCGCGCCCGCGCCTAAGCTGATTCCCGCGGACGCCACGCAGCGCGCGCTGATGATCGGTCTGTCGCACGAAATTTGCGGAGAGATGGGTATTGGCTGGAATCGGCGTCTCCAACTCTTTGCTCCGGCCTTCGCCTCCGGAACTCCGTCAGCGGGAATCAGCCGGATGGGCGACAAATATGGATACAATGAAGGCGACGTCAAAGCCGCCGGCGAACGCACCGCCGCGTCTCTCGACGCGCTCGCGACGCAACTCAAATCGCAGTACGCGCGCGGCGTGAAGTATTTTGTCGGCGACGCTTTGAGCGCGCTCGACATTTACTGGACGGCCTTCGCCAATCTGCTCGACCCCTTGCCCAAGGAGCAGAACCCGATGCCCGAAGGCCTGCGCCGGGGCTTCACCGCGAATGACCCGGTCGTCAAGGCGGCGCTGGCCCCGTTGCTATTGGAACATCGCTCGCGGATCTTTCGCGATCACTTCCGCAATCCAATGGAGCTGTAAAGCGTTCTAGTCGATCGCGAGGCTGGCGAATGACACCGCCGACTCGCTCTGCGGTTCCATCGCGATTCCATATTTGAGCAGGCGCGCGCTGCGGCCGCGCAGCAGCTCGAGTTGCGTGTACATCGGGGACAGGCCGCAGATTCGGCGCGCGTCGCGATCCTTGAGGATGTCGGCGAAGAAGGCGTCGGGGTCGCCGCGCTTGATGCTTTCGATGAGTTGAAGATCCTCGCGCTGGACGCGCTCGGCCACGGTACCATCGGCGACGAAATCGTCGCCGAATTTTTTGCCGACGTGCGCGAAATCGACGCCCGCCAGAATCAGCACGCGGCGATTGTCGGCGTCGAGCTCGGCTCGCAGCGCCGCGAGGAACGAGCCGACGCGCGAATCGCGCGCCGGCGTGACTCCGCTCGCCACCATTTCGTGAAACGAGCTGACGAGGATCGGCACGACCTGGTAGCCGCGCACCCCGAGCGCGTAGGCGAGGAACAGCGCCTGGAATTCGATCGAATGCTCGCCGCGATGCAGCATCTCGTCGGCGAACAGATCACCTTGATAACGCGCCGCGAGTCGATCGATAAACGCCGCGTCGGTCGTCACCGGGCCGAACGGCGTCGCGTAGTTCTTCCGCGTCGCGCTGAACAGTTCGGGGCCGGCGCCGTAGTGCGAGGTCCCAAGGATCACGACCAGCTCGGGCAATTCGTGCGACATCAGCTCGTGGTACGCGTGCGCATAAGCGGCGGCGCCCCGGCGCGGATCAATATGAGGCGCGATCAGGCCCGCGAGCGGCGCCGAATTCTTCATCGAGGCGACGCGGCCGGGTCCTTCGGGCGGATCGAAGAACGCCGCCAGCTCGAGCCGCAACTTTGCGGGATCTTTCTCGTAGCAGAGGCCCGCCAGCGCGGCCGGACGGTCGGGACTCGCGAGAAATTCCTCGCGTACGCGGCGCTCGCGTTCGTGAAATGCGGGCGAGTCGAGAAAGTACGCGCGATCCAGCGCCGCGATAAGCTCGTCGAGCTTTTCGAGCGGGATCATCTCGCCGAAACGCTTTGAAAACGCGGCCTGGATGTCCTTCAGCGACATGCGGCCGTCGAAAAGTGTGACGATAAAATACGCGCCCATCCCGAGCATGATCGGCTCTTGAGCGAGCCCGCTCGGATCGCGCAAACAGATCAGCGTCTGATCCTGCTGCTCGACCGGGAAAGCTTCGACGGCGCGAATCTTTGGATTTTCCATCGCGTTTACAGATGCTATGGGCTTTGACAAAATCCGGCAAGCTGACGAAAATTTCGCGCACACAAATCCACCAACAAAGAATGTCCGACGAGCAACATCGACGCCGCGCCGCTCTGACCGGATCGCACGCACGCCGCAAAAGCACGCCCGCGCGCACGCGCTACAAAGTTGCGCGTGCCGATTCGCTCAAACCAGGCGAGTCGCGGAAGTTCATGCTGCCGATTCGCGGCGCCGACGAGGAATGTTTTCTGGTCAACTTCGGCGGCGAGTTCCACGCCTACGTCAATCGATGCCGCCACGTGCCGATGGCGATGGACTGGGTCGATAATCAATTCTTCGCCGAGGACGGCCGCTACCTGATGTGCCAGACGCACAACGCCTACTACGAGCCGGCGAGTGGCGAATGTATCGCGGGGCCGCCGACCGCATGCGGCAAGTATCTTTATCGAGTGCTGACCGAAATCGACGACGGAGTTGTGTATGCGCGGCCGCCGCAGGAAGAATTCGAAGACTGAGAGAGAGAGAAAAAAACGCTACGGCTTATTCGTATTCGTCGCCGAAGTGGGCGCGCACGATTCGCGCCTTGAGGTACTCGAGCGTGCCGAGATCCTCGACGATGTCGCCGCCGGTGTCGTAGAAGAACAGCTCGCCGTTCTTCGTGCGGCCGACCGCGATGATCCATTCGAGGTCGTCCCGGTCCTCAAGCAAATAATTAATCGTCTGCGCGACCCCGCGGCCCGGGATAATCGTAATCTTCGGCCTCGGGAGCTTTTCCTTTTCCTGCTTGGGCATCTTTTTGATCAACCCTCTGGCGGGAGGATGCGGGAATCGACCACTCAATTACTCTAAGAATGCCCGGCGATCTAAGTCAATAGCGCGTGCACCGCGATCTCCACATGATGCGTGTTGGGGAAAAAATCGAACGCGCGCACGCGGTTGATCTTGTATCGCGCGTCCGCTAGCACCCGCAGATCGCGTGCCAGTGTGGTCACGTCGCAAGATACATAAATGACGCTCGGCGCGCGCAGCTTGACGATCGGAGCCATCATATCGAGTGCGCCGGTGCGCGGCGGATCGAGAATTACGACGTCGGGACGATAGCGCGCGTGATGGAGAAAATCAGCGGTCGCCGACGCCTTCATCGCGATGAATTGCGCGTCCCGGCAATTCAGGCGCGCCGCATTGCGCGACGCCGCCGCGATCGCGCCCGCATCGTCATCAACGCCCGTCACCCGCGCGCCGCGTCGCGACGCGGGCAGGCTGAAGTTGCCGGCGCCGCAAAACAAATCGAGCAGCGCCGACGCTTCTCGGATCGTCGCCATCTCCATCACGCTCGCGACCAGCCTCTGATTCTGCGCGCGATTCACCTGGCTGAAGAAATCCGCGTCCACCTCGAGCGAGAGTCCCGGCTCCAGCTCGATCGCGATTGCAGCGTCGCCAACAGCCGCGCGATGCGTGCCCGAGCGCAGCACGATTCCCGCAATCTCGCTGTCCGATTCGAGCACGTTGCGTGCGCGTCTTAAGTCCTCGTCGGTTGCCGGCTTCTTCAGATGCGCGACCTGCACTTCGCGCGCGCCGTCGCGCACCACTTCGATCTCTTCGACGCGCTTGCCGAGCGAGCGCGCCAGGTGAAGCGGCATCCGAAGGCCGGCCTCGGCGACCATGCATGAATCGATCTCGACGATCGTGTTGCTGCCGGCCTCGTAAAATCCAAGCACGCCTTTGGCGCCGACCCGCAGCCGGATTCTCGACCGATAACCGAACTCCGCGGGCGCCGGCTCGACGAGTCCCGCCGGATCAATCTCGATGTTCAGCGCATGGCTCAGCTCGCGCGCGACGACTTCGCCCTTGAAGCGCACTTGCGCGGCATAATCGATTTGCTGCCAGTCGCATCCACCGCATCGCGGCAGGTATGGGCACGGCGTCACGCGGCGCTCGGCGCTCGCGCGGATGACCTCGCGAATCTTTGCGACCGCGTAATCGCGGCGCTCCGAAACGATCTCGACATCCACGATGTCGCCCGCCACCGCGCCCGCAACCATCACGGCCTTGCCGTCATGACGGCCGACGCCGAACGGCCCGAACGTCATCGCATTGATTTCAATTTCCGGCATTCGCGCCCAAGTCTATCCCCCCTACGAAATCTGCGCGATGCGACTTATAATGATGCTCGCGCGAGCGGTCGCGCCATTCTACCTGCGCTCTAACCGGTGAAACCTTGGCGATCGAGACCGAACTCCGCGATTTAATCGACAGGAACCTTCCCGCCGACTCCGCCCAGCGCGTATCCGCCTTCGCCGAGCGGCTGTTCGCGCGCGCCTCGGCCGACAATCGCGATCGCGTCCCGGCCAAGCGGCGTCTGGCGCTGGTGCAGTCGGCGTTCGAGTTCTTTTCCGTCCGCGCCGAGCCGGTGATCGCGCGCGTAGAATCCGTTACCGGTGACGACAACGATACGCTCGCCGTGGTCGAGACCGTGACCACCGATTGCCCGTTCATCGTGGACAGCCTGCTCGAATATTTCCATCACCTCGGCGCCACCGTTCGCACGATTCTCCATCCGATCTTCAAGATCGCGCGCGATAAGCAAGGGCGGATCGCGTCGTTCGAGCAGGCGTCGTCGGCCGAGCGCGGCGAGTCGTTCGTGCACGCCGAACTCGAGCTCGCACCCACGACCGAGCAGGCGCGACAAATCGAGCGCGATGTTATCGCGATTCTCACCGAGGTCCGCGCCGCCACCGGTGATTTCGATCGGATGACCGCACTGGCGTTGCAGATTTGCGAAGACACGGCGTCGAACCGCGAACTGATCGAAGTCCGCGATCTCCTCCGCTGGCTCATCCACGGCGGCTTTGTATTTCTCGGCTATCGCCGTTTTCTGGTCACCGGCGGCGACGGTTCCAGCAAATTCGAGCTTGATCCGGGCACGGAACTCGGCGTCATGCGGGCGCACGACGAGTCGCGCTTTCGCAGCTCCGTGATGCTCGGCGAACTTCCACCCGCGCGCCGCAAGCTGTTCTTCGAAGGGCCGCCGCTGGTGATTGGCAAGACTCGCGCCGAGTCGCACGTACATCGAAGGCGCCCGATGGACAGCGTCTCGATTCGCCGCACCGACGGCGCGGGCCGTGTCGTCGCGTTCGACAATTTTGTCGGGCTGTTCACCTCGAAGGCCTACGCCGAAGAGGCGCAACACATTCCGGTGCTGCGCGCGAAGCTGCGCGAAGTGCTGGATCACGAAGCCGCCGCGCCCGGCTCGCACGACTACAAGGAAATCGTTTCCGCCTTCAACAGCTTCCCCAAGGACGAGCTGTTTCGCGCGCCGGTCGCCGAATTGCGCGCGCAGTTGCGCCTGATCCTCGACGTCAAGAGCGCGGCCGCAGTGCGCCTCTTCATTGCGCCCGACCTGCGGCACGGCAACGTGATCGCGCTGGTGGTGATGCCGCGCGAGGCCGGTTCCGCCGAGCTCAGCCGCCGCATCCAGGACGCGTTGGCAACCGCGCTTCACGGCACCCTGGTCTATTTTTATCCCGCGATCGGCGAAGGCTATACGGCGCGCCTTCATTTTTGTTTCGTCGCCAGTCCTCCGAAAGTTTCGGTGATTCGCGGACTCGAGGCCTCGATCGCCGAACTGGCCAGGCGATGGGACGATCGGTTGCAGGAGCGGTTGCTCGAAAAACTCGGACCCAAGCGCGGACGCGCGCTCGCCGCGCGATGGACCGGCGCGTTCAGCGCCGATTACCAGGCTGCGATCGACGTCGCGCGCGCGGTCGGCGACATCGAAGACGTCGAAACGCTGCTTGCCAGCGGCCGCGATTTCATCGTCGAGGCCGGACCGCATACGATCGATGGCCACCTCGACCAGGCGCATAGCGATATTCGAATCATCGGGCTGGGCGACGCGCCGATGCTCTCCGACCTGATGCCCACCCTGCAGAACTTCTCCATCGAGGTGCTGGCCGAGGACGCTCACGAACTTCGCCCTCGCACCGACGGCAAGCTGACGCGCGCGTACCTGCAGGTTTTTTCCGTGAATGGACCCAAGGCCCAGCCGTTCGCGACGTTTGCCGGCGCGGCGCTGATTGCCGACGCGATCGCCGCCGTGCGCGATGGTCTCGCTTCCGACGATTCCCTCAACGCGCTTACTCTCACTGCGGGCCTCTCGTGGCGCGAGGTCGCCCTGCTGCGCGCATATCTGGTCGCCGCGTTCCAGATGCGCCTGGCGCCGGCGCGCCTCGCGCTGCAGCGGGTTCTGTTGATGTATCCAGACCTCACCAGATCGCTGTTCGAGCTGTTCGCCGCGCGCCTCTCGTTCGACGATCCCGCCACGCTGGAGAAAATCGCGGATCTGCGCGAGGCGTATCTCGCTCGTCTCGGCTCGATCGACAATATTGTGGACGATCGCATTGCGCGCGCGCTGCTCTCAATTGTCGAGGCGACGGTGCGCACCAATTTTTTCTGCGCGACGCCGTCGCCCGACCCGTACATCGCGCTCAAGTTCGAGAGCGCGCGCATCACCAGGCTGCCTGATACCGCGCCGCTTTACGAAATTCACGTCAACAGCCCGCGCATGGAAGGATGCCATCTGCGGCACGGACGCCTCGCGCGCGGCGGCATCCGCTTCAGCGACCGGGCCGACGATTACCGCACCGAGATCCTCGATCTGATGAAGACGCAGACCGTGAAGAACGCGATCATCGTGCCGCGCGGCGCCAAGGGCGGCTTCATCGTCAAGCCGCGCCCGCGTCATCAGCCGGACCCGCGCGACGGCGTCGAGGCGTACAAGACGCTGATGAACGCGATGCTCGATCTCACCGACAATCTCAGCGACGACGGCCCGGTGCATCCGAAGCGAGTCAGGGTGCTCGACAATGACGGCCCGTATCTGGTCGTGGCGGCCGACAAAGGCACCGCGAGTTTCTCGGACATCGCCAATGGCATCGCAATCGAGCGCGGCTTCTGGCTGGGCGACGCGTTCGCGTCGGGCGGCGAGCACGGCTACGACCACAAGAAGCTCGGGATCACGGCGCGCGGCGCGTGGGAATCGGCGCGGCAGCACCTGCGCGAGATGGGCCGCGAGCCCGACCGCGGCGCGCCGATCACGATGATCGGCATCGGCGACATGTCGGGCGACGTGTTCGGCAACGGCCTCCTGCGCTCGCGCAACGTCAAGCTCGTCGCCGCCTTCGACCATCGCCACATCTTCATCGACCCCGATCCCGACCCCGGCGCGAGTTTCGATGAGCGCAAGCGGCTCTACGAGCTGCCGCGTTCGAGTTGGGCCGACTACAACACCGCGCTCATCAGTGCCGGCGGCGGCGTCTTCCGCCGCGGCCAGAAACGAATCGAGCTGACAACGCAAGCACGCGCCGCGCTCGGATGCGATTCCGACGCGCTCGACGGCGAGTCCTTGATCCAATGCATTTTGCGCGCGCCGGTCGATCTGTTTTACAACGGCGGCATTGGCACCTACGTTCGCGCGACGACCGAGACCGACGCTGAAGTCGCCGATCACGCCAACGACGCTTGCCGAATCGCCGCGCCCGAGCTGCGCGCGAAGATTGTCGTCGAGGGCGGCAACCTCGGTTTCACCCAGGCGGCGCGCATCGAGTACGCGCTCGCCGGCGGGCGCATCAACACCGACGCGATCGACAACTCGGCCGGCGTCGATATGTCGGATCACGAGGTCAATCTTAAAATCCTGCTCGAGCCCGCCGTTGCTCGCGGCGATCTCACCTTCGACGCGCGCAATCGCGCGCTCGCCGCATGCGCCGACGAAGTCGCCGACCGCGTCATCGCCGACAATCGCGACCAGGTGCTGTCGCTCAGCCTCGAACAGCTGCGCAGCCGCACGCACCTGATCGAGTTTCGCGACCATCTCCAGGCCATCGCCGATCGCGGCATCCTGACCGGGATGGACGCCGCGATGCCGCCGCGCGACGCGATGCACGAGCGCCATGCGCGCTACCCCGGCCTGACCCGGCCCGAACTTGCTCTGGCGACGGCCTACACCAAGATCGATCTGATCCAGCGCCTTGAAGCCACGGTGCTGGTTGACGATTCGTACCTGGTCGGACGTTTCCTGCAACCGTACTTCCCGCCGTCGCTCGCCGCGCACGCCGACGTCGGCGCGCATCGGCTCCGCCACGAGCTGATCGCAACCCGGGCCGTGAACGAGCTGGTCGATCTGGTTGGTTCCACTTTCGTCTTCAGCTATGTGCGCGACCGCGGCGTCGCGGCTGAAGACGTGGTGCGGGCATGGGTTATCGCGGCCGACGTGCTTTCAATTCACGAACGCGCCGCCGACCTGAAGCGCAACGCCACGGCGATCGCGGCTGAATCGGAGCTGGGGGCATTTCTCGCGCTCGAACGCGCATGCCGATGCGCCACCGGATGGGCGCTCGGCGAACTCGAGCCCGCCACTTCGATCGGCGCCGCAGTGCTCCGCTTCAAGCCCGCGTTCGAGAAGCTGTCCGGCGAGTTCGAGACGATGCTGACGGGCGGCGAGCGCGACCGCTTCGAGCGCCTGTATCGCGAGCTGCGCAATGACATGATCGACGGCGAACTCGCGCATGGGCTGGTGCGCCTGGCCTTCGCCGATCACCTTCTGAGCGTGCTGAGTTTGAGTTTCGCTCGCGAAATCGAACCGGCCAAAGCGGCGCACGCCTACTTCCAACTAAGCGCGCCCCTCAACTTCGCAATCCTCGAAGAAGCGCTTCAATCGATTGGCGACGAAGACCGCTGGGAGCGGCGCGCCGCCAACGAACTCGCCGGCGAACTTCGCGCCGCGCGCATCGCGCTATCGTGCGCGCTGCTCGACGCCATCGCCGACGATCCCGATCTGAGCGTGGATGAATCGATCGAACAGTTGAAGCGCGTTCGCGCCAACCGATTCGCGGAAGTCGCGCGCCTCTTCGACGAATTGAAAACCCTCGCGCCGCCAAGCCTGCCCGCAATCCACGTCACAATCCGCGCGCTCTCACGGCTGGCGGCCGGGGAAGGGTAAATCACTTCATTAGGTGTGAAACCCGCGGTGGGTTTCACGCTTCCTTCGGCAGGGGGTGACCCCTGCACCCAGCGAAAAGAAATCGCGAAATGTCGAGGACGACATTTCGCTCTGAGGTTCTTTTGGGGGAAGGCGCGGGGGGAATTACCTCGCCCGTTGTTTTACGGGATGGCGGCCGGCGGGCGTAGCCGCCGGCAGGTGAGGGTTCTGCGATTCAAGCTGCACGCTCGCTCACAAGTGTTACAGCGCGGCGTGCGGGAGTTGAGCCGTCGGCTGCATCGCGGATTGGGGCGCAACATCAACGCGATCTCCTTCCCGCGGCTCCCTCAAATCCTGGTACAACCTTAATCCCGCCGCGACCAGGAATGCGGTGGTCGCAAAATTGACGCCTATTTCGGCGAGACCGACCAGGAAGATCGTCGTGCCGAGGAAGCCCGTCACCACTCCCACCGGGCCGAACAGCAAGCTCACCACTACGAACGCGCCCGCCGCCCAGGTGTTGTAGCCCGACCATACCGCGAGAAATACCACGATCCGCGTCGCCGCTTTGAAGAAGCGCTTGCGCATCAGGTCGCGGCTGAATAGCAGCGCGTGCCAGCTATGCTTGCCGTCGAAGATCAGCGCGTATTGCGCGAAGTACAACCAGGTATAAATCAACGCGCCCAGCATGATCATCAGCACCAGCGCGATGTACGCCCACACGCCGATCGAG
Organism: uncultured delta proteobacterium; assembly: GCA_963756005.1. Taxonomy (GTDB): domain Bacteria; phylum Desulfobacterota; class Binatia; order Binatales; family Binataceae; genus Binatus. The sequence goes on from CAVWMC010000003.1 coordinate 730,382, forward strand.
CCAGGCATCAGACTCGACGCCTCCTGGAACAGAAACAGCCCCAAGGCCGGCGCGAGCAGTTGCAGGATCGTCACCCAGACGAATGCGGGCGCAAGCGTAATCGAGCGGCGGTAAACTTCGATCACTTCGTGAATGATCGTCGGCTCGCGGATCCCCGCCTGGATCCGCTTGAGCGAACACAGCGTAACCAGCGTCACCAGCAGCGTGAGCAGCCCGAAGATCAGATGCAGCGCCTTGGTCACCCACGGTGAGAATGGTTGCGGCTCCTGCAGCGGCGGGGGTTTGGCCGGCGCGTCGGCGCTATCCACCTGCGTGTAGCTGATATTCTGCGATCCCGGCTCGAACGTCGTGGCGAGGCGGTATTGCAGATTCAACGCGTCCGGCAGCAGGCACAGCGCCGACGCGAGCAGCAACGGCGCCAGCACGATGCCCAGCACCGACCAATTGCCACGCAGATCGTTTACCGCGTTAGCGAGATATATGAAGCTGCTTTTGAGGCGAACGGGGCTCACGGCGCCTTGGCAGGATGTTGAAAAATTCGAATCAATTGTCGTTTCGACTTCAAGTGCTTTCAACGTCCTGCGTAAAAGCTGTCCGCTTACCTTTAACATCTCCCCCTTTGGGGGAGACAGGAGAGAGGGCGCCGGCGTTGAAAATTACCTTTTCAACAGTCGGCTAGAGGTTGGCATCCCCGTTCAGCCGAGACAAGTCCGCGCAATTCCTCATGATCGCTCGCTGCTATGTTGATATGATCAGGCTGACAACTACCCCACAGGGAGACCGCACTCATGGCCGACGACGACCGCGCATCGAAAATCGAAATCGAGCATGAGAACAAAATGATTCGCCGCCTGCGCATCCTGGTTGACCTGACTTTCGCCGTCATCGCGCAGGACAACGACATGACGCTCGAACTGGGATGGGAGCACGTGCTCGCGCTCAAAGGCGCCGCGGTTGCGATGTTCCCGGGCAAGGAAGAGACCTTCGACCTGATCTACCTGCCGCGCTTCTCGCGCCTGCTGGCGGAGCGCTTCGGCGCGAATTGAAACTGTCAGGCCTCATCGCAAAGCCCGACGGTTCGATCGTTCGCGGGCAAATCACGTTCGCTGACACGATCGCCGCGCTCGAGTCGGCGTCGAGCGGCGGCGACGATTACATATTGCCCGGGTTCGTCGATCTGCAAGTTAACGGCTCGCACGGTATCGACGTGATGAACGCGTCTGGCGACGCGATCGCCAATCTGAGCCGCCATCTCGCGCGCGAAGGCACCACCTCGTGGATGCCGACCGCGGTCACGGCACCGATTGAAAAGATCGCACAGGTTCATGAGTCGGTTGCGAGCGCGTTTGAAGATTCGCAGCGCGATAGCTCCGCCGATGCGTCCGCGATTCTCGGAATGCATCTCGAAGGTCCGTTCATTTCACCGCATCGCCTCGGCGCGCATCCTGCGCTCAACCTTGAGCCGCGTGGCGACGCGTTCGAGCGAGTGCTTGCGATGCGCGCGCTTAGATTGATCACGCTCGCGCCCGAGTTGCCGGGCGCGCTCGACGCGATTCGGCGCCTCGTCGCGCGCGGCGTCGTTGTCTCCGTCGGCCATACCAACGCGACCCTCGACGAGGCCAACGCCGGCATCGACGCCGGCGCGCGGATGTTCACGCATCTGTTCAACGCGATGCGCCCGTTGAATCATCGCGATCCCGGCGTCATCGCCGCCGCGCTCGCCGAGTCGCGCGCAATCCCCGCAATCATCCCCGACGGCGTCCACCTGCATCCCGCGATGCTGCGACTCGCCTTCAACGCGCGCGGCAAGGACGGACTCATTCTCGTGACCGACAAAGTGGCGCTCGCGGGAATCAGCAACACTGAGAAAATTGTCGGACGCGCTCACGCGACGATTCGCGACGGCGCCGCGCGCCTCGATGACGGCACACTTGCCGGCAGCGTCATCTCAATGCTCGACGGCGTCCGCATCATGGTAGAAAAAGCGGGCGTCAGTATCGGCGACGCTGCCGTGATGGCCGCGACCAATCCCGCCAATCTCGTCGGCGCCAACGACCGCGGCCGCATCGAGGTCGGCGCGCGCGCCGATTTAATCCTGCTCAGCCCAGCGCTAGAGTTGAAATCCGTATTCATCGGCGGCCGCGAGCTCGAAATAGAATTCCGTTCGCCGGAATGTCG
>CAVWMC010000004.1:0-204636 GCA_963756005.1 uncultured delta proteobacterium
GCAAAGGAGAGGATTGCTTCGGTCGAGACCAACCGGTCCGGATCTTCTGCGACCGTGGGCTCAAGTTCGCGCAGAAATAGCAGGGCCATCTCGACTGCGATGCTGCGTGATGATTCGCCTAGCCGCACCCATCTTCAGAACCTCGGAGTAAGCTTCCTGGACTTGGCCCTGTTGCAGCGCCGGCACAGGGTCTGAAGGTTCGATTCCTCGGTCTTGCCTCCCTTGCTGACTGGAACGATGTGATCCATTTCCAGCTTTATCGACCTCCTGCATCTTCGACATCGTCCGCCATCGCGAACCAGTACTGCGGCGCGCATGCTGTCCGGCACCCGCCGGTCAGCAATGCGGTCCTGCCAGCTCGGCTTTTCCATCACGGTGAAGTCGACGAAGTCAGCGAATGCGCTCAGGTCCAGAGGCTCGGTCGCTCCTATTAATTGTTCCAACTTGACGGGGCTATTGGGCAGCAGATTGTTCATTCGTGCAGAGAGCAGCAGCAGGCAGATCAGGTGAGCCTTGCGTGCATCGGGAAGCTGACGGAAACGAATGTCGTTCAACAGATCGTAGGGCAGCTTGATCTCTCTGCGAGTTCGCTCGAACTGGCGAAAATTGCGAAAGCCGAAACATTCCTCCATGACGGTCTACTGCTGGCTGGGCTCCAAGGTGTTGATCTTCACGACCGCGACCGGCGGTTTGCGGTAGGGTTCGAGATTGACTCCGCGGAGTTCAGGAACCGTAGAGTAGTCAACGGCGCTTCTGCGCGAGCTCTTCAGGACTTCGACGCCACAGCCGTAGGTCCGCCTCGCTGTTGCCATTGACGAAAGTATTGCGCGCAGCCGGCGCTCCTCCGAGGTTGCGTTTTCCAGACGAAGCCTGGCTTCAGGATAACGAAGAGCCGTGTGACGCCATTTTGGATCTGCACTCAGATCCATCTCCTCGTTGGCCAGTTCGGGCCAGCGGTTTTCCTTTACCAGTTGCCAGAAGGTGGCCTCAGCCTCCATCAACCGCTTCGCGTATTCCCGGTCGGGTTGTATGTCGACCAGGACTCCGTCGCTCCCGTTGAAGGACCAGTAGTGCGCCCGTTCTGCTCCGGAGACCTCCAGCTGATGCTGTAGCTGCGCGTAGTACTGGGAAGGGATGCGACCTTGCTGGGCTGACGGGCGGTCCCGGAGATTCAGCGGGCATTTGATCTCCACGAGCGTGGAGCCGTCAAAGCTGAGGCCGTCCAACGACGCCCGCATCCAGTCGAACTCACCGTGGACCAGACACAGGGGCTCGACCTGGATTCCTGTTTTTCGCTCGTACGCGCGACGGGCGAAACGCTCCAGTTCGCGACCGCGCCGTGCCACCGGACCCGCCGCAGCTTCCTGCATACGTCCGGTTTTTATTGACCAGAGCGTTCTCGGAGTCTTGAAGGCGGTCTCGCCCATGATCACCGGGGCGTCGCTGGCCCCGATACCCTGCATGCGCCAAAGGTGCCATTCGGGAGTGTTCTGGTGCAGCCGCTCAATCGTGGGCATGAACGGTCTCCTGATTATCCCGTTTGGCCAGTTTGCGATTCAGCACCTCGAGCGCGCGCCGGTAGGGGGTTTCGGTCAACGCAGAGAGCGAAGCCACTTTGTAGTACGCGAGCACCCGTTCGAGATCGGTCCCGGTTTCATCGATGAGGCTTTGCAGCTCTCGAACCTGGTCGCCGCCAATCAAACGTTCGGGATTGGTTGCGGCGGAACGAGCATCAACCCGCTCATCTTCCGGGTCGTCGCCGGTGGCCAGCAGGAAGGACTGGAGCAGGGCGTATTTTAACGCTCCGGTCATCGCCTTGTACGGTGCCTTGTCGCCGGGATCGAGTCCTTGGCCCGCGACCTTCGCGATGACTTCTTCGCCGCTGTCGACATCGGCAAAGGTGTAGGCCATGACCACTCGCGCCATCCGGGTGCCCTCTCCCCGCCCCACCGTCGATTCGTAGGAGATGTCTTCGAGTCTGCGGGATGACGATGATCCCCAATTCGGCAAGAATGTCCCCGACCGAGTCGGCGATATCGGCGGCGGTAACGTAGCTGTAGTTGAAGCGCTCGTTGTGGCCGCGCTTCTGGACGTAGCCGATGCGACGCCGAACCTCGGCCAGCTTCTGCCGGAGATTCAACTGCACAGGAGCTCCGGGGGCGATATCGGAAGTCGAAACGCTCCTCTCGATGGCAGTAGGTATCTCCGCTGGGCGCGCCTCGGGATTTGCGCTCCCGTTTTGCGATGCTTGCTGCTTTCGAGCCCTGCTTCGATTCTTTTTCAAGAGCCGCTTGGCGCCGCTGCTTTGCCCGTTCGCCTGCCCTCCCTTCAACGAAGCCTCCAGCAGCAACTCGAGTTCGGTTTGCTCCGCTTCGGAGCGACGCTCGACCGCGATTGGTTTCGTCTTGTGCTTGTCCAGCAGCTGAAACACATTGCCGTCTTCGTCGACGTACAGCCCTTCCTCCGATTCGACGCTGGTAACAGGCCGGCCAATCAGGGTCGCCACTTCAGCTTCGGCGGTTTCGCGAACTGCGTACCACTCGCAGATACTTCCCGGAGCGCCCCGGCGACTGCTCGCGTCTGCCTCGGATTCAATCAGAATGCAGAGATAGCCGTTGAGGTAATCAAGGGTGGATTTCATTTGCGTTTTCTCCTTGTTTCCCAAGAACTAAACTATCGCTCTTAACGATAGTTGTCAACTATTGATATGACCGCTTGGTGCAAGTGCGAAGCCCTTAGTGCATTCTTTGAAGGATGGGCGCGTTCGGGCTAGTCTAATTTCCTCACGAGATCGACTGGCGGTGGTTTGGGAGGTGGCACAGGATGAAGCGCGGTACGAAGAGGAAGAAAAATAGTGCGGTTGAGCGAGCGGTTGCGGCGCTAGGAGGTCCTACCAAGGCCGCAGGAATCTGCAGGGTCTCCAACACCGCCATCCATAAGTGGATACGGCGAGGAAGCGTAACCCTTCTCAAGCATGCCCTTCGTCTATCGCGTGCTTCCGGGATCCCGATCGAAGAATTCGTGGGTAACGAAGATTCGGAGTCGTGACCTTGTGTCACCTCGGTCAGCGCTCTCGATTCATCCGGAAATCGCCATTTGCCGAGCTTCGAGTCTTTGTGACGGCACTAAGCGAACCGAGTGTCCTGACAGCCACAGTCGGGTCCATCACGACCTGAGCACCTGATGATGGCGAAGTATATTCGCGATTATGTGCTACAAACGCCCGGACCGGGGACTAGGGTTTCGGAGCAAAAGCGGCATTCCGCGCGCTATTGCCCGGCTACCACGGGTCGATCAGTGAAATACCTAAGCCTGGAAGTCCTTGACGTTGCGGGTGACGAGAATGAGAATGTGCGCCTCCGCCGTAGCGGCAACGAATGCGTCCATCGATCCGAGCGTCAGACCGATCTTTTGCCCCCGCGCCATAACCACACCCCAAGTATCGGCACCGTGCCGATCAATGTCGAGAATGCGCTCTTCGAACCGCACAGGAAGCTCCTCGTCAAGCCATGCGGCCAGGCGCTCGCGCCGGCGCCCGGCAGCTAACATCTCGATTCCGCGGCGGATCTCGGCGAACGACATCACGCTGATGAACACGCGGTCTTCGTCCACCTCGGCCAGCCACGAGATGACGTTGCGGTCCGGTTGGGGCTTTACCCGTTCCGACACCACGATGGTGTCGAGCAGAAAACTCACAACTCAATCTCGCGCGGCCCATCCTTGGATCGCTTAATCCTGAGGTCCGAACCTCGCAGGGGCGATGCTGCGAGGGACTCCGCAAGGTCGCCTTTGCGCTTGGTCTTTCGCTGCCACTCCGCCTCCACCTGAGCGGGCGCATATTTCCGAACTTTGATCTTGCTCTCGCGCCTGCGGATGCGCGCGATGTCAAACGAAGATTGCATCCGCATAAGAGTATCCATTTTCGGCCCGAACGCCTTCTCTATTCTGAGGGCCATATCGCCGGAGAGGTCAGCCTTCCCGTTCAGAAGGGTTGACAGCGTGGGCCGAGAGACTCCGAGCACCTCGGCCGCGGTCGTCACTGAAAGCCCGAGCGCCTCAATTATTTCCGTCTTGATAAAGTCGCCGGGATGCGGCGGGTTTAGCATGCGCATGGTGTCCTCCTAATGGTAATCTTCAAGGTTTAAATCGCTGATTTCGTTTTCGTCGTCGATCCAAAACGTCAAGCGCCAGTTGCGCGTGACATGCAGGCTCCAGAGGCCCTTTCGGTCGCCGGTGAGCTGATGCGCCTTCCACACCGAGATCGTGCGCAACTCGTTCGCGCTTTGCATATCCTGCAGAAAGGCCAGCATCTTGTTGAGCTTGTCTATTGTCTCGGCGGCCAGCCCTTTCGAGCTGTCTTCCATGTAAAGGCGCTTGAGGCCCTTATGGACGATGTTCCGTATCTTCACCTGTCAAGTGTAACCTAACGGGCTACAGTCTGTCAAATACCGAAATCTCCATCGCGTCGCATCAGGCCTTACACGCTTTTTTCGGATGACCTGCTAGAGCATGTGCCGGATCATAGCGAGAGTTCCGCTGACCAGCCGTTTAGCTCGCCGTTCGTCATCGACCAGTTACCTCAACTCGCAAGGTGGTCGTGTGGCTCGAGTGCCCTGGCAGGACTTGATGGCTAATGGCTTCCACACGTAGATGCGCTGCGCAGATGCCGTGCTCGTGACCGAAATGGTCAGCTCCCATCCGTGGTGATTCACGACCTTCAAGAATTGGGCAGGCCAGCTTGGTGCAATTCTGCGACCCCAAAATCTGTCTTCCGGTAATCGCCCTATGGAAGACGACGAAATTATCTTCGAAGTCCTGGTCCTCCTAAGTCCCCAGGGCCGCCCATCGAGGACCAGACCAGGCCGCTGGTTCTCATCAACTGATCGACGTCATAGTTGCTCAAGCCGAAAACCGGCGGTGCATCGCGGACTTGGGAGTCGATCGCCGGCTGCCTCTCTTATGCTGTGGCCATCGATCAATTGCAGCGTTCCGTCGGGTAGCTCTCGTGCAACTAATGCGGAGGCGTAACCGACGTGATTCAGAACACCGCGTAATGCCGCTGCTTGCGAGGTAGGATGTACCCGCCAGTTTTCGGGATGAGGCAGCAGCTCCCCAGCCCTGACGCGGGGGCGCAGTTCTTTGATGCGATCTCGGATTTGGATTGCTTTTCTCGCCTCGGAGTTCTTGCCCTGTCCTCCGGTTAATCGTTCCTGCCGATTCTCATGCTTTAGCAATCTATTTCTTTCTCCCATCATTTCTCCGGTGCTTTGCGATAAAGCCGAACTCTTGTTCGCTTGTAAGAGACTTTCAAACAAAACAGATCGCAGCGGCGACTCTTTACTGTTTCTTTTGAACGAGCATCTTGTTCTTCTTTATGTTCCAAAAGAGCTTGTTCTGTTTCTATGCGCGGCACATCCTTTCGGGCCGTGGTTTCGATCGCTTTGGGTGCCATTTCTAAAGGAATGATCTCATAGCCATCGAAGTGGACTCCGAGATCCATGAGGATTTTGAACGCGCTTCCGAAAAGATCAATAACTGCTGGGGATGTTCCTTCTTCTTTCGGTTCCGGTTGTCGACTGGCTGGAGTAGCGAACTTTCCAGATTTCGCTCCGCCAATGTTGGCCTGAAGGTCGAGCACGCGAACCGCAGTCTGAATCGCCTTTGTATCTTGACGGCGGATAGCCGGCTGGAGCGCAAGAAGTAAGTCGTCGCATCGCTGCATGATGATCTGAGCCAACTGGTCTGATGCGATTCGAGGCTCACGGTTGAGCGCCCGGTTCAGCGCTTTGTGGCATCCAGCAGCTGTGATGTTGTAGTTGTCCGGAAAAACTGATGCCTGGCGGAAGCGGGGTCAGAGCGATTTGGTTCCCACGGGCAACCGCAGACAATGTGTGCCGCTATGCTGGCGAAGGTGCTGACGCCGATCAGTTTCGCCGCTAGGACTTCAGTTTTCAACCCATCGGGCAATCAAGATCGAGTTCGGTACGCTCGTAGGCTGGTTGGTGTTCCGATACCGACCGTCGGGATTTCGTGGCGCCATAGTTCTTTTTTGCTTCTCCCTTAGCTTTGACTCTCTGATGACTCGTCTGAACGCAGGCCCCCAAAATCGATATGATGCCCAACAAGGTGATCGACAACGATTCATGCGATCGCATGCTGATCAGATATTGCGAATTAAGCTAGAAGGGTGTAAGTTGTCTACGATGTCGATAGAAATACCGTTACCGGCCCAGCGCAATTGGTACGTAGCGAAACATCTGGAAACTTCGAAGCTCGTCGGCAGATCGCAAAAGGAACGCCTTCGCTGGCTGGTCGAGACTGTTGCGGGCGCAAGTGAAGGCGCGCCTTTAAATTTTGGCACCGCGGAAATCGCGGTATTTCTCGTCAACCAAGGCGGGGCCGGAACCCGCTTGTCGGTCATGCCGCGAATCCGCGCGGTCGATCGGTTGTACCTTGCGAATGCTGTCAAGGAAGGTCTGGTTTTAATTATCGACGGTAAGCAATGGACGGTGGAAATCAGAGAGTCGGTCGATCGCATACTACTTCGACGGACAGGGGTTAAGGGCGTTGATCAAGACGAGCCCTTCGGAGCGCGCAGCACGTGGCAACCGCGATCAAAAGCTGCATTGCTAACCGCTTTTTTGCTGACAGCTGCAGATCTTATCGAGAGACAGCAATCATGGCTGCGGCGGTGTCCACGCGAGGACTGCGGACGAGTGTTCGTACAGGAAGACAGGAGGCAGAGCTACTGCTCGCCGAGATGCTCGCAGACCAGGCGTACCAGACGCTTTAGAAGAAAAATCGGGCGATGAGATCTAAGCCTTAGCCGTAGACATCCCAAGCAACTTCTGTTTCCAAGGCGCCAAAGCTCACTGAGTATGCAGGACCAGCGGCATTCTGCTGGTTAACCCTGCGACGGACGGTATTAGCGCGACTAATATATATCGTCTCTGAGAAGTCGACCCAAAGCTGAATTTCGGGACGCATTTCAACCGCCCCAAGGAAGCAACCAAAAACCGGGTTCTCATGAAAGAATTGGTATTAGATACGTTCATCTAACAGAGAGCAGTTCGCATCAGACTGCCCCACTGCGCCAACCAGTCTCAGGTTTAAGGCGTTCGCGCGAAATTGGCAGCTTGTGCCTGGAAAAAGCGTTCACCGACAACGACCTTGTCTCGTTGACTTCCAGCTCTTTTGGAACAACCGACACCGGCGACATTGGATTGAACAATCAGGACGAGCCGTCCATCGAAACTGCCCGGTGCTGGTTTTGGGGGTTGGACTGCCGGCGAGCGCCGTTGATCCGGCGGAACAAACCGAGCCGGCAGTCAATCAACCCCTTGTAGTGGAGAAGGCTTTCAAACCACGGCGTTGCCTTCCAGCCGGAAGCCGATCCGCACTTCGACCTGGAAGGTCGGAGCGCCCGCCTTGTTGACGGAGCCGCGAATATGCCCGACCTCGAACCAGTCGATGTTCCGAATTGTCTGACTGGCTTTGGTGATTGCGTTGCGGACCGCTTGTTGGACGCTGTCATCGGATACGCCGACCACTTCTACTATCTTGTACGTCTTGTCCGGCATCGGATTCTCCTTTTGGCTGACATATACGTTCGCCCAAGCATAACGCACCCAACCTTAGCGCACTTTCGGGGCGATGCCGAAAAAAGAATACATGCTATGGTCGCGGCGTGAGGCTGCATCTGGTTGACGGGACCTATGAGCTCTATCGCGCGCATTTTGCGCCGCGGCCGGGGCATCGCGATCCTTCGGGCAAGGATGCGAAGGCGACCGTCGGCATCGTCGAGTCGATGCTCGCGCTGCTGCATGACGCGCACGAGGCCGTCACTCACATTGCGGTCGCGTTCGACAATCCGATTCGATCGTTTCGCAACGATTTGTATCTGCCGTACAAGAGCGATGAAGGCGTTCCGCCCGAGCTGCGCTCGCAGTTCGACGCCGCCGAGGATGCGGTTCGCGCGATCGGCGTGACGGTCTGGCCGATGCGCGAGTACGAAGCGGACGACGGCCTCGCGAGCGGGGCGCGCCGTTTTCGCGATCGGGTCGAGCAGGTGCGCATCATGTCGCCGGACAAGGATCTCGGCCAATGCATACAGGGCGACCGCGTGGTGCAGGTTGATCGTCGTCAGAAAAAGCGTAACGAACGAGTCGGCGTTTCGCGCCGAGCGCGGCTTCGGTCCCGACAGCATGGCGGACTTCCTCGCGCTGGCCGGCGACAGTGCCGACGGCTTTCCCGGGCTGCCGGGATTCGGCAAGAAGACGGCGTCGATGCTGATTGGCGCTTACGAACGGATCGAGCAGATTCCCGCAGACTCCGCCGATTGGAAGGTCAGGCCGCGCGGCGCGACGCAGCTCGCGGCGACGCTCGTCGAGCATCGCGACGACGCCCTCCTCTACCGCAAGCTGGCGACGCTGGTGGACACAGTTCCGCTTGCGGAATCGCTCGACGATTTGCAATTCAACGGCGTGCCGCGCGCACGCTTCGAGCGATGGTGCGATGCGCTCGGCGTCCAGCGCCTGAAGACCGTGCCGAAGCGATGGCAATGATGACCCGATCGAATGCGTAACCGAAGCTGGGTCGCGACGGTTATACGATCATAATGATGGTGCCGATGTTCGATCGCCTGAAAGCGCGTGCTGACTGGAAATTCTTCGGCGTTCTGCTGAAGGCCGATCGCCCGCTCGCGATCGCATGGTGGGCCGCGCTCGGATTGCGCGGACTGCTGCCGGCGCTGTTCGCGATCGCGATGGGCGCGCTGGTCGGCAGCGTGCAGCGCGGCAGTTCGCTCGCCATGCCGCTGCTCGCAGTCGGCACGGTGTTCGTGCTGCTGCAGATCACGCCGCCGTTCCATCATGCGGTCGGAACGAACCTCGGCAGCCGCGTCGCCGCATGGCTCTACGATCAGTTGACCATTGCGTGCATCACGCCGCCCGGCATGGGCCATCTCGAAGACCCGCGCCTGACCACCGACCTCGCGATGGCGCGCGATTTCGATCTGGGAATCAGCGGACCGCCGATGAGCATCTCGATGGACTTCATCGCGTCGGGACTGGTCGAGATGGTTGGAGGGTTGCTGTCCGCCGTCGTGCTGGCAGCGTACGCATGGTGGGCGCCGATTCTGCTCGCGGGTGCGTGGCTGGCGACGCACTGGCTCCTGCGCGAAAGCGGAGTGTGGCGCGATCGCAATACAGATGAGGTGCGCGAGGCGCAGCGCCACGCCGACTATGCTTATCGACTCGCCGTCGATCCGCCGGCCGCCAAGGAACTGCGCCTGTTCGGACTCGCGTCGTGGACGCTCGAGCGCTTCACTTCGCGGCGGCGACGCCTGTTCGATCTCCGCTGGGAGGCGACGCGCCTGCGCGAGCAGCCCGTGCTCTGGAGCCTGCTGTTAGTCCTGTCCGCCAACCTGATTGTGTTCTGGGGGCTGGCGGCAGATGCGGCATCGGGGCGGATCGCGGTCGGTCACGTCGTCACGTTCGCCAGCGCGGCAGTCAGCACGAGCATGATCGCGTTTGGCGGACTGTCGTGGGCGCTCGATGGCGCGGCGGCGCCGGCTGATGCCGTGCTTCGATTGCGAGATGCGATGCGTCCGGCCGGAAGTCTCGTGCGCGGCGAACGAGTCGCGCAGGAGATGCCGGCGCGTGAGATCCGTTTTCGAAATGTCAGCTTCGCGTATCCCGCTGGCGGAGAACGCGTGCTGGACGGCTTCGATCTGACGATTCCGGCCGGTACGTCGCTCGCGATCGTCGGCCAGAATGGTGCGGGCAAGACCACGCTCGCGAAGCTGCTGTGCCGTCTCTACGATCCCAATGAAGGCGCGATCGAAATCGACGGCGTCGATCTGCGCGAGATCGACATCGACGCATGGCGCGAGCGCGTCACCGCGGTATTCCAGGACTTCACCAGGTTCGAGCTGCCGCTGCGCGACAACGTTGCGCCGGCGGGTGCGCCCGACGAGGCGATCGAGCAGGCATTGGTGCAAGCCGGCGCGGCGCATCTCGCGTCGCTCGACACGATCCTCGCGCGCGGCTACGAGGACGGCACCGATCTCTCCGGCGGGCAGTGGCAACGGATCGCCCTCGCGCGCGCGCTGTGCGCGGTCAAGCTCGGCGCGGGAGTTGTGCTGCTCGACGAGCCGACCGCGCAGCTCGACGTGCGCGGCGAGAGCGAGATTTTCGATCGCATCCTGAGCGCGACGGATCACGCCACTACCATCCTGATCTCGCATCGATTCTCGACCGTGCGTCACGCCGATCGTATCTGCGTGCTCGAACACGGGCGCGTCATCGAACTCGGCACGCATGACGAGCTGATTGCACTCGGCGGACGCTACCGCACGATGTTCGAGTTGCAGGCGTCGCGCTTCAGCGAAACCGAAGCCGGCGAAGAAGAAGGAGTTGCGCTCGATGAACCCGCATGACGACATGCCGGCTGCGATTCCCGCGATGTGGCGTGCGTTCAAGCGCGGCTATCAAGCGGAGCCGCGCCTGCTGACGATCGCATTCGGCCTGTCGCTGTTGGCGGCGCTGCCCGACGCGCTTCTGGCGCTGTGGTTGATGCTGCTGGCGAACGGAGTGACGGGTCACGATCGTTTCGAGGTGATCGCGGCTGCGATGGGGCTTGGCGTGTCGGCGGTCGGCACCTGGTTCCTGCGCGTGACCAGCGACCGCGTTCAGCGCCGCTTCCGCGACCGCCTGACGATCGCGCTCGAGTCCCACGTCGCACGACTGCAGGCCACCGTCGCGACGATCGCGCATCATGAACGTGCCGATTACCTTGACCGCCTCGCCGTGCTGCGCGACCAGGTCTTCGTCCTCGACCACATGTACATGTCGATGTTCTCGACCTGCGGATGGATCCTGCGGCTCGGCGTGACCGTCGTGCTGCTGATGTCGATAAGCCCGATTCTTGCGCTGCTGGCGGCGTTCGCGCTGCCGACTGTGCTGACCTCGACCTGGCGCCCCGGCATCGAGCGCGCCGCCGAAGAGCGTGGCGCATCGGCGAACCGCCTCGCGCGGCATCTGTTCACCGTCGCGACGACTGCGCCTCCCGGAAAAGAGGTGCGCGTCCTGCGAATTGGAAATCGACTCGTGAAATTGCGGCGCGAGGCGTGGGAGCGCTGGTATGGGCCGGTCGCATCCGCGCGTTGGGGCAGCGCGGCGTGGCATACGGTCGCGTGGCTGATCTTCGGCGCGGGTTATATCGGCGCGATCGTGTACGTCACCGTCGGCCTCCACGCAACTGCGGGGCAGGTGCTGCTGGTGCTGGCGGCGGGATCGCGGCTGTCGGCGTACATCGGTGCGACCGTCGGCGAAATTGGATTTCTGCGCGGCGTCTGGCTCGACGGTTCGCGCCGGCTGGCGTGGCTCGAGGATTATGCCGCGTCGCTGACGGAGCATGCGGACACGCCGGCGCCGGACCGCCTTGTCGATGGCATCCGCCTCGATCACGTGTCGTTCGCGTATCCGGGCACGACGCGCCAGGTGCTCGAAGATGTGAGCCTCGACCTGAAACAAGGCTCGGTGATTGCGATCGTCGGCGAGAACGGCGCCGGCAAAAGTACGCTGGTCAAACTGCTGGCGCGGCTCTATCAGCCCGACCAGGGTCGCATCCTTATAGATGGCGTTGACCTGGCGCGGATTCGCGGCTGACGATTGGCGCGAACACGTCGCGGGCGCGTTCCAGGATTTTTTTCGCTTCGAGTTTCGCGCGCGCCACACCGTGGGCCTCGGCGACGTCCCGAGACTCGACGACCAACCCGCCGTGGTTGCCGCGGTCGCTCGCGCGGGCGCCGATGACGTGATCGGGCATCTGAATGCCGGCCTCGAAACGCAACTCGGTCCGACCTGGCCGAGCGGCGTCGAAGTGAGTTTCGGCCAGTGGCAGAAGCTGGCGCTGGCGCGCGGCTTCATGCGCGATCACCCGCTCCTGCTGGTGCTCGACGAACCCACCGCCGCGCTTGACGCCGAGACCGAACACGCATTGTTCGAGCGCTACGCAGCGGCCGCGCGCATCGAGCGGCGCGACGGCGGCTCCGGCAACGGACGCCAGGGGCAAATCACGATTCTCATCTCGCATCGGTTCAGCACGGTGCGGATGGCGGATCAGATCGTCGTGCTCGACGGCGCGCGCGTCGCAGAGGTCGGCACTCACGAGGCGCTGATGGCGAAAGGCGGGCAATACGCCGAGCTTTACGGGATCCAGGCCGCCGCATATCGCTGACCCTCGCTACATCGCGGACCCGCGGTGTGCGAAGATGAACGCGTGAGCGCAACCATTGTAAGACTCACCGACTCGCAAATCCCGGCGGCCGCGGCGACGCTCGCGCGCGCGTTCCAAGACGATCCGCTGATGGTGTACGCGATTCCCGGCGCCGTCGATCGCAGCGCGGCTGCTGCCCGAGATGTACGCGAGGATGATCCGCTTCGGAACCCTCGCCGGGGAAGTTTATGTGACCGCGGGCGTGCTCGACGGCGTCGCGCTCTGGCTCCCGCCGAACGCGAAATGGACGCGCGAGAATATCGAAGCGTCGGGAATGCACGAGACGGCGAATCTGATCGGCAACGACGCATATCAGCGCTATCGCGAAGTCGTTGGCCGCGAGTGGCAAGCGCGCGAGCGCGACGTGCCCGGCCCATGCTGGTACCTGTTCCTGCTTGGCGTCGAGCCGGGCGCTCAACGGCGCGGACTCGGCGGCGCGTTGATGCGTCCGGTGCTCGAGCGCGCCGACGAGGAACACCTCGCCTGCTATCTCGAAACCGAGAACCCTCGCAACGTCGCGTTCTATCTCAAGCAAGGCTTCGAAATGATCGTGAACGGCGAAGCAGCCGGCGCCAGCAGCGTCCACTTCTGGACCTTCCGCCGCACACCGAACCGCTGAACGCCAGAATCAGTCACGCGTTGAAGTTTGTCGTCGATTCAGCGACATTGGCTCAACCGCGGCTTCGGCGGTTGATGCCCTGATGAATGAGCTGACAGCCGGTATCGATGACGCGAGCCTCACTCGGCGCGGAGACAGAGCCGCCGCACATCTCGCGCTGCTGGCGCTCGTCTTTGCCGTCCTGGTCAGGACCGCGTGGATGTCCGACGATGCGGAGATCACGCTGCGCTGCGTCATGAATTTCATTCACGGTTACGGGCCCACGTTTAACATCGACGAGCGCGTCCAGGCGTTCACTCATCCGCTCTGGTTCATCCTGATCTCGGTCGTCACGCTACTGTTGAGAAACGTATTCGCGGCGACCTTCGCGTTGTCGATTCTTTTGTCGTTAATCACGTGGTGGCTGTTGATGACGCGGCTCGCGACAAGCTTCTGGCCGGGGATGCTGGCTGGGACGACGCTTCTCCTGTCGAAGGCGTTCGTGGACTATTCGACCTCCGGGCTCGAGAATCCCCTGTCGCACTTCATTCTGGTGCTGGGATTCATTCTGGGTTTCAAACAATTCGAATCAGGCGGCGACCGGCGCTCGCTGACAAATTGTCTCGCTGTGCTATCGCTGATCTATCTGAGCCGGCCGGACCTGGTGTTGCTGGTATTTCCGTTTTCGCTGCTCCTGTTGTGGACATCGTACAGCAGTCTTCGAGAGACGGTGAAAGTGATCGCGGCGGCAATCGCGCCCGAGTTGGCGTGGACGCTCTTCAGTCTCTTCTACTACGGAGCGCCATTCCCCAACACTGCGTATGCAAAACTCGGAAGCGGCATTCCCGCGGCTGAGATTATCCGACAGGGGTGGGTCTATCTGTTTGATTCATTTTCGAGAGATCCAATCACGCTGTCGATAACCTCACTTGGAATCGTGCTGGGATTCCGGCAGTCGCTCGCATCGAAGGCGATCGCGGCGGGGATAGTTCTTTACCTGGCGTATGTCGTGAGTATCGGCGGCGATTTCATGACTGGACGCTTCCTGACTGCGACGCTGCTGGCGGCCGCTGTGATTATCGCCCGCACCCGGATGTCGAACGTGGAGACCGCGTTGGTCGCGGTGGCCGTCCTCGGCCTTGGCGCGATCTCGCTGCCGGCGACAATCATGAGCGGTGGCAAGTACTTCGATCAGGCCATGTACCAAACGGGAATTAATGACGAGCGCGGCTTCATGTTTCCTGGACGCGGACTTATTACAACCACGCGCAATTTCTTCGCTCAACCGGAATGGCCCGATGTGGACGGTGTCAGAACAGTCAACGCGCAATGCGGCTTGCTAGGCTCCGCTGCCCTGTATGCTGGCCCGGGCACTCACTACATTGATACGTGTGCGCTGGCCGATCCTCTGCTGGCGAGGTTGCCCGCGAAACATGATTCGGACTGGAGGATTGGTCATTTCGAACGGGAAATTCCGGCCGGTTACGAGCAAAGCATTCTGAAGAACGAAAATCTTCTCACCGATCCAGCGACGCGGGACTACTGGGAGGTCATCCGGGCGGCGACGCGAGGTCCTCTACTCAGTCTCACACGGCTCGAGGCGATCGTCCGTCTCAACCTCGGACTCGTGAAGAAGCCGCAACTGCAATAGGTGTCGTGATGGCAAATGATAGCGGACTCGGCGTGGTCGAAGTGAAAAGCTTCGCGACCAGGAATTTCCGCCTCGAGAGCGGCGAAGTCCTGCCCGAACTCAAGCTTACGTATGAGACGTACGGGAGTCTCGCGCCGGGCGGGCGCAACGCGATTCTTGTGACACATGGATACACCTCGAGCCAGCACGCGGCCGGACTCGACGCCAATGGCGAACCCGGATGGTGGGACGGACTGATTGGACCGGCGAAAGCGATCGACACCGACAAATATTTCGTCGTGTCATCGAACATGATCGGCTCGTCGTTCGGTTCCACCGCGCCCGCGAGCATCAATCCTGAAACCGGCAAGCCTTATGGTCCCGATTTTCCCGACTACAGCCTGGTCGATATCGTAACTGCGCAGCGCGTGTTGCTCGACGCGCTCGGCGTGAAGCATCTGGTCGCGGTCGCGGGCCTGTCGTTCGGCGGCTACCAGGCATTTCAGTGGGGCGTCACGTTTCCTGACGCGATGCGCGGCATCGTCCCGGTCGTCACGGCGCCCAACGCAACCGACGGCGCACGGATGGTTACCGATTTGCAGGCGCGATTCGCCGATGCTCCCGGATGGAACGGCGGCCATCACTATGGCAACGCCGAGATGCTCGGCTTCATGACGGAGCTGCGCGTCGCGACGCTCAAGCGCTACGGCATCGAGGCCGAACTCGCTCCGAGGTTTCCCGATGCCGCGAAGCGAGAGGCGGCGATCAATCAGCTCGCGGAACCGTGGGCGAGGGCCTTCGATCCCAATTCGATGATCGCGCTGGCGCGAGCGCGTTCGCATTACAACGCCGAGAAGGACTTCGCGAAGATTCGCGCGAAGGTGCTCTACGTCCTGTCGCGCACCGACAAGCTGTTTCCGCCGAGCATCGCGCCCGATGTGATGGCGAAACTGAAGGCCGCGGGCGTCGATGCCACCTACTTCGAGATCGACAGCGACAAGGGCCATCTGGCGAGCGGCGCCGACTGGCAGAAGTGGGATCGCGTGCTGCGCGATTTTATCAAAGGTCTCGAGTGACTAATTCGACCGACCGCCTCCCGATCATTGATTTAGGTTCGCTGCGCCGCGACGCCCGCGATCTTGCTCACATCGGTGCGGCGCTCGACGCGGCGTGTTGCGAGTTCGGATTTTTCTACATCACGGGCCACGGAATCGATCCTGCCTTGTCAGCGCGCATGATGAAGCTGGCCCGCGAGTTCTTCGCTTCGCCGCTGCAAGCAAAGATGGCGATCGCGATGGCGCACGGCGGGCGCGCATGGCGCGGCTACTTTCCTGTGGACGGTGAGTTGACCTCGGGCCGGCCCGATCGCAAGGAAGGAATCTACTTCGGGACCGAGTTGGGATTCGACGATGCACGTGTTCGCGCCGGCGTGCCGCTGCATGGCATGAATCTTTTTCCTGCGCTGCCCGGATTCCGCGAGACGATTCTCGCCTATATCGATGAGGTCACTGCCGTCGGCCAACTATTGTTGCAAGGCGTCGCGGTTGGTCTCGGTCTTTCGCGAGACTACTTCCTCGAGCGCTACACGCGCGACCCGACCGTGCTCTTCCGCATCTTTAACTATCCGCCATCGACCGCCGGCGCCGATGAACACGAGCTTGGCGTGGGTGAGCATACCGACTACGGACTTTTGACCCTGCTGCGGCAGGACGACATCGCGGGTCTTCAAATTTGGTATCAAGATCGATGGCTGGCGGCGCCGCCGGTGCACGATTCGTTCGTCTGCAATGTCGGCGACATGCTCGAGCGCTTGACCGCCGGGCGGTATGTGTCGGCGCTGCATCGCGTGCGCAACGCCTCAGGGCGCGATCGCATTTCGATGCCGCTGTTCCTCGATCCGAGCTTTGAGGCGGTGCTGGAGCCGATCAAAGTACTTGCGCCCGATCCTACAGCTATCAACCGGCGCCGCCACGGCCGTCGATGGGACGGCGCCGACCTCGCGGCCGTCAGCGGAACCTACGGTGACTACTTGCTCGGCAAAGTCTCGAAAGTGTTCCCACAATTGCGCGCGGAAGTGCTCTAAGAGATAGACAAAGCGTCGTGTGCTTAAACCTTCAGATCGCCCAGAAGCGTAAGCCGATCATTCCCCAGTAGCCCAGGAAGACGGTCCAGCCGAGGGCGGCGAACGCGACCGCTATCGAATGAAGCCGCGCCGCGCGGTTCATCGGATATCCGAACGAACGAATCGCCAGCGCGAATCCCAATACCGAGAGAATCGCGAACAGGAGCGTCAACAAACAAATGGCGATCGCAAAGGGACTGGGAGTCGCGAGTGCGAAGGTCGAGTCGCCGCCGTGTATCCACAAAATGATGGTGGCAAGGAAGGTGAGCGATGCGAGCAGCGGGACGACGCGCACTGCAAGATACCTCACACCCTGCATTCGCCCGAGGAGCTTGCGCGGAATCCAGACCAGAGCGAATCCGAGCGACGTCGCCATCGTCAGTACCGCGCCCACCAGCAGGATGAGCTGCGTTGCGGGCCAGACCGGGCTTATCCTTGCGAAAGCAAGCGAGCTCGCCGCATCCGTAGCGGTTGCCGTCGTGGTCAGTGCAATAGACACCGTCGGCGCCGGATTCCTTTGCGGTGCGAAACTGGTTGTGACCGAGATAGACCAGCTCCTCCGGCGGACCTGGTATAAGTCCTCGACGATAGAGCTTGCCGTGGTCGGTATAGGTCCAGCCTTCGGCAAGGATCTCTTCGAGAAACTTGAACTTCTCGTTGCGCGGCGACGCAAACTGGTAGAAGCCCGCCGCGGCGACGACGTCCGCGTCGAGCGGCACGGCCGCCGGCTTGGGCGGAATCGCAACTCCGCGCGTGATGTAGGCGAAGATCAGGTCTTCCACCTGGCTCAAAGCCGGGCTGCTCGCATTGATCGAGAGGAAATAGCCGAGTCCCTGCTCCGGCATGTACGCGTACACCGAAAGGAAGCCGTCGATGCCGCCGTTGTGGCCGTGCGTCTTGATCGGATGCCTGATGGTCACGTAGTTGCCGAGCGCGTATCCGTCTTTGAAGCCGGCGCGCGCGGCGAGGCCGGTCTCCGGCGTCTCCATCCGCGTAATCGATTCGGGGCTGACTATCTTCACGCCGTCGAGCGTGCCGCGGTTGAGCATCATGCGGACGAATCGCGCCATCTCGTTCGGCGACGACTTCATCTCACCAGCCGGGCGCAGCAGGATTGGATAGTAGGGCACCGCTATCGGTGGATTCCCGCGATAGCCCTGCGCGAGCGCGGTACGCATCTCGGGTGTAAGCCGCATGTCGGAGTGCGTCATCGCAAGCGGGCGCAGGATGTTATCCGCGATGTAGTCCTCGCATGGCTTGCCGGTGAGCTTCTCGATGATATAACCGGCGACCGCATAGTCGGGATTCGAATAGGATTGGAGCGTACCAGGACGCCATCGCGCGATCTGCGGCTCGGGAAACCTCGCGAAGGTCTCTAGCAGCGGCACTTGCGGACCACCGCTCATGTCGAAGGTCTCAGCCGGCGACATATCGTCGAAGCCGGCGGTATGCTCGAGCAGGTTTACGATTCTGATCGGATCGGTCGCATCCCATCGATTGACGATTTTCACTTCGGGCGCGAGGTCGGCGACCTTCGCGTGCAGGTCAACCTTGCCTTGCTCGTTCAGTTGCAGGAGTGACAGCGCGACGAAGCTTTTGGTGATGGAGCCGACGCGGAACATCGTGTCGCCGGTGACCTCGCGGTTGGACGCGAGGTCGGCCTTGCCGACGCCGCCCGCAAAGATGACGCTGTCCTTGCTGACGAGCGCGAAGCCGCAGCCAGGAGTGTGAGTGCGCTCGAGCACGCCGGCGATTGCGGCCTTCAGTTGGTCAATAGTCTGCGGCTTAGGTGCAGGCGCTGGTGGCGGCCGTCGCGCGCATCCGGATGCGCCTGCGATGATGATCGCGAGTGCAACTATCGCGGCCGACGTGGAAGAGTTCGGCTTCATCGGGCGGGATTCTACCCGACGAAAGGGGAGCTTTGAATGCCGGCAGAGCGGAGGCCACCTGATGTATCCAAAAGAACGCCGCGCTGGTTCCATCGGATACATTTTTCTTCTTTCCCAATAGTCTTCTGCGTTTCGGACGCTCAGAGCTTCACGAAACAAAGCATCGCGCTGCTTGCAGTCGTTGGTATGCCCCTTGCTTTACTTTCCGATGGGAAATTTAGTCGCAGGAAAAGGGGCAAGCACAATGGACAGACGCAAAAACGCGGCTCCCACCGACTTCGATTTCCTCAACCAGTTGAAGTCCTTGTCGTTTCTGTCACCCGTCGCACGGCAGGATCTTGCCAGCCAACTCGATTTCGCGGACTTCAGAAGAGGTGCGCCTATCTTTCATGAAAAGGATCTCGCGGCGGGCGTCCATATCTTGCTACGGGGCGTGGTGAAGATCACTTGCCTGAACCCAACCGGCCGGCGCGTGACTATAGCCTTGGTCGCGCCCGGTCCAATCCCTCAGTTTGTTTCTCTGCCGGTCGACCGGTGGCATTTTCGATGCGAGGCGCATAGCGATTGCAGGGTCGGCAGCGTCAACTGGGACCAATTCGACCTGATCACCAGAGATGTGCCCAGAGCCGATTTAAGGAAATTTCACGAAAATAATCTAACGCAGTGGTATCGGTTCTTCGGAGGAAGCCTCGACCTTCGCGAGCGTCTTTTGCTGACGCTTCTGCAATTGTGTTCGATCTTCGGAGTCCAGGAATCCCGCGGCATGCTCTTGCGAGTCCTCCTCACCCACAAGGATTTGGCCGGCCTGGTAGGTGCGTCGCGGCCAAGAGTCACCGAACACATAGAGAAGTTCGAGCGTGAGCATATTATTGTTCGCCAGGGCCGGCAGATGATCGTGTGCCTGGATAAGCTCGAGAGTTCACTGGGCATCCCGCGACGTGAGAGGAATCAATCATTCTCAAAAGGCGGGGCACAATCGCGTTTGCCGTACGTGGACCGCCTCTATGGTCACAGTTCGCTGGCAGCGGCGGCCCATTGAAGCTGCGCGAGGTTCTGCCTGCTGGAGGTCAGCGCCAGCGTACGACGACATCATCGCGCCTGAGCGGCGCCGATTCATTTGTGATCCGCACCGTTCGCTTCTCGCCGCCGGCAAGATCGAAATAGTTGTCGCTGAACCGGGTTCGCTCGTCGGCAACCAGCAGATGAACAAAGTAGAGATAAGCCCTGGAGCCCAGATGGACCGCTAGTTCATGGGCGCCGCTTTGCTCGATCTCGATCTCCATGCTGGAAGGCGCGATCCGGTTGAGATCCTTAATCGGCGCGAAGAAGTGCCGGTTCGGTGGAACGCGATTGTTATGCGCGCGCACCGTTAGAACGTGGCGCGAATCGACGTCAAGCCGAGTGGCGTCGGCCCGCCACACAACGGCAACCTGGTTTGCGCCTACACTCTTAGCAACCGAATCCGACCAGACCCTCTCTCCGCTGAAGGTCTTCAGAGCGACTTCGAGCTCAGCCTCGATCGAATTCAAGCTGTCGTTGACAACCCAGAGCTCGACGCCTCCATCGTCGGTCGCCTTGAACGATGCCATCACTGGGGCATAGGCGCGGCGCACGTAGAACGAGGACGCCTTGGCAAAGCCGTAGTAGTCGATCAAACTCCAACTTACTCCGGGCCAGCAGTCGTTCAATTGCCAGATAAGTGAGCCGGAGCAATGAGGCTTGCGCCGGCGGAAGTGTTCGATGCCGAACTTGAGACCTTCCGCCTGCGTGATCTGCGTATAGTCAACGTACTGCTCCAGCGTCCGCGGCATCCCGGTGACACTTACAAGCATGGCATCGACTTTGTTCTTAGGACGATCCTTGATCCGGTTGAGCAGTGCCGGACTGCTTAGATAGCGCTGATCCTCGGGGAGGCATCGCATAAGAGTCGTCATAACCGGCGACGCCTGGATGCCATATTCGCTGATGAAGCGGCCACTGTCCTCGGCATAGCGGGTATAGGCCACACTTTCGGGACTTAGATCGAACTTTCCTACCGGCCTATCAACCGGCACCGGCGGCATCCCATGCCAAACGGTCCAGTCATGGACGTCGCCGGCTATCATGCTGTTGGCGCTGGGACCGCCGAAGGGACTGCCAGGCCAATAAGGTGTGGTCGGATCGAGCTTCGCCACCGCCGCGGGCATCATCTGGGCGTAAAAGAGATCGCCAAGCAGCGGATCGTTCCGCTTCTTGAGCGCGTTCATGAACCCCTGCACCACCTGGTTCTCGTTGTTGCCGCACCAGAGTGCGAGCGAGGGATGGTGGCGCAGCCGTTCGATCTGATAGGCGACCTCCGCGGCGACATTGTCCACGAACAACGGGTCGTGCTCGGGATAAGGCGCGCAGGCGAACATGAAGTCCTGCCACACCAGCAGACCGAGCTCGTCGCAGAGGTCATAGAAGGCGTCATGCTCATAGACGCCGCCGCCCCACACACGCACCATGTTCATGTTGGCTTCGACCGCGGCCTCGAGCAGCCGGCGGTAATGCGCCTCGTCAACCGCGGCTACGAAACGAGCTGGCGGGAATCCAGCACGCGCCTCGCGCGAAGATCGGAACTCCGTTCAAGACAAAGCGAAAGAGGCTTGCGCCCTGCTCCTCCGGATCAGGTGATTGATCCAGCGCGATCGTGCGGATGCCCACCATGAGCGCGCGCTGGTCCAGCGTACGGTCCTGCGAGTTCAGCGCGACAGTCAACGCGTAGCGAGCGGGCTCGCCGAGCTCGGGCGTCCACCAGAGTCGCGGATTCTCGACGGTGGCCTCGAGCCGGCCGCGGCCGTTTTTCACGGTCACGTTCTGGTCGATGCATTTGTCGCCGGCGGGTCCAATCAGCGCAATTTTCGCCGACAACTGCTGCTCATCGCCAAAGACTTCAACTTCGATCTCGACTGAAATTTTTGCGCGGTCATGCGTCGTCGAAAGATCCAGGGTCGTGAACTTTACGGATTGCAGCGCCGCCGAAGTTTCCGTCCGGATCGAAACCGGTTTCCAGATGCCTACGGTCGGCAGCGATGGACCCCAATCCCATCCCCAGCCGAACTGAGCCTTGCGAATGAAGTTGCGCTTGGTCTGCTGGATCGGGTCGCCGATGATCGACCAGAGCGGCATTTTCTGATCGGCCACCATGCTCGACGGCGGCGAGAAGCAGACTGCCAGGCGGTTCCTGCCGCGTCGCGCGCGAGCCGTGACGTCGAACCTCACCGCGCGAAACATATTGTCCGAACGGCCGAGTAGGTCGCCGTTCAGCCAGATGGCCGCGTAAGTATCGAGACCCTCGAAATCAAGAATCAACCGCTGATCGTTCGCGACGTCCGGCGCGTCGAAGTCGGTGCGCCACCACCATTCGCGATCCTTGACCCAGGCACAAGCCTGCTCGGCGCGATCGCTGAAAGGATCGGGAATTCGTCCAACCGCCGCTAGCGCGAGGTAAACGTCGCCGGGCGCCGCGACTTCGATCCAGCCGTCATCGGTACTGAGAGGATCAAAAGCGCGCGTCGCGGCGCCTTCGCCCTCGTCGAAGTCTTTGAGCCGCCAGCGGCGCAGCGGAACCCGAATATTCGATGTCACGTTATCGCCCAACGAGTTGAACTATCTCATCAATACCAGGTACACGGCCAGCGCCAATCCAAGCGCCGCCAGAGTGAGCGCCACCGCGATTGCGGACGCGGACGGCCGCCCAGTCCCGCCGAGCCTGATCCGGCTCGTCGCCCGGAGAGGACCGTGCTAAAGACTCGTACTCTAATTTCGACCGACGCACGAGGCCGCAATTCGACGTTGCCCACGCCGCGAAAGAGGAACTTGCTTCTAACACCTGATCAGATAAAATACACGACGCATGACGCCTTCTCGCCGACATATACATCTGCTCGCGATGATTCTTGTCGCGATAAGCGTCGTAGCGTTTACGCCTCGATTGCAGCGTCCGCACATGCGCGTCTCCTGCGGATCGATCGAGGGCAAAACTCTCAGCGGGCCGCATCGGTTCACCGACGATTCGTCGCGTTTGCCGGATCTTAAGGCTGGCTTTGAGGCGAATGGCGCTCCATTACCGCAGAATGTGAGGCTTATTTCTGAAGATCAGGTTATCACATCATCACTGAGATTCAGCTTCAGGAGCCCGTTCGTACGACCGATCATAAGACGAATCAAATTGCTCCCTTCGCGCGCCGCAAGCCCGGACCCGCTCTAAGCATACTCAAGACTCGTGATTAGCTAGCACGCGATCAAGTTTTCGCGGGCGGTTGTAGTCAAGTTTGAAATCCATCGGCTCCGCTCAGCCGGGGGTTGGGAGTTTGCATCGTGCCAAGTTTCTCGCTGCGCAATCCGTACATCATCATTGTCGGAGCGCTTGTGATCATCATTCTGGGCGCAACTGCGTTTACCCGGATGCCGGTCGACGTTTTTCCCGACATTAAAATTCCAGCGGTCGTGGTAGCGACCTTCTACCAGGGTATGCCGCCGCTCGACATGGAGGACAACATAACTTTCCGCTACGAGCGATTCTTCACGCTCGGCAGCAACATTGAGCATATCGAGTCGCGCTCGTTGTCGGGCGTCAGCATCATCAAAGTGTTCTTTCAGCCGGGAACAGACATAGAGGGCGCCGCGGCGCAGATGGGAACCCTGGCCATGGCCGATCTAGGCGTCATGCCTCCCGGCACGCTGCCGCCGCTGGTGCTCCAGTTTGACGCATCTTCTCTGCCGGTAGTGCTGGTCACGTTGGAGGGCAAGGGCTACGACGAGACTCAGCTCGAGGATGAAGCGCGCTACAACATTCGCAATCAGCTGGCTACCGTGAAAGGAGCGTCCGCGCCGATTCCGTTTGGCGGAAAGTTTCGGCAGGTGATGGCCTACGCCAACCCGCAGGCGTTGCAGGCGCGCGGCCTGTCCCTGATGGACGTCGTCCATGCGCTCGATACGTCCAACCTCATCCTGCCCGCGGGCGACGTCAAGATCGGATCCAAGGACTACTACATCTACTCGAACAGCATGATCGAAAAAGTGCCTGACATAGGCCAGGTGCCGGTGAAGATAGGACGTGGTCAAGCACCTGTGCTGATGAATGATGTAGCGAAGGTCGAGGACTCATCCCAGATTCAATACAACCAGGTGCTGATTAACGGGCAGCCGTCGGTGTATGTCCCGGTTCTGAGGCAGGTTGGCGCGAATACCATTTCGGTCGTGGATGGCATCAAGGACCTGCTTCCGAGAGTCTTCGACCTTCCGCCCGGAATGAAACTCAAAACCATATTCGATCAATCCATATATGTGCGGCAGGCGGTGAAAAGTCTCGAACATGAGGCTATCTCGGGATCAGTCCTGGCTTCGCTCGTTATTCTCATATTCCTGGGCAGTTTCCGATCCACCTTTGCGATCTTCCTGTCTATTCCGCTTTCCATTCTGGCGGGTGGTTTCGGTCTCTTCATCAGTAGCTCGACCATCAATATCATGACCCTTGGCGGTTTCGCGCTTGCAATAGGCCGGCTGGTCGATGACTCGGTGGTTGTGCTCGAGAATATCAATCGCCATCTGGCTGACGGCAAGGAGCCCTACCTGGCGGCTCGCGAAGGCGCCGAAGAAGTCGCGCTTCCGGTTCTGGCATCGACTGTAACTACGTGCATCGTCTTCTTCCCGGTGATGTTTCTGTTTGGCGTCGCGAAGTATCTGTTCAGCGCGCTGGCGCTGGCGGTGGTGCTATCGATGGCCGCGTCCTATCTGGTCTCGATGAGCATAATCCCGCTCTACTGCGCGCGCTTCCTAAATAAGGAACAAGCCCTCGCGGCGGAACATGGGTCGTCCGGCGTATTCGCGGCGTTCAACAACGCCTATGAGCGCTTTGCCTCAGGTTATGAGCGGCTGCTCGAAAACGCGCTAAACCACAAGGCCGTAGTTGTCGGTGGAGTCGCGATTCTGTTCGTCGTCAGCCTCGCGATGTATCCCCGCCTCGGCACCGAGTTGTTTCCCGCGACCGATGCTGGAACCTTCACGATCAATTTTCGCGCGCCCGCCGGGACTCGTATCGAGCTGACCACTGAC
The DNA here is from genome assembly GCA_963756005.1 of uncultured delta proteobacterium. Taxonomy (GTDB): domain Bacteria; phylum Desulfobacterota; class Binatia; order Binatales; family Binataceae; genus Binatus. Next base: position 24,597 of record CAVWMC010000004.1, read on the forward strand.
ATGGCGCGTCAGATCGAAGCTCTCGTGCGAAAGGTGATTCCGCCCAGCGACCTCGACATGGTCGTATCGAATATCGGAATTGCTCCAAGCATCTCGGCAATTTACTCGCCTAACGCGGCTCAGGACTCGGGCTTCATCCAGGTAGCGCTCAAATCCGGCCATAGCCATGCGACCAAGTACTATGTGTCGAAACTGAGACATATCCTTCCCCAGCAACTTCCTAACGCTCGCACCTTGTTCTCCTCGGGTAGCATAATCGACTCGGTGCTCAATCTCGGCAAGATGGCGCCGATCGATGTTCAATTCGCCGGTAACAGCTTCAGCAAGCTTAATAAGGCTGCCAAGGAGCTCGAGGAAAGAATCAATGGCCTGCCTGAGGTTTCGCAGAGCTTCATCGCGCAGGAGGCGGATTACCCGACCTTGAACATCAAGGTCGATCGAGTGCGCGCCGCGCGCCTGGGCGTCGCCCAACAGAAGGTCATCCAGAACGTTATCACCGCGCTTGATTCGAACTTATACATCAAGCCCTCGATCTGGATCGATCATGCAAACAAGGACGATTATTTTCTGACCGTGCAATATCCCGGTTCCGAGAAGGGCTTTGATTCTTTGGAGGTCCTCCAGAACATTCCAATCGAGACCGTGACCAGGGAAAATGGGCACGCGCAGAGTCTCTTGCTAAGAGATGTCGCGACGATTTCGCCTGAGTTCCATCCTTCCGAAGCCGATCACTACAGCATCCAGCGCGTCGTCGATCTACTCGTCGCGCCCAGCACCGAGGATCTCGGGCGGCACGCAGGAGAAGATCCAGGAACAGGTGGACAAGATGACTTTGCCGCCCGGAATCTCCGTGCGCTACCGCGGCGCCGTGGCTTCGATGCAGAAATCTTTCTCCAGCTTCGGCTTCGGGCTGTCCCTGGCGGTGATACTGCTTTACCTGGTGATGGTCGCGCAATTCCGCTCTTTCCTTGATCCACTGATCATCATGTTTGCGGTTCCTATGGGACTGATAGGAGTCATCTGGACGCTGTGGCTGACTGGAACCACGCTTAATATCGAGTCCTTTATGGGAATCATCGTCATGGTCGGCATCGTTGTGTCGAATTCGATTTTGCTCGTTGACTTCGCCAATGAACGGCGTCGACAGGGACAGGAGTTGAGACGCGCGGCAATCGAGTCGGCGCGGATAAGAATGCGGCCAATCCTGATGACCGCTTTGGCGACAGTGGCCGGACTTATGCCGATCGCGATGAAACTGGGAGAAGGCTCCGAAGCATCGGCCCCTCTGGCCAGAGCCGCGGTAGGTGGTCTTATAGTTTCCACCTTCCTCACTCTATTTTTGGTCCCTTGCGTTTACGAGTACTTCTATCGGCGGCTCGAGGGTGACACGCTCGCGCCGAGACTGGTCGAAGACTAATGCCGATGCTTACATCGCAAATCATAACGGCAGACGGCCGCTTGAATAGGACGCGACTTTTCGTCGCAAATGCAACGCCGCGAGATTCAGCCAGCTACATCGAGGTAAAGCAGTGAGGATCACTGGACGGGTGGTAACGGCTATCTTATCGATCGCCGTCTTATGGACAGCCGGCTGCGACGCGCCTGTGATTCCTATGACTACGACTCAGAAACCGATTGTGGACGTTATTCATCCGGTCCAGGGAGAAATGTCAAAGAGCATTGACCTTCCAGGCGACGTCGTAGGTTTCTACGAAGCCGCACTTCACGCGAAAGTCACTGGATACTTGAAAAGCATCAGCGTTGACAAAGGCGATTCAGTCAAGAAGGGTCAGGTACTAGCCGAGATCGAAGTACCGGAACTCCAATCGAACCTGATGCGCTCGCAGGCGAGCCTCGAGATCGAGCGCATAACCTACGATCGTCTCAAGAAGGTTCAGCACGATGATCCGCGGTTGATCTCACAGCAAGACGTCGATATGGCCTATGCGAAGTACCTCGAAGCACAGGCTGCGGTATCAACGCTGCAGACGATGGTCGGATATACCAGGATCATCGCGCCTTTCGATGGAGTTATCACGGGCCGATTCGCCGACCCCGGGGCGCTCATCCGTGCCGGCGGCGGCGACATTGGAGTTGACGAGACTTCGGGCTTGATCTCTCCGGGAGCGACCGAAGGCGCCGGCGGCCACCGCGACGGCGGCGGTCCGATCCTGACTCTCGCGGACATCGACAAGTTGCGGGTCTATATCTACGTCCCCGAAGCTTCCTATCCGTTCATCCATGCTGGTACTCCGGCAAGCCTGCACTTCGACGAGTTTCCCGATCGTACATTCAAAGGAACCGTCGCCAGGTATGCGTCCTCGCTCGACCTCGCAACCCGAACGATGCTGACCGAGGTGGACATAGACAATCCCCGGCGCCTGATCTATCCGCGAAGCTATGCGCACGTTGCCATCGAACTGGTCCGGCACCCTGACGCTCTAAGTCTCCCCGCCTCGGCGATCCAGGGTTCGGGCGAATCGGCGCGGGTGCTAGTCATAGATGAAGGCCGCTTGACTGAAGTTCCGGTGAAAACCGGGATCAACAACGGCGCTTATGTCGAAGTAACCTCGGGTGTGTCGCCGCAGTCGCTGGTTGTAACGATCTTCAGCAACACTCTTACTGCCGGACAGCAGGTGGATACTCGGATTCAGAACCAAACCGTGCAAGCCACGGCTTCGGCTGAAAGGTCTGAGTGATCTGACCATGCCGAACCGTCAGCTACCAACATCGATTGCGGAACAGGCAGGTAGTCTCACAATGGAATCTGCTCGAATCCTGGTTCTCCTCACGTGCGTGCTGCTCGCGGCGCATCGAGTCGCCAACGCAGCCGGTCCGGCGGCGGTATTACTCGGCAATCCGCAAGTTGCGGCGTCCGCTCCCGGGACTGCAATGGCGCCAGCGGTTACATCAACTATAACGCCGCCGGCCGGTGGCCTCCCTGCTCTATCTCAGCCCTCCAACTCGAGCGTTGGACCGATTCCACCAGGCTCCCAGCTGACGCTCAAGGAGGCGGTTGCGATCGCTTTGAAGTATCACCCAAGACTGCAGGAAGCCGTGGATAACACCAACGCCGCGCAGCAGCAGATCGGCCAGGCGCGCTCCTACCTGGGACCGCAACTGTTCGGCGGCGCGCAATATCTGCGCAGCACCGATAATGGGATCGGCAATACCAACTACTACAATCTTGACGGCTCCTTCCCCCGCGTAACTGGACGAAATCACAACCTGGCATCGAATGACACTTCGCAAAGTTGGGACACCAGCAATAACTACATGGGTGGCGTGACGCTGTCGCAGTTCCTGGTTGACTTCGGCCGCCGCCATGGCTTTGTTTCGGAACGCCAGTTTGAGGCCGCCGCCGCCGCTGCCAACCAGAAGCTCACCGAGCTTGATCTTATTTTTGAGGTCTCTCAGCGGTACTTTGACCTGCTGCAGGCTAAGCGCTTGATTGCGGTTTACGAGAAAGCACTGGAGCAGCGTCAGTATCATCTGCACGAGGCCCAGGTTAAGGCCAATGCCGGTCTCCGGCCACAACTCGACACCTATGTTACCGACGCCGAGGTCGAGCGCGCTCAATTGCATCTGGTCGATGCGCGCAACAGTGACGCCGACGCCAAGGTTGCCCTCGACAACGCATTGGGACTTGGCGATTCGGCGCCCGCGTACGAGCCGGCGGACGTTCTAACCTACTATCCAGTTAACGATACTTTGAACACCTTGCTTGATACCGCATTCCGGAACAGACCCGACTTGATGGCACTGCAGGATCAGGCCAAGGCTATGGGCGCCAGGATCGTCCAGTACCAGAGCGACTACTATCCTACTGTCAACGCAGTGGGCGGATACTCGGCGATGGGGACAGGAACCCCGGCCGCAAACAATTTCAACGCCGGGATATTAATCAGCTGGCCTATCTTCAACAGCTTTCTTACCACCGATCAAATTTCCGAGACCAGATTCCGCCAACATGCGATCCTTCGCGCAATCGAAGACCTGCGCCAGGAGGTAATCCTTCAAGTTCATACTGCGCTTTTGAATTGGCAGGCCTCGCTCGATCGAATCTCGTACGCGGACAAAACCCTCATCGCCTCTCGCGCGGAACTTGAACTCGCCGAGAAGCGCTATCAAGCAGGCCTGACCAGTATTATAGAACTTGAAGACGCCCAACGCAGTTACACCTATGACGATGCTGCCTACGCCGACGCCCTTTACGGATTCTCCCTCGGCAAGGCGGCGGTCGATAGAGCCACCGGTCGCTCGCTGACGGAATTCTAATGGCTATAGAGGATCTACGAAAAGGAGGCTCGCTCGCGTAGGCAAAGCCATGCTGAAATACAGCAAAATAATGTGCACGTTCGAGTTCGATGGAGATTCAACGGCCGCGTTGCTTCTGGCCAGCACGCTCGCAAAGGAAAGCGACGCCACTCTCTACATTTTACACATTGCCAGAGTCCCTACTCACGACATGGACGTTCCGCTTCCCTTTGACGCCAAGCCTCGATGGGAGAAGGAGGCCAGAGACAAGCTCGAACAAATAGTCCGCTCCACTCTCCGGGTTGACGTGAACTACGTTATCGAAGTCAGATCGGGCGTGCCTGACCTTGGTATCGTGCACGCTGCGGAGGATCTCGGGGTTGACCTGATCGTAATGGTTACGCACGGACGCCACGGACTCGAGCATTTGCTCTTAGGCAGCGTCACCGAGCACGTCATCCGCGAGGCTCCTTGTCCGGTGCTGGTACTCCACCATACGCCGACGAGGACGGCGATTGTCTAGCTGCTATCGATGCGGTTGTAAGCGCCGGCGTTTCTGATTCGTCAGAACGCGCGATGCGAACATTCAGAATCGTTCCGCGCGTAACCTGCCAGCGATGGCGGTGAACCGTACATAGTTAGTAAAATTAGACGTCGGTTCCCGCTCTCCCCCGCGCGAACCGAAGGCACGCTTGGCCATATGCCCTCATGGTGAATCCAACGCGTGCCTTTCTTTTTCCGAGGTCGTCTATCTTCGTTATTCAGATAACCAGCCGGCACGTATCGCGATGGATTTCCAGTTCGCTCTGAATGCAGCCTTCAAAAGCCAGCCAATGGATCGGGATCAAATGGAACTGGTAGCCAAAGGCAAGCACATGGCGGAGAGGATGCTCACGTTGCGCGAGGTCTCCGCTCATCTTGAATGTGAATCCAGCCACGGTTCGCCGGCTGGTGAAGTCGGGCCAGTTACGCGCTATCAGGGTTGGTCGCGATATGAGCTTTGAGGTGCGAGTCGTAGGTCAATGGGTGGCAGGGGGCGGCAACCTTCCCAGCACGGCGGAACCCGCGCGCAAATCGATCAAGTATTAATTGGGTTAGCCGGCCACGGGTCGCCGGGCTCTTTGCAGGAAGGCCTCGACGTCACCGCGTCGAAAGCGCTTGATCCGCCCGATCGCATGACACGTCAAGTCGCCCCGCCTCACCATCCGATAGATGGTCATCGGCGTCAGTTGCAGCAATTCCGCGAGTTGCCCGACAGTGTAAAATTCAGGTTGGGCATCATTTCTTAGTTGCGTTCGTGGCATCTTTTCCCCTCATCCCATCAACTTGGCCGCTATCCTTTGCGAATACAGCGCCTTTGTCAAGCCTTTATTAGGCTAAATAGCTATATTCTATTGACTCAACGCTTGGATGAGACTGCGATTTACTGAACCGCTCAACGAGATTGCCTTAGATTTCCAGAATTAGCCAATAATAACTCTACTGATCGTTATCCTAGGCACTCTCTTATCTGGTATTTTCTTTAATTTACTGTATTCCATTTGATTTAACTCTCCTATCCCAATACTTCTTACATTGTTCAGTCAGATTCCCGGAGGGGAATTCTCATGAAAAAGTTCCAAAACTTCGATCGATCACCGGCCGCCCGGCCAGTAAGCCAGGGACCGTGCTGTAATTCCAATTCTCCATGCGTCCGATGCTCGATGCTTCGCTTGATCAGCTACCGGTTCGCGATGTTTTCCAAAAAGTTCGGCCGCCTGCCCGAGCAGGACGACGAGCTGTTCTTCGATGAGACTGAACAGCATCCAGTTCGCGCCAGCCAGGACGAGATCAGGAATCAGGTTTTCGCCGCATCAGAGGCTTACGGTCTCAACTGTTTCATGCTGCTGAGCTATCTTGGTCTCAGCACGAGCGCCGCTTACGACCAACCAGTAGTCTGAGGCGTTGGAGTCCGCGATAGCAGGCAATGTCCGGAAACGACGGAGATTTCGCAGGAAGTCGCGAGGAGTCGAGTGATTGTGGAAGCGGCGGATTCGCGCGCAGCCGTCGCTTGTTTCAGTCCGCGAAGGTCTAGCCTGCGCGGTGGCTGTCGGAAGTCTCGGACGCCGGCTGCCGGGAATTCTCGAGAAATGTCTCTACGTCGTCGCGCCGGAAGCGCTTGATTCGGCCGATTGCGTGACAGGCCAAATCACCGCGCCGGACCATGCGGTAAATTGTCATCGGCGTCAATTGCAGTAGTTCAGCCAACTGCCCGACGGTGTAAAACTCAGGTTGATCGTCGTCTCTCGGTCGTGTTCGTTGCATCTACCTACCTTTTCTGAACCGTTTCTCAACTTGGGACACTATCACTATTCGGTGAAGAAAAGGATTAGTCAAGCCTCTGATAGGCACAGCAACGATTTTCAATGATGTAAATATCTTTACTAAACTGTACTTTACTCCACTTCCCGGCGATTCATGAATGAGTCCCGACCCCGGTTCTCCTGGCCAGCAAAGCCAATCTCTGCTCGTGATTCATGGTCTCCCACGGCACAAGTTTTTCGGCAAGCACATCCATTCTTCGAAGGAGGGTCAACTCGAAGAACAGTCCCATAAAATCCAGGTCGCGGAATACCAGCGAGCCCGACTCTTTCATCCGGTCACGAACCCGCTCGTGATGGACCGGCATCTCGGTCCAGTGCAGGCCAGCCCGGTGGTGATGACAGAGGTGGTATCCCTCGTTCATGAAATTGACTTCATTCAGCACGGTTACGGTATGCGCAAAGTAGTCCTCGGGCCGTTCCGACTCGTAAAAAGCGTGCTGGACCCATGCTATTATCGCCGAGAGGAAGTTCATGCAGAGAAGAGGAACCAACACGAACACGATCGCGATTCTCCAGTCGTAGATCGCGACAGCCGCGAAGTAGGCATAGTACCGCGCCATACCCCATAACAGGCGTCTTCGGTTCTCTTCATCGCCGCGATCCTTGAAGTAGGCGTATGGGGCGATCCCCAGAACCGTCCAAATGTTGTTCGAGAGATACCACAGAAAATCCACTCGACTCGTTCGATCGTAGTCCCTCGACTCCGCGGTGTCGTCGTATCCGCCATTCTCTCGATGGTGGAGATGGACATGAACCGTCCGATCCAGTTCCGGAATGTTGCCATACAAATATCCGAGAAAGAATTCGACGTAGCGCCCGAAGACCCTGTCGTACTTGTCCGAGAAGTAGCCTTGGCGCCGGTGCGCTTCCAGGTGTTTGGCACTGAACATCCTCACAAACCGCTGGAACCCGAGACCGTAAAGGGCAAGATAGAAAGCGATCGCGAGCAGCAGTCGAGGTTTTCCTAAAACGAGTTGGATCAGGAAAATCGGTATGGCGGTAAGGCTGAGGGAAACCATGAGTCGCAACGCGGGCATGTCTCTGGAGTCCTGCAGAACTTCGCGGCCGATCCGATCGAGCAAGCGGTCGTAAGCGCTGGACAGAAATAGATACGCGTTGCGTAACGGGCGAATCCTCCCGAGAAGCATCGTTGCGCAGTAGCCTCCGAAGGAAAGCAACGCCACGATCGATATGGCACCGGTGCTTGCCAGTGCAATCGGGACTCCACACCAGCGGAGTGCGCCTTTGGGATTTTGAGGAGACACAACGATGACTCCGCTCAGTGCCCACTTACCCGATGGTCTTGACGTCGAGATCGCTGTTCCGTCCTTCGGTGATGTAAGGGAACCGTGCGACCGTCGCGCGGACATTCTTGATCCTGCCGCCGTAGTCGCCCCACTGCACGATAACTTCGGTTCCGATCTTCGAAGCATCCAGGTCCACACAGCCCATCGATAGCACTTCACGTAGATAGTAGCTGTAGATCGACTCGTCTAAGAGGGCTGCGCGATCGCCGCCACCTTGGGACTTGGCCACGGGCGTCGGACGCTGCGCGCTCATGTCGTCGGTAGAGCTTTGGGGAGATGCGGCTTGAGACTGCGGGCGAGTAGGCTGTCGAGCATCCGGTCTGAGAGGCACCTGGCGAGACGGACGATGATCGCCGCGTCGCGACCAATGGTGTAGCGAGTACGAGGCCGCTTGCTGGTGATCGCGTCCGCGATGACTCGGCCTGCATCCTCGGCAGGCAGTCCCTTGCGGATATACGTCTGCGCCTGCGAGATGATCGAATGCATGAGCGGCGCGTAGCGATCACGCTGCTCGGTGGTCATTGCGCTGGTGATGCGCTCGGCAGTGACAACGACCCGCCCGCTCATTTCGGTCGTGACGGCGCCAGGTTCGACCACGATGACCTTCACTCCAAGCGGCTCGACCTCCCGGCGCAATGCGTCGCTGACCGCTTCGAGGGCGAACTTCGAGCCGGCGTAGGGGCCGTAGGTCGCCATCGCCAGCTTGCCGCCGACGGAGGTGATGTTGACGACGGTCCCGCGGCTCTCGATGAGCGCGGGCAACAGCGCCTGCGTCATCGCGATGTGGCCGAAGAAGTTGACGTCGAATAGCCGGCGCCACTCGGAGAGCGGCAGCGCTTCTACGGGCGCATTGACCGCGATGCCTGCATTGTTGACCAGGGCGCGGAGTGGGCGCCGCTCAGGATCGTCGGTGATGTGCTTGACGAGCGCGGCGATCTCGACCTCGTTGGTGATGTCGAGCATGACGGGCTCGAGGTTCGCGGCCCGGAGCGCGTCGGCGTCCGTGCCTCGGCGCACGCCGGCGAGGACGTGGAAGCCGCGCCTGGCAAGCTCGCGGGCCGTGGCGGCGCCGATGCCAGTCGAAGCACCGGTCACCACGAGAAGCTCACGACGAAGAGGCTCTGTTTGAGTTGCCATCGTCAACAATCTACCACCGCCATTGACGATGAAGGTAGTTAAGACTCCACGGAAGTCCGAAGGACGATTCGAATTCGACCTGGCTTTCTCTACGACAGGAACAAGAACCGCGAGCATCGGTGAAATCCACTGTCGGACTTCTAATGGAAGAGCGATCGGGGACGGTTTCAAATTGCCGCGCCTCAGAATTCCATTCAGTCCAGTCCGGACCAGAACTCTTTGAGCAGAACGGTGAGCAGCCGCGGATGTTCCTCTGGCCAGAATAACTTTGCCCTGGGAATGGTAGTTACTTTGCGCAGCCCGCCTAGGTTGCGCTTAAGCCAATCGATGGAGGCTGGCGTGTCAAAGGCGGTGTCCGCGTCGCCCCACAAAACCTGCGCGGGGATCTGTGATGTGCGCAGCCCTTTGGCCGCCGCAACCAGCTGATCGCGGTTTCGTTCCGCCTCCGAAAAACCCTTGAGCTGCTCGCGGCGTTGTTCAGAGTCAACGAAGGGACCGAAGTACACCTCGAGCGCCTCCTTAGTCAGACTCTCCGGATTCTCGTACGTGGCGGCGAGCTGCGCGGCCGAAGAAGGGTCGCGCGTGATGTTCTTGAGCGCTTCCCCTACCAGGCCCGCCTTGAGCGCCGCGTAGAACTGCTGCAACATCGCGTTCGGCCAGAGATCGTGGACCTCGCAATTCGTCAGCGTCAGCGATCGCACGCGCTCGGGATAAAGCGCGAGAAAGATCTGGCTGACACCGCCGCCCGTATCGTTGCCGATCAGATCAACCTGCTTGATCGAGCGCGCGTCCAGCAATGCAGCGAGCATCCTGGCCTGCGACTCGTACGAAATATCCTGCCGCGCGGGAATCTCGCTGTAGCCAAGACCCATCAGGTCCGGCGCGACGCAGGTACGCATTGATGAGACTTCATCGAGCGCATAGCGCCATTGATAACCGCAGAGCGGAAGGGCGTGGGCGAACAGTGCGACGGGTCCGTTGCCGCGCTCGACGTAGGCGATACGTCCAAACGCGGTCTGGACAAACTTGCGGGAAGACTGGAACTCAGAAGCGTTCATTGCTAACCTCCGTGGTGGAAATAAAGGGAAAACGAAACCTACATACTGTGTGTATTTAACGTAACGAACGTATGACAGTCAAGAGCCGCCAGGCCGAAAATTCCGCCAGCACCCGCGCCGCCCTCCTGAGAATTGCGCGCCGCTTCTTCGCCGAGCGCGGTTACGCTGACACCGCAACTGAAGAGATTGTGCGCCGCGCCCGAGTGACTCGCGGCGCTCTCTATCATCATTTCAAGGACAAACAGGATCTGTTCAGAGCGGTCTTGCACGAAGAACAGTCAAAAGTTGCCGCCAAATGCATGGAAGCCGCAGCCAAAGAAAGCGATACGTGGCGCGCGCTCATCGCCGCAAACGAGGCGTTTCTTGAAGCGTGTCTCGACCCGGCAGTTCAGCAAATCGTATTAATCGACGCCCCGGCCGTGCTTGGCACCGAAGGGTTTCGACAATCGGATGAGAGCTACTACCTGGCCGGATTGAAGGCAGCCATCGAGGCGGCGATCGCGGCCGGAATCATCGAAAAGCAACCGGTCGAGACTCTGGCCCATATGATTATGGGCTCAATGAATGAAGCGGCGCGTCTCATTGCCCATGCCTCAGATAAAGAGCGCGCTCGCCGTGAAGTCAGCGAATCTGCCAATCGAATGTGGAACGGCCTCCGAATCGACACGACCCGTTAGTTGCTCGAGAAGGCCGAAGTTCCGCATCGGCCGCTCATGCAAACGCGACGTACGCCTGCGCCTACTCGATTTTGTAAAGCTTTCGCTTTCGCCACAGGGTCGAGATGTTGATACCGAGTGCTGCCGCAGCCTCTTCCATCGTAGAGCTTGCTTTGAGTACGTCCACGATATGCCTGCGCTCGACCTCTTCGAGACTGGTGAGCGGCTTGCCCTCAATAGAGTTGCGACTTTGTCTGGCAGCTCGGACATCGTCGGGCAAGTGCTCCTCTGTGATTAGATCGGTTGTGCAAAGCACGGCCGCGCGTTCGATCGCGTTTCGTAACTCCCGGACGTTGCCGGGCCAGTGATAACTCGCCATCACCGCGGCAGCTTGAGGCGAGAGGTGCAATCGGCGGCGAATATTGCGAGGAGCAGTATGCGCGAGGAGATGCGCGGCCAGGACCGGAATATCATGACGGCGTTCAACCAGCGTGGGAATTCTCAACGCCAAAACGTTGATCCGATAAAAGAGATCGCTACGGAAACGTCCCTCCGCCACCTCCCCACCAAGATCGCGACTCGAAGCAGCGATGATTCGAACGTGCAAACCTGACGAGGGCAAATCGACAGGAGATTGGCGCTCTTCGACGAACTGGAGGAGCCTTGCTTGAGCGGCCGGCGGGAGATCCACAAGATTGTCCAAGAGCAGGGTACTGGAGTCCGAAACGTCGCTTCGGTCGCCGCGATCCGCATGCAAAGCCGCCAGCGTGTTCCTGAGATCCTCGAAGGGATCGCTATCCTGAACGTGCTCGGATATCGCTGCGCAATCGACGCTTAGAAATGGTGCATCGCTTCGCCGACTCCATCTATGAATTTGGCGCGCAAAGGCGCTCTTGCCGGTGCCGCTGTCGCCGGTCAGTAGAATGGTAGCATTGGCCAAGGCGGCTCGGTGCACGGCCTCGATGAAGTCGGTCATCAAGAGGCAGCGACTCTCAAGCAGCAGCTCCTCCTGGTCCGCGTGCGTCGGGTGGCTCTGGGACGGCATCAGCGTTTCAATCGCAGCCTCCCCCTCGTCGCTTTGATCAGGTCCGACGAGGCCCTGCGGGAAAATCCTTCGCCTGGATGTTCTCGGCACGTGGAGATCTTGCCCGTGGCTCATGCCATCAAGTAGAGAGCGCCGAAGCAGAGCGCCATCAATGGAAATCCGGCGACCAAGCCGACCCGAGCCCATTCGCGGCTGGAAATTCCCAATCGTTGAGCCGCGACGATATTCGGTATGTTGCCAGGAATGAGCATGCCGCCGCTGATCAGCAGCCCCATCAGCACGCCGCGCTGCTGCGCGACGGATAGCGAAGGGCCAATCTCGGCCGCGGTAAGCGTGGCGTTATCGACGACCGCTGAAATCGAGTTCAGCCAGAACAACACGCCCTGCGGCAACTGCCGGATGTAGATGTCCACCAAGGGGCGCAACCCCCATGACAGCCCCACCAGCCCCGCCACGAACAGGTACACTTTCCCGGCCCGGATAAAAATCTCCGACCAATTCTCAGTGTGAGCGTCTGCCTTCAGCGAATGCCCGTATTTCGCCGGCAGAAACAGACTGAGAACACCGACAATAGCTATTCCGACAACGACCAATGGCCCTAGTAATCGCGCGAGGTACCAGAAGTCGGTCTTGAGAGCCGCGATCGCGATTGTGCCGAGTGGTTCACCTACCGGTGTGAGCGCCGCACCCAGCCCGATTGCGAAACAGGCCAGCACCACCGCCGCTATCTCGCTTCGGCGGTCCAGCTTCAGCAAGGCGATAGCTTCGACCAAAACCAGGGCCGCTATCACCGCCGTAATCACACTCGAGAGCAGTCCCAGAGCGATGATCAAGCCAAAATAGATCCAGCGCGGCTCGACGATCTTCACCAGGCGCTCGACTCCACGGTCGAGCCATGGCCGCACCATCCGCACCACCACGCCAAAGACCAGGACGGCTATGGTCAATGCGATCGGTTCGGTCATTGCCGCGCGGAGCAACTCGCGTCCCCATTGCCCGCTGATGGCCGATGCAACGGCGCCGACGACCAGGAAGAAAACTTCTATATTCTGTCCGATCGGCTCGAACATCACCGGACCGAGCAAGACGACGAGTAGAATTACTCCTAACCCATAAACCATCAGCAGACCGCTCGAGAAACTGACCCGGGCCCGCTCAGATCGCGCTGTCGCCGTGTTCGTTGGTGCGAATCCGAATGACGTCCTTGAGGTCGGTGACGAAAATCTTGCCGTCGCCGATTTTTCCGGTGTGCGCCTTGAGCTTGATTGCGTCGATCACGGCTTCGTATTGGTCATCCTTGACCACCAGCTCAACTTTCAACTTGGGCAGGAAATCGACGACGTATTCCGAGCCACGATACAGTTCGGTATGACCCTTCTGACGGCCGAATCCTTTCACCTCGTAAACGGTCATGCCGGTGATACCCAGGCTCTGAAGCTCCTGTTTCACGGAGTCCAAGGTGAACGGCTTAATGATGGCTTCAATCTTCTTCATCTGGTTTTCCCCATTAATGCTTGGAGTGTTCGACACCTAGGCTGCGGGCGCACGCCAAATCAGCCAGCTCACAGCAATCACAACGCCTGCGGAGGCAGGTAACAGCGGCGCGCCAAACATGATCGCCCCGGCTCCAGCAGCTATTGCCGCGGTGATGGTTAGCGCCATGTAGCGCGTCCGGCTCAGGACGCTAATTTTATTGATTGCCACTATTCCCGCCTTTTCCTGCGCAACAAACCGGCGAAGTCAGGCCGCCACGCGAGTCGAGGCGCGCGATGCTCCTCGACGGCGAGCAGATCGCGTGCGATTTTCTTCTCCGCAGAGGTTCCCGCCAAATCCAGCGCGGTCTGCAATTCTTCCTTCGCCTTCTTTGGGACTCCGACGCGCTGATACAGTTCAGCCATTCGCAGATGAGCATAAAAGTTTCGCGGTTCGAGACTGATGGCAGTCTCCAGTGCCCGCTCGGCTGCCGGTATATCCAGCGCCTTGGTCAGCGCGATGCCAAGCGCCAAATATCCCATGAATGAATCGGCATCGATCTGCACCGTTTGCCTCAGGAGGCCGACCGCCTCATCGATGTGGTTACGCTCCAGTGCGTCGATCCCGCGCGCCAGTAGTGCGTGAGCATCTCGTACGATTGGCGTGGGTCGCTTACCATCCATCGAAGCAGACGAGCCGGTCACTCCTGATTGTAGAGCGGTTTCCACCTGATAATCTACTTGTCGAAGATGCTTTTGCCGGGTTTGATGAACTGCCAACCGACAAAGACCGCCAACATCACGACCGCGAAGATAATTTGTCCTGTCATTTTTCCTGGCTCCTTACTTCAGTCTGCCGCCGGCACTTCAAGCGAAGCGCTCACAAGTTGAAACTCCGGATATCCGAGCGCTCCCATTTCGGGAATGTCGAGGCCCTGCAGTTCGGTCGCGGCGCTCACGCGCTGGCCCACAACGACGTCAACCAGCCAGTTGAACACGTAGGACAGGGTGAAGATGATGCCGACCAGGGTCGCGCATCCAATCAGCTGCGCTACCAATTGGCTGGGATCCCCATAGAACAGCCCGGTGACATTGCCGTTCACGCCGTTCCAGCTCCCGCCGTAGTTACTCGTGCCATCGGCGAAGAGACCGACCGAGATGACACCCCATAGACCGCAGGTCCCGTGAACCGAGATTGCGCCGACGGGATCATCTACTTTAAGAACGCGTTCGATGAATTCGACGCTTAGACAGACGAGCATTCCCGCCGCAAATCCGATAATTGCGGCACCAACGGTGTTAACGAAACCGCTAGGCGCAGTAATCGCCACCAGCCCCGCCAGCAGACCGTTGCCGGCCATCGAGGCGTCGGGCTTGCCAAACCGGATCCACATGTAGAGCAGCGAAGCGATCGAACCAGTGCAACCCGCAAGCATTGTGTTAACCGCAATCGTGCCGATGCGGAGGTTGCCGTTGCCCGACGCGCCCAGGGTGCTGCCCGGATTAAATCCGAACCAGCCGAAGGCGAGGATGAAGCACCCGATCAGAACCATCGTCATGTCATGACCAGGCATCGGGTTGGCCTTGCCAGTCCTGGTGTACTTTCCGATGCGAGGTCCGATGATCATCGACACCGCCAGGGCGGTTATCCCTCCGACCGCGTGAACCACTCCGGAGCCGGCGAAGTCGCAGTAGCCGTGGCCGAGCCCGTAGTTGACGCCCAGTTGCGATGTCCATCCACCGCCCCATGCCCAGTTGCCGTAGAGCGGGTATACGATTGCAGCGAGGAAGAAGGTCGAGATCGAGAAGGCGAGGAACTTCCAACGCTCGGCTGCCGCACCCGTAACGATCGTCGCGGCGGTGTCCATGAAGACCATCTGGAACAGGAACATTACCATCACGCCGACGTCGTAGGCTGGGCCGCTCAGGAAGAATCCGCGCTCGCCGAACAACCCCCAAGGCTTGCCGCCGATGAAGTTGAACACGAATTCGGAGTTGAGAGGGCTCAGGCCGCCCAAGTTGGTGTTCGGCGCGCATCCCCCCTGCTGCAGCGCAAACCCCATCACCCAGTAAGCGAACAAACCCCACCCGTACACCATGAAGTTCATCATGAAGGTGTGATTGGCGTTCTTGGCGCGGCACAATCCGGTCTCAACCGCCGCGAACCCGGCCTGCATGAACATGACCAGATAGCCGGTGACCAGAGTCCACACCAGGTTTATCGCGATTCGGTTCTGGCCGACGGTGTTGACGATGTCGGCAAGACTAAGACCGGCCTTTGTATCGGTGACCGGAATGTCATTGACCGTGCCTGTGATAGTGCCGCCCGGATCGCCTTTCGCCTGATCGGCGGCGGAAGGCCCACTGATGCCCCTAATGTCGCCGGTTGTGACCGGCACCGATTTCGGCGGGGCCGGCGAAGCGGCTGCGGATGGTGACGCGGCCGGTGCCTGAGCCAAGACGAACGTGGTCGGCAACAGCCAGGCAGCGGCCAGAAGCAGGACCAGCAGCTTGGTGAGCCGATGGCGTGAGCGATTGATTCGTATCAGCATCGAAGTTTTCCCCTCAGGCTTTCCAGATCGCGTCTTTGAGGTGCGCGCTATTGAGAATTCCGATAGACCCGAACAACGCAATGACAAATCCTGCCACCGCGACCAAGAGCTGCGCATACACCCCCGGCACTTTCACGCTCAGGACGGCGATGAACCATCCGAGCACACAAACTAAAAGACCAAGAATCTTCATTTCTCCTCCCTCGATTTGACTTCGGTTCTGAGCACCGACTAACTGGCTCGTCTTTCTTTGTTTGAGACGCCGACTGGTTACGGCGCTTTATTCTCGAGCGGTTTGATCCGATAGAACCAAACGGATGAAACGATGAGACATACGAGTCCTACTAATGTGAAGATTGGCCCCAACGCGAAAAGTCCACCTACGAAAAATGTGAACCCGATGACAAAAATCAGTAGCGACCAGCCTTGTTCCCTATTCGCACCCATTGAGTGAATCCCTCCATTGCATTTCTGCCGGAATTCTCCGAACTGGATTCTGACTCGAAGCGCTCCAGACGTTTTGAGACACCAACGACATTCGATGGCCTCCTCCCAAAGATAGTTCAAACTCGGCAGTGAAAATGTTTTGTCGGAGAATGCGATTTGCAACGCGTATGCCAGTACGCGTGCAAATCATTGAAGGGGCAAAAGGTGGTACTAAGATATAACTTACGTTAATTTCTTGGACTTACTAAAGTTATACATAGTGACCAAACAATGTGTCTTGCACCCGGAATGATCGTCAGCACGAACGAGACCATGATGTGTGAATAGGCGGCATGTTGCGCGCTGTCTGAGCAGCGACAGAGCAAGACGCAGTGCGCAATTCACTGTCGCGGATTTACCTTGACCAATCCGCTGCGAAACGCATAGTTGGCAAGTTCGACGCGATCGCGAACACCAAGCTTGTGAAAAATTTTGTGGAGCTGGACTTTCACAGTTCCCTCAGTAATTGAAAGCAGGCTGGCGACCTCCGCATTGCGCAGACCAGCCGCAACATACTCGACGATCGCTGATTGGCGCGCGGTGAGGCGCTTGACCCCTGGCCTGCCAGCAGCTCCCGCACCTTCGGCCTTGTAGATCGGAGGGCTCGACACGAACCCATCGACCGCCGCCTGAATCGCGCCGATCAGCGTCTCCAAGGCGAACCGCTTCTGCACCACAGCGCGAGCCCCCAAACTGAGTGCCGACTTGGCGTCCTCGGCATTCTCGCTCGCGGTCAGCACGACGACGGTCGCCCGACGACACAGCCACTCGATTTCTCCCATCACCCACTGGTCCATTTGCAGGTCGAGCACCACGACCTCGCAAGGCGTATTCGAGACAATGGCCTCGAGGTCGCTTGACCGGGCAACTTCGGCGACCACTTCGAATCGATCGTAAGTGGCGAGTAGCGACTTCAAACCTTCTCGAAAGACCGCGTGGTCATCGGCAAGGATCAGTCGAATTGGTATCTGCACAGTCAGGCCGCAGGCAAGTCAATTTGAAGGTGCGCGCCCGCATCCGCCCTCGCAATCATCCTGAGTTCTCCGCGCACCTCGGCGACCCTGGAGGCAATGGACCACGGTGGACAGCTCGGCTCCGCAAATCCGACTCCGTCGTCGTCGATGGTAATCCTGATGGTATCGTCCAAGCCCTGAACGCTGACCGCAACTATCCGCGGCTTGCCGTGCTGTCGAGCATTACGCATACCCTCGAGGACGATCTGCAGGGCGTGCTCAACCAGAGTCGCATTGGTCGCGAAATTCGCCTTCACCCGGAATTCCGTCTGGTCAGTGGTTCGACCACCCAGATCGGCGGCGTTGTATTGAGTGTTCGCAAGGGAGTGAACATACTTCCGCACCTCGTCGTATTCTCGGGTGACCTCGACTTGTATCCCTTTGACTTCGGTGCGTGCCTTGGATGGCTGATTTTGATCGAGCCATCGTTCGCAAGCTCCGAGCCGCAGATGGATGCCGGCGAGCGCCTGTACATAGCCATCATGTAGATCACGAGCGATGGCCTGACGTTCGGCGGCGCTCTCCAGTTCGTGAACACGAGCTTCGAACTTGGCGCGTTGGTCGGCGAAAAAGCCGACTATATAGCCTGCAATGGCGAGGTACGCCGCTCTCATCATATATGAATTCGAGACGAAGTGAGTCGCGAACGAAATCGCCATCAAATACAAGACGACGCTAAACACGGTCACCCCCAGACAGGTTCGCGGGTTGAACCGAAACCCTGCCGCAACGATTGCAAAAACGAAGAAAACGAAAGCCGGACTCGTGGGCCGGCCTTCGGTGATGAACGCTACGGCGGCCGCGAAAAACACGTCCAGCGGAACCGAGATCGTCGCCAAGTCGTGATGGTCTGAGGTCCTTTGCAGCGCGATGTACATCAAAACGCTGTACAGAAGATGAACGAGCAGGATGCCGAGGGCAGACGGCTCGATTCCAAGGAACCCGCCATTGGAGGGATCGATAAAAATTGAGAGGAGCGCGACGAGCGACACAAAAATCCTGCTCCCGCCGATTGCGAAATCGGGATCCGTGGTCGTGAAGTTGCTCATGCGTGAGAACCTCTTTTCCGACGTTCGAGACAACCGGAGATTACGCCTTATTAGCCGGTGCCTGCTTCGTGATATCCGCCGCACTAATCAATCAAGCAACGATGCTGTATTAACGCAAAAGGGGGTAAGGGGCACAAACCGTCCGTCTTTTGCTCAGTTCCTCACTATTGCCTTGCACAGATTCCACTTCGCCTCCGTTGTATCTCGATACAGCGGACGAAATGAAGGCTCAGGAACAGCAATAGTCTCCGGCCTGATTTTGTTGGGTCATGGACGGCAGGAATGTTCGGAAGAGTTGGACCTTGACGATGTCATCCCGATGCGGCGCGCTCGCGGCCGCCCGCATCGGTGCCGCGATTGATGGCACCGATGCGAGCGGCCGGATCGCCCTGTTCCGCCGTTAAACGGCTCGAACATTCACGGCGCGGCGCGGACCATCGCGTTGGTTGTGAAGAAGTCGCGGTCCACTGAGCCCATGTTGATGTACCAGCACTCGTGCTCGGGCGTATTCTGCCCCGGCAGGTAGCACATCGTGGTCATTCCAGACTGAACGTCGGTCGCGGCGGCGCCCACCACAAATTCGCGCTTGAACGGATAGATTGCGATACGCGCATCAGGCGTTGGACGGTCGCGGTACGTCAGCCAGTAGATATGATTCTGCCACAGCTGACCGTTGGGATCGTATTCATCGACGTAGGGTTCGAACCACATCTCGCCGTCGATGTAGAGAATCGACTTCGAGTGCAGCGCCTGGCTGTTGACCGAGACCCGCGGCGAGGTTTGAACGATATAGAGTTGGCGCATCTCCCAATTCTCGGGACACGCGCTGGCGCCGCCGTCGGTTGAGCAGGTGATTTCCGGCGAATGTTTCGCGTTCACGGAAGCAAGCATCGTCTTCTGGCCGAGGAGCTTGTAGTTGTATTCTTCGACCTTGGCGTTGAAGCCCGAATAGTGATCAGGATCGAACGAGGTCGGATTTCCGCCACCCACAGCAGCATCGCTCATGATGCCTTCGTTCAAACGCCGCAGCCGCCGCGCTCCAGGGGTCCACTGCCAGATGTCGTCAGCCTTGGCTGGATTCGCGTAGCGGTACCGAATGAAACCGGAGCCGCGAAGATTCTCGGGCGTGAGAATCGGGTAAAGGGCGAACATCCAGTAACGCCCGGTCACCTTGAAATCAGGATCAGTCGGGATCGGATCGACTTCGGTCCGTCCAACTTCGTCGTAACCAGCGTAGTGTCCGATCTGAAAGTAGTCGATCACGTTGTACGGCTTGTTGAGTCCTTCGTACACGTCGTCGCAATCGTAGTATCGCAGGTCATAGTCGTCGGACGTGATGGGCCTGAACGCGGCGTTCCACATGATCTTGGTCGCGACGCTGGGGTCATTGGGATCGAGAAAGGGAAAGGGTTGCCCGGCAACGTAGTTGACCAGCGAGCGGCCGTCGGGCGAGAGCCGCACCTGGTCGGCATATTTTTCAGTGGCGTCGCGAAACGGAGGCGGCCACTGGATGGTTGAGGTCGGCACGATGTCCATACTCATGCCGCGCGTGACTTTGTAGTAAACGCCGGGCGAGACAAGGTCTTTCACCTTGTAGGCGGTTTGCGCCGTGATGACGTCGCCCGGTTTTACTGCGGCGCCTGCCGGGACCGCGAGCGCAATCGCGAGTGTGATCGCGACCATCGCAGCAGTTACGTGGCGGACCGAAACACGATCTCCTGTTGGCATACGCTACCTCCTTGATGTGCGCTTGCGCGGGATGAGGTTCGGATGCCACGGCGAGCCGCCACGGGTCGCCTCTTTTTTTGGGGTGAGAGAGCGCGCGCGACTGGTCGCGGCCTCTGCGCGGGCACCTATTTCATCTGACGATCCGATTGCTCTGAATGTTCATTTTTTCCGTTGATGATGCGAAAATCCATTTTAACAAGTCTAATGAATGTATGCTCCAGAATATCTCACGACGTTCGCTCTGATCGAAAATTAGAGGTAAGCTCAGGAGCGTGAAGGCGCTGGGCATATGGCTGCTGGCGTTACTGCTCGCCGTTACTTGCGCAATGCCGACCCCGATTGTGCCGAGCGCGACAACGAAGGGTGATACAGCTCGCGCCGTGTTCAATCTCCCGTTGCGCAGTAGCCGGCGTGCGAGCCGGGCCGTGCCGCTTGAGGAGAACCTTCGCGCGCTCTCTCTGCAAGAGGCGTCCGCGCCTCCGGGTTCGTTCGGAAGAGCGTCCGATGCACGCTCGCGTCGTGTCTCACATTTCTCGGTGAGTATTTTCCCGTTAACAACTCTGACTCCCTTTCCTCTTGCTCGTCTCTGCCGTCTAAGAATTTAGCTCTCTCACCAAATCGCGTTTCGCGGGATATCGCCGAGCATGAGGCTCCGGTTCATGCCCGACCATCGCCTGACATCCGAAAACTACCGTCGCGTGTACTGGATGCCACCCAGCCGCGCGGAATTGGCCCTCTGGGGAGAGACCCATAATGTCGGACAAAGATGCGCGCGAATCGATGTCATCACAATCGTCTCGCTCGACGCTGGCCCGAGTCGTCGACGACGCGTCGATTACTGAATCCGACTCAACATTAGCTGATGCGAGAGACGCTTCCTGATCAAAAGACGCAAGCGCTGCCGCCCATGGACAAAGAACTGCAAACCACCGCTCGTTCGCTGACCAGTCGCGCGAAGGTTCTGCGACCTATCGCCGGTCCTATCGCCGCACTCGCCGCGTGCGCGCTACTGCTGGTTCTTCTGAACGGTTTGTCACGCGGCCTGGACTATCGCGGAGTGACGCAGGCGCTGCGCCAAACCCCGCATCGACTTGTCTGGATTTCCATTCTGCTGACTGCAGTCAGCTACCTGGCACTGGTCGCACGCGATCTGGGCGCGTTGAGTTACGTCGGCATGGAAGTATCGACGCCGGCCCTGCTGCTCGCATCGTTCTGCGGCTCCGCGCTCGGCAACGCCATCAGTTTCAAGGCGCTGACCGCGGATGCGGTTCGCGATCGCGTCTATGGCGCGGTCGGCGTGAGTCCTGAGCAGACCGCGCGGGTCATGCTGTTCATCAACGTGGCATTTGGTATAGGCCTCGCGGCGTTCGCAGCTCTAAGTCTCATGCTCGCGGGGAATGCTGTAGCGCACTTGTTGCCAATTTCGATCACGTCAATTCGGTGCGCCGGCGCCGCCGCGTTGCTCGCGATCCTCCTCGCCCTGCTGCTCCGCTCATGGCGGCGGCAATCTGTGGCAATCGGGCGTGTTCCGATCGAAATGCCTTCGCTTACGATCACGCTCATTCAGCTCGTGGCAAGCGCGGTCGATCTGGCGGCCGCGGCTGGGGCACTCTGGTTCCTGCTGCCGCACGCGCAGATCGACTTCTTCAGTTTTGCGGCGGTGTTTTCGGCGGCAATCGCACTTGGTGTGATCAGCCGGCTTCCCGGAGGCTTTGGAGTTTTCGATGTCGTCATCTTTCTCGTGCTGAGACGCTTCGTTCCGGCCAACGAGCTGGTCGCTGCGTTGCTGATCTATCGCGGCGTGTACTTCGTGCTGCCGCTACTGCTTGCTGCAGCGTCGTTGGCGGGGTTGGAACTGAGGAGCGCGACCGGCCGTTTTGGCTCGAAAGCCGCGGAACGAGCTTCGCTGGGAGCCGATCTGCTCGCGCCGATTTTTTTAAGCGCCGTCACCTTCGCGGTGGGCATCATATTGGTCGTGTCGGGTGCAACCCCGGCGGTGGATTGGCGATTGGCGGCGCTGCAAGGTGTTCTGCCGCTATGGGCCGTCGAAATCTCGCACTTGCTTGCCACCCTGGCCGGAGTTCTTCTGCTGTTCGTCGCGCGTGGCTTATATCATCGCCTCGACGGCGCCTGGTGGCTGGCGCTGATCGTTGCGTTGGCCGACGTTGCGTTGAGTCTGACCAAGGGACTCGCATTCGGCGAGACCGCGGCAGTCGTTTTCCTGATATGTCTGCTGCTCGCGACGCGCCGTCAGTTCACCCGGCCCGCGGCCTTTATGCATCAGCCATTCAGGTTGGGCTGGTTCATCGCGATCGCCGTCGTTATAGCGTGCGCGATCGGCATCCTGCTGTTCGCCTTTCGTGACGTCGCCTATCGGCGGGAAATCTGGTGGCAGTTCGAGTTCGACGCGCAGGCGTCCAGGTCGCTGCGAGCGATTCTCGGCGCGTCGATTCTGGCGCTCGGCATGTCTCTATGGCAGTTACTGCGGACGGCGCCTGGCCGGATCGAGGCACCTTCGGAACAAGACCTATCACGCGCGGCGACTATAATTCGGGGTCAGGAATTCAGTGCTGCGACACTGGCATTGATGGGCGACAAGAGCTTCCTGTTTTCCAGCTCGGGAAATTCCTTCCTTATGTACGCCAAGCGCGGCCGCAGCTGGGTTGCACTATTCGATCCCGTGGGACGCTGCGAGGAGTGGCCGGAACTGGTTTGGCGCTTCGTCGAGCTGGCCGACAACCACGGCGGACGCGCCGCCTTCTATCAAGTTCGTCCCGATAGCCTGCCGCTTTACCTGGACGCGGGTCTTAGGGTCGTGAAGGTCGGTGAAGAGGCCTGCATCGATCTCGACCAATTCAGTCTGGAAGGTTCCGCACGCTATGGGCTGCGCCAAGCCGTGAAGCGCGGTGAACGAGAAGGACTTACATTCCAGATTCTGCCTCCACGACAGGTATGCCTGGAAGATGATGTCCTGAGTCAGATCTCGGATAGATGGCTTGCCACGCATCACGCCGCTGAGCGACGGTTCTCGGTCGCTGGCTTCGAGCCGCGATTTGTCGCGGCTCAATCGGCAGCACTGTTATCGCAACATGGTAAGCCGATCGCGTTCGTCACTTTCATGACGACGGATCGGCAGACCGAAGCTACAGTAGGACTTATGCGGCAGGTGCCGGGTGCGCCAGCGTGCACGATGGAGTGTTTGTTCACGCACTTGGCGTTGGAGCTGAAAGTCCGGGGCTTCAAGCGGCTCAGCCTTGGAATGGCGCCATTGGCGGGAATGTCACGCGCGCCGCTCTCGTCACGATGGCATCGTCTGGCCGGCTTGGTATGGGAACACGGCAAGCCTATTTACAATTTTCAGGGTCTGCGCAGTTTCAAGCATAAGTTCCGCCCGGTCTGGGAACCTCGGTATCTTGCGGCATCAGGCGCAGCCGGTCCGTTCATCACGCTGGCGGACGTGGCAGCGCTAGCCAGCGGATACAGGAGAGGTTCCTCTGCGACATGATTGGTCTGCGTTGTACGCTCGCTTTCATCGCCGCTGCCCTTTGCCTCTGTGCATCGACCGCGCACGCCTTCGAACCCGGCCGCTTCGGCAGCGTCAAACTCGCCGAGCCGCCGGTTCAAGCTCGTGCGGTCGTGATCTACTTTTCCGGCCGCAAGGGATTGACGAAGGCAGATGACGCTGCGGCACAGGCAATGGCGAAAGGCGGAGCGTTGGTGGCCGAGATCGATAGCAGGAAATATTTGAGTCGGCTCAATAAGGTCAAGGAGAAATGCCATTGGCTGGTTTACGACACCGAACTGCTCACCCGCCAACTCGAGCGGGAGCGCCGGCTTCCGACCTACCTGACGCCGATTGTTGGCGGCGTCGGCGAAGGCGGCACGCTCGCTGAATTGAACCTGGTCCAGGCTCCCGCGGTCACAATTGCGGGCGCCGTGTCGATCGATCCTGCGGAGATAATCGCGAGTAGGCGGTCAATTTGTTCCGACCTGCCCACGACGGCCAGCAGAGGCGGATTTCGCTACGGTGCGCCGAAAAAACTGCCCGGCTTCTGGATAGTCGGATTGACGCACCACGCCCGCCGAGCGGATCGCGAATACCTCATGAAGCTGCGTCACGAGGGCGCGCCGATCGATCTCCACGAGATGCAGCCCAGCATGGCGACCGGCGACGCATTGCGATCGCTGATCGAGCCGCATCTCGCGACGCCCCGGCCCGCGGTTACCAATATTCCCACAAATATTCTGAAGGCGGTTGATATCTCCGGGTTGCCGCTCGCTGAGCTGCCGGTTGACCACCCGTCGAAGCTGATGGCGGTCCTCCTCTCGGGTGATGGCGGATGGCGTGACCTCGACAAGACCATCGCCGAAGACCTACAGAAGCAAGGCGTGCCGGTCGTTGGCTTGGACACTCTTCGATATTTCTGGAGCAAGAAGACGCCGCAGCAGACCGCGGATGTTGTCGCCGCGCTGATCGAGACTTTCATGACGAAATGGCACGCCGACAAAGTAGCGTTGATCGGTTATTCCTTCGGCGCCGACGTGATGCCGTTCGCCTACAACCTTCTGCCGCCGAGCTTGCGTGACCACGTGGTTCTGATCTCTCTGCTGGGACTCTCGAGATCCGCGGATTTCGAAATCTCTGTTCGCGGATGGCTGGGCGAACCGCCCGGGCCCGACGCACTTCCAGTGTTGCCGCAAGCAATAAAGATTCCGCCGCACCTGATCCAGTGCTTCTACGGGCACGACGAGACCGATACTGCGTGTCCTCAGCTTGCGGATCGAGGCGCCGAAACATTCCGCAGGAATGGCGCTCATCATTATGACGGCAACTACGGCGCGCTCGCCGATACGATACTCGCCGGTTTCAAAAAACGCGCGGGAGTATCGTTGCACTGAAGGCAGACGATGGATTCGACTGACCAGAATCCCATGTTCCGTTCTTGCAGAGGTTGGCGGCAAGCGGTAACTCCCGATTAGAAAGGTATCGGCGTGGCAAATCCGATTGCGCGAGTGCTGTCGCGTGGCCCCTCCGCGGACAGCGAGCCCACATCTGCCGGCAAGTGGCTGGTGGCCGCTTCCGTAATGATCGGCACCTTCCTGTCGGTCATGGACGCGACTGTCGTCAACGTCGCGATGCCGCACATGATGGGCAGCTTCGGCCAGGACCTGCTGACTATCACCTGGGTTTCGACCGCCTACAGCATCGCTGAAATCATCATGATCACGATGTCGGCGTGGATGACCACGTTGCTTGGCCGCAAGCGGCTGTTCCTCGCGTCGATGATCTTGTTCACCGATCGGCTCGGTATTGGCGGGCACCTCGAAGACGCTGACCCAGATGATCTTCTATCGCGTGCTGCAGGGGATCGGCGGCGGCAGCCTGATGCCCTGCTCGCAGGCAATCGCGCGTGAGACTTTTCCGCCCGCCGAGCAGGGCATGGCGATGGCGATTTACAGCATGGGCGTCGTGCTCGCGCCGGCGATCGGACCGGTCATCGGCGGATGGCTGGTCGATAACTACGGCTGGCAGTGGGTCTTCTACATCAACGTGCCGTTCTGCATCGTGGGCCTGATGATGGTCAGCACGTTCGTGCACGACCCTGCGTACTTGAAGCGCGGCGTCGCGCGCATCGACTGGACCGGGATAGGCCTGCTGACGGTGGGACTCACGATGATGCAGGTCGTCCTCGAGCGCGGCGAAGAGGTCGACTGGTTCTCCAATCATTGGATCATAGTGGGCGCGGTTATCGCCTCGGCCGCGCTGGTGGCGCTGGTGGTGTGGGAACTCTACACCGACGAACCGGTGATAAACCTCCGCTTGTTTCGCAACGTGCCGCTAAGCGTCGGCTCGAGTCTCGGGATGGTGGTCGGCTTTGCGCTTTTTGGATCGAGTTTCCTGCTGCCGCAATTTACCGAGACCTTACTCAACTACCCGGCGTACCAAGCGGGCATGGTGCTGATGCCCCGCGCGGTCGCAATGCTGCTGACAATGCCTCTGGTTGGACGCCTCTACAATCGCGTAAGTCCACGAATACTGATAGCCATCGGCATAGTTGCTTTAGTGCTTGGCTACCGGCAGCTCAGTCACTTCACGCTTACGGTCAGCTTCGCCAACTTTCTGCCGATCCTGGTCATCACTGGAATCGGTATGGGCGCTTCGATGGTGACGATGAGCACGGTCTCACTTAGCACCGTGGCACGCTCTCAAATGACCGGAGCGTCGAGCCTCTTCACTCTGTCGCGGCGCGTTTCCGGCAATATCGCGTATGCAACGCTGGCGACCATGCTATCGCGCCGCTCACAGGTTCATCGCTCGGAGTTGGTTGGTGCAGTAAGTGGTATGAATCCGCTGTTTCGATCAACCGACGCACAGTTTCGAAGCGTTCTCAGCGGTTACGGAGTCGCCGCTACGCCGACCCGGCGATCGGACCTCGCGATGTTCAGCCAGATTGTCAACAATCAGGCGACGATGATGGCCTACAACGATTGTTTCTGGCTGATGGCGGTGATGCTGGTTGCCGTGCTGCCCTTCTTGTTCCTATTGCCCAAAACCGGCGTGCCACATGAAGCCGAAGCAGTCGTCGAATGATCGAGGCACCCGTCAGCTTCAAGGCGTCGCGGACTAGGCTATCGCGCGAATAGATTCGACCACCGATTGGCGCACCGAACCAAGCGCCGGGACCAGTCCCGCCAGCGCTCCAATCGCAATCGATAAGACAAACGCCTGCGCGATCACTCCCGGCGAAACGATCGCGAGCAAATCTATCGGTCCCAGCGGCAGGAATGCGAACGGTAGAAACTTCGCCATGAGAAAAGTCGCCGCGCACCCAAGCGCCCCTCCCACAAGACCGAGCAGCGCCGATTCCGCGACCGTCAGGTAAAGGACCAATGCGGGACTGAAACCGATCGCGCGCATGACGGCAATTTCTGCGCGCCGCTCGCGCACCGCTATCACCACGCTGTTGAGCGCGACCATGGCGACCGCGGCCACGACCAGGATTGCCATCGCCCGCAGCATCGCGAACAGCGTATCGAGGTTGATGAAGTTCGAAACCCATGCCGCTTCCGATTGGCTGCGAGTCTCAGCCGCTGAGTTCGAGAATATCTCGTCGATCGCCGCAATCGCCGTCGGAGCCGAATCGGCACGGTCGAGCATCACTTGATACGCGTTCACCGTCGGCGGCTCGGCCAGCGACCGCTCCAGGTAGTCGCGGCGAAAGAGCAAGGCGTCAGGCGGCGCGCTGGCGCCAAGCGTGTCGGCGATTCGCAGGGTCACGTCCACCGGCACAATCGTGCCTTTGAGGACGATCTGCTCGCCGACGTGCCAGCCGTACTTTCGCATCATCGCCGCCGGCACCAGACATGCCATCGCGCTGGCGCGAAACTCAGCCGCCCGCGCCGAGGTGACGCCCCAATCGGGCCACATTAATTCCGCCTGGTCGGCGTCCACCGCGATTCCCAGTTGGTCGCTGGGACTCCGGTAAACTCCGCCGAAGTACACCAGCCCGGAAGCCGCAACGACGTGCGGCACGCCGAGAATTTTCCGCCGGTACGAATCGGGCAGGCGATTGAAAAATCCCGAGTCGCTCGTCACTACGATGCGCCGCGCGGAATCGGGCGTGCTCAGCATTTGTCGAGTGACATTCGGAAGGCTCGACAGCGATGAGTATGTGAACGCCGCTAGTGCAATCGCCAGCACGGTGAGAATAGTGCGCCGCGGACTGCGGCGTAGATTCCTCCACACCAGCATCGCAAACTTCATCGTTGGTCAACCGGCTGTATCACTCGGCGCCAGCGGAGCGAAGTTTGATCGAACTGACTCGCGAGTGAACTCCGTCCATCGCCTGTTTGCGCAGACCGAAATACAGCGCGATCGCGCGATCTGCTTCGAACAGGTGATAGGACGAGATGTCGTCGGGACTATTGCGCTGTTGGCTTGCCAGCATCCGCATGTCCTGATGCGTGAACACCAACTCCAGATCGAACTTCGCCGCCAGTCGCGTGATAGCTCCGCCTCCCAGCCATCCCGGAATGTAGTCCTGCCCGTACCGCGCCCACAGCCACGTATGGTCGCGATCGATCGGCGTTGCGCTGGCGACGAACCGTACACCTCTGGCGACTTCAATGGTGGCAAGGGTGGGTAAACGAATCGCGTAAGTGAAGTTGTAATCGGGACGCATCCAGCCTGATCGTTCGTGATGCAGCGACACTTTCATTCGAATGACATCGCCGTCGAGCCGCGCCTCCTGCACCTCGACCCGCGTGCCCGCGCCAGGAATCGTAGCTCGATGAACGAAGGGCACGTGATGCATGTCACCGAAGTTCTCCATAACGCGCAGATATGAAACGGGATAATCGCGCTGCACGAAGCTGGTTCGCGAACCCGGTTCCGGCGCTTCGGGGAACCACGGGATTTCCGCTGCGGGCGCGGATTCACCGTACCAATACCAGACGAGGCCATGCTCCTCGCGGACCTGACGCGTCAGCAAATCGAAGCCGCGCGGCACCGGCTGGCCTTCGCCGTTGGCGGGAATCAGCACGCAGTGGCCGGCGGAATCGAAACGCAGTCCGTGGAAGGGGCATACCAGGCAATCGTCGCGGATCCATCCGAGGCTCAGTTCTGCCGCGCGATGAGGACATCGGTCCGCCATGCATACCGCAGTGCCGCTACTGTCGCGCCACAACACCAGCCGCTCACCCAGGCGCGTGACGCCGACCGGCTTGCGCCATTTCAACTTCGAGCTGTCGAAGATCGGGTACCACTGATTCGGAATAAAATCATCGGGAGTCATTGCTCCTCCTTTGGACTCGGATCGGCATCGGGGCTATGGCGCGACGATCCATTTCCGGGCCTCCGATGCGTGGGCGGTCGTGAAGACTCGTACTTCTCCGGGAATAAGAAAGCGAAAAGCGCCGACCAGATGCCTGATCCAGGGTACGTCGGTCACGACCGCCACCCGTTCCCAGCGCGAAAGATGCTCAATTCCGAGTTTGAAATCTTCCCATTCGGCGCCGAAATCGATTCCGGTGAATTGCGACCCCAGATCGTAGTAAAGCCGCAGCTTGGCGTTGTGCTTCAGCGCCTTGTCGATAGCCGGTATCACCACCTCGAGGTAGTCTTTTCTCGTCACCTCACCTTTGGCCGCGAGTCCCACGACATTGCCCGGAAAGCCTTCGATAATTTCGATCATGGTGCCTATCCTCTCGTAGTAATTGAGATTGTGTTGGCGTGCGGAAACAACCCGCGCATGGCGATCGCGGTGCCGCGCTGAATCTCGTTGCGCACCATCTCGGCGCTGATCGAGTCGTTCATCAAATAAGCGGTCATCCAGGTGAAGCAGACCCCGTAAAGGACGGTCGCCGCCGGCATGGGTTCCATGTCGGATGCCAGGACGCCACAGTTCCGGTAATGCTCAAGCAGCGACGCCAGTTGCGATACGAGTTGCGCGTCGCCTTCGAATAGCCGGCGCCCCACGACGGACGGATCCGCGATCGCCGCGCCCAACAGTTCGCGCCATAGCCGCCGGTCGTCCCGCGTGAGGTCGTCGAGAAAAATCTCGGTAAACGCGCACGCGGCCGCAACCGCGTCGCGGGGCGGGTGGTCGAGGATCTTGCGCCCGCGCGCAAGCATCGATTCCGTTTCACGCCTGACGATCGCCAGCAACAGCGCGGACTTGGACGGGAAATAGTTATAGATTGTGCCAACCGCGAGACCCGCGCGGGCCGCTACATCTTCCATCGCGACTTCGGCATAGCCCTTCCTGGCGAACAATTTCTCGGCCGCCTTAACGATACGGCGCTCGCGCTCCAGCTTCTGCCGGTCGCGGAGTCCGACCGGCCCTGCGTTCAAAGATGAATCCATTCACTATTTTATAGCGCTAATCGGCGTGGTCGTCAACAAAGCTGAATGGATTCATCTGTGCGTGAAAGGACCTGGGTCTCCAGCCGACAGGAAATCACGGTCAAGAAAAGCAGTTAGTTATCGAAAGAACAGATGATGCCAATCGCCCGCTCAGTCAAATCTTAAATCTGCTAAGCTAAGCTGCGGAAGGTCGTGTGGCAGGCAACCCGGTCGCCGACGCTGAGCTGGGAACGGCTTCAGCAGCAATCATTCAGCTAGTTTCTGCATGAGACAACGGGTTGGTGATCGATAAGACTGTGCAACCGGTATTCGAAGACATTCAGAAAATCCGAAGCAACGCGCGGAACAATAACTCGCCAAGGCAGGAAGCTAGTGAGTAAGACAAAGCACAGTCATCAAGGTTACGAAGGTCCAGACAGCGACGGTGTTAACCGCGGCTTCCATCGTCCTTACTGGAAGCATGCGCATCATGACTGGCGTTTGTGGGTCGCCGTGAGTTTGATGCTTATAGCGCTGCTTACCTATGTGATGACCGGCGACTTGGCGTGGTGGCCTCGCAGCCAACGGCAGCAGCCCCTTTCAGGCGCCGTCGCAAAATAGCAGGACTCGCGAGCTGGCGGGAAAGCTCAGTTGGCATCGTGTGGCAGATTTTGGCAGGAGCTGAGAAATGGCGTCCGAGAAGAGTCCAGCAAACGATGCGAAGGCATTAGCCGCTTCGACTGACTCCGCGCCTAACGTGTCTAAGGCAAACGCCGCGGAATCCGACAGACCCAAGCCCAGCGTGGACGAAATTCGGACGCCCGCCTACCAGATATTCCAGGCGCGCCACGGCGGACCCGGAAGTGAGGTCGGCGACTGGCAAAAGGCAGAGGCTTCGGTTTCCGCGGATCCGACCAAAGATGCGTCCAAAGCCGATGCGGCCACGAGTGTGCAGATGCCCGCTAATACCGGGACGATCCAGGATGCGCTCACCAAGTTCCATTCAAGCATCGAGCATGGGCTGACCCATGAGGAAGCGGCGACCCGGCTCAAGCAGGACGGCCCGAATGCCATCGAAGAAAAGCACATCAGCCCGCTCAAGCGGTTCCTGACGTTTCTATGGGGCCCTATCCCGTGGATGATCGAAATTGCCGCGGTACTCTCCGCCGTGGTTCGGCATTGGGAAGACTTCGTCATCATCTTTTTCATGCTGGCGCTGAATGCGGTGGTTGGCTTCTGGGAGGAATTCAAAGCCGACAATGAGATCGAGGCGCTGAAGAAGCATCTCGCGCTGCATTCGCGAGTGTTGCGCGACGGCAAATGGAGTGACGTCGAAGCAAAGACCCTGGTGACCGGGGACATCGTCATGGTCAAGCTCGGCAATGTCGTCCCGGCCGACTTGAAGCTGGTCGATGGCGACTACCTCAGCATCGATCAGTCAGCGCTGACGGGCGAATCACTGCCGGTCGATAAGAACAAGAACGACATCGCCTATTCAGGATCAATCGTGCGCATGGGCCAGATGAACGGGTTGGTCACCGCGACCGGGATGAACACGCTCTTCGGCCGCACCGCGCGCATGGTCGAGAGCGTAAGGACCGTGTCCCACTTTCAGAAGGCGGTGATCAAGATCGGCAATTTCCTCATTCTGATCACGCTCTGCCTGGTCGCATTGATCCTGACGGTAGCGCTATATCGCGGCGACCCGTTGGTCGAGACTCTGCTGTTCGCACTGATTCTCACGGTAGCTGCGATCCCGGTCGCGTTGCCCGCTGTACTGTCCGTCACGATGGCCGTCGGCGCATCTGCGCTCGCCAGAATGAAAGCTATCGTCTCGCGCCTCGTCGCGATCGAAGAGATGGCGGGCATGGACATTCTCTGCGCGGACAAGACCGGTACGCTCACGAAGAACGAGCTCAAGCTGGGCAGTCCTGTGATTTTCAAGGCGAGCGACGCGCAGGATTTGATCCTTGGCGCCGCGCTCGCGTCGCGAACGGAGGGCGGGGACGGCATCGACGAGGCTGTCATCAAAGGTCTCAGTGATATCTCGGCGTTAAAGGCCTATCAAATTACTCACTTCACACCTTTCGACCCGATCAGTAAGCGAACCGAGGCCGAGGTCAAACACGATAACGCCACTTTCAAAGTCTCGAAGGGAGCGCCGCAGGTGATCCTGGACCTTGTGCATCTCGACGCGAACGCGCGCAAAAAAGCTCAAGACCAGGTAAACGATCTGGCGAGCAAGGGTTATCGCACGCTGGGCGTCGCGCGCACTGATGCGCAGGGAAAGTGGGAATTCCTCGGTCTGTTGTCGCTGTCCGATCCGCCCCGCGACGATTCAGCTTCGACCATCGCAACCGCACGAAAGATGGGATTACAGGTGCGCATGGTGACCGGCGACAACCTTGCAATTGCGCGCGAGGTATCGGTCGAACTCAAGCTCGGACCGAACATCGCCGTTGCAAGCGACCTCTTTCCTGACGGCAAGTCCGATGATAGCGCGAAGATAGACGCGGCCGACGGCTACGCAGAAGTTTTCCCCGAACACAAATTCAAAATCGTCAAAGCCCTTCAGGCGCAGGGACACATTGTTGGAATGACCGGCGACGGCGTCAACGACGCGCCCGCGCTCAAGCAGGCCGATTGTGGGATCGCGGTGAGCGGCGCGACCGACGCCGCTCGGGCGGCCGCGGACCTGGTACTCACTGCGACTGGTCTCTCCGTAATCACCGCTGCGATTGCCGAAGCGCGCAAGATCTTCGAGCGCATGAACAGCTACGCAATCTACCGGATTTCCGAAACCATTCGTGTCCTGCTCTTCATGACGCTCGCGATCGTGGTGTTCAACTTCTACCCGGTGACCGCCGTCATGATCGTGCTCATCGCCGTCCTCAACGACTTCCCGATCATGACGATCGCCTACGACAACACCATTGTGGCTCCACGGCCGGTCCGCTGGGACATGGAACGCGTGCTGACGGTCAGCTCGGTTCTCGGCGTGCTGGGAGTTATCTCCGCATTCGGTCTTTTCTGGATCGCAGAGAAGTACCTCCTCCTGCCACGGCCTGTCATTCAGAGTCTGATCTTCCTGAAACTGCTGGTGGCAGGGCATCTCACCATCTACATCACGCGCAGCGCAGGAACTTTCTGGAAGCGGCCGTGGCCCAATTGGCGCCTGGTCGTTGCCACCGAAACAACCCAGATCATCGGGACGCTGGCCGCAGTCTATGGATGGGGCATGACGCCGCTGGGATGGAAATACGCGCTGTTAGTATGGGGTTACGCGCTCGTCTGGTTTTTCATCAACGACATGGCAAAGGTTGAAGTTCACCGGCTGTTGAACCTGGGAACCCAACGCCATCAGCGCCACCTGGCAAGAGTCAATGCCAGTCTTCATCCGGCAGTCGTCAAGGCGGCAACTTCGGCAGATTAAACGGAGCACCGTCGCTTAAGTTCAGCGAATGACTAGCAGGGTTTTATGGAATTTCGCGCAGAGTTACGTTGCAACGGACCATTCGACAGCGTGAACTCGGATTGGGCGATTGAAACCTTTCAGGGAAACATCTCCCAGGTCTTTGAAGGGTAGGGCCTTGCCGAGGCACAACTCGGCAACCACGTTCGACACCAGAATTTGCTCGGGCTGCGCGTGGGAACAGAGCCGCGCGGCCAGTTGCACCGTCGCTCCGAAGAGATCGTGCTCGCGCTCGACCGGCTCTCCCGCGGCGGCGCCGATCCGAACCTTGAGTGGATGCTCGGTATGCTCCTCCCGATGCTTGGCCAAGGCGCGCTGAACCCGGGTTGCACAGCGAACCGCTGCCACTGCCGACACGAAGGACGCCATGATGCCGTCTCCGGTATGCTTGACCTCACGACCGTCCTCGGCGGCCAGCGCGTCCCGGACGATTGTGTTGTGGACGGCTAGCAGAGCCATGCCCACATCGTCCCCCAAGGCTTCATTGGTCGAGCCGACGATATCCGTGAAGATAATGGTCCGGATTGCGGAGTCTCGCTCGTTGGCGGCGCCACTAGGGGCGAGGACCGCTCCCGACGGATCGGTTTCACCTCCGCCGAGAAATGCCTCTGCAAGCTCGGGCTGGACCTCGAGAATTGTTTGTGCGGTTTGCCCGTGTGCTTCACGGTGCACTAACTGCGCCGCCTCCGGACTCGGCGCTTCTACCAGGCAGAAAGCCTTGCCGTGGCTCTCGTTGAACCAGTACTTGATATACTTGACGCCGTACTTCCCCTGCTCCTTGAGGTCGGCCGCGTGCGCTTGGTCAACCTCTGCCGTGGAGGTTCCCTTGAACTCGTGGACGTCCATATACAGTGGCATGTCAGCTCCCCGAAAAAAGGGCTGCCCCACCGCCGGGGCTGCCCGCAACCTCCAACTTACCACGCGCGGGTTGCCTGCCGGAAGCTCGGCCCTTGCGGTTATAGAGTTCACTCAGGGTGGGATCGCGCCACTTCTCCGCACGCACGCGCGATCGCGGTTCGGCTCTGCGAATGCGAGATCGCGGCCCGCTACTTAGCGGCCGGCTTGATGTTCTGATTCACCCGGAACAGGTTCTTCGGGTCGTAGCGTTTCTTGATTTTCGCCAGTCGCGCGTAGTTCTTGCCGTAGGTCGCACGGATGCGGTCGTCGCCTTCTTCCATCATGAAGTTGACGTAGGCGCCTCCCGCGGAATGCGGATGCAACGCGTCGAAGTAATCCCGCGCCCAGGTGATGAGCTTCTCTTTGTTCGCGGGATCCGGATCGACACCGACCATCACCTGTGCCCACACTGCGTCGCGATAACCCCACGGCGTCGCGCTGTTCTTCACCTTCGCCGCGGCGCCGTTGATGGGATACAGATGCATCGTCGATTGCCACGTCGGCATCTTCGACCCGTGCAAGATATGGAGCGCGATGGCCTCGTCGCTGAGTTCGCGGACGAAGTCGGCCTTCCAATACCACTGCAGACCCGTCGGGAAGACCTGATCGAACATTCCCTGCAGCGCCGGAAACGGGATCGGACCGACGAAGTCGAGAATCGGCGTCTTGAAGGCGCGAATGGGCCTGAAGACCTTCTCGGCCTGCTTCAAAGGACCCGTATAGCACCAGACGATGCCGCATACCTTCTGGTTGTGCAGAGCCTCCGGAAACGGCGGCCCGGCTGGCACCGTGAGCAGCGCGAAGAAGCCCGTGATTGTATTCGGCGCCGTCGTGATGAACTTCCGATACCAGCGCATCATCTCGGCGGTCTCTTCGAGCGCCCAGAACATTGGCCCGCCATAGACGGTGTGAATCGGATGCGCCTTGAACAGAAACGACGTGACCACGCCGAAGTTGCCCCCGCCGCCGCGCACCGCCCAGAACAGGTCGGCATGCTCTCCGGCGCTGGCCGTGACAACGCGCCCGTCGGCCAGGACCATCTCAACCGAGAGCAGGTTATCGATGGTGAGACCGCACTGCCGCGTGAGATGCCCCATGCCTCCACCGAGCGTTAGGCCGCCTACGCCGGTTGTGGAGATGATGCCCGAGGGCACGGCCAGGCCAAACGGGTGCGTGGCGTGATCCACTGCAGCCCACGTGGTCCCGCCGCCGCATCGCACGGTCTTCTTCGCGGGATCGACGTACACATAGTTGATGCTTGACAGGTCGATCACCAGACCATCGTCGCAGACGCCCAGGCCGCCGGCGTTGTGACCGCCGCCACGGATGGCAATTCGCAGGTTCTGCTCGCGGCCGAAATTCACACAACTGATGACGTCGGCGACGTCGGCAACCTTCGCAATCAGCCGCGGCCGCCGATCGATCATGGCGTTATAGACCTTGCGCGCCGACTCGTACCCGTCGTCGGACGGATCGATCAGCTTACCGCGAAGGGTCGATGCAAAAGCCTGGACGGCGCCCGCATCGGATCCACCGAGAGGTTGCTTTTCCGCAGCATGCTGCATGATAGGTTCCCTGATATTCGAAGGTTTGCCCCACCTTTATGCCAACTCGGGAAAGTGCTGTCCAGCGTGGTCGAACTCGCATGAAATCCCAAAGGATTTGCGATCGGAAAGAGTGGTGCGAGCGGAGGGTCTTGAAACCTCACGAGCCGTTGGTCCCGGACCCGGAGTCGCGCTACCAGTGATGTGGTCGGCGCCCATGTCTGCACAGGGAGCAAGCCTCGACCGGGCCTCAACTCTTGAAATCGATTGCGATTACCGTCGCAATTGGGTCGAGCGCGCTTTCGGGAGTCTCGATCACCAGCGTTCCGGTCGGGTCGGGGTTAAGGAACATCTCGCCCGCCGCAATTCGCGGCCAGAAACGCAATTCATTTCCGCTGCCCAGCGCTCGCACGGCTTTGACCTGCTTCACCTTGACCTCGCGCACCGAGACCGTCTCGTAAGGGCGCGTTGTGAGGTGAAGATAAACTCGTTCGCTTGCACCGACGGCAGCAGCGCGTCGTCGTGTGGACGGCCCGTAGAATTGCCAGCCTCGAATCCGGGCAACGCGCCGGCAATACTCTCGCCGTTACGCGCCATCCAATCGCTAATCGTTTCGAGCCGCTCGATTTGTTCAGCCGGAATCGCGCCGTCAGCCATCGGTGATACGTTGAGCAGCAGGTTGCCGCCCTTGGACGCGGCCTCTTGAAGAGTGTTGATCAGAAATCGCGCCGATTTGTAGAACCGGTCGCGAGGATTGTATCCCCAACTCTCATTCATCGTCAGGCAGGTCTCCCACGTTCCCGGAATTGGACGTGCCGGAACGGACTGCTCGGGGGTTGCGTATCCGACGCATCCGGGCAGCCGGTCATTGATTACGATGTTGGGCTGAAGCTCGCGGATCATCCGCTCCAGATCGCTCGACTTCCAATCCTCCGCGGTGCGCTCCCATCCGCCGTCGAACCAGAGCAGGTCGATCTGACCGTAATTGGTGAGCAGCTCGCGCACCTGCGCAAACATCACGGCGACAAACCGCTCCCACTGTTCCGGCGCCGGGCGCTGCCAAACTCCCCACTTGTAAGGCTTGTCGGCCTCAGTGAACGCGGGGTAGTCGGGATGATGCCAGTCGATGAGGGAGAAATAGAGGCCGACGTGCAAGCCCTCGGCGCGAAAGGCCTCGACGTATTCTCGCACGATGTCACGCCGAAACGGCGTATGCTCTATCGAGTAGTCCGTCGTGCGGGTGTGAAACATCGCGAAGCCGTCGTGATGCTTGGCAGTGAAGACCGCGTACTGCATCCCGGCGCGCTTGGCTCGGCGCGCCCAATCGCGCGGATCGAAATGCACCGGATCGAAGGTGGCGGCAGTCGAATGGTATTCGGCAACCGGAACGTTGTACGGCAGCCTGTCCCAGCCCACCAGCGGCCACGACAGCTCAAGCCCGCGCTGGCTGCAGTGTCCCCAGCAAATGAACATCCCGAATCTTGCTGAATCGAACCAGTTTTCCATGGCACGCGATTGTCACTCACCAGGCTAAGCGATGTCCAACTCGGGCTGATTCGTTTGCTGCTTTTGCCGCCTGCGCTGGGCGCTCGACTGGATCGAATGCGCCCCCGAGTTGGTTACTCTGACTGTTTTCGCGAGCATGTAGCGCCGCCGAATCGGTAGCGCCTCAGAACGACAACAAAACCGGCGATGAGCACGAAGGGCATCGCGCTCAGAAGAATCGTGCTGATGTAGTATGCGCGTAACGCCCCAGGCGACGACGCTCCAAAGCATGTAGCATACCCGAACGCCGCATCGTTGAACCCTATCAACAGTACGAGCGCGGCCGCGATGTTCCGGGTTCAGGTTTTGGCTAGACACAGGGCTGCTGGCATTGCTGCCGTTGAACTTGCTCTACTGAACCAATCAATTCCGCACGGGTTGAAATATGTTTGGACCAGGTTGGGTAAGGTGAAAGCGAATCGCGACGAACTCCACGTGTGGCTTGCGAGTATCGAGCTTGCATCAGAACGACTTGACGAGCTCGAGCGCACACTCTCCGCGGATGAAATCGCGCGCGCGGAGAGATTCTATTTTCAACGCGATCGGCAAAGTTTTGTCGGCCGGCGCGGAATCCTGCGCTCCATCCTGGCGGACTATCTAGAGTTAAAACCCTCTGTTCTGCGGTTTGTGTACAACGAGTTCGGCAAACCCGGCCTCGAGGCGTCTCAGGAAACCGGCAGGTTGAGTTTCAACCTTTCTCATTCTCGTGAACTGGTACTGATTGCAGTCGCAATCGATCGTGACGTTGGGGTTGATATCGAGTTCATCGACAAATCCGTACGTTCCGAAGAGGTGGCGAAAAGGGTTCTCTCCGTTAACGAGATCGCGGCACTCGAATCCCTCCCGCAATCGTTGAGACTCGCGGGATTCTTCAACTGCTGGGCACGCAAAGAGGCGTACGTAAAGGCGCGTGGAATGGGACTCTCAATACCGCTAAATTCATTTGACGTTTCGTTGGTTCGGGGAGGAACGGTAACCTCCGTCGAAAGTGCGAACTCCTCAGGCACATCGAACTGGAAGATCGAGGATCTCACCATCGACTCGCGTTACGCAGCGGCCGTCGCGGCGGCCGGACGCGATTGGAACGTAGTTCGACGAAACTGGCAGCTCTGAAGTGTCCTCTGCCGGATCTAACAATTCGCGACGGACAGGCTCCAGATGCGCCGAAAGTCTAGAGTTTCGACGGCGCAGCGCAGTTTGATTGCAGACAAATCGAGCGAGGAATTATCGCAGGCGGCAACAGAGATCGCGCATTCTTGCGGCTAGTGTCTTGGGGTCCCAATCGGATGGCGTGCTTCCGTCAGCCATACATTCAGTGACGCCCGATTGACTCTCCAGTTGCCCCCAATCTTGAAGCCGGGCAGTTCGCCGCGCTTTACCAGGCGATAGATCGTCGTGGTATGAACCCGCAATATCTCGGCAACCTCGCTGACGGTGAGGACCACCTCGTCGTGCTCGTTCCAGGTTCGCTTCACAAACTAAACCTCCGATCGAATAGTTGGGAATTGCTTGAATCGAATCGCCACGGAAATTCCCCTGAATCGCCGAAAGCACGCCCAACCCCAGTGATAGTTTCTGTCAGATTTGTGGCAGCGCGTGCGTGCGCCCGCACGCGCATCGCAGAAAAAGCAGTGAATCTGGTCTCAGAGCCGGAGTTAAATCTGACCCGGAGCGGAACCCGGTTTCGCTCCGAGTCGTTGGGGCGCGCTATTTCTGACTTGCTGGGAAAAGTGACAGCGCTGACCGATTGGCCGTCGGTCGCTTCCGCATCGCGGCTCGACCAACCAAGTCGGTCGAGTCGCGATGCGTGCCAACGATGCGGGGTTGACTAGGCGGCTCTGTTCGCGGAGCCGTTTCGGGCGCCCGACGGGGTGAATCCTGCGAGCCTGGCTTGGGAGACGGCTTCGAATCGGCGCGCCGACTTGTTGGATTTCTGGCTGCCGTCGCTAAAGTTCCACTTCTTCAGAAGGACGTACTGCTTTCCGCGCCGCGCCAGCAGGCCCGACTCGACCATCTGTGCGATCAGCCGGCTGACCATCGGTCGCGAGCATCCGATCATCTCGGCCAGATCTTCATGGCCTACCTCGGGTATCAGGACGATTCCCTCGGAGTCCTTCACCCCCGCGCGCTTCGCAAGGTCACTGAAGGCGATCGTCAAGCGGTCCCAGAAGGGAAGATTCAAGAGCGTCGCAAAATGCCGGAGGTTCTCGGACCAGAACGTGTTCAGCGACGCGAGGATCGTGATCAGAGCGTCCGCTTGAAGTCCTGCCAGCAAGCGGACCACCTGGTCGCGACTGAAAAGCGCCAGCGTGCATTTGGTCGCAACCTGCGCCTCGAACAAACGTGCATATCGACCCTTCTCATCGAGGTAGTCGGGATAACCGATTATCTCGCCCGGCCCTGCCATCCGCACCAACGTCCGATCGCCGTCGCCGACGGGGCAGTATACGTTCACGTAGCCGCTCAGGATGCAGGCAAGCATACCGTCGGTGTTGCCCTCGCAAAACGCCAAGGCACCTTTCTCGAAGGAGACGGCGATATGGCGCTCAATCAACTCTTCGACAATATCCAGCGGAAGATTCAAACGACTGAGGCTGGTGCGTAATGTTGTGAACGCTTCTTCGTGTTGCCGGTTGAGATTTGCTTTCATTTTCTTCTCGCTTCGTTAGATTCACTGGTTCTATGAGCTATCTTGAGGTTGTTCGCCCAGACACGACCTCAATCTTTAGTTAGCCCGGGTTCGTTCCGTGCGTCAGATTGTAATTTTTTCAGCCTTTTCGTGATTCTCCTGTGGATTACTCGCCGATTGAAGCTAAGGTTTCGAGAGTAGAGTAAGATAAGCACAATGGTGCAGTTAGGTCTCGGGAAACGGCACGTCAATTTGCACCCCAGATAACAAAATCTACGTGAGGACTAACCCTAGAGCAGTGAATTATCTCGCTCTGTCGAAGAACTTTTAACTTTGGATAAACATCTAATACCTTCTCTTTAAGAGTTAAAAGATAACATACCTTCACATAGATGACAAGATGCAGTGTTGCCTCACCACGCTGTTTCGACCAATCAGGTCAAATCGAGCAAGCCTACATTCTGTCCAAGAGATCCTGCTATTGGCACCGGTCTTGCGTCAGAATGTAGGATTTAATGAAGCGAGTGTTCTAATTTCCGCGAGATCTGCCGAGACACGTCTACTTGAGTTCTGACGGTTTATGAACCGCGTTTGCCGGACCTCCGCCAGACGTCGCGCTCGAATTAAACCACGCGGGGATGAGCGAGCATGAATTGCGTGCTCGGCCGCATCGGCAAGAAAGCTGTCAGCCCTGACGGACAGCTCTGACGCGTCCGCGTCAGGGAGCGGAAGTGGGGAGGAGCGCGACGGCGCTGAAAGGGGGGAGAGTGAGAGTGATGGTGTTGGCGGTGACGGAGATAGCGCCGGGGAGAGCGCCGATGGTGACCGAATTGCTGTTCTCGTCGTTGTCGGCAAGGCCGCTGGTGTAGAGCACCGTCTCAGCTTTGGCCGGCAGCGTGCCGCCGGCCGGGAAGGTGACCTGGAAGCTGACACTGGTGCTGTTGGAGTTGCTCAGGATAGCGCTCCACGAACCATTGTTGTTGAACGCAGCGCCGTAGACTCCGGCCCATTGCGAAGTATCGAGCATGTGATACTCGCCGCCGATCGCACGGTTGAGCAGCGCCTGCGCCCAGCCAATCGGACGCAGATGCGGGAAGCTTGGTCCGAACGACGCGTCGAAGTCGTGCACGATGCCCCAGAGCGCCGAGTCGGTCCCGTGGCCGCTGGCGCAGGCGTTGTTGGGCGTGGTGTATTCGCCCTCGGCCAGGTTGAAGGTCTGCTGCGCCGGCATCGGCGACAACACTCCCGCATTGGGTCCGCTGCTGCCGGCAAGGAAGCCGAGGATCCAGTTCTGCGCGTTGTAGCCCGCCGCCATCCATCCCGCCGACATCTCCCACGCCTCGACTGGAGTGGCAGTGCCGCATTGATTGCTCGAGCCGTTCTCGTACGCCGCCATGAACTGCTGGCATCCCGCCGGGCTGCCGCCGCACAACTCGTTGAGATTGCCCGGGACCACGCCGCCGAACTCGCCGGGCGCATTGGGCATGAACTGCTGCAGCGAATTGGCAAAGCCCAGCGCCGCGTACTGCGCCATCGTCTCGCCGGTGGGCTGCTCGGCTTCGCTCGGCGCATAGTCGGCGATGTCGGCGCCGTACTGCGGATTGTTGAACGGAATCTGGGCGCTGGTGTTCTGCAGCACGCCGTTATTGGCTTCCTGGCCGTTGACCACGAACTTCACCGCGCCCGCGTATGACGGACAGTTGGCGGTCATGTAGCTGTTAATCAGCCCGAAGTTGCGGTTGGCCATCGCGCCGTATTGAGAGGTATGGCTGCCGCCGGCCGAATGCGAGGTCGTCACCCAGTCCTCGTTGCTCTGCTCGACGAACGCCTGGCTGAAGCCGTTGGCGGCAAAGGCGCTGCACAGGTTGGCGGCGAACGAGCTGACATCGGTGTCGCTGAACACGTCGGGGATCGAGACCCACGGGTTGGCCTGGATCGCACCGGCCAGCGCATA
This sequence comes from uncultured delta proteobacterium, assembly GCA_963756005.1. Lineage (GTDB taxonomy): Bacteria > Desulfobacterota > Binatia > Binatales > Binataceae > Binatus. The sequence continues at coordinate 66,605 of CAVWMC010000004.1, forward strand.
CATATCCTTGAGACTGTAGATCCACATGATGTTGGCGCCGACCGAGTAATCGTTTGGCGGTCCCTTCTGATAATCGTTGCCCTCGAAGTAGGCGTCGGTCTGCGACAGTCCGGGCGGGTACATATAGCGCAGCGTGCCCGGATTGAGCGTCTTCAAGGTGCTCACTACTTCGCTGCGGAAGCCGCCTGCACCGCCGGTGGCCGGGCCCATGAACGCATCGTCGACGTAGATTTTCGCGCCGGTCGCCGCGCCGCTCTGCGCGGTAGCGGTGAAGAACCAGATGCCGGTGTCAGAGGCTTGGTCGGGGCCGCTGAAGTTGTAGACGTACTGATGCCAGTTGCCGTCCTGGGTCAGATCGAAAGTATGGCTGATTGAGCCCCATGAACTGCCCTCGCGCGACGCCTGCAACGTCACCGTCGGTGTTCCGCTGGTGCCCGCGGCCAGCGCGTATATTGACATCGTCATCGGCCCGGTAAACGGATGGTACGGATAGGTCGGCGACTTCTGGCAGGTGCCGGCGCCGCAGTCGGCGTTGCTCGAGCACAACGTTGCCGGGTTGCTCGAGCAGGTGCCGACCGAGGACACCGAGCTGTCGCCGCCGAAGTCGATCGCATGCGCATTGCCGTCGTGCACGTCGAACGACACCGATGAAGCGCCGTCGTAGTGCTGCGCGGTCGTCAGCGTCACCCCGCTGTCGGAGTTCAGGATGCTCCAGTAGCCCGGCAGCCAGGCGCCGGGATTGAAGCCAATGGCGGGGTTGCTCTCGGTCTCGCCGATAAGGTCGCCCGCCACCAGCGCCGGGCATCCGCCGCTGCAGGTATAACTGCCGCCGGCGGTGTAGCCGGCGACCTTGAACGTCGCGCCCGCCGATGGACCGGTTCGGACCGAAGCCGTCACCCCGTTCCAGAAGCCGGTGGCAACCGCGTCGTAAGGATCGTTGATATCGCTGAAGCCGGCCGCCGACGGGCTGGCGCCGACCACGATCACGTGTCCCACCATCGCCTGCTCGAAGCCCGGGTTATCCAGGTAGTTCTGCAGATAGGCGCGCGCGTCGTACTGGCTCTGCTCGTCCATGTTCACGCCGATTCGCGGCGCATTGCTCATCAGCACCGCCGAACTCACCTGCGCCGCTCCCGGCGTCCCGCTCCCGCTCGGCGTAGCAGTCGGCGCCGCACTCCTGGTCGCAGTCGCAGTCACAGTCGGCGTCGGACTCCCGGCCCCGCTACTGGCCGTAGGCGTCGGAGTCGCGCTCGCGCCAGAGCTCGGTGTCGAGGTCGGCGTAAACGTCGGCTCTCCCACCCCAGGCCGGTACGCTATCAACGCACTCGCCCACGTCGTCGAGTTGTTCGTCGTCCACCCGGTCCAGGTTGACGACGAACCGCCTGGTGTCGCGTAGCCACTCAGCAGCGTGGTGTTGAAGGTGGCTGTCCCGCCGGCATTCAGCAGCGGCTGTCCCGCGTAACCGTTGATCGGCCCGTTCATCAGGTTTGGAGCTGCGCCGAAGTATGCAGCCGCGGAGCCAAAGACAATATCGTTCGGTTCCGAAGACGTCCCGAACGACGGCGTATTCACAGTCGCCGCGAAGGGATTGGTCGAGTAGCCCTGAGCAGAGCCCCCGTCTTCGCTGAGCGCGCCGCCGCTCACCTCATATATATAGGCCGCGAGGTAACCAAACGGCGCGTTGACCGGACGGGCTACCGTGACAGTCGCCGAAGTACCGGCGATGCCGTTGGTATGATAGAAGCACGTCGAATTCCCGTTGTTGTTATCCGTCTGGCATGCGCTCCCGGCGACATTGTCGGCAACCCACGTATTGACGCCGTCACTGACGGATTGCGGGGCGTAGTAGGTTGTACTCCCGGTACCCAGGCTCACGTTCAGCACCAGCGAGTTGCCGGCCGTGTAAGTTATCGGGCACTTCAAATCTGTGCCGCCGGTACTCGTGGAACATGACGTGACCTTCACCACCGAGAAGGCCGCCGCAGTTGGCGTCGCGGTCGGCGCCGAGGTTTGCGTCGAAGTGACGGTCGCCGTGGCCGTCATGGTGGCGGTTGCGGTCACCGTCGCCGTGGCGGTCGCAGTCCCGGTCGGCGTCGTGGTTGCCGTTACAGTCGCAGTGGCTGTCGAGGTCGCGGTCGGAGTCGCGGTGGCCGTCGGCGTTATAGTGACGGTTGCCGTCATGGTCGCGGTTGAGGTTGCAGTATGAGTCGCCGATGCGGTCGCTGTGGCAGTCCGAGTCGGCGTTGCAGTTGGAGTGGCGGTTGATGTGCGAGTCGAGGTCGCCGTCACCGTCGCGGTCGCGGTCGAGGTCGCAGTCTGAGTCGCTGTGGCCGTGGCAGTGCGAGTCGATGTCGCAGTTGCAGTGGCGGTCCGAGTGGCGGTGGCCGTTGCGGTGACGGTCGCGCTAGGCGTCACCGTCGGAGTGTGGGTCGAGGTCGCAGTCTGAGTCGCTGTGGCCGTGGCGGTGCGAGTCGATGTCGCAGTTGCAGTGGCGGTCCGAGTGGCGGTGGCCGTTGCGGTGACGGTCGCGCTAGGCGTCGCCGTGGCAGTTGCGGTCGAGGTCGCAGTCTGAGTCGCTGTGGCCGTGGCAGTGCGAGTCGATGTCGCAGTTGCAGTGGCGGTCCGAGTGGCGGTGGCCGTTGCGGTGACGGTCGCGCTAGGCGTCACCGTCGGAGTGTGGGTCGCGGTCGCAGTCTGAGTCGCTGTGGCCGTGGCGGTGCGAGTCGATGTCGCAGTTGCAGTGGCGGTCCGAGTAGCGGTGGCCGTTGCGGTGACTGTCGCGCTAGGCGTCGCCGTCGCAGTGTGGGTCGAGGTCGCAGTCTGAGTCGCTGTGGCCGCGGCAGTCCGAGTCGATGTCGCAGTTGCAGTGGCGGTTAAGGTCGCAGTCTGGGTGACGGTTGCCGTCGCCGTCGGAGTATGGGTCGCGGTCGCCGTTTGAGTGGCGGTCATGGTTGCAGTCGCTGTTGGCGTAGCAGTCGCAGTCGACGTTGAGGTCTCGGTCGGCGTCGTAGTCGGCGTAGCCGTTGCGGTCGCTGTTGCCGTCTGAGTGTCGGTCGCGGTGGCCGTTACGGTCGCAGTCGGCGTTGATGTCTCAGTCGCCGTTGCCGTTGGACTCTCGGTCGTAGTCGCCGTTGCTGTTGGCGTTGCCGACGGATCGTCCGTCGGTGTCGTAGTCGCAGTGGATGTGGCAGTCGCGGTCGGCGTCGAGGTTGCGGTCGCAGTATGGGTCGGCGTAGCCGTTGCGGTCGCTGTTGCCGTTTGAGTGTCGGTCGCGGTGGCCGTTACGGTCGCAGTCGGCGTTGATGTCTCAGTCGCCGTTGCGGTTGGAGTCTCGGTCGTAGTCGCCGTTGCTGTTGGCGTTGCCGACGGATCGTCCGTCGGTGTCGTAGTCGCAGTGGATGTGGCAGTCGCGGTCGGGTCGAGGTTGCGGTCGCAGTATGGGTCGGCGTAGCCGTTGCGGTCGCTGTTGCCGTCTGAGTGTCGGTCGCGGTGGCCGTTACGGTCGCAGTCGGCGTCGATGTCTCAGTCGCCGTTGCGGTTGGAGTCTCGGTCGTAGTCGCCGTTGCTGTTGGCGTTGCCGACGGATCGTCCGTCGGTGTCGTAGTCGCGGTGGATGTCGCAGTCGCGGTCGGCGTCGCCGTAGTAGTACTGGTCGCGGTCACCGTTGCCGTTGCAGTCGCGGTCACCGTCGAGGTTGCGGTCGCACTATGGGTCGCCGTAGCTGTCGCAGTCGGAGTGTCGGTCTCTGCTGCGGTAGATGTCGCCGACGCTGTTGCGGTCGGAGTCGCGGTGTTGGTTGGAGTTGAGGTTGGTGTTGCAGTCGGCAATCCTCCCGGTAGGGAGTGCTTTATTATTCGATAAGTGTGCGGCGCTGGAATGATCTTCCCCTGGTAGTTCAATTGCGCGCTGAGGTCGTATTTCGCCGGTTCGAGGTCCTGCGCGTTCATCGTCACGACTGAATAGGGTTGAGATAAGGCGACGGAACTGGAGAGCGCAGTGGACCCGTTGGTCTTGCGCATTTTGAGCATCAACTGATAACCGCTGATTGGAGTACCCGACGGCGGCTGCACGGTGACGCCGACCTGAACTATCTGCGGTTGCCCAATCGCAAGTATTCGGTTGGACGGATAGACGACTGCGAGCTTGACGGTCGGGTGTGCGATTTTCTTCCGTTTGGCGGCGAGTGCGGCCGCCGGGACTTGAGCGAACGCTGCGCCGGTTGAAGAAAGTCCGGAAACTCCAAGGACAGCAATCAGGATTGCGGCGAGATAACACGCAAATAGATATGCTGCCTTCGTTCCGTGCACCCGAGCCACCCTCCCCGTTCCGGCAGTGCACGAAACCGAGCGGCGGACTCGCGCGCTCCGGAGGATGCACTCAACCGGTGGCGGGCAATGAGCAAGCGATGTGCCATTGAACTACGCTTAGTTATACTTCCCTACGTCGAGTAGCGACGGACAGAGCGGGGTTTGCTGATGTGACCGAAAGTGAGATGAATCCATCAAAGTGTGGCGTTTGTGCAACTCACTGTCGCATCGTCGCCCTACCGTTTGTAGGATTAATCAACTCACAGGTGAGCGTATTGACGCCCATTCGTTCTATCGGCGCCGATGACGCTCAGGTCGTCAAATGTCCGCGTCAGGGAGCGGAAGTGGGGAGGAGCGCGACGGCGCTGAAAGGGGGGAGAGTGAGAGTGATGGTGTTGGCGGTGACGGAGATAGCGCCGGGGAGAGCGCCGATGGTGACCGAATTGCTGTTCTCGTCGTTGTCGGCAAGGCCGCTGGTGTAGAGCACCGTCTCAGCTTTGGCCGGCAGCGTGCCGCCGGCCGGGAAGGTGACCTGGAAGCTGACACTGGTGCTGTTGGAGTTGCTCAGGATAGCGCTCCACGAACCATTGTTGTTGAACGCAGCGCCGTAGACTCCGGCCCATTGCGAAGTATCGAGCATGTGATACTCGCCGCCGATCGCACGGTTGAGCAGCGCCTGCGCCCAGCCAATCGGACGCAGATGCGGGAAGCTTGGTCCGAACGACGCGTCGAAGTCGTGCACGATGCCCCAGAGCGCCGAGTCGGTCCCGTGGCCGCTGGCGCAGGCGTTGTTGGGCGTGGTGTATTCGCCCTCGGCCAGGTTGAAGGTCTGCTGCGCCGGCATCGGCGACAACACTCCCGCATTGGGTCCGCTGCTGCCGGCAAGGAAGCCGAGGATCCAGTTCTGCGCGTTGTAGCCCGCCGCCATCCATCCCGCCGACATCTCCCACGCCTCGACTGGAGTGGCAGTGCCGCATTGATTGCTCGAGCCGTTCTCGTACGCCGCCATGAACTGCTGGCATCCCGCCGGGCTGCCGCCGCACAACTCGTTGAGATTGCCCGGGACCACGCCGCCGAACTCGCCGGGCGCATTGGGCATGAACTGCTGCAGCGAATTGGCAAAGCCCAGCGCCGCGTACTGCGCCATCGTCTCGCCGGTGGGCTGCTCGGCTTCGCTCGGCGCATAGTCGGCGATGTCGGCGCCGTACTGCGGATTGTTGAACGGAATCTGGGCGCTGGTGTTCTGCAGCACGCCGTTATTGGCTTCCTGGCCGTTGACCACGAACTTCACCGCGCCCGCGTATGACGGACAGTTGGCGGTCATGTAGCTGTTAATCAGCCCGAAGTTGCGGTTGGCCATCGCGCCGTATTGAGAGGTATGGCTGCCGCCGGCCGAATGCGAGGTCGTCACCCAGTCCTCGTTGCTCTGCTCGACGAACGCCTGGCTGAAGCCGTTGGCGGCAAAGGCGCTGCACAGGTTGGCGGCGAACGAGCTGACATCGGTGTCGCTGAACACGTCGGGGATCGAGACCCACGGGTTGGCCTGGATCGCACCGGCCAGCGCATACATATCCTTGAGACTGTAGATCCACATGATGTTGGCGCCGACCGAGTAATCGTTTGGCGGTCCCTTCTGATAATCGTTGCCCTCGAAGTAGGCGTCGGTCTGCGACAGTCCGGGCGGGTACATATAGCGCAGCGTGCCCGGGTTGAGCGTCTTCAAGGTGCTCACTACTTCGCTGCGGAAGCCGCCTGCACCGCCGGTGGCCGGGCCCATGAACGCATCGTCGACGTAGATTTTCGCGCCGGTCGCCGCGCCGCTCTGCGCGGTAGCGGTGAAGAACCAGATGCCGGTGTCAGAGGCTTGGTCGGGACCGCTGAAGTTGTAGACGTACTGATGCCAGTTGCCGTCCTGGGTCAGATCGAAAGTATGGCTGATTGAGCCCCATGAACTGCCCTCGCGCGACGCCTGCAACGTCACCGTCGGTGTTCCGCTGGTGCCCGCGGCCAGCGCGTATACTGACATCGTCATCGGCCCGGTAAACGGATGGTACGGATAGGTCGGCGACTTCTGGCAGGTGCCGGCGCCGCAGTCGGCGTTGCTCGAGCACAACGTTGCCGGGTTGCTCGAGCAGGTGCCGACCGAGGACACCGAGCTGTCGCCGCCGAAGTCGATCGCATGCGCATTGCCGTCGTGCACGTCGAACGACACCGATGAAGCGCCGTCGTAGTGCTGCGCGGTCGTCAGCGTCACCCCGCTGTCGGAGTTCAGGATGCTCCAGTAGCCCGGCAGCCAGGCGCCGGGATTGAAGCCAATGGCGGGGTTGCTCTCGGTCTCGCCGATAAGGTCGCCCGCCACCAGCGCCGGGCATCCGCCGCTGCAGGTATAACTGCCGCCGGCGGTGTAGCCGGCGACCTTGAACGTCGCGCCCGCCGATGGACCGGTTCGGACCGAAGCCGTCACCCCGTTCCAGAAGCCGGTGGCAACCGCGTCGTAAGGATCGTTGATATCGCTGAAGCCGGCCGCCGACGGGCTGGCGCCGACCACGATCACGTGTCCCACCATCGCCTGCTCGAAGCCCGGGTTATCCAGGTAGTTCTGCAGATAGGCGCGCGCGTCGTACTGGCTCTGCTCGTCCATGTTCACGCCGATTCGCGGCGCATTGCTCATCTGCACCGCCGAACTCACCTGCGCCGCTCCCGGCGTCCCGCTCCCGCTCGGCGTAGCAGTCGGCGCCGCACTCCTGGTCGCAGTCGCAGTCACAGTCGGCGTCGGACTCCCGGCCCCGCTACTGGCCGTAGGCGTCGGAGTCGCGCTCGCGCCAGAGCTCGGTGTCGAGGTCGGCGTAAACGTCGGCTCTCCCACCCCAGGCCGGTACGCTATCAACGCACTCGCCCACGTCGTCGAGTTGTTCGTCGTCCACCCGGTCTCAGTCGAGGGCAGGCCGCTCTGTATCAGGTATCCGCTCAACAGATTCGTATTTGAACCTGCTGTGGCGCCGGCGTTGAGGAGCGCTTGACCCGTGTAACCGTTGATCGGTCCAGACGATATGCTCGTGGCCGGGGCGAAGTAGCCGGCGGCGGAACCGAATGCAATGTCCGCCGAGCCTGATGACACGCTGGCGGATGGGGTATCGACGGTTCGCGAGAACGCATTGGTGGAATAACCCTGGCCGGCACCTACCGCTTCAGTCAGGGGTCCGCCGCTCACCTCATATATATAGGCGGCCGCATAGCCAACTGCAGCGCCGGAGGGACGGACCACCGTCAGAGTCGCGGAAGTCCCGGCGATGCCGTTGGTATGATAGAAACACGTCGAATTCCCGTTGTTGTTGTCGATCTGACAGGCGCCTCCGCTCGCAGCGATGTTGTCGGCAACCCACGTATTGACGCCGTCACTCACCGACTGCGGAGTAAAATTGGTGATGCTTCCGGTGCCAAGGCTCACGTTCAGCACGAGGGCGTCGCCGGCCGTGTAAGTGACGAGGCAGTTTAGATTCTGATTCGCCGCAGACGTCGTACACGGAGTGACTTTGACGACCGCGAGTGCCGCCGCAGTTGCCGTCGCAGTCGGCGCCAAGGTTTGCGTCGAAGTGACGGTCGCCGTGGCCGTCTTGGTAGCGGTCGCGGTCACCGTCGCCGTGGCGGTCGCAGTCCCGGTCGGCGCCGTGGTTGCCGCTACAGTCGCAGTGGTTGTCGAGGTCGCGGTCGGAGTCGCGGCGGCCGTCGGAGTTATAGTCACGGTTGCCGTCGAGGTCGCGGCTGAGGTTGCAGTATGCGTCGCCGATGCGGTTGCTGTGGCAGTCCGAGTCGGCGTTGCAGTTGGAGCGGCGGTTGATGTGCGAGTCGAGGTCGCCGTCACCGTCGCGGTCTGGGACGAGGTTGGCGTTGGCCGAGGAGTCGCGGTCGGCGTTGCAGTTGCAGATGCGGTGGCAGTTGGGGTCGGAACCGGCCCCGCCTTCTTGTCGATCTGAAACTGCGCCAACACGGTCATCGGATTTCCACCGGGCGCTGATTTCGCCATCAGGTTGTAGGTCGCCGGCAAGAGTTGGCGGACGTTCAGCGTTACAACGGAATCGGAGCCGGCAAGAGAGAAATACCGATAGATGACGGTACGTCCTTTGGGTCCTCGCATCTTCAGCAGCAGTTTGTATGAGCGCGGCGAAATGCCAGACGACGGCGCGACGGTGACGCCGAGCCTGACGACCTGCTGCTGGCCTGGAACAAGAATTCCGTCGGATGGATACAGCAGAGACACCTGCATAGCAGGCGATCCAACACGCGTGCTGGCATCGGACAATGCCCCCGATTCATTCGCCCACGCTGCTGCGACAGCCGCAAAGAATGCGATCAGAAGCAATGCAAAAAATGACGCAAACAGTTCTGCTGCTTTCGACCTGCGCACCAATCTCCCCCGAGACCATCCACCGCGACACCAACGGCCGATCCCAATCTCAACAAGTTGAGTGGGTTATGTTACTAAGTGTTACTCGGAGCTAACTGCACAAATGCCGGCTGAGACGTTCCTCGAAGTCGCGATTCCCGGTCCGAAGAGGATCCTGAAGAGCAAAGCGGGACGGGGAAGAAGCAGTCGAAGACTAAACCCTGGCGCGAAGCCACCTGCCCAACTCTATCAACAAAAAAATCCACGCTCACCGCACCCCTCCAGCAACGTGAGGCAGTAAACTGATCGGAGCGATCAGTGTCAATCATTGGCGAATGAACCATGCAATTTTATTCCACAGAAGAAAATAGCCTGTGTTTTGTTTTGATGCTTCGTAATCAATGCAACCACGTCCTGAACGATTGTGGTCGTCTGCAATTCAATTGAATTACGAGGGCGAGAAGACAGCGTGCGACGAAACAACAGGGTGCCTCGTGCCTCGGCAATGCAGATTGGCAAAGTCGGAGAAATTGCTCCGAGGGCGGGTCGAAGTCGTCGCTAAATTTATCGTCGTCCGCAGGATTTCACGCTCCAATGCGCCTGCCAGCATCCGCCGCCGATGCTAGCGTTGGAACGAGCTGTCAGCCAGATGAAAGTTGTAGTCGTCGCGACGAATTCTTCCACCCGCTTCGGTGGCGAAGCAATTCTGCCCTGGCACTACTTCCGGCTTTTGCGCAAGCGCGGGATACCAGCGTGGCTCGTCGCGCACGAACGGACGCAGCGCGAGCTGACCGCGATACTTCCTGACGAAGTCGAGCAGATGCGATTCGTTCCGGATCTGTTTGCGCAACGGGTGATGCATCGAATGAGCGGGCCCCTGCCGAAACGCGTCACCGACATCACGCTCGGTTGGGCCATCGGGATCTGTACGAGCTGGATGCAGCGAAAGGTCGTTCGCGAGCTAGTCGTCCAGCACGGTATCGACGTCGTCCACGAACCTATTCCGGTCTCACCGCGGCAGCCGTCTCTGATGTACGGTGTCGGCGCGCCGGTTGTGATCGGCCCGATGAATGGCGGGATGAATTACCCTCCGGCATTCGCCGCGGCGCAGGGTCGCGTGGAGCGGAGTCTGATGTGGACCGGTCGATTCGCTGCTGACCGGCTCAACAGCTTGATGCCGGGAAAGCGCAAGGCGGCGGTTCTGCTGGTCGCTAACGAGCGAACGCGTCGGGCGCTACCAAGCGGTCTCGCGGGCGAAGTTGTTGAGATGACAGAAAACGGCGTCGACCTGAATCTGTTCAGGCCCGCGGAAACCGCCGGGATTCAGCCGCGATCGCCACGACCGAAGTTCGCGTTTGTCGGGCGGCTGATCGAATGGAAGGGCGTTGACCTGCTGCTGGAGACGACGGCGAGAGCGCTTCGCCGCCACGACCTCGAACTGCACATTGTCGGCGACGGCGCGATACGGCCGCAACTCGAAAGTCTCGCCGCGGAGCTGGCGCTCGGAGAGCATGTCAAATTCCACGGATTTGTTCCCCAGGATCAGTGCGCAAAACTGCTTGCCGGTTTCGATGCGCTCGTGCTGCCGAGCCTCTACGAATGCGGTGGCGCGGTGGTGCTCGAGGCGATGGCAATGGGACTACCCGTGATTGCGACGAAATGGGGCGGTCCCGCTGACTACCTCGATGAAAACAGCGGACTCCTGATTGAACCTGGCGGACGTGAAAGTTTCATAGAAGGGATAGCCGGCGCGATGGTCGAGCTGGCGCAATCGCCGGCGCTTCGACGCAAACTCGGCAAGGCCGGCAGATCGCGAGTGCTCGAGGAGTTCGATTGGGAGAGAAAGATCGATCGTATCCTGGAAATCTACGCCCGCGCGGCGCGGTCTCCCTCGGATGCCTCGCGTCTTAGCGCGTAAGGACGGAAACTAGTCGGCGGCCAATTGGTAATGCTGGCCGACGGCTACGATAGTCGCGGGAACGCCAACCGCGGTCGCGTTGCTGGGCACGTCCTGCAACACGACGGCGTTGGCGCCGATACGGGCATGGTCCCCAATCTTCACGCCGCCGAGAATCTTGGCGCCGGCCCCGATGCTCACGTCTGCTCCGACCACTGGCGCGCCGGGGTGGGGTCCTCCAGTGCCAATCGTCACTTGCTGAAAGACCAGACAATTGGGGCCAATGACTGAGCCCGGGAAAATGACCACGCCATTTGGATGCATCAGCAACATGCCGCCGCCGATTTGGCAATTAAGCGGGATATCGGCTCCGGTCACGACGCTCCAGAAACGATGCTCGAGGACCCAGTATTTGTTCAGCCATCGCCAGGGCACGACTCGTTTCGATGCCTTCTGGTAGCATCTGATCGATCGCAACAAGCGGCGCGCCGGGTCCCAGATCTCGCGGCAACGCTCGCGGCTCCAGTCGGGAGTCTCGACCGACACTTTTCCGTTGTCCGACATCTTGCCCTGTCAGTCCGCGCCGTGGGACAGATAACCGAGTGAGCCGCCGACGACTTGATCGATACTCTTGCGAAGTGTCTGCGCAACGAGCGCGCGATCGAGTTCGGGTTTGAAAATTTCCAGGTGATCGACCGAGTTGACTCTACAGATCTCGATCTGATTTCTGACGACACCGCCCCAGCCGAAATTTAGATCGCGATAGCGGCCGACAAGATGCCGCTCGCGTTTGACTAGCAGAAACCTTCCCGAATACGGCGCGGGGCGATACTTCCGCGCGGCGGTGAGGCGTATCGGTGAGGTTCCCATCTCGTCGATAAGAGCGCGCGTGCGATTGGCCCCGTTGGTCGCCCACGGCAGCCAACTGGGTTTGCGATCCTTCAGTCCGCGGACCTTCTCCGCCGCCCATGCCGGGATTTCGCTCCAGCGCAGTTGGCTCAGATCGGTTCGGTAGGAAGTGACGCTCATCCAGAAATCGGAATATTCCCGCATGTAGTAGGGGTTCGGTGTGTCAAACAGCACCAGCAGACCCACTTCGCGTCCCGAGGTCTTCAGCCGCTGAGCGATCTCGTAGGCGACGATGCCCGACGCGCTGCAACCGCCGAGCATGTAAGGTCCGCGCGTCTGATTCGCCAGTATCGTCTTGATATGCGCTTCGGCTTCTTCGGCAATTGTGTAGCTTTCCGATTGCGTGTCTTCGTAACCGATAAGGCTCAAGACCGGTTGATCGGTCCCGGTGAGCTGGATGACGTCGATAAAATACGGATAGGAGTCGACGATGAAGAAAGGTGGTCTTTCTCCGGCCGGCTGGAGCGCGATCATCGGCGAATCTTCCGGCACGATCGCGAGAGATTTGGTGTTCTCGCGCAGAATCGTATAGAACTTCCGGCGCATCACTTTGGCCCCGCTAACTCCACTCCGCGACATCAGATCGACAAATTCTCGCGAACTATCGCGGGCCATTTTGTCAAATCAAGACCATGCGTCCTGAACATCGCCAGCGCGAGCCGATCCAGGCCGAACGCCACGCAACCCGTATGAGCCTGGTCGCCATTCGCGGTCACCAGATGCCAAACCGTACTGAAGTGGTCGCGGTGACAATTGAAGCTCATGCACGCAGTTGGTTCCTCTTCGGAACGGATCGGAATCAGCAGCTCAAACTTCAACGATTGTTCCAGCTGGCTCATCGCAGCCAACCTGCCGGCTCTGCCGAAGAACGGATCGCTTGCCGGCGCGAGCTCATGTTTGAGCCCGAGCAGCTTCGCCATGCGCTGAGCCAGGAATATCCATCGAGTTCGAAAATCGATGACCTGTTCAGGTGTTCCCAGGCAAACGAACTCCCGCATTTGGAAGGTTTGGAACCGCCCGACCTCGTGGGTGGATTCGTGACGGAAACAGTCTGACGCTACGTCGAATATCAAGCCTTTTGCCGGAATTGGACCCGCGGCCGCAGCCATCGGATACACCGGGTAACAAGCGGCCGGCGAAAGCACGAGCTCGGTCGGCGCTAGTTCATCGACCCAATCCGGTTGTTTCACCGCGGCGCGGATGGCGGCCTCATCTCCTTTCAAGCAACTGACGCCGCCGAGCAAATGCGGAAAACTGTGCAGGTAGCCTGACCTTTCCAGCTCGACTCGGCTCATGACCGGCGGAAACCTCAGAACTTGCGTTTCAGGTTCGCGATGACGACTGATGAAAGACGACAGCCCTTCGATCGCTCGCTCGAAGAGTCCTGTTCGCGCATAAACACCGCCGACCGGGCTCGGCACCAGCAGAGCCTGGGTTATTGAATCGAGGTCGTCTTCGACTAGCGGAGCGATGAGCACTTTTTCTTTTCCCCTTGCAACAGTCCTTGGCAGCGATCGATTTGAAACGCTGGTCACCACGAGCCTAGTCCCGCAGTGTGCGAGGAACCTCGATCAGCAATGACGGCGTGGCGGCATTGGCTAAAATTCGCTCGTTGTTGATCATGATCGACGCGGACAACACGTCGCGCAGATGACGCGACACTGAGAACTCACCGTCGTTTCGATAGCCCGAGAGTCCGCACGCCTGCATCGCACTCATCACGGTCGAAGTCGCCATTTCAGAGGCGTTCACCTTGAGCAGGTTCATCGCGGTTTGGAACTCGAGTGAATCAAGTTCGCTTTCCGTGGCCGCGGCCGCCTCAAATCTCTGAAGAGCCGAAGCCACAGTTCCCCTCAGCGCGCGAAGCGACATGGTTGCCCGCGTGAGATGGGGCGCACCGGGCGCAAGCTGTCCGGTTCCGTTGCGAACTGCAGTGCGGACGCATCGCCGCGCACGTTCCACCGCTGAGGCAGCAAGCCCGGCCCACACTGCGGCCCAAGTCAGGTGCGCGACGGGCATCATCGTTTGCGATTGAATCTTCTCGTAGGCATCCGGTACTACCTGACCGGTTTCGCCGACGCCCGTGAGCTTGAAGCCGGAGCTGCACGTGCCGCGCATGCCCAGCGTGTCCCAGTTCATAATGGGCTCGAGCTGATAGTCCTGCTTCATTAACGCGACGATGATCTGGTCGCTCGGGGCGGCAACGGCGGATCGGCGTGCGGTGGTCAGAATGACATCGGCCTGCTGGCCGTAGGAGATCACGGTCGCGCTCTTGGTCAGCGCAATGCGCGAACCGGTCTGCTCCAACGCGCATACGCTCCGGCGCAGGTCGCCGCCACCGGCGCCCTCGGTCGTGGACGACGCGACCAGCAGCTGTTCGATTGCGAGCCGGCGCAGCATGCGTCTGTGCCATGGGCTGTTGGCGGCGTGTCGCAACAGAATCGCGACCATTATCTGGTGCATCGCAAAGATCATCCCGGCCGAGGCGCAACCCCGCGCGAGGATGTAACACGCATCGACCATATCGGAGATGCTGGCACTGCCGCCGCCCAGATCGGCCGGAACAATCATGCCGAGCAAGCGTTGCGTTTGCGCAGACTGGATCGCCTCGATCGGGAAACGTGCTTCGCGGTCAACTGCGTCTGCGCTCTTGAGCGCTACGGCAGCAGCAGCCTCAATGCGCGCGTTGAGATCGCCCGCCACTTCGCCCAAACATCGGAGATCGGACTCCGTCTGTGGGGCAGGTGCGGCGATTCCCTGTCCGTTGCCTATCGATCGTTCCGGTTGATTCAAGAGCGCAGCTTCCTCGCCCTATCCAAGCAACGTGGAGCAACCGCTCAAAGCAAAAATTAACCTTATTGGCCAATTTCGCCGCTAAACCCCGCGCGAGATTGAGAGGCGATGAAAAAGCCTTTGAAAAATGGCCTGTTCTTGCGCTAGCGCGTCGCCGCGTGCCCGTCGGTCATATGCACCCCGGTCCGGGCATCGCCGGTGCGAATGCACAGTCTTGATCGAGGATTCGGCACAAGAATCCTTCACGGACCGTCCCCCTGTGCGGCGGCCGAAAATTGAAATCAGCGAGAATTATGGACAACAGCAGCATCTCCGCTGGCGAGCGGATCATCGCAGTGGTTCAGCAGATGGTCCGCGAGCGCTCGATTACGAGGCCGGTTTCTTCGAATGACAGTCTCGCCGAAGCGGGCATGACGTCGCTGGATGCGGTCAGGCTGGTGCTGCTGGTCGAAGACGAGTTCAACATCGAGATACCGGTCAACGAACTGACGCTCGCGAATTTTCGGTCGATTTCCACAATCAGCCTGCTGGTCACAAAATTGGCGAGTCTGACGTGACGAACTTTCATCTCTGTTTGGGCGGGGAGATCAAAGGCAATCGTTCTCGCGATCGACGTAAGGTGGGCCGGACTCAGATCGACCGCCTGCTCCGAGAACTTTATGCCGCCAGATTGAGCGGCGACTTGAATGCCGTCTGTCGAGCGTTTTCACCCGATGCCGTGTTCCGAATCGCCAGCGCCAGCGAAGCCAATCCGGTCACGATCGAGGCGGTCGGCATCGACGAATTTCGACCACTGCTGGCTTTCATGATCAAGACATTCAAGCTCGCCGATCTCAACATTTGCACGATGGATATCGGCGATGCCCACGTCAAGGTTCATTGGCGGGCCAATATCCGTCCGCGGAACACGGGGGCAACGGTACTGACCGAGTTGATCGATCTGATCGATGTGCGCGACGGCCGTATTGTGAATTTCATCGAAGTCTTCGTTCCGCGTTGACGGTCGGAGATGAATACATGCCACCGATGAATTCCAGATTCGAACCTGCGCGATCAGCTGCGAGCGGCACACCGTCGCGGTCACGTGAAATTACCCCGGAGTACGAAAAAATCGTCGCCGAACACGGTGAATGGACCGCGATGGCGATCGACCTCGGCCACGGGCGTTCGACTATGCAACCGGCCGCCGATTGGCGACTGCGCCGGATTGTCCAAGTCGCAGCAGACCTGCTCGGCAAGCCGCTCTCGGAGGCCCGCGTACTCGACCTGGCGTGTCTCGAAGGACACTACGGAATCGAGTTCGCGATGCAGGGTGCGACCGTCGTAGGGGTCGAGGTTCGCGAATCAAACATCGTCAAGGCTTGCTACGCGCAGCAACAACTCGGCCTCAAGAACATCACATTCATCCACGATGACGTCCGCAATCTAAGTCGCGAGAAGCTGGGCGCCTTCGACATCGTTATCTGTTCCGGCATCCTCTACCACCTCGATATCCCCGACGTCTTCGAGCTGGTGCGGCGCATGTACGAGATTTGCGATCGCCTGGTCGTGATCGATACCCAGATTGCACTTAGCCCTCGGGTGAGTGTCAGCGACGGGGGCCGCACTTACTCGGGTCTGCGATACCGCGAGCACGAAGAAGGCGCAGCCCGGAAGGAGAAGTACGAAGACCTGTGGGCTTCGATCGATAACGACGAGAGTTTCTGGTTTACGCATCCGTCGCTTTGCAACCTGATCGCCGACGCGGGGTTCACGTCCATGCTGCGGGTCGAGAACCCGGACATGCCCGCGACGGCGGTTGACCGGCAGACTTATGTTGCAGTGAAGAACCGTCGAGCGGAGATCCTTTCCTCGCACTTGACGAACCATTTGGTGGGATCGCATCGGCCGGAGTTCAACGACGCGCCAACGAACACGATACAGCTGGAGCGCGGCCCGCTCTTTAGATTCCTGAAGGCGGCGCTGCCGCAGTCCGTCAAAGACGGGATCAAGCCGATTTTGCGTTCAGCGCGGCTGCTGCCGCCGGATCCGACTCCCGGAGTTTTTGAAACGAACCCGCGCGTAACGGCCCCGAAAGGAAGTGTCTCAAGCGCGCCTGCTGCTGGTCTCCGTTTCGTCGGCCTGGATCAAGGTATGCACAAGTTCCAGAACGTCCTCCGGCGTCGTCTCACCTTGCGTCACACATGCCCGGATCACGTCGCTTCCTTCGAACGATGCAACCGCGATCCACGCCCGGCCTGACGCCAGTACTCGCGCCACGATCGAGCGGACATCGCCAAAACCGGCTGGGGGCTTGATGCACAACACCGCGAGCGGTGACGAGTTGACAATCTCCCATCCTCGCCGCGACAGCTCGTCTTTCAGCATCTCAGCGAGGGCGACAGATCGCTCGACGTGCGCGCCATAGCCGGCCCATCCGGCCGCAGCGAGCGACAGGAACATTCGAAGTCCCAGGAATCGACGTGACCACTGAACCGAGTTGACGTACGGGTCGATGCCGGCGTGGTTGGAAGGCATAAAGCTGGTCGCGACCTGGAATGTGCGCGACAGAAGGTGCGGATGCCGCGTGATGAACATGCCGCATCCCATCGTCGTCGCAAACCACTTGTGCGCGTCGATCGTGACGGAATCCGCGCGCTCGATACCGTTGAGGACCGGTCGTAGCCGATC
The DNA here is from genome assembly GCA_963756005.1 of uncultured delta proteobacterium. Classification (GTDB taxonomy): domain Bacteria; phylum Desulfobacterota; class Binatia; order Binatales; family Binataceae; genus Binatus. The sequence goes on from CAVWMC010000004.1 coordinate 83,565, forward strand.
GGAAGCGATAACGGCACCGCCCCAGGCCGCATCGACGTGGTACCAGAGGTTGTTCGATCGGGCGAGTTCGGCGCACGCCCACAGTGGATCGATCATTCCGGCGTTGGTGGTGCCGGCGGTGGCGGCGATCATCACAGGCACGCAGCCACCGCGGCGATCGCCGACGATCGCATCCTTCAAGGCGCCCTGCTCCATCCGCCCGAATCCGTCGGTGGCGACCAGACGCACCGCAGATCGGCCGATCCCCGCCTGATGCGCGATCTTGATCCAGGCCAGATGGCTCTCGCGCGAGACGTAAATGACGGGAGGGCCTTCGAAGGCCCTGGCGCCCCTCATCGCAAAATCCGGTGTCGCCCTGGTCAACGCGCAAAGCAGCGCGGTGTAGTTCGCCTCGGATCCGCCGGATGTGAAGTGACCCGCAGCCTCCGGCGGAAACCCGGTGCGGCGGGCGATAGCACGGATTACGTGAGCCTCGATCTCAACCGCGACCGGCGAGGTGGTCGAAGTCGCGAGTTGAGGATTGAACGCTCCGGCAATCCGATCCGCGCATTGAGCGGGGAAGGTGGGGGCCGGATTGAACAAGCCGAAGTAGCGCGGATGCGTGACATGGACCAGACCATGCTCCATCTGGTCGATAGTCCAGGATAACAGTTCGTCCAGCGGGCGCGGCTCTCGAAAATCGAAGTCGGCGAGTTCGCTTCTGAAGCCTGCCAGGTTCCGGCTGGGGGTAACCGGACCTTCCGCCAGACGCTCGTTGGCGCGCATCAACTCCCGCGTGAGGAGATCATCCAGGCGCGCGCGATTGACCGGCGGCGGATAAAGACTGGATCCGCTGCCGGATGGCGGCCGCTGCCGTTTGAGCTGCGGGATGGATTTTCTGCGGCGGGGCATCGAAGCTATGCGTCCTGGAAGACCGTCTTCAGGCGGCTTGTGACGCGCCAGCGGAGCGCGAAGTACGAGTGCGATTGTCTGGATGCCGATGTTCCAGCAGGTACGACAGCCAGTTCATGTACAATCGCACGGCGGGCTCATGCCAGTCGTACGGCACCTGGGCTTCCGCTTCCGGAAAATTCAGCGGCACGTGCGTCTTGCGATCCTGGATCGCGCGCGTACGAAACCCCTCGAACGCAGCCGCAGCTTCATCGTTGAAATAGCCGCGCGGCATATTCGGATAGCGGTCAGTCTCGCGGGCGACGAACGCGCGGATGTCCCTGCGATACTCGCGAAACAATGCGGCCGGGTCGTATTCCGGATGGCCCTGCAGATAGATGGAGAGACTCTTTCCATCCTTGACGAACATGTCGGCGCCCGCTTCGCGCGAGGTCGACACGACGCGATAGTCTTTCGCGACCAGTTCATCGGTCGGCAAATCGTTGTGTCTCGAATGCGGCACCCGCCATCGAGGCGGATTACCGGACACAATCTCGTGGTCCGCCGACTTCGCGCACTCGAACACGCCCGAAAGCTTCTCGGGAAACAGGCGCCGCTCTATCCCGTCCAGGTGAAGGACGGCAGCGTGCGCGGCAAGACACGACCACACCGCCGAAGTAGTGTGGTCATGCGCCCAATCGACAATTTTCGTCATGGCGGACCAGGAGGGTTCGTCCGACAACTTCGCTGCATGCGGCTCGGCTCCCGTGACGATCAGGCCATCGAGCCGGTCCGCCAGCATTTCGCTGATATCTTCGTAGCGTCGGCTGACGTACGCGCGGCCAGCCTCAGAGCGTGGAAGATCAGGTATCGAGAAAAACCTCACCAGGATCAAGAGACCCGGCGACGCTTCGCTCAGCAGATCACAGAATTGACGCTCCGTGGCTTGAAGTGCGGCGTCCGGCATGTTGTTAACCAGCCCGATCACCAGCGGGGCACTGTCGCGCAGGTTCAACCCGCGCGAGACGTCCCTCAATGCCGCACCGCAAGGCCCGGACCGTACCTTGATCATGATCGTTCCCGCAGATTGCCCAAGCTACTTCGCACTGTTCAGCGCCTGATCGAGATCGGCGGTGATGTCGTCAACGTGCTCGATTCCGACGCTGAGCCTGATCATCTCCGGCGTGACGCCCGCGTTGCGCCGCTCCTCGGCGGACATCTGTCGATGTGTCGTTGAAGCCGGATGACAAGCCAGCGATTTGGCGTCGCCCAAATTAACCAAACGCTTGACCAGTCTTAGCGCGTCGTAGAATTTTGCCGCGGCGCGGTAACCGCCGCGAACCCCGAAGGTCATCAGCGAACACGCCCGCCCGCCCAAATATTTCCCGGCCAGCTCGTGATACGGGTTGTCGTCGAAGCCGACATAGTTGACCCACTCGACCCGCTTGTCTTTGCGCAGGAACTCGGCCACTCGCCGTCCATTTTCGACGTGTCGATCGATTCTAAGCGCGACTGTCTCAATTCCCTGAAGCAATAAAAACGCGCTCAGCGGCGACAGCACCGAGCCCATCGTCCGCTGAAACGTGGTGCGGCAGCGCGCGATGTATGCGCTTTGGCCGAAGTGATCGGTGTAAACCAGCTCGTGGTAAGAAGCATCCGGTACGGTGAACATCGGGAAGCGAGCGGCATGCTTTCGCCACGGGAAGTTGCCGCTGTCCACGATGATCCCGCCCATCGTGGTTCCATGACCTCCCATGAATTTGGTCAGCGAGTGGATGACAATATCGGCGCCGTACTCGAACGGGCGCAGCAGGATCGGCGTGGCCACAGTGTTGTCGACGAGCAATGGAACACCATGCTTGTGAGCTACGGTCGCCATCGCTTCGAGGTCGCAAATATTGCCGGCGGGATTTCCCACGCTCTCGCAGAACAATGCACGGGTATCGCGATCGATAAGTTTCTCCATCGCAGCCGGGTGATCGCTTTCCGCAAAGCGAACGCTAACGCCGAGCTGAGGCATTACGTGCGCAAAAAGTGTGTGGGTGGTTCCGTAGAGTTGCGGGACGGAGACGATATTCGTGCCGCCGCTGGTAAGGTTCAGGACGGCAAAGTGCAGCGCGGCCTGTCCGCTGGCGACGCTCAGTGCGCCAACGCCGCCCTCGAGTGCGGCTACGCGCCGCTCGAGCACGTCGCACGTCGGGTTGCTGATTCGGCTGTAGCGGTTTCCTTCAACTTCGAGATTGAACAGCGCCGCGCCGTGCTCGGCGCTGTCGAACGCGTACGAGACCGTCTGGTAAATGGGCACGGCGACGGATTTAGTCGTCGGATCGACTTCGTAGCCACCGTGGATGGCGATGGTCTCGTTGCGCACCTTTATGACTCTCTTGCGGCGGAGCAAGAATCTCTCCGGGCATGTTTCATGTAGTAGTCGGACCTGCGCGGCCATCGTCCGTCAGCAGGTCATCAGAGGTCCGATAATCTGCACCGCGGACACCTCGGTTTAGGTCAAATATGGTGCCGATGTACGACGGGCTATCACGCGATCGCAGGCAAAAATGTGCTGCGTGGGCCAGATTTCACCTGAGCGCGATCCGGTTCAGGATAGAAATAGTGTGGTGTCAGCCGAGGCCGCATCCACGCCAGAGATTGCCGTCCGCGGGCGGATCCCATCGGGACCGGCCGAGAAGTACGATTCGTCTCAAGATCTGCTGCGCTGGATGAGCGAACAGTTCGATCGCTTCGGCGATATCTATAAAGCCAGTATCTACGGCGCCAGCGTCTACGTGACGCGCGAGCCCGAGCACGCTGAGCACGTGCTGCGCGGGAACTGGCAAAACTACACCAAAGGTCAGACCATCAAACGCGTCGCGCTGCTGCTCGGCAACGGCCTGATGACGAGCGAAGGAGAATTCTGGAGGTCTCAGCGGCGGATGATTCAGCCCGCGTTTCATCGCGCGGCGATTGAGGCACTGTGCACGACCATCACAGATGCCAACGTCGGCTTGCTCAAAAAATGGGAGGAGGCCGCTCGCCGGGGGGACAGCATCAATGTCACGCGCGGCGTCAGCGGCATGGTGCTTGAGGTTGTGCTCAGATCGATTTTTGGCGACGACTACCCAACGGTCGCCCAGCATTACAACATTCTGTTCGAAGAAAATGCGCGCAACCTGGAGTTTGCGCAGGCGTTCAGGTCTTTGGAAAAGATCATCTTCGGGCTGGCAACTCAAAGACGCGGCCGCAAGAAGAAGGAAGCCGACATCCTTGGCATGCTGCTGGAAGCGCGTGACCAGAAGACGGGAAAAGCGATGGCGGATCGACAACTGGTCAACGAGATCAAGACTCTGATCGTGGCCGGACACGAAACCACAACCAGCACCTTGTGCTGGAGCTGGTACCTGCTCTCACAAAATCCGGTGGTCGAAGAAAATCTGTCGATCGAGCTCAACAGCATGCCCGCGAACCAGGTTTCCAAACTGGACGAGCTTCCGAAATTCCGTTACGCCCGCCAGATCATCGACGAGGCGATGCGGTTGTATCCGCCAGGATGGTTAATGACACGAAAGGCGCGCAAGGACGATCGCCTCGGCAAGTACTTCGTTCCCGCTGGCACTGAGATTTATATTCCACCATATTTCATTCAGCGAAATCCGAATCTTTGGGAGGAACCCGAGCGGTTCAATCCCGATCGATTCACTCCTGGCCGTTCAACGGATCGGCATCCGATGGCGATGATTCCGTTTTCGGCCGGTCCGAGAAATTGCATCGGCGAAGTCTTCGCGCGGGTCGAGATGCAGATCCATATAATGACGTGCGCCAGGCGGTTGCGCCTGCGATCGAATGAAACGAAGTCTCCCGAGCTGGACGTTGGCGTGAATTTGCGCAGCAAGCATGATCTGATCATGAAACCGGAGCTCACAGCGTCGACAGGATGAAAGCTGAAACCGGTCATGAGGCTAGCCGCAATGCTCTCAAGGCGTGGGTACGTGCGCTCGAAAGGACCGCGCCGCTCGCGCAGAATCCGGCGCAAACCTTCCCGGTTCTGATCGATTCGCTGGCGGAGCGGTTCGGTTCCGCGCCCGCGCTCCTCTCCGACGGCGAGAGTATGACCTATCTCGCGCTTGCAGAGCGATCCCGGCGCTATGCGCGGTGGGCACTTGAACAAAGTCTCTCCCCCGGCGATGTCGTTTGCCTGCTCATGCCAAATTGTCCCGAATATGTGGCGATCTGGTTGGGCATCACGCGGGTCGGCGCGATCGTTTCTTTGCTGAACACTCAGCTCACCGGTGACGCTCTCGCACATGCGATCAACATCGTGGCGCCCAAGCAACTCATCGTGGGCGCGGCGCTGGCCGATGCGCTTGCCGGCGTAAGCGGCAGGATACCGGCTTCGATTCAGCGCTGGGCGCATGGCGAGAATCAACACGGGATGGCGCGGATCGATCACGAGATCGAGCGGTGTGAGGAGGCGGGCCTCAGCCGCACAGAGTATCGGCAACCAACCCTCGCCGACCGCGCGCTGTATATCTACACCTCCGGGACCACTGGCCTGCCGAAGGCCGTGAACGTCAGTCACTTTCGGCTGATGCTATGGAGCCACTGGTTTGCGGGGATGATGGGCACGCGTCCCGACGACCGCATCTACAATTGCTTGCCGATGTATCACAGCGTCGGAGGCGTGACGGCGATTGGCGCCGCGCTGGTCAACGGCGGGTCGGTGATGATACGGAAGCGCTTTTCGGCGAGCCGCTTCTGGGACGAAGTGGTTGAATCGGAGTGCACGATTTTCGCATACATCGGCGAACTCTGCCGCTACCTGGTGAACATGCCGCCCCATCCGAGCGAAACCCGGCATCGGCTACGACTCGCATGCGGCAATGGAATGGGTGCCGGCGTATGGGAGGAATTCCAGATCCGATTCAAAATTCCACAGATACTCGAGTTCTACGCAGCGACGGAAGGTAATTTTTCGCTCTACAACTGCGAAGGCCGAGTGGGATCGGTCGGGCGGATTCCAGCCTTCCTTCGGCACCGGCTGGCGGTTGAGCTGGTGAAATTCGATCACGAAACCGGCGAACCAACACGCGACAAGAACGGCTTCTGTACGCGCTGTGCAATTAACGAGACTGGGTGAGGCGATCGGACGGATTCCCGCCGAGAGCGCGAGCATGTCCGGCCGATTTGAAGGCTACGCCGACCGGGCGGCCACGGAAAGAAAGATCCTGCGCAACGTGTTCGAGCACGGCGACGCGTGGTATCGGACCGGCGATCTGATGCGCAGAGATGAGGCTGGGTTCTTCTATTTCGTCGATCGCATCGGAGATACCTTCCGCTGGAAAGGCGAGAACGTATCGACGGTCGAGGTTGCCGCGACGGTCTCGAAATCGCCGGGCGTGACCGAAACTGTAGTCTATGGAGTACCTATCCCCGGCAACGAAGGACGCGCCGGGATGATTGCCGCCGTGGTCCGCGAGCCGTTCGACCTCGCCGCGTTCCGGCGGTATCTGGTCGGGGAGCTGGCCGAGTACGCCCGTCCACTGTTCCTGCGCATCCGCGAAGCGATCGAAGCGACGGGAACATTCAAACCCAGGAAGATTGATCTGATGCGCGAATCCTACGACCCGTCAGTCACCGAGGACACGATCTACTTCAACGATCCCGACCGGCAGAGCTTTGTGAAGATCGATCCAGAGTTGTTCGCGAAGATTCAATCCGGCAGGATGCGCCTTTGACGGCGCGGATCGCGGTTCTAGGCCGTGTTGCCGGCATCGACGGTGAGCACTGTGCCGGTGATATTCCTGGCCTTGTCGCTCAGCAGGAATTCGACCGCATCAGCCACATCATCCACCTCGGCCAGGCGATGGAGTGCGCTGCGGTGTGCGATCTGATCGCGCTGCTCCGTGTTTAAGCTGCCGGTCATTTCAGTGTCCAGGAAGCCCGGCGCGACCGCATTGACATTGATTCCGAGCGGCCCGACTTCGCGGGCGAGCGACCGCGTAAAGCCGATGATAGAAGCCTTGGTGGCGCCGTAGACAGAAAGCCCGCTATAGCCGGTAAAGCCGGTGATCGAAGCGACGTTGACTATTCGTCCGCCGCCGGTGGCCATCATCGAACGCACAGCGTACTTGGTCATGATGATTGCGGAGACGGTGTTCAAGCGCACGAGACGTTCGATCCGGGAATCGTGCATCGTCGCCAGAATGCCGCTGGTGCCGAGTCCGGCGTTGTTCACCAGCCCACCTATCGGCCCGAACTCTTTGCGCAGCTGTTTGATCAGAGCGGGGATATCGGCCGTGCGTTCGAGATCGAATGGTCTGAAGTGGAGCGAACCTGCCGGTCCGGGATTTCCACGGCGCATCGCGCACTTGAGATGTTCACTTTCGTGGCGCGCTATCGTGACTACCTGGTAGCCGGCGGACACGAGTTTGATCGCGATACCGAGACCCAACCCGCGGCTGCCACCGGTAACGACGACAGTCTTGTTCATCACGCGCGCCTCAACTTGCCGGATGGCGCGAGCTCGAGCGAAGGCACGAATCGGACCATCGCTGGCACCTTGTACGGCGGCAACGTCCGGCGGCAGATTTCGATGATATCGCTCTTGAGTCGCTGAACGGCAGTCTCCGCAGTGTCCGGATGTGAATCGGTTTTCACTACGACATCGGCAACGACGATCGCGCCCATGATTGGGTTCTTGCGTCCACTCACCAGCGACATCTGCACGTTCGGGTGCCGATTGATGACGGCCTCGACTTCTTCGGGGTGGACCTTGCGGCCGCCGACGTTGATGATCCCGTCCTTCCTTCCGACGAAGTAGTAGCGGGCGCCGAGTAGTTCGACCAAATCGCGAGTGTCGACAAAGCCGTCATCGGCCGCAAGCATGGCGGCCGAGTTGCCGAGGTAACGAGCCGCGTTTCGGGACGAACGAATCTGAAGCGAGCCGTCCTCGACCTTCAGCTCTACACTCTCGCCGTCGCGTCCGATGAGAGACGCGGGGAAGCCCGCGAGGCCATCGCGAACGTCAAAGCCCACACCGGCTTCGGTCGAGGCGAAGGCATGGACGATGGAGGTTTCGGGGTAAAAGGTTCGTAACCGGTCGAGGAGCGCCTGGTCCACGATCTCTCCCGACAGGCGAACGTAACGGGGCGCGATATGGTGGGCAAACGGACTCATCAGCGCTCGGCGCCAATGGGAAGGAGTACCGGAGATGTGCGTTATACCGTGCGAACCGGCTCGAACCAGAAAATCGCCGGTCGACTCCCCGGCGTCCGAGAGAACGAGCGAAGCACCGCCGAAAAGCGATCGCAAAAAGATTTGCAGACCGCCGTAACGGCGAATGTCATAGAAGGTGCTCCAGACGACCGCATCGCCCGCGCCGCTGTCGTCCTTTATCGGGCCGGCAAGGCTCGACAGAGTGTGCAGCGCCATTTTCGGGTCGCCGGTTGTTCCCGAAGTAAGGAGGATCCATTCGGTCTGGCAGCTCTCGCTTCGATCGGGATTCGCCCGAGTCAGCCGGGGCGTGCAGGTTACGAAACGTTCGATGCCCGGAAATTCGGTCTTGAGCGAAGTCTCGTCGGATACGAGCGCATCGACGTCCGCCGTTGCGATGACGTATGCGAGGCGATCGCGCTCGAGATCGCCGGGGCATAGAACCATGCGGCGCGCGATGCCGTCCAGTTCTATCAGCGACAAGGCGGCGCTTAGCTGATCGCGCGTCGACAAGAGCACGGAACGTCCGCGCAGATCGTTGAGCCCGCCACCGAGACTGGAGCCCCATGCCAAATCGCGTAACGACACCGTCGCATCGCGACCGATCAGCGAGCAACCGGAGAGGGATTTCTGAGCGCTCAGCAAAAGCGCGTCACCTGGCGCCGTTCTCGTAAATCTTTACGAAGTCGCTGAAGGTGACGGGAAACTCGATGTCTTCGGAGACGGTGAAGGGATCGAAGCCGAGCTCATCTTCGAGACGAGCCACAATTACTGCGAAGCAGAGCGAGTCGAGGCCGGACTCGAGCAGCACGAGGTCGTCCGACAGCGGCGGCAAATTCTGTTTCTGCTCTATTGCGACGGATTCGAACTGGGAAACTATCTGCGATCTTACCGACATCCTGTCCACGCTCAGTGCTGTACCAGGGCATTGCCCAGCAGTCGAATGGCGAACGGCAAATCTTTCACGAGGTAGCGTTGAAAGAGACGCCGAGGTTCAAGTCCGAGCCGCCAAAGCCACTCCATTCCTATGTTTTGCATCCAGCGCGGCGCACGCGGCGTTCGTCCGGAAACGATGGCGAGACTCCCGCCCAATCCCAACCACCAGGCAGACGGCAGCCGGTCGCGGAGCGCACGAATCACAAGTTCCTGCTTGGGGAATCCAAAGCATGAATAGACGATGTCAGGCTTGGCTGATTGCAGCGCATCTCCAATTTCCGTCATCTGCAGCGGATCATACTCGAAGCCGGCACGCGGGCACATGATTCCAGCGACTCTCAGGTCCGGACTGACGCGCTTGAGAATGTCGGCCGCAGCTTCCGCGTCACCCGGGTCCCCTCCCAGAAGAAAGATGGATGCGGTCGCTTTGGCAGCGGCCGCAGTCAGACTAATGATCAATCCCGCACCCGTTATCCTTTCCGGCAACGGAGTTCCCTGCAGCCGACTGGCCCACACCAGGGGCATACCGTCGGCAACCCTCAGGCTCGCTTCGTTCATCATTGGCAGCAGATCCGGGCGTTCGCTGATGATCCGCAAGTGATCGACGTTCGGCGTGACGATCCATCCGCCGACGCCTGCACGGATATTCGCGACGACGTGGGTGATGACCTGCTTTTCAGTGACGCAATCCAGGCGCACTCCCATTAACGGGACTCTCGCGGGCGCCTTGAGAAACGGCGAGGTCGGTCTCAATAATCGCGGAACCAGAGCCAGTGGCCTGGGCATCCGAAGCGCTCCCTTGGATTGGGCACGCGATTTCGCATATTCGACGGGAGAATTTGCGAGAGGAGCGTTTATGGACGCGGCTCGATCAACAGCAGGTGTGAGGAGGTCGATAGTGACCACCCCTTGCGAAGCAGTGGCAGACGCGGACACGCCGGCCGACGAGGGAGGAGACGTCATTGCATTTCCACCCGCGTTAGAAAGATGTGCGCGTCAAACCCTGCGCAACTGTCTGCAGAATTGGTGTTCAACATGATTGCGCGGCGGACCCGCGCCCCCATTTGCCAGATCCAGTCACATTGCAGGTTAGGCGGGCGTACAGTGATTTGGATGCGAAAACGAACCCCGAAATGCGGGTAAGCGGATAAACCTAACCTGTGCGAAGAGCGACGAGGTTAGCGTTCGGTGCGAATCCAGGGCGCGGCACTGCGCGCCGACTGCAAGGTCTTCGGCAAGACGGCCAGCTTCCAGGCAATATAGAAGGGCGCACTCAGCAGCGCTGCGAAATCGCCTCGATCTCCGCCCCCCACGATTATTCCGGCTGCGACGTGGAGGATGACCAAGATCAACCCAAATAAGGCGTATACGTGCGCGAACGTGAAGGGCATCAATGCGATCACCACGAGCAGCGAGACGTGAAACGCCAGCGGCATCAGAAGTAGATCGAGAGCTGGTTCGATTAGCCTCGGCTTATCGAACATCGCGCTGGCGAGTCGCGGCAGATTATCGATCGCGGTCCGCAGCCTCCCGCCCTCCCATCGCGCCCTCTGGGTCGAGGCGGCCCGTCCGCCTATCGGCATCTCTCCAAGAACGCGGGTACAGTCGGCGAAGGCGATCCTTCGACCTGCCTCGACCAGCCTGAGGTGATAGTCGAGATCCTCGACCAGCGATTGCGTTTGTATGGGCACTGCTTCCAGGGTAGTGCGGCTCAAGCCGAACCCGTTGCCGCAAATCCCCGCTGAAAGACCGAGGCGTTGCCGTCCGCGCGCGCGCAATACATTAAACGCCATAAACGCGACGTTCATCAGTCGCGTGCGCGGTGAAGCGTCGGAATTCAGCACGACATATCGAGCCTGCACTCCGTCGGCACCCGCGCTGAAGAGCCGAACCGACTCGGTCAGGAAGTTTGAGTCAACGATGCTGTCGGCATCGACGACCATGAATGCATCGAAGCCGTCACTGAGCAGAGTCTCGAAGGCAAACTTCAGTGCGAATCCTTTTCCTCGGCGCGCCGGATCGGAACGAACAAGAACCCGCGCGCCCGAGGATCGAGCGAGGTCGGCGGTCGCGTCGGTGCAATTATCCGCCACGACGACGATTTGGATTTCGAGCAAATCAGGAACCGCGCACGCGGCAATACTGCGAACGCATCGCACAATCGCGCCCGCTTCATCGTGCGCAGGAATTGCGATTGCAAGTTTCGCGATCTTCGTCGCGCTGCGCTTCCGACCGCGATCCGAGGGCGGCAAGATCCCTGCGAATGTGACGAGCGCGAGTTCTACAGTTCCGGGCAGGGTGAGCAAGACGAGCAGCGCGCATAGGATCATGAGTGGCAAATGAATCATGAACGAATCGCGCGCACCGCAGATGAAGAATCCGGACCCGGGAGGCTTTGACCATGCGCTCGATGTTCGCCGATGCGATCGGCGAAGATCCGCGCCAGTTGCGCGACACTACGATCGAGATCGTATCTTTCAATCACCCGCGCGCGGCCTGCTACACCAAGGCGGCGGCGCAGGTCGGGATCGTCGACTAGCTGCTGTATAGCTCCGGCCAGATCACGATCGTCCGACGGGGCAACCAGGATGCCGTCGATGCCGTTGCGGATCAGTTCGGGAATGCCGGCGACAAAAGTACTTATGCAGGGTATCTGCATCGCCATTGCTTCCATCAGGACCACCGGTACTCCCTCGGCAAAGCTCGCCAGTACGAAGATGTCGGCCTGGCGGTAGTAGTCGCGAATGCGATCCTGATTGACGCTTCCTTCGAGCGTTACACACTCACTGAGTCCGTTGCCGGCGATCATGAGCGCGAGACCATCACGATCCGGTCCGTCACCGACTAGCCTGAGCCGAATATTCGGATAGGACTTGATCAGACGATTGATGGCGGCAAGAAGGATGTATTGGCCCTTGTCGGGTACCAGCCTTCCAACGCAAAGAATCTCGAAGGTATGCGGCGAAGATCGAAATGGACCCGGCTTGAATAGCTGAGGGTCCACTCCCAGCGGTCCAATTTCGAACTTACCCCATTCCAAAGGTGGCGACAGCCTCATCAACTGGCTGCGCGCGAACTGTCCTACGCAGCACGCAAACAACGCCCCGGCCATCTTCTCGGAGAGCTTGAGACCGAACGAGTCGTAGAATTCGTTGGGGCCGTGAACGGTCAGGGAAAACTCTATTGGGAAAGTGCGGCTGGCTATCAGACCAACCGTTGATGCTGCGTTCGCGAAATGGACATGCAGGTGGCGAAGTCCGCGCGACTGCATCCAGCGCCCGAGCATAACGGCCTCGACAAAATAGCAGGCGAAAAGCAGCAACCGCCGCGGATCGGAGCCTGCGAGTCTCAGCGCGAACCACAGACCCTTGAGATAGGACCAGGGCGAATTCAGAATGGCCGCCCAGTGGGCTACTATGGCACCCCGGATACCGTCGCTCTTGACGTAGTAGGTCGCTGCAGCTTCGTCCTGCTCTTCGACCGTCATGAGGCCGGCGGCGCGATCGAGCGGATTGATCGAAGCTGTGTGAATTTCGAAATTCGCGGCGCGCAGTTTCTGGACTTCGCGAAGAATGAACGTATGCGACACCGCCGGATACATGCTCACCAGGTATGCGATTCGAATGGTGTCGCGAGGCCGATGCACGACTCCGTTGGAATGAGAGGCGCCATTTGTATGGCCATTCAGGTGTGCAGAGGTTCCCATTAGTGTCGGGGAGCCGCCTCGCCAGTATGCATTCCAAAGCGGCTTGCAAATTCCGCTACCCCTTCTTGCCATGGAGGTAGTGTTATGCGCGGATGCTGGACAGTAGTCAGAACACTGTACGTGGGACGATTGACCGCGCTTGGGAATTCACGATGAGACACAGGCCGCACCGGGGTCGCGATGCCTAGACGACCGAAGGCCTCAGTCACGAACTGCCATCGGGAGGCTTCGCCGCAGCCTGCTATATGGTAGATTCCGAATGCATCAGTTTCGATCAAGCGCGCAATTGCATCGGCCAGATGAGGCACATAGGTTGGCGAACCGATTTGATCGTCCGTCGCACGAAGCTCGGGCCTCGACGCGTTCGCGCACATCGAGCTTAGAAACCCCTTGCCTAACTCCCAGTAGAGCCATGCCGTGCGAACGATGTAGTGCCGCGAATTGTACATTTGCACCGCTCTCTCGCCGGCGAGCTTGCTGGCGCCATAGAGCGACAACGGATTCGTCCGATCATTCTCGTCGTACGGCCGCTTCAACGCGCCGTCAAACACAAAGTCCGTGGAGACGTGGAGAATTGGAATACCGAGTTCAGCGGCCGCATACGCAAGGTTGCGCGGACCGCAAGCATTCACGGCGTATGCCTCACTGCGACGCAACTCAGCGCCCTCGACGTCGTTAAAAGCGGCAGCATTTATGACCAGATCAGGCGACACGCGCGCAAATACTTGTTGGATCTGGCTTGGTTGAGTTATGTCGAGGTCAGAGTGATTGAGTGGAATCAGGTCGCGGCTCTTGAGCGAGTGTTGTAGACAGAAGCCGAGTTGCCCGGACGCGCCTGCGATTAGAATCTTCATAGCAGTGTCTCCGAATGCCACGGCAGGAGACTTATCTGGTCGGCTAGCGTTGGCGCCTCGAGGTCTTTGTCGGAGAGAATCGGTTTTGCTACCGGCCACTGGATTCCAATGGCAGGATCATTCCAGGCGATGCGCAGCTCGTCGCACGGATCGTAGTAATCAGTGCACTTATACTCGATGTCGGCGAACTCGCTTGTGATACAGATTCCGTGCGCGAAGCCGGGTGGGATATAAATCTGGCGAAAGTTGTCGGCCGACAACTCGACTGAGATCCACTTCAGATAGCTGGGCGAGCCGCGCCGAATATCCACGACTACGTCGAGTATCGCGCCCGTCAGGACGCGCACCAACTTTCCCTGCGGATGGCGCCGTTGAGCGTGCAGACCGCGAATCGTGTTACGCGTCGAGCGCGACTGGTTATCTTGAACGAACTCGCAGTCAATGCCGCCGCGCAGGTACTTGTCGCGGCGAAAGGTCTCCACGAAATATCCCCGGTTGTCCCGGTACACGTCGGGCCCGACGACAATCACTTCCTTCAGAGCTGTAGGAGTGAAGTTCATCTTTTGCTATGAGTCTTGCTCAAGAATGTGCCGCAGGTATTGCCCGTACCTGCTGTTAGCCATTGAATCCGCCATCCGAATAACGTCGCTGCGTGCGACGTAGCCCATCCGCCAGGCAATTTCCTCCAGACACGCCACTTGCAGGCCTTGCCGCTCCTCTATCGCTTGAATGAAACTTGCCGCCTGCATCAGTGCATCGTGCGTACCCGTATCGAGCCACGCTATACCGCGACCCATCTTCTCGACGTGGAGATCGCCCAAGCTTAAGTACTCGCGATTCAGATCGGTGATCTCCAATTCGCCGCGCGACGAGGGCTTGAGACCGGCGGCGAGTTCGAACACTCGATTGTCGTAAAAGTACAGGCCGGTGACGGCATAGGAGGACTTCGGCCGTTCTGGTTTTTCTTCGAGTCCCATCGGGATTCCGGCCTTATCAAATTCGACTACACCATATCGTTCAGGGTCCTTTACCAAATAGCCGAAGACCGTAGCTCCGGTACTGCGAGAGGTAGCTCTATGCAGGAGATCGGACAGCCCATGACCATAAAAAATGTTGTCACCCAGGGCCAATGCAACATTTGCGTCGCCTGCGAATTGCCTGGCGATAAGGAAAGCTTGAGCAATACCCTCGGGCCTGGGTTGAACCGCGTACTCGAACCGGACGCCCCATTCCTTACCATCTCCAAGCAGGCGCTTGAAGCATTCCTGCTCGTGCGGAGTGTTGATCACCAGGATGTCGCGAATACCCGCCATCATTAGAGTGGCGAGCGGATAGTAGATCATAGGCTTGTCGTAGACCGGGGCGAGTTGCTTCGATATCGCGCGGGTCACAGGGAATAGCCGGGTTCCCGAACCTCCGGCCAGTACGATTCCTTTCCAGGAATTGCGTATATGGTTGCTATCGATCCTAGGTTCGGTTTCGATGTTCGTGGTCATAGGAGTGCGATCGCGGTGCTACGCAGTTCCGGTACGAGCGCGTTCCTTTCCTCGCGGCGCGACCACCGTGAGGCCCAGCCTTCTGCCGTCGTAGCGTCCTTGCTTGACGGATTGAGACCAACTGCGATTGAGCAGGTACCAGCGCGCCGTGACGCGCAGGCCCATTTCGAAGCTGATGCGGCTGGTCCATCCGAGTTCCCGCTCGATTCGCGAACAATCAATTGCGTAGCGCCGATCGTGGCCCGGCCTGTCGGGCACCAGCGTGATCAAGTCCCTGTAGGACTTGCACCGGGTGGCGAGCAAAGCGTTATTGTGCTCGGCGGGCATCAGTTCTTCGAGTGCGGTGCAGACTTCGCTGACTACCTCGAGGTTAGTGCGCTCACATTTCGCTCCGACGTTGTACTGCTCTCCCACTCTTCCTCGAGCCAGAATTGCCAGGATCGCTTCGCAGTGATCGGCTACGAACACCCAGTCCCTGACGTTTTGACCGTCGCCATAGATCGGGATCGACTCGCTGGCCAGCGCCTTCGAGATCGTAAGGGGAATCAGCTTTTCGGGATACTGATTAAATCCGTAGTTATTGGAACAGTGCGAAATCAAAGTAGGCATTCCGTAAGTCTTGTTATAGGATCGCACGAAATGGTCGGCCGAAGCCTTGGAAGCCGCATAGGGCGAATTCGGCGCGTAGCGCGAATCTTCCTTGAAGAAACCGGTGTCGCCTAACGATCCATAAACTTCATCTGTGGAAATCTGCATGAATCGGAAATTGCGCCGCCGCGAGAGTTCAAGACGGGACCAGTACTGACGGGTTATCTCGAGCAGTTCGAAGGTGCCGATCGCATTGGTAGTCAGAAAGTTGCGCGGACCGTCGATCGAACGATCGACATGCGTCTCGGCGGCAAAGTTCACGATCATGTCCGGCTGCCATCGGTCGAAAGCTTCTGAGACCGCCGCATGATCGGCAATATCGGCTTGAATAAAAGAGTAGCGCGGATCATCCTCAACTTCGCGAAGATTCAAAAGACTGCCCGCGTACGTGAGTTTGTCAATTACGACTACGCGCCAATCTCGCTTGCCAAGCACAAGGCGCACGAAGTTGGAGCCGATGAACCCGGCGCCACCTGTTACAAGTATAGTCAACATTTTAGGCCAGAGTGATAATTGCTCCCTAGGGCTAGTAGCCACCGCCGCGAGCGACGCGAAGCATCGTTCTGAAAATGATCCTGCAGTCCTGCAAGATGGACCACGTGTCAATGTACCTGCAATCCAGTTCCACAACTTCTTCGAAGTCGGTCACTTCGTCGGTGCCGTAGAGCTGCCACAATCCAGTGATGCCGGGTTTGGTGCTGAGGCGTCGCCGATGCTGCGGCTCATAGCACGCAACCTCCGACGGTGTCGGGGGTCTAGTGCCGACCAGGCTCATCTCACCCTTGAATGCATTCCAGAACTGCGGAAGTTCGTCGATGTAGAGCTTGCGCAGCGTGCGGCCCAGCGGAGTGATCCGCGGATCGTACCGGATTTTGAAGATGTGTCCCTTCATCTCATTCTGCTCGAGTAATTCTTCGTGCTCTTCCTCGGCCGTAACTTTCATCGTGCGGAACTTGTAGAGCGTGAAGAGACGGCCGTTGCGGCCGACGCGAGTCTGTCGAAAGATTACCGAGCCCTGTGTCTCCCGCTTGATTCGGCGCGCAAAAATTAGGTAAGCGACTGCGCAGAAGACGAGTCCAACCGCTGAACCGGCAATGTCCATCAAGCGTTTGATCGCCAGGGGGATTTCGCGGACCGGCACCGTCTCGTGCGAGAGCAGGTATTCGCCCGCACCCAAATCCTGAGTGCGATAGCGTCCGGCGGAGGCGAGCGGGGTTCTAATCAGTGTGCGAAACGTTTTGCCCCTTATCGAGGACGAATACAGGATGTCGTCCGGGTCAAGGCCCGCCGACGAATCGACCATCACCACGTCGTCGATAACGTGAGAGTCGAGCGCCTGATCCAGGGTCGAGGGAGTCTCCTTTCCATTGTTGTCTTTGAAGAGCAATTTCCCGTTGGCCCCCGCGAACAGGTATCCGACCGGAGGAACGATCGTCTTTTGTCCTATCCTGTCGCATAGGTCTTCGTAGGAATTCGCGCCGACGATCAGCGAGTTGCTTGTGAGCGGCTTGTTCCTGCCGCGAAGTCCGAATGTCACCAGTCGCGACGCGGCAGAGCTGGCTGCAAACGACGCCACCGCGAGCGGAAGTATTATGGCCAGATCGGTCCATCGCACGCCCGCGACGAAATGAGCTGCCAGTAGAAAGCCTGAACTGAGCAGGATTCCGGGTTTGATTGTGTATGAAATCACAGTGCTTCGAGTTTCCTGTTCGCCATTTGTGCCGAGCGTAGTCGAGCGTTGCTTGTTGCGCTTCCCGCGGTTAGCGGCTCGAAGCGATGAGCAAGTAAGGATTAACGCGTTTCAGAAAGGAACCAGTCACGAAGAACCGGAGTCCGTCGCGAGACTCAAGCACCGCCGAACAACCACCATTTGCCCATCAACCGACTCAAGGCCAACCACGTACCGCCGCTCCAAACGTGCGCGACGAACGCGTCTCCCGCGCGACATACCGATCGACTCTCTTGCAAAAGGAACCGCCAACATCTCAGAGTGCTCGCGAAATCGAAATCGAAAAGTAACGGAAGAGCGTTGGTCGACCGTCTGGAATAGCGCAAAGGTCTAGCTCGATGTCTGGACTGGCATTAAGAGTTGTTTAATGGTGAAGAGTGCAGCAATTCCTGCACGAGCGAACGCTCGGACGGGTCTGATAATCCGGAATTAAATGGAAGCCCCGATTCAAATCGTTTACGTGGATCCTGGATCGCCTGGATACCATCCCGTGCACTACATGGCACGGCTCGCGGCAGAGCTAATGGGCGGCGAACTAGTCGTACTACGCGCCAGATCTCTCACCTTGATTGAAAAACTGGATGGCTTGCTTTCACGGAAAAGGCGTGGCGCACCTTGCTTGATGATATGTGCGGGGCCATCAGCGCTCTCCTCGATATTGCAAGTCAGGAACTGGCGAAGCAGGTGCGTCCGTCTGGTCGCTTGGGTGTTTGACTCGTTCTGGACAGATGCCATCCCCCGGTTCGCCAGTAAGGCCGGCGTGTTTGACCACGTGTTCGTCACCGAGAAAGAAGACATGGCTACTTGGACCAGGATGATGCCTGCTCCAGTGCGATGGCTTCCCTGGGGGTCTGATGTGTTGCGCCTGGGGTCGGCCAATCCGCAACGTCGCTTCGATTTGCTTCGATTCGGCCGGCAGCCGCCGGAATGGGAGGACGATCGTTCGAGCGCAACTGAATGCGAGTCGCGAGGGTTGCGCTTTCAAGGCCGGCCGCAGACCTTCGACGACGCGACTGACAATGAGCGTTCGCTGATGGGAATTCTGAGCGATGCCAGGTACGTATTGGCCTTCTCGAATCGTGTGGCCGCGAGCGACTACACGCATCCCCGGCGCGAATACATTACCGGCCGCTGGACCGACGCCCTTGGCGCGGGCGCCACGGTAGCCGGAGTTCCGCCACGCAGCGAGTCTGTTCAGTCGCTCTTGTGGGATGAGGCAACGCTTGATCTTGGAACGATTAGCCGAAGCGAAGGACTCGAGGTGATTGCTCGAGCAGTTCGCGAATGGACCCCGATGCAGGCGCGAGTGAACTATCTGAAGTCGCTCGAGCGTCTCGATTGGCGCTGGCGCTTCAAGGAAATCGTTCGCGCACTGGATGTAGACGCGCCTCTGCTCGAGGCGGAGCTGAGTCGCATCAGCCAGATACTCGATCGTCGCGACGCAACCAGCGCGATCGGTTGAGGAAACTATTGTTCCAGTGCCACCAAGCTTAGCGGCGGCAGGGCAACCCTTACCTTCTGGCCGGCGGTAGTTATGCCGCCCGCCAGAGGGCCGATCTTAACCGAATTGCTGTTCTCGTTGTTGTCGGCAATCGTCCGGGAGTACAGGATGGTTTCTCCAACCGACGGCAGCTTGCCGGCCGGGAAAATAATCTCAATCGTAACCCCGCGATTGTTGGAATTGCTCAGCAACGCACTCCAGTTGTTGCCGGATTTGAACGCCGCGCCATAGACTCCGGTAAAGTTCGACGTATCCATGGGATAGTAGGCACCAGTTATCGCGCGGTTAGCCAGGGCCATGGCCCAACCTATCGGCCGGATGTGCGGGAAAGGAGCACCGAAAGCCGAATCGAGATCGTGGACTACACCCCACAATGCCGAGGTCGTCCCATGCCCGCTGGGACATCCTGCGCCCGAAGTCGTGTAGTCGAGTTGGGCGAAGTTAAAGGTGTTTTGTGCCAGCATCGGAGACAGCGTGCCCGAGTTGATCCCGTTCGATCCCGCGCTAAATCCCAGTATCCAGTTCTGACCGTTGAATCCCGCGGCCATCCATCCGGCGGACATTTCGTAAGCCTCGACGGGAGTCGCTGTGCCGCATTGATTGCTGCTGCCGTTCTCGTAGATCGCAAGAAACTGTCGACATCCCGAAGGCTTGCCGCCGCACAGATTTCCGATGTTGCCTGGCACGGTGTTGGTGAAGGGATTACTTTCGATGCCGCTTGTGAATTGGTTGAGGGAGTTGTTGAAACCCAACGCCGCGTATTGCTCCAGCGTCTGTCTGGCATTTTGTTCGTTCGCCGACGGCACATAGTCGGCGATGTCGCCGCCGTAGTGCGGATTGTCGGTCGGTATTTGCGCGCTGGTGTTGGCAAGCACCCCGCCGTTGGCTTCCTGGCCGTTCACAACGAAATAGACGTCACCGGCGTAACCGGCGCATTTGCTCGTCATGTAAGTGTTGATCAGTCCGAAGTTGCGGTTCGCTAGCTGCCCGTATTGAACGGTTTCGCTCCCGCCGGCGGTATGGCTGCCGCTTACCCAATCCTCGTTGCTCTGCTCGACGAAAGCTCGGCTGAAGCGGTTGTTGGAGAACGCGGTGCAAAGGTTCGCGGCGAAAGAATTGGTATCCGCGTCGCTGAATACATCGGGGATCGAGACCCATGGGTTCGCGCCAATAGCCCCCGCCATCGCGTACATATCTTTCAAGCTGAAATACCAGGTGAAGTTAGCGCCTACCGAGTAATCGTTGGACGGCCCTTTCTCATAGTCGTTGCCCTCGAAGTAATCATCGGACTGCGTCAAGGTCTGCGGTATCATGTAGCGCAAGGTTCCCGGATTCAGGGCCTTCAGTGTCGTCAGAACTTCCTTGCGAAAGCCCCCAGCCGCTCCTGTAGCCGGTCCCAGGAACGCATTGTCAACGTAGATCTTCGCGTCGGCGCTCGCCGCACCGTTCTGCGCATCGATTGCGAAGATGAGCATGCCAGTGTCTTTCGATGTATCCGAGCCGATGAACTCATAGCTGTATTGATGCCAAGCGCCGTCGGGAGTCAGATCGAAGCTATGACTAAATGATCTCCAGGAGCTATCACTTCGCGAGAGAGTCAACTTTATGGTCGGAGTACCAGCCGTATCTGACGCCAGGGCATAGAGCGACATCGACATAGGTCCGGTGACCGGGTGAAAAGCGTAGGTTGGCGCCTTGTTGCAGGTACCGATGCCGCAATCCGCACTATTCTGACAGAGTGTGACTGAATCCTTGGAGCAGGTGCCGACTGAGGCCCCGGAGCTATCCATTCCGAACTCGATAGAATGTCCGCCGCCATCGTGGATATCAAACAGGACCGACGAAGTACCTGCGTAGTGCTGTGCGGTGGATAGCATTACTCCGGAGTCTGAATTGTTGATTACCCAATTGCCGGGTAAAGTGTGCCCGGAAACATAGCCTAGCGAAGGGTTACTGGTTTTTATAGCTATCAGGTCTCCGGCCGCGAGAGAGGGGCACTTGCAAGTATAGGTTCCGCCGGCTGCGTAGCTGGCTATTGGGAATGACGTGCCCGCGGATATTCCGCTTCTTACCGAAGCTGTAACGCCGTTCCAGAAGCCAGTACCCACCGCGTCGTAGTTGTCATTCTTGTCGGTGAAGCTCGAAGATGAAGGGTTCGGACCGACCACAATAACGTGTCCGACGATGCCTTGCTCAAAGCCCGGATTATCCAGGTAGTTCATGAGATAGGCCCGGGTGTCGTACTGGCTTTGAGCATCCATATTCAACCCGATCCGCATCGCGTTGGGCATGGCCGCAGTCTCGCTCACCGCTGCGTAGTTGCCTTTCGGCGAGTGAAGCACCGAAGATGATTTCATCGAGGCGAGTGCGGTCCTGGTGGTGGCGAGCGATCTGGACACCAGATGTCTGAGGTCACCGTTCACGCGGGCGAGTGTCGCGAGGAGGAAAAGAGACAAAGCCAGGGTCAGAAGAAGAACAGCGCGTCTGGTAGAATGCGTGGCCAATTTCCGATTGCACCGAGCCGGCAGGATCAGGCTGAAGTGTTCATCCCCGGTCGCTCCTGAAAATCCGAAGCTGAGACGGTGCCTAGAACCTCGTGCACATAGGCCTCGAGTTTTGCTCCGGATTTTTCCCAAGTGAATTGCCGGATGTGTTCTGTCCCAGTCGTTTGCAAGCGGTTCAGAAGATTGGAGTTCTCGATAACACGGCAGACGTTTTTGAACATTGCGTCGCGATCTCCCGGAGCGCTGAGTAGCGCCGTGAGGCCATTAATTGCGTACTCGCGAAAGCCGCCGATGTCGGTGCCCACAAACGCGCACCCGCAGGCCAT
The DNA here is from genome assembly GCA_963756005.1 of uncultured delta proteobacterium. GTDB lineage: Bacteria > Desulfobacterota > Binatia > Binatales > Binataceae > Binatus. The sequence goes on from CAVWMC010000004.1 coordinate 105,341, forward strand.
AGCTTCCGCAGGAGGCAGGCCCCATCCTTCCTCGCGGCTCGCGCCGATGTAAATGCAGTGAGCATTATAGAGATCCCGCAAGTGATTGGCGCGCGGATTACGCACGTAGTCGATCCAGCCTGGAATCTGCGGAGGACGAAGGTCGAGCCCGAACATGGTCATGCGCAAGCTGGGGTAACGCTCATGAAGGCGGCCGAAGATCGCCAGGACGTCGTCGGCTCCTTTCCACGGAGCCCGCTGGTACATCGACAGAACCGATAACTCTCGAGCTTGCCCGGGATTGAGGACTCGGAACTGGTCATGGTCCAGGGCGTTGGTGATATAGCGCATATTCCTGGCGCCAAGGGATTCTCCCACTTCATGTAGCCAGCGGGAGACCACCATCTTGTGAAAAGGAGCTAGCCAAGTCCTATCGACCCGATCCTTGGGGCCGCCCCAGGTTTCGTAGTGCTGGATCAGATAGAACTTCGTACCCTTGTTTGAAGGATATTTTTCCACAGCCTCGGCCGTCTGCCAGTAGGTTGCAAAAATTGCGTCGGAGTCGGGAATGAGGCGCGAATCGAGGCTTGGTAAGAAATAGAGGTCGATTCGAGGATCGAGCGGCATCCATCGAAGTGCGGATTTGCCCATAAGCCGGCGGACCGTCGCGGACGTCCGGGCTTTCCACCAATCGCCGCGCTCTCGTGCCCGATAGCGCAGAGTCTTAAGATCGGCGTCAACCTCGCTGGGGCATGGAAAGATTATATTGACGGTGTGGCCGCGCCGCGCGAGGTAGTTGGCGTACTCGTGCACAACTTTGCCGCCGCCGCCCGGTAGCAACGCATGCATCGGATGGACAAACGTGACGCGCATGCTATCGCCTCGCTGCCTTGAAGCTGGCTGCCTGACCCGTCATTAGCTGCGGTCTCAACTGATCGATCAACTCGAGGTCGTCGGCGCTCCAGAAACCCAGGATCCACAGGCATACGAATGAAACCAGAAGGTATGCGGCGCCGAGAACAGCGACGCTTACGACGCCCTGCAAACGCGTTGCGAACCATACCGCCGGAATTATGCGGCAAGCGGTCCACAAAATCAGCGAAGCTGCGACAGTTCCCAACGTCAAGCGCCAGAGCCATTCGATCATCGTCGATCGCCAGTCGAGTCCCCGAAGGCGATGAAAGAGCCATAGGAAATACAACGAGCCGCAAACCTGGCCGATAACGGTACCCATCACCACGCCCATCAAGCCGAAGATAGGAGTCAACACCAGGGTGGCTGCGATATTTATTACGGCACCAACCACAGCATAGTAGGTTTCATAGTAGGGCTGAGCCGTCGCGCGGACGATCGTGGTGCCCACGCCAGTCATGTTGTTGACCGCGAACGACACCAGCAGCGCCGCCATCACGATCGTTACATACGGATAACTGCGGCCCATCCAGACCTGGAGTATCTGGGGGCCGGCGCCGATTAGAAAGCCTGAAAGAACAAAGGTCGTCAGCGCGAGGTAGCGCGTTCCTCTTACGTACATGCGATTGAGCTGGCTTCCGTCCTGGCGTCCGTCGAAAGCAGAGGCGGCTGGCAGAAGCGGCGCCAGCAACGTGGCCGGAAGGATCCTGGCAAGAGCGGCCAGCTTGTTGCCCAATTCGTAATAGCCGGCGCTGACTACGCTGACGAAAGTGCCGAGGATTATACGGTCGGTCTCGAGATTGATGACGGCGGTCAGCGCGTTTATCTGCATCCAGAACCCGAACTTGAAAACCCGCTTCACCAGCTGGCGTTCGAGCCGCAGGAAATTGCTCCAGGGGTTGCCGAACACCCGGTACACATAGCCGATACGGATTACGGTCGAGCACCCGAGTGCGCAGAAGATCGCGTAGGGCAGCGCGTAAACGCCGTAATGAAGATGGAGCAACAGGACCAACGCCACGGCATAGACGACCTGGTAGCAGGTGTCGATGATGCCAGCCAGTTCAGTGCGCTGCATCGCGATTATGAAAGCGCCGAAGATTCCAAACGCATTGGAGATAACGAAGTAACCAACCGCCAGCATCAGCAGATCGCACGCAGTCGAAGTGTAACGCGGATCAAGGCGCAGATAGCTCACGATGTGCGGAGCCAGAAACCAGAGCATCGGGAGGATCAGCAGACCGATTGCCAGATAGAACAAAAGACCGAAAGTCATGACCTGGCGGACCTGATCGTGCTCGCGCCGCTCGAGAAATTCCGCAAGATATTTGATGAAGCTCGAGCCGACGCCGCAGTCGAGTAAAGCGAAGTAGTTCACCGCGGAGCCAACAATCGCCCACAGGCCGTACGCTTCGATCCCGATCGAGTGGATCACCAGTGGAGTCAGAAAAAATCCGAGCGACAGCCCGAATATACGGGTGAACAGAGTACTCATCGTGCCGGCAAACATCCGGCGCGAAGTAATCGGAGCGGGCGTGGACCGGCTGTCCCGGACCAACGCGAGGGCGTCGGCACGCTGAAAATCGGCGTCCCGGACCTGCTGCTCTGCGGCGATGGCTTCTTTGTAAGCGCTCACTCTTTATCGATCCGCTCCGGGAAGGCATGGCTGACCGGAGTGAAAGAATAGACTCTAAGTCTTGTCGCAAATCTTCGTCGACATTGACGTGCAGCAGCACGCTCGACGGCGATATCGGCGTGAATCTGATCGTAAGCCGGCACGCGATTCGAGGGATCATCCGGGGGTCAGCATCTAAACAGCTGCGGGCCGGCTCGGAACTTTCGATTTAGACTGGAAAGCCACTCAACAGGTCAAAACTATCCCGAAAAGGCATCGAAACGGTCCTTCGTCACTGCTCGAAAGCGGTGCGAGCGAAATAATCGCATCCATCACTGCTCTGAGCGACGCGCTCAAGGCGAACAGATGATCGTTTATCAAAGAAATCGTGTTTTGCACGGGTCCCTGGTGGGGCTCGTGGCCGGTATCATGGCTTCGTTCGTTATCGGGTGTTCGAGCACGCCGGATGCTCAATCGCTCCAGCATTCGGTCAGCCTGAATACAACGAAGCCGAGCGCGCTGCCGCTACCGCCTGCGAACGCGCCCGAACGTTTCGGGACGCGCGCGCTTGACGATGAACTCCCGCAGATTCAGCCTCCTGCCGGCAGGTACACCCTGGGCTCTGGTGACGTAGTCACGGTCACCGTCTGGGGGCATCCCGAACTTTCAGGCAAGCGCACAATCGGCCCCGACGGCGAAATCCAGTTGCCGTTTGTGGGTTCGTTCAGAGTGGCTGGGCTCTCGGCCGACGCCGCCGGCAACAAACTCACCTCGGCTCTTCGAGAGGACTATCTGAATACCGCGGCATCGGTCACGGTCGATAGCTACAACAGTAACCAGGTAACTGTCCTCGGGCATGTGGCGCATCAGGGTGTGCTGATCTTTGCCGCAGAGCCAACGCTGCTCGAGGCGCTCGCGATGGCTGGCGCAGCGCCCGGGAAAGACGACACGGCCGCGATGCCGGTGCGATGTGCGATCATCCGCGGAAGAGACAGTATCATGTGGGTCGATCTGCGCCCGCTGCTGAAGGGCAATGACGCTTCGCTCAACATTCCTTTGCACAGAAACGACCTGGTGTACGTGCCCGATCCGGACGACGAACTCGTTTACGTGATGGGGCAGGTCAAGAATCCCGGCCCGTATCCTTTAACGGCGAACATGTCTTTCCTCGAGGCACTTGCTCGCGCGGGCGGTCCTAACGATAACGCACAGCAGGGAAAAATAGTGCTGGCCCGCAAGAACTCGGAACAGGTCATCGACCTGGAAGCTTTCGTCAAAAAGGGCGGATCCAATTCTGATCTCGAGCCTGGAGACATCGTATACGTGCCGAAGAGCGGAATCGCGAGTGTCGGATATGTCTTGCAGCAGTTGAACCCGCTCACGACGATGGCGCTGTTTGGGGCTGCGCTTATGTAGCTAGCGCCTCTGCGCCAATATTTTATGCCTTCGTCTACAAATCAATATGCTGCCGTCGCGCCGGCTTCGTCGTCGTGGGTAGTGGCCAATCGGACCGCGACGCCGTTGGCCAGCGCTATCGCACATAAGCGCCTGACGGTGGCGATAGTTACTGTGGTGGTGCTGATAGGACTGGTGGTCGCGATCCTTTATGGCCGTAACTACGTTGCTGAAGTGACGATTCGGGTGTCGCCGGTGGTTCCCGCTTCGCTGGCGGGTGAAGAGTCTCGCTTCAGTTCAAATGCCGACTACCGCGATTTCGTGCAGGAGCAGGTGTTTGAAATAAACAACTATGCGACGGTTAGCGGCGCGCTCGATTTGCTTGGGGCGAAGCGATCGCTCTGGCAACAGCCGGGTGAAGGCGATCGTAACGCGGCTGAGCGCCTGATGGCAGCGCTCAAAGTGGAGCCGATTGCCGATAGCTACCTGATTAGAATCGAACTAGGTGGCGGCAGTCCCGAGGGCCTCGACGAGATCGTAAACGCCGTCGCCAAGTCCTACCTCTCCCGGACCGCCAAGCGTGAGTTGGACGGCGCCGACGTAGGATTCCAGCTGCTGACATCGCGGCAATCTGAATTGCAACAGAACATTGGAAACGATCAACAGCAATATTCAGGGCTGATCCAGGAGTTGGGAGTCTCCAGTGTCTCGGGCGAGTTGGTGAATCCCTATGACAAGATGCTCGCCGACACCAATGCCGCCCTCGCTCACGCCCGCCGAAGTGTGTTGCAGGCGCAGGCTCACCTCGACGCGGTCAAGTCGCATCGCGAGCGAATCAAAGATGCGGATGTCGAAGCAAAGGCGGAGGCCGCAGCGGCCACTGGCACCGATACGACGACTGCGAGGCAGCAACTCATTGAACAGCGCGAAGAAGCGACGGTCCAGCTCAGCGGACTCGGTCCCAACCATCCGGGACGCAAGGCGCTGGAGGCGGAGATCGCCACCACCAATAGAGAACTGGCGAACCTCGATCAGTCTGCGCTCGATCGCGCGCGCTCGATGTTGAGCGATAGCGAGACGGCCGCGACCAGCGTTGACATATCGGAAGCTGAATCGAATCTCGAGCAGATGGAAGCGTCGGAGAAGGGAATCGAAAAAGAACTCGAGGAAGTCAAAGCGACCGCAGCGACCTTCGGCACCAAGTACAGCCAGGCGGTCAACATCCACGAACGACTCGATCGCGAGCACAAGGATTTCCAGGACCTTCAGGAACGCATGAGTCTGCTGCGGATGAAGACCCAGGCGCCTGGAATCGTCGCGCTTGAGTCGGCTGCGATGGTGCCCGACGCACCGCAGAAGAGCCGTCGGAGATTGATTTTCGCTCTGTTCGCGATGACCGCTCTGCTGCTGGGAGTAGCGGTGCCGACTGCTATCGATCTGACCGACAGCAGACTCAAAACCCCCGACGAGTTTGAGGGCATACTTGGGTTCCCGCCGCTCGGAGTCGCATTGGGTTCGAACGGCACCGGTCAGGAATCGCTGCGCCGCATTGCGCTGGGGATCATGCGCGAGTGGCGCACCTCGGGAATTCGCAGTTACGTGCTCACGTCGGTTGGAAAAGGCGCAAATGCATATCTCGCGCTGGCACTCGCCGACGAGCTTACCGATCTTGGTGTGCGTACGCTCGCGATCGAAGCCAGCTTGGCCAAATCAAATGGCCGTCACCTCAAGCCATCGGCACCGGTGCAAGGAGTTGTCGGCGTCTCTACTCGCGAAACGAAGCGGCTCATCCCGCGGGTTGCAAAGACGGTCGCGCTCGATAATAGAGGCCAATCGGTCCCGCAAACCGTTGGCGACGGGAGCTTGCAGCTTGCGCATAAGAATGGCGTCGCCCGCACCTTCGGCTTTATTCGCGAAAGCGTTGACCGCGCCCTAAGCGATCACGACATAGTGCTTCTTGCTGCACCGCCGCTGTTGTCATCGGCAGATACGGCGGCGATCATCCAAATGCCTGCCGGAGCGATACTGGTCGCTCGCGCCGGTTACGACAATGCGTCCGAAGTCGCCGCGGCAGTTCGTGAACTGGAGAGATGCGCGCCGCCCGTTGTAGGAGCGATCATCTGTGGCAACGGACAGCGCAATGGCGCCGGCGAATATCAATTCGATCTGGAACTCGATACCTCGGACTCACCCGCCGCATCCAGGACCTATGGCCTGGCAAGCAAGTGACTCTGATAAGACAACCCTACTGATCTCCGGTTATAGAAGTATCATCCTGGTAGTTAGATCAAACACACCCGCGAGAGCTGACAGTGCCAATTGATTTCTCGATGTTGGCTGGACTACCGGGGCTGGTTGCATTGATCGTATGTCTCAGGCGAGGACCTGCGTACGCGTTCCTGAACGTGTACCTCCCGGTGCTGCTACTTCTGCCCGACGACTGCCGTATGCCTATCTCAGGTCAGCTCAATTTCGCCGAAAGTGCGATCATTCCGATTGCGGCAGTCTATCTTTGGCAAGAGGGAAGGAATTGGGAATGGAGTCTGACTGATTTTCTGGTGTTAGCCTTCGCGTCGCTGGTGGTCTGTTCTGAATACATGAACACCGAGTATTGGCTCGCTCAACACCTGGCAATCAGCATGACTACTACTGTCATTCTGCCCTACATCGTCGCCAAAGCCCTGATCGTACGTGAGCGCATGGGTGTTGAGATTGCGAAGCGAATAACAGTGCTCGCTACGTTCGTAGCGATCGTATCGGTGTACCAATTCAGGATGACAGCGAATCCGTTCACCGATTTCGTTTCGCGATTATTTCCGGGAATCGACAATGGAGCTTCCTTCCGATACGGCTTTGCGCGAATAAGCGGCCCGTGGACTCATCCAATTCTGGCCGGAATAATCCTGCTCTTTGCGTATAGAACTGCACGATGGTTGGAGTGGACCGGTGAGTGGCAGGGAAGCGTGCCTTTCTTGTCCTTTAGCTTGGACACCACCTACGATCGGCATGGACGCAGTCCTATTGTATCCATCAGCAAGGTGCGATTTTGCGAAGTAGCTCTGGTAGTTGGAAGTCTGATGACTATTTCGCGCGGACCGTGGCTTGGAGCGGCCATGGCCGCCGTGGTTATGATGTTAGTCAGAGTGCGGCACCGCACGTATGTCACATTACTGGCCTTCTTCGCAGCCGTAATTGTGGCGTTTCCGATATATTACGCCTTTGATTCGTATGTAAAGGTCGACCGCTTTGACGGCAGTAACGAAGCACGAGAATCTGCGGCTTACCGGCGGGAAATGATCGAACAATACATGGTGGTCGCCGAAGAACGTCCGGAGTGGGGTTGGGGCTCAAGCGTGACTGGGCAAGGTCTCTATCCAAGAGTCGAAAACATGGACTCCATCGACAATCACTACCTGCTGCTGGCCCTTATCTCCGGCATGTTTTCGTTGGCGGCTCTCGTTCTGCTTTTGCTATGGGTTCCGGTCCGGCTACTCGGCTTCAGCCTGCGAAATGTTCGCGATGAACCGGCTACCTCGCTCGCTGTCACGTTGCTGGGCTCATTTATCCTGTTCGCTATTGCGATTTCGACAGCGTGGCTGGGAGCGCAAACTCAGCCATTGCTTTTTATCATTGCCGGCTGGAGTGAAGCGCTGCTGCTTGCGCCGTCGTTCGTGACTGCAAAGGTCCCTTCGCCGGTGCAGGAAGTTAGCTACGGATTTGAGAGAGTCATGGTCTGACTGAATCAGCATGGATAACTACTTCGACAATATCCGCGCGACCGGATCCTCCTATGCACCCGCGCGCAGGAGTATCGACAGCGTGGCTGATTCCGGCACGCGAAACGGGTCCAAGCGGCGGGTCGCGTTGCTTGGCGCCGGCTACATAGCCGACTGGCACGCGAAAGCTCTCGCATCGATTGGCGATATCGAACTGGTAGCAGTATGCGATCGAATGATCTCGCGCGCAGAGTCATTTGCAAAGAAGTTTGATGTACCCGGGGTATATGGCTCGCTCGAAGCGATGCTTGCCGCCGAACGCCTCGACTCGGTGCACGTCCTGCTACCACCTGACCTTCATTTTCAGGCCGCCGAAACGATCCTTGCCGCAGGCGTAAGCGCGTTCATCGAAAAACCGATGTGCCTTAACCCTGAGCACGCTGCGAGGCTAACGCGCCTGGCAGCCGAGAGTGGTCTCAGGATTGGTGTCGGGCACAACTTCCTGTTCTCCGAATGCTATGAGCGTCTGCGAAGCGATCTAAGGAAAGGAATACTCGGGTCGATCGATCACCTTACGATTACCTGGCATCGCGAGCTCCCGCAGGTAACCAGCGGCCCCTTCGACCTCTGGATGCTTCGGGAACCCGGTAACGTGATGCTCGAGATAGGACCCCATTGCGTCGCACAAATGTTGGACTTGGCGGGCGTCCCGGAAACAATGGCGGCGCAGGCAGGCAATCCCGTCGACCTGCTTTCCGGGCAGAAGTTTTACCGACGATGGCACGTAAGCGCGTCGAAAGGACGTGCCGCAATCGAGTTGAGGTTTTCCTTCGTTCCAGGATTCAGCGAATACACGATTCAAGCTCGAGGATCGCTTGCGTCTGCCAACGTTGACTTCGATCGCGATACCTATACGTTGCGGCGTCATCGGCCACTTGATGAAGACTTCGATCGCTATGCGATGGTCGCCGACGGAGCAAGAAGTGCTCGCGCCCAGGCGCGGCGGACGTTGCGGAACTACCTGCTGTCAAAACTCCACCTTCGTTCGAACGGCACCCCCTACGGAGCGAGCATTGCCAGTGGCGTCCGCGCGTTCTATGCAGCAGCGGGCGGGGCAACCGACGAGCGCATAGGGGCTCAGCGCGGTTCGGAGGTGATCCGCATCTGCAAAGAAATTGCGCGGTTGGCAGTCCCTCCCGCAAGCCACGCGACAGTGCAACGGCCAGAGTTATCCGAGCACTCTGCCACCGACGTGACCGGGTCGTCTCCTGCAAGAACTCTCATTCTCGGCGCGACCGGTTTCATCGGGCTCGAATTGACCCGGCGGGTGATCGAATCGGGCCATCGCGTGCGAGTACTGGTTCGAAGTCCCGGCAAGTTTCCGGCTGATTTGCGCAATTCCCGACTCGAGTGCCTGCGTGGAGACCTCACCGATGCCGCCGCTTTGCGCCGCGCAATGGAGGGAGTCGATTGCGTTTACCATTTAGCCAGAGCTGACGTGAAAAGTTGGTCCGACTACGAGCGCTACGAGATAGGTGTTACACGCGAGATTGCGGAAGCCGCGTTGGCGACTGGAGTGAAACGGCTTATCTACACCGGCACCATCGATTCGTACTATTCCGGCGGTCGCGGCAGCACGATCACTGAAGCCACTCCGCTCGACCCGGCGATTGAACGGCGCAATCTCTATGCTCGCGCCAAGGCTGCATCCGAGCGCATGCTTCTTAGGATGCACCGAGAGCAAGGACTTCCGCTAGTCATAGTTAGACCTGGAATAGTAATCGGCCGCGGTGGCAACCCGATGCACTGGGGGGTTGGCCGATGGTGGTACGGAGCGGTCTGCCAGACATGGGGCGATGGCCGCAATCCGTTGCCCCTGGTACTCGTCGAGGACGTAGCCAAAGGTTTGATCGCGGCAGCCGAAGCGCCGGATATCCTGGGCGATTCGTTCAATCTGGTCGCCGATCCGAGTCTTACCGCGCAAGACTATCTGGATGAAATGGATCGCGTCGGCGGCATCCGCATAAAGCGTCACGCTACCCCCATCCTGAAGTTCTACCTGGCGGATACATTCAAGTGGGCGATGAAAGTCATAACGCGACATCCCGATAGGCGCCTGCCAAGCTATCGCGACTGGGCAAGCCGCCGGCAGACCGCGACCTTCGATTGCACGCGAGCCAAAGTTCGTCTGGGTTGGAAGCCGATCGCGGATCGCGAGGAGTTGATTCGCGCCGGCATCCATCAGCCGATGAAAGAGTTGATGAGGTAGCGATGAAGGTCGACGCCCCCAACTCGCCGGTTGCTTCAGTCATCGTGGTATCCTTCAACACGCGGGACCTGTTGCGCGAATGCCTGCTCACCCTGCGGCGCGCGGCAGACGACGTGTCCTATGAGGCGATCGTGGTCGACAATGCATCCCGTGACGGCTCGGCCGACATGGTTGCGACCGAGTTTCCATGGGTGCGCCTCATTCGAAGTGAAACCAACCTCGGATTTGCGGCTGCGAACAACCGCGCCTTCGAGATAGCTCGCGGCGCCTACATCATATTGTTGAATTCGGACGCCTTTCTTCGCCCGAATGCTCTTCGTCTTTCAATCGAACATATGGATGCCAATCCGCGCGTCGGTCTTGCCGGCGGCAGACTCGTCGGACGCGATGGCTCCTGGCAGCCCTCGGCCCGAATGTATCCTTCAATCCTCAACAGCCTGTTCATGATGTCGGGTCTTGCTGCTAAGTATCCACAGTCGCGATTGCTGGGGCGAATGGACCGCACATGGGCGGATCAATTTCAGCCGGCCCAAGTCGATTGGGTGCCGGGTGCGTACAGCATCATCAGGCGCAGCGTGCTCGACCGGATTGGGTTCTTCGATGAGCGGTTCTTTCTGTACTACGAAGAAGTAGACCTATGCCGCCGCATCCGAGCTGCGAACCGAGAGGTCTGGTACTGGCCAGACATCGTGGTGGAACACCTTGGCGGCGAGTCCGCGAAGACCATGGAGGACTCCGCATCAATTTCGTCCGGCTCAAAGATTGAGCTGTGGAGAATGCGAGCAGGGTTACTCTACTTCAGAAAGCATCATGGGAACTTTGGCGCATGGACCAGCATGTTGCTCGATAGGTGGTGGTACAGGTCGCGAGCTTTGCGCAATTCATGGTCGAAGTCGGCACAACGAAAAGCCAGAGTGGCGAATTTCGAGATGGCAATTGCGACGTTGAAGCAGGCATGGCGAGACACTCGGGGCGGAACGACGTCACCGCCGCGGCCCTGGTGATGGACAGATCGCTCGAGACGCCGTCGCTCTCCATCGTTGTAATCGGGCGTAACGAAGGAGATCGCCTGGTTCGATGCCTGCAGTCGATCGCGGAGATGCGTCTGGCCGGCTCGCAGCCCGCGCTTATCTATGTGGATTCAGCCTCCAGCGACGGCAGCGCCGACCGCGCCGCCCAGCTTGGAGCTAAAGTGATTTCGCTCGCGCGAGGGCGCACGTCGGCCGCCGCGGGCCGAAATGCGGGTTGGCGATCCGCCAAGAGCGACATCGTGCTTTTCCTCGACGGCGACATGACTATAGCTCCGGACTTCGTCCTGGAGAGCATCGGCGAATTCCGGAATTCAGCTATAGGTGTTGTTTTTGGCGATTGTCGCGAAAGCGATCCTCAGGATTCGATTTACAATCGTATATTGGATCTCGACTGGATCGTTGCGGTTGGTCCCGTCGAGTATTGCGGTGGCGCGGCCCTGATCCGTCGCGAACTGCTCGAACGAATCGGCGGCTACAACGAGCACTTGATAGCTGCCGAGGACACCGAGCTATGCTCCCGGATTCGAGCGACCGGCAGTACTATCTTGCACGTCGATCGGCCGATGGTGCGCCACGATCTCGCGATCACAAGGTTCAGCCAGTACTGGCGGCGCGCAGTCCGCTCTGGATATGCATACGCCGAAGTCGCTGAACAGATCAGCCCCTATGATGCGCCGGTCTGGTATCGCAATGCGCGGCGGAACCGTATTCAAGGAGCCGCGATGATCGCGCTCATTGCCGGAGGTCCGATACTCGCCATTAAATTTCGTTCCTTCATGCCCGTCTTGATCGTTATCGCGATCATTTCCGCGCTAGCGCTCCGTACCGCAATCCGTACTCATTGGAAGAAGTCTCCACTGTCGACTCGATTGCTTCACGGCCTGCACTCGCACCTGGTGCAGATACCCCTGCTGTTTGGACAGCTCAAGTATCAACGAGATCGCGCCAGAGGGAAATCTTCGGAGTTGATAGAGTACAAAGACAGTTGCGAGCCCGCGTCCAGAAGCGCGAGATAGTCAGGGCCGCTGCAAGCGCAGCGCGGCTTCGATACCTTTCTGATCGTCACCGCCGACGTATTGCCGGTACAACGGATGCGCGCGGAAGTGCGCGTAGTAGATCTGGTACCTGTAGTATACCTCGTTGCGTGCGAGCAGATTTTGATTAAGGCCTATATATACGTCCTGCTGGCGACGATTGAATTCCTTGATCGCCAGCAGCTGGCCGTTGCACTCGCTGTACATCTCGAGTTCGGCTCCTACAACATCGTCGAAGTACATGAACAGCCTGGGCAGAAAGAACGAAGGGTCCTGCTCGAATAGCCTTAGCGAGTCCGTGGTTGATGTATATAGATCCAGGTCGTTGAATATCGCCCCTACTGGAGCGGGATTGTATTTAGTGAAAAATCCCGACACCGTGTCGGCAACATTGCCCAGTACCAGTTTCGCCGGACGGAGCCTTGCCTGTAGCGCATCTTGATCCATCCTGTACTGAGAAGGACGAAACCAGTAGGGCAGATCCTCCGTGGCATTTACTTCCGGCAGTCCGGCGCCAGTGTCGAAGCCGTAGACCTCTACCTCGACGCCCGTAGCTTGTCTCACCCGCGCGGCAAAATCCTTTAGAAAGAGCAAGCCGTTGCCGCCCGCAACGCCAAATTCGATGACTGAGATACGGGGAATTCCCAGACGTCGTGCTAGATCTGCGGCATGATAGGTGCAGTAGGCATAGTTCGGGCGCGCCGTCCAGTTAAGCGCCACATCGATCGCAAGAGGTAGAACGAAGTATCGGCGATAGAGTTTGAGAAGCGCGCGAGTAACGATGCCTGAGAGAGACGAGGAAGTTGCATGCCTGAATAGAGCGTTTCTCTCGGCGACCTCGTTCCAGTCCTTTGGTGCGATAGCTTGCAGGTTCAACATAGCCGCTATGCTTTAACCCTTGCGACACTTTCTTCGGACGCGCGCGGTTCTCTAAGTAGCCATGGCGCAATCGAAAGGAGTCGCCGAACTGCCGATGCCGATTTCAACCTCACCTTGCTTTTGCGCTTTCGCCCCGGTGGCCTTCCCCAATACGCGTACACTTCGCGCCAGGCCCGGAGGGATTTGTAGCCAGAGTCTTCCGCTATTTCCCACGGCTTTGGCGATCCCGCGAAATGCAAGAGCTGCCCTTCCGGTGAATACGCAACGTCACGCCGATTCCAGGAAGGATCGAGCGTCAGTATGCGTCCCGCGAAATACTTGTTGAGCAGATCCTGATCGTGGAACCAGAGCACCGGTGGCAGCGCTCGCTTGCACCGCATCAACTCGGTCATCGTGGAGCCGCGGCGCCACGCATCCACATCGATAAGTTGAACGCCCGCGTTATGCCAGCGGGTTGGATCGATTCCGATAGAGCGTACGTACGCGACGACCTCTGGCGGCATCTTGTCGTTGATCGCCATCGCGATCGAATTTCCCTGAAGCGGCATATCCCAGAGCTCCGCAAGGTCGCGCCCCACCAGGACGTCTGTGTCGAGCCAAATGCATCGCCCGACACGATCCGGCAGCAGTTCGCCCAGCTGTATACGCGCCCACGTAAGCAGCGGCATGATCTCGGTCTCCCACCACCATGGCACAGGCATCATCTTGAGGAAGTGAATCTCCGCTGCGTCGCTCCAGAAAGACCGCAACGCGTGGATAGTCTCAGGCTCAAGGCCCTCCTGAATCACCCACAATTCCAGCGGCCGCGAGGTTCGCTTGATTGCCGAGAATCCCGCTACTGCCAGGCCGGCCGAAGTCGCCGTATCACTGGCCAGCATGATGTGGATGGGCTGGCTTTTATCTTCCTTCATTCAGAGGCCGGAATCGCCGCATAAGACGGCGCGTTCTCGTGCAATATATTTTCCGTGTACGCCGCTCAGAATTTTGCTCAGACTCGCATAAAGATTCGACGATTTGGTCACTATGAACCTTGGTTGCCACTCCAGGTCCACCCCTCGAAGACTGGGACGGCCTGCACGCGTGAGGGATCGTTTTAGGTCAAATCGAACGTGCAGGGTTTTTCGCATTGGTACAATGGAATTGGCTTTCCGCCGGCCGGCACTCGCATGTCGAGGCGGAAAATTGAGCCGGACCATGATTATAAAAACAACGTCGACAGATTACGGCTACTTCGAACCATCGATCTCCGCATTGGGAACGCAATACTGCGATCGATATAAGTCCGCGCAGCCGTTTCCGCACATCGTCCTGCCCGATTTTCTTGATGAGGACATCCTCGATCTGTGCCTGCGTGAGTTCCCGGCAACACCTGCTTCATCGGCGGCTGGTTACATGCGAAGACAGGAGAACTTGAAGTTCGAATTCAAGCCCGAAACCTTGTCGCCGCCACTGCGGTCGCTGTTCTATTCGTTCAACTCAATTCCATTTGTTGGTTTCATTGAGAACCTCACCGGTATCAAAGGTTTGATCCCGGACCCTTATTTCGCCGGCGCCGGCTTCCACGAGGTGAGTCAGGGCGGTCATCTCGACATCCACGCCGATTTCAATTTTCACGCGGCCCTGGGTCTCGAGCGCCGAATCAACGTACTCATCTATCTCAACAAGGATTGGCGCGAGGAGTACGGCGGGTGTTTCGAAATTTGGGATCAAAAGATGAAGCGATGCCGCGAGCGGATAGTGCCCGCCTTCAACACCTGTGTCATGTTCAATACCAGCTCGACCTCATTTCATGGCAACCCCGCTAAGGTGAATCATCCCGACGGGAAACCGCGCCGCGCGATCGCGCTCTATTACTACACTGCGACCTGGGACGGGACGCGCCGCGCGCACTCGACGCAATTCAAGGTACGTCCGGAATCGGCCGATGGGTTTGATCTGAGGATCCGTTTGAGCGAAGTCGTTGAAGATGTGATGCCGCCGGTCGCGATGCGCGCGGTGCGCAAGTTGGCGCGAGTCGTTCGCGCCGATCGTTCAACGGCCGCTTGATCCAATCTGCTGCGGTTGCTCCCGCCGCAGACCCGGACTCTCAATCTCGTCAGCACCGATCGAAGATCCCGACTGAGGTCTTTCGGCGGATAGTATCGGACGCGAATCGCGTTGCCGTTCCAAAGCTGCAGCCAGGCTCGCGCTCACCTCGCGAGCCAGGATTCCGACGTTTGGCTCGCGCATGATTTCGCGATGTGTCCCCGGAATCTCACGGACCTCGACGCCTTCTTCCGCCAGCGGACCCCATCCGAGCTCACGATCGGTTGGCATATCCAGATAGTTCAGCGGCGTGATCGCTCGAAACAGAGTGACGCGGCCCGGATACGGCAGCGCCTGATACCTTCTCGCCGCAAACCAGTTCACGTCCTTCGCGCGATGCAGGAACTTCGGAATCGAACGCCCACGTGCAGACAGAAGGCCGTATATGAATTGCCGCCCCTGACCTATGGTCGCGTCGAGCCGCTCGCCAAGGTCTTCTCTAAGGTAAGCGCGACGCTGCGGTCCGAAGATCAGGCGTCTCAGATGCCTGCCCAACGATCCCGCCTTTCTCTTCAGCCGCTGAAGCATGGTGCGTTTTTGTTCAGCAGTCCGAACGTCATTCATCAGAAACGTATCCAGCATTCCCAGCAACTCGACGGACTGTCCCACCGCATGTAACTGGTGCGCCATCTCGAACGCGAGTAACCCACCGAACGAGTAGCCAAGCAGGTAGTAGGGGCCACTGGGTTGAAGTTTGCGAATCTCTTTGAGGTAATGCGCCGCTAGATCTTCCATTCCGGGAATTGTCGACGACGATAACGTATCGATCGAATACTCGACGCCCCAAAGTGGCTGGTCAGGGTCAAGATGTTTCACGAGGTCGCGAAAGACCAGCACGCTTCCTTCGATCTCGTGAATCAGAAACAAAATGGGGTTGCCGCCGTTTGGTTGAATCGGGATGAGCGAACGGAATTCCGAAGGCTCCGTGTTTTGTTTGCCGATCAGCGCGCTAAGCTTTTCGATCGTCGGCGCCGAGAACATGGTGGCCAGCTTCAAATCGACCCCGTACTTCTTTTTCACCTTCGCGAGCAACCTGACCCCGGTCAGAGATTGTCCGCCCAAGTCGAAAAAGTTGTCCCGGATGCCCACCTCGCTCACGCCCAAGAGTTCCTTCCACCAGCGCGCCAAGGTGACCTCGACGTCTTCGTTCGATGTCGCGGATGCCGCCGGTGCAGGGCTTTCCGGAAGCGCAGCCGCCGGGCGCGGCTTTCTGCTTTCGAGATACGCGGAGAAGTCGGACGGAAAAACAATGACGCCGGATGCCGGCGGATTGGCCAGGATGCGCTCGAAAGCGCGGCCACCTTCGTGCGACGAAATTCCCTCGGACAATCGCGGCGACTGCGATGAATCTGACTCTTCAAACCCTTCGGAGCCCGCGAGTTCCTCAACTACCGCTTGATGGGCGGTCTCGAGCAGCGAGACGTCATGTATCTGGCGCACCGAGAAGTCGCGGACCTCGACGATGACGTTGCCTTCCGGATCGAGAACATAGACGTCAAACGTTGCTATAGGACTTTCGATCGCCGCACCGGACTTGCTCTTCACATAGGCGTAGCACACAGCCGGAAGAGGCCCATGAATCATCAGGCTGCCGTAGGCGACAGGAACATACAAATAGCCGGCCGCCTCGTTGCCCTTGATAAGAAACATCGCGCTGCCCGTCGCCATATCCAGCAATGCGGGATGCAGCCGATAAGTCTCGATCTCGGTTGCAAATTCAGCGGGTAGTTCCAGCAGGCTTAGCGCCTCATCGCGGCCAAGCCAAACCTTCTTTGTGCACCCCCAACGCGATCCGAACGCGATGTGACGTGACTGCGCCTCATTTCGCGGCGGACCCTCGAGCCCAAGTATGCGAGCGCCGCACTTTCGGCGGATTGCATCGATGTCGAAGCGGGGCGGTTGCGGCGCGACAACGCTGGCAACGACTTCGCCTGATGCGCATTCCAGCCAAGTGTCCGTACCGTCCATCAGGGTTCGTGCGGAGAATCGATACCCTTCACCTTCTTTGCGCGTCAGCAGACGCACTGGCTGCGCGACGCCTGCCTTCACTCGGAGCGGTAGGCTCACATTGAAGTCGCTGATCGTCATGGTCGAGGCGCCGCTCTGTGCCATGACAGCTCGCACCATCTCGAGGTATGCCGTCGCAGGGAAGAGTCCTATACCGCTGGCCAGGCGATGTTCCGCCACTATCCAATCGTCGTTGAGACTTAGAGTCGTAGAATAGACAGTCAGTCCTTCGCGCTCGTGCTGCGCACGACCTAGCAATGGGTGAAAAATGTCCGCGTGGTCGTCAGATCCGGTTGCGGCCATCCCGACATCAGTCCACTGCGGCCATTGGATTGAAACGTAGCGAGTGCCCTGTTGTGACCGGGAACTGGCAAAGGCGTCCATGAACGAGTTGGCGGCCGCGTAGTCCACCTGACCGGCCGGCGCCAGGTGCGAGCTGACGGACGACATCAAGATGAAGAAGTCGATTTGATCCTGCTGAAAGACCGACTCGAGCACCAACGTTCCGCGGACCTTGGGCGCGAGTACCCGCGCCGCGCTGCTCCGATCCTTTTGCAGCAGAGGAGCGTCGTCCATCGTACCGGCCGCGTGGATAATCCCGTTGATCGATCCGTATCTCGCGTGGATCTGCTCTGCGACTCGTCGCATTGCCTCCGGGTCGCAAACGTCTCCCGCGATTGCAAGTACCTCGGTCCCAGCCTCTTCGATTGCGCGAATTTTTCTTGTCTGCTCGGCGCTGGTGTTCCGAGCGCCGCGGCCCAGCAGGACAAGCCGCGCCCTGACCGTCTTCGCTATCGACTCGGCCAGGGTCAGTCCGATCCCGCCGAGTCCGCCGGTAATCAGATATACGCCACTCTCGCGAAGAGCGATCGACGGCCTCTTTCCCTGTCCTCGAAGCCGCCCGAACGTTTGAAGCCAGCGTCGGTTCTTGCGATACGCGACCGGCGACTCGGTAGATCGCGTCTGCAGTTCGGCTACAACCTGCTGCGCAGCTTCCTTGATGCCGTCGCTGTCCGGGATCTCAACGTCGATATTGATACAGCGCACATCGGCAAGCTCTTTCGGAATTACTCCGCAAGGTCCCGCGATAAGCGCGCGACTCGGACGCAAGATCGGTTCGCCGGCCACCTGCTGCAGATTGTTGGAGACGACCGCAATCTGCACTGGGGCTGCGAGATCGATTCCGGCCAATGCCTGCGCCAGATATAGCAGGCTGTAGAAGCTCATCGTCTCGGCTATCGGCAGATCGTCCGGCGATTCCTTTGCCGGAGTCGGATCGCAAACCGACCAGAGATGAACTACGGAGCGGGGAAATTCGTTCTTCGCGGCGATCTCGGAAAGCAACATCTGATAGTCGGCAAGCCGGTCAGGATCGATCTCGAACCTGTCCGCCGCGAGCCGCACGAAGCCTCGGCCAGGCTGCACCGTAAAGCATCGCTCACCGCGACGCCGCGCCGTTTTGGCGATTCGCGCGCCGAGTCCCTGTGCGTCCTCGAAAATGAGCCACGGTCCGGCATCTTGCGCGCTCTCTTTCCGGACTGAATCGGCGCGCTTCCACGACGGACTGAAAAATCCAATCTCGCGTATGTCCTTCGCAGGCTCCGTCGATGAAGCCGCGACTGCTGCGACGCTCGTTCGCGGCTCGATCCAGAAACGCTCGCGCTCGAACGGGTAGGTGGGGATCGGCAGCCGTCGGCGCTGCTCCTGCGCATGATAACCCTTCCAGTCGATTTTCTTTCCGGCCACCCACAATTGCGCGAGCGCACCCGCAATGAACTCTTCGTCACTGATGCAGTCGTTCCTCGTCCGCATCGAGGAAATCGCTTTGTGCGACTCAGTGAATGCCGCGTTCTGCGCGCACAACGCGTTCAAGGTATTGCCTGGACCTACTTCCAGCAGGATCGCGTCCGGAGTCTTCAGCGCCTGGCCGATGCCGTCGGCGAATCGAACCGTCTGGCGCAGTTGCCGAGCCCAATAATTTGGATCCATCGCCTCTGCTTCGGTAATCCAGGTTCCGGTCGCGCTTGATATATATGGAATTCGCGGCGCCGCCAGATCGAACCGATGCACGAATTCCGCGAACTTGCGCAGAATCGGCTCCATCATGGCCGAATGAAACGCGTGCGAGACCCGCAGCCTGCGATACTCCATTCCCTTGTCGGCCAGGGACTTCTCAAGATTTTCGATTGCGCCGTCCGGTCCCGAGACAACGCATTGCCCGTCTGCGTTGACGCTCGCGAGCGATAGCTTTCCGTTGAGCAGCGCGAGCACCTGGCGCTCGGCCATCGGCACCGCCGTCATCGATCCGCCGGGCATGCTCTGAATCAGCCGCCCGCGTTCCGCGATGATCTGCAAGCTTGCTTCCAGCGAAAAAACGCCCGCGATGCAGGCAACAGCGAACTCCCCTACGCTATGTCCGATCATCGCCGACGGTTCGACGCCCCACGAGGACCACAATTTCGCCGTCGCGTATTCGAGTACGAACAGTGCTGGTTGAGTGAGACGCGTCTGGTTGAGCAACTCGGCGGCGGCGTCGGCTTCGTCGTCGGACGGGAACAGAACCTTGCGCAAGTCGATGCCGATGAACTGCTCGAGATACTCCGCGCAGAAGTCGACAGTCGATCTGAACACGGGTTCGGATTCGTAGAGGCCGCGTCCCGCCGAAACGTACTGCGCGCCCTGGCCGGTGCAGAGAAAAATCACGGGCGGCTCGCTCTCGGAAGACGAACCGGAGACGATTCTCTTCGAGTCGACCAGGCCGATGGTCTCGGCCGCGCCGATTGAATCCGCGCAGACGATCGCGCGCCGGAACCGGAAAGCCTTGCGGCCGAGATGTGTGGTGAATGCCACGTCGGCAAGCGCCGGTGAATTTTCCTCCAGGTGCTCCGCGAGGTCGCGTCCGATCGAATCCAGGGCGGTCGGCGTCTTCGCCGAGAGTGTCAGCAGTTGCCATGGCCGCGAAGGACCCGAAGGACCAACGGCGGGCGCCTCTTCGAGGATCGCATGCGCGTTGGTGCCGCCAATCCCGAGCGAAGTCACTCCGGCGCGGCGCGGTTGGCCGTTGCCTTCCCAATCGCGCAGCCCGGTGTTCACGTAAAACGGGCTACGCTCGAGGTCGATCAGTGGATTGAGTTTCGAGAAGTTCAGGCTCGGCGGTATCTGTCGATTCTCAAGTGCCAGTATCGTCTTGATGAACCCGGCCACCCCGGCGGCGGCGTCGAGATGCCCGACGTTGGTCTTCACCGAGCCCATCGCGCAGAATCCGCTGCGCTCAGTACTGGACCGAAATGCGCGCGTAAGAGCGGCTACTTCTATCGGATCGCCGATGATAGTGCCCGTTCCGTGCGCCTCGACGTATGAAATCGAATCCGCGCTGACATCGGCGACCGTCAGTGCCTCGGCGATCGCGTCGGCCTGGCCCGCAACGCTTGGCGCAAGGTAACTGACCTTGCGCGCGCCGTCGTTGTTGATGGCCGTTCCACGAATCACCGCACGAATGAAATCACCGTCGCGAATCGCGTCGTCGAGTCGCCGCAGCACGACTATCCCCAGCCCGCTGCCAAAGATCGTCCCGCTCGAAGTCGCATCGAATGACCGGCAGTGACCGTCGCGCGAAAGAATTTCGCCTTCGCGATATAGGTAACCGAGCCCGTGCGGTATTTCGATCGTAACTCCCCCGGCCATCGCCATGTCGCACTCATGATTGAGCAGGCCCTGGCACGCCAGGTGAATTGCGACCAGCGAGGTGGAACAGGCGGTTTGCACGGAGAGACTGGGGCCGGTGAGATTGAGTTGGTACGAGACGCGGGTCGCGAGCACGTCCTTGTCGTTGCCGGTCTGCTTCAGGAGAAACAGCCCCGCGTTCGCGACCAGTTCGGCGTTAGTCAGAAGATTGTGAATCAGGTAGGTGTTCATGCCAGAGCCGGCATAGACGCCTATTCGCCCCGCGAACTCTTCTGCGCACCACCCCGCGTTCTCGAGCGCCTCCCATGCGCATTCGAGGAAGAGCCGATGCTGCGGATCCATGATCGCGGCATCCCGCGGGCTCAACCCAAAGAAGGCCGCATCGAAACGATCGATGTCATCAAGGAGCGCCGCGGCCCTGACGTATTCCGGATTTCCAAGATCCGCCGCGGCCGCGCCCGCCGCGATCAACTGCTCATCGTCAAGCACGCTGATCGATTCGACGCCGTCGCGCAGATTCCGCCAGAACTCACGGATATTGCGTGCTCCGGGGAATCGGCCCGCCATTCCGACTACGGCGATCGACGTCCCCGGAAAAATGTTTTCCGCGTCACTCATTCGGCTGCGTCCGAACCGGTATGGGCTGCACCGCGCCCACGTGATAGCAATGCCGCTCGCCGTGCCGTGCCACGATCGGCGCCGCTCGGTTTTCCATTTTGGCCGTTACTTCCCCCCAGATGCGCCGCCAGGGCAGCGATAGTCGGGTAAGCAAAAAAATCGGTCAAAGGTATTTCGCGCTTCAATCTCTGTCTGAGACTCGTGGCGACCTCGGCAACGCTCAGCGAATTGGCGCCCAAGTCGAACAGGTTGATCTTCAAGCCCACCGCATCGAGACCCAATGCGTCCTGCCAAAGTTCGGCGATAACTCTCTCCAGTTCCGTGCTTGCAGGACCTGGCCAGCCGGCCTCCGCCACCGCACCGAAGGCGGGATCCGGCAACGCTTTCCGATCGGTCTTGCCGTTGGGAGTGAGCGGCATCGCCCAGATGAAGCTGACGACCGACGGAATCATGTACTCGGGCAGCTTCTTGCGCGCGTAATCCTTCAGTTCCTGTGCGCTGACATGCGAGCCGGACTTGAGTACGACGTATGCCGCGAGCACCAGATTATCCGCGGGGTTGCGCCGCGCCACTACCACCGCTTCATGCACCGCGGGATCCGCGCCGAGCACCGTCTCGATCTCGCCGAGCTCGATGCGAAAGCCGCGAATTTTCACCTGCTGATCGGATCTGCCGATGAACTCGATTTCGCCAGCGTCGCGATATCGCACAAGATCACCGGTGCGGTAGAGCCTTCCTGCCCGTGAAGGTTCGAACCGGTTGGCTACGAATCTCTCGGCTGTCAGATCGGGCCGCCGCCAATACCCACGCGTGACGCCCGCGCCCCCGATGTAGAGTTCGCCTGCTGCGCCGATCGGCGCGAGCATCCCATCCTCGCCGACGACGTAAACGATCGTATTCGCCACCGGCCTGCCGATCGGAACCGAAGTGGCTGCTCGCGCAAGCTTATGACTGGTGGACCAGACAGTGGTCTCGGTCGGCCCGTACATGTTGAAAATCTCCGCGTCTGCCGCATTACCGAGTTGATTGGCCAGCGACAGCGGAAGCGCCTCTCCGCCGAGAAACAACTTTCGGACAACCTTTAGCGCCGCGAGCGTTTCGGTCGATCGCGCCAGCGCTTTGGCGAGCGTCGGGGTGCATTGGAAGTGAGTCACGCGATGCCGGCGCATTTGAGCCGCTACCGAGTAGTCGCCCGATGCATCCAGCCCGTCCTCGACAATCTGGAGGACGACAGTGAAACCGCGGCTCAGGGTCCATAGAAGTTCCAGTACCGAGATGTCGAACGAGATACTGGTAACGGCGAGCCAGACTCCCGGCTCCGTGCCGGCCACGCGATCCATCGCGGCGAAGAAATTCACGACGTTGCGGTGCTCGACCATCACGCCCTTCGGAGTTCCGGTCGAACCCGATGTGTACATCAGGTAGGCGAGCGATGACGTGCTCTGACCGGACGCTACAGTTTCGGCGGGCTCTGATGCTTCGTCGCCGAAATCGAACTCGTCAAGGCAAATGATCATCGCGCTCGCATCAACGACGCGATGCTTGAGATTGCTCTGCGTCAGGATGACGCCCGCTTCGCTGTCCTTCAGCATGAAGGCGATGCGCTCGGCGGGAAACGCCGGATCGAGTGGAAGATAGGCGCCACCGGCCTTCAGCACACCCAGCAGCGCCACCAGTGTATCCAGCGATCGGTCCATCAAGATCGCGACGATGGTCTCGGGACCAACGCCCGCCTCGCACAGACGGTCGGCAAGACAGTGGGCCCTCTGGTGCAGTGCAGCGTACGTTAACGATCGATCGCGGCAAACGACCGCCGTTTTCTCCGGAGTCCTGAGCGCCTGCGCCTCGAGCAGATCGTGGATGCACTTATCTGATTGGAATTCCACGTCGGTGCGATTCCACTCGAGCAGCGTTGCTTCGTCTCTCGATTTCATGCACGACTCACAAGGTTGTCTTCGATGAACAGGCAATCGATTCCAGTCCCCAGGAAGGTCTCCACCGCCTCATGCGGAGTATTCACGATTGGCTGCCCCTTCACATTGAAGCTCGTGTTGAGCACGATCTCGCGGCCGGTCGACCGGCCTACCGCCTTCAGCAGTGAGTGGAATGTTCGATTGTCCTGCGCGGCGACGGTCTGCACGCGAGCCGACCCGTCGACATGAGTGATCGCAGGCAGCGCCGCGCGATACTCCTCGCGCACATTCACCGTCGCGATCATGTAGGGCATGGCGGTCATCGGCGCGACCTCGAAATATCGATGGACTTCCTCGATCGATACCGCGGGCGCGAACGGCCGAAACGCCTCGCGCTTCTTGACCATCGCATTGACCCGATCGCGCATCTCCGGGTTCGAGGGATCGGCCAGGATACTGCGGTTGCCGAGCGCGCGCGGCCCGTATTCCATTCTTCCGCGATGCCACGCGACGACCTTTCCTTCATGGATCATCCTCGCGGCTTGATCGCACGTCTCTTCGACGCTGCCAAAGCGGGTAACCTTGATTGCGCCGGCAAATTTCATGAACGCCGCGTCGATCTCGGATTGCGGATGGCTGGGCCCGAGGAACGGAACGGGGAAGCGCTTGTTGATAACCTCGCCGTTCAGCGCGGCGCGATAAAGAGCCGCGCCCAGCGCAGCCCCGTCGTCGCCGGCAGCGGGCTGCACGTAAACTTCGTCGAACAGGCCGGAGCGGGTCAGCTTTCCGTTCGCGCTGCAGTTCAGGGCGACCCCGCCGGCCATCGCGATCTTGCGCAGACCCGTTCTTGCGCCGTAGTGCCCGCAGATGTGGAGGATCGCGCGATTCAGCGCTGCCTGCAGCGCCGCCGCCACGTCACGATGGACCTGCGTGATCTCGGCGCCCGGATCGCGGGCAGGAATGAGGTTGCGCGAAAGCCACTCGCGAGTGCGCAGGTAGTTCTCGCGCTCTTCACGAGTCCGGTTCAGTCGGAGTATCGGAATTCTGACCGTGCCGTCCGCGCGGCACTCCAGCATCTGCTGAAAGACGCCTTCAAACTGCCGTGGGTCGCCGTAGGGCGCCAGCCCCATGATCTTGTATTCGTCCGAATTGAAATCGAAGCCGAGATGGTAGGTCACCAGTGAGTACAGAATCCCGATCGAATCGTTGGCCGAGATCTCGCGGAGCTTTTCGAGTTGTCCGCCACGGCCAACAAAGATCGAGCCGCTTTGCGTTTCGCCCATCGCGTCCAGCACCACCACCAGGCACTCGTCCCAGCCCGATGTAAAGTAGGCGCTCGCGGCGTGGCTCAAATGATGGCCGACCTGATGAACGCGATCTGCGGGAAATTCCGGGAAGTGCCGGTTGATCTGGGCGAGCAGCGCCGGCTTTGAAAAGACCTCGTCGTAGAGCATCGCGCTGGTCGCGTCGAGGCTGAAGATTTCCCCGAACGGAGCGTAGTCGAAGCAGTGCGCGATCTCGTCGATGTCGGCAATCGACCGGCCGGCTTGCTCAAGGCAGTACGCGATTGCATGGACCGGAAAGTCTCCGGTCTGCTTCTGGCGGTTGAAACGCTCTTCTGCTGCCGCCGCCACCACGGCACCGTCCACCACGAGCGCCGCGGCGGCGTCGAACCCCTGCAAAATCCGGTATTCCCGTTCGTCAAGCGCCGGCCAGTGGGCCCTTTTGAAACGAACAGAGTCGGCCAGGCCGCTCACTCCTAGAATTGCGCTCATTGCTGGTTTTCGCCGTTCCCCGAGGGTTTCGTCGCGCACTCCAATCGCCGCGCACTCCAATCGCGCTTTCCACCCTACGCCCTTTATCCGTGGACCCGGGGCAGGATTAACCGAAAGCCGGCGCTTGTGAGTTGAAAAGCACTTCACAGACAACTGGGCCGGTCGCTCGGGACCCGCGAACTAACACGCGGCGTTCAGAAATTACTCCGTAACGATTGTAACCTCGCACGCTCTCGTGACGCCCCGCGGACTGAGCGAGGAACCTTCCCACAAAAATTCCTACTTAACCTTGCCCTGCCCGCTGAGTGTCACCGGCTGCGGATCGTGTTCCGCATTGTCGATAATCATCAAGGTCGCCTTGAGCCGACCCGCGACAGTCGGTGCAAACGTAACTGAGATATTGCAACGGCCGCCCGGTGGCAGCGGCGCGTTGCATCCGTTCGTGACGTTGAACGGACCGTCCGCGCCGGCGACTCCCTGCATGAGCACTGCGAGGCCCGGGTGCTTCTTGCCACCCTTGGGATTGCGCACCGTGATGTTCTTGGGCCCTTTGTGACTTCCGATCTTTACTGCGCCGAAGTTCAGTGATGCTGGATGGATCTTCAGCTTGACCGGCACTGGCGTCGGAGTGGCGGTCGCAGTTGCGGTGGACGTGGCAGTTGCGGTCGCCGTAGGTGTCGACGTTGCGGTAGCAGTCCGAGTCGCAGTGGCCGTGGACGTTGCGGTTGGCGTAGCGGTCGCCGTTACGGTCGAGGTAGCGGTGGCAGTGGCAGTCGGTGTCGAAGTCGCGGTCGACGTTGCAGTACGAGTCGCAGTCGCGGTTGCCGTCGGAGTCGAAGATGGCGTCGCGGTTAAGGTCGCGGTTGCAGTGGCCGTCGCCGTCGGTGTCGAACTGGCAGTCGCGGTCCCTGTTGCGGTCGGTGTCGCGGTTGCAGTGGAGGTCGCGGTGCTCGTCGGAGTCGCGGTCAAGGTTGCAGTCTGAGTCGCCGTCGCCGTTTCGTTGGCGGTCGGCGTCGCGGTTACGGTTGAAGTCGCGGTGGCTGTGGATGTTGCCGTCGCAGTTGCGGTGGCGGTGTTTGTCGCCGTGGCCGTGACGGTCGGAGTTGCGGTCGAGGTCGCCGTCACTGTTGGCGTTGCGGTTGTCGTCGCCGTTCCGGTCGCCGTCGGTGTCGAACTGGCAGTCGCGGTCCCTGTTGCGGTCGCTGTCCCGGTTGCAGTGGAGGTCGCGGTGCTCGTCGGAGTCGCGGTCAGGGTTGCAGTCTGAGTCGCCGTCGCCGTTTCGGTGGCGGTCGGCGTCGCGGTTACGGTTGAAGTCGCGGTGGCTGTGGATGTTGCCGTGGCAGTTGCGGTGGCGGTCTTTGTAGCCGTGGCAGTTGCGGTGGCGGTGTTTGTAGCCGTTGCCGTGACGGTCGGAGTTGCCGTCGAGGTCGCCGTCACTGTTGGCGTTGCGGTTGTCGTCGCCGTTGCGGTCGCCGTCGGAGTCGAAGATGGCGTCGCGGTTAAGGTCGCGGTTGCAGTGGGCGTCGCCGTGGCGGTTGACGTTGCGGTCTGCGTCGCAGTCGCCGTAGACGTCGCGGTGGCTGTGGGTGTTGCCGTGGCCGTCGCAGTTGCGGTGGCGGTCTTTGTAGCCGTTGCCGTGACGGTCGGAGTTGCCGTCGATGTCGCCGTCACTGTTGGCGTTGCGGTTGTGGTCGCCGTTGCGGTCGCCGTCGGAGTCGAAGATGGCGTTGCGGTTAAGGTCGCGGTTGCAGTAGGCGTCGCCGTGGCGGTTGACGTTGCGGTCTGAGTCGCAGTCGCCGTAGACGTCGCGGTGGCTGTGGGTGTTGCCGTCGCAGTTGCGGTGGCGGTGTTTGTAGCCGTTGCCGTGACGGTCGGAGTTGCCGTCGATGTCGCCGTCACTGTTGGCGTTGCAGTTGTCGTCGCCGTTGCGGTCGCCGTCGGAGTCGAAGATGGCGTCGCGGTTAAGGTCGCGGTTGCAGTAGGCGTCGCCGTTGCGGTTGACGTTGCGGTCGGCGTCGCAGTCGCCGTAGACGTCGCGGTGGCTGTGGGTGTTGCCGTCGCAGTCGCGGTGGCGGTCTTTGTAGCCGTTGCCGTGACGGTCGGAGTCGCCGTCGATGTCGCCGTCACTGTGGGCGTTGCGGTTGTCGTCGCCGTTGCGGTTGCCGTCGGAGTCGAAGATGGCGTCGCGGTTAAGGTCGCGGTTGCAGTGGGCGTCGCCGTTGCGGTTGACGTTGCAGTTTGTGTCGCAGTCGCCGTAGACGTCGCGGTGGCCGTGGATGTTGCCGTGGCAGTTGCGGTGGCGGTGTTGGTAGCCGTTGCCGTGACGGTCGGAGTTGCCGTCGATGTCGCCGTCACTGTGGGCGTTGCGGTTGTCGTCGCCGTTGCGGTCGCCGTCGCTGTCGAAGATGGCGTCGCGGTTAAGGTCGCGGTTGCAGTAGGCGTCGCCGTGGCGGTTGACGTTGCGGTCTGCGTCGCAGTCGCCGTAGAAGTCGCGGTGGCTGTGGGTGTTGCCGTGGCGGTTGCGGTGGCGGTGTTTGTCGCCGTGGCCGTGACGGTCGGAGTTGCCGTCGATGTCGCCGTCACTGTTGGCGTTGCGGTTGTCGTCACCGTTGCGGTCGCCGTCGCTGTCGAACTGGCGGTCGCGGTGCTCGTCGGAGTCGCGGTCCCTGTTGCGGTCGGTGTCGCGGTTGCAGTGGAGGTCGCGGTAGCCGTCGCAGTCGCTGTCGCAGCTGCGGTTGCCGTCGGCGTCGCGGTTGAGGTCGCCGCAGATGTGGCGGTCGCTGTCACAGTGGGAGTCGGAGTTGGCGCACCAGCGGGCTCATACGCGATGATCGAACTCGCCCACGTAGCCTCATTGCTGGCGACCGTCCACTCCGTCGAAGTTGAAGACGAGCTGCCCGGAAGCAGATACGCACTCAGGAAATCGATGCTGTTGGGGTCCTGACCGCCGGCATTGAGAAGATCTTCTCCAGTAAAACCATTCGTCGGCCCGGACCCCAGGGTTGCCTGGTTACCGTCGGGCCAGTCCGCGGCAGCGGAGGCAAATACAATGTCCGCTGACCCTGCCAGCGCACCGGATGCCGGCGTATCGACGGTCATTGAATATGGATTGACCGGATAGCCCTGACTCGCCGCGACGTCTTCGATCAGAGAGCCGCCGCTAATCTCATATACATAAGCGGCCATATAACCAGTATCGGCACTGGGCGGAAGAGTTACCGTGATATTCGCCGAAGTCCCCGTTATGTTGTTGGCATGGTAGTAACATTCGGAATAGTCGCTGTTATCGTCTGATTGGCAGGTGACGCCTCCACTCAGGGTGTCGGCAACCCAGGTATTGACACCATCGCTCACGGACTGGGGGGTATCGAATTCAAGACTCCCAGTATCCAGGCTCACGCTCAGCACGAGCGAGTTGCCGGCGGTATAACTAACGGAACAGTTTAGATCTGCGCCTTCCGAAGTCGTCACGCACGGGGTGACATTCACCACCGAGAACGGCAGCGAGCCCGGGCTGTCGTTCGCATCGATCGTATCACCGCTCGCGTGCAGCTCGGGTTGGATCGCGATGATGTACAAAGGGGCCAATGCGATTAGCAGAACAACCAGCAACCCCGGTCGGACCTTCGCCGTCGAGGCTCTTAGAAGGGATTTGGCCCCGTGCCGAACAGCGTATGCCACACGGTTGCGGGGGCCCTGCCAAAGTCTGATCCAGCGTCTTGAGGGGTCCGTCACTCGTTGAAACTCCAGGATAAACCGCGTTCTTCGGCCGGCGAGGTTGCCTAAGCCTGTCTAACGCACGGCATACGGTCGTTTTTTTCATCTTCATCCCTTCCTTTACGGAATACCGGCAAGATTCACCTAAAGCATCCATCTCTAAGCTGAAACGAACACGAGTCGACGACAACGCTGCGTTATTTCTACATTTCAGCCTTCGAATGGTTCCCAGTCACGCTCAAAGTCCAGAGGAGGATTCTGACTCGGACTCCTTGACGTTGTGGGATCGGTCTAATGGCGGCGGCGAGGCGGCGCGTGCAGGGTTAAGCGCGGCTCGGGGTTGTGAGGCGTCACGCTCGAAGTGCTTCTTACCGGCCCGGCGCCTGGGCACGGCGCCTCGCCGCTCGCGGGACGCTGGTGGCAATCACTTTCCAACTTGAGTTCCGATTCGAAGTCCGCCATTTCGTGCGCGCGCGTCACCACGGCTCCGCCATCGCGCGCACGGAGTTTGGACGGATCAACTTTTGAGCAGCCACAGGTTCGCAGATGGACACGCCGAAATCGCGAACGGAGAATTTAGTGCGACTTTCGCGCTCAGCCGCCGCTGTTGGCAGTCTCCGCTTCCACGCCCGCGCGTTATTCGCGCCCGAAGCGCCGATTTCATCGCTTCTCCAAAATGTAGAGGAATATGCCAGACTGG
This sequence comes from uncultured delta proteobacterium, assembly GCA_963756005.1. GTDB lineage: Bacteria > Desulfobacterota > Binatia > Binatales > Binataceae > Binatus. The sequence continues at coordinate 134,670 of CAVWMC010000004.1, forward strand.
ATGGCGGAGCGGGTCGAAATTCGAACTAACAGGCGACTTATCCAGATGGTCAGTAAGCCATAGTTAATCTTCGAGCGAACGCCCCTTTTGAGAACCGGTTTGATTGATGACCTCTGGAAGGGCCCGTAGTCAGTCGCTGCACGCTGCTTTGCTTATGGCCCCCGCCGAAGGTTCCGATGCCAGATGGAGAGCTGTACTATTGAATGCGGTCGCGCGGACGCGACAATAAAGATCGCTCCGGAGAATCGTGATGTCTGCTGAACACCTGACTGGCACTAGCCCCTCCGCTGTCGCGCAGTTGACGGCGCCGTCAAAATCCGGCTCACGAATCGCCCCAGGACCACGCGGGCCGTTTAGTGGATTCCCTTTGTTGCGCAATCCGCTGCCGTTCATCGAAACACTCTTTCGCGAGTATGGCGACGTGGTCAGTGCCCGATTTCTGAATTTTCCGGTGTACATCGTCGCCCATCCAGAGGGCATCAAACACGTCCTTCAGGAAAACCATCGCAACTACACCAAGTCACAGGATTACGTCATTCTCGCGCGACTGCTGGGACAGGGCCTGGTCACGAGCGAGGGTTCTCTCTGGCTTAAGCAGAGGCGATTGATGCAGCCGATGTTTCACCGCGAGAAGATCGCTGCGTTCGGCACGATGATGACCGATTGCACTTTGGGCATGCTCGATCGATGGAGCGGTGTAGCCGGACGTCACGAACCGATCGACATGACCAGTGAGATGATGCGTTTGACGCTGGAGATCGTCGGCCGCGCCCTGTTCACGATGGACCTGACCGGCCACGCGGACACGATTGGGCGCGAGATCACGATAGCCAATGAACGCTTCGGCCAATTCGATATCGGAATGGTGCTGCCCTGGCTGCCGACGCCAAAGAACTTCCGCTTCCGCAGAGCCGTCGACGAGTTGCGGCGAATCGTACTCGATATGATTGCGAATCGCCGCCGGGAAAATCGTGAGTACGGCGATCTGCTTTCGATGCTGCTGACGGCGCGCGACGAAGAGACCGGCGAGAAGATGAGCGACCAGCAGTTGCGCGACGAGGTCCTGACGTTGATCCTTGCCGGCCACGAAACTACGGCTAACGCGCTGTCGTGGACCTGGTATCTGCTTTCGCAGCATCCCGAGGTCGAGCGCAAACTTCAGGCCGAGCTGAATGAAGTGCTGGGTGGCCGGCCGCCCGCGATGGCCGACCTCGTCAATCTGAACTACACCGGAATGGTCATCGACGAAGCGATGCGAATTTATCCCCCGGTGTGGGCGATCGGACGTGCGGCGATCGAAGACGACGAGATAATGGGGTACCGGATACCGCGCGGCGCCAACGTGATGCTCAGCCAGTGGATGACGCATCGGCATCCGAAGTTCTGGGAGGATCCCGAGCGCTTCGAGCCGGAACGGTTTTCGGCTGAGCACGCTGTCGGCCGCCCGCGCTACGCATACTTTCCGTTCAGCGGCGGTCCCCGCCAATGCATCGGAAACATCTTTGCACTCACTGAAGCGAATCTGATCCTTGCTGCCGTCGCGCAGAAATATAGTCCGAGCCTGGTTCCCGGGCATCGAGTCGAGCCGTATCCTCTGATCACACTGCGTCCCCGATACGGTTTGAAGATGACGCTCGATCCGGCCCGGGCCTGAACGCGGCGGCGCTAAGGCCCGATCCGGGTTCATTGTGCCGAGATCGATCGGCTGAAAAGAGCTTCAAATACTGAATAGCTCAAGACGGAATAAGGACCGCACCCTTCCGAGCCGGCCCTCTTCTTACAGACTTGGATCGAACTAGTTCTTGATCTTCGCCTTCCTCGCAGGTGCCGAGATCCATAGCGTTTAATTCGCCTTGACCGGCGGCGCGGCGCGAGACTCCGGTGTTTGGGCGTGGATGGAATTTTGATGAGCCACAGCCCCCATTCTCAGATTCCTCATTCCGGAACCAGCTCGACTCGGCGGTTCTGAGCGCGGCCCTCAGCCGTTGCGTTGGTCGCGACGAAGTCGTGCTTGCCGTAGCCATAGACCTTCAGCTGGCTTGCCAGGATTCCGCCGTTCAACAGGTAATTCGCCACGGCATTTCCACGATACAGGGACAGTCTCCGGTTATATTCCTCATCGCCGATCGCGTCGCAGTAACCGTTCACGTTGATCGCGACGTACTTGTTGGCCTTCAGAATCGTAATCGACTCGTCCAGCACTGCCGTATCACCCGGACGGATGGTTGTCTCGTTGAAATCGAAATGCACGCCGCGCAGCACCAACTTCTCCTTCACCGGTGGCGGCGGCGGTGGCGGCGGCGCCGGGGCGACAGCGACCTGCGTAGTCTTTTCAGGCGTCGACGACGCGCACGAGGACACCGTCAACAGAACGACGGCCGCAAACGCGCCTACCCAATTTTTCCAATTATGCACTTAGTACCCCTCCCCGAGTTTCAAGGCATTCCGGAATCAAGGTCGGTGGAATTTTGCCTCATTTAGGAAGTTAGGTCCATTGAGGTTGCGAATCAGTCCTGTGTATGGCGAATTGCGGATTCTGGGGGACTAATCAGCAATTCGCCACACACACGCCGCTAAACCGGATCGATCTACCGCTCGAATGGTCGGCGCAGATAAACGCACTCGGGATCGGCTAGAGAGCCTTGGCCCGCCGAATTTCAAAAAGGCGATGTGATGGCGAAGGTCGACTCAAAGCGTTTGAAGCGACCCGTTTTTTCTTCGCGTGGAGAAAACACCCCTCGAATTCGTCCAATCTGTAGCGAGATAGCTTTCTCCGGGTCGCATTGAGCGCAAAAGCGCCACGCCCCGCGCGAATTTGCCGCCATCTCTAGATTGTAAATAAACGCACAGACTGTATGGCGGATGAGGCAGTCTGATGCGAAGTGCTCTCTGCGTCAAATTCCCGGATCATCAGGGAAAATACAGGGAATTATCGCGATTTCGGGCAGTTAATCTCCTGCGTGATGCCTAAAAAGCCCTGTGTACTCTCGGGTTTTTGTCGAAATTCCCTACTCAACGGAACAGGGAATTTTGAAACGCGAACGGGGAATTATTTCGACGTAACAGGGAATTTACAGTATGGATCACGGAAATCAGTAATTCGCCACACATAGGAGAAGTTTCTTGTATCCGCTGACGGGGTTCTCATTGGCGCATGTCAATCCGACGCCGATTCTCGGTAGTGCCCTGATTTGGCGCTGGAGCTTCGAACAAAAGTTCACAAAAGCGGGAATGGTTGTTGGTCGTCTGACTTGAGCAACATGCCTCCAATCGTTTCCAACAGCTTGCGCTGGACGACAGTATGTTGGCACCAGGTTTCGGCATCGCGCAGCCAGCGATCGAAGGGATTTTTCTTCGAGTAGATTGCGCTGCCGCCTACGGCGTCGAAGAGCATTCTGATCACCTGCCGCGCCGAGTGAGCAGCATTGATGAACGATAACCACACGTCACCGCGCTCCTTGTCGGTCAGGTGCTCGTTCTCTTCGAGTCTCTTCCATTGACGTTCAAGGGAAGAGAAGACGTAGCTACGCGCTGCCCCAAAATCATTTCGGCTTCGGCTATGGCAGTTTGAATCCGCGCCAAATTCTTGTATGGCCTCCTGCTTGGCAACTCGATCTTGCTCCGCATTGTTTCGCTGACCGAGTCGATCATCGCGCGGGCCGCGCCAAGAGGAACACCCGTGATCTTGGGAACGAAATTGTTGCTGCGCCTCCACAGAGGGCTATCACGCCGCGCCGGCTCCAGAAAGCTGAAGCTATGCTCCTGCGGAACGAACAGGTCCGAAGGGCTGTAGTCATTGCTGCCGGTCCCACGCAGACCGGTAGTGTGCCAGTTGTCCTGAATCTCGTAAGCGGAAGCCGGTGCAAGCATTACGCGCGAAAGAGGAAACCCTAGCTTGGTCATAACCGGCATACCATTATCGAAAATTATGCACCCAGCCGAAACCTGTGTGTGGCGAATTGCCGATTTTCCACAGAACTCAGCAATTCGCCACACACAGGGGAATTTTGACCGTTTTTCCGGGAACTTTAATTCCTGATCAACTGTCGATCAGCGAAATCTCGTGTTTTCAGACTGGCCTCAGCTTGACCTCGAGACGCTCGACTCGAAGTGGGCTTCCGGGAGCTTTCGTCTGCTAGCCGACGCCTCTGAAAGAAAACGCACGAGTGGATCTGACGCCTAGCTATATCTCCGCGTCCCGCCTAATATCCGTTCCCCGCGGACCGGGCGAGTTCGAGCACTCGTCGTGGGGGAATCAGAATCTGCGGACAGCATCGAAAAAGTCTCATCAACCTTGGTGGTTTGATCAATTCTCGGCGGCTAACAAATTGATCGGCCTGAGAAGGAGAGCCTGATGCCGGGACATAGCTTGTACAGGATACGGAAGCGATGGCGGTTCGTTCATGACGGCGGCTTCATCGCACTTACCAACGTGATACCACAGTTGAATAAGAGATTTCTGGTTCTCGGTTCGAAACACAAACCAAGAGCGTACAAAGCTGGTGGGATTGGTTTGGATCAGGACGTCAAGCAAATATTGAGTTTCGAGGGCGGAATACTCGAAGCGCTTCAACGCTGGCGAACCGATTCACCGAAGCCAGTTTACGATCCAGTTCAGGGTAGCGATTACGATCAGATCGCCGAGTTCTTAGTGGAGCTCATAAGAGAGTTACGCTCAAAGAAGAACCGTATTGGCCTCGTCTCTCAACCATGGACGGCGCCTCCGCTGCCTGCGTGGCATGACGACACTCAATCCAAGGTGTACGATCAATGGCTCCTGGACCGCGCGATCGAATTTCGCGAGGAGTTGCGTTTGAAGCCGACGATCAAACGGAAATTCAAGACTCCAGCGAAGACACCGGGCGGAAGCCTGGGGCCCGTCTCCGACGTGCTGAACGAAGTCCTCGATCTTCTGAGTACCGCCCAGCCCTAGCCCCCTTGAACCGTGCAGGCGGCTCGGCACTTGATGACTCAAAGCGATGAAACCTTCAGAGGAATCGCCGGGAAGGACTAGTGACTCGACTGGCGGGTTCGTCGGCCGGGAACGCGAACTCGAACAGCTTCGTGCTGGCTTGGAGGCGACGCTAGCGGGACATGGACAACTCTTCCTGCTCTCGGGCGAGCCTGGAATCGGAAAGACACGACTCGCTGACCAGCTTGGCACCATAGCCTCGTCATGTGATTTTCGAGTCATATGGGGTCGATGCTGGGAAGGCGGAGGAGCCCCAGCCTATTGGCCATGGGTGCAAGTATTCCGCGCGATCGGATCGACTGGCGCGGTGTCGCCATTTATCGCGGATGGCGCCGCTTCGCCCGGATCTCGCAGCACGCCGACGTTGCCGATGGCGACGAGTGAGCCGGATCACCATCGCTTCCAGCTATTCGATTCGCTCAATTCGCAGCTGCAACAGGCGAGCCACGAGGCGCCGCTTCTGATCGTTCTGGATGACTGCCACTACGCCGATGCGGCTTCCATGTCCCTGCTGAAATTCATCGCACGCGATCTGCGTCAATCGCGAGCCATGCTGATCGTCACGTATCGCGAAATCGAGGCCCAGCTATCGCCATTTCTTCCTGCATTACTCGCCGAGATCGGACGCGAGGGTCAGACGATCTCTCTGCGTGGGATGCCCGAGGCGGATGTCCGCAGATTCATCGCAACGAGTACCGGCCGCGAGACTACGTCCGCGGTCTCGCAAGCCCTGTCTAGGATCACTGAAGGCAATCCGTTTTTTCTCGGAGAGATCGTAAGACTGTTGCTGGCCGAGGGACGGCTTGCGCAACTCGACACCCGAGGGCTGAGGGGCTTTCACATTCCCGACGGCGTGCGCGCTGCGATCCTTCGGCGCGTGGAGATAGTACTGCCAGCTACCCGTACCATTCTTGCCCAAGCTTCAGTGATCGGGCGTGAATTCGGGTTGCCTCTGCTTCAAAGGGTTTCATCAATCTCAAATGCGGAACTCGAAACGGCTCTAGATGACGCCGCACGCGCCGCGCTGATAGTTCAATCTCAAGATTCTGAGCGATACAGGTTCGTCCACGCGTTGATTCCGGAAACTCTATACGATGGGTTGTCGCGCTCTGCGCGGCGCGAACTTCATCAGCGGATCGCAGATGCAATCGAGGCGCTCTATGCACCTGATCTTGAGCCCTACCTGAGTGAGCTCGCGCATCATCATGCTAGCTCGCTGCCCGACGGCAATCTGGAAAAGGCGCGCGACTATGCGACGCGGGCCGCGGCTCGTGCGGAAAGGACTTTTGCCTATGAAGAAGCCGCACGGCTTTATGGTTTGGCCCTCAGCACGATGGATTCCATCTCGCAGCCCGACAACCGGCGCAGATGTGAACTCACACTGTCGCTAGCCAGTGCACTCTATTCCAGTGGCGAGTTCGACCGTGCGCGTGAGCAATTCGAAAAGGCAGCCGCAGCGGCGATCAAACACGGCGACACCGACAAACAGGCGATCGCCGTACTTGGCCTCGGGATGGCGCCAAGTCCGCCGGGAGTCCCGAATCACGCACTCATCAAAATGTTTGAAGACGCGCTGGCCGCGTTGGGCGAGGATGATTCCCCGCTGCGCGCTCTCGTTCTCGCGCGCTTGGCAGAAGAACTCTACTGGTCGGATGAACACGGGCGACGCAACGAACTTTCGCGTCTCGCCGTGGAAATCAGCCGGCGCACCGGAGATCGTCACGCCCTGATCGACTGCCTCTACAGGCGGCACATTGTGCTCACGGCTCCAGATACCACCGAGGAGCGCCTCGCGATTTCCACCGAGATATTGAGCCTCATTCAGGAAATCGGTGCGAGCGACGCCGTCCTTCGGGCTCACTATCTGAGAATCGAGGACCTGGTCGAACTCGGGCAGATGGAAGCAGTCGATCGCGAAATCGGGGTTTACCAACGACGAATGCGTGAGCTGCGCCAGCAGCATCTAGAGATTCACGACCTGATGCTCGCGATGCGTGCGCTAATGGAAGGTCGATTTGAAGAAGCCGAGCAGCTTGCCCTCCGCGGATTTGAAACCGGACAGCGCCGGCGCGAGGGTTTCTCAACGCAAATCCTTGCCGCGCAGTTGTCCACCGTGCGCCGCGAACAAGGCCGCCTCCCAGAGCTAGCACCCGTAATAAAGGGATTTACCATCCAATATCCAAGCCTCACTTACGCGCGATGCGGTCTGGCGTTCTGCTACAGCCAGATGAACGATCGGGCATCGGCCCTCGAAGAATTCGAACATCTCGCAGCCGACGATTTCAAAGCGATTTCGCGCAATGCCACGTGGCTAGCCTCGATGGTTCTGCTGTCGGAGGTATGCGCATATCTCTCCGACGCGCCGCGGGCACGCCTGCTCTACAAACTGTTGCTTCCCTATGCTCTCAGAAACGCATCTCTCGATGTGTACGTGTGCTACGGATCGGTCTCGCACTATCTGGGCATTGTCGCGTCGACTGCCGGTGAGCTCGATACAGCCGAATCCCACTTTGCTCACGCTCTCGAATTCAACCAAAGGATGGCGACGCGTCCGTGGATCGCGCATACGCGTTTTCAGTACGCCGCGATGCTTTTGGCGCGGAATCGGCCGGGTGATCGCGAGAAGGGAATCGAGATGGCGCGCCTCGCCCTATCTACAGCGGAAGCGATCGGGATGAAGATCCTGGTGAACCGCGTGCGTGAGCTGGCGGGTGCTGGACTCAATGAACAAGCAGGTCCGGACGGCACCGTCACGATCCTCTTCACCGATATCGCGGGTTCAACCGAGATGACCGAGAAGCTGGGCGACCTGCGTGCGCAGGAAATCCTTCATGTGCACAACTCGATCATTCGCGAACATGTCGCAGATAACGGCGGTTTCGAAGTCAAATCGATTGGCGACGGGTTCATGATCGCGTTCCCGAGCGCGCGCCGCGCGTTGCTCTGCGCGATTGCAATTCAACGCGCGTTCAGCATCTACCGCGAGCAAAACCCGGACGCTCCGATTCGCATATCAATCGGGCTTCATACCGGAGAAGCAATTAAGGAGGGGGGCGATTTCTACGGCAAGACTGTCATCATGGCATCACGCATTGGCACGAAAGCGGCCGGCGATGAGATACTTGTTTCCGACACTCTGAAGACGCTTACAGAAAGCGCCGGTGATCTCCGCTTCGAATCTAGCGGTGAGACGGAGCTTAAGGGTCTTGCCGGTCGACATCTGATCCATCGCGTGGTCTGGCGGTAACTCATTGGTGACGGCTGTTGCCTGTCCCTGCTAAAAATTCGATCTGAATCGGAATTCGAGCGGCAGAAAGAATTGGTATCAAATTGATGCGCTCAAATGAGATGGGCTGTGATCCGAACCACAAGCGGCCACCTCCAGACAGAGCGGCCACAATCGCTAAAGCCAGATCCAGAGCAAGCGGTCGACAGAGAACAACCGGAGCCGACCCGGACGCTGACGGCGAAGAACGTGCAGCTGATGACTGAGGGCCAGGTTCTCTAGTTCCACAACCGCCCGACTACGGATTCGGCGGGCAACAACAGAAATGACGGATCGCTCGAAGGGCTTACGCATGCCGGAGACATTAGGGCAGTGATCCCAAAACTCTAGACTTTTCGCTGGTATCAGAGTTTTCAGTAGGCACAAGTCTATCGCGTTTATCAGCACTGGAGCGGCGTCGTGCTTAAAATGCGCGGCGTCCAGATGATCGCTACGGATGGCCGCGAGTATATCACCGTCCTGCTCGAACGCGGGGAGACGGCGGACGCTCGTGGCCACCGCGCGTCGGCGCGATGGGGCCTCAGCCAGCGGGAGGCACAGATTCTGTCGTTCATTGGCGGAGGCAAGACCGGTCCGGAGATCGCACTGATACTCGGCATCGGCCATGACACTGTTCGCAAGCACACCAGCAAGGTTCTCGACAAGCTGGGCGTTGAGACCCGCACCGCCGCCGCTACGCTCGCTCTCGGCACGTCGCTGATTCAACCTTCATAAGTGCTTCTCCGCGCCAAGTCGACTACGTGCCGCAGCGGGCGAGTCCAGTGTCGAATTGATCGAAACTATCTTCGGACTCGAGTTTTAATCGAGCATTTGAGCAAGTTCGTCTCACGAAGCGTTCGAATCTCCGAGCCCGTGGCTGTCAAATGTGGCTGTCAAACCCGTCGGTAGGCCCCGTCCGCTCCGATTCAAAGCAGAAAACCCTTTATTTTCAATGCCGGGGGCGGGGGTCGAACCCGCACGGAGCTTTCGCTCCAGAGGATTTTAAGTCCCTTAAGTTTGATGCTAACCATCTGATATTATTAGCTATTTTTCTTCACATAGGTGAAAATGTGTAAGTTTATGTGTAAATCTTGCAGAACAGCCAGTAAAATCAGGCCGATTTTGTACTGTCTGTTTGAGGCCGACCGTCGCATCTGTCAACGCCGGTTGAATGTTGACCCACCTTAGCCGGGCATCGCCGAAGTAAAACTGACCCTGTGTGTGGCGAATTGCTGATTCCTGCGGAAAATCAGCAATTCGCCACACACAGGCATTAAACCAGGTCACTCCCTGTTGGGTTTTGTCCAGTCGGAACCGCCACTCGCATACGGTGACAATTGGTAGGGTCTAAGCGTTAGAGGTCTCTTTTTCGAGCATCTCGTCCCAACGAGAACCGAAGCGCATCTGGCCCTTTCGATCGATCCCCTATCCGCAATTCGTTGGCTCCTGCCAGCTTCATTCTAAACCCGTTGGGCGCGGAGGATTAACAATCCTGTGAGTAAATGCCATCAATGCGAGCCGACCAACACGCAGGTATCAATGGACATGCTTCGCAGCCCCCAACAGCAACGAAAGCCCTGCGGCAGAATGATTTCTTTGCGCGCGGGTCAGACGTGACGGGAGGTACCGGTACGACGGAAGCTGCGCCCTTGTGGACTCAGTGCGATAGAGGACGTGACGACTCCGTAGATGTCTCAATTCGCATTGTCTTTCCAGCGACTGGCATGTCGGAACCGCTCGAAGCTGGGTCACGCGATCTTACGTGGGACACCATCGCGTTGAAAGTCACTCCGTGCTCGAACCTGACCAACACGCGACCCATCTGGGCAGGGCGCACCACGACAGCAGGCAACCAAATCGAATCCCATACCCAGACGCTGAATTTTAGCGGATGCTCATCTCCTCTTGCAGGATGATTAAATGCTACCGTATTCACCTTTCGCTACCGCCGAGTTGTGGCTCGCTAAGTGCCACGGGCAGATCGTAACTGCCCAGATGCATGATTAGGAGTGGAGTCGGAGGAGCTATTGTCTTTTCGGATGCGATCGGCGTTCCGTCAACTAGTGAAGTTTCGTCGGACACGAAAAGGCGGTCTTCGGATGGCGTTCTCGATACAGTAACACCCAAAGAGGTCGTCACTCGAAACCAATCGCCTATCGCGAGGAGACTATATCGAGGCGAGTCGGCGTAGCCCTTCGTCGGGCTACGGCTGCCATCCTTGGAGAGGACTTGATCCTCACTGTTCGCCGCGCCGCGGGTTGCCGATATGTCCTCCTCCGTCGCAGAGCCATCACCTCCGACGTGACATTTTCGCGTGACAGGTTTCGACGCGAATTGGTTTCTGTCGCGAAAAAAAGTGTTGCCTAGCCGCCGATCCGATGCATAAGCGATCTCTGACTTTCTATCTGCGCCGTTGGTCGAGAGCTCATGAACGCCCGACCACCAAGCGTGGGTGTATACGTCGTTATCCCTGATCGCGCTCTGAATGGCGGAGGTCGTAAACGCCAGGGGTATGTCCTGTGCAAACGCGTTCGACTTTACGACGGCGTGAATACTCCAAAACGCGGCCCAGAGCAGTAGAAGTGAAAATGCAGGTTTGCCAAGAACCAAGAAAATCCGGCCATTGAGTTTGGAAACCCTACACGCCTGGCCGGCGTGAGCTTTTACTTTGCCGAACCGCATACCGCCTGCTTAGATCCTGTTTCAGTGCTAACCCGGCGCGATGCTCACCGCCGCTTCCTTAGGAACCCCGTCTCAGTGTCCAGCCTGGACCATCTTCTCGGGCGTAAAGAATGTCTTGTCGACGAGGCCCATATTGATGTACCAGCCGTCGTCATGGCCGTCGGGTCCAGGTGAGTAAATCACAGTAGAAAAACCGTCGGTCACATCTTCGTCAACTAGAGCGGTCTCGAATATGCGTTTAAAGGGCCAGATCGCGACCTTCGCGTCCGGGACCGGTCGGTCGCGGTACGTATTAAAGGTCACGATCGTCTTCCAGAGCTGACCTTGTATGTCAAACTGGTCCGAGGCGGTGATAAACCAGCCTTCCGAGTCGATGTAGAAAATACGCTTGGGAATGATCACGCTACCGCCCAGAGGAGAGCGAGGCTTCGCTGTCGCTTCGATCACATAAAGGTGACGCATTTCCCAATTCTCCGGACATACCGAGCGCCCGCCGTCGCTCGCGCACGGCTGGGCAGGAGAATTCGCGGCCTCGACGGATGCAAGCATCGGCCGCTCGCCTAGCAGCCTATAGGTGTAGTCCTGGATTTTCGCGGAAAAACCGAACACGGAATCGGGATCCCAGGTGGAAGCATAGGTCGTGGAGCCCGCGTTAGCGCCGCCATCGGCAGCGGCGCCAGTTTTGGAAACTCCAAACGAGTCAGAAAGACCAGCGGCAGACAAGCGCCGCAACTTACGCGACCCTGAACTGTATTCCCACACTGCATCTTCGAACCCGGGAATAGCGTAGCCCTGCATTATGATTCCCGCGCCGCGCAGTTCGGGAGGATCCAGGATCGGATAGGCACCTGCGCGAAAGGCGATGCCGGTATTCAAGATGTCCTTGTCCACCGGAACCGGTGCGACCTCCGTCCGGCCAACATACTTGTAAAAACCCATATGACCGATCGAAAAGTGTTCGATCGGATCGGCTGAACCTGCCGCGTGACTCACAATCTCAACCCCGCGCGCATCAACGTCGTCAGTGTAGAGCGGACGGAACGCAAAGTTCCACATGATCTTGGTGGCGGCCTGCGGGTCATCGGCGTCGACCAGCGGAAAAGGTAGACCAGCGACATAATTCTTTAGCTCACCGTCCGGGGTAAGTGAGACCTGGGGCGAGTACTGTTCGGTGGCGGCCTTGTAGGGCGGTGGCCAATCCAGGTGGCCAGTCGGAACTATCTTCATCTTCATGCCTTGTTTGACGAGGATGAGGTTCCCGGGACTTACCAACCCCTCGACCTTAGACACGTTGTCGGGAGTAATAACGTCTCCGGGTTTCACCTGAGCACCCGCCGGGACGGCTCTAGGAACAATTGCAATCGTCAACGCGAGAGCAGTGATTGTAACAAACCGACTGAAAGTCATATGCCAGTCCTCGAGAAACTTCTGGAAACCTTCGAGCGTTATGATTTCTTAGATGACGGGAGATAGAAAAGGTCTCAGAGAGTGTGGGCATGAGTTCCGAACGGACGTTAGACGATAAGCATTGAGGCGAGTATCGATAAGGGTGCAGACTCTTTATGCGCCTTGACCGAGCGATGCTTCGAGCTGCCCTATTGAAAGACGTGCATCGCGGATTAGTTTCCGCCTGCGCCTGTGTTCTATTGACGGCTGCTAGTTGCCGTTAGGCGACGCGACGAGGTCAGTAAGTCTTGGTGATCAAAGGTTCCGATTCCAAAGCCCCATTACGCTCGTTTGCAGGCTCAGCGGATGTAGGGGTGACCATCCACGTCGGCACAGCTTCGGAGTTAGCCTCAGGCGGTCGCTTTTACGCACATAGGTTCTTTGATTTCATTCATGCTGGAGACAGTCGGAAGTCATTTTGTGAGTGGAGCAGAGCAAGCGCCCCCGAAACTACTCCGTCCAGCAGCGCCCGCTCTGGGCGGACTCGCGCGAGGACTCGTAACCCCATCAAAGCGCCCAGCAGATGCTGGGCAAGGGTCTTTGCCGCAAGCGATCGTGTAATCGTGCCATCAGCCTGCCCAGCCTCGATGCGACCGAGAAAGAATTGCTCGACCCGGACGAGGACGGCGGCGACGATACTTTGGAAACCCGGGTCATTCGGCGCGACGTCGAGCGCCGCGTTCACGAGCATGCAGCCTTTATGCTGGTGGTCGTCGAGCGACCTCCGGACGATCTCGGCGAAGAACGTGCCGATTGCCTCGCGCGGCGCCAGTGCCTCGCAGCGGTGAATACGATCTACGACGCTATCCTCGACGTAGTGATCTAGCGCCCTTTGATAGAGCGCGCGCTTATCGCCGAACGCGTTGTAGAGACTGGCGCACGTGATCCCCATTTTCTCGATGAGATCGCGAACGGAGGTTGCTTCGTAGCCGCGCGCCCAAAAGCACTGCACAGCGGCGTCAAGCACTGTCTCTTCTTCAAATTCCCGCGGCCTTGCCATCGCTTTATCCTCAGGTGCCGCGAGAGCGCCTTCTTGCCATCTCTGCGACAAAGGGGTATTCTATAACGAACGATCTAAAACTACAAGGGCCTGCCAAATCACGAGGAAAAGACTATGATCCGATTCTATTTCCACCCGACGCCAAACCCGGCGAAGGTAGCACTCTTTCTGGAGGAGGCGGGCCTCGCTTACGAGGCGATCCCCGTTGACACCAGCAAAGGCGAACAGCACCACCCCTCCTTCCGGGCCATCAATCCCAACGGAAAGGTCCCAGCGATTATCGACACCGACGGCCCCGGCGGTCGGGAAGCTCGCGTGTTCGATTCTACCGCTATACTGATTTATCTCGCCGAGAAGACCGGCAAGTTCCTCGGCGCGCCGAACGATCGCCCCGAGCTGCTCTCTTGGCTGCTCTTCCTCGCCTCGGGCCTCGGGCCGTTCTCGGGCCAGGCGGTACATTTCCAATTCGCCGCCCCCGAAGGGCTTGCTTACGCGGTAAACCGCTATCGTCGCGAAGCCGAACGACACTATCAAGTGCTCAACGATCACCTTGCCGGAAGGGACTTCATTATTGGTGACGCATATACGATCGCTGATATGTCGGCCTGGGGCTGGCTTGATCGCGCTTCGCGCGTGCGCAAAGGCGCGGATGATCCGCTAGCCCCATACCCCCATCTGAAGCGCCTGTTTCATACGGTAGATGCTCGGCCGGCGGTCGCTCGCGCGCGCGCCGTCGGTAGGGACCACAACTTCAAGAAGGTCAACGACGAGGAAACGAAGCGCGCGCTGTTTCCTTCGAACTATCCGCCGACAGCTTGATCATGCGTCACACGTAGAGACTCCTAAGAGGTCAAACATGAGTGATAACGCTTCATACACGCCGCCAAAGGTCTGGACCTGGAACAAAACGAACGGTGGTCAGTTTGCCAGCATCAACCGCCCGGTCGCCGGTTCTACGCACGAGAAGGAACTGCCTATCGGCAAACATCCACTCCAACTCTATTCGCTCGGCACCCCGAACGGTCAAAAAATTACGATCATGCTGGAAGAGCTTCTCGCGCTCGGGCACAGCGGCGCAGAATATGATGCTTGGCTGGTCAAGATCGGTGAAGGCGACCAATTCGGCAGCGGCTTCGTGGCGGTGAACCCCAATTCCAAGATCCCCGTCCTCGTAGATCGCAGTGGCCCTACGCCAATTCGCGTCTTTGAATCGGGATCAATCTTGGTCTATTTGGCCGAGAAATTCGGCGCGCTCCTGCCGACCGAGACCGGACCACGCGCGGAGTGCCTTTCTTGGCTCTTTTGGCAGATGGGCAGCGCGCCCTATCTTGGCGGCGGCTTCGGTCATTTTTACGCGTATGCGCCGACGAAGATCGAATATGCGATCGATCGTTTCGCGATGGAGGTGAAGCGTCAGCTCGACGTGCTCGACCGGCGGCTGGCCGAAACCAAATACATCGCGGGCGACGCTTACACGATTGCCGATATTGCTATCTTTCCGTGGTACGGGGGGCTGGCGAAGGGCTGGTTGTACGGCGCTGCCGAGTTCTTGAGCGTACAAGACTACAGGAACGTCATCCGCTGGGCCGACGCCCTGCTTGAACGATCGCCCGTCCAACGCGGTCGGATCGTCAACCGCACGTATGGACAGCCGTCGAATCAATTGCATGAGCGCCACGACGCCGACGATTTCACGACAAGGACGCAGGATAAGCTCGCCGGGGCAAGCTAACTAACCTGCGCGTGTAACCTAACGATTCGTCATCAGACCCTCTAGAAGTTGGCGCACCGCTGAGGACCGCGGCGAGGGATCCGGGAACCCGCGGCGGACAATATCCTTAACTGCGCTAGCAGGAGTAGTCATCGCGCGGACGGATGCCGCCGGGGTCATTTTGAAAGCCGCTTGCTCGGTGTGAGAAGAACCTGATCGGACCAGCTACTGTGCTCTATACCCTGTTTTTCAGAGGCATGCAGTTCGATGCGATCGCTTTCGCCCAACTGACTCCGGCTCAGCCTGCCCATATCGTCTTTTGGGGTGAAAAAGGATTTCCTATCGAAGGCCTCTTTATTTTGAAAGATGCGCCTCGCGGACCAGCTTCCGCCATTCGCAATTTCGATTTCAATGCTCTAGCGTCAACTACTAGTTGGCGTTCGGCGATGCGACGAGGTCGTCGTTAAGGTGATGCAAGGCAACCCGGTCCACCGACGAGTCGAATTGAATTGCTTTTCCCGTGACCGTGATCTGCGAGCCGTCGGCGGAAACCGTCTGGTTCTCGTTGACGATCGCGTCGATCATATCAGGCCATTTCTCAAGGGCTATTTTCTTCAGCTTGTCGCTGATCCTGGCCTCGTCGATCGCGTCCGGCGAGAACGGCTCGGTGTAACTTAACTCGCCGAGGGCAGAGTAAGGTTTGCCGGCCGGAGGCGCCTCCGTGGTGACCCAGACATGAGCAGTGTCAACGCGATGCTCGAAGGCCATTTGCTTTTCAACCTGCTCCGACCTGGCGGCCTCCAGCGCACCGCAGCCGGAACTTGCGAGCGCCAGTCCGATGGCGAACAATGTTAGACTCTTCGATGAACGCATGTTCTTCCTCCTGGACAGGCTTCAGTCTTGCGATTCCGCAAGGCTCAGCGATGCGGTGTTCTCGGGCAACTCTCTTGCCGGGAGCGAGCCGACAGCGAAGTGGAGTAGCGCTGAGAACATTTGAGGGTATTGCGCAAGCATCGCGATTACTGGCCCGTGAAGCGCTGGACGACGCGCAAAGGCGAGCATGACCTTTGTCACAAACGCGTAGCGGCGGAACTGGTGCGCGGATTCGCGCTGGTACGCGAGGAGTGTCTCGCGCGACCCACCTAATGCGAGCGCGGTGGGAAGTATCCTGCCAAGTGTGAGCGCCGAGACGAGCGCGAGTGACAACCCTTCGCCTGTGATCGCATCGATATAACCTGCCGCATCTCCCACGAGCGCAAATCGGTCTGAGATTCGCGAGCGTGCCGTACGTGCCATCGGACCGGCACCTCGCGGACGGGAATCCACCTCCGCTCCTGCAAGGCGGCCCGAAATGGAAGGAAATCGTTCAAAAAGTTTCTCAATCCAAGCGCCATCCCGCGCCACGCGCGCGTCGTCCCACAGGAACGTGACACCCACGCGCACGGGACCGACCGGAGTGACATAGGCCTCAACTCCGTCGGTAAAATGAACTTCGACGAAGCGGCTCCACGGCTCGACGCGAAAGTGCTGGCGTATCCCGAATCGCCGCGGTCCGCTCGAGGTCGCCTGCAATCCGGCCACTGAGCGCAGGCGC
This sequence comes from uncultured delta proteobacterium, assembly GCA_963756005.1. Taxonomy (GTDB): domain Bacteria; phylum Desulfobacterota; class Binatia; order Binatales; family Binataceae; genus Binatus. The sequence goes on from CAVWMC010000004.1 coordinate 151,340, forward strand.
GAATGAAGGCCATCTGCGGCAGCAAGGAATCGGGCGCGCACTGGTCCCAGATCCGTTTCTGCAATCACCTGGTCCGGCTTGACACGATAGCCGAATACGCTGGTGCGCTGGTGAATTTCCGCGCCGAGCCAGCGAGCGCGATGCATCATCGCCGCAGTCAGCGCGGTCCTCCTGACGCCCAGTCCGCCCGGTGATGGGAGTCGGGCCTCGGCCGACGCAGCGCCTTCTTGTTTGAATCGAATGCCGTCGATCGAGGCGCGCCGGGCGGGATCGATTAAATCCAGCACACCCAGCCGGTTGAGCGCTGACACCGCCGGCGGCATGAGGCATTCGCCGCAAGCCTTGTCAGGTGGAGAGGGGTGGCGCTCGATTACGATCGCACTCAGACCGTTCATTCGCGCTGCTATTGCAACGGCGAGCCCAGCGGGTCCGCCGCCGGCGACAAGCACATCGCAGTCGAACGCCGAGGTCATCGTTACTAAGATGTCGGCGAAAAGTATTTGTCTCAAAGGCCGGAAAATGAACATCCGCGATTGCGCCGTTTCGATTCGGCGACAGGATGGGATCGAGCTTCATACGTCTATGCGAAACCGCGGGGCTTTCCGTTGCACGAGCGACGCGCCTATGTGTAACCCGAGGCCCTCTCATTGCATCCAATTGGCACGGTTCGGAAAGTCCTCGCACAACTTTGTAGGCCTCACCCGCGTGTCACGTCTCCGACAGTCCACGGAAACAGAAGATCGCCAGATGTCCCCGGCGAACTGGATCGTCGATGAGATCTTGGTGCCCGACATCATCCTGCCATCGCAACACTTTGACTCGCGAACCAGGTGTCTTGAACCAGAGAAACGCCTTATGTTAGCGGTGCTCAGCGACGCCGTGCGGTGCTTTCGTATGGGGGCTGCATCGGAGCAAGGACCTCGCCACAGGCTATTTTCCAATGCCGCGTGGTGGCTGTTCCGCGCGAAGGGAAGGGGGCCATTTTCCGTCCAGTACATCTGTGATGCCCTCGACGTCGATCCTAGCCTCCTCAGAAGGGAGCTACTCCGTTGGGGCGACCGCGAGCTTGCGGACGAAGCATCTCGGATGATTCGCCGGTCTCCCGTGCTTACGGCGAAGCTGGCAAGCGGGAGTGCCTTTGGGTCGCGGCGCGAAGGATAAAGAGGCGGCAAGAGGCTCAGAAATGCCGCAATCGAGAACGCCCCGGTTTAACGCTCCTGGTTCTGCAACTTCTGGTCGAGCTCGCGCAGCTTTGCGAGCTTCTGATCGGTCGGGACCGGGGCATGCGGGTCTTGCTGCGACGCCAGCTGCTTTTGGTGCTCGAAAGGAAGCTCGCCGTCGATCTTGCGCAACGCTTCTCGCGCCAGCCGCCGTACCGTCGGACTCTGATCTTCCATCGCGACCCTTTTGAGGAGCGGCGACGCTTTCTCATTTCCAATCTCGCCCAGCGCGAATACCGCAGTGCCGCGTCCGCGCTCGTCTTCGGGCTCCGCCAGAAATTGCATAACAGCCGGTGCAGCTTGCCCGTCGCCGATTCGGCCCAGCTCCGCAACCAGATGAAGTCTCGCGATTTGCTCCGTCGATCGCAGAAACAGCATCGACGACATCGGCGCTACTGCCTCATCAGCCTCGCGCGAACCCAGGAGGTCGATGGCCTTAAGCTTGACGCGCAAATCCGGGTCGGCCATCGATTCCATGAGAATAGCGTTCACTTCTGGATCTTGCAGGTCGCCTAATTTGGTCAACTCACCCACGCGCACGTTCGGATCAGCATCTTTGAGGCCCAGCTTTACATCTTTGATGATCGTAAAGGGCGTCTCCTGCGCGGGGTGTCCGGCGGTATCATCGACGCCGGGGCGGACCTGACCTTGGTGCGACGACGGATCGTTGCTAAGTGCGCTACCAAGGCCCTGACCACCGAATTGCGCGAACGCTATCGCCGGAGAGGCGAGAACGGCCGACGCAATGAAGGCAAATAGACCCGGGGTTTTACTCATCTGCGCGTTACTTGCCACAAGGATTCGCGTTCATTGTCGCTGAGCTGGCAACACTCCGGTCGGGTTCGACTACGAGGAGTCAAGGCATAAGAGATTGCTCTATTGGCTTGCCTGCAAACCCTTTGCCCTAGAGCGAAGCGCGGTGCTCACGATCGCATGAGCCGATTTGGTTCGAATTAGAGAACTGGAGGCCAGGCTCTCGCTCGATGAGAGTCTTGAGCGCTTGGCGAGCACGATGGAGCCGCACTTTGACTGTGTTCGGTGTGATCGCAAGCAATCTTGCAGTCTCGTCGGTGTCCAGCTCCTCGATATCGCGCAGCAGAACGACCGAACGGTATATCGCGGGAAGTCGCTCGATGCATCGCCGCACCATCTCGCGTGAATCGCGACGTTCCAAAATGGTCTCGCTGGCATCGGTCCAAGTGACCGGATCGCCGATCCACTCGCCCTCCTGGTCGAAGCGCGGAAGCAAGTCCTGTATCGTCCGTTCGGCTCTACGTCTTTTGGACCGCAACTGCACGAGCGCCGCGTTCACGACAATGCGATGAAGCCAGGTAGAGAGCATCGCGTCGCCATTGAATTTGTTGAGCGCGCGAAATGCGGAGGCGAACGCGTCCTGGACGGCATCCTGCGCGTCACACTCGTTGTTCAGAAATCTGCGGGCAGTCGCCAGCATCCGGCCGCCGCATCGCTGTACCACCAGCCCGAAGGCGTCCTCGTCGCCGGCGCGCAACTGCACAAGCAACTGTGCTTCGTCGATCGCGGCGGTTGACCTCGGCGGTTGCGGACAATCATCTGACACAAGCGCGCGTACCAATCCCGCGCATTCTCCGAGAATGCAGCCCTGCCTAACCAGATCGCGTACCAGGGTTACGCCATCACTGTCGGCGAAGGTTACGGCCGACAGATCGAGTTCGAGGTTGTCTCCGCCGGCAAGATGCTGATCGCATACGCTGGCCAATTCGACCGATGAGACCTTGGTTATCCGGCCCTCGACGATGACTCGTGTCGCGCCATGCTCACGGGGAACTACGGTGATTCTGATCATGACCTCGGTTACAGCAAGGCGCGGGCCACGACCAAGATCGCAATGATTCCGACGATTCAGGCCATCCGAAGACCGCGAGCCGTGACGCTGGCCCGCGATATCTCGCGGATCTACGAAACCCCTTGTTTACTCCGCTGAACGCCGAGCTTTTTCATTCGGCTGCGAAGAGTGCTGGGATTGAGGTTCAGTAAGGCCGCTGCGCCGTCCGATCCTTCAATTCGCCAGTTGGTTTGCATCAGAACTCCGAGTATGTGACCACGTTCCACCTGTTCGATGCTTTGCGGCGAAGGAACCTCGGAAGGCTTTTCCGGCTGTGCCGGTCGGGGCGAGGGGGCTGGGCTGGGAGCGACTGCCTCCATCTCTGGTAAGACGCCGGGAGCGACCTCAAGTTCGACCCCACGCGACAGGATTACCGCGCGTTCGATCACGTTCTCGAGCTCGCGCACATTTCCCGGCCAGCTGTAGCTGACCAGCCTCTCCATCGTTTCCCGCTGGATGCGGGTTATCTTACGCCCGATTTTCAGGCTGAAGCGGCGGACGAAGTAATGCACCAGCGGCGGAATATCTTCGCGACGTTCACGGAGCGCCGGCAGGTGAACCGGGAAGACGTTTAGTCGGTAGTACAAGTCCTGCCGGAAGGTTCCCTCGGAAGCAGATCGGAAAAGATCCCGATTGGTTGCTGCGATCACGCGCACGTCAACCTTGATGAGATTCGACCCTCCGACCCGTTCGAACTCTTGCTCCTGGAGAACACGCAGCAGCTTCGCCTGCAAATCCGGCGGCATGTCGCCGATCTCGTCCAGGAAGATTGTTCCGCCGTGCGCGAGCTCGAAACGGCCAATGCGGCGATCGATCGCGCCGGTGAAGGCTCCCTTCTCATGACCGAACAGCTCGCTTTCGATAAGACCAACAGGAAGAGCGGCGCAGTTCACCTTGACCAGCGGCCGATTCCTGCGCTCGCTGTTCGAGTGCACGGCGCGCGCCACCAGCTCCTTTCCGGTGCCGGTTTCGCCCAGAATCAGGACCGACGAATCCGTACTCGCGACGAGCCTTACCTTTTCGATCACCTCGGCGAGAGCCCGGCTCTGCCCGACGATCTCCTCGAAGTTGTGCGTTTCCTTGATCTCTTCAATCAGGTACGTGTTTTGAGCTTCGAGGCGCGCCTTCTCGCGCTCCATGAGCACGCGATCTGTCACATCGATGAACATAGTCCGCGTGTAACTGCCGTCGGGCCCTGGCCTTGACCAACACTGGATCCACACCGGCTTGCCGTCGTTCTTGCGGCGCATCTCAAGGACGGTGCCGGTAGTAGCGGTGCCACGCCCCATTGAGTCGAGCCACTCGCTTAGGCGGCGCTGGGCATCGGGCGTATCGGGCACCAGAGACTCCCCGGTCGTTCCGGCGACCTCCTCTGGCTTGAGGCCGAGGATCCTCATCGCCGTGCGGTTAGCCTCGATGAACCGAGAGTCCAGGCCCTCATGCACGTAAGCTATTGGAGCCTCGTCGAACAAGTCGCGAAAGCGTTCCTCGCTCTGCACCAATGCCTCGTTCGCCCGGCGAAGTGCATCCTCGGTCCGCAGGCGTTCCAGCTCGGCCCGCGCTCTGGCAGCAAAGATTCGCATGGTCGCAAGTCCGCGGGGCCCATCCAACATCGGCTGGTCCGACAGGATCGCCAGGTGGCCGACGACGCTTCCGGCCGAATCAACCAGCGGAACGCCGCAATAGCTCTCGACACCCCACTTCTTGAGGCCGAGGTCGGCGGGGAAAAGCTGGCAGATCCGTTCGGGATGATGAGAGGAGTGGCCGTTCAGGACTGCCGCGCACGGAGTACCATCGAGCGGAGACTCGAAGTTTTCCATAAAATTTCCGCGTCCCCACACGGCACGCGTCCGAAACCGCAAGCGATCTTCCAGCAGTTCGGAAACGAACGCGTACTCGCAACCGAGTGCGGACGAGAGGTGTTTGACGAGCGAGTAGAAGAAACGCTCGCCCGTTTCCGATTCTATGCCCTCGACGATCTCGCGCAGCGCTGCGTCGCCGGAAGAGCCTTCTGTCGTGAACCCGTTCTTCCCCATCAAGGAGAACTCCAGCCCTATAGTCACGGAGTTGTCTGCCGGATCGATTCTAGTGCCGATGCGGCAGTACGCCAACAGGAATAATGAAACCCCGCGGCCAGAGGCGCATCTAAGGTATGGAACAATCCGGTACTTTCAACGGTTCCACGGCGGAGAAATCATTTGGACCAAGCGGTAAACCATGACCTCGGATGCCGGGGGGCGGAGCCTGAAACAGGCGCAGATCGCGCCTGCCGCGTCCTTATACTCGGAGGCGGATTCGGCGGCATATACGCCGCGATTGAACTGGAACGTGCTCTCCGCGACCGTGACAACGTAAACATCACCCTAGTGACGCGGGACAACTACTTTCTATTCACGCCGATGTTGCATGAAGTCGCGGCGAGCGATCTTGAAATGAACACCATCATCAATCCCCTTCGGAAGCTGCTCCGGCGCGTAAAGACGTTCACTGGGAATATAGAAAAGATAAATCTCGAACGTCGATGCGTTACCGTCACCCATGGCTTCGATCGCCACGTCCACGAACTCCCGTACGACCATCTGATAATCGCGCTGGGTTCGAGCACGAACTTCTTCGGCCTACCGGGAGTCCAGGACGCAGCGCTGACGATCAAGACCCTCGACGACGCGATCGAATTGAGGAACCGTCTGATCACGCATCTCGAGGAAGCGAACTCGGAGTGCGCGGCCGGCCAGCGCCAGCCTCTGCTCACGTTCGTGGTAGTGGGGGCCGGTTTTGCCGGAGTCGAAACGCTTGGTGGGATCCATGACTTCATCCGCGCCGCGATCCGTTTTTATCCTAACCTGACGCCGGAATTTGTTCGCACGATTCTGATATCGTCCGAGGAGTTTATCCTGCCTGAGTTAGGCGCCAAGCTCGGTGCCTATGCGCAACGAAAGCTGACTGCCCGCGGCGTCGAGATATTCACGCGCGCGCGAGTCACTGCGGTGCGCGACGGTCTGGTCGAACTCTCAGATGGTAAGACAATCCCCGCCACCACGCTGATTTGGGCCGCCGGGAATGCACAGAATCCTCTCGTTGCGGCTTTGCCGATCCCCAAAAGCAAGGGACGTATTCTCGTTGATGACTATCTACAGGTTAAAGACTTTCCCGGTGTCTGGGCGGTGGGCGACTGCGCACTCATTCCTGACCACAAGGTTGGAGGATTCCATCCGCCCACCGCTCAGCACGCGATTCGCGAAGGGAGATGCGTTGCTCGCAACGTCGCCGCGGACATTCTGGGAGGAAAAAAGAAATTCTTTCGGTTCTCGACGTTAGGCCGGCTCGCCGCAATCGGCCGACGCAGCGGGGTGGCTAATGTTTTTGGCATCAATTTCTCAGGGTTTCTTGCCTGGTGGCTTTGGCGCACTATCTACCTATTCAAGCTCCCGCGGCTAGAGAAGAAGGTACGAGTTGCCCTCGATTGGACGCTCGATCTATGGTTCGCAAAGGATTTCGCATGCGTGACTGCCAGACGTCCTCTGAGCACGACGCCATCGAAAGGCTCTGATGAGGAGAGGGAAGCAAATCGTGCAGCGTGAAGTGACTTGCCGCCAGTTCGTCGGCCTGATTGGTAGATTACGAGACGGTGAATTGAGCGATGTTGATCGTCGATCGTTCTTGCAGCACCGCCGGGAGTGCGCCCGATGCTCGGACTATCTGAAAGGATATGAGCTGACAATTAGTGCGGCTAAGCGGATAGCGGAAGATTCGCGCGATTCCAGCGAAACGGTGATACCGAGGTCTCTTGTCAACAGGATCCTGGACAGTAGACTCAAGAATGGAAGTGGTTCGTAGGCTACGCCGCTTGGTCGATTCGATGGATGATTCCGTCCTCAATCCATCGTACAAGAAGCGCCGCGGATTCTTGCGCCGCTCCATCCTCGGGCAAGTCAGCGAATGTTTCGCAGATTGTCGCGAACGGTTGGCCCGAGATCATCTTCCGGAGCGCCGCCGACTCTCGTTTGGTCCATCGGCGCATGAAAGACTCGGCAGTCATTTGCGCGCCAGACGCGTAACGAAGTCTCGGCCGCCGTCACTTCCAACGATTTTCCACCGGACCAAAGCTGATGCACGGGGTATTGAGCGCGCAAAGTTTTGATCGCGGGTATCGCCGAGAAGCGCAGAGCCGGCCACGCATCTGCGGGAACGGAGATAAAGTCCTCGATCGTGACACATTCAGCATCGGGCGCGTCAAAAACCTCGATGCGGGCCCATTCGAGTTCGGCGAGATCGGCAAGGCACTTGGGCGTGTCTGTTCCGTGCCGGAGGAATTCAGACAGCGCGTGGCCCAGGTAACGCACCGACGGCCACCGCGAAGGAAACGCCTCAAGATAACCTTTGACAACCTCATCAAATTGCGCGGGGCCGACCAGAGCGGCTACGCGCGGGAAGTCTTCGCGCAGGACATCGCGGAGCCGCAAAAAGTAAGCGTCCGCGTAAACACCGATTCGTGTTTTCCGATCGCTATCGTCGTACCCGCGAACCAAGCGGACAAAGGCGGGTGCAATCGAGTCTCGGCCGGGCTGGACCGCTACAGATTCCCAGAACAAGCGCTGCACTTCATAGAGAGATGGAGCTGGCATTGAGTACTTCGCCCTCAATTTCACGCGCGCGATTTGCTTCGGCCAGGAGTACTTCAAAGGGAGGTATCTGATCGTCCCATTCCACCAGCGTTGATACCCGCCCGAACCGTCGCACCGCCTCGCGATAGAGCCGCCATACCGGTGCCGGAACGGGATGGTCGTGAGTGTCGATCAGCAAATCTCCCGAGCTGCTATGACCGGCCAGGTGGATCTGCCCGACCCGCTCCCTGGGAATTCCCAAAAGATATTCGAGCGGAGTGAAGCCGTGGTTGATTGCGTTGACGTAAATGTTGTTTACGTCCAACAGGATGCCGCAATCGGCTTCCTCGGCGACGGCGGAAACGAACACCCATTCCGGCATGGACGAAATTGAATAGGTGAGGTAGCTGGAAACATTCTCCATCAGGATGCGGCGTCCGAGTCGGTCCTGAACCTGGCGGATTCGAGCGGCGACGTGGCTTACCGCTTCTTCAGTGTAGGGAAGCGGCAAGAGATCGTGGGCAAAGCGTCCGCCGACTGCTCCCCAACAAAGATGATCGGAAACCCACGCCGGAGCGAACCGTCGAATCAACAATTCGAGTTCGGCCAGATAGTCCTCTCTCAGAGGATCGGTTCCTCCGATATTGAGCGAGACGCCATGAAGAACGACCGGCGCAAGTTCGCGGGCCTTCTCCAATATCTGCAGAGGCCGGCCGCCGGCAATCATGAAGTTTTCCGAGATTACTTCGAACCAGTCCGCGCGCGCCGTCCGGTCCAGAACGTGCGGGTAGTGAATGGTCCGAAGACCGACACCGTGCCCTAGATGGGGTAAGAAGCTCATGGATTTGGTAGGACCCCGGCGGCGACGCCGAGGTCCCCCACTGGTCTACTTGCCGTCTGGAGTTGCCACGGTACCGCCCTTGTCTTTGCAATCCTGCGCGGACGTCTGGACGAAACCTTGTCCTTTGCAGGCGTTCTTGCCCTTGCAGTCGTTCTGGGCAGATTTGCAGGACGACTGTCCCTTGCAGCCGTTGGCACCGACGCACTTCACCTGGTCAGTGCTTGTGCCGTCTTGGGCGCGTGCAGTCACGACACCGGTGACCAACAGCATCGCCACCGCACTGGCTATCAGCGCATTCTTCGCGTTCATTTTTTCTCCTCCTAAGGAGTGGTTTAGTATGTGGCTTTGATGTCCGCAGCGAGAAAAAGGTTTCACACCGATCTCGGTGGCCGGCGGTACGCTTCCGAATGGGGTGCCTCGCCTTATACGGCCGCGCGAGCATGGTGCGCCGTGAGCGAATGATCTGGGGCGCTCGCGCAGGAGTCACCAGTTGATAAAATCCGTCGCCGATTGGGCTGCGTTGACGTGGAAGAAGGCGTCATTGACGTATCAGCGGTCTGTCGGCCGCAATTCCGGAAATTTGATGACGGAGATGACCGCCAGGAACTGCTCGAAAGTCAGACCCAAGTTTCGAAACCCGCTCTGGCAAAACACGAAAGCGTAAAAGTCGATTATTTGATCAGGAATCCTCGACGGGAGCTGCGGCACCTTCGAAGAGAGAGGGAATGCGCGCGCGTTGTAGGAAGATGCAGCGTGGAGCCGTGGTGGGATTCGAAGCGTTGTACGCTCTTCGACCCGGAAGGTTCCTGTCAGCTCTGCGATTCTCCCTGCGCGATACATACAACTTTGACGCTTTGCCGAAGGAAACGTCTCATCTGGGCTGCTACGCGTTGGGTCACATCTCTGCCGAAGGGGAGTCTGTAACCTCGGCCGCCAGGCCGCATCTAATTGACGCGAATGGAGGCGTCAGCAGAGTGAACTACAAAAGGCTCGTAGCGGCAGCGGCTGAACTCTTCGATCGGCTCTCGACTGCCTGGTGGATTCCCGCCCTCCTGATGAGACTGTTTGTCGGCTACTTCTTCATGGAGACCGGCTGGGCGAAGATTCACAACCTCGACGCATTCACAATGAGATTCGCGCAGTGGGGAATTCCTTACCCTGCGTTCAATGCCGCGCTATCCGCGTACACCGAATTCCTCGGTGGCGCGCTGACGATCCTGGGGTTAGGAATGCGCTTCGTCTCGATTCCTATGATCATCAACATGATCGTCGCGATCCTGACTGTAAAGCTAAAGAATGTCGGTAGTCTCGATGATTTCGCTCGAGCTTGATGAACCGCTCTATGCGCTGAGTTTTGTCTGGCTGTTCTTTTCGGGTGCCGGCTGGCTAAGCGTCGATGGTTTTCTGAAACACGTTATCAATTCGTGGCTTCACCAAAATAAATCAAAAGACATAGCGCAAGCTCCTACTGATGAGACCAGCTTGATTCAAGACGCTGGCATGCTCGCTAGACACGATGGCCATTGAACCGAGTTCTCTCGAAAATCTGTTTCACGATAAGCGGACTAACACTTTGAGGAGGTTCGGGTGATGCTTGATCGAGTACTTAGGAAGACGCTCCTAGGCGTATGCGTATCCATGCTTGCTGTGTCGATGGCGATCGCGACGGCGAGCGCGCAGGTTAAACCGGGTGATGTGATCACTCCTGAAAACGCCATCAAGGTCCAAAGCCTGGTCTCGCCGGGCGTCTACTACATGGTCCAGCACGGAATGCAGATGAACATCGTGCCGAGCCAACGTGTCGATTGGCCGCCACCCTACATGGACGCCACCGAGAAGTACGCTTCGCAGGTCATGCTGTCAGCGGACCATCGGAGCATGGTGGGCTATGTAGCAGGCCAACCTTTTCCGCTGATCGACGCGAATGATCCATTCGTTGCGGAGAAGGTCATTTGGAACAACGTGTTCCGCCCTATTCAGAGCGACGATTACGATCTGCGCTACTTTGACTGTCAGAGCGAGTATATACGCCCCGGCAAGGAGCAGGAGATAATCGATAATATTGACGTCGGCCACTACGCTGGCTACAACCTGGTCGGCCGTACGGAGGTGGAGCCGTTACCGGTCGATCCCGACTTCAAAAAGACTGGCCGGTTCTGGCTGTTCGCGCTTTACCCGGTGCTCGCGCCACAGGATGCGCGCGGCCAGGGAATCATTCGCTTCCGTTACGCCGATCCAAAACGCGGCGACGACAGTTGGGACTGGAATCCCGGCAGCCGCCGCGTGCGCCGCCTGAACGAGGCCCTCCTGAGCACCGCGACGGGCGCTCAGACCTTCGACCCGGATCATTACTCGGGCTTCAACCCGAAGACCGAGCAGTACGATTACAAATTTCTGGGCGAGAACGAGATGCTCGCCTCGGTGCACGCTGCTCATTCTCCCGAGATGACCTGCGCCACCGACGGCGGCGCATCGGCCTGCCCGGAGAATTGGGAGACTCGCCATATGTACATCGTCGAGGCGACGCCACGGCGCGACGTCAATAATCCGGGCGCGCTCGACAAAAAGACCATCGTCTACCTCGACTCGGAGGTATGGTTCGAGCCCTACATCGACACCTATGACCAACGTGGCCAACTCTGGCGCACGCATATCTATTGGTTGGCTTATCGCGACCGGCCGGTACCCGATGCGCGCATCGCTATCTATCCGTTCAAACGGGAATTCGTAGTCGGCGCGGCCTCGATCGACACGCAAGGGGGTTTCTCTACGATGTGCTATCTACCCGGGCAGCATACGCCCGAGCGCGAGTGCTGGTACATCAACCAGGGCGCAGTCGACAAAGAATTTTTCACGGTCCGGGCGATGGAAGCAGCATCGCAAACAGGACACTAGAGGCGGCTGGCAGGCCGAATCCTCCAAGACGGGGCGACGCGGCGCGAGTCGCTTCGGCCCCTGCTTGAAAAAGGCGACAATGGATTTCAGAAGATTGGGATTTGCAGTGGGAATCGTGCTCGCGGCTTTGTCTTTCATCATCGTCTCTGCCGTGACGAACGCGGCCGCTGAGACTCCAGCTCCGAATGAGTCATTGTCGATTGGCGGCGCCTCGATCAGGGTGGAAATCGATCCCGGTGAGCTCGGCGTGGCACGCACTCAGGTCCTCGACTGGATTCGAAAATCGGCTTGCGCCGTAACCGAATACTACGCCGGGTTTCCTGTTCAAAAGGTCGATGTGAAAATCCTGCCGATCGACGAAGGCAAGGGAGTACTCTTTGGCCGAACAGTCCTGGTCGATCAAACACTCGTGATAAGAGTCGGCTTGTCGAGGTTCGCTACTGAATCCAGTCTGCGGGACGACTGGGTAATGACGCATGAAATGGTCCATCTCGCGCTCCCTTCGGTTCCAGACGAGCACCACTGGATCGAAGAGGGGATAGCCACCTACGTGGAGCCTATCGCGCGCGCACAAGTTGGCGATCTTTCGTCGGAGATAGTCTGGCGCGAACTCGTGGACGGCCTTCCCAAGGGCTTGCCTGCCCCCGGCGATCGCGGCCTCGATAACACTCACACCTGGGGCCGCACCTATTGGGGCGGGGCGCTGTTCTGCCTGATGGCGGATATCGAGATTCACCAACGCACCAACAATCGATACGGGCTCCAGGATGCGCTGCGGGGAATTGTCCGCGCTGGCGGCAACATGGAGCACGACTGGCCGCTGGTTCGGGCTCTGAAGGTTGGAGACGACGCCGTCGGTGTCCCGGTCCTCACGGAGTTGTACGATCGGATGAAAGCAACTCCGGTAACGCCGGACCTCGCCGCGATGTGGCATCAATTGGGTATTCGGCCATCCGGCAATTCCGTCGTGTTCGATCAAGGCGCACCGCTCGCCTCTGTTGTGCGATCGATTATGGCGAAGCGATCAGACCCAGGAGCGGGCTGCGTGCAGGTAGGGGCCCATCCAGGCTCGACCGCCGATTCCATGAGCGTTCTGGAGATCGAAGATGCTTTCTAACGCCCGCGCCGATCGAAAATATTGCTTCACCCTAGCGCCCGGCTGCGCGTTTTACGCTTGAGAGGTACAGTCACTATGCGAAACTCCCGTGGGCGATTCGGTCTTGTTCCCTGGATTGTCAGTGTCGCAACCGTTGCCGCGATCGGACTCGGTCTCTTTCATAAGGCAGTTGCGTTCTCGCAGACGGACGCAGCGGCAGATGGCGCGCCGGTTGTGCTGGAACTTTTCACATCAGAAGGATGTTCAAGTTGCCCGCCTGCCGACGCGCTCATCACTGAGTTGGGGTCCTCGATGAAATCCGTGATCCCGCTCGCGTATCATGTCGATTACTGGAATCATCTCGGGTGGGCAGACCCGTTCTCGTCAGGTCAATGGTCTGAGCGACAAACTGACTACGCCCGGGCCATGAACCTGGACGGCGAGTACACGCCTCAAATGGTGATCGGCGGCGGGAGGCAGTGCTCCGGTTCTGACGCCGGAAGCATTGCGCGCGCGGTGGCCGCTGCGCGCTCGGAGCCTGCCTCGGGCCGCACCAGTATCCAAACCAGCCTCATTGCTGCGGGGTCTCGAAAACTTCAGGTCAGAGTCAACGCGCAATTGCTGACCGCCGCAGGGCCCGGACGGCTCGTGGTAATGCTGGCGATTTACGAGAACGGTCTGGTCAGCAAGATTGGCGCAGGCGAGAATGGCGGGCGCGAAATCACCTACGATTACACCGTGAGGAAATTGCTACCGGCATTTGAACTGGACGCGACGCAGCCTGGCTCTTTCGTCCAGGAGATGACCATTGACCTCGATCCTTCATGGTCACTGGACCACCTTGGTGTCGCGGCGTTCATTCAGGATCCTACGTCGCTCAGAATTGAGGGTGCTAGCGCGGAGTACCCAGTCGCTAAGAACTGATGCTTCGACAGCACCTGGATTAGGCGCAACCAGTGTCCCTGCGACCGGCGAGCCCATCCCAACATCCAGTGGGTCGGCGATCTCATCTGGATCCAAGCGCGCAAAAATTTACTGCTGGGCCGTAACCTTCCGCCAGTTTCACCACTCTAATTACCGAGGTCTTAGTCAATGAGGAAGCTTTCAACATTTTTCGCCGCCGGAACGGTGGCGTTGACTCTCTCGTCGCCGGCTCTAGCCGGGTCTGTCGGAATTTCCAGAAGTTACACTGCCGTTCAGCCCAACGCACAAACCATTGCTGAATTAGAGCATGCCTCCCAAGCAACGCAGCACGAGGCCCGCGAAGGAAATAAGAACAACCCGGCCTTCGCGCAGAAGAGCTACGAAATCGATCAACTCGTGCGGCGCATGCAGAGCGGACAGCAGGTCGCTCAAGAGCAGGTTGACCAAGCGCTTCAACCGGTTTGGGTTTGGTGAGGAGCGCGACGCGTAGAGACGACGCCGATCGACTTACCTGCTCGTTGGCAGAGTCATGCTGAATCCTAATCACGGAAGCTGTTTTCGCCAAAATTGGACAGGCGGCCTTCAATCCGGCGCACTTCGTACCGGGCATCGGTCCTCCCCCGACAAGATGTTGCAAGGCCGCCTGTTCTTCCTTTCGATACACATCGTTGCCGGCTCGGCGCGTATCACACTGTGCTTGCCAGTCAACCACCCCGCGCGATCCAAGCCGGCCAACTACCGCCGCGGCGGCTCAATGCGCACCGACGGCAATGGGGGAATAACTACGAGTACTCAATAGCTTCGGCGGCCCGCAAGGGCGCCGAAGTCCAAGCTTGCCTCAAGTGTCAACAGAGGCGTGAGGCCAGGAGTTTGTCTGATTGAGAAGCTTAAGTGCGCTTGCGATGTAGTCATGGGAACTATCCACTGCCGTATTCATCTCACTTGGTATCGTTAGTTGCGGAATAAAGCGGCGGCCACAGTCATTGTGGTGGATGACGACGCCTCACTGCGTTACGCGCTGCGAAGGGAGTTGCAGGTTTTGGGATTCTTCGTGCTCGACTTTCAGAGCGTGGAAGATTTACTGAGCGACGACCTCTCAACCGGCAACGCGGTCTGTTGTTGGATGTGTATATGCCGGGAATGAACGGGATCGAGATATGCCGGAGTCTGGTTGCGTCAAAGAGGCACTTGCCGGCCATCCTGATGAGCGGACGTGATAATGAGCGGACCAGGCAAATAACGCGTGAGCTAAAGCGATCGCGAGCTTGGTCAAACCTTTCGATGAAGAAACCTTGCTGCGCGCGATTCGGATGGCACTTCGGGACCATGAAGAAGACTGAAAAGTCGCCACAACTTGCGGAGGAAAGCTGATGGAAACATTACGTACGCCGGATGAGCGTTTTTTGAATCTGCCCGGTTATCCATTCCAGCCGCACTATGTGGAAGTTGGCGGTTTGAGAATGCACTACGTTGACGAAGGGCCGCAGAGCGCGGTGCCGGTGCTGATGCTCCACGGCGAGCCGTCATGGTCATACCTGTACCGGAAAATGATTCCCGTTCTTGTTTCCGCCGGATTGCGCGCTGTTGCGCCGGATCTGGTTGGGTTCGGACGGTCGGATAAACCAGCTAATCGTGGAGACTACACTTATCAAGGGCATGTAAACTGGACCACCCGATTCATTCAGAAGCTCGACCTTAGTGGGATAACTCTGGTGTGCCAGGACTGGGGAGGAGTGATCGGACTGCGCGTCGCAGCGGAGCATCCAGCGCGATTTGCGCGCATCGTCGCGGCGAATACCGGATTGCCGACCGGTGAAGGTCCAATCGGTGACGCGTTCATGGCATGGCGCAAATTCTCGCAGGAGACACCGACTTTCCCGATCGGTCAGATTGTCCAGGGTGGATGTGCGAACGCACTTCCGCCCGAAGTTGTCGCCGCCTACGATGCGCCCTTTCCCGACGAGCGCTTCAAGGCTGGTGCGCGCCAATTTCCTATTCTCGTTCCGATCGCGCCCAACGATCCCGCGGTGCCGGCAAATCGCAAGGCTTGGGAAGTTCTCCGCGGGTGGGAGAAACCATTTCTAACCGCATTCAGCGATGGCGATCCGGTCACGAAAGGCGGAGAGCGATTGCTCCAGTCGGCGATTCCGGGAGCTCGCAATCAGACGCATACGACAATAACAGGAGCGGGTCATTTCTTGCAGGAGGACAAGGGTGAGGAGCTGGCACGAGTGATCGTTGATTTCATTCGAGGCAACAGTTGATTTTGGCGTGTCCGCCTTTCACCGAGCCAATCTCCACCAAGCGACCTGCATCACATATTGAGATGGCACTGATTCTATATGATCTGGCGGGAGCGGAATCCGCTCGGCGTTTCAGCCCTTACTGTTGGCGGATACTTGAATGTTCTTGAATCGGTTTCGATTTGGTGGCGAATTCTCAATGCAAAGATAGGATAAGCAAATGAACAATATCAGTCCCGACCCGAATAAGTTCGCAAAACTGATCAAGGAGCACTCCGGTCCGATCGTGATGCTCAACCTGCTCAAGTTCAAGGCAAAGGCTCAGGGTGAGGAGGGTACGGGTGCGGAGGCATACGGTCGATACGGCTCAAGGGTCGTGAAAATGATAGAGGCAGTCGGAGGGAAGGTCTTGTGGGCTGGGCGGCCGGAGTCGGTGCTGATCGGCGATTCGTCCGACGAGTGGGATGCAGTCGCACTGGTGCAATATCCAAGTCCGAAGGCTCTATTCGAAATGGGATTGACGCCGGAATATCAGCAAATCCATAAACATCGCGAAGCCGGACTCGAACGCACTGTGTTAATCGCTTGCGCGCCCGCGCCCTTACTGAACCCGACAGAATAACGCTGCGCCAGGCTGTCCATTGACCTCGAGCGCTTCGACATCGCGCCTAACGCTCCAAGCTACGACACCTGATTCTTAGGTAAGCGACTGATGAATCATCTGCTGTATTCGTAACCCTTCGGACAATCACGGCATCTAAAGGCATGAACGCTTGTCCTAGTGGCAAATTCGCCCGACCAGCGAGGAACTTTCTGCGCCGGTGCGATTTTCGTCTGTTTGAGGCTTTAGAGAGAAGGTAGAAGCCGCGGTGCCTGACATCGGTATTATTCCCGCAACGAGCGAAATCACCCCCGAGAGGGTGTACCTTCAGCGTCGCGAGTTCATCAAGAGCTCGCTGCTCTTCGCGGCGACAAGCAGTGGCGTTGGCAGCACTCTGCTCTGGCTTATGCGAGGCCTTCGAGCAAAGGACCATGAGAAAGCGGCTAAGGCGGCCGCGTCTGGAGCGCCTGATGACACCGCGCTCACCATTGCGCGGCGCTACGACGACGCGTCCGGGGAGAAGAACACCTCTTACAACGGCGTAACCAACTACAACAACTTCTATGAGTTCGGCACCGACAAAAGTGATCCGGCCGCAAACGCGTACACTCTGAAACCGCGTCCCTGGCATGTGGCGATCGATGGCGAGGTGACACGCCCGCAGGTTTTCGAGGTTGACCAGCTCATCAAATCGTTCCCCCTCGAGGAACGCATCTACCGGATGCGTTGCGTCGAAGCCTGGTCGATGGTTATCCCATGGGTCGGTTTCCGGCTAGGAGATCTCTTGAAGCGTGTCGAGCCCACCTCGCGCGCGAAATACGTAGCCTTCAAATCACTCCTCGATCCTCAACAGATGCCGGGTCAGCGCACCGATCTTCTACGATGGCCCTACGTCGAAGGTCTGCGCATCGACGAAGCGATGCATCCGCTGACGATCCTGGCGGTCGGCCTCTACGGCAAACGGCTTCCGAACCAGGACGGCGCACCCATCCGCCTTGTGGTTCCCTGGAAATACGGTTTCAAAGGGATCAAATCGATCGTGAATATTAGTCTGACCGCGGAACAGCCGCCTACTTCATGGAACATAGCGGCCTCGGACGAGTACGGCTTTTATGCGAATGTGAATCCCGCAGTCGATCATCCGCGCTGGAGCCAGGCGACCGAAAGACGGATCGGCGAGTATCACCGTCGCCCGACCCTGCCGTTCAATGGCTACGGGAACCAGGTGGCAAGCCTGTATATGGGGATGGACTTGAGGACGTTCTTCTAGGCATGGAAGCGCGAAGCAAGAAATCGCCATTGCCGTGGCTCAAGCCGGCAGTGCTCACCGGGTCGTTAGTCCCGATCGCGGCCATTCTCGAGCGAGCCTGGCGTGACGATCTCGGCCCCAATCCAATTGCGCAAGCTTTGAACCAGCTCGGCCTGATCGCTCTTGTCTTCCTGGTGGCGGCTCTCGGCTGCACGCCGCTTAAAACCATCTTCGGTTGGACGTGGCCGATGCGTATCCGGCGGATGCTCGGTGTGCTCGCTTTCTTCTACGCTCTGCTCCACGTCATCACCTATACGGTGCTCGATCAGGGTCTGGACTGGAACGCGATCGTGGACGATGTTGTCAAGCGGAAGTTTATCTTTTTGGGGTTTTCTACTTTTGTGCTACTGATTCCGTTGGCCGCGACATCGACAAATTCCGCCCTCAGACGCCTCGGTTACGTCCGGTGGAAGCAGCTCCATCGCCTCGCCTATCTGGCACCCGCTCTTGCGGTCCTTCATTTCACTTTGAGGGTCAAACGCGACGAAAGCGAGCCACTCGCCTATGGGCTCGTGCTTGCGGCGCTACTGACCGTGCGACTGATTGAATACATGGGTGCCCACGGAGCTCTACTCACGCGAGAGACATGAAATCGCGATCCGACTTTGATTTCAAAGGTAGTATAATCCCCGCGATCTTTTCGGTGATCGTAGGATTTTGCGGCAGAATCCCTTTGGTGTCTGCCCAGGAGGTAGCGATGCCAGACTCGAATTCCGGGAACGGCGAGGTTCTTACACAGGTCCTGAAAAAAATGCGCGGTGGCGAGAAGATCGCGCCGAGCGAGTTTCAGGATTTCGTTAAGGCCCAAAACGATGGCGCAACCACCGGTCTTAAGGTCGGGGAGAAAATACCTGACTTCGCACTTGAGGATCAGAACGGTAACCTAAGAAAGTTTCGCGATCTCACCGGCCGCGCGGGACTTCTTCTGGTCTTTAGTCGAAGCGCCGATTGGTGACCCTACTGCAGAAGCCAGCTCGTCGAGCTGGAGCAGTCGCGCCGGGACTTCGAACAGCGGGGAGTGAAGATCGCGGTCATCACCTACGATTCTCCCGAGATTCTGCACCGCTTCAGCGCCGCGCATGGACTTGGATTTCCGTGTCTATCCGACAAGGGCAGCGTTGTTATTCGCGAGTTCGGAATCCTCAATTCGAATATTCCAAAGGACCATCCGTTCTTCGGTATTCCGTTCCCGGGCGATTACCTTATCTCTCCCGATGGCGTAATCCAGGCCAAGTACTTTCTACCCGACTATCAGACGAGGGTGGCTTCGTCGGAAATCCTGGTTAATGAACTCGGTGCGGACCCGAGTGGCAAATCTGTATCGTTAACCGCGGGAGACATTCGAATCATGATCACTCCGTCGATGGATCACGCGGTAGCCGGGCAGGAGATCGGGGTCGCCGCAGACTTCTCAATTGCCAAGGGATGGCACATTTACGGGCAACCGCTTCCGACGAGCTATACGCCGACTGCGATCGTATTTGATAGCGACTGCGTCGCGAAGCAGTCGTTCGCGTATCCCGATCCACAGAAAGTCGCTTTCCCCGAACTTGGCGAGACCCTGCCGGTCTACGCAGGCAGCTTCCGAGCCAAAGGAAGAATCCTCGTGCGTTCCGGATTGAAGCCGGGCGACTACAAGCTGAAGGGCACGCTCAGTTTTCAGGAATGCAGCGATCAGATTTGCAAGATTCCGCAGTCGGTCACTTTCGAGATTCCCTTGAGGGTCGATCCGATGGCGTCGGCGGCGCCCAAGGGTTCAACCAGCACGGGATCGTAGACGGATCATAACGGCGCGGTCGACGATCTGATCGCAAAAGGCCAAAGTGCGATTCTTCGGCCTTTGCGAAGTGCGTGTTGCCACCATCAGGCGAGCGCATGCCGTCCATCCGATTTCCGCGCTACAGAGTGAATATTCGCTTTGGGAACGCAACCCGGAGCCGGAGATAATTCCGCTCCCGCGGGAGCTCGGCATCAGCCCGGTGTCGTTCTGTCCTCTCGGCCGCGGGTTTCTGACCAGTGAGGTCAAGCGCGCCGAAGAGTATCCCGAAGATGATTTCAGACGTATCGACCCGCGCTACCAAAGGCGAGAGCTATGACGCTTACCTCACGACAGCCCGAATTGTCCACGAGATTGCCGCGGCTACTCATGCGACGCCTGGGCAGATCGCGCTCGCCTGGCTGCTCAACAAAGGCGACAGCATCGTGCCAATCCCTGGCACCAAGCGCCGCAAATTTCTCGAAGAGAATGTGGCCGCCGCCAACCTCCAGCTCAATCCTGACCAGAAGAAGACTCTCGACGACGCGCTAGCGCCAGGAAAAATCTCGGGCAAGCGCTACACCGACAAGAGCCAGTCGGCCCGCCCACGCGCGAATTTGCTGCCATCTCCGCATTATAGGTGAACACTACAAACTGTGTGGCGGAGCGAAGTGGATTTGAACTTCTAGCCCCTATTCTCGTCTCCCAGACGACAGCTGAATGTTCGGTTATCAGCCTGTGAGCTGCGTGCCAGAAGCCAGGTCCCCCCGGTGTCAGGAGAAGCGAATTGAAAAATAAGGACGGGCCTCCGCCACGGCGACGCGAGGATCGAGAATATTGCGCAAAGGAAAGGGATCGACCGTTTGAGCGCTCGATCCTTCCTGTAGCTTCTGGCACTACTTCTTGGTCTTCGTCGTTTTCGCCCGCGACGCCGAGCCGTACCGCTTGCCGAAACACTTCCGACAGCGGCGATCGCGTCGCTTGATGAAGCTCGGAGCTAGATCGTCACTGGCGCAGTAACGGCACACAAGCTTCTCCGCTTTGGGCTTACCTCCGGCCTTCTGCAATGGGGCCCGCACCGACTTCGTGTTTACCGACTCGGTCTTCTTGGCGTTCCTCGATTTCGCGCCTTCCATTTCCTTAGTCTCCTTCAGCCGTATCGGCTGGCGTCGGATGTTTGCTCTGACGCGGCGACGAAGCGAGCGCTGATCGCGTATTTTCTCGTGCTCGGCCAACGCTCAAAGGCGATGTGAAGGCGAATGAGGCGCGAACAGCGTGACTGGCTTCCGGGGCCAACCAGAGCGATGTGTGTGTCTGCCCGCGAGGAGGCAGGCCGCACATGCACGATCAGAGCTTTCCTAAATCGCCAGAGACGATCTCGTTGAGATTGGCCTCGCTGAAGTCGTCTTCGATCGCGGAGCTGAAGCAGCAGTGGCAGGCGCTCTACCACTCCTCGCCGCCACATCGCATTAGTCGCGAGCTTTTGACCCGAGCCGTTGCATACCGCATTCAGGAGCAAGTCTACGGGGGATTGAAGCCATCGACCCGAAGACTGCTCATTCGGCTGGCCAGAGACGCGCGCTCAGGACGCTCGCTAAAACCTGGGCCATCCTCGGCAGCTCCAGCCGGGACCGTATTAATGCGCGAGTGGCACGGCGTCACTCACGAGGTCAGGGTGTTGGATCGCGGCGTGCTGTACAAACGAAAGCGCTACCGATCGCTCAGCGAGGTGGCCAGGGTAATCTCCGGCGCGCACTGGAACGGACCGCAGTTCTTCGGCTTGCGGGGCGGGCGAAACCAGGAGGCGAGTCATGGCTCGAAGTGACGGCGCTCCCAAACGCTGCGCAATCTACACCCGCAAGTCCTCCGAGGAGGGGCTGGACCAGAACTTCAACTCGCTGCATGCCCAGCGCCAAGCCTGCGAGGCCTTCGTCAAGAGCCAGGTCGGCGAGGGCTGGCGCCTGATCAGGACGGCATACGACGATGGCGGATTCTCCGGCGCGACCATCGATCGACCGGGCCTGAAAGGCCTGCTCAGCCACATAAAGGAAAAGCGTATCGACGTGGTGGTCGTCTACAAAGTAGACCGGCTAACCCGCTCTCTGGCCGACTTCGCCAAGATCGTCGAAATCTTCGATGCCCACGGAGTGTCGTTCGTGGCAGTTACGCAGCAGTTCAACACCACCACATCGATGGGCCGATTGACCCTGAACGTTTTGCTGTCGTTTGCGCAGTTCGAGCGCGAGGTGACTGGCGAGCGCATCCGCGACAAGATCGCCGCTTCCAAGCAGAAGGGGATGTGGATGGGAGGCACGCCGACGCTGGGCTACGACCTGCGCGATCGTCGTCTGGTGGTAAACAAGGCCGGAGCCGAGACGGTGCGTCTAATATTTAAGCTCTATCTCGAACTCAAGACCTTGCGCCGGGTCAGAGAAGAATTGGACCGCAGGTCGATCGTCTCGAAGCAATGGGTATCGAGGCAGAATGTGCGGCACGGCGGCTTCTCCTTCGGACGCGGCGCTCTCTACCACCTGCTGGCGAATGCTATTTACGTGGGCGCGATCCGGCATAGAAGCGTCGCTTATCCGGGTCAGCACGAGGCGATAATCAAAAGGGCGACCTGGCAACGAGTCCAGGAAATGCTGAGCCAGAAAGCTGCTCACCCGCGCGGACGAACCACCAGGAAAAGCACCGGCCTGCTCATGGGTAGACTGTTCGATGAGAGCGGCGAGCCGCTCTATTCCTGCTGGGCGAAGAAGGGGCAGCGGCGCTACCGATACTTGGTTTCGAAGAGACT
Source organism: uncultured delta proteobacterium (assembly GCA_963756005.1). Classification (GTDB taxonomy): domain Bacteria; phylum Desulfobacterota; class Binatia; order Binatales; family Binataceae; genus Binatus. Next base: position 173,490 of record CAVWMC010000004.1, read on the forward strand.
GGTCGGGGGAAGCTCAAAGCCCGATGACCGCGGGTGGCGTCTGCCTGCCGAGCGAATGGAAAGAGCCGTAGTTGCCGGCATACGACGGATCGTATCGGATCGCGGCGCGTTGGCCTCGACCCTCAAGGCTTGCGGCTTCGCTGCCGCGGAACTCAAGCAGGCCATCGAGGCATTCGATGCCCAGGTTAGATCGTTGGAGCAGGTCGAGACGACGGAAAATACCGATACCCTCATCGAGCGAGTGGAGCTGAGGCGCGACGGCATGCAGATCACGCTCAATCTTCGCGGGCTGCTCCCGGCTGACCGATTCCCCGCTGGCGGAGCCGATCTTCGGATGACCCGTCTTGTCCCTCTGCAGATGAGGCGGCGTGGAGTCGAGACGCGTCTGGTGCTCCCGGGTGAAGCGCTCGCAACACCTCGGACCGATCCTGCCCTGCTTCGAGCGTTGGCCCGCGGTCACCAGTGGTTCGGCGAACTCGCGGCAGAAACTGCCACTTCAACCAGCGAGATCGCCACTCGAGAAGGTCTGAGCGATAGCTATGTGCGTCATATGGTGCCGTTAGCCCTTCTCGCTCCGGCCATCGTTGAATCCATCTGCGCCGGGCGACAAGGCGTCTGCCTCTCGGCCGAGCGCCTCAAGGTTCTGGCCGGGGTTCCTATCGAATGGGATGCACAGCGGCGGCTGCTGGAGGATTAGAAGCAGCCGCCCTTCCCTTCTCTCCTTTGACCTCCAAAGATCCCATTGATCCTGGCGAAGGGTCGAGCGTCAATCGCGCAACGGCGAGGGCTCAGCTCGTGGCACCGAATCTTTTCCAAACAGAGAGGAATTGCGCTGAATTGGCTATTCCGAAGATTGCTCGCTCTCTCCGGTGCCACGAATTGAGCGAATCGGCTCGTCCACGCGCCGATTTGCCGCCTTCTCCGAATTGTATGCGAATCCTACAAACTGTGTGGCGGAGAGGGAGGGATTCGAACCCCCGGAGCCGTTAGGCTCACCTGATTTCGAGTCAGGCCGGTTAAACCAAACTCCCGAACCTCTCCGCGACAGATGAGCATCGATGTTTGCTCTCGCGCAGTCAAGGTTGCGGCGCCGCGGGTAATGACGGTCTGGTATAACTTTATCCGCATTCACAAGACGCTGCGGGTAACGCCCGCGATGGAAGCCGGCGTCACGGATCGATTCTTCTCGGACGACGAATTTGTGGACATCGTGGACGAATGGGAAGCAAGCCGGAAAGGAAGTCCAGGTACGCTATCTGTCGTACTCGGTCTCGCAAAGCTGACAGTCTAGTAGCACATCCAGGAACAATCTGTGCCGCAGCACTTCCGTCCGGCGGCTACTCCATTGTCTTTGAAACATGGAGCATCCGCGGATCCAATCGAATTGAGCGCCGTCAAATTAGCCTCTGCCAAGGTGGTGCTGCCCAGATCCGCATACTTCCAATCGACGTCTGCCACGGTAGCCCCCTCGAATTGCGCGCGCGCCAGGTTGGTAGCGCATAAGTTGGCGCCCGTCAGATTTGTAGCGCTGAGATCGGTGCCGCTCAGATCGGCCCCCACCAGTTGAGCGCCTTTAGCGGACGCCGATTTCACCGTGGCGCCGCTGAGGTCTGCCAACGCCAGGTAAGCACCGTCGAGGTTTGAACCATTGAGGTTCGCCTGCTGAAGATTCGCGTTCCACAGCATCGCCCCCGACAGATCGAGCGACGACAGGTTGGCAGAATGTAAATCAGCATTGGTCAGATTCAATGAGAACTTCGGCAGGACGGCGGGAAAAAATAGTGCGATGACTGCAACCGTAGATGCGCACAGAGTTACAACTACCAAGCTGCCTCGATATATAGCTCCCGTCCACCGCCACTCGTGCGCATGCGGTTCGACCACCCGCCGTCCTATAAGAAGACCAAACATAACTGTCGCCAGCATGCTTAGTGGAATGACGCATGAGGCCGCCGAAATCGCATGCCGCGGCCCCTTGATCAGCGAGGATAGGAACCCGATCAACCCGTAGCGCATCGACGGTGTCTGCGGCACTTTCAAAGCCTCGTAACAGAAGAACAAGAGCGTCAAAGGACCTATCAGGTATAGGACGAAGATGCTCGTCACTGAAGCCAGTCTGGTCGGTAGGTTGAAAATCAACGGCGGCTGCCACATTGGCGGGACCTCGATTCCCGCGTGAAGAGCTTGCTGGCTCTCAACTCTCAGCAGATGCCACCAGTGTCCAACATATATGTGTACGTATAGCAGCAAGACCGCGAGTGTGAGCGGCGCGACTATGAGAAAGACCTGAAAGGAAACGTGACTTGAAACGAAGGGCAGCTCGATCGACGGGTCTGCGGACAGCAGCTTGGCGTCAGGTCCCGACAAGGCTAAAGCACAAAAGAAGCAGAAGCCGACGAGCACAAATACGGTACTGTTGATTATCTCGGAGGTCTTTTGAAATTGATCCTTCAACTCGTCCGGCGAGAGCGTTAGAACTTGTTGCGTGAGCGGTTCCGGTTGCAGAACCTGACTGAATTTCGAATTGAGGCGACTCAGCGTTGACATTGCGCGCGCACCCTGCCCCCAGGTTGTTTGACTGGGATTCGCCCCCGCGGCTCCTCGATTTCGAGTCAGGCGACTCAGGCCGGTTAAACCAGCCTCCCGAACCGCGCTGCAACTGGCGAGCATCGAGCTTTGCTACCGCACAGTCAAGCCGTGATCGAGCGCGAACGCCCGTCATCCGCGCGATTTCTCAGATTCCAGACCGGAGTTTGCTAGCGTGATTGTAGATTTCTTGAGACGAGCGATGGATGGTTATGTCATCGAACTCGATAACCTCCGAAGCCCGACCTCATTCGATACGCCTTCCCGCACTACCGCGCGGCGTGACCTGCGCCGCCTCTACGAAAATGCCGAATGCGACCTTCGGAACGCGTTCGCCGACATCAACCGCACGATCGAGCAATAAAGGAGATCGAGATGAATAAATTAAATGGTAAAACAGCCGTCGTTACTGGCGCGTCCAAAGGAATCGGCGCCGCAGTTGCCACAGCGTTGGCGGCGGCAGGCGCGGCGGTCGCGGTGAACTATTCCTCGGGCAAAGAAGGCGCGGATCGCACCGTCTCGGAAATCACCAGCAGTGGTGGCAAGGCGATCGCAATTCGGGCGGACGTGACAAATGCGGGCGATGTGAAACGCCTGTTCGAGGAGACGCGGAAAACTTTTGGCTCGGTGGACGTGCTGGTGAACAACGCCGGCGTCTTTCAGTTCGATGCGTTCGAGGAAATCACCGAGAAGGAGTTTCATCGCCACTTCAACATCAATGTGCTCGGGACGATTCTTGCGACCCAGGAAGCGCTCAAGTATTTCCCGCGCAGCGGCGGCAGCATTATCAACCTCAGCTCGATCGCGAGCGAAAACCCGGTGCCGAAATCCGCGCTCTACTCCGCGACCAAGGGCGCCATCGATACGATCACGATAGCGCTTGCCAAAGAGTTGGGACCAAGGAATATCCGGGTTAATGCTGTCGCTCCGGGTCTGGTTGACACGGAGGGCAATCGCAGCAGCGGCTTCGTTGGCAGCCCGGCTGGAGACGCTGGCGCGGCGGCTACTCCGCTAGGTGCGCGATTCGGTCAGCCAAAGGAAATCGCTCCGGTAGTGGTGTTTCTCGCGTCGGACGACGCGGCGTGGCTGACGGGCGAGAGAATCAGCGCGTCGGGCGGCTTGCACTGAGGTTTGCACGCGATATCCGCGATTTTCCGATCAGAACGGAATTTGCTACGGTGAGTTAGGTTTCTTGAGCCGGTCCGAGGAGCGCGCTTTTATGCCATCGAATTCGATCGCCCACCGTATCTCGACTTCGTTCGACACTACCTTTCAGCGCTACTACGCCGTCGAGGCGCCCGACCTGCGCCGTCTTTACGAAAACGCCAAGCGCGATCAGTGGAACGCGTCCACCGACGTCGATTGGACGACCAATGTTGACCTCGATCGCGGGATCTTCGCCGACGAATTGGTCGATGGCCACGGTACTCCCACGCTCGACCGGCTCGACCCGCGCGAGTTCCAGCGTCTCAACGTCGAATTTTCATGCTGGCGGCTTTCGCAACTGCTGCATGGTGAGGAAGGCGCGATGCTTGCCTGCAGCCAGCTGGTCGATATGGTGCCGGGCAACGACGCGAAGTTCTTTCAGGCGACGCAGGTGGTTGACGAAGCGCGTCACGCCGAAGTGCTGAGCCGCTACCTGCTCGAAAAATGCGACGGCAAAATCTATCCGATGACCGGGAATATCAAGCGGCTCTTCGACTACATCCTCGGCAACGGCAAATGGTTCATCAAGACCGTCGGCTTGCAACTCCTGGCCGAGACCTTTGCCGTATCGCTGTTCCGGATGCTGATGGAGACGGCCAAGGATCCACTGCTGCGCAACATCTGCAAGCGTATCCTGGCCGACGAATCGCGCCACATGGGATTTTCGATCCTCAGCCTGCCCGACGAGATTCGCGGGCTCAGCGCCGGCGACCTGCACGAACTCGAGGACTTCACGCGGGAGGCGCTAATCCTCGTGATGACCGGACAGTTCCCGCGCGAGGCTTACGAAGCGATGGGCATGAGCGCGGCCGACATCGAAGCGGTGCGTCAGGCGCGCAAGGAAATCGCGCTCGGCAGCGAATACGCGCTGTTCCGCAAACTGTTCCGCCGCGAGATGCATCAGACCGTCGTCAGCAACATGCAGAAGGTCGGGCTGTTGAACGAGCGCACGTCAGCCTTCATGCGCGAGATGGGAATCAACACCACGCTCGCGGCTGCCGCCTGAGATGGCTACGGCACCGAGTCAGAATCGCGGCCGCATGAACGGACACGATTGGCGCGCGCAACTCGGCGCCAAGCTGGTCGCGGCCGATGAAGCCGTCGCGCATATCAAGTCGGGCGACCGCGTCTGTCTGTCGATCGCGCAGCAGACGCCGTTCGAGTTGTGCCCCGCGCTCGCGGGGCGCCTGATGGAACTGGAAAACGTCGTCGTCAATCACGGCGCCGCCGTCATGAACTGGGATTTGCCGGGGCTGGGCGAGCGCTTCCGACTCGAATCGATGTATCTCTCGCCGTACGACCGCGCGATTTACCATCGCGGCGCCGCCGACTTCACGCCGATCGTGTATTACCGCTCCGGGCATCTGCCGCCAGCGCTCGATAATTTCAACGTGTACCTGATGACCGTGTCGCCGCCCGACGAACATGGCTACTGCAACTTCGGCGAAGCGCAGATCATGTCGAAGCTGCTCGCGCGCAATGCGAATCTGGTGATCGCGGAGATCGACAAGAATTCGATTCGCGTCGGCGGCGACAACTCGATTCATATTTCGGAAATAAACTACTTCGTCGAACGCACTGTCGAGCTGCCGGTAATCAATCTGCCGCAGCCCGGCGAAGAGGAAGCGCGCAATATCGCGACGGTCTGCGGAATGGTCGCCAAGGAGCTCATCCCCGACCGCGCCACGCTGCAAATCGGCGTCGGCTCGATGTCCGGGATGCTGTGCAAGCATCTTGTCAATCATCACGAGCTCGGGATGCAGACCGAAATCATTCCGCTCCACACCGCGCCGCTGGTCGAAGCGGGCGTGCTGACCGGCAAGCACAAGAAACTGTTTCCGGGATTGGTGGTCGGCGCCGGCTTCGCGCCGCTGACGCCGCGGGAGGAGCTGGATTTCATCGACGGCAATCCCGCGTTCGCGCTCTACGACTTCAACACCACCGACGACATCCGCTTCGTCGCACAGGAAGAGGGGCTCATCTCGGTCAACAACGCAATGGCGGTTGATTTGACCGGGCAGACCAACGGCGAGTCGATCGGACCGCTGATGTACACCGGCACCGGCGGTCAGACGGCGTTCGTCGTCGCCGCGTGCCTGGCGGGCGGCAAAACGGTGATCGTCGTGCCGTCGAGCTCGATCGTACAGGGCAAGCGCATCTCGCGCATAGTGCCGGTGCTGGACCCGGGCGCCGTCGTAACGTCGCCGCGCGGCTTCGTCCATCACGTCGCCACCGAATACGGCATCGCAACGCTCAAGGGCAAATCGATCCGGCAAAGAATCGAGGAGCTGGTCGCAATCGCGCACCCGGACTTCCGCTCCGACCTCCGCGCCGAAGCCAAGCGCCTGTACAAAGTCTGAGCGTCCGAGACTGAAGTCTCGCGTTCGGAACAAATCTCACGAGTTCTTAGGAACTCCGATCGTCGAAATCAACCCGACCAGGATCAAGGGCCGTTGGAGCAGCGGATTTGCTGGATGCACACGGCGATACAAATGTCGTCGACTTCGGCGAACGACTCCGCCTGCTCGATGGTGCGTTTGAAGTTGATCTCTCCATAGCCAAGGCGGAAGCCCGACGGTTCGCACGTCGGTCGCTCACTCTCCCTTGCCGCGGCGGAACTTCGCTGAATCTTAGCGGCCGACGGTGGAGTCGAGCGTTGCCGTACCGCCATCGACCTGGCGCACCGAGCAGCCGGTTATGCCGTCGGTCAGGGTTGGTGGGGTCGAACACCATGCCGCGCTCGTCGGCCATGCTGGTCTGAGAAATACCGGCTACCTCGAGCCGCCATAACTCAACCTGAGGCCGGTCCGCCGGCCACAAGGCGGTAACATCGTCCATCGGATCGCCCTGCTCGGCCAGTTGCAAGAGAAGGCGGAATACGACGGGACCATTCCGCAGGCGGCTCTCCAGCTCCTCGCGCAGGAAGTTCGCGCTGCGCTTGCTCGCATCATCAGGCGAGAGATGGGCTTCCCCAGCCTCGGGCATCCAATGATAACGGCCGAAGCGGCTGGTGCCATCCGCGGCGGTGAATTTAAAAGCGTGCTCAGCGTGGTAGCTGCTCTGACCGTAGCTAGCCGGCACCGGCTTCTGCGTCAGGCGCTGTATGAACGCGGCAGTTGACGGATGTTTCTCCAGAAAGCGGGGGAACGCGTCGGGTCGAGGTTGGCCGGTAGCCGGGTCCGGAAGCTGGGCTTGCAGGAACGCCAGGAAGTCTTCGGGAGTCCGCGCGGGAAATCCCTCGATCGAGAGCGCCAGGATGTCGGCTTTCTTACCGTCAGGTAACTGAAACTTTACCGCCATCGCCCGCGCGTTGGGTGTGCCGTCGTGCACGTCGGGATCCCCGCTCGCATTGGAGAAGCGGATAACTGTCGGGACAGCGTCGCCTTGCAGGTGCGGTGCCCGGCTCACGCCACGCGCTTCTCGGGCACCGCGAAATGTGCCGTAGCAGACACAGCCTTTGGCATGGACGGGGCGAAATCCGGGATGCGATCCGGCAAGCGCCCGCATGGTCTGGACGATTTGGGCAATAACGGTTCCTGGTGTGGTCGATCCTGACATTGTGGCATCCTCCACTTACTCGCGGCGGAACGACAGCATGCCGACGAAGCCCGGCGGACGCCATCCGCCGTTCGCGCACTTGTTGCACACGACGTACTGCTTGTGATGCCCGTCCTCGATGCCCGTTAGTGCGACCGCGCTCTCGGTTGAGACCGGCTTGTTGCACGCGACGCAGGTCGCCGTCAGCGCCTTGTTCAGTTTGGCCTTGTCACTGGGCATCGCGTCAGCACCACTTTCCTTGAGATTTCATGAGCTAGGCCGGGAACACGATGCGCGCGTTCTCGCCCAGCAGTTTGCGCTGCCGCGCCTCACTCAATTTCGAGATTGAATGTCGAATCTGCTGCGGCGCTTCGAGATTTGAATCGACGTGCGGGAAATCCGATCCCCATAACACGCGTTCCTCGCCCAGCAGATCCATCACCGCGCCTATCGTGCGTTCCTCGGGCTCGGCGACGACCCAGATGTTGCGCCGAAAATAATCCGACGGCTTCAACTTGGTCGGATAGGTCCAGCCGAGCAATTCGTACTTCTGATCCATCCGATCCATGATGTAGGGCGCCCAGCCGCAGCCCGCTTCGACGCATAAGACCTTGAGCCGCGGAAAGCGATCGAACAACCCGTCGGCCACCATCGTCATCGCGGCCGGCACCACCTGCGCGAATCCGCCGAGCGCGAATCCGAACACGGTGCGGAACTCGCCGGGCTGATAGAACTGCCCGATAATTCCCGGCGCGCGATTGAAGCGCACGATCACGTGCAGGCATGCCGGAATACCCGCCGCTTCGCATTTGCGCCAGATCGGATCGAAGTCGGGATGCGAGAAGCGCCGGCCGCCGACATTTTCCGGCGCCAGAAAGATCCCCTTGAAGCCCAGCTTGATGCATCGCTTGAGCTCGATCAGCGCCGAGTCCACGTCCTGCAACGCGATATGCGCAATCGGAATCACGCGGCTGCGCACCGTGCTCGCGAAATCGTTGATCCAGTTGTTGTAGGCGCGCGCATAGGCCGCCGCGAGTTCGTTATCCTCGACGTCCCACAAAATTCCGACCGTCGGGAACAGCACGCCCGCGCTGACGCCCCATTGGTCGAGCAGCTTGACGCGCTCCGCGGGCAGGTAGCTCGCGGTCGGGCATCCGTCCATGTACCCGAGCCGGCCGGGGACGAAAAGTTCCTGCCGGGGCTGATTCGCGCCGCCCAGTCCCGCCAGCATGCCCTTGAGCAGCGGCTGCTTATCGACCATCAGCACTTCGAGCCCGTCGCCGGGATCCTTGACGATCCGAATTGCGCGATCGCGAAACTTCGGCTCGAGATATTTCTCCCACAGGTCCGGCGGCTCCATCACATGCGAGTCGCAATCGATCACAATCGAATTCATTTCGCCCATCGCTAAAAATGTAACACGCTGAAGGGGATGGAAAGAACCGAATCGCGCGCGACCGCGGTTTGGTGTAAAGACACTTGCAGGACGAGGGTTATCTCAGATGTCGCTCAACGTCTATGCGTTCACCTGCGGATGGCTGACGCTGCCCGCCGCGCTTTTGCTCGCGGGCGAAAAAGGAAGCCTCACCGTGCCCGTGCCCGCGTACCTGATCGAGCATCCGAAGGGGCGCGCTATTTTCGACAGCGGCCTCCACGTCGATACGCAAACCGACCCGAATCGCCGGCTGGGACGGCTCGCGGCGTATCACACGGTTGGATTCAAACCCGGCGAACAGATCGCCACACGCCTCGAAGCGCTCGGCGTGGCGCCCTCGAGGATCGACTTCATCATCAACTCGCATCTCCATTTCGATCACTGCGGCGGCAACCAGCAGTTGCCCAACGCAACCCTGCTGATTCAACGGCGCGAGTGGGAGGCCGGCCACAACAGTGAGCTGATCGAAAGCGTCTATTACGATCCGCACGACTACGACCACGGGCACAAGGTGAAAATGCTCGACGGCGATCACGACGTCTTCGGCGACGGCTCGGTCGTATGCATCCCCACGCACGGCCACACTCCCGGCCATCAGTCGCTCCGCGTCCGAATCGGCGCCGGCGAAGTCGTGATGACGGGCGACGCATGCTACTTGCGCCGCACGCTCGACAACTTCCATCTGCCGACCGCGATGTACGATCGCGAGCAGATGCTCGAATCGATCCGGCGGCTGCGCGCGCTGCGCGACCGCGGCGCAATGATCATCACGGGACACGACCCCGAGCTGTGGAAGACGATACCGCAGGCGCCCGACCGGTTGGCCGCTGTCAATCCGGTGGTCTGACGGTGAATTTCGAGGGGCTGACCTCGTCTATTGGTCTAGGCTATTAACGGTCAAATGCCTGAATGCGGCGAAATAGGCTTGATGCTCAGCGCTGCCGGCGACGGCGAGCTTGAGCCGCGCGACCTGAGGAAAGTCGCGCGTCACGTCGAAGGCTGCGCCGCTTGCACGGGCGAGCTCTCCGACTACTCCGCAATCGGCCGCGAACTCAGGGCTATCGCGGTCATGCCCTCGCTCGAGGGATTTGCCAAATCAGTCCTGGACGTAATCGCAAAAGTGGTCGCGGTCGCGCTATTGGCCGTAGCTCTGCACGCCGGAATTCTCCGCCTCGGCATCGCGCATATCGCGAGCACGATGCCTCAGACGGTGGCCGTCAACCAGCCCGCGCCGCCGGCTACGATCACGCCGGCAAAACTGGTCGATGTCCGCGTCGATTCGGCCTTCGTCGCGAACCCGGCGTTCGGCTCATTCACTCATGCGAGCGGAATGACGGAATCGGGCAAGATGATCGTGTTCACGCTGCCGGGCGGCAAAATTCTGCATGTACAGCCGCGCGCGCTCGAAGGCGGCGTCATCAGGATGGCGGTCGTTCTGTTCGACGGCGGACGCGCGACGATGACGGCCGACCTGAGTCTCGAGAACGGCGACACCTTTGCCCTGGGCGGAGAAAAGTACGGCGAGGGCACCATTTTCATCCGCATCAGTCCGACCGAGGCCGCCAACGCATTTCCGGGGCCGGCCTCATCCTAGCGGGAGCAGATCCACTTCAACCAGGACGGCCCCGCCAGCGCACAACAGGGTTTAGAGCAGGCTTTTCCCGGACAGGCGCGTGACCGGTTCAGCGCCGAGCAATTCTACGATTGTGGGCGTGACATCGCAGGACGCATGAACTCCGCGATCGCCGGGCTCAAAGCCTGGCCCCGCAAGGTACGCGACCCCGTGACGCGTGTGTCCGCCGGTCCTACGCAGAGGCACCGGACCAATCAGGCCAAGACGCGGATGCTCCAGTGCGCCGGCCACGTCGCGCCAGACGACCAATAGATCCGATTCCGAGTTCGCGAGGCTCATGGGATTCGAGCTTGACGCCCGCTCGATCGACGCGACCGCAGGCTCGCCGGTGCGAGGATCGCGGCACTCGCCGAGGATGGTCTCGATCGTCCGGCAGGTCTCCTCGTACTGCGACAGCTCCACGATGCCATCGCGCTCACGGCCGCGCAGATTGATGCGGATGCGTCCGTCGAGGAATGCCGGTAACGCGAATGCCTGCATCCGCGGCCAGTGGTGTCGGTAGTGATATCCCGGTATGTAGCCGACATCTTGCACCAGCTTCTCCGGCGGTGCGTTGCGGGATCGCCACTGTGCCGCCGAGGACCGCGCCATTCTCAGCACGCTCTTCACCGGTTCCGGGAAGCGATGAGCGACTGCGCGCAGATTCGCCGCCATCGTCGCGGGCTCAGATTCGCCGGGCGGTTCGGGAACCCACGACGTGCTCGCCGCATCCCAGGTTTCCTGCTCGCCCAGAATAGGCAAGTGGTTCGGGGATGCGGTCCATGCCGAAGGGATCGTGAGCATCGAGTGACCGAAGGCGTGTCGGTAGAGCAGTTCGGGGAGCAGAACCATCGACTGCGCGTCGCAGTTGTTCGGCCCCGTCCCTCCCATGTTGAACGCGATGACAACCGCATCGCCGGCGGCTTTGACGAGCAGCCCGACCATGCGATCCAGCGCCCGATGGATGTCGAACAATGCGGCAGCGGCCGGCGCGGCCGAAGGATGCGTGTTGAGAGGATGGCTGGCGTCAACTCCGTGCCATAGTCCTTCCATGCCACTGTGGAGCTCGCCCGCGACCGCGAAAAAGAATTCCCAATCCGGGAATCGCTCGGTCGCTAACCATTGGGCTGCACGGCTGCGCACATCAAGCGCATGACTGAGACCTTCTCCCATCTGCTGGCAGCGCCGCGTGGAGGGCCACGGCGTTCCATAGGTCCACTCGTCGGCGGGATAGTCGCCGAACCGTCGGACGAACTCAGCCAGCAACTTCGTGGGCCCGGCAATTCTGCGTGTCCCGGGACTGTGCGATCCCCAGCCCACAATCCCTTGCGTGTTGCGGGCAGCGCACAGATCGACGAATGGCGGGTCGAACACCACTACCCGAAGATCGGTTTCGGCCCACCACGGCGCGAATTGAGCGCCGGCCTGCCAAGCCGTGTAGGAAGCCGGATCGAAATCCACCGGCCCCCAGCGGCCTGCCGCTTCCGGCGATAGCCCCGAGGCCACGTGCTCCCACGGCAGACCCGCGCGGCGCGCGGCGCCCTCGTCGAGAAGGAAACGCGCGGCGCGCTTTTTCAACTCCGCCAGCGCCGGCATCTGCCCCTCGGCCATGTAGCGTTCGGCCAAGGTGGCATCAAAGCCGTCAAGGCCGATCGCCATTACCTTGTGACGCGCCATCGTGAAAACTCCCTATCTGTCAGTGCGACCCGAAATCACTTACCCCCAGCTATCGAGCCGACCAGCGCGATCGCAAACGCCACCGCGCCGATGATGATCATAAGTGCGATCAGCTGTGCGATCCCATGCGCGGTCGTCTGCTGCGAATCCGAAATCGGCTGCTCGACGTGTGCCGAATGCGCCCCCGAATGGTATCCGCTGTGCGAGGTATAGTAGATGCCGGTGCCCGGGATACCAACCGTCCTGCGAATCCCCTTGCTGCCGAACGTCATGTGCGCACCGCGCATCCCGAGCGTCAGGCTTGGCCCCGACTTCGAGACGTTGACCGACAGTCCCGGAAAAATCGACATGCGCCGATAAAATCTGAAATTGCCCATCGCCCCGCCCTCCTCTCATGCCGCTCCGCGGCGCTTGCGAAAAAATTCCCGCATCAGCTCCGCGCATTCGGTTTCCATCACCCCGCCGATCACTTCGATTCGATGGTTGAGCACGCCGTCTCTGCCAATATCGTAAACCGACCCGAGCGCACCCGCCTTGTCGTCACGCGCGCCGTACACGACTCGCGCGATGCGCGCGTTCAGCATCGCGCCGACGCACATCACGCACGGCTCTAGCGTCACATATATAGATGTGGTCGTAAGCCGGTAGGTCCTGAGCGTCGAGGCGGCCGTGCGGATTGCCAGGATCTCCGCATGCGCCGTCGGGTCGCCAAGTCCAATCGGCCGATTATGCCCCGTACCAACGACTTGTCCGTCAACGACCGCGACCGCACCGACCGGAACTTCGCCCTCAGCCTCGGCGCGGCGGGCCTCGGCAACGGCCTCGGCCATAAACTGAAGGTGTTCGGCGGTCATGCAATTAGCAGATTGACATTGGCGAAGCCCGGCACCAAGATCAGGCGATGGGGACCGGGGATATGAAAAAACTGATCGCAGTCGCGATTTTTCTGGCCTTCGGCGCGGCCAGCGTCACCTTTGCCGGCACTCGCGTCAATATCAAGGATAGTGAGCAGGCCGCGGCGGAAGCGGACATGCACGCCCGCTACGATCATCCCAAGACCCAGGTTGTGCCCAACGACCAGCTCAAGGTCGTCGTCACGCGCGACGTGATTATGCATTCGTGCTGCATGCCGCCGAGCCTGGTAGTCTCAGGCAAAATCACCAACGTCAGCGACAAGCCGATCGATTACGTGCGCCTGCACTTCGCGTTCGAGGACAATAGCGGCAAAATCCTTCACGGCGAGAGCCTCTACAACCATCACGCCGAAAGCCTGTCCGACGATCCGTACATCCAGAAAATTCTGAACGAGAAGCCGCACTTCGATCCGATCCTGCCCGGTCAGACCGACTCTTTCGGTTTTTCGATTTCATGCACCGAGCTGCCGGTGTTCTCGAAGGTCGAGCTGTTCTCCAACGACATCAAACAGTAGCGCGGCCGCCCGTCGCCTTGTTCGACAATGACAGGGGGGTGAACTTATCAGCCTGACGCCGCCGAACTGTCTGCGTCAACTTATCGGGCATGCGTCAGCTCTCATCCTCGACGTCCGCGAAGCCTTCGAAATTTCCGTGGCGCCCTTCCCGGCGCTACTCGCATCCCGATGGGCGACATTCTCTCATCTGGCTCGCCCCCGATCGCGAGACCGTCGTCGTATGCCATCACGGCGTCCGCAGCGCGCAGGTCGACGATGTAACTGGCGCGGCAGGGCTTCGATCATGTGCTGAATCTCTCCGGTGGAATCGACGCGTGGGCACCGGATCCGTCAACTCCGCGCTACTAACTGGATGCCCATCGCGCTCGGTGGCTCGAATGGTATTATCGGTCCGCAATGCCGGAGGATTGCGATCAGAATATTTTGCGCGCTATCGAGTCTGGCCTTCCTGGTGCTGCTGTCACCGGTTCTCCGGGCGCAGGATGGTCCGGGCGGTTCACCAACACCGGATGCGGCCGCCTCCAAGGCTCAAGGAGGGGATGTGCTGTGGTATGGGAAGGCGCCGCCCGGCTGGGGTGGAGGGGTTAGCTCGATGAAACTACTCGCTCCTCAGGACGAATATCAGCGGTGTATCCACTCTGACTATACGGATGAGTGCGACCAGCAAAAGAAACTTGCCGACACCTACAAATCATGGGGGTTCTAGTCAAAGCTGAACCAGTGCCCTACAGGTGGTATGATTGATGAGGGGCTCTACCGTCCCGGCCTGTATTGAGTCCAGCCGCTGGAGGTTCAAATCCGTGGCCAGTTGTGCTTTCATCGCATGATGGAGAGGGTTCTCTGTGTCTGTGTTGGCAACATCAGCCGCAGCCCGATGATGCAGGCGGTCTCTTCAGCAACACCTTGGTGCCACCTTCATAGTCGAAAGTTGCCGGTTTGCGTAAGGGAGTTGGCAGGTCTCGTCCCGCCAATTATCCTGACTGATCGTCGTTGTATGAAGGAACGCGGGGTCTAATTTTGAGCGGGCCATATCAGCCGCTGGATCGGGGACCTGGACCTCGGCCGGTACCGATGGATCGTTTGTGTCGGCCACGACGAGGCCGAGGAGGTGCGTTCCGCCCTAAGCGCAGACTCGGCGAGCGTGATGGTCGCGAACGAGCATCAAGGCGGCATCCCGGACCCCTACGAACTTGGGATGGCCGGTTATCGGGACTGCTTGGCTCTGCTGGACCAAGTGGTGCCGCATGTCGCGCGGCGCATCCGAGAAGCCTAAGCAGTCTTTCAAACTGAGACTTCACCAGAAATTCAAACTGAGACACTACCTACAGGTGGTATGATGCCTGATATCGGCGTAATCGAACCGGCCGCGCTCAAGGCTCGCCTCGATCGAGGCGATCGCATCTTCATTCTCGACGTCCGCGAGCCATTTGAAATTTCCGTGGCGCCCTTCCCCGGCGCGAGTCACATCCCGATGGGCGATATCCCGTCGCGCCTGACCGAGCTCGACCCGGACCGCGAGACTGTCGTCGTATGCCATCATGGCGTCCGCAGCGCGCAGGTCGCGATGTACCTGGCGCGGCAGGGTTTCGAGCATGTGCTCAACCTGACGGGCGGCATCGACGCGTGGTCCGAGGACGCGGATCCGTCAACTCCGCGCTACTAACTGGATGCTCATCGCGCAATAATGCCGAATGGAAACCTCGCGATGACTTATCTCGCAGCCGCAATCCAGATGAACGCCGGTCCCGACAAACTGGCTAATCTCGAATGCGCCGAGCGCCTTGTCCGCGTCGCGGCCGCGCGCGGTGCGAACCTCGTCGCGCTGCCCGAGGTCTTCAACTGGCGCGGCAAGCGCAACGAGCAGGCCGCCGCGGCGGAAACGCTCGACGGTCAATCGCTCACGCTGATGTCGCGGCTGGCGCGCGAACTGCAAATCCATATCGTCGCCGGCTCGATCACCGAGCATGCGGCCGCCGGCGAGTCGCGATGCTACAACACGTCGGCGCTGCTCGGCCCCGACGGCGCGCGCATCGCCGTCTATCGCAAAATTCATCTGTTCGACGTCGATCTTCCCGGCCGCGTGACGGTGCGCGAGTCAGACGCCAAGCTCGCCGGCACCGACGTCGTTACCGCCGCGACTCCGCTCGGCACGATTGGGCTTACAATCTGCTACGACCTGCGCTTCCCGGAGCTATACCGGCGCCTCACTTTTGCCGGCGCGCAGATCATCGCGATTCCGAGCGCGTTCACCTTCCCGACCGGCGAGGCGCATTGGGAGCCGCTGCTCCGCGCCCGCGCGATCGAGAACCAGGCCTACGTGATCGCGCCCGCGCAGTTCGGTCCCAACATCTACGGCTACAGCGACTACGGCAATTCAATGATCGTCGATCCATGGGGACGCGTGCTCGCGCGCGCCGCCGACAATGAAGGCGTCGTGGTCGCGCCAATCGATCTCGAGTACCAGGAACGCGTCCGCCGCGAGTTGCCTGCCCTCAAGCACGCACGCCTACAGCCGAGGTGATTGCATGAACAAGCTCGCACTTCTAACTGTCACCCTCGCGCTTGCATTTAGCGCCCCCGCGTTCGCGCATGACATGGCGGCGATGGGCGACATGCACGGCGACAGTGCGCCCAACGCGATGGGCGGGCAGATGGGGATGGGCGCGCATATGGTGATGACAGATTCGCGCCCGCAAACTCCGCAAGACATCGAGCGCGCGCGCGACGTGATCGACACGCTGCGCCGCGCGCTGGTGAAGTATCACGACTATCGGGTCGCACTGTCGGAGCACTACGAGATTTTCCTGCCGACGGTGCCGCAGGACGTTTACCACTTCACCGACTACCCCACCACGCAGCGGGAATACACCGGCCATTTCGATCCGGCGCATCCTGGCTCGCTGCTTTACGTGAAAACCACGAGCGGCGATTACGTGCTGGTCGGCGCGATGTATAGCGCGCCCGCCGACTACACCTACACTCAGCTCGACGAGATGATCCCGCTGAGCGTCGCGCACTGGCATGCGCACACCAACATCTGCCTGCCCAACGGCGTCACGCTGGAAGACATCCTGCACGGCGACGTCGGCGCGGCGCATCTCGACATGCCCGGCATGCTGCCGGTGTCGTCGAATCCTGAGGCGCCGGCAATCAACCAGCGCCTGGGTTTCCTCGCCGACGGACGCTTCGGCTTCACCGGCAAAATCGCCAACGCGGCCGATTGCAAAGCCGCCGGCGGCTACATGCTCCCGCAGGCCTTCGGCTGGATGGTCCACGTCTATCCGTTCAACGGCGACGACCTGAAAGTAGCCTTCGGCATGACGGTCCCGAAGCCGCCGCCGAACTGATTTTTGAGTAGCGGCGGCTTATCGTTATCCGGTTCCCCTCCCCGCTCGGGAAGGGGTTAGAGGTTAGATTCTTCGCGTCGACGCGCACTTTGGTTGCAGCGTGACACCCTGCTCAATCGCGGCTAGTATCTGCTACGCTCGAACGCGCGCGCTTGAAGGATTTTCGTCATGGCTGATGGACCGCTGATTGGTTTCCGCATTCTTGATTTGACCGCCGTCATCTCGGGGCCGTTCTGCACGCAGTTGCTCGGCGACCTTGGCGCCGACGTTATCAAAATAGAACCACCCGAGGGCGACTCGATGCGCCGTAACGTCGGCCCGCAACGCGGCGGACTCACCGCGGCGTTCCTCAACTTCAACCGCAACAAGCGCAGCATTGTGATCGACATCAAGAAGGAGCACGGCCGCGATCTCGTGCGCCGTCTCGCGGTGAAGGCCGACGCGCTGGTCGAAAACAATCGTCCCGGCGTCGCCGACCGCCTCGGTATCGGCTACGCCGACATCCGCCGCGCCAATCCCAAGGTTGTCTATTGCTCGATTTGCGGCTTCCCGCCCAAGGGTCGCCTCGCGAATTTTCCCGCCTACGATCCAGTCATCCAGGGCTACTCGGGCATGGCGTACGTACAAGGCCTCAAGGCCGGCCAGCCGACTGCGGTCAAGATGGCGCTGGCGGACAAAGTGAGCGGGATGACGGCCGCGCTCGCCGTTGTGAGCGCGTTGCATGCGGCACGCGCCCGCGGCGTCGGCCAGTACATCAAGGTCCCGATGCTCGAGGCGATGATGGCGTTCACGGCCAACGATTCGATCTACGGCTACACGCTGCTGCCCGAGGAAGAGTTCAAGCATCTGGCGCCCAAGAGCACGACGCTCGACCCGTTCAAGACCAAAGACGGATGGCTGACGATCGCGCCGTTCACCGACGCACAGTCAAAGCGATTGGCCGAAGCGGTCGGGCATCCCGAATGGTGGCCGGAGACGGCGGATCGCACTGAACGCGCCGAGCGCGGCCGCAATCTGATGCGCGGGCTCGCGAAACTGTTCCCAGAAAAGAATACCGCCGAATGGCTGCCGGTGCTCGAAGCCGCCGACATCCCATGCGGTCCCGTCCACAACTACGAGACGCTGCTGACAGATCCTGAAATCGTCGAGAACGAGAGCTTCTCGATTTACGATCACCCGACCGCCGGCCGCGTCCGCGCGGTGAATCCGGGCGCGCGATTTTCCGAGACGCCGGCCAAGATGTGGCGCGTGCCGCCGAAGCTCGGCGAGCATACGGATGAGATTTTGCGCGAAGCGGGAATCGAGCGCAGCCAGGTCGAAGAACTAAGAGCCGCCAAAGTGATCGTTTGAGCCGGGAACCTCTCGATCTGACAGGAAGAGGCCAAGCAGGATCCAGGATTCTTCGCTCTGCTCTGGTGTACCATCCCGCAAATATCTTTTAGAACAGAGCCCTAACCCCTGGCCCCTTCCCCAGGATGTGGAAGGGGATTTGAGGTAACTATTCCGCCACGTCCTATCCCCCTCACCCCCTTTCCCGCGGGAAAGGGGGAACAAAGCGTAGCTGAAGCGCGGTGGGCGGCTGTTCCAGAACGTACCCGAACATTTTAAAGATATTTGTGGGACACGATACTAGAATGACACGAGAGAAGCCTACGCGAACATCTCGGGTTCGCGCGATCTCAGCCACACCAGGCCGCGATACATATAATGTACGAACGACGCCGCGGTGACTGCGACCGTCGAGATCAGCAGCGCGTTGAAGTAGCCGGGCCAGTAGTTGCCCGCGCGCGCCAGCACCGCGATTACGCACGCGAGCTGCATGAACGTGCTCAGCTTGCCGAGGTAGCTCGGCCGCACCGGCACCCGCTCGCCGGTGAAAAACGAAATCATCAGGTAGCCGACGACGATCACGATATCGCGGATCAGGACGACGCTCAGCAGGTAGCCCGGCAGATCGCCGTCGATAGTCAGCACGACGAAGGCCGAGACCAGCATCAGCTTGTCCGCGAACGGATCGAGGAACGCACCCAACTCAGTGCGCGAGTCGAACCATCGCGCGACCGCGCCGTCGAGACCGTCGGTCAACGCCGCCGCGGCGAAAATATATAGCGCCGCGGTGTAGCGTTGCCGCGTGAGAAACGTCAGGAAGATTGGAATCGACGCCAGCCGGCACAGCGTCAGGAAGTTGGGCAGATTGAGGAGTTTGCTATACGACGCCGCCGCGGGCTGCGTGGTCTGACGTGCACGGATGCTGCTATGCGAAGGCGCTGCCATCGTAAATTCGGCTACCGCGATCAGACTGCGGCGTCCGCGGCCTTGCGCAGGCGCCCCGCTACAGGAGCGCTCACGCGCGCCCGCATCGAAACCAGGCCGTCGCGGTACTCCTCGCTTAGCACTTCTCCATCCCGCCGCGCCATTGCCACCAGGTCGCCGCGCTTGGCCGGGAACGTGACCGATACTTCCTCGCGCGAGCCGCCGAGATGGCGCTCGATCGCGTCGAGCAAATCGCCGAGGCCTTTGCCCTTCAGCGCCGAAATCGAGACCGCATCATGCGTTCCGTTTCGATTCGCGCCCGGCTCGGCCAGATCGGCTTTGTTCATGACGATGATACGCGGCGCCGCGCCCGCACCGATTTCGGTCAGCACCTCATCGACGATCGTCATCCGTTCCGACTTAAGCGGCGAGCTCGCATCAACGACGTGCAGCAGCAGCGTCGCGGTGCGCACTTCCTCGAGCGTCGCCTTGAAGGCGTCGATCAGCATATGGGGCAAGCGATGGATAAATCCGACGGTATCGACCAGCATGACGTTCATGCCGCCGGGCAGCTTGAGACGCCGAATCGTGGGATCGAGTGTCGAGAACGGGCGGTTGGCAACTTCGACGCCGGCTTCCGTCAGCGCGTTCATCAGCGTCGATTTGCCGGAGTTGGTGTAGCCCACCAGCGCGACGGTCGGAAACGGAACCTCGAGACGGCGCTGGCGTTGAATCGTGCGCGTGCGCTCGACCTGACCCAGGCGCGCCTTGAGGCGGGTGAGCCGCTCGCGCAGGCGTCGTCGATCGACTTCGAGCTGCGTTTCACCGGGTCCGCGGGTGCCGACGCCACCGCCGCCCGCGCCGCCGCCGCGAACGCGCGAGAGATGCGACCATTGTCGCGTCAGGCGCGGCTGCAAATAACTGAGCTGCGCGATCTCGACCTGCAGCTTGCCTTCGAGCGTATGCGCGCGCTGCGCAAAGATGTCGAGAATCAGTTGGCTGCGATCGATTACGCGAATCTTGAGTTCGTTTTCAAGATTGCGCGCCTGCGCGGGACTGAGCGCGTCATCGAAAATCGCCAGCGACGCGCCCTTCGATTGCGCCAGCTCGCGCACTTCGCCGGCCTTGCCCTTGCCGATAAAGGTGCGCGGGTCAGGCGCTTTGAGGCGCTGCCGAACAACGCCGGCAACTTCCGCGCCTGCGCTTTCAGTCAACGCTTTGAGTTCTTCGAGCGATTCTTCGCTGCCAATCCCCGCGTCGGTACCAAGTTCGATACCGACCAGGACAGCGCTCTCGTGATTCTCGTGAACAACGTCGTAAGACTTAGCCAGGTGACTACCTCGATAGCAAAAAATCTACGATCTGAGTCTATCAGATACGCGCGATTCGAGGTACGGCGCTACTTTATCTCAGCGCCACGGCGCCGGGCGCAAAAATCTGCTCCATCTCAGCGACGAAGGTTTCTGTCGGCGTCACGCGATAGCTGTCGCCCAGCAGCATCACGGCTTCGCGGCCGTCGCCGAGATTCAGATGCAGGTAGGTCATCGACTTGCCGCGGTACCGCGCGAGCATCGCCTTCAGCGCGTCGAGGCCGCCGTTTTCGAGGCGCTGCATCGGCGCCGAGATTCTCACCTCGCGAATCGAATCGAGCAGCGCGGCATCGAGCGGCGTCAAGTTTTCCAAAATAATCTGTGCGCGCTCGTCGTCCACGTCGAGCTTGCCGCGCGCGACTACCGGCTCGTCGCCCATGATGATCGCCTCGAACTTGGTGTAGGTCTCGGACCATGCGATTGCTTCGACCGCGCCCTCGCGATCCTCGAGCGAGAACGTCGCGTAGCGCTTGCCCGATTTGTTGTTCTTGAGTTTCACGGCGTGGATGACGCCGGCAATCTGGACCGGGCTGCCGTCGGGCGCCGAGGACAAATCGGCGGTGGTGAGTTTGCTGATTCGCGCGAGCTCGCGTTCGTACTTGTCCAGCGGATGAGCCGTGATGTAGAAGCCGAGCGCTTCCTTTTCGTATTTCAGTTTCTCGCGCGCGTCCCATTCCGGGATCTGCTCGCGCGCCGCGAGCTTCGGCACCTTGACCGCGCCGCCGAATAAACCGATCTGGTTTTTCTCGGCGTCGCTCTGCGCCTTCTGCGCCAGCTTGATTGCATTCTCGGCCTCGGCCATCAGCGCGGCGCGCACCGCGCTCACGGAATCGAAGGCGCCGCACTTGATCAGCGCGTCGAGCACGCGGCGGCTGATAAGTTGCGTGCCGACGCGCATGCAGAAGTCCGCCATGCTCTCGAACGGGCCGTTAGCCTCGCGCTCGGCGACGATTGCTTCGCCCGGCTTGGCTCCGACGCCGCGAATCGCGGCCAACCCGAAGCGAATCGCGCCGTCGGTGACCGCAAACTTGACCCGGCTCTGATTAACATCGGGCGGCAGAATAGCGATCTTCATCTCGCGCAGCGCCGCGATATTTTTGTAGGTCTTATCGACGTCGTCCATGTCGAGCGACATCAGCGCCGCCATGAACTCGTGCGGATAGTGCGCCTTGAGGTAGGCGGTGGTGTAGGTGGTCAGCGCATAGGCGGCGGCGTGCGAGCGATTGAATCCGTACGACGCGAAGGTTTCGATCTTCTCGAAGATCGAAGAGGCGAGCGCGGCGTTGACGCCATTCTTCTTCGCGCCGTCGATAAACCCCGCGCGCTCTTTTTCCATGACGGCTTTGTTCTTCTTGCCCATCGCGTAGCGCAGGATGTCGGCCTGTTCGAGCGAGTACCCCGCCAGCGCCTGCGCCGCGCGCATCACCTGTTCCTGGTACACGATGACACCGTAGGTTTCGCGCAGCACCGGCTCCAGCAGCGGATGATCGTACTCGACCGGCTCCTTGCCGTGCTTGCGATCGACGTAGTGCTGGACCATCGTCTTGCCGTCCTGGATTGAGTCGAGCGGACCGGGACGGAACAGCGAGCCGGCCGCAATCACGTCGTCGAAGCAGGTCGGCTTGAGCTCGCTGATGAACCGGCGCATGCCCGAACTCTCGAGCTGGAACACGCCGACCGTGTCGCCGCGCGAGATCATCTTGTAAGTGTCGGCGTCGTCGAGCCGCAGGCGGTTAAGGTCGGGCGCCTCTTTGCCGCCGCCTTTGATCAGCGTGAGCGTGTCGGTGATCAGCGTCAGGTTCTTGAGTGCGAGGAAGTCGAACTTGATAAGCCCGATATCCTCGACGCCCTTCATCGAGTACTGCGTGATCGAGAGCGCCGCCTCGTCGCGTTCCTTATCGACGTAGAGCGGCACCAGGTCGGTGAGCGGCTGGTCGGAAATGACGACGCCGGCCGCGTGGCGCGAGGCGTGGCGCAGCAGGCCTTCGAGCTTGAAGGCGTAGTTGAAAAGATCGGGATGCAATTTGCGCTCGGCCTTGAGCCGCGGCTCCATCTCGAGCGCGTCGGCGAGCGGGAAATCGCGGCCCTGCTTGGGCGCGGGATACAGCTTGACTATTTTGTCGGTCTCGGCGAACGACAGTCCGAGCACGCGGCCGACGTCGCGAATCGCCTGCTTGCCCTTGATCGTGCCGAACGTGATTATCTGCGCGACGCGATCGTCGCCGTACTTTTTGCGCACGTACTCGAGCACCTCGTCGCGGCGCTCGAAGCAAAAATCGACGTCGATATCCGGCATCGACTTGCGCCCCGGATTCAGCCATCGCTCGAACAGCAGGCGATGCTCGACGGGATCGACCTCGGTGATTCCAAGCGCGTACGAAACGAGGCTGCCGACGACGGAGCCGCGGCCGGGACCGACCGGAATTCCGAGTCCGCGCGCGTAGCCGATAAAGTCGGCGACGATCAGCATGTAGCCCGCGAAACCCATGTCGCGAATCACCGGAATCTCGCGGTCGATGCGTTCCTGATATTGCGACTCGTCAACCTCGGCGCGGCGCGCGCGAATCTCGGTGAGCCGCGCCGTCAATCCTTCGCGCGCACGGGTTTCCATCTCGGCGTTGAGATCAACCCCCGGCCCCGATTTGAAAATCGGGAAATGAAACTTGCCGAACTCGAAATCGAAATCGATTCGCCGCGCGATCTCGACGCTGTTGCGCACTTCCTCTGAGTCCGCGCCGAACGCGGTCGCCATCTCGACCGGCGTCTTGACGTAAAGCTCGTCGGTATCGAAACGCCAGCGCGTCTCGTCGGCCATCGTCTTGCCGGTCTGGATGCAGAGCAGAACTTCGTGCGCCTTGGCGTCGTCGCGATGCAGGTAGTGGCAATCATTGGTCGCGACCAGCGGCAGCCCGACCTGCTTGCCGATTTCACGCAGTGCTTCGTTGTACGGCGAATGCAGCTTGTTGTCCTGCAGTTCGAGGTAGTAGCGGCCCGGGAACATCTTCGCGTACGACTCGGCGGTCTCGCGCGCCTTGTCCATGCGATCCGCCCGGAGCCATCGCGCGATCTCGCCCGACAAGCATCCCGACAGCACGATCAGCCCGTCGGACAGCTCGGCGAGGATGTCCTTGTCGATGCGCGGTTTGTAGTAGAGGCCGTCCTGGTAGGCGGTCGTGAGCAGCTTGCACAGATTGCGATAGCCGTCGCGATTCTGCGCGAGCACGATCAGGTGAAAATTGCCGCCGCCGTCGAAGTCGTCGCTGCGCGGGACCTGCGTGCGATCGGTGCGCTTGCCAGGCGCGAGGTACACTTCGCATCCGATGATCGGCTTGACGCCCGCGGCTTTCGCCTTCTGATAGAACTCGACCGCGCCGAACATGTTGCCGTGGTCGGTCATCGCGATCGCTTCCATCCCCGACGCCTTGGCGTGTTCGATGAGCGGGCCGATTTTGTTGGCGCCGTCGAGGAGGCTGTACTGCGTGTGGACGTGAAGATGGACGAAACTCATAGCGGCCCCTCCTCCTGCACCGGACTCGCGACCTGCGCCGCGCGCCCGCTCCCCCTCACATCTATGTTGCTCGCGCGCGTCGCCGGTCGTTGCGACGCGCGCGAGCTAGACAGTGAAAAACTACTTCTTCTTCTCGGCGGCCTCGGGCTTCTTGGCGGAGCCCTTGTCGCCGCCTTCCTTGGCGGCCGCACCCTCGGCGGGAGCTGCTGCCGCGGCGCCCTCTGCCGGCGCGGCACCTTCGACCGCGGCGCCTTCGACGGTTTCCGCCGCCGCGACGACCGCGACTTCCGCAACCGTCGGCGGCAGCACGGTGACCACTGGGTAGTCGGTATCGAAAATCGCCTTCACCTTGTCCGGGAACTTCACCGCCGACACGTGGATGACGTCGTGGATATCGACTTCGGCAACGTCAACCTCGATGAGGTCGGGAATTTCCAGCGGCAGGCATTCGACCGTCGCGGTGCGCTCGAGCGGCGCGAGGATTCCGCCGTTGGCGACGCCCTTGGCCTTGCCGGTGAACTTGAACGGCACCTCGACGCGAATCGCGCGCTTGAGATCCACCTCGTACAGGTCCGCGTGCAGGATTTCTCCCGACACCGGCGTGCGCTGCACGTCCTTGAGGATCACATGCTTGCCGTCGAGCTCCGCCGTGTTCGACTTGAGCTTGATGATGCGCGTGTGTGCGGCCGCCGAAATCCTGGCCTTGAGCTCGAGGCGATCGATCGCCAGCGCCATCGGCGATGTCGTCGGTCCGTACAGAATTGCGGGCACGCGGCCGCTGCGCCGCAGCGCGTTGTTCTGACCCTTGGGTCGGGTCGCACGTTTCTCGCAGGCTAATTCACCGGTCTCCATTGTTTCCTCGCTTGATGGTGCGCGCGCTCAGGCAAAGAGCGAGCTCACCGACTCCTCATTATGAATTCGCTTCATCGCTTCCGCCAGCAGGCTCGCGACCGACAGCGATTTTAACTTCGTCAGCTCGGTCTGCGCCTTGGCGCGCAGCGGAATCGTGTTGGTCGTGACAATTTCCGTGATGTTCGATTTGTTGAGTCGCTCGCAGGCCGGGTCCGACAGTATCGGATGCGTCGCGACGGCGATTACTTCCGTCGCGCCCGCGTTTACGACGACCTTGGCCGCCTCGGTGATCGTGCCGGCGGTGTCGATCATGTCGTCCACCAGCAGCGCGATCGAGTCCTTCACCTCGCCGACCAGTTGCATCTCGGCGACTTCGCTCGCGCGGCGGCGGCGCTTGTCGATAATCGCGAGGTTCGCGTTGAGCCGCCGCGCGTAGGCGCGCGCGCGTTCGACGCCGCCCGCGTCGGGCGACACCACCGAGACTTTCTTGCCGTCGATTCGCTTGCGCAGGTACGTGATCAGCACCGGCATCGCGTACAGGTTATCGACCGGGATATTGAAGAAGCCCTGGATCTGGCCGGCATGCAGATCAACCGTCAGCACGCGATTGACGCCCGCCGTCGTGATCAGGTCGGCGACGACCTTGGCGCTGATCGGCACGCGCGGCGCGACTTTGCGATCCTGCCGCGAGTAGCCGAAGTACGGAATCACCGCCGTGATGCGCCCGGCCGACGCGCGCCGGAGTGCGTCGGTGAGCAGGATCAGCTCCATCAGATTTTCGTTGGGCGGCGTGCAGATCGACTGGATGATAAAACAATCGCCGCCGCGGACGTTCTCGCGAACTTCGATCATCACTTCGCCGTCGGGAAAGCGGCCAACCTCGGCTTCACCCATCTTCACGCCGAGATGCTCGGTGACCTCGCGCGCGAGCGCGGGGTTCGAGTTCCCGGTGAAAACTTCGAGTTGGTCCTTGACCCTGTCGGACATTTCAATTCCCCCGCGTCGCGATCGTCATCTGAGTCTTCACTTGCCGCAAATCACCGTAAGCTTGGCTGGGCGGGAAGGATTCGAACCTTCGAATGCCAGGTCCAAAGCCTGGTGCCTTACCAGCTTGGCGACCGCCCAGCGCATTTGGATTCCAAAGCGGCCCGCGCCTCTCCTATCTACATCGTCAAAATTGACAGCCGGCGAAACGCCATGTGGGCGCTCAGCCGGCGAATCGAGCAATCCAAAATATTCGGACCGAACCGTCGCAAGTCTCGCGACATCCTGCCCGGACTAGAACCTTAGCAGCCGTGGTGCAGGAATTGCGATGTTATTGATGCGGTTTTTCGCTGTCAATCCGCCGCCAGCGCGATCATATATGCACAGCCCCGCGGCGCGAACTGTGGATATCAGGCGACTTCGTCGTCGGATTCGCCGTCGAGGGTCGAGGCCGCAATCACGGTGGCGAACGGCGCGCGCTTACGAATCTTAATCGCCGCGCTTTCGGCCTCGTCAGCCGAGTCAAATACGCCGAAGACCGCCCCGCCGCTGCCTGACATCTGTGCGGCGCGCGCGCCTGAATCTTCAAGTAATCCTTTAAGGCGGCGAATCTCCGGAAATTGCGCGATCGCGACCGGCGCCAGGTCGTTTACCAGGTGCTCATTGGCAACGTTGCCGCGCACGATCGCCTCGATGTGATCGTCGGGCGCCGGTCCGCTCCACGCGCCGGCTTCGAGCGCGCGGAAAATAGCGGCGGTCGACACCTCGAACGGCGGCACGGCGATCACGATTGGGATTCGTGGCAGTCCGGCGAGCTCGACGATTCGCTCGCCGATGCCGGTGACGCGCGACGGCCGCGGATCGAGAAAAAACGGCACGTCGGCGCCGAGCGACAGCGCGATACGACGCAGCGTGCTCATCGCGGCTTCGTCGGTGAGCTGCGCCGCGGCCGCCATCATGCACAGAATCGTGGCGGCGTCGCTCGAGCCGCCGCCGAGTCCGGCGCCGAGCGGGATGCGTTTTTCGAGATCGATCGAGATGTCGGCGACCAGATCGAATTCGCTCATGAACGCGCGCGCGGCGCGCGCCGCCAGGTTGTTCCCGAGCCGGGCGAGTTCCGGGAGGTTGCAGTTGACGGTGACCGCCGGTTCGTTGGCGGCGCGGATTTCGAGGCGGATTTCGTCGGCGAGCGAGAGCGGCAGGAAGATCGAGTCAAGCTCGTGATAGCCGTCGCCGCGGCGGCCGGTCACCCGCAGGAACAAATTGATCTTCGCGCACGCGCGCCCGGACAACTCCGTTGTCATTGCGGATTCTATTGCGGGGCCCGCGGCGCGCCGGGTAATCCGCGCGGAATTGGCGCGTCGTCCTCGGGGCGGCGAAAGGCGCGGCGCGAGTCCTGCTGAATGACGCTGATGAAGCCGAGCAGCGTTACGATCAACCCGAGCAGCACCATGACGCGACCGGCGAGGAATGCGGCGTGATAAAAGTCCATTCGCGCCGTCGCGTACGACGCCTGCCGCTGCTGCGCCGTGAGCGGCTCGAGCACCGCGCCGCCCGCGCCGGCGTCGAGCTCGTCGAAGCTGCGATAGTCGGTCGCCGCGGCGGGCCGTTGAAGCGCGACGATCATGCGGCTGTAGATCTGCGTCCGTTCGACACCGAGGATCCAGTTGGCGGCGCCCAGCATGATCAGCCCGAGGCCGACCACAATCTTCCAGTCGGTATATATGTCAGGAAGCTTCATTCCTTGAATCGAGACTAAGGCGCGAAGGGATGGAAAACAATGCCGCGCGCGCGATCTGTTCATTGCCGACGCGCGATGATATTTTCTTTGCGACAAGGGTTCTCATCACGACAATGATTCTCTAAGACAATCTCCCGCTTCGTCTCGCTCAATGAAGTCTCTCGATAGGGCGGTCCTCGAACCGCCGTGAGGAGATTTGTCATGACCACTTTTTCTTCGCGCGCCTATCACGGCAGCGCGGACCTTCTGCTGCTGATTGAATTTGCGCGACGCGCAACCGGCACGCGCTGGCCGGGCACGACCTACATGAAAGCCGGCGATATCGTCTGGGCGCTGTACGAAACGAAGCCCGGAGACGCCAACATCCGACTCTGGTTCGACGGCTCTGGGATCGCCGCTTACGCTTTGTTCGAGCCACCGCTCCACGTGGATTTCGACATTCGCCCCGGGCTCGCGCTGGATGATCGGATCGCGAGCGAAGTGATGCATTGGGCCGAAGAGCGGCGATGGAATCTCGGGCGCGTTGGCATAGAAGCGATGCCGAAGGCGTACGCGATGCTCGGCGAGAATACGATCTCGACGAAAGCTCTCGACAGCGATCAACAGCGCATCTCGTTTTTGAAGCGGACCGGCTACGCACGCACCGACCGCTTCAGCATGTTCTATTCGCGCAGCCTGGCCGGCGCTCCTATCGCTCAACCGGAACTGCATCCCGGTTTGCGCCTGCGGCACGCGACCGACGACGACCTCGGCGCGCGCGTGGAGGTTCATCGCGACGCGTGGTCGGTGTGGGGACCGTCGAAAATTACCATTGAGAATTACCGCCGACTCCGCGCCGCGCCGCAGTACGATCCGGAACTCGATGTCGTGCTGGAAGACGCCGGCGGCAGGTTTCTCAGCTACTGCATCGGCTGGGCAGACACCACAAACGGCATCGGACATTTCGAGCCGCTGGGGTGTCGTCACGATTCAACCAGACGCGGATACGCGCGCGCCGTAACGCTCGAGGGAATGCGCCGGATGCAGATGCGTGGACTGCACACGGCGCTGGTCGCGACTGAGAGCGTCAATCAGCGGGCGCGGGTGCTGTATCCGTCGTGCGGCTTCGTCGAAGTGGATCGCGCGCACTTCTATGTGAGGCAACTCGGTTGAAAGAGCGGATCTGGGATTCTTCGCTTCGCTCTGAATGACACAAAACAACGAGCGAGCCCACTTTTGTGGCGCAGCCCAGCACCCTCACCTACCGGCGGCTACGCCCGCCGGTTCCTCTCCCGTGAAATAACGGGCGAGGTAAGAGCTTGACGCTTCCACCCCCAGAACCTCAGAGCGAAACGTCGTCCTCGACATTTTGCGATTCCCTATCACCGGGTGCAGGGGTCACCCCTGCCGAAGGAGGTGTGGAACCCACCGCGGGTTCCACATTCAATGAAGTGATTTCCCCTTCCCCGCTGCGCGTGATCCTTAGCCGCGCGGGTCTTTTGTTGCGCCGCTTGATCGCTAGCCGCTATCATTACTGGACGACCTCGTATGCCTGCTGAATCCCGACACACTGCGGCGGCGCCCGCTGCGACCGCCGAGTCCAAAGACGCGCGGCTGGACGCACTGCTCAAGCGTTTCGACGCCGGTGAGATGCGCGCGCTGGCGCAGTTGATCACGATGGTCGAGAATCGCGCGCCGGAGTCGAGCGCGATCATCGAGCGAATTTACGCCAGGACCGGCCGCGCGCAAGTCGTTGGAATCACCGGACCGCCGGGCGCCGGGAAATCCACGCTCGTCAACCGGCTGATTGCGAAATATCGGGCGCTCGGAAAAAAAATTGCGATCCTCGCGATCGATCCGTCGAGTCCGTTTTCCGGCGGCGCCGTGCTCGGCGATCGCGTCCGCATGACCGACCATTACAAAGACGCCGGCGTGTATATCCGCAGCCTCGCCTCGCGCGGCAGCCACGGCGGACTCAGCCGCGCCGCGCGCGAAATCGTCAAACTGCTCGACGCTTACGGCTCCGACGTGATCATCATCGAGACCGTCGGCGTGGGACAGACCGAGCTGTCGATCATGGACCTCGCCGACACCACCGTGGTCGTCACCGTGCCTGAGGCGGGCGACGGCGTGCAGGTGATGAAGGCCGGGCTCAACGAAATCGCCGACGTATTCGTCGTCAACAAGGCCGACCGCGAAGGCGCCGACCGGGTCAAAGCCGAGCTCGAGCTGAGCGTGCATCTGCGCGCGGGCGAGGGCTGGCGCGCGCCGGTGCTGCTGACGCAGGCCGCGATGGACAAGGGCGTCGAGGCGGTGGTCGCCGCGATCGGGAAGCATCGCGAGTACTTGCGCGAGCACGTCGATGCGGTGCGCGAGTCCGAGCGCCGCACGCGCGAGTTCGTCGAGGTGCTGTCCGCCGAACTCGAGGAGCGCACCGCGCGCGCCGTCGCCGACGGTGGCGCGCAGGCCGTGATCGGCGAAGTTCGCGCGGGCAAGCTGAATCCTTACAGCGCCGCGCGCCGTATAATTGAAGACCGCAAATCGTTGCTCGATTTGCTTCACAACGGCAGCTCGAAGCCGCGCATCGACTGACATCCTCATCATGACGGCCAAAGCCAAATCGAAAACCGAAGGACGCCTGTTCGCGATCGGCGATATCCACGGATGCCCCGACGAACTCGCCGCGATTCTGAAATCGATCGCGCCGGTCGCCGGCGACACGGTGGTCTTCGTCGGCGACTACGTCGATCGCGGCCCCTCGGCGCGCGACGTGATCGACCTCGCGCTCGATCTCGAAAAAGGCAACGCCGAGTGCGTGTTCCTGAAGGGCAATCACGAGGACATGATGATGTCGTACCTCGGGATGCCGGGAAATTACGGCGAGTCGTTCCTCTTCAACGGCGGTATCGCGACGCTCGACAGCTACGGCGTGCGCGAGGAGGACCTCGAGAACGCCTTCGAGCGCCTGCCCGACGCGCACCTCGGCTTTATGACGCGGCTCGCGACCAGCTATCTGCGCCCGCCATATCTTTTCGTCCACGCCGGCATCATGCCGACGCGACAGCTCGAAGAGCAGCAGACCGAGGACATGCTGTGGATTCGGCAGGAGTTCATTTTCAATCCGCACAAAATCGACGCGACCGTCGTCTTCGGACACACGCCGATGCGCGGCGTGATGATCGACTTGCCGTACAAACTCGGCATCGACACGGGCCTGGTGTACGGCGGCAAACTGACCTGCGTCGAGTTCACCGAGGGCGTGCTCTACCAGGTCCAGCGCGGGCACAAGGCGGTGAAGACGCGGAGCATCCCGCTGCGCTGAAGCGCTAAGAGGAAAAGAAAGAATAATCGCCTGCGCGGCGGGCGGCATCGACACCGTCGCGGGGGTGACCCCTGCACCCAGTGAGAAGAGCAAAGTTGGGCAGCGCGCTACTTTGCTCTGAGGGGCGGGGCTGAATGGCGGACGTACAGGTCGCGCGGTCTTTCGCGGCTCGGCGGCTCACGCTACATTTGACGATTCCCGGTGGCGACGTAGCTCAGTTGGTTAGAGCATGCGGCTCATATCCGCAGTGTCGTAGGTTCGACTCCTACCGTCGCCACCAAATCAGAAACTCAGTCGGCTATCGCGGGG
>CAVWMC010000005.1:0-398404 GCA_963756005.1 uncultured delta proteobacterium
ACGAATCAGCTGCTCTACCAACTGAGCTAGGGTGGCCCTCCATCGCTTGTTGCTCGAGGACGGAATTAGCAGATTAGCGAAGCTGTGGGCGTCGAGAAAGACTTTCGGCGAGAATCGTTTCCCGTTTTGTTTGCGCGCCGATTCGGTTGTGTCAACGCGTTGGCGTTTGCCTCAGAGCGGCGGCGGGCGCATCGTCGGTCTGAGCAAACAATTCGCGAGTTTTTGCCGTGCCAGTTCCCACTTCGATCAACTACGGCCAGGTTGCCACCGCCTATGACAATACGCGGTGCGTCGAACTCGGAGTTGCGGCCGCATTGGTCGAAGGTCTGCGGGCGTTGGGCGCTCGATCCGTGCTTGAAATCGGCGCCGGCACTGGCAACTACACCGCGGCGCTGACGGCGGCCGGCTTCTCGATGACTGCGATCGATCGTTCGCCGGCGATGGTTGAAATCGGCGCGCAGAAAACCGCCGGCCGGTGGATTCTTTCCGACGCGTCGGCTCTGCCGCTGCGCGCGCGCTCGGTGGACGCGATCGCCGGCGTCAACGTGCTGCATCATCTTCCTGCGCTGCATGCCGCGCTCGCCGAGTTCAGACGGGTTGCGCGGGCCGGTGCCGCGTTGCAGGCCGTGGTGCGTGAGAATCTCAAGACGCTGTGGTATCGCCATTATTTTCCCGAGATCGACGACGCGCTGCTGCCTCTTCATCCGACGCTCGGAGGTTTGATCACCGCGATGTTTCAGGCTGGCTTTCGCCGAGTCGCGGCGACGAAGATCCTTTACTCGGGACGATCCGATCTCACTTTCGAAGCGGCGCGCACGCGGCCTCATCTCTTGTTCGATCCGCGTTTCCGCGCGTCGACCTCCGGTTTTCGGCGCCTCGATAGCGCGATAATCGCGCGCGGATTGACCGAGCTCGAACGCGATCTCGAGTCAGGTGCATTCGCGCGAATCGCGGCGCTCTTCGACGCTGCTCACGCCGACGCCGCCGATTGCGTAGTGATCACCGCGCACTAGCGCGGGTTCCGCATACATTCTAACTCACCGCAAACCGTTCACGCGTCCAATCTGCCAGCACCTTCATCAGGCGCGGGCGCGGGTCGCCGAGATGCGCCTTGATCCCGCCGGCACGCATGAAGTGATCTGCGCCTTCGATGAATGCGAGAGTCTTGTCGCTGGCGCCCGACGCGTCGAACTCGCCGCGCACGTCGGAATCGAAGATATCCTGGTCGCCGTTCGCGCCGACTACCAGCGTCGGCACCGTCACCTTCGGCAGATTCGCCGCCATCTTGGCGTGCGATGACAGTCCCGACCAAGTGGACAGCCACGCGTCAGGCGTTACGATTCGACCGAGGCCGAACGGCGAGTAGTTCGCGAGATCGGGTCGCGGCGAGATGATCGATCCGGCCGCGCGCTCCGACGGATCGATCGACAGGTCGAGATAGTTAAGGTTCGCTTGCGTGCGATAAACGATCATGTACGCCGGCGCCATCGCGCGCCGCGACAGGTAGTTGCGATTGTCGGCGCTCGACGCCGCGAAGTCGGGTGCGCGCATCGCAGCGCGGCCGTTGCCCGCCTCGGCGATATGACGGCGCGCGATTGCGTCGATTCGCGCGCATCGCGCGATCTGCGCGGCGCGGTATCGCGCGACGAAGTCCTTCGTATAGCGGCTCGCGGCCGGCGGCGGCCTGAAGCCGTTGCGCTCATCGTACATGTCCAGCGCGGAATCGCTCGCGAGCGGATCGGATTCATCGACGACGGCCGCGTCGAGGCACGACATCAACACCATCCCCTGTCCCGGATGCGCGGCGAGCGCGATGTACCCGTCGGCAGTGGGCAGATCGAATTTGTTGAGGTCCGGCGGACCGCCGCCGGGCGGCGCGGTCACACGACTTCCTGCGAGCGTGCGCGCTTGCGCGTCGTAATAGGCGAACAGCGAGCCGCCGCCGGAATTTCCGAGCATCACGATTTTCTCGAAGCCTTGTTCTTCGCGCAGGTACCGGATTCCCGCCGCCAGATCGAGCAGCAGGTTTTCGTGGAGCATCATCGCGTCGTTGTTCAGGTAGCGCGTGTTGAAACCGAACGCGGCAAAGCCGGCCTCGACCCAGAACGGAATCGAATAGTGGGTGCTGAAGTCGGCGCGCGGATGCGCCATGATCACGACGGTGCGCGGCTTGCCGCCGGCCGGCATATAAAGGATGCCGCGCGACTTGCCGAAGTCGGCAGCGTAAAGCTGCACGGGCCGTTGGCGAATCGACGCGTCGATATCGCCGAAGTCGATCGGATAGCGGAGCCGATAGTCGGTTGGCGCCTTGGGCATGTCTGGTTCTTCCGCAGTCGCGCGCAAAGGTCAACCAGCGCTTACAAGCTTTCGCAATGCTCTGCGGTCACCACCTCGGTTGAGTAACAAATCAGTGCGAATATCTTCGCGCCAGCGATAATTGTTTACGTTTGAATTCGCCCTCCCATGCTACGACGTGAAGTTTCGTGTCTCGATATTTTTCTTTGATTCCTACAATTCGTCATAAAATTTGACTTAAGCGCGATCGAAGATGACTGTAGCTGCGAGCGAACGGTCGCTGCGCCGACTGCATTTATCAAAGCTGACGTGAGCCGCGTCAGTAAACTGGCAGTCAACGACTTTTCGCCTGGCTCCGTTGGATTTCAGAAATCGGTTTGGCGCGCGGAGCCGGCGCAGCCGAATCCGAAACAGGTACTTGCCCAAATTCTTGGGAGGGGATCATGAAACTTCAATTCGCATCGCTGGTCAGAAAATTCCGGCACCGCGCGTTTGTCTTCACCGCAGTGCTGGTCGTCGTTCCAACACTATTTCTGAGCGCCTCGTTTTCGCAGGATGGACCCGGAGCGATAAAAGTACCGAAGCAGATTCCGAGCGATGCCACCGCGGCGTCCCGGATCATGGGCGAGCAACGCACCTACGGCGGCGTTTCGATTCCTCCCGATGCGTACCAGAATGCGATGAAAGAGTGGGCGGCAATTTCGACGGGAGGACCGGTCACGACGCTCTCATCGCCGAAGCCCAAGACCCTTGCCAGCAGCGTTACAGGGTTAGTCTGGAAACCGATCGGGCCGAGCGGAATAACCGCTGGTACGTCCATCTGGAACGGACGCATCGACTCGATTGCAATCAACCCGAACAACCCGAACGTGATCTACATCGGTGCGACCGACGGCGGCATCTGGAAAACGATCGATGCCGGCGCCGACTGGACCCCGTTGACCGATCATGAGCCGATGATCGCGATCGGCGAGCCGGGCGCGATCGCAATCGATCCGAACAACACGGACATTCTCTATGTCGGGACCTCGTCGTTTTTTAAGATCGGAGGCAACAATCAAGGGGTTCAACTCAACACCACGATCGGAATTCTGAAGTCCACCGACGGTGGCAATAGCTGGATCGTGCTTGGATCCGGAATTCCGGCCGGCAACGTCGGCAACGCGAACCAATTCGTAAACCAGAGCATCTTTGGTATCGCGGTAGATCCCGCCAACAGCGCCAACCTCTACCTCGCAGCGAGCAGCGGTTTGTATTTCTCGACCGACTCGGGACAGAACTGGACGCTGGGAACGGGCGGCGGCGGCGCGCAGGCGGATTCGTTGGCATTTGACGCATCCTCGCCCGTCGGCAATCGGACGCTGTTCGCGGGAATCACCGGCGTCGGTATCAAGCGCTCGATCGACGGCGGCAATAACTGGATCCAGGTGCTCAACAACTTGACTCCCGCGGTCGCGACTCAGTTGGCCGCCCACGGCGGCGCCGGCATCGGCAAGGTCCAGGTTTCTCTCGCTCCTTCCGTCGGCAACGCGGCCGGAGTGCAGGTGATCTACGCCAACATCGAAGGCACCGGCGGAAACTTTCCCATCGTAGGCAGTCCCTACACCAACTTTCTCGGCATCTTCGAGACCCAGGATCAGGGTGTGACGTGGACCTTTCAAGGTACCGGCCCCACTTCGGCCGGCGGCGTGTGCCAATGCAACTACACCAATACGCTCGCCGTTGATCCGGGGTCTCCGGGCGATGGCGTCAACGACGTATTGTATTGGGGCGGCACCGATACGTGGAGATCGGGCAACTCGGGTGTGAGTTTCTCGGATGTAACTAACGGCATCCACGCCGACAGTCATACATTCGGCTTCGCACCGGGCACGCCATCAATCGTGTACGCCGGCAACGACGGCGGCATCTGGCGGTCCAAGGATTCGGGCGCGACCTGGACCGGAACCGGAGCGGGCCCCGCCACGATCAACGCGGGCGGCTTGCAGACCGGCCTGCTCTATCACATGGACATCAAGCGCAACGCCAGCGCGGACGTCACTCTCGGCGCGTTCCAGGATAACGGTGACGACAAATGGACTGGCGCCCCCGGATGGCTCAACACGCTCGGCGGCGACGGTCTCAACGTTATCTTCGACCAGCAAACGGTGGCCGACGCATACGCGATAGACAACGGCGGTCCGAATCTTTCCACCGATAGCGGCAGCACCTGGTCCGACATAACCAACGACCTGCCGTCCGGACAGATACAGACTTTCAACAACAACATCACCGTCGATCCGAACACCGCCGGAATTCTCTACTTCGGCGGCGCTGCGAACATGACCACTCCCGGTCAGCTGTTCCAGAGTCTGAACTTTGGCGGTCACTGGGCGCAGATCACCAACTTCACGCCGGTGGCGAATGTGGGACCTACCGCGGTCGCGCCCGCCAATTCCAACTACGTCGCAACCATCGACGGCAACTCGCTCTGGATCACCCCCAACGCGCTGGCCGTGACTCCCGCCTTTTTTCTAATACCCGGCACACCGGCGCAGCAGATGACCCGGTTGGCCTTCGATCCGAACGATCCGACGATCCTCTACTTCGTGACCTCGGGATTTACCGGATTCCCCGGCGCCCACGTCTTCAAGGTCAAGTTCTCAGTGGTCGCGGGGCCGATGATTCTGCCGGTCTCGGTGACCGACGTCTCACCTGCCATCGACGTTCCCTTCGCCGGACTCGTACTTGACGGCGGCACCAGCCCGACCACTATCTACGCCGGCTGCGACCTCGGCGTTCTCCGCTCGGTTGACGGCGGCGTAACGTGGACGACGCTCGACGCGCTGCACTTCCCCAACGTGGTCGTCTCCGACTTGCAGATCAATCCGACCGCCGGAGTGTTGCGCGCTTCGACCTTTGGCCGCGGCGTTTTCGAATTCGCGGCAGCGACCGGGCCGGTGATCGCGGTCAATCCGGAGAACAACCTCGAGTTCGGGCCGACCTGCGCGGGCAGCACGGTCTCCTTGAACCTCGAGGTCTTCAACGTCGGCACGACCAATCTGATCATCAACAGCGTGCTGCGACAGTCGGGTTCAACCGATTTCACCGTGACGCCGAATCCGACCACCCCGGTGACGATCAGCCCCGACGCTCATGTTGATTTCACAATTCAGTTCACGCCGACCATCGTCGGGCCGCAATCGGCGATGATCGCAATCAGCAGCAACGATCCCGGATCGCCGACCACCGTTCTGACGGCGACCGGCAGCGAGGGCAACGGGACAATCAACGTGACTGGCAGCGGCAGTTTCGGTACTGCCAGTTGCTCGGGCTCAGTTCCGCCACAGACGCTGAAGATTAACAACGTCGGCACCTGCAACCTCAACGTGTCGGCAGCGTTTATTTCCTGTCCCGACTTCACGCTGGTGAACCCGGCCGAGTTCCCGGCTGCCATAAGCGCCGATTCCAGCCTTGATGTCGGCGTCAATTTCACGCCGACTTCGGCGGGACCGAAGTCGTGTAGTCTAACTATCGACACCGATGATCCGATTAATCCGGTGGTCGTTATTCCTCTCACGGGGAATATTGCCCTGGGTTCCTCGTCGCTCACCTTCCCAGCGGGCCTTACCTTCCCGCCGACGGTAATCCAGGCGAGCGGGGCGTGTTCCGCGAGCCTCGGGGTTCCGATCGCCAACTCAGGCACCTGCCCAGTGCAGATCAACAGCGTTGGCCTGACTCAAACGAGTGTCTCGCCTCCGGGCCTGGATTACTCATTGACCGGACTTCCGACGTTGCCGCTATCGGTGCCTGCTGGCGGTCAGCTCGGCTCGGGGGACCTCGACCTGGTCTTCGCGCCATTCGCTATCGCGCAGTTCAGCACGGGCACGGTGGACGTAACCTACGTCAACGATCCGATTACCGGCGCTCTCACTACGACTCACGTGCCGTTCTGCGGCGAGGGAGTGCGTCGTGGCCTGCGAGTGCTGGTAACTCTGGGCGGTTCCCCGGTGACGACGAAGGTGAAGAGAATCTTGCTGCAGGAGGCATTTGGACCCGAACAGCAATTCGGAATTTTCACGATCAGGACCATCAAGAACGCGACGCTGCAGACGGTAACCGGAACGCCGCCATGCCCGACTTTCTCGTATCATGGGGATTTTGGCGATCTCGGCCATACCTATCAGCTCAAGGACGGCACCTATCGGATCAAAGTCGAGCTGAAGGTTGGCAAGAAACTGAAGACGAAGGTCGTCCGAGTCAACTTGGATAAGTGCACCTTCACGCCAGATGTCATAGTGGCGTTCTGATCGTGTAAAGGATCTGGCGGCTGCGAGGATTCACCTCGCAGCCGCCCTCTTCATCTCGCACTCAAACACCGCCGCCTTCCCGCTGGCGCGCAGGGATTACTCTCGCGCGGCGCTCGTGTAGAATTCCAAAGATCGAAGGTGGCGAAATTTGAAGACTGGCATTATCGGCGCGCGCGGCGCCGGCAAATCAACTGTATTTCACGCTCTTACAGGACTCGCGCCGATTCCCGGCACGGCTGAAGGCCGCAATCGCGCTCGCCCCGGGCAAATCAAGGTCGCCGATCCGCGTCTCGACCTGCTTGAAGAGGCCTACGGCTCGAAGAAGAAAATTCCGGTCGAGTTGACCATCCTCGACTTCGCACCAAATCCGAAAGAGCAGAAAGAGGGCGCCGCGCTCGACCCGAGCCTG
This sequence comes from uncultured delta proteobacterium, assembly GCA_963756005.1. Lineage (GTDB taxonomy): Bacteria > Desulfobacterota > Binatia > Binatales > Binataceae > Binatus. Next base: position 6,994 of record CAVWMC010000005.1, read on the forward strand.
CTGCCGCTGGTGCGCGACATGGACGCACTGCTGATCGTGATTCCGCAGTTCAGCGGCATGGAGAAAGATCTGGTCGCGACGCTCGAAAGCATTGAAGGCGAGCTGGTGTTCGCCGACTTCGATCAGGCGGAACGGCGCCTCGAACGATTGAAGAAAGAAAAAGGCAGCGACTTCGAGCGCGCCGCGCTCGAGAAAGTGATCGCATGGCTCGGCGACGGCAAACCGCTGCGCTTGCTTGAACTGACGGCGCAGGAAACGCAGGCGTTTTCGAGCTTCGGCTTTCTCTCGCGCAAGCCCGCGCTGGTCACGGTCAACTGCGAGATGGAACGCGCGTCCGCCGACGTCACCGGCGCCGAGCACGCGGCAGTGCGCGCGCACGGGCTCGAGGTCTTCAGGCTTGCGGCGGCGTTCGAGTCCGAGCTGTGGGAACTCGACGACGCGGGCCGCAAGGAAATGCTCAAAGACGCCGGCCTCGACGCGCCTGCGCGCGACCGCCTAATAGGCGCGCTTTACAATCATCTCGGGCTGATCACCTTCTACACCGCCGGCGAGCCCGAGGCGCACGCATGGTCGCTCCGCCGCGGCGAATCGGCGCTCGACGCCGCCGGCGTGATCCACACCGACATCGCACGCGGCTTCATCCGCGCCGAAGTCGTCAGCTACGAGGACTTCGCGGTCCACAAGTCCGACGCGAAGGTCAAAGAGGCCGGCAAGTTGCGGCTCGAAGGCCGCGACTACGTAATGCGCGACGGCGACATGATCCACATCCGCTTCAAGGTCTAAGGAGCAGCAGATGAAGCAAATTCCAGCCGGAACAGAACTCGCCCGTCCATTCATGCCGGCGAAGGACTTTGATCTATCCAGGAAATTCTATGAGACGCTGGGCTTCGAAAAACTTCTCGATGAAGAGGTCGCGATCTTCCGAGCTGGTTCAGGCGGGTTCATACTTCAGCGTGCTTATCAAAAGGATTGGGCTGAAAATTTTATGATGCAGCTCATGGTCGATGATCTTGACGCCTGGTGGGCGCACGTCGATGGGCTTGATCTGCCGGGAAGATTCAATGTTAGGCCTCCGCGCGCGCCAGCCATGCAGCCATGGGGCCTTCGTATCGCTTATGTTTTCGATCCCTCCGGAGTGCTTTGGCACATCGGCCAGCGGCGCGATGGCGCAATACAGGACTAGGGCAGCCGCGTTGTCAGTGCGATTCTCGCTTCCTCTTTAGTACTGGGTGTAGGGGTCACCCCCGCCTAGTTCGCAGCGCATTGTCGGCGGCGAGGATCGCGCGCTTATCGGTCAAAGAGGCGGGAAAACTCCGACTCGAAGGCCGCGACTACGTGATGCGCGACGGCGACATGATCCACTTCCGTTGCAAGGTCTGATTCGGCTACGCAGCGATCTTTCGAAAAAAGCGGAGCGCGTTGGCGGCCAGGATCGCGCGCTTCTCATCGGCGGACAGGCGCGGATTGTTCACCACGATTTCGGCGGCGTCGGGAAATTCGGCGTCGAAATGCGGGTAGTCCGACGCCCACATCAGGCGCGGCACTCCGATGAGGCGCATCGCCTCGGGCAGCATCGCCTCGTCGGGATCGAACGTGAAAAAGCATCGCTCGCCGCGCATGTGCTCCGACGGTTTGCGCGTCAGATGCGGCGTGTGACGGGCGAAGTGCTTGTAATGCCCGTCCATCCGCTCGGCCCACCACGGCACCCATGAGATTCCGCCTTCGAAAAATCCGAGCCTGAGCGTTGGATAGCGCTCGAACAGTCCGCCGCCGACCGCCGCCGCCATCACGCGCATCTGATGCCACACGTGCCCGGTCAGATGCATCATGAACATGTTGTTGCCGACGTCCTCGCGCCCGGGCGCGAACGGCGGGCGGTCGGTGCCGCCGTGAAAACAGATCGGCAGGTCGGCGTCCTGCGCTGCCCGATAGAGCGGATCGAAGTACGGATGATCGGGCAGCATCCCATCGAGATTGCCGAAGGTCATGATGCCGACCGCCCACGGCTCGCGCGCAAGATACGCGACCTCCGCGGCGCATCGATCCATCGCGCGCTGCGGCACGATCCCGACGGCCTTGATTCGCGCCGGGAACGCGCCGCAATATTCCCCGACCCATCGGTTGTAAGCGCGCGCGAGCGCCGCTTCCATCGCGGGATCGTCCGCCGCGCACACCGAAGTCGCGACCGTCGCGAAGCATACCGCGACGTCGATGCCCTCCTTGTCCATATCGCCGATGCGCTCGGCGGGGTCGTAGCCGCCCGCGGGTGAAGCGAGCGGATGGTTGCGGCCCGACGGCAGTTTGCCAAGACCGGGGACTTCGTTCGCCTCGCCGAGCGGGCGCTCCGCCGTACGCCATTTCGGATACAGCGCGGGAACTATTCCGAGGTTGCCGGCGCCGAGCCGCGACAGCAACGCGTCGGCGGCGGCGCGGAATTTCGGATCGATATGGGTCGAGTAGAGCGAGGCCGGCTCGGTGACGTGGCCGTCCGCGTCGATGATTTTGAATCCTGAGAGAGCCATGCGTTGGTTGAAAAAAAAGTGCCGGCGCAGAGCGACTCGTTGGACCTGCGAGGCGCATCCGCGCCGGCGACGGACACGGGACCTTTTTCAAAGGCGATACGCGGCAGAATATATGCCGCCGCCCGCCGTTTGTAAACGACCACCGTCAAGGTCCTGTGGAAAGTTGAAAAAACACAGGCGCGGAGCGTGACGGCAATCCGCCGGTGCTCCGCGCCTGCTTTCAGACATCAATCAGGCTGATTATGTGGACGCGCTTACGGCGCCGCCGACACCATCGCCTTCACCGTGCAGAAATCCTTGTCGATTGCGCCCATGTTGATGTACCAGCATTCGCGCTCAGGCGTGTGCTGACCCGGCAGGTAACACATGGTCGCGAAATTTCCCTGCGTGTCGATCGAAGCCGCACCCACTACGAATTCGCGCTTGAACGGGTAGATCGCAACGCGCGCGTCCGGCACCGGCCGATCGCGGAACGCCAGCCAGTAGATGTGCGTGCGCCACAGATGACCCTTTTGATCGTAGGTGTCGACGTAAGGCTCGAAACATAATTCGGTGTCGACAAAGACGTTGGTTGATTTATCGAGTGCGCTGCCTGCCTCGCCCATGTCGCGCCGCGGCGTCGCCTCGACGATGTACAAGTGACGCATCTCCCAGGCTTCGGGACATGCGGTCGCACCGCCGTCGTAGGGGCAAGTATTTTCGGGCGAATGCTCCGCGTGCACGCTCGCGAGCATCTCCTTCTCACCCAGGAACCGGTAGTTGTACTGCTCGGTCTTGGGATTGAAGCCGGCATAATGGTCGGGGTCGTAACTCTGCGCGCCGGTCGCGGTCGAGAGGATCGCCTCGCTCAGGCGTCGTACGCGGCGGGTGCCGGGAGTCCAATCCCAGCTGTCGTCGCCGCGGTTCGGGTCACCGTACCGGTAGCGGATCAGTCCAGTGCCGCGCGCCTCTTGCGGCGCAAGCACGGGATACAACGCGAACACCCAGAGCCGGTTCGACTGCTTGAAGTCCGGATCGACCGGCAAAGGATCGACCTCGGTGCGTCCGACGAGGTTGTAGCCGGCGTAGTGACCGATCTCGATATCGTCGATAATTTTCTGGTCTTGCCCCGGACGAACGTACTCGCTCTGGCAATCGTAGAAGCGCAGATCGTAGTCGTCGCTGGTGATCGGGCGGAACACGTTGTTCCACATAATCTTGTTCGCCACGTACGGGTCGTTGGGATCGATCAGCGGAAAGGCCTGGCCCGCGACGTAGCCGATCATGCTGCGATGATCGTTGGTGAGCCGGACCTGCTGCGAATACTTTTCCGTCGCCTCTCTATACGGCGGTGGCCAATCGACTCGATCGGGCGCGATGATGTTCATACGCATCCCATGAGTGACCGCGTAGTACACACCGGGCGAAACGAGGTCCTTGACCATCGCGGCGTTGCTGGGAGCTATGACGTCACCGGGCTTGACGGTCGCATTAGCCGAAGCCGTGACGAGACATAAGCTAATCGTCAACGCCGCCGCGGATAGCATCGCCTTCCCCAAAGCATGCTTAACCATTTTCTTGTCTCCTCCCTCCGTCATTGGAGTTCCAATTTTGGGTCTCGAAGATTTGACGAGTCAAGTATCTACGCCCCAATATCATCAAAATGTTCATTAATTCTACTTATTGACTGTTGCGGTGCTAAAAAGAGGCGGGGCGATGCAGCCTTGTCGCCGCATCGCCCCGCCGGACGTTACCGGGCTCTAAGCCCTTGATTTATCTCGTTAATTTGCTCAGGGAGCCGCCTTTACCATCGACTGGGTGGTGAAGAAATCCTTGTCCACCGCGCCCATATTGATGTACCAGCATTCGCGCTCCGGCGTAGCCTGTCCCGGCAAATAACACATAGTCGCAAAACCCGACTGCACGTCATAGCGGGCCGAGCCGACGATGAACTCGCGCTTGAACGGATAAATCGCCACCTTCGCATCGGGCACCGGACGATCGCGGTACGCTGCCCAGAAGATGTTGGTGCGCCACAGCGCGCCCTTCTGATCGTACCCATCGACGTACGGCTCGAACCATACTTCCGAGTCCATGTACACGACGGTGTCTTTGTCGAGCACGTTGCCCGCCTGGCCGATGTCGCGATTCGGAGTGGCCTCAACGATATACATGTGGCGCATCTCCCAATCCTCGGGGCACGCGGACGCGCCGCCGTCGGTCGGGCAGGTCACTTCGGGAGAGTGCCGCGCGTGAACCACCGCGAGCATCTCTTTCTCGCCCAGGAACTTGTAGTTGTATTCTTCAGTCTTCGGATTGAAGCCTGAATAGTGATCGGGGTCGAAACTCTGCGCTCCGGTTGCGGTGCTGTTGAGCGACTCGTTCAGGCGCCGGACGCGGCGGCTGCCGGGATTCCACGACCAGGTGTCGTCACCCTGCGTGGGCGCTGCGTAGCGATAACGAATCAGGCCCTGGCCGCGCGCTTCCTGCGGCGCGAGCAGAGGATACAGGCCGAACAGCCACAGGCGCCCGGTCTTTTTGAAGTCGGGATCGATCGGCAGCGGCTCAACTTCGGTGCGGCCGACCAGGTCGTAGCCGGCGTAATGGCCGACCTGGATGTCGTTGATGATCTTCTGTGCGTGGCCTGGATTTACGTACTCGATCTGGCAATCGAAAAAGCGCAGGTCGTAGTCGTCGGTGCTGATCGGACGGAACACGTTGTTCCACATGATCTTCTCCGCGACCTGCGGGTCGTTGGTGTCGATCAGCGGGAAGGGCTGGCCGGCGACGTAGCCGATCAGCGATCGATGATCGTCAGTCAGGCGGACCTGCGACGAATACTTCTCGGTCGCATCCTTATATGGAGGCGGCCAATCGATGCGCTCCGACGGCACCACATTCATCTGCATTCCGTGCGTCACCATGTAGTAAACGCCGGGCGACACAAGGTCTTTGACCTGCGCCGCGTTCTGCGGAGTGATTACATCTCCGGGCTTAACTCCGGCCCGGGCGGTGGCGGCGAACAGACCGATGCTCATGACGAGCGCGCCGACACCCGCTATTTTCCATGCGCGGGTACAACGAAAAACCATTCTTGGGAAACCTCCTGGCGACTGCGAACGCAGGCCTGACGTAATTAGAACTATGAGCCCATCACAGATGTTCCCGGGAGACAAGAACAAATGATTATATTTGCTTCATCGCAAGTCAGCGAACATTAGCCATCGTAATGTAAAGAACCAGTCCTAATAATAAGCTAAGTGTCCGATTTTGCGTCACTAAACGTCAGCTGATGACCGAAGCCGGTTCGGCTATTCGTAGCGCAGCGCGTCGATTGGATGCAGCAAGCTGGCTTTGCGTGCCGGGTAATAGCCGAAGAAGACGCCCACCGCCGCTGAAAAGATAAAGCCGCCCGCGACCGCGACCGGCGAGACCAGCGTCGGCCATTGCGCCAATGCCGAAATAAGCTTCGACACAAGGATGCCAAGCACGACCCCCGCCAAGCCGCCCATCGCCGACAGCAGCATCGCCTCGACCAGGAATTGCAGCATGATGTGGATGCGGCGCGCGCCGATCGCCATGCGGATTCCGATTTCGCGGGTGCGCTCGGTCACCGACACCAGCATGATGTTCATGATGCCGATGCCGCCGACCAGGAGCGAAATCGACGCCACCGACAACAGCAGCATCGTCATCACCTGCGTCGCGCTCTCGGACGCCTCGGCGATCTCGCTGAGATTGCGGACGGTGAAGTCGTCGTCTTCTTTCGCTTGTATATGATGGCGCTGGTGCAGCGTGCGGGTGATTTGCGCGATCGCGTTGTCCACCTGGTCGGAGCCGCTCGCCTTGACGAACATCGCATTCACCACCCCGGTGATTTTCGGCGCGCTGCCGAACGGGCTGGCGGCTTCGGTGCTCGAGCTGTAAATCGAGTTGGTGGTCGGCACCGATGAGTAAACGCAGGTGGCGCAGTTGCTGGTGCTGGCGGTCGCCACGGCCGCGGGCGACGATTGGGCGGTCGGCGCGGAGACGCCGAGAACTTTGCGCTCCGCGGTGTTGAACGGCACGATCACCACGTCGTCCTGGTCCTGCCCATAGCTCGATTGTCCCTTGACCGTGAGCACGCCGATTACTTTCATCGGGAAGTTCTTGACGCGAATCGTGGCGCCGACCGGATTCTGTCCCTCCCCGAAAAGATTATTCACCACTGTCTGCCCGAGCAGGCATACAGCGGCGCCGGCCTTCTCCTCGGAGTCGGTGAAGATGCGCCCGATCGAAAGCGGCCAGTCGCGAATCGCAAAGTAGTTCGACGTCGTGCCCTGGATATTGGTGCTCCAGTTGCGATCTCCGGAGACCACCTGCGCCAACTGCCGATCCATGTAGGTCACCAGCGCGACCGGTCCGCCGCCGCGGGCAATCGCCTCGGCGTCGCCGACCGTCAGGGTCGAATTGCTGCCGAGCCCGGCGCGCACGCCGTTGGCGGTGGTCGCGCCCGGCACCACTATCAGCAGGTTGGTGCCAAGGCTGTTGATCTGCGCCTCGACCGACGCCTTCGCGCCGTCACCCACCGCGACCATCGTGATCACCGCGGCGACGCCGATGAAAATACCCAGCATCGTGAGCGCCGCGCGCAGCTTGTTGCGCTTGATCGCGCGGCCGGCCGCGACCACCGCCATGCTCGCGAAGGTCCATGCCTCGTCGAGCGCCGAGTACGCCTCCTGCCGCGACTCGGGCGTCGAGGCATCGCTGCGCTCGGACGGAGTGTGCGCGGCGGTTCCTTCTTTGCGCGTATCCGAGATGATCACGCCGTCGCGGAACGTCACCACCCTATCGGCATAGGCCGCCACGTCGGGATCGTGCGTCACCACGATCACCGTGATCCCCTGCTGGCGATTGAGGTTGGTGAGCACGTCCATTATCTCGGCCGAATTGGTCGAGTCGAGATTGCCGGTCGGCTCGTCGGCCAGCAGTATCGACGGGCGATTGACCAGCGCGCGCGCAATCGCGACGCGTTGCTGCTGTCCGCCTGAGAGTTGATTCGGATGGCTCTGCTCGCGGCCCGCGAGTCCCACCAGCTTTACCAGGTCGGCGGCGCGATGCTCGCCGTCGGCGGTCCAGGCCGAGTAGAACAGCGGCAGCTCGACGTTCTCGAGCGTCGAGGTCCGCGACAGCAAGTTGAAATTTTGAAAAACAAACCCGATTCGCCGGCTCCGGATCATCGCGAGCTCCGACTCGTTCAGTCGCGCGACGTCCTCGCCCTCGAGGATGTAACGGCCGCTGGTGGGCCGGTCCAGGCATCCGAGCATGTTCATCAGCGTCGATTTGCCCGAGCCCGACGCGCCCATCACCGCGAGGAACTCGCCCCGCTCAATCGTCAGGTCCACGCCCCGCAGCGCATGCACCTCGATGTCGCCAAGCACGTAAGTCTTGGTCATCCCGACGATTTGAATAACCGTATTCATGCGACGAGTGCGCGCGACTAGTGGGGCAGATGCGGCATCCCGCCGCCGGTGCCGCCGTGCGAGCCGTTCGAGGAGTGCATTGTTGTCGCTGTACGAATTTCGTCCGTCACCACCCGATCTCCGGCTTGCAGATCGCCGTCGGCGACTTCGACCCAGGTGCCGTCGCTGAGCCCGGTGGTGATCGTGACCGGCGAGACTTCGCGGCCCTTGAGAATCCAGACCCGGGTCTGGCGGCCGGGCGCTCCGTCGATCGCCGCGGAATCCGCGGGCGGCTGCCCCGGTGGCGCAAACCGCAGCGCGTCAATCGGCACTCGCACCACGCTGCCCTTCGACGCCGTGACGACGTTGACGTTCGCAGTCATCCCGGGCTTGAGCAGCAGCTCGGGATTCTCGACGCTCACCACGACATCGTAGGTCACGACGTTCTGCACTGTGATCGGCGCCTGGCGCACCTGCGAGACGGTGCCCTCGAAATCGCGGTCGGGGAACGCGTCAACTCGAAAGGTGGCCTTCTGGCCGGTCTTAACGTAGCCGATATCCGACTCGCTGACGTTGGAATCCACCTGCATCTTGGTCAGGTCCTGCGCGATCAGAAACAGCGTCGGCGTCTGAAAGCTGGCCGCGACCGTCTGGCCCACATCGACGTTGCGCGAGACCACGGTGCCGTCCACCGGCGACACGATATTGGTGTAGTTGAGATTGACCTCGGCGGCGGCGACGTTGGCCGTCTGCTGCTGGATATTGGCCTGGTCGAGCTTGGCCTGCGCGACATCCATCTGCCACGCGCTGTAGGCGGAATCCACCGCGTCCTTCGACACCGCGTCGGCCTTGTACAGCGCGAGGTTGCGATCGTAGGTAACCTTTTTATAGGCGAGATCAGCCTGATCCTTGCCGAGTTGCGCTTTCGAGTTGGCCAGCGTCGCATGGGCGATATCGACCGTCACCTGGTACGGTCGCGGATCGATCTTCGCAATCGCCTGCCCCTTTTTTACCGGCGCGTTGTAGTCGGCATAAATCGCGGTGATCGGTCCCGACACGTAAGTGCCGACCTGCACCGTGATCACAGGATTCACGGTGCCGGTCGCGGTGACCGATCGCACGATCGGACCCTCGCTAACCTTGGCGGTAACGATTTTCGGCGCGGTGCTGCCGCCGCTCATGAAATACCAGCCGGCCAGGATGGCCACCACGACAATCGCGAGCATCCACGCGCTATTCTTCGAGAGTTTCATCGGCGGTGCTCAATTATTATCCCGTTAGTCATAGCTTTCCAGTAACTACCACTTGTTAGACGAACCCCCGCGCCGCAGGTTTCGCGGTCAAATTCAGTCGCCAACTCCACCTCCCCTGAAAAATCCGGTCCCCTTCCTGCGCGGGAAGGCATCAGTTCCTGCGACGCGACCGATTGCGACTTCTCCCACTTGAGCAGAATCCCGCGACGTGAGTAACTTGACCGTCATGCCCCAAACAAAGCCGCCGCCGCTTGCCGGAATCAAAGTTGTCGATCTTACGCGCTACCTTGCCGGTCCGTTCTGCACGCAAATCCTGGGCGACTACGGCGCGGAGATTCTCAAGGTCGAGCCCGTCGAAAATCCGCGCGGCGAGCTCGGCGACGGCAAGGGCCCGGACACTTATTTCTTTCTATCGACCAATCGATCGAAGAAAAGCATCCGGCTCGCGATCAAAAAACCTGAGGGCCGCGACGTCCTGATGCGCTTGATCGACGCCGCCGACATCGTCGTGGACAATTTCCGTCCCGGCGTGATGCAGGCGATCGGGCTCGACTACGAAACCCTCGCGCTGCGCAACCCGCGCATCATCACCTGCTCCATCTCAGGCTTCGGATCGACCGGCCCGCTGCGCGATTTTCCCGGCTTCGATCAAATCGCGCAGGGGATGTCGGGGCTGATGAGCGTGACGGGCACCGCCGGGAGCGGGCCGACTCGCGTCGGCATCGCGATTTGCGATCTGTTGGGCGGAATATTCTCGGCGAATGGAATCCTGCTCGCACTCGAAGCGCGCCATCGCGACGGCCGCGGCCAGCGCGTCGAGACCTCGCTGCTCGAATCGATCGTCAGCATCCTGACCTGGTCGGCGGGAATTTATTTCGAGACCGGAGTGACGCCCGGACCGGCCGGCAACAATCATCCGCTGTCGTCGCCGCACGGCGTGTTCAAAGCGTCCGACCGGCCGTTCAATATCGCATGCGGCAACGAGGCGATGTGGAAAAAATTCGTCCGCGTAATCGGCAGTCCCGAACTGGTTGAAGACGAGCGCTTCAAAGGCAGCGGGCGCAGGGTCAAAGAATCGCGCCGCACTCACCGCGGAAATAAATCGCGCGCTCGCATCGCATCCCGCCGAGCATTGGATTCAATTGCTGAATCGCGAAGGCATCCCGTCGGGCCCAATCCTCACCGTCGAAGAAATGTTCAAGCATCCGCAAATCGCCGCGCGCGAGATGCTGCTGAAGCTGCCGCATCCGGAACTGGGCGAGTACCTGACGACGGGATTGGCCGCCAAGCTGGAATCGACTCCGGGGATAATCACGCGGCCGCCGCTGGTCGGCGAGCACACCGACGGAATCCTCGCGGCGCACGGCTATTCGCCCGATGATCTAAAGCGCTTGCGCGCATCCGGCGTGATCGCCTGATTTGCCTTTTCGTACCCGGCTAGAATTTTCCGTGACGGCCGGCTCCCGACGCGAATCGCTCCGCGCCCGCGCGCGTCTCACCTGAATTGATCGTCGCGATTCCGTAGCGGTATTCGTTTTTGAGCGCGTCCTCCAGCGGCAGCGTCCACGCTTCGTACGCGGACATCCTGTCGCCGCGCATGCATCGTTGCGGGAAGCTTGCGATTTGTTCGGCAAGTTCCCGCGCGTGCGTCAGCGCGCTGCCCGGATCGACGACGCGATTCGCCAAGCCCATCGCGAACGCTTCTTCGCCCGAGACGCCGCGGCCGGTGAGGATCATATCCATCGCGCGGCTCATCCCGATCAACCGCGGCAATCGAATCGTGCCGCCGTCGCACAGCGGCACGCCGAAGCGCCGGCAATAAACGCCGAAGGTCGCGTCGCGCGCGGCCACGCGCAGGTCGCACCACAGCGCGAGCTCGATTCCGCCGGCGACGGCGAAGCCCTCGACCGCCGCGATCACCGGCTTGCCGAGCAGCATCCGCGTGCATCCGAGCGGCCCGTCGCCATCTTCGGTCACACGATTGCCGCGGCTGGTCGCGACCGCCTTCAGATCGGCGCCCGCGCAAAACGTGCCGCCCGCGCCGGTCAGGATCGCGACCGCGAGCGCGTCGTCGGCGTCGAAGCGGCGGAACGCGTCGGCCAGTGCGGCGGCGGTCGGCTGATCGACGGCGTTGCGCGCCTCGGGCCGGTTGATAGTTACGATTGCGATTTTGTCTTCGACTGCGAACTCGACCTGGCTCATCGAATGACCTCCGGCGCTGAAGTGTGATTTTTCAAATTAGTCTTTCGACGATTTGCGTGTCGAGTAATGCAGATGCACCACGCCCGATTCCAACGATTGGCCGCTCTGGAAGCCGCTGTGCGCGAATACCTCAAGCATCTGGCGGTTCTCGCCGAGCACGTCGGCTTCAAACTCGCTGACTCCGTTCGCATCGGCGATGAGACTCAGATGCTCCAACAGCAGCGTGGCGATGCCGTGGCCCTGGAACGCGTCGCGAACCGCGAACGCGACCTCGGCGCGATGCGGATCGGCGCCGCAGATGTAACGGCCGACACCGACGAAGCGCTCGCGGCCGTTCTCGGTCAAGGTCGCGGCCAGGCCGACGTGATTCTTGAAATCCAGATCGGTCAGCCGTTTCAGATCCTGCGGAGTCAAATCGCGCTTGAATCCCATGAAGCGATAATAGACCGACTTCTCGCTGAGGCTTCTGAAATGATCGTGCAGGCGTTCCTGATCGTCAGGGCGAATCGCGCGGATGCGAATCGTTGCACCGTCGAGCATCGTCGCATCGACGCAATAACTCCGCGCGTCGCTCAGCATGTTGCGATCTGCCATCGTCAGCCGTCGAGTATAGCGACGATTCCGCTTGGAATCTTGCGCGCATTTCGCTAAGGCGATCTAAGCGGCTGCGCGATGAGCGAATTTACAATCAAGGACAAGACTGCGATCGCCGGCGTCGGCGAGACCACGTATTACAAACGCGGCGCCGCGCCGGTCAGCGAATTCCGCCTCGCGCTCGAAGCGATTCAGCGCGCGGCCGACGACGCCGGGATTCCAGTGACCGCGATCGACGGTATCGCGTCCTACAGCAACGACCGCAACGATTCGGTCCGCGTCGCGACCGCGCTCGGACTGCCGGAATTGCGCTTCACCAACATGTTCTGGGGCGGCGGCGGCGGTGGCGGCTCGGGCGCAATCGGCAACGCGGCGGCTGCGATCGTGGCCGGCTTCGCGACCTGCGTCGTCGTCTATCGCGCGCTGGCGCAGGGCCAGTTCGGCCGCTTCGGCGCGACCCCTGCGATGCGCGCGATTTCCGGCCCCATCGCCTACACGTGGCCGTACGGGATGTCCACGCCGGCGCAATGGATCGCGCTGCGCACGCGCCGCTTCATGCACGATCACCACATCACGCAGGACCCGCTCGCGGCGATCGCGATGGCCTGCTATCACCATGCGCAATCCAATCCGCGCGCGATCATGTACGGGCGTCCGCTGACGCGGCAGGCCTACGACGAGTCGCGATGGATCGTCGAGCCGTTTCATCTCTACGATTGCTGCCTCGAGAACGACGGCGCCGCCGCGGTGATCGTCACCAGCGCCGAGCGCGCGCGCGACCTCAAGCAGCGCCCGGCGTACGTGATGGCGTCGGCGCAGGGATCCGACTTCCGCCAGGGCGCGGCGGCCGAGAACGGTCCCGACTACGCGACCTCGAACTTCAAGACGCTCGCGCCGCGCCTGTACGCGATGGCGGGAATCGAGCCGAAGGACGTTGACGTCGCGCAAGTGTACGAAAATTTCACCGGCGCCGTGATGACGAGCATCGTCGAGCACGGCTTCTGCCATCCCGACGAAGTGATGGACTTCTGCACGTTCGACAATCTGACCGCGCCCAACGGCAAGCTGCCGATCAATACCAGCGGCGGAAATCTCGCCGAGTGCTACATGCACGGCCTCGAACTGATCATCGAAGCGGCGCGCCAGGTGCGGGGCACTTCGACCTGCCAGGTCAAGGACGCCGAAATTTCGATGGTCGTGTCAGGCCCGATGGTCGCGCCGGTGAGCGATCTGATTTTACGCAGATAAGCCGATGTCGAACGAAACTAAAACCTACTTGCCCGCGGGGATGCCGGCGCCGGAAGCGACGCGCGACGGATTGGATCGCGAATTCTGGGACGCGGCCAAGCGTCACGAGCTAGTCGTGCAGAAATGCAATTCATGCGGCACGTTCCAGTTCGCCCCCGAATGGATCTGCCACAAATGCCACTCCCTCGACCTCGGATGGCATCGCGTATCCGGCCGCGGCCGCATCTACAGCTGGGAGCGCGTCTGGCACCCAGCGCATCCCGCACTGAAGTCCGCGTGCCCCTACATTGTAGTAGTGGTAGAACTCGCCGACGCCGGCAACGTGAGGATGGTCGGCAACCTGCTAGGCGACCCAATGCGCGAGGTGGAGTTCGACGCACCAGTGGAAGCCGTCTTCGAAGACCACCCCGAAGGCTTCACTCTGATTCAATGGCAACTCGATGAATCGCTGACGCGACTCAGGCCTTTTCCGGTTCGTCGGACTTGATGAACTTCAGCGACGCGGAGTTCATGCAGTAGCGCAACCCGGTCGGGCGCGGGCCGTCGTCGAAGACGTGGCCGAGATGCGCGTCGCATTGCGCGCACATCACCTCGGTCCGCTTCATGAAAAGTGAGCGGTCGGTTTTGGTTTCGACGTTCTCGGGCGCGATCGGCGCGTAGAAGCTCGGCCATCCCGTGCCCGACTCAAACTTGGTGTCGGAGCTGAACAGCGCGTTGCCGCAGCAGATACATCGATAGAGACCCTGGTCGTGATTCTCGGCGTACTCGTTTTGGAACGGGCGCTCGGTGCCCTTTTTGCGCGCGACCTCGTACTGTTCCGGGGTCAGCTCCTTGCGCCATTCCGCGTCCGTCTTGACAACTTTATCTACCATGACGAGTCCCTTTCTTTTGCCTGAATTAGTGAATTCAACGATCGATACTTTGACTATACCCGACGCGCTCGAATCCGGCGAATCACCCGCCGCATCAGCAGTGACGCCTCGTTCGGCGTAACCGAATGCGATGATCGCCGGTATTGCCGCAATCGCGGCAACGAACGCCCGCCGCCCGATGATATGTGCGTTCTGACTATTCGAATGAGTGGTGCTTTTAGCCAACTTTCGATCCGTTGTCTTGATCATTGCATAATAGACAACGCCGTCGAAGCCGCCGCGGTTCCCAACTCTACGACACGGCGCGATGTAATTTCCCCTCGCCCTGCAAGGGAGAGGATCGAAGGTGAGGGTCCTTATTCAGCGCGCGATCTCCTCGCGCGCGATTCAAGATTCCGCAATCGTTTGTCTTTTCTCAGCTCATTCAAATCTGTCGAAGATTCCAGCTTTCCGCGCATTTTCAGCAGCCCATCATAAACTCCGGTGGCCGCCAACAACTCCAGCCCTTTGCGAACGGTTTCGCTGATACCGGCGCCAGTAGCTCTCTGCGCTCCATTCAAAAGGTCGCTGCGAACCTGGATTGTGATCTTTCGCCTTGCGTCCATGCCGTGACACTATACCAGGGTCCGCTGTACCCATCGCAGCAACCGAGCGGTCGCTAGATCTGATACACGAACAGCTTCTGTTCCTTGGGTTTCAGGAACACCTGCGCGCCTGTTTCCAGATGCAGCGCCTGGCAGCGATCGTGGCTGATTTCGACTTGCACCAGGTCGCCCCATTCGGCGATCAGCTCGACTTTGACCTGGGGACCCGCCGGGTTGATCGACTTCACCGTCGCGGGGAAGGTCTGTTTGCCGTTGGGCTTCAACACGATTTCCAGCAGATGCGGCCGCACGTAGAGCACCGCCTTGCCGTTCTCATCGGGATGCGCGTGGGCGTGGGTGTTCTCGATCTCGACCGCGGTATCGCCGAGGAAGACGCGGCCATTCTCGATGCGGCCGTGGAACAGGTTCACGTTGCCGAGGAAGTTATACACGAACGCGTTGGCGGGATGGTGATAGACTTCCTCGGCCGTGCCGATTTGCTCGATGCGCCCCTGGTTCATCACGACGATCCGGTTGGCGAGCTCTAGCGCCTCTTCCTGATCGTGCGTGACGAAGACGCTGGTGATTTTGATCTCGTCGTGCAGCCGCCGCAGCCATCGGCGCAGTTCCTGCCGCACTTTGGCGTCGAGCGCACCGAACGGCTCGTCGAGCAGCAGGACTTTCGGCTCGACCGCGAGCGTGCGTGCGAGTGCGACGCGCTGGCGCTGCCCGCCGGAGAGCTGCGAGGGGAAGCGATCGGCGAGGAAGTCGAGCTGCACGAGCTTCAACAGTTCATGCACGCGTCGCGCGACTTCGGTTTCGGCGGGACGTTCGCGCCTGGGTAACACGCGCATCCCGAAGGCGACGTTCTCGAACACCGTCATGTGGCGAAAGAGCGCGTAATGCTGAAAAACGAACCCGACCTTGCGCTTGCGCACGCTGACCGCGCTCGCGTCCTCGCCATGGAACAGCACCTCGCCGGTGTCGGGCGTTTCCAGCCCCGCGATTATCCTCAGCAGCGTGGTCTTGCCCGAGCCCGACAGCCCCAGCAGCGCGACCAGCTCGCCGGTCTCGATATGCAGGTTGATATTGTCAACCGCAACGAAGTCGCCGAACCGCTTGCTGATATTTTTGAGCTCGATACTCATGCCGCGACTTTGACCGCGATGTCTTCCTGTTCATGCTTCACGGGAACAACGCGGCGCTCGAGGTAATACTTGGCAATCAGCGTCGCGATGGCGAGCAGGGTGAGCAATGACGAGACCGCAAACGCGGCCGCGAACTGATAGTCATTGTATAGAATCTCGATGTACAGCGGCATCGTGTTGGTGTGCCCGCGAATATGTCCCGACACCACCGAGACCGCGCCGAACTCGCCCATCGCGCGCGCGTTGCACAGCACCATGCCGTAGAGCAGGCCCCACTTGACGTTGGGCAGCGTCACCCGAAAAAACATCTGCCAGCCGCCGGCGCCGAGCACGACCGCGGCTTCCTCTTCCTCGCTGCCGACCGCCTGCATGATCGGGATAAGCTCGCGCGCGGCGAATGGGAACGTGACGAAGATCGTCGCAAGCACGATTCCCGGCTCCGCAAAGATGATCCGGATGCCGTGATCGGCAAGCCATCCGCCGAGCGGCGCACGCACGCCGAGCAGCAGCACGAACAGCATCCCGGCGATCACCGGCGAAACCGAGAACGGGATGTCGATCAGCGTCAGCAGGGTTTGCTTGCCGGGAAAATCGAAACGCGCGATCGCCCACGATGCGGCGATCCCGAAAGTAACGTTGAGCGGCACCGCGATCGCCGCGGTCATCAGGGTCAGCCGAATCGCGGCACGCGCCTCGGGATCGACGATCGCGGCGATATATGCGCCGAGCCCTTTCTTCAGCGCCTCGGTGAAGACGGCGATGACCGGAATAAAAATGAACAGAGCGACAAACATCAACGCGATAGTGATCAGCGCGATTCTGACCGCCGGCGGATCGGCAGTCCCGGGTCTCTTCAGTTCGCCTTGCGAATTGCTGCTCATCGCGACTATGCCGCCAGGCGGCGGCTGCTCCATCTTTGCAACACGTTGATGCCGAGCAGAATCGCGAACGACGCCGTCAGCATCACGACCGCGATCGCCGTCGCGCCGGCGTAATCGAACTGCTCGAGCTTGCTCATGATCAGAAGCGGCACCACTTCGGTATGCATCGGCATGTTGCCGGAGATGAAAACCACCGAGCCGTATTCGCCGAGTGCGCGCGCGAACGCGAGTGCGAATCCTGTGAGCATCGCGGGAATCAGCGCGGGCGCGATCACCAGCGTGAAGGTCTGCAAGCGGCTCGCGCCAAGCGTCGCCGCAGCCTCCTCGTATTCTTGATCGAGATCCTCGAGCACCGGCTGAATCGTGCGAACGACGAAGGGCAGGCCGACGAAAGTCAGCGCGACGATCACGCCGAGCGGTGCGTAGGCGACTTTGATTCCGAGCGGCGCGAGGTACCGGCCGATCCATCCGTTGCCCGCGTAGATCGCGGTGAGCGTGATTCCCGCCACCGAAGTCGGCAGCGCGAACGGCAGATCGACCATCACGTCAATCAGCGTCTTGCCCGGGAATTCGTAGCGCACCAGGCTCCACGCGACGATCAATCCGAACACTGAGTTGATCGAGGCGCCCGCAATCGAGGCGCCGAAGCTTAGCTCGTAGGCCGCGACCGTGCGCGGACTTGCGACGGCGGCCCAGAACTGCGGCCAGGTCAGCGTGAAGGTCTTGAAGAAGATCGTCGAGATCGGAATGAGCACGACGATGCCGAGGTAGGCGAGGGTGAAGCCCAGCGTCAGGCCGAATCCCGGCAGCACGTTTCTGCGTTTCGTTTTCGTCCTCATTGGCATCGCGTGACTAATTTCCCGGCAGATAGATCTTGTCGAATACGCCGCCGTCGCCGAAAAATTTCGGCTGCGCGGTTTTCCATCCGCCAAAATCCGAATCGATCGTGAGCATGTTCAAGCTCGGGAACTGGCTCGCATACTTCGCGGCGACGGCCTGGTCGCGCGGACGGAAGAAATTCTGCGCGACTATTTCCTGCGCCGCCGGCGTGTAGAGAAATTCCAGGTACGCCTTCGAGATCGCCGCCGTGCCATGTCGCTGGTCCACCTTGTCCACCCACGCGACCGGCGGTTCCGCGAGGATGCTCACCGAGGGATAGACGACCTCGAACTTGTCGGCGCCGAATTGCTTGATCGCCATCCGCGCCTCGTTCTCCCACGCGATCAGCACGTCGCCGATTTCGCGCTCGGCAAACGTGGTGGTCGAGCCGCGCGCGCCGGAATCGAGCACCGGCACGTTCTTGTAGAGCGCGCCGACGAACGCCGCCGCCTTGGCCTCGTCGCCGCCGTTCTTCTTGAGCGCATATCCCCATGCGGCCAGGAAATTCCATCGCGCGCCGCCCGAGGTCTTCGGATTCGGCGTGATCACCGCGATACCCGGCTTCACCAGGTCGTCCCAATCTTTGATGTGTTTGGGATTCCCCTTGCGCACCAGCAGCACGATGGTCGAAGTGTAGGGACAACTGTTGTTCGGCAGGCGCGATTGCCAGGTTTTCGGCAACAAGCCGGCCTTCTCGACGATCGCGTCGATATCGCCGGCGAGGCCGAGCGTAACCACGTCGGCCTCGAGACCGTCGATCACAGCGCGCGCCTGTTTGCCTGAGCCGCCGTGCGACTGATTGATCGTGACGTCGTCGCCGGTCTTTGCTTTCCAATCCTTGGCGAATTGGGCGTTTACAGCTTCGTAGAGTTCGCGAGTCGGATCGTACGAAACGTTGAGCAGCGTGATTTGAGCTGCGCGCGATTGCCCAACTCCGAGAGCAACGCTCGCCGCCACGACGAGCGCGGCGAGCGCGTGCGTCATTTTTAATCTGTGACGAGACATGCCGGTTCCTAGCTCCCGAAGGAGATTTGCAGTTGCGACTCGAACACGCTTTCGTTCGGCCGGTCCTTGGGGGCGCCTTTCACGCCGGCGCCGCCGTCGAAGTAAGTGTTCGCATAGTCGAACTGCCACTTGATGTTGGGGGTCAGGTACCAGTTGATGCCGGCCGCAAACTCGGTCGCGGTTTTCGCGGCCACGTTCGGAGCGGCGAAACCGAGCTGGAACTGGCGCGTATCCGCGGCGACATTGCTGATCCTGGCCGCCAGCTCCCATGCGCCAAAGAATCCGTTGCGCGGGTCGAACGGATGACGAGGCTTAACCCAGCCGTAGGATGCGTCTTCACCCGTCAGTATGTAGGAAGCCTGCGCCATATAGCCGGTGTCGGTGAAGGTGTCGGTCCGGTCGATGAGCCTTGGGGTCGGAGAACTTCCTTTCTTAGTGAACAGGTTCAGCGAGTGCTGGTCCTGTGCATACTCGGCCATCAAGCCTAGACCCCGCCAGTAGTAGTAAGCCTGCGGCTCGAGACGAGCGCGCAAACCCGACGCGGTCACGCCCGAGTTATAGGTGAACCAGGTACTCATGCCATAGGTCCTGTAAGTCGAGATCGTGGTGCCGCGTTCGTCGCCATAAGAACCCGCGAACCCGACTCCAAGCCCTTTGAGGTATTCGTTTTCGCTAAGTATGAATGGGTTGGCGAAGATACGTCCGACGAAATCCTTGCCATCATTGTTATCGAGGTCTGTAGTATCCGCCGCAGTGTTGTCAGCTACTCCATTCATCAACGCGGCGTCATAGTACAAGCGGCCATCAAAAAGCCTACCGTGAAGGTCCGCACCCGTGTCGCGGTTCGGGACCAGGTTTTGGATCTCCGAACGCTCGCTGAATTCCAGGTCGCGGTCCGACTGCAAGCGCTCGAGATCAAGCGGCGCCTTGAATTTCCCGGTCCTCAGGCTGGCATAGTCCCAATAGGTCATATTGATGTAGGCGTCCTGCAGCGTGACCCTGCCCTGGCCGAAGTCGGGCGTGATGTTGAAGTTGTAATACGTCCCGAGCGAGCCGGTCAGAATCGGCCGCACCCGGTTCAAGTAGAAGGTGCTGCCGACGTTCTTGTCGTCGCCACTGGTGAAGAAACGGCCGTCGCCCTGGATGATTCCGCTCAAATTGAGATTGTAATCGTGGTTGGGTGACGACAGAGAGAATCCATTCTCTCCCACCTGGACGACAGGCATCGAGAGCGCCTTTTGATGCTCGTCCTGCACGGTCTCTTGCTGGACTTCCAGCTTGCGGTCAATCACTTTCACCTTCTGGTCAAGTCCTTCGAGCGTATCGACTCGATGCTCGAGCTGGTTGATTTCGGTCTTGAGCAATTGGATTTCCTGATCCCTCGGATCTGCGGGTGTGGATTGCGCGCGCGCCGGCCGGGCGGCAAGAACCACCCCGGTTAGTACCGCCGCCAGCAGGACTGGTAGGATCGGCAAAGTGCGTTTTCTCATCTCGGAAGCCCCTCGTAGAATTGGGAACTTCCGGATGACCGGTCAGCTCACGGTTGGTGATTAACGGCTCTGCCATGATGCCCACGGATCCTTCCCTGGTCCGGGCTCCTGCCTGAAATCTCATTATTTTATGCAGCCGCCTGCCTGGTTGTTGGTCGCCGTCGAATCGTTGGCGAACCACTTGTTGCTGCCGCAACTCGAATTCGCGTCGAACAGATCGTCCTTCGAATTGTGCGTGCCGCCGCTCAAGGTCTGGTTCGTCACGATCGTCTGCTTCGCGCCGATGTCGAGCGCGACACCGTAGTTGGTATTCCCGGCAATGCCGCCCGTGAAAATGTAGTTACCGGGCGACGGGCCGCTGCTGCATCCGCTGCTGGTGGGCCCGATGTTCGAGCATCCTACGTACAAGCCGACGTTGCCGTTGGTCTGCGTTTTGGAATTGGTGATGTCGCTGATCGAGGTCTGCTTCACCCATATTCCGTAGTTGAGATTGCTGATCGCGGTCGGGCTGGTCAGTTCGACAGCTTCTGCGTTGTTCAGTTCAATTCCAGCAGTGCCGTTGGTATTCGCCGTGAAATCGTCCGCGACGACTTGTCTGCCCTGGATGAGCAAGCCGACGTCCCAACCGCTTATCACCGTGCCACGGCCCTCGAGAAAAACTGAGCGGAAGGGGTGATGCACCCAAATTCCAATCCCTTCAGGCGTGCCGCCGCCGGCCCCAGTGATCGTTTTCTTGCCACCGTCAAGGATCACGAAGCTCGACGCGATTTCGATGCATGCGCCGGCCGGTGTGAGTCCCTGGGTCGAATCGATTGCCAGACCGATTTTGTAGGATCCCGGCTTGACGATCGTGCATCCGCACGAATTGATCGTGGGCGAGCAAGCGGTCTGCGCGGAGGCCGCGGGCGGCATGATCAAGAAGGCTGCGGCGATAGCAAGTATCGGCAGGATCGAATGAAAACGGAGCGTGGCGCGGTTTCTCATCGCAAAAGTCCCTCGTAGTCTTGGGGAACTTCCGGATGACCGGTCAGCTCGCGGTTGGTGACTAACGGCTCTCTCATAGCGCCTGGATCCTTCCCCGGTCCGAGGCTCCTTCAAAAATTCGAATGGTCGCAAACAGCTCATTGCTGCAGGCCTCGAGCTACCCGCGACCGGTCTTGTCGAAGCGAAATTTCTCTTTGCGCTCGATTTGCACGACGCGCGAGTCCTGGATAACAACCTCGACGGATCCGAAGCGCACGCCGTTGATCGCGCTCACGATACGCCGCAGGATCTCGTCGCCCGGGTCGGGCTCTGACGGCGCATCGCGCCGGGTTGTCAGGGCTGAGTCTTTCATAAGTTATCCTATTAGGTGACTAGACTAATTTTTCAAAAAAAGAGCTAACGCGTCCTCAGATCGCGAAGCTCAATGATTCGTTGCCGGTGACTACCGCTTCGACCTGCTTGAGCATGTCCGCCAGCGAGGTCGAGTCCATTATCCTGGCGGTCGCGTCGCGAACTTCCTTCATCACGATCCGGATGCCGCAACTGCGCTCGTCGCGGCACTCGCGGCATCGCATGTATGCGGTCTTGCTGACGCATGGCAACGGCGCGATTGGTCCGTCCAGGACGCGCACAATGTGGCCGACGCTGATAAGATGCGGCTCGCGTCCAAGGAAATATCCGCCGCCCTTGCCCTTTTTGCTTTGCAGGAGTCCGTGGTTCTTGAGCTCGAGCAGGATGAGCTCCAGGAACTTGCGCGGGATCCCCTCGCGCTGCGCCATATCGGAAATCAACACCGGCCCCTGGCCGTATTCCTTCGCCAATACCATCATCGCCTTGAGGGCGTATTTCGATTTTTTCGAGAGCATCTGAATGACCTTTAGTCGATAGGGTGGCTAGACTAAAGATCGCGACGGATTCAGTCAAGAGTCTCGGTAAGAAAATTGCGGACCGGAAATCAGCGCGCTTTGGCTTTCATCTCGGCGTACTTGTCGAGCAGCGGCAGTACCGCGTCGCCGGTCGCCGACGGCAGCGCGAAGATCAGCCGGTCGAGGCCGAGGTCGAGGAATTTTTTCACGTGCTCCTCGTTCGGACCGACCCCAAACATCGAGACCGGGAGTTTGCCGCGGCCGGCTTTCTTGCCGGCGTCGGCCAGCGCCTTCAAACCGGCGGCAAGGTCGTAGCGTGGGAAATTTATCGGCATCCAGCCGTCGCAATACTCGGCGACGCGATCGAAAGTCTTAGGCGATTGCGAGCCGAGCAGAATCGGCGGTCCGCCCGCCTGCATCGGCTTGGGAAACGACCAAATCGGATCGAAGTTGACGAACTCGCCATGAAACTCGGCGGCTTCCTTGGTCCAGATCTGGCGCATCGCGAGGATTTTCTCCTTGACGATTTTCCAGCGCCGTTTGAACGCCGAGCCGTGATTCGCCATCTCCTCGACGTTCCAGCCCGCGCCGATTCCGAAAATCACGCGGCCGCCGGAAATCATGTCGAGCGACGCGACTTCCTTGGCGAGCGTGATCGGATCGCGCTCGATCACCAGGCATACTCCGGTGCCGAGTTTCAGTTTCTTCGTGACCGCCGCCGCCGCGCCGAGCGCGACGAACGGATCGTGCGTGTGCCAGTATTCCTTCGGCAGCTCGGCGCCGCCGGGCCACGGCGTTTTGCGCGACGCCGGGATATGCGTGTGCTCGGGAAAGAACATCGACTCGAAGCCGCGCTCTTCCGCCGCACGCGCAAGCTCGATCGGCTGGATTGCGTAGTCGGTCGGGAACATCGAGATTCCGAATTCGGCCATGGCGATTCCTCCTGAAGTTAAGCGAGCGCAACCAAGTGCGTCGCACAAGTTGCATAGCACAACTGATCGGTGAAGCGTCTGCGCGAGTCTCTACGGCGGCGAGCCGACGACGCGGATCTTCGCGGTCGAGCCGGGGATTCGATCTTCCTTCATCGGTTCATAGCGGCCGCCGAGATTGTCGGCCAGGAATTTTTCCATCCGCGCCGTGAAGTCGAGCCGGTTCTCGGGACGCACGAAGCCGTGGCCCTCGTCGGTGTACAAAGCGTACACCGCGCTGCCGCGATGCTTCGCGATCGCATCGACGATCTGCTCGGCCTCGGCCTGCTTCACGCGCGGATCGTTGGCGCCCTGGCCAATCAGCATCGGGATTTTTATCTTGTCGGCGGAGAATAGCGGTGAGGCCGCGGTCAGCAGCTCCTTATCTTTGGGATCGTCGGGATTGCCAACCCTGGTGTTGAAGATCGCGCGGATGACGGCCCAATAGGGTGGGATCGAGGCCAGCAGCGTGAACAGATTTGACGGGCCGCATTCGTCGATCGCGCATCGATAGACGTCGGGCGTAAACGCGGCGCCGGCCAGCGCAGCGTAGCCGCCGTACGAGCCGCCGAAGATCGCAACGCGCTTCGGATCCGCGATTCCCGCATCCACCGCCCACTTGACGCCGTCGGTCAGGTCGCTCTGCATCGTCAGGCCCCATTCGCGGTCGCCGGCGTGCAGATATTTTTTTCCGAATCCGGTCGAGCTGCGAAAATTTATCTGGAGCACCGCATAGCCGCGGTTCGCGAGCAGTTGAGTGTAAGGGCCGAAGCCCCAACTGTCGCGCCCCCAGGGTCCGCCATGCACGGCCAGCACCATCGGCAGATTTTTCGCGGCTACGCCGATTGGCAACGTGAGATAGCCGTGGATTTTCATTCCGTCGCGGGCGGTAAAATCGATCGGCTTCATCGGAGCGAGCGGCGCGTCGTCGAGTTTCGGTTGCACGCTGAACAGGAACGTCGCTTTCTTCGACGCGCGATCCCACGAGTAGTAGCGCACCGGCGCGCGGTCGCTCGAGAACGAGACCAGCCAGGTCTGGTCGGCGAGGTCGCGGTCGGCGACGGAGAAATCGCCGTCGGCGACTTTCGCGATCGCGTCGAAGTCGGCCTGAATTGACGGATCGATAACCGTCCAATGCATCCGGCCGGGGTCGAACGCGGCGGCCTGCACCACGTGGCGCGTCGGCTGAATCATCGCGTCGCTCAAGTCGGCGGCGTCGCTGTGCGCGATCACCGTTTCCTTCCCCGACACGATCTCATGGCGCACCAGGCGCGCGGTGTCGGTGCCGATCGAAGTGCTGAGAAAGAGCGCTTGCCCGTCCTTGGTAAAATCCAGCGCCGCCAGGTTGTCTTCCATTCCGGCCTTCATCAACGTGCGCCACGGACCCGCGGCGCTGTCGCGAATCCGAATCTCGGTGCCGCCGTCCGGCGTCGTGATCGAAGCCGCGCGCACGATCATATTGTCGTCGGCCAGCCATCCTCCGACGTCACCGGGATTTTTGGTGTCGAGCTCGACCGCGCCAGTGCGCAGATCGACTCGATAGACATCCATCAACTGCCGATCGCGCAGATTGAGCGCGACCAGCATGCGTCCGGGAAATTTTGGATTGGCGGCGACAAACTCGGCGCGCACGCCCTGCCATGGCGTCAAGTCGCGGACGTTATTCGAGTCGAGATCGACAGCGAACAGGTGAAAGTTTTCGTCGCCGGCGGCGTCCTGTGCGTAGATGATCGTCTTCGAATCGTACGCCCACCCGTACGATTGAATCCCGCGGCTCTTGTCCGCCGTGACGGCGCGCGCTTCGTGCTGCCCAATGGTCTGCACCCAGACTTGCAGGACACCGTGTTCATCGGGCGCGAGCCACGCGAGCCGCTTGCCGTCGGGCGCGATATGCGGATTGGCGCGCTCAGGATTGCCGAGCAGAGTGGCGCGCGGAATCAGCGGTGGCAACTGTGCGAAAGCGGGCGGCGTTGGAATTGTCGAACTCATGATGAGAACCGCAATGATCTGCGAGAACTTCCGCAAAAATGCGAACATCGAGGATAAGGATGACAGAAAAAATCGCGAAGTGAAGCACACGTGATCTGGTTCCCTCGCCCCACGCCGGACGAGGGAATCAGAAGCGCTCCAAAATTGAGAGCGGACGCGACTACATCGCGCCGGACTTCAGCACCTGGCCCGGCAAATAGCCCGAATGATGGCCGTGCTCGTAGAGGATCTCGCCGTTGACGATCGTGTACTCGACGCCCTCGGCCGGCATCACCAGGCGGCGGCCGCCGCCGGGCAGATCATTCTGCATGCGGGCGCGCTTGGCCGAGCCGACTTTGCGCTCGTCGAAGATTGCGACGTCGGCCGGCAGGCCGACCTTGAGCCGACCGCGATCCTTGATTCCGAAAAAGTCGGCCGGCTCCGACGTGATTCGCTTGATCGCGTTCTCCAACGTCATCGCCTGGCGCTCGCGCACCCAGGTGCCGAGGAGGTAGGTGCAGTAGCCCGCGTCGCACAGCATGTTCACGTGCGCGCCGCCGTCGGACAGCCCGATCATCGTGCGCGGATCGGAAATCAGCCGCTGGATTCCTTCCTCGTGATACTGCTGCATCGTGTACTGGATGTTGAGATTGTCCTCGAGCGCGAGGTCGAAGAACGTGTCGAGCGGATCCTCGTTGCGCTGATCGGCGATTTCGCCAACCGTCTTGCGCTCGTATTGTTTGAGCGTCGGACTCGCAACCTCGAGCACCTCGACCCGGTTCCATTTGCCCTGGAACAGATGCGGCCGCTTGAGTTCCTCGCGAAACGCGCCGCGAAATTCGGCGTTGCGGTAGAACTCCTTCTGCCGCTCGAGCGGCTGATTGAACACCGGCCCCCATAGCTCCATGTCGGCGAACGAAAACGGATTGCGCAGATCCATCTGGATCACGAACGGCTTGCACAGTACCTGCGGCACTCCGCCGCGCTTGATCAGCGGCTCCAGCCGCCGCAGCGTGTCGGCGCTGGCCTCGGGCTTGTCGGGCCGGCTCGCCATCGCCAGCCACGTGACCGGACGCATGCTCTCGTCGAGCAGGAATTCCAGCAGTCCCTCCTCGTCCTCCGACATTCGTCCCGCGCGCCGCGTGAGCGCCACTTCGATCGCGCCGCGCCCCGCGTCGCGCAGGACGTTGGCGTACGCCTTCAGCTCATCGGTTGACGCCAGCCGGCATGCGAGCGGACGTCCCTGGTAGCCGATATGCTGCGGCAGCGTCGTCGTCGAAAATCCGAACGCGCCCGCCTCCACTGCCCCGCGCAACAGCGCCGCGACCCGCGCCGTCTCGTCGGGCGTGGCCGCGCGCTCCATCGACTCGTCGCCGAGCACGTAGTGCCGAAACGGAGTCAGCGGCGCCAGGAACGCGAGATTGATTCCCGCGCCGCGCCGTTCGGCCGCCGCGATAAATTCCGGAAACGTCTCCCACTCCCACGTAATCCCCTTCGACAACGCCTCGAACGGAATCGCCTCGACGTTGACCAGGTCCCACGCCGCCACTTCGCGCGCCGCCGGCCGGCACGGCGCAATCCCTACCCCGCAATTTCCCATCACGACCGTCGTCACGCCGTGCCACGAAGTGCAACTGACCAGTGGGTCCCAGCAGATCTGCGCATCGTAGTGAGTATGCGGATCGACGAAGCCCGGCGACACGATCAGATCGGACGCGTCGATCGTTTCCTTGGCGGTGTCGGTGACCTTGCCGATCTCCGCGACCTTGCCGTCCTTGACCGCGACGTCGGCGCGGCGGCGAAAGGCGCCGGTGCCGTCTATAACCGTGCCGTTTTTGACAATCAGATCGTAGGACATTGCCCATCCTCCGGGATGCGATTCGAGCTAAACTGACATAACACTCGGTATCGCAGGAAAGAGAGACGCTGCGCAAGGATTGCGGTCAAGGCGTGCGTTCCTCAAAGCACCACTGCGGCGCTATTCCGGCCTTCTGCTATCTATTAGTCATATTGTATTAACAAAATGATGAGCGGACACTCACCGCGATGTGCGCGCGGGTCAGCCGTTTTCGCCGGCGCCGCCCGCTCCTAGTCGCAAGAACTATCCTCTTATATGATCGCAGTGGCCGGCTGCGTTCCGGGCGCAAGGAGATTAGTCATCATGAAGGTCGTGGTAGATCTGAAGTTGTGCGAAGGGAATATGAAATGCCAGGAGGCGGCGCCGGAAGTATTCGAGGTGCGCGACGACGACAAGAGCCACCTGTTGCTTGATAAGCCGCCCGAGCGCATGCGCGACAAGCTCAAGCTCGCGGCGCGGCTGTGCCCCCGCCAGGCAATTACGGTCAGCGACGACTAGATGACTCAGCACGCGCGACAGGTCAGAATGCTGCTTCGAGACGCAAATTTCGGAATCGCGGAGACGCTCCTCAATGGAAACTGAACAGGCACTCTCGCTCGAATCATTGAACATCATCGGGCCCGACCATTACATGAAAAATGGCTACCCGCATCGCGAGTGGACCTACTTGCGCAAGCACAAGCCGGTCTTCTGGTGCGAGTTTCCCAAGACCGACCCGTTCTGGGCGATCACCAAGCACGCCGACATCATTCAGATCTCCAAGCAGCCGCGCCTGTTCCTCAACGGCCCGCGCCTGCTGGTGTTCGTCAACGAGGACGGCTTCGAGGACAGCCCGACGCCGCCGTTCCGCCATCTACTCGACATGGATCCGCCCGACCACGGCGAATATCGCGTCGTCGTCAGCCGTCATTTCACGCCGCGCGGGGTGAGTCCGCTGGGGCCCGAAATCGAGAACATCACGCGCGAAGTGCTCGACGACGTGACCGGCCGCGACGTTTGCGATTTCGTCACCGACGTGTCGTCCAAGATTCCGCTCGCCGTCATCGCGGAGCTGCTCGGCGTTCCGCACAAGGATTGGGAGCAGCTCTTCCGCTGGACCAACGAAACGATCGGCGGCGGCGACCCTGAATTCCAGGCCGGAACCACCGCGCAGGAGACGATGGATCGCTCGCGCCTCGGCCTGTTCCAGTACTTCAGCGACATGGTGGCGTCGCGGATGAAACATCCGACCAACGACATCACCAGCATCGTCGCCAACGGCAAGGTGAACGGCGAGCCGATCCCGCAGTTCGAGATGCTGTCGTACTACTTCCTGCTGGTGGTCGCGGGCAACGAGACCACGCGCAACGCAACTACCGGCGGCTTGCAGGCTTTCATCGACAATCCGGGCGAGTGGCAGAAACTCAAGCGCAATCCCGCGCTGATCGACTCGGCGGTCGAGGAGATCGTGCGCTGGACGACGCCGGTGATTCAGTTCGCCCGCACCGCGACTGAAGATACCGAGATTCGCGGCCAGAAGATCAAGGCCGGCGAATCGGTATGCCTGTTCTATCCGTCGGCGAATCGCGACGAAGAAGTTTTCAAGGACCCGTTCAAGTTCGACATCAGCCGCAATCCGAATCCGCATATCGCTTTCGGCATCGGCGAGCATTTCTGCCTCGGCGCAAATCTCGCGCGGCTCGAGCTGAAGATTATTTTCAGCGAGCTGGCCAAGCGGCTCGATCACGTCGAACCCGCCGGCCCGGTCGAGCGGCTGCGCTCGAGTTTCGTCGGCGGCATCAAGCACATGCCGATCCGGCTCAAGATGAAGCCGGCCGCCAAGGCAGCCTGAAGAGGAAACTCCAATGATTACGCCACGCAAGTCGGCCGACCGCGGACGCACGAAAATCGACTGGCTCGACAGCCGCCACACGTTCTCGTTCGGCGACTACTACGATCCCGCCGAGATGGGATTTCGCACGCTGCGCGTTATCAACGAGGATCGCGTCCGTCCGGGCGCCGGCTTTCCGACCCACCCGCATCGCGACATGGAAATCATCACCTACATCCTCGAAGGCGCGCTCGAGCACAAGGACAGCCTCGGCACCGGCTCGGTTATCAGCCCCGGCGAAGCGCAGCGGATGAGCGCAGGCACGGGAATCACGCACAGCGAATTCAATCATTCGAAGACCGAGCCGGTTCATTTCCTGCAAATCTGGATCACGCCGTCGACGCCCGGCATCAAGCCCGGCTACGAGCAAAAAACTATCGACGACGCGAAAGCGCATACTGGCTTCGCGCCGGTAGGCACTCCCGACGGCGACGGCCAGTCGGTGAAGATCCATCAGGACGCCGCACTGTCGGTCGCAAAGCTCGATCGCGGACAAACTGTTACGACGAATCTGAAGAAGGAGCGTCACGGATGGGTGCAAGTGGCGCGCGGCGCGGTCACAGTCAACGGCACCGCACTCGCCGAGGGTGACGGCGCCGCAATCAGCAACGAAGATAAACTGACGCTCGTCGCAAACGCTCCCGCCGAAGTACTGTTCTTCGACCTGGCCTAACCTCGGCACGCGCTGCGGAGTCGCAAGCAGCGGAAACTTCGCGCGGTGGCGCGCGGAATGCGCGCCACCGCGGCACTGACTACAAACACGAAACTCCCAACGCTACGGCGCCGCTCTCACCATCGCATCCGGGTCAAAGAAGGTGCGGTCCACCGCGCCCATGTTGATATACCAGCATTCCTTTTCCGGAGTGTTGCGACTCGGCAGGTAACACATCGCCGACATTCCGCTTTGCACATCGGTGGCCGCCGCGCCTACCACGAACGAGCGCTTGAACGGATAGATCGCTATCCGCGCGTCGGGCACCGGCCGATCACGATAAGTCAGCCAGTAGATGTGGTTCTGCCACAGCTGCCCCTGTCGATCGTAGGCGTCCTCGTAAAGCGGAAACCATACTTCGCTGTCGATGTACAGCACCGTGCGCGCTTGCAGCGTCTGCGAGGCGTTCACGTGCCTGGGGCTGGCCTCCACGACATACATTCGGCGCGTCTCCCAGTTTTCCGGACACGCGCTGCCGCCGCCGTCCGTCATGCAGGTGACTTCAGGCGAATGGACCGCGTGGACCACGCCGAGCATGTTCTTCGCGCCCAGGAAGCGATAGTTGTACTCCTCAACCTTGGCGTTGAAGCCGGAATAGTGATCCGGATCGAACACCACGATATTGCCGCCGCCTTCGCTCGGCAGTCCCGCACCGGTTACCGCGTCGCTCATCAGGCCTTCGTCGAGGCGCCGCAGCCTGCGCGAACCGGTATTCCATGACCAGATGTCATCGGACTTCTTCGGATCGGCATAGCGATAGCGCAGAAAGCCGGCGCCGCGCATGCCTTCCGGCGACATGATCGGGTAGAGCCCGAACAGCCAGTAGCGCCCGGTCTTCTTGAAGTCCGGATCGATCGGCATCGGATCGACCTCAGTCCGGCCAATCTCGTTGTAGCCGGCGTAGTGACCTACATCGATCTCGTCGATCACACGGTAGGGAGCGTTGCGCCCGCTCCGAACATTTTCACAGGAGAAGTAGCGCAGATCGTAGTCATCGGTCTGCAGCGGCCGAAACACATTGTTCCAGATGATCTTGGTCGCGACCTTAGGATCGTTGGGGTCGAGGAACGGGAACGGCTGGCCGGCCACATAGTTCTCAACCGTGCGCCCGTCCGGCGACAGCCGCACCTGCGCGGAATATTTCTCGGTTGCGTCCTTGTAAGGCGGTGGCCAATCGACGCGATCGGAGGGCACGATTTTCATCTCCATCCCCTGCTCGACTTTGTAGAAGACCCCTGGGGAGACGAGGTCTTTGACCTTGTTAGCATTGTCCGGAGTGATGACGTCGCCGGGCCTGACTTGCGCCAACGCCGGCACTGCCAGCATAAGACTCAGGAGTAAGGCTCCTAGGACGCCCATATATTTCGTACATCTGACACCTATCGATTGCATAACCTATGTCCTTTCGCCGCTGAAAGCGCGGCGAGACGTTCAGGTCGCGGTTCATTCGACCGTCTTTTCATACCCTCGCTGAAACCGCCGCCGCTCATTCAAGCGCAACTCGACTGCGCGCGGCTCGGCGCCTCAGGCACGGTGAAGACGTGAACTTTATATCCGGGCGGGGCTAGTTATCATCGTCACCGGCGCGGAGTGGGATTCGCCGATGAAAGTGATGCTCGCAGGACCAGTCAAGGCCTGCTTCGACATCCTCGAGGACAACTGGATCGAGCTGATGCTCCTTCGGCTCCTTCGCGTCAAACGTCGATAACGAAGTAGCGACACCCGCGTCCGCGACTGGCCGGCTGCCAACTTCCTCGACTGCGTGACGGGCGAATCCCTGCGTCTGATTCGCAATCGCATGTAGCTCGAAAAAAGTGACAGACGGGAACGCGCGGGTCGTCTGCGCGATGGTTAGCAGGCAGACCGAGCAAATGAGCAGTTGCCTAGCGAGCAGGCGATACGAAAACATTGGTATCCCGCCGAAAGCTCCTGAGCTTTATAGCTCCAACTATTCAATTCAATCGCCTCATTGAGATTGAGTCAACCCGCGCATCCTTTGTCGCCGTTCGGTTGCATGCCGCTACCGACTAGCCTTTGGTCGCCGCGCGCAGCCGCGCGAGATCGTACTCCCGCAGCTGGTCGATTCTATCCACGGTTACGTCAGGCGCCATGTACTTGGCGACTTCCTTGGCGTCAGCCGCGTAATGTCCCTGGCGCGGGAACACCGTCGTCACATTTGCGCCCCAGGTCTTCTTCACGGCGTCGAGAATCCGCACCTTGTCGTCGATCAGCACATAATGATCCGCGGGATAGCGCTTCTTCACGTCGTCGAGTTCCTGCTCCTTGTGGATGTAGATCATCACTTTTTCATCGACCGCCTCGCGCAGTCCCGAGCGTTCGATTTTGAGCGGCTGAAAAATCATGTCGCCATCTGACAAAATCGCCGTCTCGCCGTATTGCTGGTATTGCGCGATCACGTCGAGCGCGCAGGGAAACAGCCGGTTCGCGAAATAGTAGTTCATCAGGAAGTACGACACCGCGATTATTCCGAAGTCGCGCGGATGATTGACGCGATAGCGTTGCAGCGCGCCGAGATAGTCCGCGTAGCCGAGCTCGGTGCGCAGCTCCTCGAAATAATCCCAGTAGCGCTGCTGCTGTTCGTTGCCGATGTCGCGCTCGAGATTGCGCTTCATGTCGGCGACGATATGGTCGTTGTCGATCAGCGTGTTATCGACGTCAAACAAAAACACAACATGTTCTGCGGCCATCGGTGTGAAGCTCCTCTGCCGACAATGATCGCGATTCTAAGGTGTTGAGGGAATCGGCGTCGCGCCATGCGCGCTTGATTCGTAGCAGGCTTCGACCACCGCCATCGTGCGGAGCGCGTCCTCGACGCTCGAAACAAGTTTGGGATCCTCGCCGGCGGCGAAACGCTGCAAGTTCGACATCGGGCCCTCGAACGCTTCGAGAAACCACGAACCGCGCAGCGCAATCTCGCGCCAACCATTCGATTCTTCGCGCGCGATCTCGAGCGTGTCGGGCTCGCCCGCGGGATAGTTGAGATTCACACCCATCTTGGCGATCGCGGCAGTGCGCGTGCCCTCGATCTTCAACTGCGACATGCCGTAGCGCGCGCCAAACGTGTGCGCGTGATTCATCGTCAGGCTGCATCGAATCGTGTCGCCGTAATCGAGCACGATGCTGGTGCGAGTATCCGAATAATCCGGCATCGCCGGATGGCGCACGCCCTTGCAATAGACGCCACGCGGCTCGCCGATCAGCGATCGAATCAAATCGAGATAGTGAATCGAATGCATCAGCACTTCGAGGCGCGGCACGCGTTTGAGGAACGCCCAGTAGTTCCACGGCGTGTGCAGATTGATTCGCACTTCGACGTCGAGCACGTCGCCGAAGACGCCGCGCTCGAGCGCGTCCTTGACCGCGAGCATGTTAGGCGCGAAGCGAAGCTGAAAATTCACCGCGGCGCGCAGCTTTCGCGCACTACATATCGCAACGATTCGGCGCGCGTCGGCAAGGTCGCGGCCCATCGGCTTCTGAATCAAGCACCGCGGCGCCGACGGGCAGCCGCTCGAGCACGTCCGCCATATTTTGCGGCGGGATCGCGACGTCGAACACCACATCGCGCATCGACGCGGCTTCATCGATTGACTCGAACACGCGCGGAATCGCAAACGCCGCCGCGCGCTCGCGACTCGCGTTCACATTCACATCGAAAATCCCCGCGACCGGAAAGCCGAGTCGTTTGTACACCGGCAGATGAGCGTCGCGAACGATACTGCCCGCGCCGATCACGATGATCGGCTTCGGCGCCGACGGACGCGGCCATGACTGGCGCAAGTCGCGGATCGAGGCTGGCAATTGTGTCGTCATCGCCGGTCGCGCGATGCTACCATGCGGCGCAGAGGAAGCGATCATGGCGCGCACTATCACCGGGCTCTCAGTCCGCGACATCCGAACCCCAACTTCGCGAACGCTCGCGGGCTCCGACGCCGTTCACACCGACCCCGACTATTCCGCGACCTACGTAGTGCTGAGCACCGACGCGCGCGACGGCCTCGAAGGCCACGGCATGACCTTCACACTCGGCCGCGGCAACGAAGTTGTGGTTACCGCGGTCCGCGCGCTGCAACATCTCGTCGTCGGCTCGAAGTACGACGACATCGTCGCCAACCTCGGCGGCTTCTGGGAGCGGCTTACGTTTGAGAGTCAGCTTCGATGGATCGGTCCGGAGAAAGGCGCGATTCATCTCGCGACGGCGGCAATCGTAAATGCGGTCTGGGATCTTTACGCCAAAGTCGAGCGCAAGCCGGTGTGGAAACTGGTCGCCGACATGACGCCCGAGCAGTTCGTCGGATGTATCGACTTTCGCTATCTCACCGACGCGCTCACTCGCGACGACGCGCTCAACATCCTGCGCGCGAAATTCGCGACGCGCGGCGAACGCGAAGCGCAGATGCGCAAGGACGGCTACCCGGCTTACATCACGTCCGCCGGATGGATGGGTTATCCCGACGACAAGGTTCGGCGGCTGTGCCGCGAGGCGCTCGCCGCGGGATGGACCCGCTTCAAAATAAAAGTGGGCCGCGACTCGGCCGCCAACGTCCATCGCGCGGCGCTGGTGCGCGAAGAAATCGGACCGCGCGCCGTCATGATGATGGACGCGAACCAGGCGTGGGACGTCGGCGAAGCGATCGAGCTGATGCGTCCGCTCGCGCGCTTCAATCCCCTGTGGATCGAAGAGCCCACCAGCCCCGACGACGTCCTCGGCCACGCCACGATTCGGCGCGCGATCAAACCGATCGGCGTCGCGACCGGTGAGCATGCGGCGAATCGTGTGATCTTCAAACAGTTGATGCAGGCGGGCGCGATCGACTTCTGCCAGTTCGACAATTGCCGCCTCGGCGGACTCAGCGAGGCGCTGGCAGTGCTGCTGCTCGCGGCGAAGTTCGGCGTGCCGGTCTGTCCGCATGCGGGCGGAATCGGTCTGTGCGAATATGGCCAGCACGTATCGCTGATCGATTACATCTGCGTGAGCGGCAGCCTCGACAACCGCATGATTGAATTCGCCGATCACCTGCACGAACATTTCAAGCACCCGGTCGTCATGCGCGGCGACCACTACATGCCGCCGGCCGCGCCCGGCTTCAGCATCGAGATGCTCCCGGCGTCGCTCGACGCGTTCGAGTTTCCCGGCGGTTCAGAATGGAGAAAGAAATGAAGCACCGAATCAAATTGACGTTGTTGGTCCCGTTGGCGGCGGCGATCGCGGCGATCACGCTGACGCAATCGGCGATCGCTGATGATGCCGGCACAGCGGCCGCGCTGCAGGCGGCGATCGCAGGACCGCAGCGTTCGGACTTGAACAAGGCGCGCGACAAATATCGCCATCCGTTCGAGACGCTCACCTTCTTCGGGATCAAGCCCGACATGACGGTGGTCGAGGTCTCGCCCGGCACTGGTTGGTACACCGAGATTCTCGCGCCGTTTCTGAGAGACCACGGCAAGCTTTACGAAGCGCTCGGCGGAGGACGGGGCGCCAAGTCTTTCGAGGACAAGCTCAAGGCCGATCCCGCAGTTTATGGCAAAGTGATCGTCACCACGCTGCAGCCGCCGGCGCAAACCGAAATCGCACCGGCGGGCAGCGCCGATATGGTGCTGACGTTTCGCAACGTCCACGACTGGATTCCGCGCGGCACCACGCAGGATTATTTCAAAGCCTTTTATCGCGCGCTGAAGCCGGGCGGAATCCTCGGCATCACTGATCATCGCGCCGACCCGTCGCAGCCGCAGGATCCGAAGGCCGGGAACGGATACGTGCGCCAGGACTACATGATCCAAATCGCGGAACAGGCCGGATTCAAGCTGGCGGGCACATCGGAGATCAACGCGAATCCAAAAGATCCGCGCGATCAACCGGTGTGGAATCTACCGCCGACCCTGCGTCAGGGCGACAAGGATCGCGACAAATACATGGCAATCGGCGAGAGCGACCGCATGACGCTCAAGTTCCTCAAGCCGAATTGAAAAAGTGCCGCGCGGTTCAGGCGACTGCGTCAAGCCCGTTTCTCGCGACCAGAGCGAGGAGCTTCAGTGAAGTTCCTCGGGGTTGTTTTTCGCCGCGCTCCCACTGACTGATGATACCGGTCGTCACGTTCAGATAGCGGGCGAAAACGGCCTGACTCGCCCCCTCTCTCAGCCGCAGGTCGCGGATTTGCCTGGCCTTCAGACGAGGTATGGGTGTCAGCCACATCTCGTCGAATTTGCGCATCGTCAGCTTGTTCATCAGGCCGGCTGCGTGGAGGCCTTCGGCCGTTTCGTGAATCGACGCCATCACCGGGCTACGATACTGTTTTGTCTTTTTTTTCATTCACGCGCTACCTCAATCAGTGTTCCAGACTCAACCGCCCTGGAAATCGCTCGGTCGTCGTAAGACAATATCTGCGACGCGAGCAACTTAAGCGCCGCCAACTCGTAGCTTGGATGTTGCCTTGAGCGTTCTTCGCAAATCCGTGAACGAAAACCGCCGGCACTCCCGCTTTGTGTAAAATGATCGTCCGGAAGCCGGCGGACTTTCCTTTCCCTGCCCGTGCGACGCGCTGTTTTATCACACCGCCTCCGAGCCTGGCGTCGATCAATCCACGTTCGGCATCACCCACGGCCTTGCGGAGTGTCGCGTCATCGAGGTTTGCCTTCCTGGCAAAGCGAGTGAAGGACTTATTTCTGAATATCCGCACCCTGCCTCAGACGGCGCGACGAATCCGCATAACCGAAGTATAATACCTGGTATTATAGATTTCAACGTGGGGTTTGGAGACTTCCCCGCTCACAGACTTTCAGAGCGTGAACACCAGCTTCATCTCGGCCCACCATTCGCCGGGCTGCGCGTTCGGGACCGGCTCCTGCATCGAGGCCATCAACGCCTGCCATTCGCGATTGCGCGGGTTGCTCGCCTCGTAGCGCGCGAAGTCGCGCTCGGGATCGAAGGCGTCGATCGTCTCCATGAACATGAAGAGCTGGCGGCCGAGCTTGAAGATGAGCATCCGCTCGATGCCGATGGACTTGAGCCCGCGCTCGACCTCCGGCCAGATCGCGCGATGATGCTCGAGGTAGCGCTCGATGATCCGCGGGTCGTCCTTGAGGTTGATCGTACGGCCGTACTGTTTCATCAGAATGCGAGCACGCCGCCGTCGATTGGATACGCCTGTCCCGTGATGAACGAGGCCTCGTCCGAACACAGGTAGAGCGCGAGCGCGGCGACTTCTGCGGGCGTGCCCATCCTGCCGAGCGGCTGATATTCAGAGAGCTGCTTGAACATCTCGGCTTCGCGACCCGGATATGTCGTGC
The DNA here is from genome assembly GCA_963756005.1 of uncultured delta proteobacterium. Taxonomy (GTDB): domain Bacteria; phylum Desulfobacterota; class Binatia; order Binatales; family Binataceae; genus Binatus. The sequence goes on from CAVWMC010000005.1 coordinate 43,623, forward strand.
GCAGATATCCGTCAACGAACGGCGTGTGAACGCGCGCGGGGCAGATGCAGTTGCATCGGATGCCGCGCTTGACGTAATCGACTGCGATCGAGCGCGTCATCGTGAGCACCGCGCCCTTGCTCATCGAGTACGCGAAGCGGTCGGTGAGCCCGATCAGCGATGCGATCGACGCGAGGTTGAGAATCACACCGCCGCCGCCTGCGAGCATCCGGCGCACTGCCGCTCGCGAGCAGAGAAATATGCCCTTCACGTTGACCGCATAAACGCGGTCGAAGTCTTCTTCGGGAGTATTCTCGACAGTGCCGATGTGGGCGATGCCGGCGTTGTTCACGAGGATGTCGATTGCATCGATGCGCGCGAAACTGGCTTCCACCGAGTCGGCGAGTGCGACGTCGCATTCGAGGGCGGATGCGGTGCCGCCGGCGGCGCGAATCTTCTCGACGGCGGCGCTGGCCGCTTTAAGGTCGCGATCGAGCGCGAACACACGCGCGCCGTTTTGCGCGAACGTCGATGCGATCGCCAAGCCGATGCCCGAGCCCGCGCCAGTGACAACCGCCGCTTTTCCATCGAGTCGAAACACGCGAGAACAGTAAAACAGGCGGCCGCTGGATGACAACCCGTATGTTCATTACTGTCATCCCGGATCGCGCAGAACCCGGCCGATGCGTGCGATCAATTCGCCGGAGTTGAAAGGCTTGGTCACGTAGTCATCGGCGCCGAGCGAAAAACCCTTCACCACCTCGGCTTCGTCGCGATGCGCGCTGACGAGGATCACCGGCGTATTCCTGGTTGCTGTATCGCTCCGCAGCGCGGTCAAAGCCTCGAACCCGTTCATGTGCGGCATCGACACGTCGAGCAATACCAGGGCCGGTTTGTTTTTGCGCGCGATTTCGAGCGCCTGCTCGCCGTCGTGCGCGATGTCGCATTCGAAATTGAAGTGCTTGAGTATCGTCGAAAGCATCACGATCGTAGTGGCGTCGTCGTCGGCCAACACTACCCGCCGAGGCTTGCTTGGAGCCGCGCTTTGGGGCACCACCTCCGCAGTCTCGACGAATCTGAGGACGCGGCGTGTCCTCAGCAACAATTCGTCCGGCTTGCACGGCCGCAAGATGAATTCGCGGTTGAAGTCAAAGACTGCGGCGAAGCCCGTCACCAGGTCCTCGTACGAGCCGATGATCACCGCGGGCCTTCGGCTGCGCGCGATCATTTCGATCGGGGCCGGCCCATCGCCAGCGCCGGCGGCCGAAGCGTTGATGAAGCACGCATCGAATGGAGCGAAGGAGTTGAGCCCGGGAATGAGCGGTTGCGCTCCGATCACATGCCCGATCCCACGAGCGGTGCCCAATGTTGCGATGATCGCGTCAGCCTCGGCAGCGTCAAAACCCATCAAACCGAATCTCTTGCCTGCTAAAGACTGTCGAATGAACTGGTCCATGACGGACGCATCCCCCCTTCGCCGCGAAAACGTCGGCATAGGTCAATCAGACGGATCCAAAACTAACTCCGCCAGCTGCGATTGACCCTCAACCGATACGCAACGTCCGTGCCTTGCGACCATGGCCAGCAAAGCATCAAATCGCGCGAACTGACCGTCAGCCTGCGTCACTGCGCTCGGCGTATGGAGTGATGGACTCAAGGTCGGACCGGCTTTGAAATCGTCACGTCGCTTTTTGGGACATGCAACGACACTTAGACCAACTGAAATGCGAATCGCTTTTCGACGCGGCCGCGTGTAGAGCAGTGCCTAACCAGCGACTCGTTCGCCCATGCCTCACCTTGAGCAAAATAACCTTGACGCGCACGGCCGCCCTCGCGACGGCGACGCCGAATCGCGGCTCGCCGACGCCGCGCTGTCAAAGGCGCGACGCCGGCTGCTCCCGTTCCTGTTCGTGCTCTATCTCGTCGCCTATCTCGATCGAATCAACGTCGGCTTCGCGTCGTTGCAGATGAACCGCGAGCTCGGTCTCACGGAATCAGTCTTCGGCCTCGGCGCGGGACTGTTTTTCCTGGGCTACTCGATCTTCGAGGTGCCGAGCAACTTGATCCTCGAGCGCGTCGGTGCGCGCCTGTGGATTGCGCGAATCATGATCAGCTGGGGCATCGTCGCGATGGCGATGATCGCGGTCCGCGGCGCCGCATCCTTCTTCGCCCTGCGCTTCGTGCTTGGACTGGCCGAGGCGGGATTCTTCCCCGGCGTGATTCTATATCTCACGTTCTGGTTCCCGGCGCGCGAGCAGGCGCGCGCGGTCGCACTCTTCATGACGGCGACCGCGCTGGCCGGCGTCGTCGCCGGTCCCGTATCGGGCGCGTTGCTCGAATTGCACGGGTTGGCGGGACTGTCGGGCTGGCAGTGGCTATTCATCCTCGAAGGCGCGCCCGCTGTCGTTTGTGGGGTATTGGTATTGCGCATTCTTCCTGACGGGCCGAATAACGCCGTCTGGCTTGAGGTTGGCGAGCGCGACGCACTATTGAAAAGACTCGAACACGATCGACGACTTGGTACTCAGAAACGCTCGCACAGTTTGGTTGAAGCGATTAGCAACTCGAGCGTCTGGATACTCTCACTAGTGTATTTCGCAATAGTATTTGGACTCTATGGCGTAACGTTCTGGCTACCTCAGATCATCCGCAGTTTTGGTGAACGCAGCGACTTCGGAATCGGCATGCTGTCGGCGATTCCATTTGTCGGCGCGGCGCTTGCGATGGTATTCGTCGGTCGCGCCTCGGATTTGAGCGGCGAGCGCCGCTGGCATCTCGCAGGTTGCGCGGCGGTCGGCGCCGCCGGTCTGATGCTCGCCGCGGCGACTCGTTCGCCGCTACTGTCGCTGGGCGCGTTGTCGATCGCGGCGGCCGGAATCTGGGGAACCTTCGGACCATTCTGGGCGATGCCGCCGGAGTTTCTGAGCGGCACCGCGGCGGCGGGCTCGATCGCGCTTATCAATTCGATCGGAAACCTCGGCGGCTTTGCCGGTCCCTACCTGGTCGGCGTCGTCAAACAAGCGACGCATAGTTTCGCCGGCGGAATGATCGTGATGGCGGCGTCCCTGGTTGTCGGCGGAGTGCTCGCCTTGACACTGCCGGTGCCGTTGCGCGAAACCGATCCATCATGAGCGAGACCATCAGCGGGCACAGCCCTTCCGCGTTTTGGCATCGGCTGGGCCTGGCGCATCACAATTGGCCCGGCAGATTCACCGCCCTGCTCGGGACAATCCTGCTGCTGCTCATTACTCAGCCGATGTTCTCGGGCCACGCGTTTGCCCAAAATATCGCGACCGCGGCGATGTCCCTGGTGCTGCTCGCCGCGCTTTACGCATTCCGCGCGACCAGGATCTATTTCATCATCGCGTTGGCGCTGCTCTTCCCTTCGCTCGGTGGGCGCCTGGCGCTCTTGTTCACGCCGAGCCCGACGGTCGAAGTGATCAGCGCGATCTTTTCGTGCCTGTTCCTGGCCGTGACCGTCATCGCACTGGTTTCGCGACTGTTCATCGTAAAGAGCGTAACCCTCGACACGATCAGCGCCGCGATTTGCGCCTACCTGCTGACGGCGGTCGCGTTTGCGTATGCCTTTGCCGTCGTCGAATTGCAAAATCCCGGGGCCTTCAGCACCGCGCTGTTTCAAAATACTCCGGGCCGCGCCGCGCCGCTCATCGCGTCGCTCCACAGCTTCATCTACTTCAGCTTCGTGTGCCTGACGACGACGGGCTTCGGCGATATCTTTCCGGTCTCGGAAGGCGCGCGCAGCCTGTCGGTGATGGAGTCGGTGTTCGGCCAATTGTATGTGGCAATTCTGATCGCGCGGCTGGTAAGTCTCGAAGTCGCGCAATCGATGATGAAGGAGCGGGAGTAAGATGTCCGGACTATACTTCGAGGAATTCGAGCTCGGCCAGATCTTCAAGCACGCAATCACGCGCACGATCACGGAGACCGACAACCTGCTCTTCTGCGCGCTGACGCATAATCCGCAGCCGCTCCATCTAGATGCGGAATTTGCCAAAGGCACCGAGTTCGGCCAGCGCATCGTCAATAGCATTTTCACCCTCGGCCTGATGATCGGCGTGTCGGTGGGCGATACGACGCTTGGCACCACCATCGCGAATCTCGGCATGGCCGATACGCGCTTCGCGCATCCGGTGTTTATCGGCGACACGTTGCGCGCCGAGACCACGGTCGCCGAGAAACGCGAGAGCCGCTCGCGGCCCGACACGGGCATCGTCGTGTTCGACCATCGATGCTTCAACCAGCGCGCGGAGGAAGTCGCGTACTGCAAGCGGTCGGCGCTGATGCGCAAGCGAGGCGCGTCATGACCCTGCGATCGCTCCTGTTCGTGCCGGGCGACAGCGAGCGCAAGCTCGCCAAGTCGGAATCCTCGAGCGCCGACGCGCTGGTGCTCGATTTGGAAGATGCGGTGGCAGCGGACCGCACCGAAGTCGCACGCACGATGGTGCTCGAGTATCTCCGCGCGCATCGCAATCGCGCGAAGACCCGGCTTTGGGTGCGAATCAATCCGCTCTCGACGCCAAAAGCGATTCCCGACCTGGCCGCAATCGTCGCCGGCGCGCCCGACGGAATAATGCTTCCGAAAGTCACCTCGGCCAGCGATGTAGTGACGCTCGATCACTTCCTGTCCGCTCTGGAAGCGCGCGACGGCGTCGATCAGGAATCGATCGCGATCATTCCAGTGGCGACCGAGACGCCGGCCGCGATGTTTGCGCTGGGCGGTTTCGCCGGATGCAGTCCGCGACTCTCCGGCATGACGTGGGGCGCCGAAGATCTCGCCGCCGCGGTCGGCGCGAGCACCAATCGCGATGCGGCCGGCAATCTCGATTTCACCTACCAGCTCGCGCGCTCGCTATGTCTGCTGGCGGCGGTAGCTGCGGACGTACAGCCAATCGACACAGTATCGGTAAACTTCAGGGACGCCGACGCGCTTAAGAAGGAGTCGGAGACGGCGCATCGCGCGGGCTTCACCGGCAAGATTGCGATTCATCCCGATCAAGTTGATGTGATCAACGCCGCCTTCACGCCATCGTCCGACGACGTCGCGTATGCAAATCGCGTGATCGAGGCATTCGCGTCGGGCGCGGGCACGGTCGCGCTGGACGGCAAAATGCTCGACATGCCGCATCTGAAGCAGGCGCGCCGCACCCTCGCGCTCGCCGCATCGCTGGGTTCACGGTCTTGAATTGCCTCGCCCGCCACGGGGACCGACGCGAGACCTTAAGCGGCGGGTGAGGGACCAAATTGTCCGAAATTCAGAATGTGCGGCGCAATAGACAATCCGCCGCAAAAGTTGTCCCTCACCCTAACCCTCTCCCCACGTGGGGCGAGGGAATCAAAAAGGTCCCTCGGCTTCGCTCGGGATGACACAATTAAAATTCATATCGTCACTCGATCGGGAGGCCGACGTAGTTCTCGGCGAGCGTTTGAGCCGCGGCGCGCGAAGTGGTGACGTAATCGAGTTCGGCGAGCTGGCGGCGGCGGTCGAAGGCGTTTTCGTCGGCGAAGCGATGCAGCATCGAGGTCATCCACCAGGAGAATCGCTGCACCTTCCAGACGCGCCGCAAGCAAATTTGCGAATACTTAGTTAGTAGTTCGCGATTACTACTTCGGTAATAGTCAGTCAGCGCCCTTGCGAGCACGCGAACGTCGGCGATCGCGAGGTTGAGGCCCTTGGCGCCCGTCGGCGGCACGATATGCGCGGCGTCGCCGGCGAGGAAAAGCGTGCCCGATTGCATCGGCTCGACGACGAAACTGCGCATCTCGGTGATGCCCTTCTGGATGACGGCGCCGCGGTTGAGTTTCCAGCCTTCGCCCGCCGCAAGTCTTAGTTCGAGTTCGTCCCAGATTCGTTCGTCGGGCCACTTGCCGAGATCCTCGTCGGGTGCGCATTGCAGATAGAGCCGGGTTATCGTTGGCGAGCGCATGCTGTGAAGCGCGAAGCCGCGCTCGTGGTAGGCGTAGATTAGTTCGTCCGACGACGGCCGCGCTTCGGCGAGGATACCCAGCCATGCGAACGGGTAGATGCGATCGTACATCGTCAGTACGCCGCTCGGAATAGCCGGGCGGCAGACGCCGTGGAAGCCGTCGCATCCCGCGATAAAATCACACGACAACTCGTTCACCTCGCCGTCTTTGCGGTAGCGAATCTTCGGCGTTGGTCCGTCGAAGTCGTGGACGCTGACGTCGTCCGCCTCAAACACAATCTGACCGCCGGCGCCCAGCCGCGCCGCAATCAGATCCTTGACGACTTCGTGCTGCGCGTAGATGGTCACGGTGCTGCCGCCGGTCAGACCGCTCAGATCGATGCGATGGCCGCGGCCGCCGAAGCGCAGTTCGAGGCCGTGATGAGTCAGGCCGAGTCGCGTCAGCCGCTCGCCGACGCCGGTCTCTTTGAGCAGGTTGACGGTGCCTTGTTCGAGCAGGCCGGCGCGGACGCGCTCTTCGACATATCGGCGGCTGCGAGCCTCGAGCACGACCGACTCGATGCCGGCAAGGTGCAGCAGATGCGAGAGCATCAGGCCCGCCGGTCCCGCGCCGACGATGCCGACTTGTGTACGATGATTCATCTCAGTGCGCGACTATCGTGTAAACGATTGTTGGTCACGATACGTTAAATATAATAGGTAGTGGCTGGCCGAAGTATATTGGCTTGCGATGCGAATGGCTTGACTAACATCCAGGAGTGCATCGATGAGCAGAATCAAAGGTCTGCTGGCGGCGGTGACGGGGGCGGTTCTCCTTACTCTGGCGACTCCCGCGTTTGCACAGTACAAACCGTGGCCTGCGCCGATGCCCGAAGCGCCGAAGTGGGGCGATTACGATAGCGGCCACACCTGGCGCGATGCGGCGTGGTGGTGGCAATCGCAGCCCGAATGGGTCAAGCAGCATCACCCCGAATGGTGGGGCGACTTCGACAACGATCACCAATGGCATCCGGCCTGGTGGTGGTGGGATTCGCAGCCGGCGTGGGTTCGCGAGCATCACCCCGAATGGTGGGGCGACTATTACCAGGGCAATTGGTACCCCGCGACGTGGTGGTATCAGTATCAGCCCGAATGGGCGCGCGCGCATCATCCGGAATGGTGGGGCAATGAAGACCAGGGCGTTTGGTATCCCGCCGGATGGTGGTGGCAGCAGCGCCGCGACTGGGTGATGCAGAATCACCCCGAATGGTGGGGCGACGACTGGAACGGACAATGGTATCCGGCGCCGTGGTGGTGGCAGCTCCAGCCCGACTGGGTCCGCGCGCATCATCCGGATTGGTGGGGCGACAATTACGAAGGCGTCTGGTACGCGGCGCCGTGGTGGTACCAGAATCATCCCGAATGGGTTCGCGAGCATCACCCGGATTGGTGGGGTGACTTCGACGATCAACATTATTGGCGGCCGGCTGGATGGTGGTGGCAGTATCACCCGGACTGGTGCCGTCAGAATCATCCGGACTGGTGGGGCGACTTCGACGACCAGCACGTCTGGCGTCCCGCGGGATGGTGGTGGCAGAACCGGCCCGATTGGGTGCGCGAAAATCATCCCGATTGGTGGGGCGACTTCGACGATCAGCACGTCTGGCGTCCGGCCAGCTACTGGTGGGCGACCAAGCCGGACTGGGTGCGCGAGAATCATCCCAACTGGTGGGGTGACTTCGACGACAAGCATGAGTGGCACACCGACACGTGGTGGCATCAGCATGACGCGACTTGGGCGCAACAGCATCATCCCGAATGGAAGGGCGACTACGACGACCAGCACGTCTGGCACGACGTCCATTGGTGGGCGCAGAAGAATCCGACGGTGGCCTTGCAGCGCCATCCCGATTGGAACGGCGCGATGCGCGATTCGGTAGAACGTGAGCATGGCGTGCAACAAGCGGCACTCCAGCGCAAGCACAACGTCGAGTTGCAGGAGCTCGAGCACAATCGCGCGCAGCAGCAGCAGGAGAACGAGCGGATTCGGGCGGAACAATTACGCCAGCTTCAGCAAAAGCATGACGCCGAGACGCAGGCCTTCGAGCGTCAGCATCTGCAGGAAGAGCAGCGCAAGAACGTTCCGGCCGAGGACGCCGGCGCTCAATGGCAACGCGTCGAGGAGAATCACGCCAAGCAGTCAGCGGAACTCGTACGGCGCCATCAGGATGAGACGCAGGCGCTCGTGCGCCAGCAGGCGGCCGAGCAGGAGGCGAATCAGCGCCAGCATTCAACGCAGCAACAGGATCTGCAGCATCAGCACGCGGAGCAAATGCAATCGTTCGAGAAGCAGCACGCGCAACAGGTCAAAGCATTCGAGCCCGCGCGCGGCGGCGGCGGCGCACGCGTCGAAGCGCCGCACGGCGGCGGTGAAGGCGGTGGTCATGCGGAAGCGCCGCACGGGGGCGGTGACGGGCATCACTAGAGCCGGCCAACGGCGGGGCGAGCGAAAGTACGACACAGCGCCAAATCTGTGTTAGCGTCGAACGCTGGAGGCGCAAGCATGGAAGTGTTTCCGGGCATTTCGATGGATCCTGCCGTTCGCTTCGGAAAGCCCTGCCTGGCAGGGACCCGAATCGACGTAGCGACGATTCTTGGTGATCTAGCCTCCGGCGCTTCCGCCGAGGAACTGGAAGCGGAGTACCGGCTTTCTCACGAGCAAATCACCGCGGCGCTGCGCTACGCGGCTCACGTGGCGGCCCATCTGCCTCCGGCCGTGGGTAGCTCGAATGAGAATTCTTCTCGATGAAAACTTCCCACTGGCACTGTTGTGGAAGTTGCAGGAGGAGGGGCATCAGGTCGATCACATTATCCTACTCGGTCTGCGCGGCGCGCCCGATCGTGTAATCATTGATCGACTGAACTCCGAGGACCTTCTCTTACTGACGCACGACCAGGAATTCCTTGACCGGGTTCTGACTCGCTCGCGCGTCATCGTGTCCCGAGTAAGCCAAAGCCAGCCGATCGCGGCACGCGTCGAGATTTGGCTCGAGGCGATTCGCGAGTACTTCTCTCGCGACTGGAGCGAGACGCAGTTCGAGGTATTCGATGACGGCAAGCTCCGCTTGTGGCAGAAACCCTGATGCGAACAACCCGATCGTGCTACCGCCGCTCGAATTGCTTGGTGCCGTATAATATCGAGCGGGCGGCGTCGTCGAGCGGCTCGGGCGGGAGATCCGCCATCACCGCGACTCCGCGCTTGACCGCGGGACGCTCGCCGATCGCGTCGAGCCATCGCTTGAAGTTCGGGCGGCTCTCCAATTGCTCGGGTTCGCGCCGCGTTCCTACCACCCACGGATAGGTCGCCATGTCCGCGATCGAGTAGTCACCCGCCAGGTAGGCGTTGTTGGCGAGCTGGTTTTCGATCACGTTGAGCAGGCGGCGCGATTCGTTGGTGTAGCGATCGATCGCGTACGGAATCTTCTCCGGAGCGGCGCGCAGAAAGTGCCCGCGCTGCCCGAACATCGGGCCAACGCCCGCCATCTGGAACATCAGCCACTGCACGACGTTGTACCGCGCACGCGTTTCTGACGGCATGAACTTGCCGGTCTTCTCCGCCAGATACAGCAGGATCGCGCCCGACTCGAACAGCGCGAGCGGCTTTCCGCCGGGTCCGTCGTGGTCGATGATCGCGGGCATCCGGTTGTTGGGGCTGAACTTCAGGAACTCAGGCGCGAACTGTTCGCCCTTGCGGATGTTTACCGGGACGATTTTGTATTCGAGTCCGGTCTCTTCGAGAAAAATCGTGATTTTGTGCCCGTTCGGTGTCGGCCAATAGTACAGGTCGATCATGCTGCTCTCCTTTGGATTCTTGTTGTTCGTGCAAATTTATCTAGCCTAGGACTTGCCTCAATCCTTATATCGTGCCACATTGCGCCGCATCACATTTCAAGCTGGTAAAGAGGGCAAATGAAATCCAAGATTGGTTTTGCATTGCTGGCGGTCTTATTCGTCATGTTTGCATCAGATCGCATCGAACGATTTGCCTCCCATCGATTCGCCGGCGTGGCGTGGGCCCAGGATGCGAGCGACGCTGACCAAGCCGACACCGACGACGTATCTTCCGGACCCGACGTGACTCCGCCTGACGTCCAAGGCACGTGGTCGGGGCCTATTGTTGACGATTCTGCCGGAACCAATACGCTCACCCTTGATATCTTCCAGAATCACCGCAAGCTCAAGGGCACCTGGTCAGTACCCGGAGGAAGCGGCAAGTTTAAGGGTAAAATCAATTCTGCGGCGACGGCCGCGAGGTTCACGTTCAAGGGAGAACACAAATGCGTGGTCATTGCTCCCGGCATGTTGGTTAGCGCGACCGAGATTCAGGGAACATACAAGGCGAAGCACTGCATCGGTATCACCAGCGGTAGTTTCGATTTGATGCAACAGCCATAGAGATTCATTGCGGAATCCAGATTGGCGCGGTGCTGAACAGATGATCGACGATGCCGATGTGGTAGGCGAGGAACAGGCCGAAGCCGAAACTCAGCAGGCCCGATCCGGTCACGAGCGTTTGCCGAATCCATAAGGCTTGCCGCGAAACGACCATGAACGGCGTGGCGATCGCGGTCGTGATCAGTCCCATTCCGATGATCGTGCCGACGCAAAAGATCGCGAGGTAGATCGTCGCCCACAGCGGTGACGGAATCGCGCTCAGCACCAGCAGCGCAATCGCCGCGCTGCCCGCCAGTCCGTGTACCAGTCCCACGGCGAATGACCTGAGCAGCGGCCGCCGCGCGGCGAACGACGGCAGGGCGTCGGCGGGGATACGATGATCGTGATGCATCGCGGCGTCGGCGGCGCCTTCGTGAGCCTCGAGATGAACGTGCGGATGCGCATGCATCGCGCCGTCGTGAGTGTGCGGGTGCGCATGGACGATCAGGCTTTCGTCGCGCGCTGAAGCCCCAAGCATTCGAATCGCGGCCCTGCGCAGCAGGCCTGCCGCCGAGCCGACGCCGAGCAGAATCAGCATGACCGCGACCGCGAATTCCATCGCGAGTCCGAGCCGCACCGGGATCGCAATTTTGAATACGATGATCGCGGCGCCGACTATCAGCACGGTCATTGTATGTCCGAGTCCCCATATCACGCCGATGCGCGCGGCCACGACGAGGCGGCGCTCGCGGCTGAGGATGGTGGTTACGGCGATCACGTGGTCGGGATCGGTCGCATGCCGCATCCCGAGCAGCAGTCCAAGGAGCGCGATGGCAAGCGGCGCGGCGTTGGCAGGGATCATCAGACCAGTTCCTCCAGCAAGCGGGCCAGATCGACAGTAGGCGCATTTTTTTCGAGACGAAAGCCGCCCACCACGTGGCACTAGCCGAATTAAGACACTGAGCACGGGAAATTAAGACACTCTTGATTTTGCCCCAATCGACGAAGATGCTTAACAGTCGAAATGAGCAAGGCCGACGATCACGCCCTCGCCATCAAAAAACTGGAATTGAAATACCAGTTTCGGTTCCGAATGATCAACTTTGCCACGCAGTCAGTGGATCGACTGATTCCGCCAGTTATGGTGGTTTTGGTCGTGTACTTCGGCGTGTATGCCCCAGTACAGGCGTTGGCGGGCAAGAAAACGCTGGCAGACTTCGGCGTGAGGCTCTTGGCAGACGTTAAACTGGGTGAGATAATACCGTACATAGCGACGGCAATGGGTTGGCTTTTTGGAGTTAACGCACAACGCCTGAGAAGAAATACGACGGCACGATTGACCAATCGAATCCGAGATCTCGAACAGCACATTGACTCGAGCCGTACTACGAGTGGACTGACCCCGCGCGGGCAAACACCACCGGACACGGACACATGAGTATTTCAGAGACAGTACGAGCAGTACATTCCGCCTTGGGGCTAATCGTCCTGTGGGCGCTCTTTTATCTTTGCTATCGAGCCTACTTGCTCGACAAGTTTCGTCAGACACTGTTCGAGATTCGCGACGATCTGTTCGATTTGGCGGCACAAGGGGAAATAGACTTCAGCGAGGATTACTACCGGACTCTTCGCGAGGATTTGAACAGTTTGATTTTCTTTGCTGACAAGATGTCGTTCATTCGTATCGCGTTTACGCCAATGCCGGACAATGCAGCCGAACGCCCTGAACGATGGATACAGCAAGTAGCGGCGCTGCCCCATCCTCTGATGCGGCGGGCACTCCTTGGAATGCGGGAACGCGCGCTGTACGAGGCAATGGCGTATCTGGTTCAACGTTCTCTCACTCTGTTGTTGTTTACCACGGTCATGCGTCTGGCGGGGCTCTGGATCAATGCGGCGCGAAGTCTCTTCGACAAGTTTTCCACGTTCACGCAGCGGGTAGAAGCACAAGCGCTGGACGAATATCGTTCTGCGGCCTAGCGCGGTTTGCGCATCGGAATTGCCAGCGAGCGGGGAATGGACGCGCGATGAGTGCGAACTGTGCGGCCAGGTGTTTTTGCGAACGCTCGACAAACTTTACAAGGTCAAAGAGTGAAGCCCCGCAACGCAGCCGCGCTCGCGCTATTGCTGTTGAGTGGATGCCAAATCTACGAGGCGGTTCCGTTAAATCACGAGGGCGATTGGATTCGGATCAACCGATATACAGGTACGGCGATGTTTTGTAGCAATGGTATATGCAGTCCAGTCAAGGTGTTTCGTTCGTGGGACCTGAACGTCAATCCGCCACCTTCAGCCGAACCATCCAAATAATTGTGCTAAATTAGCACAATTGCTCCGACAGAACTTAGGACACTCGTCAGGTGCATTTGGGACAGTACCCACGGCGCGAGCGCGCTTGACTCTGAAAAACAGTTCGGCAACAGATCGTTCGATGAGCAACAATATCGAACCTTTCCAGATCGCCGCGACCGATGCGCAACTCGACGACCTCAAGCGCCGGCTGCGCGAGACGCGATGGCCCGAGCGCGAGTGCGTTGACGACTGGTCGCAGGGATTGCCGCTCGCCTACGCGCAGGAGGTCGCCGCATATTGGCGCGACAAGTATGACTGGCGCGCGCGCGAGGCGCGCCTCAACCGCTTCGCGCAGTTCAAGACGACGATCGACGGCCTCGGGATACATTTCGTGCACGTACGCTCGCCGCACGCCGACGCGATCCCGCTCGTGATGACGCATGGATGGCCGGGGTCGATCGTCGAGTTTCAAAAAGTCATCGAGCCGCTGACGAATCCGACTGCTCATGGCGGCGATGCGGCCGACGCCTTTCACGTCGTCTGCCCGTCGCTGCCGGGTTACGGTTTCTCCGACAAGCCGGCGCGCAACGGCTGGAGCGTGCAGCGCATCGCGAGCGCGTGGGCGGAGCTGATGCCGCGGCTGGGCTACAAGAGATACGCCGCGCAAGGCGGCGATTGGGGCTCGATCGTCACGACCTGCATCGGAATCCAGGACCCCGCCAACTGCGTCGGAATCCACCTGAACATGCCGATTGCGATGCCCGATCCGGCGACGATGAACGATCTCACCGAGCGCGAGAAGTCGGCGATCGCGGGCATGCAGCATTACAATGATTGGGACTCCGGCTATTCCAAGGAGCAGAGCACGCGGCCGCAGACGGTCAGCTACGGACTTACCGATTCGCCCGCCGGGCAGCTCGCGTGGATCCTGGAAAAGTTCTGGTCGTGGACCGATTGCGACGGCCATCCTGAGAACGTGCTGACGCGCGACGAGTTGCTCGACAACGTGATGCTGTATTGGCTGCCGGCCGCCGCGGCGTCTTCGGCGCGGCTGTACTGGGAGAGTTTTCGCCGCACGTTGACCGATCCTGTGACGGTCCCGGTCGGCTGCTCGATCTTTCCCAAGGAAATCTTCCGCACGTCGAAGCGATGGGCCGAGAAAAGATTCTCGAAGCTGGTGTACTTCAACGAGCTAACGAAGGGCGGACACTTCGCCGCCTTCGAGCAGCCGGAAACCTTCGTCAAGGAGGTTCGCAACTGTTTCAGGCTGATGCGGTAGAGCCTTCAGGCCCGCCGGAGTCAGTCCGGGTCTGTCAGGAGCGCGGGTGGCCGTAGGGCTTCAGTACTTTTTCGAGCGCCGCGAGTGTCGCTTGATTCGCGGAGAGCTGTCGTTCGAGCGCGCTGCGGGTGGTAGCGGAAAAATCCAGGCGCAGGGCTTTTTGGTACTCGGCGATAACGTCGCGAGCATCCTCGAGACACCATTGGACGACGCCGGTGTCGCCCATGCTCATCACCACGTTCACATCCATCTCGGTCCGATCGATGAAGCCGGCGACGCTGCCCGATTCCTTGCCCGATTGCTCGCCCTCAGCGCCCATGCGCTTGCGCTCGAGATTCAACTCGTCGGCATCGCGCCTGCGGGCCGCTTGCTGCGCATCGAAGAATTGAACGAGCTTCTCTTTGCCGACGTCGGCCGCGGCTCTGCGATAACGCTCGGCGCTGTCCACGCAGACCTTGACGAGGTTATCCAGGGTTTCAAGTTTAGTCATCGCGATCCTCCTGTCGTGCGGAATTATCTCCGGTAGCTTCACCGCGGTAAAAGTTGCCCGGCATCGAAAAGAGGGAATTTCGTTCTGCCTGGGACCAATCCCTTGCACTGAGGTGTGAAACCACTCGGATCAATCGCAAGAGGTGGGCCAGAATTGCAGACGGAGGGTCAAATCGCGCAATGGCAGTGGATTTGCACCTTGCTCCGCTGATTATCCACGTCCGCAATTGAGTTCGAGGTGAAGAGCATGAAATGCCGCCACGCCGCTTGTTCCTGCGAAACAGAAGCAGGGCACCAATATTGTTCGAACGAATGCGAGTCCGACACCCGCGACGAGGGCGCGACCGATTGCCATTGCGGCCACGACGATTGCCGCGCCTCTCATTCGTCCCATCGCGACAGCACTTAGTTCGCGCGCGCGAAACTTCCTATGTTCACGGATTCCACGACGAACAAAGCGTCGCAGGCCGCGAACACGGCGCGGCTAGTGCGTAATTTATACAGACCGCACTCAATGAGGTTCGGCGATAGGTCGTGAATTTCTACTCCCCGAGTTGGCACAGGCAATGCTCAGTTCCCATGCTGAGTGACACTCCTGGAGGCTCGAATAATGAAATACCTGCCAATGATCCTCATGCTGGGCACGCTCTTCACGATCGCAGTCATCGGTTGCCAGCGACCAATCGGACCGGTTATGAGTCACAAACTGGTCGTGACTGGAAATCAGCACGCGATTCCTATGTATCCGGATGAGCAGAGCTACCTGCATACGTCGCGGGAGAAGCAGGACGGCGGAGTTGTCGGTGTGGTCGGCGAGGTGAAACAAAGTCTCACGGCGAAGGAGATCGACGATCAGACTCCGGTCCAGATTGTGACCAGCGATGACTACGGCGCCGTTATTACCGTGACCGATGGCCCGATGAAAGGAGCGACCGGCTTCGTCGCCAACCAGAACATCGACTGAGTATCAAAGGTCCTAAGTCAGAAGCTTCTTCATGCCCATCACTAAAAAGGCCACAGCTCAGGACGAGAAGAACGGATCCGGTGACTCGGCCGTGATGGGCGTCGAGATCACGAACCCGGGCAAGCCATTGTGGCCCGACGCCGGCGATCGCAGGCCGGTCACCAAGCTGGAGCTGGCGCAGTACTACGAGGCTGTCGGATCGTGGATGATCGCCCATCTGAAGGGGCGGCCGTGCTCGATCATTCGAGCGCCGGATGGAATCGGCGGCCAACATTTTTTTCAGCGCCATGCGATGCCGGGAACGTCGAGCATGCTGACGCTGATGGCGGTCTCCGGCAGCAAGGAGCCCTATCTTCAAATCGATTGCGTGGAAGGTCTCGCGGAAATTGCGCAACTGGCCGGCATGGAGCTGCATCCGTGGAATTGCCGGCCCGGGAATCCCGAAGTTCCCGGGCGCCTTGTGTTCGATCTCGATCCCGCGCCCGACGTTGATTTCGCCGCCGTGGTCGAAGGTGCGCGCGAAATTCGCGATCGGCTTGAAGCTGTTGGCCTGCTTGGTTTTTGTAAGACGACCGGCGGCAAGGGAATGCATGTCGTGACGCCGCTAAGTCCGCCTAAGAAAGGTGATCTGTCGTGGGCCGACGCCAAGGCTTTCGCGCGGGACCTATGCATGCAGATGGCCGCCGACAATTCCGGGCGATACCTCGCGAAGATGACGAAGAAGGAGCGCACCGGACGCATCTACCTTGATTACTTGCGCAATGACCGGATGGCGACCGCCGTCGCGCCATTGTCACCGCGCGCCCGTGACGGCGCGCCCGTCTCGATGCCGCTCCGCTGGACGCAGTTGCGCCCGGGGATCGAGCCTAAACAGTTCACGATTCGCAGCGCTCCGGGCCTCATCGCCAAAAGCACCGCATGGCAAGATTACCGCGACTCCGAACGACCACTCGCACCAGCAATCAAGCGGTTGGCAAGAGCCAAAGCAGCTTAGAAGGGTCGGTTTGCAGAAGGCTGGCGCTGATCGCCATCGTGTTGTGCATCAGTGGATGCGGAACTGTGCCCGATTCGAACGCGTACATTCACGACCGGAGCTATTATCACCGTCCGAAGGTGGTGAGCGAGCAGGGTCCGCTGTCAGCGAGTGAGAGTAAGGCGATCATCGAAAGGCTCGAGGCACGGAGCGGCAAGACCGACATCCTGGGGCGTCATCTGGCTTTCGAGCAGGCGATCAGTGGAAGTCCGCTGGTGATGGGAAACAAAGTGACGCTACTCGAGAACGGCGGCGAGACCTATCGCGCGATGTTGGCCGCGATCGAAGGCGCGACGCATAACATCAACATCGAGACTTACATCTTCGACGACGACAAAATCGGGAATGAGTTCGCTAACGCGCTGATCGCGAAACAGCAACAGGGCGTGCAGGTCAATATAATCTACGACGGCTGGGGTTCGGTGCTGACGCGCGGCAGTTTTTTCGAGCGAATGCGATCAAGCGGAATCCGGCTCGTCAAGTTCGACCCGGTGGATCCGTTCGCCACGGGATTTCGATGGTCGCCACTGCATCGCGATCATCGCAAGCTGATGGTAGTGGACGGCGCGCTGGCAATCACCGGCGGCATCAATATTTCGGCGGTTTATTCGAGCGGTCTCACTGTGAAGCACGAGAAACCATCCGAAGAAGTCCTGAAGACGTGGCGCGATACCGACGTTCAGGTCGAAGGCCCGGTGGTGCCCGAATTCCAGGAACTGTTCATCGCGAATTGGGAGCAGCAAGGCGGCGCGCCGCTCAGGTTTGCCGATTATTTTCGGGCGCCTGAAAATAAGGGCTACGAGATCGTTCGCGTGCTCGGCAGCGTGCCCGAGGAATTCAGCACGATCTACGTGACACTCATCTCCGCTATCCGCAACGCCGAAACGGACGTGTACATCACCGACGCGTACTTCGCGCCCGATCCGCAGATGATCGAGGCGCTGGAAGGCGCGGCGCGCCGCGGAGTGGACGTTCGCCTGCTGCTTCCCGGACATACCAATGAGCCGCTGATCGGGGCGGCAGCGCGCTCGAATTTTTCCGAATTGCTGGAGGCGGGAGTCAAGATTTACCTGTGGCAGGGCGAAATGCTGCACGCGAAGACCGCGACCATCGACGGGGTCTGGTCCACGGTCGGCTCCTCGAATCTCGATTGGTGGAGCATCGCGCGCAACGACGAAATCAACACGGTCGTGCTGAGCGTCCGGTTCGGAAAGGAAATGGACGCATCGTTCATGCGCGATCTTGAGAATTCCCGGCAGATCGAATTTGCGCAATGGCAACAACGATCGGTTCTCGAGCGAATCGAGGAAGCCATCTCGGGAAGCCTTGAGCCGCTGCTCTAGACCCTTCCTTGGTCCGAAAGTACAATTTCGGTTTCTCTGCTCTAACCAGCAAGTCACCTGCCAACCAAATCGCGGCGGCTTCTTTTCTTTTCCGGTTGGTGTGAATAATTTTCAGCAGCCGTTACACAGTTCTCACTTTTCCTGAATCTCAACTTTGTTCCATACCCCGATAAAACATAGAAATCGGAACTCCTTGGGGATTGGCACGCGGGTTGCTTCATTTCTCATACTAATTGCGATCGTATTTGGAGGTTCCACTATGGCGAACAAACCCAATCCGAGCGCGCCTTGTCCCTGCGGTTCCGGCAAGCCTTACCGGGACTGCTGCGGAAAGGACAGTAAGTAAAGTTTCCTTCCCCAATCCGGCAGGGTCGGTCGCCGCGACGTCCTCCCCCCGTTGGCGGCGCAGATCCTGCCGGATGCCTCTTTTGCCCAGGTCGTTGTCGCCAATTCCAGGAGAGCAACCATGCCCACCACGAAATCCCGCGGTCGCAAGTATTCGAAGAAGGCCGGCAAAGCGGTCGAACGGGAGATGCGTGCGATGAAGCAGGGAACGCTCCGGTCAGGACGCTCCGGCAAGAAGGTCAAGAGCCGCAAGCAGGCGATCGCGATTGGCCTCTCCGAAGCTCGGAAGGCGGGCGCCAAAGTTCCAAAGAAGAGATCCTAGCCGTTGAAGTCCTTCAGCCGCTAACTGGTTTTCTCCCGATCACAATCAGCAGCCGTAGCTCGCGTGAAAAGTACAAGTGGTGAGTCGCTTGCGCGCCGTCGCCGGCATGCGTGCGGCCCTGTCGCGCGCCTGCTTTAACATATTCGCTTCGCTGTCCAGCCCGTCGATAGAGACTCGGCCATCTGGAATGCTCCCTGAGAAAAACCGTCTCGATAGGTAAATCCTTCGCGAGATCATTTGTGTTTTGAGGCCATTTATCTGCGCAATTTATTGGCTCACTTCCTGCTTCTTAAGCACTTATCGATTCATTGAGGATCGACCGTGACTGAATAAACAGAGGAAGTATTCAAATGCGTTATGCGATTGCATGGCTTCTCGGTGTTCCAGCTTCGATCATCATTATCTGGTTCGTGCTGGGCCATCTGCTCTAACCCTAAACCCTGGTCATCCAAGTGAGTGACCCCGCGACGCTGGTCGCGGCAAACCGCATCCGCGGGAGAGGTACTTTATGAACCTCATACTCTTAGTCCTACTGGTAGTTCTCTTGATTGGGGCGTTACCGGCCTGGCCGTACAGTACAGCCTGGGGTTATTATCCGAGCGGAGCACTTGGAACCGTCCTAATCATAGTTCTGGTCCTTGCTTTGCTGGGCCGCGTCTAAAGCGCGAACAAAGCAGTAAGCGATGAACCGTCAGTAGAACTCATCTACTGGCGGTCCATCACCATGCCCGCGCCCATCAGTAGAACGCCCAGCACTATCGCTCCTCCGCTTACAAGCGGCGGAATGACATGGGGTTCCTCCGTCCTGGCCTGAACCTTCAGATCGCCAAGTCTTACTACGTTCCTGGTTTCTTCAGTATTAAACGACGGACTCGCGAACGCGATGAGTCCGACTAACGCATAATTCGTCTTCCGCTTCCTGTCACGACCGCCGGTTTGGCAGGCCCCGCGCGCAGGCATCCGACGGTGACGTCGGTCGCGCACAGCGCCCGCATTCCGCGTCTCGAAAGAATTTCCGCGCTCATTGGTGGACGACGTACGGGGGCAACGGATCACCTGCCGGCCGTTGCGCTGACGGCGTATGGACGAGTCGAGGACAGAGTCGAAGTTTTTGCCGCGGGCTTCGACAGCCATGTCGTGAAGCCGGTCGATCCGGCGGAGTTGGCCGCCGTAATCAAGCGGCTGGTGGAAGCGCGTAGCTCCGGCAACGACAAGGCGTCGCCAAGGCGGGACACTTAGCCCGGCTTTTCGTCACGAAAGAGGTTGGGGCCGCTCCCTATGAATCAATCCGACGTGACGCGCCAGCAACTGCCAGTTGCCGTCGCGCCTGGTCCACACGTTCATATAGCTGACAAACATCTTGAACTCGGCGGCGTCTGTTATCAGCTGTGAGATCTCATTGCCGGTGGTGACGACCAGATCGCCAAACACCGTGATCCGGACCGGGCGGCGTTCATAGGTGCGCAGTTTGAGCCGTCCGTTCTCGATCATCTCGAGTAAAATTGTTTTCCCCGCGATAAGATTCGACGTGCTGTTGACCACCATGTCGTCGGCCCACAGCTCGCGCAGGGTTGTAGCGTCGGCCCCGAGCATCGCCTTGGCTTCACGCTGTTCCAGGGCTTCGATTTCCTTTAGCCCAGCACTGTTGCGATCTTCTGTGCCACTCATGGCGTCGGCCCCCGGCGGCAGTAATGGTCCACGGTGCTGAGCAGGCGATCCACATCCACCGGCTTGATGATGACTTCGTTGGCGTCAACATCGGCGCGATCGCTCAAGGCGGTAACCACGATCACCGGTATATGCGCCAGCCGGGGATTTTTGATTTGTTCCGAGCGGAAGTGCCAGCCATCCATCACCGGCATCCACAAATCAAGTATGATCAAGTCGGGCGCCGGCGCCTCTTCGAGGTAGTCCAGAGCCTCTCTGCCATTGCCCGCCGGCACCGCTCGATAACCCTTCATCTGAAGGAGGGCGACCATCGCTTCGCGCGCGTCTTCGTCGTCTTCGACGACAAGGATTGCGGGTGCCACCCCGTCTTCGTCACCGTGCATAAGCTGATTGTACAAGATAATGGCTGTCGCCAACACACTTGCCGCGTCTGAGCCAATCGACCTGCACTTATGATGGTCGAGTCGCGAGTGATCGATCAGGACTTCTTACGGTAAATTTTTCAGGGTTACTAATGCCACCGCCGCTTCAAGGTTCGATAAAGCAGACTTACAATCACTTTCGCTTGTTGCCCAACGCCAAGACCATGACGCTGGTTGCGCTGACCGGCTACGGCCAGGAAACCGACAAACAGCGCGCCTTTTCAGCCGGCTTCGACGAGCATCTGACCAAGCCAGTCAAAATCGAACGCTTGCAAGCCGTGCTGAATCGCCCCCGCTAGCCGCCACAATCATTATCGCCAAAAGCGCGCGAGCTTCGCCGCATCCAAACTTCGCCTCGCGGCGGATTTGCGGTATGTTCCCCTTCGATGCAGGTGATCAGAATGAAAATCCCCGCCGGAGGTCGCGCGCGATACGGCGCGCGCCGATGCGCGATGACTGCCGGCGCGATCGCGCTCATCCTGATCCTGTCGTGGCGCGGCGAATGCTGGGCCTACATCGACCCCAACGCCGGTGGCTTCCTGTGGCAGATTGTGGCCCCGCTCGCATCAGTCTTCCTTTCGTTTCTCTTTTACTGCCGCAAGGAGATCAAACGCCTGGCCAAATCGGTCCGCGACCGATTGAAAGGAGTCGATTCGGCCGACCCGGCGCCCGAGGTTAGAAAGACAAAGTAATGGTTCGGCGATGGTGGTTGCTGTTCCGCAGCCTCGCGGTGATTACCGTCCTTTTCCTCGCGCCGATTCTCGCCATCCGCAAAATTCCATTGCGGTATTTTCTCTCGACCGGCGACGTGCTCGCCCAACTTGCATTGGAAATCTCGGCGATACTGCTGCTCGAAGCCCTGGCCGCGGCATTCTTCACGCTCATGCTATCCGCCGCCCACGCGCTCGAGCCCTTGGGTGTCGAGGCCGATGACGCTTGGGCCGGATTCCTCGCCCTCGCCAGCGCCATAATTTGTCTGCTTGTCTTGATCAGCCCTTTCGGTGATTCGATCGTGAACGCCAGCGTGAGCGCGGCGGTGATCGTTGCAGTGATTGGCGTGGTTGCGTTCCGCGGCTGGCGGCCGACGTTCGCGCTTTTCAACCGCCTGAACCAATCGGCACAGATGGTACTCGCCGCCTGTCCGCTGCTGCTGATTCCAATACTGGTCGAAGGCCTCGGCTGGCGCAGCTTTGATCCGATCCCAGTGCCGCGGCAATTCACGCCGAGCCCAACGGCCGCGCCCAACGTGGTGCTGATCAGCTTCGACGCGATGTCCGCGCAAGACATGTCGCTCTACGGCTACCAGCTGCCGACCACGCCGCAATTCGATCGGCTGGCTCAGCGCAGCTACAAATTCGTCAACTTCTACTCGACCTCCGACTTCACCTCGCCGGCGGCCGCCTCGCTGTTGACCGGCCAGTACCCGCTGACCCATCGCGTCTTCCAACTCTACGGCCATATCCCCAACCGCCTGCGCGATCACAACCTGGCGTGGATTCTGCGGCAGCGCGGATATACCACCGCGGCAATCGTGACCAATCCGGCGGCCAATCCGATGGTCTTGCGGGTCGGCGATTCCTTTTCGATGCTGCCGCGGCCGCCGGTGTTCTCGTGGTTCCTGCCGGGAAACTTCCTGCTTCAATTACGCTATGGGGCGCTGTCCGAAATCGCTGATTCCTTTATGGCGATCGCGCTCAGGAATTTCGGCTGCCTGTTCGACCGCTTCAACCGCGCGAGCTGGGTCGATCCAAACGCGGTCTTCGCCGAGGCCCGCGAGTTTATCCGCGGCACGCCCGCTCCCTACTTCCTATGGATTCACGTGTACCCGCCGCACGCTCCCTACGTAACGGATGCGAGCTTCCAGGGCCGGTTCCTGGCGGGGTCCGACTTCACCACTCAATCGCAATTCTTCTGGCAATCGCCGCCGCAGGCCTATCCACCGGAGATGCAGCCCAAAGTTGATCTGCTGCGACTGCGCTATGACGAGAGTGTCGCCGAATGCGACAGCGCGATGGGCGATTTTCTCGATTGGATGGCGGCCAGCCATCGCGACTCGAACACTGTCATCGTCGCCACCGCCGACCATGGCGAGAGCTTTTCCGACGGCTATTGGACCCACGACTCGGAGGATCTCCACTATGCCGAGACCCACATTCCGCTGTTGATTTCGCTGCCCGGCCAGCGCCGCGGCTACACTGAGACTGAAGACGGCGATCTCTCCGACGTCGCGCCCTCGATTCTGGCGGCGCTCGCAATCGGCAAGCCGTCGTGGATGGATGGCCACGATCTGATCGGCGCCGCGAATGCGGGCGCTCCGCCCGAACCCGCCTTCTCGATGTATCTCGCGAAATCAAGCGCGTTCAGCCGCCCCGCGATCGGAGCGATCGCCGCGAACTCCGGCCCCTACCATCTCGTCTGGTATTTCCCTTCGGGACGGATGACGCTTTTCGATATCGCTCGCGACCCCGACGAGACGAGCTATCTCGGCTCTACACCCGGCGTCGCGATGCCGCTGGTGATGGAAATCAAGCGGCACTTCGGCAACGCGCTCGATTGCGGCCCGCCGGTTTGCGGTCCATGAATTCGGGCGCCTGGTCACGGCCGGCATTCAATCTGAATCTCGCCGCATGGCGCGGTATCCGCCGCCGCCATCCTGATCCGATAGGGCGCGCGCTCGAATTGCGCTTCTACACGGCCGGCAGCATCCAGTCCGCGCTGGCGATGCTCCAAAATCGGATCTACCGGAGCACTATCGACCAGCTCGATCTCAAGCCGCCGCTCTTTCTCGTCGGGCATTGGCGCAGCGGAACAACTCTGCTGCACGAATTGCTCGCGCTCGACCCGTCGTTCTCCGCTCCCACTACCTACGCATGCTTCAATCCGCATCAGTTCGTGCTTGCGCAGCATCGCGCGCCCACGGCGGAATCGATGGTGCGGCCTACCGGCGATATGATCGTTTCGCCTTCCTCGCCGCAGGAGGAAGAGTTCGCGCTGCTCTGCATGGGTGCAACTTCGCCGTACGAAGCGTTCATGTTTCCCTCGGCGATCAATCAGCTCGAGGCCTTGTGCGATCCCGACGGATTCGATCCGGCGCAGCAGCAAAAGTGGAACGACGCGATGACGTGGTTTTTGAAAGCGACGGCCTATGTGGATGGCGCCGACAAGCGGTTGATCGTGAAATCTCCGACCAACTCGTTCCGACTTCATCGACTCGGCACGCTTTTCCCCGGCGCAAAGTTCATTCGGATGGTGCGCGAGCCGTGCGCCGTTTTTGCCTCGACGCGGAGGCTCTGGCAGACGATGTGGGAGCGCTACGCGCTGACCGCACCGCTGGCGGATGAAGTCCTGATCGAGCGAATTCTGGATACGCGGCTGGCGCTGGAGGCGAAGCTTAAAGCCTCGATGCAGAATCTGCCGCCGGACACCGTCGCCACTATCCGCTACGAAGATCTGGTCGCCGACCCGCGCCGCGCAATCGAAACTTTGTACGAACAACTCGCGTTAGGCGACCCGTCCCCGATGTTGCCGAAAGTGATCGCCTACATGGCGCAAAATCCACGCCCCGCCCCTGCTTCAACCGAAGCCTGGCGCCAACTGGTACAATCCCGCTGGAGCGCCCTGTTCGACGAATTCGGCTACCCAATGCGCTAGCTGAGAAATTTGAACTCGCCGAGGACCTCGCGGGGCCGGCAAACCAATCTGCGCCGATAGTTCGACCGACCGGCTTCGGCACCCCGAGCGAGTAGATGGAGGATGCGGTTAAGGCGTTCGTCCATTCATCGAAAGAATGGCGCGAGCATCTTGATCAGCGCCGAGGTGAAGTCGCGCGCGTCGCGCACGCGATGGTCAGACGTGGCGCAGACCAGGGCGGCCTCGCTGACCGCACCGGCGATCAGATGGCCGATCGACGCCATCTCGCGGGCCTGCGGCGTGCTCTTCATCGGCGGCTTCATCGCGCCGCCGAAGTAGCGGGCGTCGATCTCGCGCCATTTCTCCCATCCGAGCACGGCCGGTCCGTCTATTAGCAGCACCTGGCGGAACTTATTGCCCGCGATTGAGGTGAGATACTTGAGCGTGCCCAGCCGAAAGCGGTCGAGGGTGGTCTTGCCGGCAGCCGCGGTCGCCGCGACCTCGGCGGCCAGCGTGCCGGTCATCTGCTCGAAGACGCGCTGGAAGATCTGCTCCTTGGACTCGAAGTGGTGATAGACGGCGCCCTTGGCCACGCCGGCGCGGCCGGCGATATCGTCGATGCTGGTGGCGGCGAAGCCGTGCGCGGTGAAGAGTTCGCGGGCGGCGCGGACGATCGAGGCGATAGTATCGGCGCGGCGTTGGGCCTGGCTGGTCATGCTCTCTCTCCGGTTGACAAACAGACCCACAGTCGGTAAACCGCTACTTACAGACCGTGGGTCGGTAATATTTGGGAGAGACTATCACAATGGAAACCCTTTACTCGACACTCTGCTTCATGGGCGCGCTGCTCTTCATGCTCGGTCTCCTCACCGGCGCCGGCATCCCGAACTTCCGCAGTCCGCGCATCGGACTGTCGGCGCATCTGGCGGCGATCGAAAGCGGCCTCGGCCTGATTGCCTTCGGCCTGCTGTTTCCGCATTTGGCGATTGCGGCAGGATGGCTCGCCGCCATCGGTCATACGCTGTGGATCTCGCTCTACCTGCTGTGGATCGGGCTGGTGTTCGCCGCCGTGTATGGCACCGGCAAGGTGCTGCCCATCGCCGGCGGAGCAATGGCGGCGAAAGTGTGGCAGGAAAACACCGCGCGCAGCCTGATCACGATTGGCTCGATCGGCAGCGCCGCAGCAGTGCTGGCGCTGCTCATACAGTGGCGCTGGGTCGTCCCCTGACGCCGGGTGTGCGGATGCCGCGGTGCTGCCGCTTATTTGACGGCGCCATTCATCCACGACTGGAATGTACGCCTGCGCTCCCTGTCGAATGACTCGCTGGTGGCTGTCGTGATGATATCCGCGACGGTTACCGACGCGAGCGATCTGCGCCATTGCGTCTCCGCATCCAGGAAGGCCTTCGCGATCAGACAGTGATGCTTGCATGCGGCGGGCGCGGCCGCGCACGGCCCTTGCTGGCGAATTTCGGTACACCGAAATGCCGGCTCCGACCCTTCAATCGCCAAAGTAATGTCCAGCAAAGTGATATTGGCGGCCGCTTTGGCCAGGCGGTAACCGCCGTTCACGCCGCGGTTGGCCTTTACAATTCCCGCGCGCGATAGCGCTTGCAGGTGCTTGGCCAAATAGTCGGGCGGCAACTCGTGAAACTCTGCGAGCCGTGCAGCCGGCAGAGTGTGTCCGTCCGGGACCACGCCGAGCACGCCGCATAGATGGACCGCCCATTCGACACCTTCGCCGATTTTCATTGCGGACAAATATCATCCATGTTAATTTGGATGCAAGATATCCGAATTAGGAGGACCGACCGCATGCAAGACTTCGATGTCGTCGTGGCCGGAGGGGGCGTTGCGGGGCTGTGCGCCGCATCGTTCGCATCGAGCGCCGGAGCTCGCGTTGCGCTCTACGAGGCTTCGCCGGATCTCGGAGGGCGCGCACGGACCCGCGTAAAGGAAGAATTTTGTTTTAATTTCGGTCCGCACGCCTTCTATCGCCGCGGGGCATTCGACACTGCCCTGCGCGCCCAGGGAGTGGTTGCAAGAGGCAAGGTGCCCAATCTGGCGATCGGATATTTTGTTCGGGATCGAACACTGCACCTGGCCCCGTTCAGTGCGTCTGGGCTGGCAGAGACGACCTTGTATCCGTCGGCATTGAAGGCAGCGGTCGGCGCCGCACTCGCCCGATTCGGCAAGTCGGCGCCGGAGGTGGGCCACGGCCTCAACGCCCGCCAAGCCGTGGAAGAGTTCTCGCCGTCGCCGCATGTCCGCGAATTGATCTCCGCTATGCTGCGCCTGACGAGTTTAATTCACGATCCTGATGCCGCCGATGGTGCGACGCTTTTCGCGCAGCTTCATCGAGCTTTGTCGAACAACGCAGTTTACATCGACGATGGCTGGAACCAATTGGTCTCTGCACTGGCGGCCCGTGCCAATGCCGGCGGATGTCTGCTCGGCGTCGGCGAGCGCGTGACGGCGATTAGACCGGGGCAAACCTGGCGCGTCGAGACTGGCAGTGGGAACTCAGTTTCCGCGCCCGCCGTCGTGATTGCTCTGCCGCCGCGCGATGCTGTGGAACTGCTCCCTCACGCGGAGGCGTTGCGGGTCGCAGCCGACCGATCGGTTGCGGTGTACGCCGCGTGCCTGGACCTCGGAGTATCGCGATTGCCCGAGCCGCGGCACAATTTTGCTCTCGGCCTCGACGAACCACTCTATCTGTCTGTTCACAGTTCAGCTGCCCGGTTGGCGCCTGAAGGCGGTGCGCTGGTGCATATTATGCGATACCTGCAGCCCGACCAGCAGCTCGACAAAGCGTCGCTGATTGCGGAACTCGAGGGCTTCGCTGACTTGGTCCAACCCGGCTGGCGATCACATGTTCGCGCCCGTCAATTCTTCTGGAAGATGCCGGTTATGCATTCGGAGCCGCTGGCCCGATTTGGCGGTCTTGCCGGGCGGCCGGCGGTAGCGGTGCCAGAATTTCCGGGCCTCTACATCGCCGGTGATTGGGTTGGCTCGCACTCGTTGCTCTCGGATGCCGCGGCTGCAAGTGGCCGGCTCGCGGGAGAGCTTGCGGCGGCGTTCGTGCAAAAGAATCGATCATCGCCGGAGTAGGTCACTGGCGCCGCTTCGCAAGTAGCGCAGAATCAGCCGGCTGGCTTCTTCAATGAACCTATCCACGCGATTGGGTGCGAGAAGTTCGGGATTGTGGAGCACCGCCCCGTGCGTCAGCGCCTCAACCGAGGTCACGCAAATGAAGGCGGCAAGATCGAGATCGGCCACATCGATCTCATCTCGATGCGCCTCGAGATAGCCTCGAACCAGTGCATAACTCTCTCTTTGGTTAGCCTCGATATTTTCGAGCCGCCCGATACGCGGGATCTGTTCCGCCAGGACGCCGTGAAGCTTGGGATTGATGCGGTGAGCGTCGATCGCAACTGAAACGAACTCGCGCGCCGCGACCTCGATTGGACGCGCCGCCACCTTGACCAAAGCGTTGCGAGTCAGCTGCGAAACTTCCTGTGTATGGCGGTCGATAACCGCCGCTACCAGCGCCTCCTTGCTCGGAAAATACTGGTAGAGCGAACCGATACTGACGCCGGCCACTTCGGCAATCCGGTTGGTGCTCGCGCGGTCATAGCCTTCCTTCATCAAAACGCGAGCAGTCGCTTCCAGGAGCGCATCGACGGTTGCGCGCGATCGCTCCTGAGAGGCCGATTTTCTGGGGTTCGTTTGCAGTTTCCGCGCCATATTCGTCGGTCCCGAATGCGAGTTTACAATTGTGAGCTATCACTTATATTCTATTCATAGCGAAAACGCCACCACGACGGCGCGTCGTACCCAGGCAGGCAGCAGAGAATGAGCAAACAAACGCCCGATTATGGTCTCGATGGTGGTAGAGCCGTTCGCGCGATGTTCGTCGTTGGCCTTGCGGCGGTAATCGGCGGGGTCGTCATCGTGCGATGGACTTTGAGCGGGGACCTCGGCCTGGCTTATACGCTTCAAATTTTTGGCTTTAGCCTTGTGATCGCCGCCTCTCTCGCGTTCGCCAGCAGTCGCTTCGGTAAACTCCACGCACGCGATCGCATCCTCGCACGCTTGAAGCTCCGCGGCGACGAAACCGTGCTCGATGTCGGATGTGGCCATGGACTCCTGCTGATTGCGGCCGCAAAGCTGCTGCCGCGCGGCCGCGCGGTAGGCATCGATCTGTGGTCGCAATGGGAACAGGCGGACAATTCGCGTGAAGCTACGCTAAGAAATGCCGCGCTGGAGGGAGTCGAGGATCGAGTCAGCGTTCATGACGGCGACATGTGCAAATTGCCCTTCGGCGACCGCAGCTTTGACGCCGCGCTCGCCCACTTCGCCATCCACAACGTTCACGGCCGCGGCCGACGCCGCGAAGCCATCCGTGAAATCGTGCGCACTCTCAAGCAAGGCGGCCAGGTGGCGATTTCCGACATCTTCAGCCTCAACCTCTACGCCGACGAGTTGCGCAAGTCGGATATGATCGATGTGGAAATCTCCGGTCGCAGTTTCTGGACGTTTCCTCCCGCCCGCACCGTGACGGCAAAAAAGCGTTCGCAATCAGCCTGATGGATTAGGAGAAGGAACACATGGATCAAGTCTGCACGCTCGAACGGTTGTTCAGGTACAAGGCGACCGCCAACGGCGAGATGCTCGCGGCTATGCGGCAATTTGACGATGCCTCTCCCGCGAGGGAGATTGCCATCAGAGTCCTCAACCATACCTATGCTGTTGATCGGATCTTCGCCGCGAACTTGACGGGAGCTGAGCACGGCTACACCTCGCCCAACCCAAGCCAGGCGCCCTCGCTGCAAGAATTATCCGCGGCGATCAAGACCAGCGATCGGTGGTACATCGATCATGTATCACGCCTGGATAAAGCACAGTTGGCCGAGCGTATCGACTTTACATTCACCGATGGCGCGTCGGGCCGCATGTCACGCGAAGAGATGCTGATGCACGTGACGGTTCATGGCGAATATCACCGCGGGCAAATCAGTTTGATCATGATGCAAAACTCGATCGCGCCGCCCGGCGATGGCTTCACCAGCTTTTTGCATAAGGCGGAAGCCTCCACCCGGCGCCGGACCAGCTAGCTTGAGGCGGTCGCCGAAGGGCGCGCTCCCCGTCGCGGACGGGGGCGATTCAGATCAAAAGCATGCCGAAGATCTCAGCTTGCAGGTGCCGATATATTGCTCGCCATCTGCTCCTACGCCCTGAGCGGAGAGCTTCTTGCCATCTATTTTCCCGTTGAATGAGTAAGGCTCCACGCCGTCCGAGCACTCGAAGGTGTTAGCGGAATGATTGAACTTGGAGGAGCCGCTCGCATCACATGCGCAGCCATAGTCGCCTACGCCATTATCGAGATCGAAATACTGGGAATCCCCACCGGTGTAGAACTCCCAGCACTGGGTGAAAGGTGCAAAATCATTATCGTTGAAGCTGCAATCGTAAGATTTGTCGACCAACTTCGCCTCGCAGTTGCCACCCGCCTCAGCCGAGGGCGAATTGGCGAACAGCCCCATCACAATTGCGGAAAATACTGCGGCTACCACAAGACCGGTTGATCTTCCCATGATTGCTCTCCTCCCCACCGCAGCTTATGTCACCGTGCGCGACGTTAGGTCAATAGAGCCGCGCCGCGCGCTCATCCACAGCGCGCGGCGTCGTTTTGGGCCGATTCGTTTGTCTTTTTAGATGGTGGATCCCTTCAGGTCTTTTCAATTTCATGCCTCCAAATGTGAGAGCTGCGATGACCTGCGGCTTACATTCGCCCCGCAACCCTTTTTCCGCAATGCGGCCCGCTTGGCCCGTACTGCTGCTCTCTTCGGCGTCATCTGACCAGCGTCGAGTCATCGAGCCCGCCCGCCGCGCCGATTTTCCTTTGATTGCCTGACAGGTCGTTGCGGTTGCCCGTCAGGCATCTCGCTTGCATGGTTGCCTGTTAGGCAATTTAGTCGCTCGTCCTTCGCTCAAGCACAGAGCCGGGCGAGCGCAGCCTTGGAGGGAACGTTCCATGAGTGAACCCAGCGGATCATTACGCAAGGATTGTCTCGGCTTCTCCGGCGTCACCGCGATGGCGATAGCGTTGATTTCGCCGACCATGACCGCCGCGCTGATTGTGCCATTGATGTACAGTAACGCCGGCAACGCCAGCTGGCTCGCATACCTGTTCGGTACGGTCATGTTGCTCTTCGTGGCGCTGAATCTGATCCAGTTTGCCAAGCGCTCGACCTCGGCGGGATCGATGTACGCCTACACGGTGATGGGCCTGGGCACGACCCTCGGCAATCTCTCGGGCTGGTGCCTGGTTTGGGCTTATCTCTTCATCGGCACCGCGGGTATGACCGGCTTCACAATCTTCGCGAGCACGCTATGCGACATGGCGGGTATCCACGTCCCTGCGCTGGCGCTGTTTGCGGTATGCGCCGGGAGCATCTGGTATCTCGGCTACAAAGACATCCGCCTTTCGAGCGGCTTGATGCTGGTGATGGAGGGGTTATCGGTTGCTTTGATTCTTTTGCTGTGCGCGATCGTTTTGTTCGGCCAGAAATCGGCGATCGACCCGGCCCAGATTAAACTAACCGGCGCGTCGTTCTCAGGAATCAGCCTCGGCGTGGTGGTGGCGATTTTCAGCCTCGTCGGATTCGAGTGCGCCACCGCCTTTGGCGAGGAAGCGAGAAATCCGCTGACTACCATTCCCAGAGCGGTAATCGTGAGCCTGCTGCTGACCGGAGCATTCTTCGTCCTGGTCTCTTATACCGAGGTACTCGGCTTTGTCGGCTACAAGACGAGCCTCGACAAAATCGACGCGCCGCTCAACGTCCTTTC
The DNA here is from genome assembly GCA_963756005.1 of uncultured delta proteobacterium. Classification (GTDB taxonomy): domain Bacteria; phylum Desulfobacterota; class Binatia; order Binatales; family Binataceae; genus Binatus. The sequence continues at coordinate 74,599 of CAVWMC010000005.1, forward strand.
CGACATGATGCACGTCGGATGGCTGAAGGCGCCGATCTCCTTCGGTGCGATGGCAAGTTTCTATTCGCTGGCGCTCTCCTGCATGAACTCCGGCGCGCGCATCCTCTATCCGATGGGAAAGCTGGGCGTGTTTCATAGCTCAATCGGAACCTCGCACGAGACCAATGAGACCCCGCACGTCGCGGTAACCGTCATGTCGATCCTGATTCTGCTGTCGCCGGTCATCTTGACCCAGGTGTTCAAGCTCGAAATTCTCGACGCCTTCAACGACGCCGGCACATTTGGCGCCTTCGGTTTTCTCGGCGCCTACTTTCTGATCTCAATCGCAGCGCCCGCATATCTCAGCAAACGCGGTGAACTCAGCCCCGGCGCAGTTGCGCTCTCGGTAGCATCGGTCGCACTGTTGCTGGTCCCGGCGGTCGGCAGTGTTTACCCGGTGCCGTCGTGGCCGGTGAATATCTTCCCGTACATCTTCCTGGGCTATCTCGCGATCGGAATGACCTGGTTTACCGTTCTGCGCCGCAATCCTGACTTCATCGCCAGCGTCAAGGATCGCATTCACGCCGAACACGGCGCCGCGCCGGTCAATTTGAGAGTGGCGACCGTCTCGAACATTGAAGAACGCGAAAAGGCGACGGCTTGAATCATGGAGAACGGACAAGCGATGCAACCCCAATCAAACGCCGCCGGCTCGATCGTCTCGCTGTGGCGCTATCCGGTGAAGTCGATGATGGGCGAGGAGATCAATTCAAGCCTGGTCACCGAGCGCGGACTACTGGGCGATCGATCCTATGCGTTGGTGGATCTGGCCACCGGCAAAGTGGTGAGTGCAAAGAATCCGCGCAAGTGGCCAGGCATGTTCGGCTTCCGCGCGGTGTACGTCGAGCCGCCCGAAATGCACGAGGGCATTCCTCCAGTGCGGATCACGATGCCCGATGGCTTATCTGCAACCAGTACACAAGCTAATCTCGACGCCCTCATGTCGCGCGCACTGGGTGCGAGCGTCTCGCTGCAATCGAAGCCGCCCGCAAGTCCGCAGCTCGAGGAGTATTGGCCCGACATCGACAACCTGGCCCATCGCGAGACCGTCACCGAAGAGGCGATGCCTGTGGACACGTTCTTCGACGGCGCCGTCGTGCACATCCTCACCAGCGCTACGTTGAAGCAGCTTCATAGCGTCTATCCGCAAGGCAGCTTCGAGGCGCGGCGCTTCCGGCCCAACCTGGTAGTAGCGCCTGACGCGGCGGAGGAGGGCTTCGTCGAAAATTCATGGGTCGGACGCACGTTGCTGATTGGTGATCAGGTGCGGTTGAAAGTCACCTGCGCGACTGGACGCTGCGTGATGACGACGCTGCCGCAGGGCGACTTGCCCAAGGACTTGGGAATCCTGAAGGCCGCCGTTTCGGCCAATCATGCAAACGTTGGAGTCTATGCCTCGGTCGAACGCGCAGGAGTAATTCGCGCCGGCGACGCGGTGAAGATTGAAGCGGCGTAAGCTGCGTCGTGGCGACAGCGACCGCGCCCGGTGGACAATCCTGGTTGCCCTGCAGGCATGCTTGATGTTAGTTCAATCGCGATGGGAGACGGAATCGGAATCGCGAAACCGCTCGAGCGGGTTCTCTCCTCGCTCGGCACACAACTCAAGGCGTCGCGCAGTCAGCGCAGATGGACCCTGGAGACGCTGAGTAAGCTTACCAAGTTGTCGGAACCTTATCTGTCCCGGCTGGAAAGCGGGAGTCGCCAGCCGTCGCTGGCGGCGCTGCTTACCCTGGCGCAGGTTTACGAGATACCGGTGCGCACCTTGCTCGATGGCGACGGAGAGGCGATGCCGCCTTGCAGAATTATTCGCTCGGGGACTTCGGCGCCGAGAATCGCCAACGGTCTTGCCTACCGCGCGGTGTCCGGCGGTGGCGCGCTGACGGGATTGCAGGCGATGGAGATGCGAATCCCCGCGAGCCGCCATCACGACAAATTCTACAAGCATGAGGGCGAGGAATGGCTGTACGTGATTTCGGGCGGGTTGAACCTAATTTTCGAAAACGAACGGCATTCGCTGCAACCCGGCGACGCGGCGCATTTCGACGCCCGCACACCACATCGTCTCGCCGCGCTCGGGAAGCGCGATGCGGTCGTGCTGCTGGTATCGTCGGCGGTTACCGCAACGCCCGCATCGTCCTAGAGATCGAAGAGATCGCGAACCGGCCGCGCGCCACACCATTCTCAGAATACGCGAGTTGATGAAAACTGCGATCGCCATCAGGCACCTACACTTCGAAGATCTCGGCAGCCTGGCGCCGGCGCTCGAGCGCGCTGGCTATCAGATCCGCTACGCCGATTACGGCGTCGATGACATCGCGGCGCTCGATGCCGTTGCGCCGGATCTCGTCGTCGTGCTCGGCGGACCGATCGGCGCGTACGAGGATGATCTTTACCCGAGCCTCAAAGACGAGCTGAACCTGCTTGAAATGCGGCTTGGCGCGAATCGGCCGACGATCGGAATATGTCTCGGGGCGCAGCTGATGGCGCGAGCGTTGGGCGCGCGCGTCTATCCGACGGGACTCAAGGAAATCGGGTGGGGCCAGATCACCATTCGTCCCGCAGGATGCGAGTCGGCGATTCGGCACCTGGTCCAGAACAATACCGCGGTGCTTCACTGGCACGGCGATACCTTCGATTTGCCCGCCGGGGCGACTCTGCTCGCATCGACAGAGAAATGCCGCAACCAGGCTTTCGTTTGGGGTAACGCGCTCGGCTTCCAGTTTCATCCGGAGGCAACCGCCGCGCGCCTCGAGCAATGGTTCATCGGGCACGCGTGCGAAATCGCCGGCGCAAAGCTTGCCGTCGCGTCCCTTCGCGCGGATACCGCGCGCTACGCCGAACGCCTGGAAATCCAGGCGCGCAAATGTTTCGACGAGTGGCTGACCTCGATTGAGAATTCCTCGGCTCAGACCGTCGCCCAATCGTCCGCCGAGACAAATAAATCAAGCACCTAAAATGGTGGAGGCGGGGGGAATTGAACCCCCGTCCGAAGGCCTTCCGGCGACGGCCACTACACGCTTAGTCTGCGAATTTTAGCTCGCGTCCGGAGCGCCCACAGACGGGCTTTCCGTACGCCAGCCGGCTGAAGTTTCGGTAAACCGCCCAGCCGGTGAACTGCGGGTCCCTAGCCCACTAAATGACGCCCCGACCCGCTGCCATGGGCGAGCAGCGGCGGGACGCTAGCGGCCCTTAGGCCGCCAGAGCGTAACCGTTATTGTCTGCGGGTAAATTTCGCAGTCTGCCAGTTTTACGGGTCGACAGCACCCGGCGTGCGACCATGGCCATGTTGTCTTCGTCGAATCCAGTTCGCCCCCACGATTGTGGGTTTTCCATACGAGGCCAGTGCTAACGGTTACTACTCCTCCAATCTAAGGCGCAGCCGCCGCGTTCGCAACCATCCCGCTGACCCCCTTATCTGCATCGCCCCGTGCGGATAAACTCACCCCGATATGGCGCGCGATTCCAATACCCGCAACGGCAAGCCCGCCGCCGACGGATTCGACCTGGTCGTCGATAACCGCAAGGCGCGCCACGACTTCTTTATCGAGGAGACACTCGAGGCCGGCCTCGCGCTCACCGGCACCGAGGTCAAATCGCTGCGGGCGCATCGCGCCAATCTGCGCGACAGCTACGCGCGCATCAAGAACGGCGAGGCGTTTCTCGAAAGCGTGCACATCGGCGCCTACGCTCCCGCCGGGCAATTCAGCCACAAGGAAACGCGCGCGCGAAAGCTCCTGATGCATCGGCGCGAGATCGATAAGCTCTGGGGCCGCGTGCGCGAGAAGGGTTACTCGATCGTCCCGCTGAAAATTTATTTCAAGAACGGCCGCGCCAAGGTCGAGCTCGGGCTCGCCAAGGGCAAGCACTCGTACGACAAGCGCGACGTGCTCGCGCGGCGGGCGTCGGATCGCGAAATCGAGCGCGCACTGAAAGGCCGCAACCGCTAGCGCATCCCGGTGCTGGTCACGAGCTGGCGCAACTCCGCCGCCAGGCTCTGGAAGCCGGCGACGCTCGCCGACAATTCGGCCGGTGTGGTGCCGACCCTCCCGAGTACACTCGCAACGGTATCGTGAAAGCGCGCCGGCTTGATCGCAAATCCTCGCGACTCGGCCAACGCGCCTTTCTCGTTCAGAAAAAATTTGCGATTCATCGCATACAGCACAAACGTCATGAAACCCGCCGCCCGAAACAGGCATCCCGCGACGTACATCACGTCCCCGCGCTCAGCCGGCTTCGCGGCGATCATAATTTCGAAGTCCGCATCAAACAGATGCTTCGTCACTGCGGCCGTCCGCATCTTTTCAGGATATTCGCTGACCAGAGACTTAAGCCGGGCGACCGCGCCCGCCGAATCGTAAAGCGGACGGCAGACGTGAACTTCGCCCGCGTAAATTTGGATATGAAATCCCAGCGGATGCCCGATCTGGTAGATGCTGCGCAGGCGCCCGGCGACGCAATCATCGATCGCGTCGCGCACCGCGCCAATCTCGCGATAAAGAAAATCGACGTGATGCCCGCGAACCACGAGCCAGCCGCCGCCGTTCACCCCAAGCCCCCAATCGCCGAACGATGTCACCAGCCCGTCGGCGTGACGATCGTCAAGTTCCTTCGCAGCCGCTCCCAGAGCCGCCGTCGAGAAGGGATGCTGGCCGTCGTAGTAAATTCCGAGATCGATATCCGATCGCTCGTCCGCCGTCCCGCGCGCGCGCGAGCCGCCAAGCACAATCGCTTGAACGCCTTCCACCTGCGAGACTCGCGCAACTACGTGATTCAGTATCTGGTCGATTTCGTGCCCGGTCGCCATCCGCCGAGCTTAAGTCGTCCGCTCATATCGAGCAACGTCGCGACCGGCGGAAATGCTCAGGGGTTGGGCTTCTCGGGTTTCGATTTCGCGATTTTCAGATCGCGGATCTCGACATCGCTCCACGCACGCTGCGTGAAGAAATATGTGAGCGCGCGTTTCACCGTCAGTGCGCCGAAATTCGGCGTCCACCACTCCTCGAATCCAAACTCCAGCGCGTCCGGATTGCCGGCGACCGCGCCGCTCTCCGTATCGCCAATAGTCACGACGAGATTCGCGTCGGCGGCCGAATCCGTCGGCTCGAGATCGCGCAGGTACCACTGCACCTGCGGCGCGTCGTCGGGAATCATCGCGCTCGCGTCGGCCGGCGCTTCATCGAGCGCGCGATCGCACTCGCGCACCGTCTGAATCGAGGTCGCGGGCTCGGACCAGAACAACAGCGCGTGCCGCCGCCACGGCGCCTCACTCGCGTCGGGCGCGGGATAAACAAAATTGGTGGCGGCCTGGACATAAATCGTCAGCACGAGCGCCGCCGCGATCGCGTAGCGAATCGAGTTCCACTTTTCCGTCCGATGCATCCAGTCGATCGCATACGCGCCAAGAGTCGCCAACGGCAGGATGATCGCGACGATCGCTTCCGCGGAATTCTCGCCCAGCGCCGCGAACATCGCGAGGCTGACGATCGCCCATACCACCGTCCACACTGCGAAGCGGTCGCCGATGCCTTTCGAGACGATCGCAACCGCGCCGACGATCGCGATCGCCACGACCAAGAACTCGTAGAACGCCAGAATCGGCACCAGCCTGTGCGTCGCGCGATGCCAGGCGATCAACGGCGGCGCGAATGCGGCATGCAGGTCGTAGTCGAGTAGCGGCACCAGCGGTTGCGCGAAAAACGCGGTCGTCAGCACGATCCAAAGCACGATCGCGACGATCGTCGAGAGGACCACCAGTCCGCGATACCGGTCCCACCATACGCGGAGGCGCAGGCGCCGATGGTCGATCCGCACAAGGTCGAAGAGGCCGACGACGATCAGCGACACGACAATCGCGGCCGCCGTCAGATAGCCGATCGGATCGGCAGTCAGCCACATCGCGATCGCCGCGCCCAGTCCCGCGGCGCGCAAGCGGCTCGGTCGCCAACGCATCCCTTCCGCGATCATAATCGCGGCCATCATCAAACCCAGCGACGCGACCACGGTCGAGCCGCCGCGCGAAAAATACGTCATGCTCGGCGAAATCGCGATCAATGCGGCGAAGGCGAGCGCGCCCGCGCGTCCGAGTATCGGACGCATCGCGAATCCGATCGCGATGAGCAGCAGGCCGCATAGCATCACGACGATGCGCGCGCTGGCGTCGCTCGCGCCCGCCGCCGCGAAGATCCATCCCTGCGATACCGTGACCCACGACGCATCCACCGTCGCCAGCGCGTCGCGCGCGTTGGCCGCCAGCGCGAGTGCCGACAAAGCGTCGGACGCCTGCGCCGCATCGAGCGGACGCGCTCCCAGAGCCATCATGCGCGTGATGAGCGCGTAGGCCGCCACCGCGAACCATCCGAGATGCTCCGCCGTGACGACGTAAACCGCGCGCGTCAGCCGCTGCTGGCTCAGGTTGTACGAGAGCTTTTCCGTCGCCGTGGCGGCCGCAGGCTCCTGCTCGACACGCTCGAGCGGTTCTTCGTCCAGCCGCCACTCGTCGTCTGGAAATTTTTCAGCGCCCGCCATTTCCTCCGCTCTTGCGCTCCCGCTATTGCCCGCGTCGCGCGTTGTCAACGCCTGCGGGCCGAAAAATTAATCCATCCGAAATGTGCTTTGCCCTTGAGCAAACCGTCCGCGCCGCTATGCTGGACAACTCGGGTCACGACCATGCCCAGGATCGAAATCAACACGCGCCGCCTGATCAATGGCACTCTCTCGTTCCTCGCGCTGGCGGCGATTATCGCGCTGTTCTTCGCCTACCGCGGCCGCGCCGAGTTTCTCATTCCGCACAACGTCCCGGTCTCCCTCCGCCATCTTCCATACTACGCGTTCTGCTCGTTTTACCGGATGCTCGCGGCGTACATCATCGCGCTGATATTTTCGATCGTCTATGGCATGGCGGCGGCCCGCGGCGGCCTCTACGAGCGCATCCTGATTCCCGCGATCGACATCGCGCAGTCGGTGCCGGTGGTCGGTTTTTTCCCCGCCGCGGTTTTTTTCTTCGTCGCGCTGACCCATGGCAGCCGCCTCGGCGTCGAGATGGCGGCGGTCTTTCTCATCTTCACCAGCCAGGCGTGGAACATGGCGCTCGGCGTTTACGAAGCCGTCAAAACAATTCCCGACGACTCGCGTGAGGCGCTCGAGACTTTCGGCGGACGCGGATGGCTGCGGTTCAAGCGCCTGCTGCTGCCCGCCAGCATACCGAAGCTGGTGTACAACTCGATCCTGTCGTGGGTCGCCGGCTGGTACTTCCTTATCGCGTGCGAAATCATCACCACCGGCCCCGCCACCTACCGCTTGCCGGGGCTCGGCAGTTTCCTGTGGCAGGCGTCCGAGAAAGGACGCAATTTCGATCTCGCCGCCGGCCTCCTCACCCTGCTCGCGATCATCGTGCTGATGGATATGATCGTATGGCAGCCGCTGTCCACCTGGGCGGAAAAATTCAAGTACGAATTCGCGGCGTCGTCCGGCGCCGTGCAATCGCTCGGCATGTTCGACGCGCTGTCGGGCGTCGGCCCGGCAGTCACGCGCGGGCTGCGCATGATCCTGGTACCTCCCATCAGGCTCGCTGAGCCGCGCGATCGCGTCGCTTCCGCGCGGTCCACAGCTCACGTCCCGAACAAAGCAAGCGCATCGGCGCCATCGTACGCACCTTGATCATCGGCGCGATCTTGATCTTCACAACATGGGCCCTGGCCCGCGGCCTGGTCGCATTGATCAGAACGCTCTCGCAGCCGTGGCCGGCCGACGCCAAACAAATCCCCGAGGCAATTGTTCTCTCGACCATTCGGATGACGATCGCCTACGCGATCTCGCTGGCATGGACGGTGCCGTGCGCGCTCGCCGCCAGCGAGAATCCGCGCTTCAATCGAATCCTGTCGCCGATCGCCGAAATTGTCGGCTCGATGCCGGCGACGGCGCTGTTCCCGATCATCGTCGCCGCCTTCATCCAGTTTGCCGGCGGCATGAACGTCGCCTCGATCGTGCTCATCCTCACCGGCATGCAATGGTACCTGCTCTTCAACCTGCTCGCCGGGATCAACCAGGTGCCTGAGGACCTGAAGGAAGCCGCGCGCGCGTTCGGACTCTCCCGCGTCGCGCGATGGCGCAAGCTGATCCTGCCGGCCGTTACGCCGTCGTTGATCACCGGCAGTATCACCGCATGGGGCGGCGGCTGGAACGCGCTGATCCTGTCCGAATACTTTGTGTACAACGATCAGACTCACCAGGTTCTCGGCATCGGCGCGCTGCTCGACGCCGCCACCTACGGCAAATCCAACAACGGCGTGATGATCCTGCTGAGTCTCCTTTCAATGATAGCGGTAGTGCTACTGTTGAACCGCCTGATGTGGCGGCCCTTGTACAACCTTGCCACGGAGCGCTACAGGCTGGACTACTGACGCGTCCCACGATGTGCGATTCGGATTCATCTGACCCATGGCCTTCCTCGAGCTCAAGAACGTCTCGAAAAGCTTCGCGCACGCCAAGGGCCTGTTGCAGGTGCTCAACGACATCACCTTTAACGTCGAGGAGGGCGAGTTCGTCGCGATTGTTGGCCCCTCGGGATGCGGCAAATCGACGCTGCTGCGCATCATCAACGGCATCGTGCCGATGACTTCGGGACAGGTTTTGTACCGCGGCCGCCAGGTTGACGGCATCAATCTCGAATGCGCGCTGGTGTTCCAATCCTTCGCACTGCTGCCGTGGCTCTCGGTCAAGGCCAACGTCGAGCTCGGCCTCGAGGCGCAGGGATTGCCGCCGGCTGAGCGCGAAAAACGCGCCGGCATCTACATCGACAAAGTCGGCCTCGACGGTTTCGAGGAAGCCTACCCGCGCGAACTGTCCGGCGGGATGAAGCAGCGCGTCGGTTTCGCCCGCGCGCTCGCGGTCGAGCCCAAAGTGCTGCTGATGGACGAGCCGTTCTCCGCGCTCGACGCCCTGACCGCGATCACGCTGCGCGAGGAGTTGCTCGACATCTGGCAGTCGCCCGACATGCCGGTGAAAAATATCGTGCACGTCACTCACATCATCGAGGAGGCAATCGAGCTTGCCGATCGCATAATCGTGATGGCGGCGAGCCCCGGCCGAATCGTCAAGGATCTGAGGGTCGAGTTGCCGCGGCCGCGCGACCGCCGCACCGAAGCATTCAACGCGCTGACCGACAAGGTCTTTTCGATGATCGAGGAGCGCGGCTGATGGCAGCGCCGATCATAGTTCCGCTGCCCGATTGCGGGCTGACGCTGGTCTTCGGCCTGGTCGAATTGCTCGACGATCGCGGCGGGCGTGAGGACGGCTACAAAATCGCGCGCGATCTCAATTTCAAATTCAGCGATTTGCTCAAGGTGATGAAGGCCGCGGAAATTCTCGGCCTCGTCTCGACGCCGGCCGGCGACGTCGTGCTCGAACCGCTCGGCAAAAAATTTCTCGCGGCCGACGTGAACGAGCGCAAGCTGATGCTGCGCGAACGGTTGAAGGTGCACAGCCTCTTCAGCTACTTCATCCGCCTCCTTCATGGACAGGAAGATAAGTCTCTAACCAAGGAAGTCGTGCTCGAACATCTCGCGATGCTGCTGCCGAGCGAAAAGCCCGAGCGCCAGTTTCAGACTTTGGTGAACTGGGGACGCTACGCTGAGGTGTTCGGCTATAACAAGGACGAGGACCGTTTCTATCTCGACCAGGAATAGGAGAACCCGCTATGGTAACCGACGCTGAAAAAATCGTGACCGACTTCTGCAACGCATGGCCGCGCAAGAACGTCGATGAGCTGCTCGCCTTCTTCACCGACGACGCCGTCTATCACAACATCCCGGTCGAACCCGCCAAAGGCAAAGAAGCAATCCGCGGCGTCATCAACATGTTCCTGCCGATGGCCAAGTCGCTCCACTTCAAAGTGCTGAAGAGCGCGAGCGCCGGCAACGTAGTCTTCAACGAGCGCATCGATGTCTTCGATCTCGGCAACGGCAAAACGATCTCGCTGCCGGTAGCCGGCGTGTTCGAAGTAACCGGCTCAAAGATCAGCGCATGGCGCGACTACTTCGACATGGCGACGTACACGAAGCAGATGTCCTAAAGCACACTTACAAAAATCCGGTCCCCCTTCCCGCGCGGGAAGGGGTCAGGGGTTAGGTTCCCCGACTCGACAGTGGTGTGAGATCTTCACGATGGCCTCGACTGTAACCCATGCCATCATCGGCACCGCCGGACACATCGATCACGGCAAGACCGCGCTAATCAAGGCGCTCACCGGCCAGGACACCGACCGCCTCAAAGAGGAAAAGGAACGCGGGATTTCGATCGATCTCGGCTTCGCCTACTTCACACTGCCCGACGGCATCCGCGCCGGCATCGTCGATGTTCCCGGCCACGAGCGCTTCATCCGCAACATGCTCGCCGGCGCCCACGGCATCGATCTCGTGCTGTTCACGGTGGCGGCCGACGACGGGGTGATGCCGCAGACCGAGGAGCATCTCGACATTCTGCATCTGCTCGGCACCCGCCGCGGGATCTTTGTCATCACCAAGGCCGACCTCGCCGACCCTGCGCGCATCCGCGACGTGCGCGACGAAATCGAGCTGCTGGCCGACGGCACCACGCTCGCCGGCGCTCCGGTCATCGAGGTCTCGTCGATCACTGGCGCCGGCCTCGACGCATTGCGCGCCGAGATTGTCCGCCAGCTCGACGGCTTCCAAGCGCGCCGCGCCACCGGCGTCTTCCGGCTGCCACTCGATCGCGCCTTCGTCATCAAGGGCCACGGCATCGTCGTCACCGGCACCGCGATGGGCGCCGAGGTGCGCGTCGGGCAGAAACTCCGCGTGCTGCCATCCGGAGCTGAGGTCCGCGTGCGCTCGATCCAGGTGCATTCCGATTCGGTCGAGAGCGCGGGCCTATGCCAGCGCGTCGCGCTGAATCTGACCGGCGCCGAAAAGCTCGATCTCGCGCGCGGCGACGTTCTCGCCGACGAACGGCTCGACGCCGCGACCGCGCGCTTCGACGCATGGCTCGAGATTCGTCCCGCCGCCAAACGCGCGCTCAAGAACAACACCCGCGTGCGCCTGTTCATCGGCACCGCCGAAACGATCGCGCGTGCGATCGTGCTCGACGACAGTGGCGCGATCGCGCCCAAAGCCGGCGGCCTTGCGCAGTTAGTGACTGACGATCCGGTGGTCGCGCTCGTGGGCGACCGCTTTGTCATCCGCGACGAGACCAATTCGCGCACGCTCGGCGGCGGCATCGTGCTGAACCCGCTCGGCCGCCGCGTCCGCAAGCCGCTCGAGTCTTACCGCGCCAATCTTCGGATGCTCAAGGATTCATCCGGCGCCGACGCTCTCGAAGCGCTGATCAATCTGCAGGAAAGCTTCGCGCTCGGCGCGACCCGGCTCGCGACCTTGATGAATATTCCGATCGCCGAGGCCGACGCCGCGCTCCGCGAGGCACCGCGCTTCGTCAAACTCTCAGTCGGCGACGAAGAAGCTTTCACCACGCGGACCAGATGGGACGATCTGAAACGCTTCGCGCTCGACGCGGTCGCGCAGCATCACAAGAGCGAGCCGCTGTCATCGGGTCTAGAGATGGAAGCGATGCGCACGCGGCTGCCGTTTGAGATCGGCGCGCGCGCGTTTCGCCCGATAGTCGATCGTCTCAGCCATGAATCAGAAATCGTGCGCGAGGAAAGTTTGCTCCGCCTGAAAAGCCATCGCGTGCAACTAGGCGGCGACGCCCAGACCCTCGGCGCGAAAATCGAAGCCGCGCTGACCGACGCGCAGAATTCCAACCGCCGGATCTCAAGCAGTTAGCCGACGAATTAAACATTCCCACCAGCCAACTACCGCATCTAAGAACCGTGCTAGCCGCGATGGAACGTCAAGGCCGCATCGTCAAAATCGCCACCGACCTTTATTTCAGCCGCGCCGCCTCCGACACCGCAAAAGATCGCCTCGTCGAACATCTCAAGTCTCACAACGAGATCACCGCCGCGACCTTCCGCGATCTCCTCAGCGCATCGCGCAAGTTCGCAATCGCGCTCCTCGATCACTTCGACCACACCGGCGTAACCACTCGCGTCGGCGACACCCGCCGCCTCCGCTCCTAGCCTCTCTCTATCAGGGAGAGGCCGCGCGTCAGCGCGGGTGAGGGTCCAAATTCCTGGTTGTGAATAATCCTTCAACCAAAGAAGAACGAGCTGACCGGGAGTCGACCGCGGGCGAGAAGAAGGCTGAGACTCAACAAGGCCAAGACGGTGATGATTGCGAGTCCCTTGCGCACGAGCACTAAAGTAGCAGCGATCCGAAAGAAGTCCAGAAATTTGGACCCTCACCCGCCGCTGGAGGACGAGCGGCGGCCTCTCCCTGATAGAGAGAGGCTATAGAGCGCGGCTGACTTCGCGCGCGCGATGCGCGACAATAGCCGCGATGTCCAAGAGCAAGGACAATAATCCCTCGCGGGGCGATCTCGTTCGCCTGACGGCGCGGTGCAAGGCTGCGGGTTGAGCCGGTAAGCTCGGTCCGGCGGACCTCTCCGCAGTCCTCGCGCGGCTCGATTTGCCGAGCCACCCTGATTTGCTCGTCGGAATCTCGACGGGCGACGACGCCGGAGTGTTCCGTCTTTCCGACGACCTCGCGATCGTCAACACCGTCGATTTTTTCACGCCGGTGGTCGATGATCCGTTCACCTACGGACAAATCGCCGCCGCCAACGCGCTGTCGGACGTCTATGCGATGGGCGGAGTGCCGCGCACCGCACTCAACATCGTATGCTGGCCGCAATCCGGACTGCCCGGCGAGATGCTCAGCGAAATTTTGCGCGGCGCCGCCGACAAGGCGCGCGAGGCCGGCGTCGTGATCGTCGGCGGTCACACCGTCGCCGACGAAGAAGTCAAATTCGGGATGGCGATTACCGGCGTGATCGATCCGCGCCGAATCGTGCGCAACGTCGGCGCGCAAGCTGGCGACGCGCTCGTGCTGAGCAAGGCGCTCGGCACCGGAATTCTGATGACCGCGTTCAAGCGCGACGCGCTCGGCGACGACGCCTACCAGGCCGCCGTCCGCTCGATGACGCAGCTCAACAGTGCGGCCGCCTCCGCGATGCTGAAGTTCGAGGTCCACGCCGCCACCGACATCACGGGCTTCGGACTCGTCGGTCACGCGCTCAAGATGGCCGAGGGCAGCGGCGTTACCTTCGTGTTCGAGGAGTCCGACCTGCCGCTCCTGCCCGGCGTGATCGAGCAATGCCGCGCCGGCATGATTCCCGGCGGCGGCGAGCGCAATCGCGAGTACTACGCGCCAAGCGTGCGCATCTCCGACGAAGTTGCCGACGAGATCGCGACGATTGCCTTCGACCCGCAGACCTCGGGCGGCTTGCTGATCGCTATCCCGGAGCAGCAGTCGCTGGCGCTGGTCGCCGAGCTGCAGAACTGTGGGCATCGCGAGGCCGCAATCGTCGGCCGCGTCATCGCCCGCCACGAACATCCGATCGAACTGGTCTGACTCACTGAAAAAGAGGACGCCGATGGATTTCTTCGATGTCGCCAGCACAACCCCGACCACGCGCCGATTCCTTGACCGGCCGATTGCGGAGACCGAGTTGATCAAAATTCTCGAGACCGCGAACATGGCGCCGTCGGGCTCCAACGCGCAGCCATGGGAGTTCGTGGTGGTGCGCGACGCCAATGCGCGCCGCGAAATCCAGCAGCTCTACGAATCGGTCTGGGGACCGTACAAAGACAGCGCGATCATCCGCGGCCGCGCGACGCTGTCGCCACGCGCCGTCAAGGCGCTCAAGACCGGCGACGAGTTCTCCGCGCAGCTCGCGATCGTGCCGGTGCATGTCGTGGTCTTTCTGGATCGGCCGAAGATGCGCGTCGAGCGTGGCACTGCCGCCGACCTCTTCAACTTCGGCGCGACCTACGGCTCTATCTTCCCCGCGATCGAACTGATGATGCTCGCCGCGCGCGCGCTCGGCGTCGGCACTGCGATGACCACGATGCTCACCAGCAAAGAGTCCGAGACCAAGGCAATCCTCGGCGTGCCCGAGCAGTACCAACTGATCGCATTGGTGCCGATGGGCTATCCAGCCGACGCTTTCAAACGCCCGCTGCGCAAGCCGGTCTTCCCGCGCCTCCACGACGGCCGCTGGGACCGCGCATGGCCGCGCGGACTCGGCGACCACCTAGCACTACCCGCGCCGCTTCGTTAGAGATTTCCGCGGGGGGCATAACAATGGAATGGCCACTGCCGTTATGGCTCGTGCTGCGCGAAGAGTTGGCGGCGCTGCGACCTCCGCCGGCATCAGATGCCGAGGCGCCGAGACCGCAGCCTCAGCCGGCAGCAGTGGTTGAGGCGCTCGTCGCACAACAACGTATCGTCGAAGCGCCACTGAGCGAAGCGCGCGAAATCGAGTCCACGAAGTATCAATTCTCTTCCGGCGACGTGCTCGATCTCAAACGGCTGACAGAAAAACTCAAGGATCGCAGACCGGACCTGATTGGCAGCGTGCCGGAACTGAAGACGCTGTTGATGCCTGCGGTCAAGGCGTTCGCGGCGGAGACGATTCGGCAAGCTGGCTCGCAAGAGGTCAGTCTCGGCTACGATGCCGATACGCTCAATCGCCTGCTCGCTACTCCCGATCTTTACAAAGCCTTTCCCGATTTACCCGAGTCGCAATGGATCAAAGAGCAGATTCCGGAGAAGCCTGCGAGTCTGCCCGAATCGAAGGTGATCGAACTGAATCGCGCACTGTTGGATCGCGCGCTGGCCGGCGCCGTCCGGCCGGCAGACGACAAGATTTTGCCCGAGGTCATCGGCGAACTTCATCACGCGGAACTCTCGGCGCTGTGCTTTTCGGGCGGCGGCATTCGCAGCGCGACGTTCTGCCTGGGCGTCATTCAGAGTCTCGCACGCGCCGGCCTGCTCGAGAAATTCGATTACCTCTCGACCGTCTCGGGCGGCGGATATGTCGGCGGCTGGCTCGCTGCGTGGACGTACTGGAACCCCAAAGGTCTCGCTGGCGTGATCGCCGAGCTGAAGCCCGAGGATCCGTCGGCTCAACAGCCGAGGTCGAAGCTCGAGCCTGAGCCCGACCCGGTTTTCTATCTACGCAATTTCAGTAACTATCTGACGCCGCGCACCGGACTGCTCTCCGCCGATACGTGGGCGCTGGTCGCGATCTATCTCCGCAACCTGCTGCTCAACTGGACGGTGATGCTCCCGATTCTGATGGCGATTCTCGCCGTCCCCTATGTGCTGGTCGCCGCGATGCGGCAGCCGTTGGCCGCTCTGACGACTCGCATTCCATCCGGCACCGCAAAATTGATCTGTTTCCTCCTGGCCGTGCTTTTTCTGGCGATCGCGGCGTTTTACGAGGGGCTCGCGCGGCCGAGCCGAGCCGATCGACTCGAGGAATCGGCGCGTCCATGGCTGAATCGGCGCGGGCAGGGGAGCTTTGCGATTTATTTTCTGGCTCCGTTGATAGCCTCAGGCTTTCTGCTGGCCGAATACATATGGCACGTCCATCTAAGCGCCGGCGGAGCGGGCGCGTGGCCTCTGGATTTGGTCGCATACGGCGGCTGCGCGGCGATACTGGCGTGGCTCGGCTACTCGATCAGGCTCCGTGCGTGGTTCCCGTTGGATTTGGTCGCGACGTTTTTGAGCGGTATCCTCGGCGGGTCTTTCCTCTTGATCGTAATGCTTCATTCGCCGCTGACTGCGGCCTTCCAGCACAATCAGAAGTTTTTTGTCTGCCTCGGACCGCCGACCGTCCTTATCGTCGTGCTGATCGCCGGAACCATCTTTTCCGGACTCGCCACCTTCTGGACCGACGACGAGGATCGGGAGTACTGGGCGCGGATGGGTGCGTGGGTGCTGATAGCGGCGCTCGGATGGGCCGCGCTCGGGACCATCGCGCTGCTCGGACCGGTCGCCCTGGTTACGCCGGGCTTCTGGCGAGAGGCTTGGGCATTGGGCGGCGCGCTCGCCACGGCCGTCACCACCATCGTCGGTTGGAGCGGCTTGACCGAGGTCAGCCCCGATAAGAAGTCGCCCTCGAAAATATCGGCGCTAGCCACAAAACTGCTGCCAATCCTGGGCGCGATCGCAATCGTACTCATCCTCGGCGCACTCGCGCTCGCCGCGATCGATGTAGCGGCGCGGATAACGGCGCTGTTCTCGCACCCGAATCCCGATCTCCACGCGATGATCGTCGAAAGCAAATTCTCAGGCTGGATGATTCTGGCCGCGATCGGTTCCATGGCCGCGATCGGTTTGCTGATGTCCGCCTTCATCGACGTGAACAAATACTCGCTGCACGCGATGTACAGGAACCGCCTGATTCGAGCATACCTGGGAGCATCGCGCGACAAAGGCGAGCGCAAACCGAATCCGTTCACCGGTTTCGATCCCGACGACAATGTCGCGATGTCTCTTCTGTGGCAGAAGAAAAGCGACAGCCCGCGCAAACTCATGCCGTTCGTGAACATCACGCTCAATTTGGTCGAGCCGATTTCCAACAAGCTGGCATGGCAGGAGCGCAAGGCCGAGAGTTTCACGGTTACGCCCCTCCACACCGGAAGCTTCCGTCTCGGTTATCGCCACTCGGCCGACTGCGCGAGCATCAGCACGCCGCCATTCATGCACGGCACGCCGGGACCCGGCATCACGCTGGGCACCGCGACGGCAATCTCGGGCGCGGCCGTCAGCCCGAACATGGGCTACAACTCCTCGCCGATAGTAGAGATCCTGTTGTCGCTGCTGAACGTGAGGCTGGGATGGTGGCTTGGGAATCCCGGTCCGGCGGGCAACAAGACCTTCAGGCGGGCGCAACCGACCTTTGGGATAAAATACCTCGCCGACGAAGCCTTCGGCCGCACCAGCGACGAGAAGCCGTACGTGTATCTCTCGGATGGAGGCCACTTCGAGAACCTCGGCCTGTACGAGATGGTTTTGCGGCGCTGCCATACGATCGTTGTAATCGATGCCGACGCGGATGCCGGCTACACTTTTGACAATCTCGGCAACGCAATCAGAAAGATCAGAATCGATCTCGGCATCCCGATCGATTTCCCGAGCTTCCCGACCCTGGCCAAGCTGGCCGACGGCGGCCATACCACTTACTGCGCGGTCGGAAAGATTCATTACGACTCCGAAGATAGCGGCGCGCAAGACGGCAATCTCATTTACGTGAAGCCGACCATGCGCGGCGACGAACCGGCAGACGTCGCCAGCTACGAACGGCAACATCGCGACTTTCCGCATGAATCCACCGCCGATCAATGGTTCACCGAGTCGCAATTTGAAAGCTATCGGGCGCTGGGAGAGTACGAGATCATGCGAATCCTCCAGCAAGCGGCGACTGGCCAAACCGACATCTACAAGGACGCGAGGGAAATTCTGCGCAAGTTAAAGTGATCGCGGCTACAGGCACAGTAGCGGGATTACTTCCTTGCCGAATTGCTCCAACTGCGCGGTGCGTTCGGACGGATGCGTGACGGCGTCGATGCCGATGTCGCGGGCGCCGGCCTTGATGTACTCATTGATTTTCGCGGCTACCTCGGCGGGGCGGCCCAGCGCGCCGTATCGTTTGGCGGCGTCGTTCATATCGACGGCGTATCTTTTGCTCAGGAATTTTCCGGCGATCGCGTGGGCTGCTTCGACGCTCTCGCCCAGCGTGCAGAATATCTGGACGCAGGTGCCGAACTCCGTAATTTTGCGGCCGGCGCGCGCTGCTTCCGCACCGATGAAATCGAGACCCTTGGCGAAGCGCTCCGGCGTCACCACGTAGGGCATCCAGCCGTCGCCGAATCTTGCGGCGCGCTTGAGTGGACCTTCGGCGCGTCCGCCGATCCAGACTGGAGGGCCGCCGGGAGTCTTCGGACGCGGCTGCATCGTGATTTCGCCAAAGCTGAAATATTTGCCGCGATGCTCGACGCGCTCGCCGCTCCACAGCCGCTTCATCACCTGGATCGCTTCAGTCGCGCGCCCGCCGCGTTCGTGGATCGGTATGCCGCAGGCTTCGTACTCGCGCGGGAACTCGCCGCCGACGCCGACCCCGAAGATGAAGTGGCCGCTGCCGAGCAGACGGTCGATCGTCGCGACCATCTTGGCGACCGGCACCGGATGCCGCAGCGGCAGCAGATAGACGCTGGTGCCGAACGTGAGCTTGGGTTCGAGCGCCGACAGGTAGGCGATTGTAGTCAGCGGATCGTTGACCGGCCCGGTGAAGGCGACGTGATCGGGCGCCCACAGCACTTCGTAGCCCCATCGCGCGATCGATTCGAGGCCGCGGGTCGCCTCTTCGCGACTCGAAGTCGAGACCATCGTGCCGAATCGAAGCCGGTTGCCGAGCGGAACAGCGTCACTCATGCGGGCGTCATAGCACAAAACGCGCGGACACGCCGGTGCGACGGCGCATAGGCGTCGCGCTCCGAGTCATCGGAAGTCGAAACGATCCCCCCTTACCCTGAAAATCCCCCGCGCGCCTATCCCTTGGCGACGTTTGAAGCCTGCAAGCCCTTCGGCCCTTGCGCGACCTCGAACTCGACGCGCTCGCCCTGTTCGAGCGAGCGGAATCCCGCTCCACCGATGGCGCTGTAATGGACGAATACTTCCTGTCCGTCCTCCATCGTGATGAAGCCGTAGCCCTTTTTCGGGCTGAACCACTTGACCGTACCGTTAGCCATTTCCCCCGTACCTCCTGAAGGGAACCGGGCCGGAGCCGCCCCCACAAAGCCTGCTCCGGCCGGCGTTGCCACTTCCCCAGAGCAACGCGCGTAACGGCGGGCATATAGCACAAGATGAGGCGCTTACCAAATGGGTAAAACTCGCGAAACCGCGCCGTAATATGTTTGGCGGGCGTGAAGGGCGCGCTGCGGCGGCTAATATTGCCAGCGCCGAATAGGGCGGGCGTGCATGTGACAGTGGTCGGGAATCTGCCGCATCACGTCGTCAATGCCGAATTTATCGGCGCCGTACTTCGCGCGCGCGACCAACGACAGCGCCTCGATCATGAACGCGCGCTCTTCGTCAGTCGGCACTGCGCGATGGTCGCCGAGGACGGCCATCGGAGTGTCGCACGAATCGCAATCGAGGATAGAAAATTTGAACGGGTGAACGAAGTCGGCATAGCGCTGCGTGTAATCACGCAGCTCGCACAATTCGCATTTCGGCATCGCGATTCACGCCACCCGGATTTGCGTGCAGCAAGACGCATCGCGAGCCATGGCGGCTCGCGATACGTCGAGATGCGAAGTCCTACTTCGGCGAAGCAGCCGGCTCGGGCGCTGCCATCGCGGGCGACGGAGCACTCATCGCGGCCGAACGGGCCGCCGACGGCAACGTCTTGTTTGCGGCCTTGGCCGCTTCCTTCGCGTGCCGCTTGCAGCGATAAACGCTCGAGGTCGAGATGCTCAGGTCGGTGGCGATTTCCTTGGCCTTCTTACCGCTATTGACCTCGTTCATCACCGCGTCGCAATCGACCTTGGTGGCGGCGAATGCCGGCCGCGCACCGGCCGTGAACGCAAACGTCGTCACGAGCATCGCCGATGCAACCGTAAGCGCTAATTTCTTCCTCAACATTGTTTTCCCCGCTTCAGGTTAGGGTTGTTCCAAACGCTGCATAGTATTTCAAAATGCGCGTCTCTTCAAAAGGGGCGCGAAACCCCGTCTTAAGGTATCCAGGGCGGTTGAGGACGCTGCACAGTTCATGAAGAGTCTTGGCGATGCCGCGAACGATTGATCCGAAGAAGACGGCGATGCTAGAATTGGCATCGCTGCGGCCGATCATTTGGGCGCCGCAGACGCTTCAGGAGCTTCGCAACTTCCCGAAAATGGTCAAGCAAGAATTTGGGCGGGCGTTGCAGTTCGCGCAGGCCGGCGACAAGCATCCCGCAGCGAAGCCGCTTAAGGGTTTCGGGGGCGGAGGCATTCTGGAGATTGTCGAAGACTATGATCGGGTTCTTATCGAGCGGTCTATACGGTTCGCTTCAAGCAAGCCGTGTACGTGCTCCACGTCTTCCAAAAGAAATCGAAAAAGGGAATCGAGACGGCGCGGTCTGACGTGAACCTGATCAAGGAGAGATTGAAGTGGGCGATGCAAAATCACGCGACGAAAAGTGGGTAGAGGGCAGCGGAAATGTCTTCGCAGATCTCGGCTTCGCCAACGCTGACGATCTTGCGATCGAGACCGAACTGCTTCGCCGCATTATAGCGATCATTCGTGCAAGAAAGTTGAGCCAGCGCGCCGCCGCCCGCGTCCTCGGCATCGATCAGCCCAAGGTCTGCGCTCTGATGAACGGAAAAACTCGCGGCTATTCGATCTCCCGAATGATCAGGTTTCTCGCCGCGCTCGACCAGGACGTGGAAATCCGGATCAGGCCGAAGCCGCGTTCCCGCTCGCGCGCCGTGGTGCGAGTCGCCGCATAAGCTTGGGAGCAGCCTACGATTTCGGTTTGACAAATCCTGGAAACGACGGCTGGCGCTTTTCCTGCAATGCGGCGACGCCTTCTTTCAGGTCGGCGCTGAAAAATCCCATCATCTCCATCGCGAGCGATGCGTCGAAAGCCGGCCCTGCGACGCGCAGCCAGTTGTTGAGCGATCGCTTCGTGAATCGCACCGCCTGCTGTGGGCCGCGCGCGAGCTTGTGCGCGACTTCCATCGCCTTGTCCATCAAGCGGTCGGCCGGCACGCACAGACTCACCAACCCGATGCGCTCGGCCTCCTTGCCGTCGATAAAATCCGCCGTCATCAGGTAGTACTTCGCCTTGGCCATGCCGCATAGCAGCGGCCATACGATCACCGCGTGATCTCCCGCCGCGACGCCGAGCCGCAAGTGTCCGTCCGTGATGCGCATCGACTCCGACGCGATGCTGATGTCCGCCATGAACGCGACCGCCAAGCCCGCGCCGACGGCGACGCCGTTAATCGCCGAAATGATCGGCTTGTCGAGATTGATCATGTTGTAAACGATGTCGCCTGCTTCCTTCCACGCCTTGCCGACGTTGGCCGCGCCCGACGCCATCTCCTTGATCATCTCGAGGTCGCCGCCCGCGGAGAACGCGCGCCCGGCGCCGGTGATCACGATGACGTTGGTCTCGTCGTCGTCGGCGATGTCGAGCCACACGCGGCTCAACTCCCAGTGCAGGCGGCTGTTGGTGGCGTTGAGAACTTCGGGGCGGTTGATCGTGATGAGCAGGATGCCGTCGTCCTTCCGCTCGAACAGGAGATGCTGGTACTCGCTGTACTTCATGCGCGATCAGCCTTTGTAAATGTCGATGACCTTGTTGAGCAGCGCGATCGCCTCGGGCTTCGGACGCTGGAAGCTGTTGCGGCCGATGATCGATCCGTAGCCGCCGCCGGCCTGAATCCCGCGGACGGTGTTGAGCAGCGAGTCGTCGGTCTCCTTCGCGCCGCCCGAGAAAATCACGATGCGGCGGCCGGCGAACGCGGCCTGCATAACGTGCGCGATGCGCGCCGACAGCGGTTCGAGCGGAATTTTTTGCGCGTCGTAAACTTTTTTGGCCTCCGCTTGTTCGATGAAAGCAGTCGGCGGCTTGACCTTGATTATATTGGCGCCCAGTTGCGCCGCGATTTGCGCCGCGTACGCAACCACGTCGAGCGCGGTCTCGCCCTGCTTGCTGATGCCGGATCCGCGCGGGTACGACCAGATCACCAGCGGCATCCCGTTGGCCTTGGCCTCTTCGCCCATCGCGCGCGCCTCCTCGTACATCGATTTTTCCTGCGTCGATCCCGGGTAGATCGTAAGTCCAATCGCCGCCGCTCCAAGGCGCAAAGCGTCCTTGACGCTGGCGGTCATCGAGGGCGCGGGATCTTTTTCGTCATTGAGCACGTCGTGGTTATTGGCCTTCAGGATGAGCGGGATCTCGCCGGCGTATTCGGCGACGCCTGCCTCGAGCAGTCCGAGCGGCGCCGCGAACGCGTTGCAGCCGGCGTCGATGGCGAGCTGAAAGTGATAGCGCGGGTCGTACGCAGCCGGATTCATCGCGAAGCTGCGAGCCGGGCCATGCTCGAAGCCCTGGTCCACCGGCAGGATCACGAACTTGCCGGTGCCCGCGAGCTTGCCGTGGTTGAGCATCCGCGACAGGTTGTTGCGCACACTGCCGTTATCGGAATCGTAATAGCTGAGAATTTCTCGAACGCGCTTGGTCATCATCACCCATGGTCTCCCTTCGGGAGTGTCGTCGCAGTTTGCATTCCTATATCACAACATCGCGGCCGCATAGTGGGCTGCGCCGAGCAGGCCGGCGGCTGGATTGAGCGAGACGCGGACTTCGATGCGCTTGAGAATCTCGTTCAGCCGGCCCTTCGCCAGAAATCCTTTCACGAACGCGCCGCCCGTCAGCATCGGCAAAATTTTCGGCGCGATTCCTCCGCCCAGATATACACCGCCGAGCGCCAGGACTTTCAGCGCGAGGTTGGCCGCCTCGGAACCGTAAATATCGCAAAACATCGTGAGCGCGTGAACGCATACCGGGTCGCGCCCCGCAATCGCCGCCTCACTCACCGCGGCCGCGTGATCGCCCTTGGCGATTTCGTCGCGCAGCCAACCTGGTTCTTCGGCGCGGCTCTCGCGGCGCAGGAATCGATAGATATTCCAAAGACCCGGACCCGAGAGGACGCGCTCGTAGCTGACGTGTCCGAATTCGCCAGTGAGAAATCGCAGCAACTCGATTTGCTCCCCGCCATGCGGCGCGAAATCGCTGTGACCGCCCTCGGACGCGACCGCGTAATATTTGTTTTCGTCGCCCTCCCAGACCAGCGCCGCTTCGCCGAGCCCGGTCCCCGCCGCGACGACCGCGATGTTGCCGTGAGCGGGCGGATCCTCGGCGCGATGCAGTACCGCAAACTCGGCCGGCATCAGATGCACCATGCCGTAGGCGGTCGCCGTCAGATCGTTCATCAAGCGCACCGGCACGTTCTTCAGCGCGTGCGACAGGGTGGCGCTCGAGAGTTTCCATGCGACGTTGCTGGCGTGAGCATTGCCGTCGATGACGGGGCCGGGCACGCCGAGGCAGGCGGCATTCACCGTCGCGCTGGCGCCAAGGAAATCTGCGCAGACCGCTTCGAGGCTGCCGAAATCCGCAGTCGCGTAGCGATGCTCGCGCACAAGTTCGAGCGCGCCCGCCGAATGCTTGAAGAGCCCGAGCTGGGTTTTGGTTCCGCCGACATCGCCGGCCAGGATGAGCCCATCCATCAGGAACCTCGATTCTTCGCTAGCCTTCGACTTTGAACGATTCGGCCATCGCGACTTCCTCCGCGCTGCCGATGTAAATCGGATGGCGCTCGTGGATCGCGGCCGCCGCGATGTCGAGGATTCGACCGTTGCCCGTCGAGCCGCGACCGCCCGCCTGCTCGGCGAGCATCGACAGCGGCGCCAGCTCGTACATCAGGCGCAATTTGCCCTTGGCCTTGCCGCCCTCGGCAACTTCGCCGGGGTACATGTAGATTCCACCCTCGAGCATGCATCGATGGAAGTCGGCGGCGAACGCGCCGCAATATCTAAGTGAGTAGCTGGTGCGCTTGTCTTTGCGGCTGGTTATATGCGCGAGGAATTTGCGCGCGCCTTCGTGCCATTTGCCCGCGTTGGCCTGATTGACGGCATAGGTGCCGCCATGCGGCGGCATCTTCACGTTTTCCTTCCACAGAATGAACTCGCCGAGCGTGCGATCGAGCGTAAAGATATCGACGCCGGCGCCCGCGCTATACACCAGTTGCGTCGCCGGCCCATATAGCACATAGCCCGCGATGACCTGCTGACTTCCCGGCACCAGGATGTCGTCGATCCCCTGGCTGTGACCGGGCGCGCGTTTCTTGACCGCGAAGATAGTGCCGAGCGATCCGTTGACGTCGGTATTCGATGACCCGTCGATCGGATCGTAGAGTATGCAGTAGCTATTGTCGCGGCAGTTGACTGAGTAATGGTGCGGCTCATCCATTTCCTCGGAAATGAGGCTGCATACCGGGTAGCCGTGCTCGAAGGCGTCGAGGAAAACCTGGTTGCCCCATTGGTCGAGCTTCTTGACCTTCTCGCCCTGCACGTTGGTCTCGCCGGTGTAGCCGAGCTCGCCGCCGAGCGACGCCGCCGCGAGCTCGCGCGTGATGCGCTTGGCGATCAGCTCGACGCGCTCCATTATCAGCGCAAGATCCGCGGCCGCAATCGCCGTCGCGCTCTTGGTCATGATATGCCGCGTGAGTGTGATGCCGCCGCTCATCCGCATTGCTCCTACAACGTTCGCCAAGTGCGGCCGTCGGCCGCGATCATGAGCGCCGCTTCGAGCGGTCCCCACGATCCCGCCGCATAGACCGGCGGATCCATCGGCGACTGTTCCCACGCGTCGAGGATCGGTTGCACGAACTTCCACGCTTCCTCAACCGTGTCGCGCCGCATGAAGAGCGTCTGATCGCCGACGATCACGTCGTTGAGCAGCGTCTCGTAGGCCTCCGGCGTCGAAGTGACGTAGTGGAAATCAACTTTGACCTGCTGCAGCTTGGTCGCCGATCCCGGCACCTTCGACATGATATGCAGCGCGAGCCCCTCGTCGGGCTGAATCCTGATGGTCAGCATATTGGGCGCCAACGGCGCGCGTGGATTTGCGTTATACAGGATTCGAGGCACGTTGTTGAAGTAGATCGCGATCTCGCTCGAGCGCTTGGGCATTCGCTTGCCGGTGCGCAGGTAAAACGGCACGCCGGCCCATCGCCAGTTGTCGATCCAGCATCGCAGCGCGACAAAGGTTTCGATTTGCGAATCGGGCGCGATGTGCTCCTCGTCGCGATAGGCTTTGACCGGCACGCCGCCGATGAGTCCCTCGCCGTACTGGCCGCGGACGACGCGTTTCTCGATATCCTCGTCGCCGAGCGGACGCAGCGCGCGCAGCACGTCGAGCTTGGCGTCGCGCATCGACTCGGCGCCGGTGGTGTTGGGCGGCTCGGTCGCGATCATGCAAAGCGTCTGCAGCAGATGGCTCTGCACCATGTCGCGCAGCGCGCCGGCGTGATCGTAATACGACGCGCGCGTGCCGACGCCCTCGGCCTCGGCCACGGTTATTTGCACGTGATCGACGAAGCGCGCCGTCCAGATAGGCTCGAAAATAGCGTTGGCGAACCGCAACACCATCAGGTTCTCGACGGTTTCCTTGCCGAGGTAGTGATCGATTCTGAAAATCTGGCTCTCGTCGAAATGGTGCGCGAGCTCGGCATTGATCTCCGACGCGCTGGCGAAGTCGGAGCCGATCGGCTTCTCGACCACGACGCGCGTGAACGGATGCCCTTTCTGCGGCGGATGAATCATGCCGGCCGCGGTCAATCCTTCCGAGCAGGTGTCGATGAAGGCCGGCGGAATCGCGAAGTAGAAAGCGCGATTGCCCTCGGTGCCGCGCTCGGCGTCGATCGCCTCGCAGCGACGGCGCAGGTTCTGGTAGTCGGCGGCCTCGGTGAACGATCCGCGATTGAAATGCAGCATCGGCGCGAACTTCGCCCAATGCTCTTTCTCGACTTTGCGGCGCGAGAACTGCTCGATGCCGCTGAGCGCGAACGCGCGATACTTCTCGTCGTCGAGATCCTCCATCGAGAAACCGAGGATCGCGAACTTCTCGGGCAATTCGCCGTCGAGCGACAGGTTGTACAACGCCGGAATCAGCTTGCGATGACTCAAGTCGCCGGCGCCGCCGAAAATCACCACGATGCATGGCTCGTACTGATTGCGCTCCTTGATCGGGTGCAGGTGATTGAGATCGACGCTTCTATTTGCAGCCACAGCCATAAATTACTAACCCTCTAGATCCCTTATTCCTTGACCACGCCGTGGCCGCCGAACTCGTCGCGTAGCGCGGCGAGCAGTTTCTCGCCGAAGGTTCCTTCGCCCTTGTCGGCGCGCGATCGAAAGCGCGTGAACAGCGCCATCGTGATCACCGGCATCGAGATGTTTTTGTCGATTGCGTCCTGTACCGTCCAGCGGCCCTCGCCCGAATCCTCGACGTAGCCGCGGACTTGCTTGAGCCCGGGATCTTTCTCGAGCGCATTGGCCGTCAGCTCGAGCAGCCACGATCGCACGACGCTGCCCTTGCCCCACAGGCTGGCGATTTTCGTCAAGTCGAGCTTGTAGTCCGACTTGTGCATCGCCTCGAAGCCTTCCGCGTACGCCTGCATCAGCCCGTACTCGATTCCGTTGTGGACCATCTTCACGTAATGCCCGGCGCCGTTGCCGCCGACGTGTTCGTAGCCGTTGGCCGGCGCGAGTGTCTTGAAGATCGGTTCGTAGCGTTTGAAGATTTCTTTGTCGCCGCCGATCATCAGGCAGTAGCCGAGCTTGAGTCCCCAGATGCCGCCGCTGGTGCCCGCATCGACCAGGTGCAGCTTTTTCGCGGCGAGCAGCGCGGCGCGGCGGACGTCGTCGTGAAAGTTGGTGTTGCCGCCGTCGATAATCGCGTCGCCGGGCTCGAGCAATTCCGCCAGTTGGCTAATCGTGCTCTCGGTGGGATCGCCCGCCGGCACCATCACCCACACCCCGCGCGGCGGCTTGAGCCGGGCGACGAGGTCCTTGAGCGAGCCGACGCCGTCGGCGCCGAAGGTCGAGACTTCTTTGCTCTTCGCATCGTCGAGGTCGAACGCGACGATCTGATGATTGTCGCGCCGCAGCCGCTCGACCATGTTCATGCCCATTTTGCCGAGACCAACGAATCCGATTTCCATCAAGCGTGCCTTCCTCTTGGCATACGGGCGTTCGATCTAGGCTATTCCAACATACCGGTTGTTCAAAGACCGCGCCGAAACCGCGCGGCTAATGCGACTTCATGTCGTCTTCGAGCATCAGATTGCGCAAGTCCTGGCGCTGGAAAATCGCCGCCACCGATCGCGTCAGCGCGACCGAAAGCACTTCGCCCGGATCGTCGTAGATTCCCGCTTCGTCCTCCGATCCGAGGCCGAAGGAGCCGACCGGCGGGTCGTAGTAGGTGTCGTTGGTGCTCCCGCTCCAGAACGGCACGCTGAACGGCGGCTTGTAAATCGTGATATCGAGCGCAATATCGGCGACCGTCCGCCAGATTGGACCGTACTGGCCGCTGGCGCCGCGGGATTTCTTCACCCAGCATCGCCGAAGCTTGCTTTCGAGCACATACTCGGCGGTGTTGCCGACGCCGGGTTTGTAGGTGACGGCACTGGACGGCGACGCGCTCAGGCCCGCCTCATCCGCCGACCGTCCGATCGCCGCTTGCAGAATAGGGCCGAGCGGTGCGCTGTACAGCCGCTCGGTAATGTTGCCCGATTCGTCCTGAACGACGCCGATCGCGGGATTGCCGTTCAACGGCGCGCCAACGTCGGCCACGTCGCGCGCGTCGGCCGGCATCAGGATCTGGATGGTCTTTCTGGGATAACTGTTTTGGTAGCCCTTGACCTGGTACGGGTAGTACTGGAGCGCCTGGACCGAGGTCGTGGGCACCGGGGCGGCGCCACCGCCACGGCTGAGGGTCGAACATCCCGCGAGAAGAGAACTCAGTAGCGAAGCGGTCGTGACGAAGAGCGCGATTCGGATTCTGAACGTCGGCTGGCTCCCCACGATTGGTCCGGCCTCTTATCGATTCGCCGCCTGGGCTCGGTCGCGGAACAGGAACAGCGTGCCGCCGACCTCGAGCCGATCGCCGCTCTTGAGCGCGTAGCGGCCCGCCACCGGCTGCCGATTCACAAAAATCTGTCCGCCGGTCGGACTGATGACAAAATTCTTGCCCTCGCGCCGGATGATCGCATGGCTGCCGAGCACCGACTGATCGCCGAACAGCCCGATGTCGCTTTCTTCGGCGCGCCCGATAATCGTCACGCCCTTGAGCAGCGGATACTCGCGGCCCTCGCGCGCGTTGCGGCTCTGGCTGCGCACGACCATCAGCCAGCCGCGCTTGAGCAGCTCGCCGACCAGTCCGATAAAAAATCCGATCAGCGCGCCGAGTATAATGATCGCGATCGCGCGCCCGAACGCCTGCGGGAACGTGGTCGTCAGGCTCTGGTAGAAGAATCCGCCGACCGCGCCGCCGAGCGCTCCGCCGATTGCGCCATTGCGCCGCCGCGCCGCCGATCCCGACGCCGATCCCACGCCAAGTCCGACCGCGATTCCAAGCACGCCCCATCCGAGGATGCGGCCGTTGAGGCCGCCGAGTATGTCGAAGGCCAGTTCGCCGACCAGCAAGCCCGCCGCGCCGCCAATCGCGCCGATCACGCCGCCGAGCACGAAGCGGCGCGCCGCCTGACGCATCTGGCCGACGCTGAGCGTCTCGATCGAGGCAAGGAACGCGCTGATCAGCGCGCCGATCAATGCGCCAAATAAGATGTCGCGGCCGTAAACCCAGCGGATGCCGAGGATACTTTCCGAGAGCCCCCACGCCGCGAAGCCGCCCAGCGCGCCGGCGGCGGCGTAGAAGAGAAGTTTTTCGCGGGAAACGTTACTCGCCATCTGCAATCCCCAGCATTACGCGTGCATAGGTCAGGTTCAAGCGCAATTCTCGCGTTGCAACGTTCGTACGAAAATTCACGGCGTCAGATCCACGTCGGGCAGATTGAGGGGCAAGCCGCAGGTGCCGCATTGCTTCCAGAAGATTCCCCACGGCGAGCCCCAGAAATAATTTCCACCGCATCGCGGACACTTGAAGGAATACAGCTTCGTGATATTGAGCGCGCTCACAATCAACGCAACGCCGGTGCCCGACAGCGCCCACTTGACGATGGTGAGAACCAGGTCGTTGTAGCCGATGAAATATGCGACGACCGCGCCCGCGACCAACCCCGCGAAGAAGGTGCTGACGTAGTAGAACTGGCGTTGCGCGAGCGCCATGCTCGCCAGCGCCGCGCGATCCTCGGCAGTGATAATCGGCGGCCGCGGCGGCGGAATTCCCGCCTCTTCGAGCAGGTCCAAATCAAGTTCCTTTCGAGCTTGTTCAGAATAACACGCTTTCGTTTGGTAGTGATGCGGGACAAAGATCGGACTGTGACGCGGCATGCGTGCAGCTTGAGCCCGGAACCCTCGCCTGCCGGCGGCTGCGCGCGCCGGCCTCCTCTCCCGTAAAAGCTCCCCCTCACCCGCGCCAGAGGCGCGACCTCTCCCACAACAAAATGGGAGAGGCGAATAAAAGGTTGCGCGGAACGCAACATCCTAACTGGGGCGAGGCAATTCCCGGTTCCCTCCTCCCAAACACCTGAGAGCAAAATGGCGTCCTCGCCATTTTGCGATTAGTACTGGGTGCAGGGGTCACCCCTGCCGGGGAAGTTTGAAACCCGCGGAGGGTTTCAAATTTAATTAGTTCTTTAGTTCGTGCGGGCGACCCAGGTGCCGCGCTCGCCTGATGGGGTTGATTCGAAGGTGCCGCTGATCTGATCGCTCCGGCGCTGGCCTTCGAAGTAGTACGTCTCGGTGCCGTAAGGGACCTGAAATTGCAACTGGTTGCCGCGCACGAAGCCGTCGATCGACGTCGATCCGAAGCCCGACTGATGTATCACCAACTCACCCTGCAGGAAGCCGTTGGGCTGCGGCCGCAGCCGCAGATCCATCTCGGGATTGCCGCCGCTGCGCAGTCCGCTGATAGTGCCGGTCGCGATCGTCGGGCCGAGCAGACCACCGCCCGACGGCGCCGAGCTGCCCATCGAGCTGCCGATCGCGCCGCCACCGCTGCTCGGATATGAGGCGTAGGGACTTGGGTTGGCGTCGGCGACCACTTCAAATCTCTTGGCGTCGAAATACTGGCCGTTCAAATAAAAGTTAACCGTGTAGGTTCCCGGCAGAAACGCGCCGCCGCGCGAGTTGCCGACGCGTCCGCTGAAGGTCACCGTCTTCATGCTCTGCGAGACCGACTGAAAGTCGTTGACGCTGCCGAGCGTGCGCCCGTCCGGCCCGATGTACGCCGCATCGACGCGGTACTGGCCGGGCTCGAGCTTGTACAGGCGGTTCTCGAAGTTGACCTGCCAGCCGACGAACAGCACCTTCGACACGTTGAAAGAATCGGTGGCGCCGGACAGCGCGGTGCCGGTCTTGGTGGTGTTGAGAAAGTTGATGGCGCGAAGCTGCAGCGGCTTGGCGCGCCGCTCGTCGATCATCGCAAGCTTGCGCGCTTCTTCATCGCGCGCGCGCTCGTCGGCCTTGGCCGCGGCCGCAGCCGCCGCCGCGGACGCCGCCGCCGCGTTCTTCGCGCTCAGGTCCTGATTAACGATAAAGCTCTCCTGCGAGAGCATATTGTCGCCGGAGTAGAGCGCCACCTTGTAGGTGCCGGGCGGTTTGTCGGTCATCGTCGGCATCAGCGCCACCCCGCTGAAGTCGGCAGTTTTCTGCGCGGGCCCGACATACAAGTCAGTGTCGCTCGACGCGATCTGAAGTCCGTTGGGATCGTAAAAGCGCGCCTCGATTTTATCGTCGCGGCCGTCCAACCCCGCCAGCAGGTTCTTGAAGGTCGCCGTCCATTTCAGGTAGCGCGCGTTGGTCAGGTCGGTGTCGTTGAATTGCGCTTGCGGCGGCGCCAGCGCGTTGCCCTCGCGCGTGGACAGCGCCAGCGTCAGCGACGAAAATTCCAGCGGATTCTCGCGCGCCTTGGCCAGCAACTCCTCATGCTTCCACGGCAGTCCGTCGAACAGCGGCTTCAGTCCGAGCCGCAGCTGCAGTTCGGGATTCGAATAAAGGTAGGTGCCGCCAAAGGCCGCGCCGCCCAGCAGCAGCAGGAATATCACCAGCCCGATCGTGCGGCGCATTCCGCTGCGAGGCTCGCGATAAGTGACCGGCTCGTCGGCGAACTCGAGTTGCTCCTGGTACTGCGACAGACCGCCGGTGCCGCTGGTCGGACTCACGCGCGCGCTGTCGAGCCCGCGCCCGTAGAGCATCATGTCGCGGAATTCCTGGATGCGCCCGGGGCGCCCGTCCATCTCGTACGACAGCGCCGCATCGATTGCGCCCGCCAGATTGCCCGAAACTCCCGGGCGCAGATCGCGCACCGGTGGGAAGCTGAACGGCGGAAACTTTTCCGGATCGCGCCCGGTCAGCACGTAATGCAGCGTCGCGCCCAGCGAGTAGATGTCGCTGCGCGGATCGACCATGCCCTGGTATTGCTCCGGCGGCGCGAAACCGAGCGTCCCGATCATCGTGCCCTTGCGCGCCGCCTTGAACAGCCGCGCGATGCCGAAGTCCACCAGCACCACCCGCCCGCTCGAATTGAGCATCACGTTCGACGGCTTCATGTCGCGATAGATAATCGGCGGGGTCAGCCCGTGCAGGTACGCGAGCACGTCGCACAACTGGCGCGCGATATCGATCACCAGCCCCTCGGGCAGCGGCTCGCCGCGCGCGGCCAGTTCCTCCTCGAGGTTGCGCCCCTCGACGTACTCCATCACCAGGTAATGGCGGTTGGCGAGCTCGAAGCGATCGGTGATCGCGGGAATCGCCTGATGCTTCAGTTGCGCGAGCGTGTCGGCCTCGCGCGCGAAATAATCGTTGGCCTCGATTCGCTGCGCCTGGTCGATAAAGTGATCGACCATCTCTTTGATCGCGCACGGCCGATTCGCCAGCCGCTGATCGTTGGCCAGATACACCATCCCCATCCCGCCGCCGCCGAGCAGCCGCCGGACCTGGTAGCGGCTCTGCAGCACCGTGCCCGGCTCGAGCGGTCCCGTGTTGGGCTGTGGCGAATCTTTGGGTGAAGTGGCCATTGGTCAGTCGCCGGCGCGGCGCTCGCGCCTAGCTCGCATAGACTACGATCACTGAAATGTTGTCGGTACCGCCGCCGGCGTTGGCCGCGACGATCAATTCGCGCGCCGCGTCGAACGGATCCGCGTTGCGCCCCAGGATCTCGCGAATCTCAGGGTCCATCACGTGCGCCGTCAACCCGTCGCTGCACAGCATCAGCTTGTCGCCGCGCTTGAGCTTAAGCGCAATCGCCTCGGCCCCCGCCGGTCCGCTCTGACGCGCGCCCAGCGATCGCGTGATCACATTTTTATGCTCGTGCGTATGCGCTTCCTCCGCGGTTATCTGTCCGATCTCGATCAGCCGCTGCACCAGCGAATGATCCTTCGTGACCTGGCGCAGCGCCGCACCTTCCAGCAGGTATCCACGGCTGTCTCCAACCCACGCCACCGCGGCGTCGGTCGGGGTAACTAATGCGCAGACACCTGTCGAACCCATTCCGCGCGACTCCGGATGGCTCGCTACATATTCGATAATTTTGGTGTTCGCTTCTTCGAGCGCGCCCGTCAGCAGCTCCGCTCCGTTTTTAACTTCTCCGGCTGCGGCATCGAGCCGGGCTTCAATGTAGCTCCGGATGCTCTGGACGGCAATTGCGGAAGCGACTTCGCCCGCCTCCGCGCCGCCCATCCCGTCCGCCACAACATACAGATGACTCTGCGCCGGCTCGACCATCGAGTCGCGCATGTACTCGACCGCCAGCACCGAGTCCTCGTTATGCTCGCGCACGCGCCCGACGTCGGTCATCGCCGCCGCGCGCAGCCGAACAGCGCCGCCAAGCGCAATCAGCTCGGCTTTGAACTCGTCGATCGTCGGCCAGCGGTCCCTCGGATTGAAAGCGATCGCACGGCGAATCGCGTTCTCCAGCCGCGGCGTGACCACGTGCGGCGGATAGAATTGCACCGGACCCGCCTCCTCGCGCCAGCTCTCGCTCGGAATCCGCGCGCCCGTCAGCCAGGTGTAGAGAATCGCGCCGGCCGAGAAAATATCCGCGCGCTTATCCACCTTCTTGCCGCGATAAATCTCGGGCGCGGTGTAGCCGTCGTTGAAAATCGGCTCGCTCTGCAGCTCGTTGTCATTGCTGACGTAGTCGAGTCCGGTCAGCTTGATCCGCCCGTCTTTCGTGACCGCGATCGATTCCGGGCAGATGTCGTTGAGGCGCAGCGCCTTGCGATGCACAAACGAGATCGCCTGGCAGATCTGCACCGCGAACGCGATCGCCTCCGGCTCGCTCATCTTCTGTGAACCGCGGCGCAGCGGCTTTAGTTCCTCGTTGGCGAAAACCAGATACACGCGCCCGTTGTGGGCAAATCCTTCGGTCGCGCGCTGAAACGCCGGATGACTGATTATCTGAGACAGCGCGAGCACCCGGCCGAAGACTTCGCCCGAGATCGTCGCCGAACGCCGACGCCTCATCCTGATCCGCGCCGTCGCCGCTCGCGGGATTGTTCTGCGTCTCGGCTACGACCGCCGCTTCCGCCGCCTCGCTCTCCTCGTCCGGCGACGCATTCTCCGCAGCTTCCTCCAGCGCATCGGCCGTTGGACTCGCGGCCGCGGCGACCGCCGACTGCACGCCTTCGCCCGACGAGTCCGCGCTCGACGACGCCGGCGCGCTCGAGGCCTTCGGCTGAGCGGGGATCGACGCGGTCCCGTTGGTCTGCGCGGCGGGCGGCTTCAGTTCCGCCGTCTTCGCGCTCGGTCCGTTGGGATCTTCGGCGGGCGCCGGAGCCGGCGGCGGCGGCTCGACCACCGGCGCTTCCTCGACGACTGCTTCCGCCGGCTGCGGGCCGAGCCGTTCGCGCAATACGATCGATTCGGTCTTGCCGTCGCGGACGCGTTTTGCGCTGTAGCGATTTTCGATCGACGTCTGACTCGTCAGCGCGGCGATCTCGATTCCGTTTTTCAGTGACGCGCCCGCGGACAACGGCGTCGGGCGGGTCGGTGAAGACTGCCCCGCCGGGGCGGCCGCCTTCGACAATCCCTGGCCGCATCGATCGCAGAATTTCGCGTCATCGGGCGCTTCCTGGCCGCATTCGGGACACCTGATCATGCGCCGCTAGCCTCTCCGAAACTGCAATATAGCACCACCAAGCACCACCTGGTCACGATCCTTCAATTTGTAGAGTTGATCCCGCCCGAGCTTGCCGCGCCCCGCCACGTAGGTGCCGTTCATGCTGCCGAGATCGCGGATAAAGTAGTCCGCGCCGCGCAGCACAATCTCCGCATGCCGCCGCGACACGCGCTCGCCGCCGCGCGCCAGCGTCTTCAGATCGATGTCGAGCTTGTCGGTCGCGTCCTGCGATCGTCCGATCACAGTGCGCATCCCGAAAAGGCCGAACTCGATCTCGTCGCCGCGTGAAACCAGCTTGGCCGGCGCCGTGGAGATGTCAGCGGCGCCGTTGCTATTGTGCTGGAACAGGCCGGCCGCTCCCGCGCCAGTCGAAATCGGCGGCGAATAATTTCGCGACGACGCTCGCGACCCGGTCCTCGATTTCGTGTCTGCCGGCGACGATTCTCCGGTCGATCCGGCGCGCGACCCGAAAGACGGCGCGCTCGCCGGAGGATTCAGCTCCCTGGTCTTGGCCGTCGATGAAGTCTTCGGCGCGCTGGCCGACAGCGCCTTGATCCGGCGCTCGATAATGCCGCGCGCCTTGCCGCCGAGCTCGATCGCTTTCTTGATCTGCGGCCCGACAATCTTCGCCGCCGTGCTGCCCGCGCCCGGCGCGACGCCGCCGCTCTTGATCCTTTCCGCCACCGGCTCGTTCAGCACGATCGTCGGCATCGAAGACGCCGCCGGCCTGGATGGAACCGCCGACTTCCAGGGCGCCATCGGCCGCGGCGATGGCGCCGACGGCGCATTCGACTGCCCCAGCACAACGGTCGATTGCGTGGATCCCGGACTCGGCATCGGCGCGCCGGCCGCCGCCGCCACTCCCAGGCTCCCGCTCAATAATTGTCCCGACCGGTTGTCGGATGGCGGCTCCGGCAGCGCGCGCTTCATCTCTTTGGCCGAGGCCGGCCGCTTGGTCACGTCCTGCTGGAGCGCGTGCATGATTACGTCGGCGGTCTTGATCGAAACTTCGGGCGCGATTGCGCGCAGCGGAGGAAAACTGAACGGCGGCTCGAGCTGCGGATCGCGTCCGCTCAGCAGGTGATGCATCGTGGCGGCGAGCGAATATAAATCCGAGCGCGGCTCGACCTTGCCCATGTACTGCTCGGGCGGCGCGTAGCCGACCGAACCGATTTGCGTGCCGCGCCCGCCCGGCGGCAGGAAGCGCGCGATGCCGAAATCTATCAGCATCGCGCGGCCGTTCTTGTCGATCATGATATTGCCGGGCTTGAGGTCGCGATAAATTATCGGCGGCTTCTGCGCGTGCAGGAAATCCAGCACGTCGAGCATCTGCCGCGCCCATCGCAGCACCTTGTCCTCGGCCAGCTTGCCCTTTGGCCCCAGCTTGTCGAGCACATGCTGCAAGTCGCCGCCCGCGACAAACTCCATCACCAGGTAATGGCGCGCGTTCTCGGCGAAGTGATCGATCAGCGTCGGAATCCCCGGATGCGACAAACGCGCGAGCACGTTGGCCTCGCGCGTGAAATCGTCGATCGCTTTCTTCTCCTGGATGCCGTCGCCGACGATCATCTCTTTGACCGCCACCGGCCGGTTCGCCAGCCGCGTATCGTTGGACAGGTACACGCGGCCCATCCCGCCCACGCCGAGCACCTTCTTGACGCGGTAGCGACCGTCGAGCAGATGGCCCTCGGTGAGCTCCTCACCCGCATTCATGGCGATTTTCTACAACCCTCCCTAACTTCCGCGCACGCGGCGTACTGGCGGGCACGACTGGAGGGGATGACGGCTCAAGAGATCGGTTCTACCACCAGCTTTAAGAATGTCTTCCCGATTATCACTTCGTCGCCCGACTTGATCTCGGCCGGACTTCCCGGCGACAGCCGCGGCTGACGATTCACGTAGGTGCCATTGAGACTGCCGATATCCTCGATCGTGATCTTGCCGCCGTCGATTCGAATCAACGCATGCTTGCGCGAGATCTTCGCTTCGGGATCGTCGGCGTCGAGATCCACTTCGGGAAACGATCCGGTCTCGGGATCCCATCGGCCCACCAGGTTGTTGCCGTCTTCGAGCGGAAACTCCTGGCCCTTGCGCGGACTGCCGCGGACGATAGACAGCTTGGCCTTGAATGGTGCGCCCGCGGCGGCCGTCGTCGCGGGTGCGCTCTCTGGCGCGGCCTCGGGCTTGATCTCACCGGTCGGCGCTTCCGACTTGGGCGCTTCGGCCGCCGGAGCCTCTGCCGCGGCCGTGCCGTCGGTGCTTTCAGCGGGAGCAGCGGCCGGCGTTGCTTCAGGCGCCGCGGCGGCAGGAGCCGCGGCGGCACTGCCGGCGGCAGCCGCGAGCTTCGCGCCGCATCCGTCGCAGTAGTCAAGTCCGTCCATGTTTTCGTAGCCGCATTCGCCGCATTTGATCATGGTCTGAGCCCTCGCAAGTGAGTTCGATGTATCGGTTGCGTACCGTTCACCAACCTAAATCATTTTCAGTTTTTATTCTGGAATTCCTTCAACGCTTCCGGATCGAGCATCTGGGTCTTGCGCACCACCGCCTGCGCCTGCAGCAGCGTGGTCTTGGCCGCCTTGGTCTGCAGCGTCTGCGTCTTCTTGATCTGATCGATCAGGCCCGACAGCGCCTGCGTCGCCTTGACGTTGCCCATCCGCTGCGTGCCTTGCAGCGCGTTGCCGAGCAGCCGCGTCGCGCGATCGACGTTGCCCAATTTGAGCTCCTCTTCCGCCTTCGCCTGCAGCTTGGCGATCGAGACCTGGTCCACCAGGTTCATCACGCGCCCGTTGCGCTTGCTGGTCAGCGTGCGATCGAGCGTGTAGTCGCAGGTCAGATCGCATGACGCGGTGCTCTCGGCGCCGCCCGGAACTTCATAGTGAAAAGTGCTCTGCAGAATTCTGACCTGTCCCGGCTTGCGCGGCGGCAGCACCAGCGTCAGCAGCACCGATCCCGGCACGCCCGCCTGCAGGTCGCCGATCTCGTAGCCGATTTTTCGATCCTCGCCGACCAGCGGCGTGCCGAGCACGTAAATTTCCGGCGACGCGCGAAACGCCTCGCGCACCTGCACGCCCTGCGACAGCGTCACTTCGATCCGCCCGTTGCGGATACTGACCGAGCGCAATCCCTCGAGCTCGTCTTCGAAAATTCCGGGAATCTCGGCCGGGTCGCCGATGAAATGATATTTGCCGTTGGAGTCCTGCGCGAGCCGCTGCAGGAGCTTCTCATTGAACTCGACCCCGACGCCCATCGTCGAGAAAGAAATCTCGCCGCGATTCTTCTCGACCAGGTCGATACACGCGGTCTCTTCGTAAGTCTGGCCGTCGGTGAGCACCAGCACACGATTGAGCCGATCGGGGCTCAGATTTTTCTTGACCTCGTCGATCGCCGCGCGCATGCCAAGAGCCATCTGCGTGCCGCCGCCGATTTCGAGCAGATCGATATCGTCGATCGCGCGCTTGACCGCCGACTTGTCGCGCGCCGCTTCCGGCGTGATCAAGACCTTGGCCTTGTCGGCGAACGCGACGATCGAAATCTTGTCGTCCGCCGTCAGATTGTCGGCGAGAAATTTAACCGCTTCGGTGACGAATTCGAGGCGCCGCTCGTCGTACATCGATCCCGATCGATCTATGACGACGCCAAGATTCAGCGGCAAACGGCTGCCGCCGCCCGCGCCACCCGCACCGCGGGCCACCGCCTCGAGCAGGACGTAGAGCACAAAGTTTTCCGCGCTGGACAGCACATGCTCGCTGCTCGCCAACGCCTCGAAGCTAAGCGGATCGGCCATTCGTCATTCTCCCGCGATCAATTGTAGATTTAAGGCGCGCGCCTTGGCAACCGACCCACTAGGATACGAAGCAAACGCGATTAAACCAAGCCCCTTAGTAGAGATCCCGTAACTATTAGGACGTTGCCCCGGTTAATAGCGATACAAGCCGCCAAAATGGCTCTCGCCAGGGAGAAACCGCATGTCTAATGCCACCAGACACATCCGCCACGGCGTCGGCAGCGTCCGGCCGTATCTTTATGGCCGGCTCGACATGCTGGAACTGGTGAAGAGGGCCTTCGGCGCGGTGGAATTGGAGCATCTCCCCGTCGGCAACGGCGCCCACGTCGAGGCGAAAATCGGCGATTCGATGCTTGTCATGGAAGTCAGCGACCCGCCCCATCCCGGCGGGAAACCCGCCTCCATCTATGTATACGTCGATGACGTTGAGACGCGGCCTACAATCGCGCGCTGGCGGCAGGCGCAACCCCGATATCGGTCCCCGAAGACAAGCCCTACCAGGAACGCGCCGCCGGCGTGAAGGACAGTTTCGGCGACATCTGGTACATCGCAACTTACACTGGGTGAGTTATCCCCCCGGGAGAGGTCGCGCATGCGGCGCGGGTGAGGGTGCATACAGTGTGGTGGATGCGTGCGCCCTCACCCGCCGTTCGCGGACTCACGTCGACCTCTCCCGAGGGGAGAGGTAAAGAACCGGGATTCTTCGCTTCGCTCTGAATGACACAAGGACGGAATGAGACAGTAAGAACGACAACAGGAAAAGCGACACAGGAAGAATCACACAGAAAAAAGAACCCGGTGAGCAAAATGGCGTACTCGCCATTTTGCGATTGTTACTTTTCACTCGGTGCAGGGGTCACCCCCTGCCCAAGGAGGTGCGGAACCCACGGTGGGTTCCGCATTCAATAAAGTGATTTATCCTTCCCCTTGGCCCGCTGGATGCCCTCCGCGAAAAAGCGTAAGAGATTAAGCGCTATGTCTTTAAGAGCTAAATGCGCTATCGCCGGGCTCGGTCAGACCCGGATGGGTAAAAACTTCGATCATCCCGGGCCGGTCGGCTTCGCGGCCGAGGCCGTCAATCTCGCCCTCGAGGACGCCGGCCTCCAGCGCTCCGACCTTGACGGTCTGCTCGTCAATCCCGGGATCACCTGGTTCAACAATCCGATGGCCTCCACGACGCTGCAGAACGCGATGGGTATCCGCGACCTGCGCCTGACCGCGACGATGAACCTCGGGGGCGCGACTGCGGCCGCGATGATCATGCACGCCGCGCAGGCGATCGACGCCGGCATGGCCGAAGTCGTCGCATGCGTATTCGCCGACGCTCCGCTGCGTCCACCGTCGCCGAATAAAGGCGATGCGAGCGGATCGGCCGCCTCCTACGGCTTTGCCCAGGGCGTGAACGCGCACTACGGCCAGTTCGGCGTCAACGCCCAGTATGCGTTCGTCGCGCAGCGCCACATGTACAAGTACGGCACCACCGGCGATCATCTTGGCGCCGTCGCGGTATCCGAGCGCGATTGGGCCAATCTGAATCCCGACGCGCAGTTCCACGACGCGCCGATGACGCTGGCCGACTATCACGCCTCGCGATGGGTCGTTGAGCCGTTCCATCTGTACGATTGCTGCCTGGTTTCCAACGGCGGTCTGGCGGTTATCGTGACCTCCGCCGACCGTGCGAAGACGCTCAAGCGCCCGCCCGTCTATATTTTGGGGATGGGGCAGGGGCATCCGGGTGGCGACCCGCTCGAGACCCTCGTCTCCGGCGCTCCAATCGCGAAGCAAACCGCTTTCAAGATGGCTGGGATCAAGCTCGGCGATGTAAATTTCTGCGAGCTTTACGACTGCTATACGTTTACCGTGATCGTGACGCTCGAAGACTACGGTTTTTGCAAAAAGGGCGAGGGCGGCCCATTCGTCGCCGGCGGCGCTATCAAGCCCGGCGGCGCGCTACCGGTGAACACCGGTGGCGGCCAGCTCAGTTCATTCTATATGTGGGGAATGACGCCGGTGGCCGAGGCGATCGTGCAGATGCGTGGTGATGGAGGGCGGCGGCAGGTGCCAAAACACGACGTTGGACTCGTTTCCGGCAACGGCGGTATCCTAGCTACACATTCGACCCTGGTGCTGGGGTCACATCCTTAACATTAGCCGCGAACCGCGCTGTCACTGCCTGTGATGTGATATAGTGTCGTTTCAATCATTTTGACCGCCAGATCGTCTAACTTTAATATAAGCCCAACTGCGATGCCCGAAATCAGCAAACCCATCCCGGCTATCACCCCCGACATGCGCGAGTTCTTCGACGGTGCGCGAGCCGGACGCCTGATGATCCAGAAGTGCGACAGTTGCGGGACGCTCCGATTCCCCGCGCATGACCTCTGCTCGAAGTGCAACTCGACCGCGTCGAGCTGGGTTCCTGTGAGCGGACGCGGCGAAGTGTTTAGCTTTAATATCATGCATCAGCTCTATCATCCGGGGTTCGCCAAAGAAGTGCCGTACGCGGTCGTGATGGTCGAGCTCGAAGAGGGATGCAAATTTGTCTCGAACCTGCTCGGCGTCAAGCCGCACGACATCAAGTGCGGGATGCCGGTAGAGGTCGTGTTTGAAAAACTCAACGATGAAGTCTCGATGCCGAAATTCCGGCTCCGCGCCGCGAAATAATCCGTCGGGACGGAATCAGGATTAAACCAGCAAAATATGTTGTCGCTCGATAAAAAATATTTCCAGCGTCTCATCGAGAGCTCGCCGGACATCATTATTGCCGTCGATAAAAGCGGCACCGTCAACTATTACAACGACGGCGCCCGCACCAGCCTCGGCTACAGCTCCGAAGAGATCATCGGCGAGGGATGCATCCGCATATATCCGTCGCTCGACGAGGCTCGCCGTGTGATGAAGGCGATGCGCGCGTCGGTCGATAAGGGCCGTATCGCCAGTTTCGAGACCGAGTTCCGCAACAAGGCCGGCGAGATCATCCCGGTGATGATCACCGGGACGCTGATCCACGACGACGAGGGCAAGGAAATCGGCTCGATCGGCTTCGCCCGCGACATCCGCCGCCTGCGTCACGCGCAGCAGCTCGCGACCGCCGGCGAAATCGCGGTCAGCCTCGCGCACGAGATCAACAACCCGCTCGAATCGATCACCAACAACCTCGAGCTGCTCTCGCAAAGCCTCGAGACGCATCTCACCGACGCCGAAAAAGTCGTCGAGAACGAACGCCTCGACTCGATTCGCAATTCCATCGAACGCGTGCAGGCTATCGTCCGCCGCCTCGACGAGATGACGCGCAAGGGCGAGTACGAGACGCGCGACTACCTCGCGGGCAAGCGGATGGCCGACCTGGCGCCGCGCGAAGATGGCAAAGTGCACACGCGGCCGCATGACGCGCCGCATACCGAGCAGTCGCCGCTGGCCGGGATGGCGATCCTGGTGCTCGACGACGATACCGCGGTGGTCAATTCGAT
This sequence comes from uncultured delta proteobacterium, assembly GCA_963756005.1. Classification (GTDB taxonomy): domain Bacteria; phylum Desulfobacterota; class Binatia; order Binatales; family Binataceae; genus Binatus. Next base: position 115,664 of record CAVWMC010000005.1, read on the forward strand.
GGCTGACCTGCTGCGCGCGGAAAAATGTATCGTGCACTGCGCGACGCGTCCGTCGGCCGCATTCGGAATCCTGCGCAACGTCAAGCTCGACGCCGTAATCTCCGACGTCGTGATGCCGGAGATGGACGGCTACGACTTCTACCTCAAGGTCAAGGAAGACATGCCGAGCTTGCCGGTCATCCTGATGACGGCGTACTACTACGACAAGGATCACATCCTGAAGCGATCGCGCCTGCGCGGTCTGGAAGGCGCGCTGTTCAAGAAGCCGGTAAATCCCGGCAAGCTGCGCGCGATGCTGTCACAGCTCCGCCAGAAAGCATCCACCGAAAAAGCCGAAGCCAAGGCCGCCGCGATAGCCGCGAAGTCCGCCGCGGCAGAATCCGCGCCAAAACCAATCCCGCAATCCTGATCTTCAAGTTGCCCGCTGCTCGTCGCTCACTCTTTTGTGTCATTCTGAGCGAACGTTCCTTGTGTCATTCTGAGCGGAGCAAAGAATCCCGGTCTTTTTGAACGCCGGCCAACTCAACCCCAACCACGGCTCACGCGAGCACTTCTGCGTCGTCAAATCCGGGATTCTTCGCTTCGCACTGAATGACACAAGGACGGAAAGACAAGAAAAAAGAAAGGCAGCGTCGCGGCGCGCTCGCATCTTGAATCGCGGTACCCTCACCTGCCGGCGGCTGCGCTCGCCGGCCGCCTCTCCCGTGAAGCAACGGGCGAGGTAAGATTCGCTGCGCTCAATTTTATTCACAGACCTCTGAATGACATAATGACTTCGTTCTCAGTGACACAAAAAATGAAATCGCGACGGCGCAAATCACCAGCGCGCACGACGAAGCGCCTTCGCGCGCGCGCGTTCCCCATCATCGAGCACGATCCCGCGCCGACTGCGATCATCGAGCCGAGCCGCGTGTATAAACGCCTCGACATCCCCAAACACTGCGTGCTGTGTTTTTTCCAGGACGTGATCGACGACCTCGTCCGCAATGGCGCTCGCGAGATTCACGCCGAGCGTTGGGAAACCGGCAATCATCCGATTTACGAGCTCGATTTCAACGGCCGCCGGCTTGCCGTGATGCATCCGCGGGTCGGCGCTCCGGTCTCGGCGGCGATGCTCGAGCTGGCGATCGCGCTCGGTGCGCGCAAGTTCATCGCATGCGGCGGCGCGGGAGTGCTCGACTCGAAGATCGCCGTCGGCCATATCATCGTGCCGAACTCGGCGGTGCGCGATGAGGGCACGTCGTATCATTACCTTCCGCCGTCGCGCGAAGTCGCGCCGCATCCGCGCGCCCTGGCGGCGATCGAGAAGACGCTGCGGCGAAACGGGATGGAATATATCGTCGCGAAGACCTGGACCACCGACGCGATTCTGCGCGAGACGCGCGCCCGGATGCTCGCGCGCAAACGCGAAGGATGCCTGACGGTCGAGATGGAAGCGGCGGCGTTCTTCGCCGTCGCGCAATTTCGCCGCGTCCAGTTCGGCCAGATTCTCTACGGCGGCGACGACTTAGCCGGCGACGACTGGGACCCTCGCAACTGGAACCGCCATCAAATCCGCGAGCGCCTGTTCACGCTCGCCGCCGAAGCCTGCCTCAGCATGTGACCTACTGCGCCAGAGTGATCCCGAAGGGGCCGCTGTTGGTCTTGGCCGGGTTCTCGGTCGCCACATTGCCGACGAAACACGGAGGACCGGCGGCGCCCGAACAGGTCGGATTCAGCGAGAACTGGCTTACCGTGCCCGCGTTTTGATTGGTGGTGTAGAGGAACGCGTTCTGCGGATCGACCACCAACCCGGTCGGCGCACTCAAGTTGCCGGCGCCGAACGGAACCGGGAGGCTCGGAGTGCCCGGAGCGGTTAGCTGGAACGACCACATGCTCGAGGCGCTCTGATTCGCGGTGTAAATGAAATTGCCCGAGCTGAGGGTCGCGTACCCGATTCCGATCGGCCCGTTGGCCGACGCACCAGGCACCGTGGAGACGAACGTCAACTGACTCGCGGTGGTTTGAATCACCGACAGCACTCCGGCAGTGAGATCCGTGACGTAGATGAATGTGCCGGAAGGATCGATCGCGATGAAGCCGGGGTTGCCGGCCGATACGCCGAGGTCGGGGATTGGCGATCCCACAATGCTGAGAGCGCCGCCGGTGCCAATCGAGTACCAATAGACCAATCCGGCCACGTGGTCGGCGACATAAACATACGAGCTCGTCGAATCGACTGCGATTCCGAACGGACTCCTGAATCCCTTCACCGAGCCGTTGTTCGTGAGCTGCCCGGTGCTGCTGTTGATCGCGTAGGTCGTAACCGTCCCGTTGCCCGCGTTCCCGTTACCCGCGCCCGTCACCCATAGGAAAGTCCCTAAGGGATTGATCGCAATCTCGTCGGGCGCCGACCCGCTGCCGTTGTTAACCGAGGCCGGCGACAGCGGCGTCAAAGTGCCGTTGGTCGGATTGATCGAGAACTGGTAGATCTTGTTGTCGGCGTTGTTCGCGACGTAGAGGAAGCTGCCGCTCGGCGCCGCCACCACTCCCTTCGGTCCACTCTTCGCGCCCGCGGTCACCTGGCTCCTAAGCTTGAGCACGCCGGTCGTAATATTGCGCGTGAACGACGACACCATGCCGTCCTTGAAGTTGGTCACGAACGCCAGCGCGCCGGTACCGGTCGTCGGCGTGGCCGTCGGCGTGTTGGAATCGCTGTTGACCGGCGTCAGCAGTCCGCTGTTGCCGCATGACACCGTATTCAACGTCACCGCCATAATCACTACAGCGGGAATCAGGAGGAAGACGTGCTTAAGCGCGATCCGTCCCGGCGAATACGTTTTGATTCCCTGCTGTGCAGCCATGCGAGCCCCTTTCCGGCCATTGCGGTCCAAAAAAACCAATAGTGTGGTGATTATCACAAACCGTACGACGCATCGAACCAAAAGGTTTCACCGGTCAATCCCGATCCTTGACAGCGCACCGCCTTCGGACGGACACCCAGATCGATGGCTATCTCCTTCCGACGCGCGAATGGCGCCGACGCCGCCGAAGTAGCGACCGTGTATATCGCCTCGCGGCGCGGCGCTGCCGCATATCTGCCGACCGTTGGCACTGACGCGGAGATTCGCGCCTTCGTGATCCATCAGATGGTGCCCGAGCGCGAGACCTGGGTCGCCGAGGATGCGGGCCGAATCGTCGCGGTGCTGACGCTCCACGATAACGACCTCGATCAATTTTACGTCGCGCCCGCAGAGCAGCGGCGCGGCGTCGGCGACGTGATGCTGGCGCATGCCAAGCGTCTTCGTCCCGCCGGTCTTCAACTGTGGGCGTTTCAGCGCAACGCTCCCGCGCGCCGTTTTTACGAGACGCGCGGATTTGTCGCAAAGAAATTTACCGACGGCGCCACTAACATGGAGCGCGAAGCCGACGTGCTCTACGAATGGAAGCCGTGAACAACCTAAGATTGCAAATTTTCTCCAAGGAGCTGATGCGATGGCAGCGAAAATCGATCTCAACAAAGTTCCAAAGTTTTCCGAACTGCCAATCAAGCCCGACAAGCCCAAGGAATCTTCGTGGGGCGTGTTCGGCGACGACGACGAGCTCGGATGCCTGAATTTCCTGACGCCCGAAGGCGTGATCGACGCCGCGCGCCTGGTGCGCAAGGGCTCGGTCTTCCGGCTCGACACGAAAATCAATTACGCCAACCCGCCGCTGTTCGCGCGGCGCCCGGCCAAGCACAACATCATGAGCTTCGAGAGCTTCGGCCTGCTCGGCTTCGACGATTCGCTCGACAGCTACAACACACAGGAGGGCAGCCAGTGGGACGGCCTCGCGCACGTCGGCAGCCCGCGCTACCAGGCATTTTATAACGGCGTCAAATCCAGTGAGATCAAGGACGGCCCGACTGGCCGCCTCAGCATCCACAAATGGGCGAATAAATTCGTCGGCCGCGCCGTACTACTAGATGCGTTCCGCTACCGCATCTCGCACCGCCGCTCGATCGATCCGCTCAAGTCGGAAAAATACAGCCTCGACGATTTGAAAGAGACCGCCGTCGCGCAAGGCGTCGAGCTGAAGCCGGGCACGATCCTGCTGATTCGCACCGGCTGGATGCAGGCGTACCTGGCGGCGTCGCCCGAGGACAAGGCCGCGATGGCGCCGCTCGAGGGACTCAAGGCTTGCGGCATCGAGGACAGCAGCGCGATGGTCGAATGGTTCTGGGACCATCGCGTCGCCGCGGTCGGCACCGATTGTCCGGCGGTCGAGCCGTGGCCGTGGGATTTCAAGAACGAGGGCGCGCTGCACTACCGCACGCTATGCCTGCTGGGCCTGCCGATCGGCGAGCAGTTCAATCTCGAGGAACTGGCAACCGATTGCGCCGCCGACAAGCGCTACGAATGCATGCTGGTGTCGGTGCCGATGAACCTGGAGGGCGGCATCGCATCGCCGCCGAATGCGGTCGCGATAAAGTAGGCGCGAAGGCGATCCGGATTTTCCTAACCTCTCCTTGTTCGAGGAGAGGTCGGCGTAAGCCGCGCAAAGCGCGGTGTCGCCGGGAGAGGTACAGCGCACGACAACCCAGCAGCGTCAAGCAGCAGCACCACTTTCGGACATGCTGAAAAGGCAAATGAGCGTCGGCGCGATGGCCCACGTCGTACCTCTCCCGTCGCTCGCCTTCGGCGCGCGCCGACCTCTCCTCGGACAAGGAGAGGTTAGGATAGGTCGTCAGCGCGCGGCGCGCGCGGTTTCGACGATCGCGATGCGCACTGCGTGCTCCATCATCGCGAGCGCCATCGTCGGCATACTACGATGACGCCCCGCCTGGCGCGCCTCGTACGGCAGATGGATAAAGCCCACCGGGACAGCGGGCTTGCGCCGCAGCTGATGCAGCGCCGCGTACATCAGCGCGTTGCATGCGTAGGCGCCGGCGCTCAGCGTTACGCTCGCGGGAATTTCCCTGCGATCGAGCTCGCGGATGATCGCGCTGAGCGGCAGTCGCGAGAAGTACGCGTCCGGGCCGCCGCGAATCACCGGCGTGAATCCCGGGTCGCCGCTTTTGGCGAGCGCGCCGCGTTCGTCGGCCAGATTGATCGCGATTCTCTCCAATGAGATCGCCGGCCTGCCGCCCGCCTCGCCGAGTCCGAGCACCGCGCGCGGCCGGTAGCGCACAATAGCGCCGGTAATCCGCCGCGCCGCCTTCGCGCATCCGACCGGCACGCGCACCGACTTAATCTGCAAGCCGCCAATCACCTCGCCGTCGAAGCGGCGCGCAACTTCCCACGACGGATTGATCCGCTCCCCGCGAAACGGCTCAAAGCCGGTAAGAATCAGGATCGGTGGCATTTCTGTCTCCTCGCCCTGAAAGGGAGAGGATGAAGGTGAGGGTCCTTAAACAGCGCGCGATTTTTTCGCGCGCGATTCAAGATTCTGCTCCTGCATGCATCTCGCTCACTTGCGGCGCGGGTGCTCCAGCGGCAAATCGTCGCGATTGCCCCATTCCGCCCACGAGCCCAAATAGTTGCGTACCTTCGCGTAGCCCGCGATTTTCAGCGCGAGGTACGCGTGCGCCGCGCGGTAACCGCCCTGGCAGTACGGCACGATCTCATTGGCAGGATCGAGCCCGAGCGCTTCGAATTGCGCGCGCAGGTCGGCCGGTGACTTCACGGTGCCATCGGCGGCGAGCGCCGCCGTCCAGTCCTGATGGTACGCGCCCGGAATCGCGCCGCCATGTTTCGCGCGGACGCGCTCGCTGAAATATTCCGCATCGCTGCGCACGTCGAAGATTTGCACGTCGCGCCGCCCGAGCTGCTCGAGCATGCGCGGATAGGTCGCGATAATTTCCGCGCGCGGGTTGATCTGGAAATCCGCCGGCGCGAACTTCTCGACGTTGGTGACCAACTTCTCGCCCACCGCCGCCTTCAGACCGCCGTCGAGCATCCGCGCCGCGGGATGCCCCGCGTATTCGAGCGCCCACTGTCCGCGCGCCGCGCGCATCCCCGATTCATTCTCGTAAAACACCACCGTCTCGCGCTCGCTGATTCCAAGCGCCGAAAATATCCACTGCAGCTGCGCGTCGAACTCCGCGATGCCGCGCGCCGACGTATCCGTATGATGAAACGGGAACGGATCGAAATGCCGCGCGCCACTCAGATGCCCGGCGTGGAAATCCCTGGCGGGCCGTGTATCGACGAGGATCACGCCCGCGTCGCCGCGACGCTCCCGCAGCCACTTCGCATCGACAATTCTTTCAGAATTCATTGCCTCGACCTATCTATCGATCCCGACCGCTTCTCCAATAGAGCGAAATCCGTTGCGCCGGAGCAAGTCTGCGAGTCCCGCCGTGATTCTCTCCACCACCCCCGGGCCTTCGTAAATCAGCGCGGTGTACAGCTCGACCATCGACGCGCCGGCGCGGATGTGCAGCCACGCATCCTCGGCCGTCGCGACTCCGCCGACGCCGATGATCGGGATTTTTCCGCGCGTGTGCGTGTGGATGTCGCGAATCAGCTCGCGCGCGCGAATCGTCAGCGGCCGCCCGCTCAGCCCGCCCGGATGCGACGACGAAACACCGAGCGCCTCGCGCGCGACCGAAGTGTTGCACGCGACGATTCCATCGACGCCGATCTCCAGCGCCGTCTCGCAAATCCGAAAGAGCTCGTTGCGCTCGAGGTCGGGCGAAATCTTCACCAGCACCGGATGCTCCGACTCGCCGCTTTTTCCCAGCATCGCGGCGAACAGCTCGCTCATCTTCTCGGGCGATTGCCAGTTACGCAGCCCCGGCGTATTCGGCGAGCTGACGTTGATCACGATAAAATCCGCCAGCGGCCCCAGCCGTTCCATCAGCGCGGTGTAATCGGCGGCAACCGCGTCGGGCGGAGTGTCGCTGTTCGGACCGAAGTTGAGGCCCAGCCGAAGCGAAATCCCGGCCTTGCGCATCCGCGAGATTCGCGGCGCCACCGCTTCCATCCCTTCGCTCGGAAAGCCGAGCCGGTTGATCAGCGCGCGCCGTTCGGGAATTCGCCAGACCCGCGGCATTTCGTTTCCCGCCTGCGGGCGCGGCGTGATCGTGCCCAACTCCGCGAAGCCAAAACCGATCGTCTCCCATGCGCGAATCGCAACGGCGTCCTTGTCCATCCCGGCTGCGAGCCCGATCGGATTGGAAAAATTCGTCCCCCACAGCTTGATTGCGAGCTCGGGCCGCGCGCGCGGCGGCGTAAACGGCGGCATCATCGAGAGCGCGCGCAGCGTCAGCCGATGCGCATATTCGGCGTCGAAGCGAAACAGGTATCGCTTGAAGAACCGTTGATAGACCGAGTCGATTGCGGAAACAGCGCGCATAACGTCCCCCTTGAACAGGCAATCTTGCAATGCTGAGCGGCCGGCGCAATCGAAACGTGGTGTGGATTAAGCGCACTCGCGCCTGATGCGGTAACACCGCGGCTTGGACTAAGATGATGGACGCCGGCGGCGGCAGGCGCGCGGGCATTTGCGGGAGGGGTCAGGACAGCGTGGAAAATCAGGCGAAAATGCAAGTCAAGTTGATCGACTACGCGCAGCAGCCGCTCGAGAAACTCTACGCGGCGTTCCGCACTTGCTATTCCTCCGACACGCCGATCGAAGTCTGGGAAAAAATCAAATCCGAGAAAATCACGCACGAAAAAATTCGCGAGTTCATCACCGAGCGCCTGAAAACCGGCCACGCGTCGCCGCTCGAGCAGATCGTCTTCTGGTTCGGCATCGCCAACGTCTCGCGCTCGCTGTCGCATCAGTTCGTGCGCCATCGGATCGGCATCAGCTTCGAGCAGCAGAGCCAGCGCTACGTGAAATTCAAGCAGGACAAGCTCGCCTTCGTGCTGCCGGATTCATGGTCGCGGGCGGGCCTCGAAAGCGAGTTCTCCGATTTGCTGTCGAAGACCTCCGAGCTTTACGCCAAGGCGCTGAAGGCCGGCATTCCGGCCGAGGATGCGCGCTTCGTACTGCCCAACGCCGCGCCGACGAATTTTCACGTGATGGTGAATTTCGCCGAGATGCTGCACATCTGCGACTTGCGCCTGTGCGTGCGCGCGCAATGGGAAATTCGCCGGATGGTCGCGATGATGCGCGCGGAGATCAAGCACGTGCTGCCGGAAATCGCGGTCTTCCTGCAGCCCAAGTGCGGCGAAAATCGGATGGGCTACTGCGACGAGTCGCTCGATGAATACCAGAAGTGCCCGCTCAGCAAGGTGCGCCCGCACAAGTCGGCGCTGTTCGATCTCTACGAGCGTTACGGCACGCGCAAGGCGCAGGCGCTGAGCGAGGCCGAGTATCGCGCGGTCGAGGAAAAAGAGCAGCTATAATTTTCGTGTGAGCGACGATTCCACAGCGGCATCGATCGACGACGCAATCGCGGCCTTCAACCGCGGCGCGTATTTCGACGCCGCCGAGATGTTCGAGACCGCCTCGCACGCGGCCACCGACGATCTCAAAGGTCTCATCGTCGCGTTCAATCAGATCGCGGCGGCGCTCCACCTGCGCTTCGAGCGCGGCGGACGGCAGGCGTCGATTAACCTGATGTCGCAGGCGATGATCGCGCTCGACGACATGAAGCCCGCGCGCGGCGGCGTTGACGTCGAGCGGCTATGCGTCGAGCTGGCGGCCTACACCGAAGAGGTGCGTGCAACCCCGCGCGACGAGCGCGACGGCCTCAAGCATCGCGCCCGAATTTTCCTCGAGCGTCGCCGCGCCCCGAAGATCAACCGCACCTGAACGCCATGCAAATTACCCACGAGCAAATCTCCGACGGCCTCAAGCGCGCGCTCTACGTCACCAACGAACGCGTCGAGACTGCGATCTTTCTCGCGCTCGCGCTCGAAAAACCGCTGCTGATTGAAGGTCCCGCCGGCGCCGGCAAGACCGAAGTCGCCAAGGTGCTCGCCGAAATTCTCCACACCGAGCTCATCCGCCTGCAATGTTACGAAGGACTCGACGAGGCGCGCGCGCTCTACGAATGGAACTATCAGAAACAGCTTTTGCGGATGCAGGCCGACGAGCAGCAGGGCCTGCGCTGGGAAGAGCTGAGCGAGCACATCTTCTCGCGCGACTTTTTACTCGAGCGCCCGCTGCTCAAAGCGATCACCGCACCCAGCCGCGTCGTGCTGCTGATCGACGAGGTCGATAAAGCCGACGAGGAGTTCGAGGCCTTTCTGCTCGAGCTGCTCTCGGACTTCCAGGTGAGCGTTCCCGAATTGGGAACGTTGAAAGCGCGCGAGCGCCCGGCCGTGATCCTGACCTCGAATCGCGCGCGCGAACTGTCCGAAGCGCTGCGCCGCCGATGCCTGCATCTGTTCATCGACTTTCCGGGTACCGAGCAGGAGCGGAAGATTATCGAGCTCAAGGTGCCCGAACTCGACGCCAAACTGGCGGCCGAGGCCGCGCGTTTCGTCGGCGCGCTCCGCAAGCTCGGACTGCGCAAGCCGCCGTCGATTGCGGAGACGCTGGACTGGGCGCGCGCGCTCGTGCGCCTCGGCGTGCGCGAACTCGACAGCGACGCCGTGCGCACAGCCCTTGGCGTCCTGCTCAAGCACGAAGACGATCGCGCCAAAGTGGAATCCAAAGCCTCGTCGCTCGCCCCGCGCCGGCGATAACTCCGCAACGTAATTAGATGGCCCGCCTTCGCGATCAGCTCGTCAACTTTATCGCGTCACTGCGCGATGCCGGCGTAAGAATCTCGGTCGCGGAGTCGCTCGATGCGATGAACGCAGTCGCGGCCGTTGGCCTCGAGCGCGCGCGGATGCATGAGGCGCTGGCGGCGGCGCTGATCAAGGACGAAGCCGACCGCGCCATCTTCGACGAATCATTCAACCACTTCTTCGCATCGCCACCGGCAAATCGCGGCGAGCATCCCGATCAACGCGGCGACGCGGTCTCGGCCGCCGCCGGCCGCGGCCGCCCGGGCGAGAATCCGTCGCCGCGCGACGAATCGCCGCCGCGCCAGTCGGAAGAGCCACGTGCAGGTGCGCGCGCGAACGAACACGCTGAGAAATCATCGCCGTCGGAAGCTAAGCCATCAAAGAAAAATGCAGCAGCACCGCGCGATGAAGCGGAAGGCGAAGAGGCCCAGCGCAATTCAGATAGGATGCGCGGGCGCGAGGAGCGCGGCGACGCGGATTCGCGCGACCAATCGAGCACGCCCGGTATCGACGCCGCGCTCATCGCGCGCATCCGCGCCATCGAGCGGATGCCTTTTGACAATTTCTCCGACCTCGATTACGACGAGGCGCGCGACGCTCTCGCTCCCCTGATTCGCCGCTTTCGGATTCGGCTCGGACGCCGGCTACGTCTCGCGAACACCGGCAGAATCGACTTCCGGCGCACGATTCGCGCCGCGATGCAGCGCGGCGGTGCGCTGCTCGATCTCAAATTTCGCGCGCGCCGTCCGCGCCACGTCGATCTCGTCATCCTCGCCGACATCTCGGGCTCGGTCCGCTACGCCGCGCAGTTGATGCTCGAATTGATGGCGGGGGCGCGCGGATGCTTCCGCCGCGTCAGCAGTTTCGTGTACGTCGATCATCTGGCGGAGGCGGATTTCGAGGAGGGCCATCTCGTAATGACGCCGGCGCTGGATCTTTACGCGCGCTCGGACTTCGGCCGCGTGCTCGGCGAGCTCTGGCAGCGCCGCGCTGGATTGCTCACGCGCAGCACGATCGTCGTAATCATGGGCGACGGCCGCAACAATCGCTTGCCCGCGCGCGCCGACGTAGTTCGCGATATTTCGCGCAGCTGCCGCGCCGTAGTCTGGCTGAATCCCGAAGATCCCGCGCGCTGGGGCACCGGCGACAGCGCGATCAAACAGTACGCGCGCGAAGTGAAGATGCTGGTGCCGTCGCGCAACCTGCGCGAGCTTCAAGTCGCACTGTCGGCGATCGCTTAGGGTTGATCAGAAGTCGAACAGCTCGCGCATCTTGTTGAGCAGCCATCGATGCGGCCCGCCTTTGCCGTCGAGCGCGTCGCCCGATGAGAGCTTTTCCAGCCGGTCGCGGTTGCGCGCGGCAATAATGTCGCCGATGCTGGCGGCCGCGTCGGGATGCTCCTTGAACAGGCGCGTGAAGCCCTCGCGGTCCATCTCGATCACTTCCACATCGGTAATCGCGCGCACGCTGGCGTTGCGCGGCTCGCCGGTCATCAGCGCCATCTCGCCGGTGATAACGCCGCGGCCAATTTCAGCAAGGTGGCGAACCTGGCCGTCGGCAGTTTGACCTAAGACTTCGGCCCGGCCGCTGCGCACGATGAACATCGACTCACCCGGTTCCCCGATGCGCACCAGCATCTCGCCCGCGCCGAACTGGCGCACCGAGACGGTCGGCACCAGCAGGCGCAGCTCTTCGTCGCTCAGCCCGCGCAGCCAATCGACCTGGCGCAAGTCGGTCATCAGCTCGCGCTCGAAGGCGGCGTCGGCCTTCTCATCCTCGTCGCGGCCGGCATCGCGCACGTGGACGGTGCGGATCGGGAACGGAATTTCGATCGAGTGGCGCCGCAGCGCGTACCACAGGCTCGACGCGACCAGATCGCGCACGTGCTCCTGCGCGCCGTAGTCGCCGATCCAGTATTTGATCTGGTACTGGATCGCGAAATCGCCATAACCCGCAACCTGGACTTCCGGCGGCGGATCGCGCAGAACTTGCGGCACGTCGCGCAGCAGCGTCAGCACCACTTCGCGCACGTGATTGGGCGGCACCCCGTAGCTGATCCCGACCGTAATCTCGTCGCGCACGTAGCCGGTCGCGTAGTTGTACAGCGTGTCCTTGGCGATCACCGAGTTGGGAATCTCGAGCCGCTCGTTCGCGCGCGTCACGATCGTCGTCGCCCGCCACGCGATTCCCTTCACCTGCCCGACGTGGGTGCCGCTGCGAATCCAGTCGCCCGGCTCGAACGGCCGCCCCATCGAGAGCGACAGGCCGCTGAAGATGTTGCCGAGGGTCTCCTGCAGCGCGAAGCCCAGCACCGCCGCGAAGACCGTGGTCGTCGTCAGGATCGAAAGCGGCTGCACTCCGAAGTCGGTGTACAGCACCACCATCACGACCACGAACCACAACGTGAGCATCAGCAGGTCTTTGGTGATAGTCGAGAAGTGCGCCTTGCCGCGGCGCGTCATCGCATCGACGAACTCGAGCACCAGCCGGATCACGCCGAACAGGAAAAGCACGAAGGCGGCAACCGCTACCTTTTGGCCGACCATCTCGTTGGGGATGAAGCGCGAGCCGGCGTCGATTAGCGCGCTGCCCGAGAGCAGCAGGAAGGTGGTCGCGGTGACGGCGCGCCGCCGCCGGCGCACGGCGAACGCTCCCAGCAGCCCGAACAGGACCAGCACGCTTTCCACGACGGTGCGCAAATCGCGCGACAGCACGTCGATTTGCAGCATCGTCTGGAGCGGCGTCGGCGCCATCGTCAGATCCCCGCGGCCACTGCGATTTCGTCGAGCATTTTCACCGCGTCGAAGTACTCGGCCGCTATCTCGCGCGCGGCGCGTGCGTGGCGCGGATAGTCGGCGTTGATTTGCCCGAGCGCATCGACCGCTTCGTCCGCCGTGTCGAATCCGAGCAGCCCCGCGCCGGTGGCAATGAACTTTTCAAATCCGGTCCGCTGCGTCACCACCGGCCGCCCCGCCGCCAGGTAACAGACCGTGCGATCGCTGAACCATCCGGTCCGCGGCCGCACGTAAATGTCCTTCGCTACCGTAAACTCGCCGCGCGACCCGCTGATGTACTCGCGGTAAGTGTCGATGTCGAGCGACATCGGCACCACCGGCGCAATCGTGAAGCCGCCGGCGATCGCGCGATCGTAGTCGGGACCGCTCGTCAGGTTGGTCGCGATTTCGATCGGCTGATTCGCGCGCGCCGCGACCTCCAGCGCCTTCCGGAAATTCAGATGCTTCGACCAGTAGTAAGTCTCGCCCTTGATCACCATGTCGTTGCCGTTATTCTGCCATGTGCCGACGGTCGTAAACGCGCGTGGCTCCGCCGGTCCAACCCCTGGGTGCCATTGGTCGAGACTCACGGGCGGCCGCGCCGGATGCCAATCGAGGCCCGCGGTCGGCAGCAGGCAATCGGGCGCGCCGATATTGTAACAATACGTAAAAAATAATTTGTGCGACTTCGCAAACGCCACCGTCGTCGGAATCTTGCGCGCCAGTTCGAGCTGAAAAACTCCCGGGTCGGTCTCGAGGTACACCAGGCAGCGGCTGCGCTCATGCTCCGCGCGCGGCTCCGTCGCGCCACAAAGATTGATCACCATGTCGGCGTCGCGCAGCAGCTCGATGCATCGCTCGCGCGGCATCCCGATATACTGCTCGGTCGCCGAATCGAGAAACGACCACCGCTCGCCGAAGCCATAGCGCGCGAGCACGCCGCCCAGGACTTTCAAATTGCGCGACGGATCAGGCGTCCCGCTCTCGATCGTCGGATCGTACACGTACGCGCGATGATCCTCGATATAGTAAACGTCCAGGCCGAGCTGCCGGAAACCGATCAGGTGATGCAGCAATTGCCAGATCACCCCGGCAAAAGGATAGCGCGCCGCCAGATGCAGCACGACGACTTTGCCCTTGCGCTTGTGATTCACCTTGTGCGTGGCAATCTTAGCCCGCGGCGCGCCCTCCGGCTATCCGTACGAGCTCGTCCCGCAGCTCGAGCAGCGCAATCCGCCGCTGGCTGATTTGCGCCTCTTCCTCGTCGCCGAGTTCGCCCAGATAACTGTTGCGCCCGGGAATAACCAGCACCGCCCGATACGGGAATCCCGTGCGAATCTCGCGATACGCGCGCTCGCCGATCACGCCCTCGATTGCGCCCGCCGCCGTCCGCTCGCGAATCACGCCGCCTTCCTCATGCATCAGCGCGATCGTCGCGCGAATCCGCGCCGTCCGCCGCGCCGCCTCGACCCCCTTCATCCGCCGAATAACTTCCGCCACCAGCGCTCTCGTCCGAATCTTCGCCACCCGACCCGAGCCATCGATGCGACCGGACGCCCGGCTCCCCGCCCAGCGCGTCGATCTCGAGTCCGCCGTCGTCCGCCAGCGTCGCAATCCGCGCGCGCTCGAAATAGAACCGCGCCTTGATCAGCGCATTCTCGGTGAAGGTCGCCCCCGTCTCTTCGGGACTCTCTGATATTCCAACGTCCGCGATCGACACGAGGTCGAGATCGATTCCCAGATCGCGCAGGATCAATTTGTATTCCGCCAGCTTCGCCGGATTCGTAGTCGCGATCAGTAGCCGCCGCATCGGCTCAGTCACCGGCCTTCGCCGACGGCTTCGGCTGATACGTAATCTTCAGCGACGCGCGCTCGCGATGCTCCTCCAGCGCCAGCTCGATCAAACGATCGATCAGCTTGGGCAGCGGGATGCCCGACGCCTCCCACAGCTTTGGATACATGCTGATCGAGGTGAAGCCGGGGATAGTGTTCACCTCGTTGACGTAAATCTGGCGCAAGTCGCGGCTCGCCAGAAAATCGACGCGCGCCATCCCGCGCAGCGATAACGCCTTGAACGCCGCCACCGCCATCGCGCTCAACTTCTTCGCCTTCGCCGCCGGCAAGTCGGCGGGAATCTTCGTCGCCGATCCTTCCGGATCGACGTACTTCGACTCGTAGTCGTAAAAATCATGCGCGCCCGTCACCAGCACCTCGCCGGGAATCGACGCCTCGGGACGATCGTTGCCGAGCACCGCGCACTCGAACTCGCGCCCCTCGCACGACGCCTCGATCAGCGCCTTGCGATCGTACTGAAAGGCGTCGTCGAGCGCCGCGTTGAGATCGCCCGCGCGCTTCACCTTGCTGATCCCAATCGACGATCCCAACGCGTTGGGCTTGACGAATACCGGGTAGCCAAGTTTTCGCGCGAGCTTCGCACCCCAAGCTGCGGAGTGTCGTGATAGTCGGCGCGCTCGATCGCAAAATATTTCACCACCGCTACGCCCGCATCGCGCAGCAGCCGCTTCTGCGCGTCCTTGTCCATCCCGATCGCCGAGCCGAGCACGCCCGCTCCCACGTACGCGATCCCGGCCAGCTCAAGCAGCCCCTGCACCGTGCCGTCCTCACCGTAAGTGCCGTGCAATACCGGGAAGACGACGTCGATATCCGGGATCGCATCATGCGTGCGCGTCACGTCACCGCGCGCGCCATCGGCCGGCGTCGCGATCAACGATTGTCCCTCCGGATGAGGCAGCAGGGTCACCTGCGTGCCACCCGCGCCGAGCGCCGCCAGATGCGGCGTTTTCTCGGCGAGCAGTTTCAACGCGTCACGCTGCAGATACCATCGCCCGTCGCGCCCAATCCCAACCGGCACGATCTCATATCGCGCGGGATCCATCGCCGACATAACGGTCAGCGCCGATCGCAGCGAAATCTCATGCTCGCCCGATCGCCCCCCAAACAAAACGCCAACCCTGAGTCGTTTGTTATCCGCCATTCGTGCAGCCGCCCCGCCCATGAAGGAACTAGAAGAACTAATTGTAATGAAACCCGCGATGGGTTTCATACTTCCTTCGGCAGGGAGTGACCCCTGCACCCGGTATCAATCGCAAAGTTGCGCGCAGCGCACTACTTTGCTCTCGGTCACATAGATCCGGTCCCCCTTCCCGCGCGCGGCTATCGATAAATCGCGTGGTCGATGCGACGAACCTAACCCCTAACCCCTTCCCGCGCGGGAAGGGGGACCGGAAAGACAGCGTCGGGGCTGCTCCGCCGTCCTATCCCCCTAGCCCCCTTTCCGGAACGGAAAGGGGGAACCAGACAACAGCAAGTTCAAACAAGAGTCACGAGTTTTAATCGAGCCGCTATCGGCCCCTGAGAGCAAAGTAGCGCGCTGCGCGCAACTTTGCGCTTCTCACTGGGTGCAGGGGTCACCCCTGCCGAGGGTGCGGGGCGAGGAGCCCCGCGTCCTACTGTCTGTAATTCGGCGCTTCCTTCGTAATAAACACGTCATGCACGTGACTCTCGCGCATGCCCGCGTCGCTGATCTTCACGAACTTCGCCCGCTTGCGCAGCTCCGCGAGATTCGCCGCGCCCAGGTATCCCATCCCTGATTGCAGCCCGCCGACGAGCTGCTCGATATTCGACGCCAGCGACCCGCGATGCGGCACGCGGCCCTCGATTCCTTCCGGCACATGCTTGCCGTCGTTCACGTTGAGCTGCCCGTAGCGGTCGCCGGTGCGCTCGTTCATCGCGCCGATCGAGCCCATCCCGCGATACAGCTTGTACGTGCGCCCCTGGTAGAGAATCGTCTCGCCCGGGCTTTCCTCGGTCCCCGCGAACAGCGATCCAATCATTACGCTGTTTGCGCCCGCCGCAATCGCCTTGGTGATATCGCCCGAGAACCGGATTCCGCCGTCCGCGATCACCGGGATATTGCGCGGCTCCGCAATCGCGATCGTATCCATTATCGCCGTGATTTGCGGCACCCCGACGCCCGAGATCACCCGCGTCGTGCAAATCGACCCCGGCCCCATCCCGACGCGCAGCGCATCCGCCCCCGCGTCGCACAGCGCCTTCGCGCCCTCGCTGGTCGCGACGTTCCCCGCCACCACTTCCACGCCGGGCCACTCGCTCTTGGTCGCCTTGATCGCCTCGATCACGTTCCGCGTATGCCCATGCGCCGTGTCGATACAAATCACATCGACGCCCGCGCGCCGCAGCGCCGCCACTCGCGCCTCGCGTTCCGGCCCGACTCCGACCGCCGCGCCGACGCGCAGCCGCCCCATCTGATCCTTGCTCGCATGCGGATTGCGAATCGCCTTGTCCATATCCTTGACCGTGATCAGCCCGCGCAGCCGATTCTGATCATCGACCAGCGGCAGTTTCTCTATCCGATGCGCCTGCAAAAGCTCCTTCGCATGTTCGAGATCGATCCCCGGCCGCGCCGTGATCACTTTGCTCGTCATCACGTCGCGCACCTGCTTGTCGAGCCGCCGCTCGAAGCGCAGATCCCGATTAGTCAGGATCCCGACCAGCCGCCCCTCCGACACGACCGGCAGCCCGGAAATCTTGTAGCGTTCCATCACCGCGAGCGCCTCGCCGATTTTCTGTTCGGGGCTGACGGTGATCGGATCGACGATCATCCCGGTCTCGTATTTCTTGACGGTCTCGACTTCGGCCGCCTGCTCTTCGATCGAAAGATTCCGATGGATAAATCCGAAGCCGCCCATCTGCGCGATCGCAATCGCCGTGCGCGATTCGGTGACGGTATCCATCGGGCTGGAGACCAGCGGAATCCGCAGCCGGATCTTGGGCGTCAGCGCGGTCGACACATCGCAATTCGCCGGCAGCAAGTCGGAAGATTGCGGCAGCAAAAGAACGTCATCAAAGGTAAGTGCCTCGCGAAGCTCCTGATGCGCCATAAAAAATGCCCTCCTCAGACTAAAAAAATAAAAAAAAGCCCGCGGTCTTTCCGCGGGCCCAATCCAGCCGTCAGTTCTTACACGCAGTCCGTTTAATCAGATGCGCCATAGCCGACCCTAACAAGAGCCGCGCCCCCGATCAATACAGGGATCGGATAGGCGCTACGAGAACCCAATTGAAAGTGAAACCCGCGATGGGTTTCACACTTCCTTCGGCATCGACACCCGCGGGGGGTGACCCCTGCACCCAGTGACAAGAAATCGCGAAATGTCGAGGACGACATTTCGCTCTCAGGTTCGGGAGGCCAGTGGGGTGGGCCGCTCTAGTGGGGCGGGCCGCCGTGCCCGCCATCGATTCGTGTCATTCAGAACCGCCGCCTTGTGTCATTCAGAGCCGCTCCGGCGAAGAATCCCGGATCCTTCCGATGGCGTCCCGCCGCGCCTTCCCCTCCCCTGCAAGCAGACCCTTGCACGACTGGCTTGCCGTTCTTCCCCACCTCGGACGCGACCTTAAACACCGGAGTTTTCAAACCGAAGAGTTATTCCTCCGTCTGGCTTTTCGTCACGCGTAAGAAGGCACCAAACCAACCGAGGTACGTCGACTATCTGTCTGACAAGACACTTCACTGGCAGGGACAGACCTCAGGCAAAAGCGATCAGATGATCATTGATCACAAAACTCGAGATTTGGAGCTGCTCCTCTTTTATCGAGAAGAGCCCAAGCAATACTCTGACTCAGGATTTCGCTATCTCGGTCCAGTCGAGTACATGAGCCATAGTCCCGGACATCCAAGCAGTTTCAAGCTTCGCCTAAAGGGATAACTAACTGGGCTAGTAAAATTGCACTCAGCGGATCGTCGCTGTGTAGCGAAGAACCTAACCCCTAACCCCTTCCCGAGCGGGAAGGGGAACCGGATTTGAGACAACTATTCCGCCCCGTCCTATCCCCCTCACCCCCTTTCCCGCGGGAAAGGGGGAACAGAAGAATAACTCAGAAAAAAGAACTTGAGAGCGAAATGTCGTCTTCGACGTTTCGCGATTTTCTTCACCGGGTGCAGGGGTCACCCCTGCCGCCCGCCGCGCAGGCGATTATTCTCTGCGCCCCTTACTTTCCGCACCACACCGGCTTGCGCTTTTCCAGAAATGCGCCGATCCCTTCTTGCGCGTCGATTGCCATTGCGTTCTGGCTCATCACTTCCTTCGTGTAGTCGTAGGCCTTTTCGGTATCCATGTTGATCTGCTCGTAGAATGCTCGCTTGCCGATTCCGATGATTAGCGGGCTGGCTTCGACGATCTGCATCGCGAGTTTGCGCGTCTCCGCGACGAGGTCCGCGTCCGCGACAACTCTGTTCACCAGGCCCCACTCGGATGCGGTTCGCGCCTTCACTGGCTGCCCCGTCAGCAGCATTTCCATCGCATGCTTGCGGCCGACTGCGCGCGTCAGCGCGACCATCGGCGTCGAGCAGAACAGTCCGATCCTCACGCCCGGCGTCGCGAAGCTCGCGCTCTCGCCCGCGACGACGAGGTCGCACGTCGCCGCCAGCTGGCATCCCGCGGCCGTCGCGATCGCATGCACTCGCGCGATGACCGGCTGTGGGAATTCTCTGAATCGTCAGCATCAACTGCGCGCACAGGTCGAATTCGTAGCGGTAGAATGCGAGGTCGCGCCCCTTCAGCTCGCCGAGGTCGTGACCGGCCGAAAACGCCGGCCCGTTGCCCGCGATTATCACCGCGCGCGCATCAGTGCGTTTGCCGATCGCGGCCAGCGCGTCGTTCAGCTCCGTCATCATCGCGGTCGAAAGCGCGTTGCGCTTCTCCGGCCGGTTCATCGTGAGCGTGACCAGCCCGCCTTCTTCCTCGACGATAAGATTCTTCTGTCCGTTTTCATTTGCCATCGCTTTTCACCTGCTTCAATTCTGATCGTTTTTCCATTCTTCGGGATAGAGCAGCAGCAAATCCTGGCCGAGCGCGCGCACCAGGAATCGCTGCGTCTCATTGATCGCACGTTCGAGCGCGCGCCCGCCAATCAGCCAATGCCCGCGGCCGCGGATCGTCGCCAGCTTCGCGCCCATCGACTCGGCGAACTTTGTCGTATCCGCCAGCGGCGCAAAGATATCCGAATCTCCGGCCACGACCAGCCGCGGCGCCGCTTTGTCCGGCGCCGCAAACTCGATCGCACCGGTCATCACATCGGTCGCGATCGCGCCCGAGTCAGGCACCATCGCATTGATGAGGCCCTCGCGCGTGAACGGATCGGAATCGGCGATCAACTCGAACAGGTTTCTGCCGCGCGGCGGCTTGATCGGCCTGCCCATCATCATCGCGACGCGATTGCCGAATCCACTCACCAGCGGCGTGCGGAAGCCCGGCACCAGCGGCGCGTATGCGACCGACGCCTTCGCGCGCCGATGCTCTCCGAGTTTGAGCGCGATCAAGCCGCCGACGCCGTGACCGAACACGACCGCGTCGCGGCCGATTCCGTCGAGCGCTTCGCCGGCAATCGCGGCCAAATCGTTGAAGCGAAGTTTCTCGAGCGGCGGCGTCGCGCCCTTGCCGTATGCGGCCCGCAGATTCGGCACGAATACTTCCCATCCGATCGACGCGAGGTAGCCGAGCACGAGCGCGAGATGCCGCGGGGTCGCGAACAGTTCGGGGATCAGCATGATCGGCCACGCAAATTTGACCGGCTCGGGGATTTCGCGCTGTGCGGGGATACGGCCGAGTTCGACGTCGTCCACGGGACTCTCGACTTATGCGGCCCGCGACGCGGCCGCCATCAGGCGCGCGAATCGGAACGACGGAAACGACGCGCGCGGCGTCAGCATTTGCGCGAATCTGATCATCTCGTCGGCCGCCCACTGTTCGCGGCTGGCCGCGCGATGCGCAAAGCGCGCGCCCTGGTCGAGTCCCAGCTCCTGCGACGCGCGCACACTCGCTCTGTAGTACGGCATCAGCTCCGCGTCGCGACGAGTGGTGAAGTCGGCAAGCAGCGCCACTGGAATCGAGTTGCCGCCGCCGCTCGCGAACCACTCGCGCGCGAGCTCGCCGGCGATCCACGCACTTATCAGCGCCATCGAATGCCCCTGGCCGAACAGCGGATCGACGTGCAATCCCGCGTCGCCGAGCAGAAGCGCACCGTCCGCAACCGGGTCGCGATAAGTGTTGTTGAGCAGGCCCGACGAAAATACTTTGCCGGCCATCGTCGCCCCTTCGAGCATCTTGCCGACCGCGAACGAGCGATTAAGATAGCGGCGCAGATTCGACGCGAGGTCGGTGCGAAAAGATTGCATCTCGCGCGCGTCGAACGCCGTCGCAGCGACTGTGAGTCCGTTCTCGCATCGACAAACCAGGTTGCCGGCGCCGGGCGCCGATTCGAATTCCGTGACAACTTCGTCGCCAAGATCTTTCCGCGCGACGCCTTCAAAGTACGCGTAGTAGTATGCGCGCGCGCACGGAACATCGACCCGCTTGAATGCGTCCATTCGCGCCGACGCGATCTCCGCGACCGCGCTGCGCATCCCGTCGGCGCCGATTGTCAGCGGCGCGCGAAACTCGTGCATGCCCGACGCATCCTCGCCGCGAATTCCCAGCACTGCGCCATCTTCGATCAGCAGATCGACCAGCCTGAAGCGCTCGCGAAACGTGACGCCATCGAAACTCCGCGCCGCATCGATCATCGCCGCATCCATCAGCACGCGGCCGAGACACAGTCCGCGATCGTCGGCGCCCTCGCGCACAAGCTCGCCGCCGTAGTCGAAGTCCGGACCGATTGTGCGCATCTTCGAGAAGCGGACGCCGCCCGCGCGCTCGAGCATTTCGATCACGCCCATTCGCTCGAGCACATTGGCGCCGCCGCCAAGCACAATATGCGTCGAGAGACGGTCCGACGGAAACGCGTCCTTATCGACGAGCAAAACGCGGCGCCCGTCGCGCGCGAGCAGGATCGCAGCCGCGCTGCCGGCGACGCGCGCGCCAACAATTATCACGTCAAAATGTTTGGCCAGCTCGGACATAAGGTTCGCGAGGCTTCGCGGAATCGAACCCTATCATGTTGAACGCGCGCGCCCGCAAGCAAGCGCCGCCAAAGGAAAGGGCCCCCTCTTTCGAGGGGGCCCTCCCGTGTTGCGAGGCCTTTCAGCCTCGGCTTATTCCAGCAGCAATCCCTGGCATCTAGCCAGCCCTCGGGGTATTAGCCCGAAGGTAAACTCGTTAAGTGGTTACTTCTTTTTGGTCTTTTTGGCAGGCTTCTTTTTTGCCATTTTGCTCTTCCGCATCGGTTTGGACTTGGTGGCCTTTTTGGCCCGTTTCTTCATTCCTGGCATAGGTACCTCCTCTTCCTAGGCTGCTGCTGGAGAAGCGCCTTTTCTTATAGATGAGAGTTCATCTCTCATCGGTTCGGGCCGATTATAGAAACATGTTATTCTCAAATCAAGGGGCTTCGCGAGATTTATAAACAAATTTTAAAGTCGGAAGAATGCAACCGAACCGGTCTATTTCGACCCTTTAGAATGACGTTCACAATCAGATGTCTTGAACTCTGCCCGTCGCTTGAATTACCATTGCTCGGATGACTCGCTTAAGCTTCGTACTCCGCCGCGAGTGGCTCAGCCTAATCTTCGGCGTGGTGCTGGTGATGCTTATCTTAAGTGCGCTGCTCGGCCGGCAGGGGCCGAACGATCTCGTTGCCCTCCAGAGCCATCGCGCCGCATTGGAAGCCCGCCGCGATCAACTGGAAGCGGACAACGCAGCGTTCAGAACGCGCGTTCAGAAACTGCGTTCAGACGACCGCTATCTCGAACGCCTCATCCGCCGCGAGCTCGGCTACGCGCGCCCCGACGAACTCGTGTACAAGTTCACCGGCGACAACGACACCGCGCCCGACAGCGGCGACCCCGCGCGCTAGAAGATCGCGCGGGAGATCAGCCGGTACTCGAGCGCCTGGCGCTCGAGCTCTTCGCGGAAATCAGGATGCGCGATCGAGATAAGCGCGCGCGCCCGCTCCGGCACCGACTTGCCCTTGAGATTGACGATGCCGTACTCGGTCACCACGTACATCACGTCGGTGCGCGGCGTCGTCACGATGTTGCAGTCGTCGATCCGGGCGACGATCCTGCTCGCGCGATGCGAGTCGCGCTCGTAAGTCGATGCGATGCATAGAAAAGATTTACCTTCGCGCGAGGCATACGCACCGCGCACGAATTGCAGTTGCCCGCCGGTGCCGCTTATCTGCCGCACGCCGGCCGACTCCGAGCACGCC
The DNA here is from genome assembly GCA_963756005.1 of uncultured delta proteobacterium. Taxonomy (GTDB): domain Bacteria; phylum Desulfobacterota; class Binatia; order Binatales; family Binataceae; genus Binatus. The sequence continues at coordinate 138,267 of CAVWMC010000005.1, forward strand.
TGCCCGGTGAGATCGATCTGCGCCGCGTTGCAGATCGAGATGACGCGATCGTTCTGCATGATGTGATTCGGCAGGTTGGTATAATCGACCGGACCCGCGAAGCAGGCGGCGTTGCGATCGAGAAAGTCGTACATCCGTTTCGATCCCGCCGCGAAGGTGTAGGTCATCTGGTAGCGATTGGTTGCTTTGTGCGCGCCGGTGACTTTGCCGGCCTCGTACAGCGACACCAGCGAATCGACAAACATCTCGGTGTGGATGCCGAGGTCCTTGACCGGCGCCTGCGCGAGCAACTCGCAGACCGCATTGGGCATCGCGCCAATCCCGATCTGCACGCACGCGCCGCTGGCGATCTCCGGCGCGATCAGCTCCGCGACTTTCTGATCGACGGCGTTGGCCGCGGGATTCTTCAGCTCCGGCATCGCCGACGCGCCCGCTTCGAGCACGTACGCGACATCATCTATATGCACCGCGTTCTCGATTCCGAAAACGTAGGGCATGCTGGCGTCCGTCTCGACGATCACAGTCTTCGCCTTTTCAGCGATCGCCTTGTGATAGGTGACCGACGGGCCGAAGTTGAAATAGCCGTGCTCATCCATCGGCGCCGTCTTCAACACCGCGAGGTCAACCTCGATGAAGCGGCGATAGTTGTCGGGCGCCTCGCCGAAGTTCATCGGAATATGATGCGCGAGGCCGCGATCGTGCATCTTTCGTTCGAGCCCCGAGAAATACCACGACAGGTAGGTGATATGACGCTCGTCGGGATCCGCCTCGACCGCCGCGCGCGGCCGCATCGCGAGGCATCCGCGAATCTTGACGCGCTCGAGCTCGCGCACTCGCGCGGCCAACGCGCGATCGAACAGGTCCGGCTGCCCGAGTCCGAATCCGTACTCGACCCAGTCGCCGGATTTTACCCGTGCCGCCGCATCCTCGGCGCTGATTCGTTTACGCTTGAGTTCTGCTTGCAAGGAAGTCGCCATCTGCACGCCCTCGTGTCGATTCCGAAAGATTCGCTTGACTGCGCTGTTAGCGTAGGATTTTCTTCAACCGGCGCAGTTTAATCAATGCCAAGTATCGAACCTGTCCGGCAAGCGCCCGCCGGCGGCATCGCGATGCGCGCGATCTGACGCAAACGAGGGAATACGATGCACTTTGTTCGCGGCTTCATACTCGCACTTCACATCTTCGGCGTGATCTTCTGGATGGGCGGGCTTTTGATGATCACCAGCCTGCTCGCGCGCGTGCCGGAAGAAGTCGGACTGCCCAAGGAGCGCTTTCTCGGCGCGGCGCGCGGTCTGTTCGAATCCACCGTCAACCTGGGCGCCGCCATCACCATCCTCCTCGGGCTCCTGCTGATTCTCATGGATCCGTTGGTGCTGCGGCACGGATGGCTCCACGCGAAGCTGTTGCTGGTCGCGATCCTGCTCTTTTATCACGTGCGCTTTTATCGCCGGATCAAGTTCCTCGAGAACAATCCAAGCCAATCAACCAGCCGCGAGTTCAAGGTCATCCACGGGATGGTGAGCGCGCTGCTGATCGCGATCCTGGTGTTGACGGTGCTCAAGCCGTTCTGATCCGGCTAGAAGTGATCCTTCAGTTCGCGGGTCTTGGCGAAGATCGCGATTGGATCGTCGGTCATCGACGGATCGCGGTGCTTCAGATTCGCGCGCAGCTCGACGCTGTCGGTGCGCAGAAACGGATTGGTCTGCTTCTCGTCGCCGATCGTTGACGGCACCGTGAACTTATTCTCCGCGTGCGCTTTCAGGCTCCACTCGTGTTTCTTTTTCAGCGCGGCGTTGCCCGGCTCGAGCGTCAGCGCGAAGCGCAGATTCTTTTCCGTGTACTCGTGCCCGCAATAGACCTGGGTCGAGTCGGGCAGCGCCGCGAGTTTCTTCAGCGACGCGACCATCGTCGCGGCTTTGCCCTCGAACACGCGGCCGCATCCGCCGACGAACATCGTGTCGCCGGTAAACACCGCGCCGAGCGTCGGAAAATAGTAGGCGACGTGGCCATTGGTATGCGCCGGGATTCCGATCACGCGGCCTTCGAGCGCGCCGATTCGCAATTTATCGCCGTCGGTTAGTGGATTGGTCAGCGCCGGAATCTTTCCGCCTTCCGCGCTCGCACCGTAAATCCTGATCCCCGGCACCTTCGATGCGATTTCGTTGTTGCCGCCGGAATGATCGCCGTGCCAATGCGTGGTCAGCACCGCGACGATCTTCGCGCCGTGCGCTTTCGCCGCCGCGATCACCTTGTCGGCCTCGGCGCAATCAACCACCGCGCAGTCCTTGCTGGTGTCGTCGATCACCAGGTACGCGTAGTTGTCCGATAGCTGCGGGACGGTGACTATAGCCATCGCGATACTCCTTGCCGCTAGACGCCGACGATATTGTAGCCCACGTCCACGTACAGCGTCTGGCCGGTGACGCCGCTCGAAAAATCGCTGAGCACGGCGGCCGCCATCTTGCCGACTTCTTCGACTTTCATTGCGCGGCGGAGCGGCGAGCGCGCCTCGACTTCGTGCTGCATTGAGTGGAAGTCGCGAATCGCCGACGACGACAGCGTGCGCGCCGGGCCGGCGCTGAGCGCGTTGACGCGAATATTCCTGGCGCCAAGATCGACCGACAGATAGCGCACGCAGGCTTCCAGAGCCGCTTTCGCCACGCCCATCATGTTGTAATTGGGGATCGCGCGGACCGCGCCGAGGTAGCTGAGGGTCAGGATCGAGCCGCCCCCGCCCGCTTCCATCAGCGGCTCCGCCGCGCGCGCGAGCGCGACCAGCGAATAAGCGCTGATCTCGAGCGACTTCTTAAAATTCTCGCGAGTCACCGTCAGAAATCGATCGCGCAGATCCTCACGCTCGGCAAATGCGACCGCGTGCACGAGCAGGTCGAGCCCGTTCCATTTTTTCTTGATCGCCGCGAACACCGACGCGATTTGCGCGTCGTCGTTCACATCGAGCTCGCCGATCACGTCCGCCTCGATCTGCGCCGCCAGCGGACGCACGCGCTTCTCGAGGATCTCGCCCTGGTAGGTCATCGCGATCTCGGCGCCTTCCGCCGCCAGCGTCTGCGCTATTGACCACGCCAGGCTCTTGTCGTTCGCGACGCCGACCACCAGCGCCCGCTTGCCCTGTACTATGCCCATGTAAGTATCCTTATTTGGCGGCGGTGCGTAGGGCTAGAGCTTGATCTTCATGCCGTCGTAGCCCATCTCGAGCGCGATCTCATCCTCGCGGCTCAGCACTTCGCGCCCGAGATGCGTGAGCACCATCCGGCGCACCTTGAACTTGTCGCGATTGGCCGCCAGCAGCGGATAGTTGAGATGAAATTTCAGGTGCGCGCTCTCGAAATATGTGCACTCGCACAGAAACAGATCCGCGCCGTCGCTGAACTCCACCAGCTCATCATTCCATCCGCTGTCGCCCGAGAACACGATCGACTTGCCGCCGCCGTCGATTCTTAACGACAACGAGATGTCCGGCTTGGTGTGGGGACTGCGAATCGCGCTCACTTTGAACTTGCCCAGCCGCTTCGAGCGGCCCGGCTCGAGCACCACGAACTTCAGCTTGTGCTGCACCTTGTCGAGCTCGAAATGCGGGAACATCGTGCGCATCAGCGACCACGTCCGCTCCTCGAGTTTGGGCGGCCCCGCGATCGTCAACAGCTTCTTGCGCCGCGTCTCCCACATGTAGTCGAGGATCAGAAACGGCAGGCCGCCGAAATGGTCGCCGTGCAGATGACTGATCAGCAGCAAATCGAAGCTGTCGGTCGAGACGCCGCTGCCCTTGAGCGACTGCATCAGCCCCGGCCCGGCTTCCATCAGGACGCGTCCCGCGGGCGAGTCGATCAGGTAGCCGGACTGCGAACGGCCGAAACTCGCGAACGCGTCTCCGGTGCCAAACAGAGTCACGGTCACCGGCGCTCCGTTTCGTGCCGTAGGATTCTGATTCATTGTGGCGGCCTATGCTATTATCATCCGGAGACGCGCGCAAACGAGGCTGTCAGAGGGATGAAACAGGTAAAAATAGGCGTCGGATTTGGACTTTGGCGGCTCGGGATGCCGCCGGCCGAAACGATTGCGCGCGTCGCCGAGCGCGCCGAGGATTGGGGCCTCGATTCGTTCTGGCTCTCCGATCATCTGCTCGCGCCCTCGCCGGAACTCGACGTCGTCGCGACGCTCTCGCTCCTCGCCTCGCGCACCTCGCGCATGAAGCTTGGGCCCAGCGTGCTGCTCCTCAACCTGCGCCACCCGCTGATGGTCGCGAAATCGTTCGCCTCGCTCGACTACCTGTCGAACGGCCGAATGGTGATGGCGGTCGGCACCGGCGCGAATCTGGCCGACTACGCCGCGTGCAACATCCCGGTCGAAGGACGCGGCAAGCGCCTCGACGAGGGCATCGAAGTGCTGCGCACGGTTTGGCGCGAGCGCGGCGCGAGCTATCACGGGCGCTTCTTCAATTTCGACAACGTCACAATCGAGCCGCGACCCGTCGCGCGCACCAACAACGATTTCGGCACGATGGATATCTGGGTCGGCGGCCGTTCCGACGCGGCGTTGAAACGCGCGGCGCGCCTGGCCGACGGCTTCTTCGCGTCGTTCCAGACGCCCGACGAATTCGGCGCGAGCATGGCGAAGATCCGCGACTACGCGGCCGGCTACGGCCGCGCCAACGCGCATATCGAATCGGGACTGATCCTGCTCTGCCGCATCTCGTCGTCGCGCGATCGCGCGCTCGAGGAAATGCGCCCGATGCTGACCGCGATGGGCCGTGGCGCGGAGGCGTATCTCGAACGCACCGTGTACGGCTCGCCTGACGACGTGATCGCGCGGCTGAGTGAGTATGTTGCGCAGGGCCTCGACAAGTTTGTACTGTGGCCAATCGCGGAACCCGATGCGTGGCCGAAGCAAATCGAACTGGTCGGCCGCGAAATTGCCGCGCACTACGCGACCGCCTGAAAAATTCGCGGCCGCGATCATCGCGCTCGCATTCATCGTCGCGACCTTTGCGGGATGCGCCAAATCCCCGCCGCTCGTCGCACCGCCGAGCATCTACGCCAGCGCCGAGGATGTCGAGCTGAACTTTCGCGATCGCACATTCGTGCTGGGTGACAACAATGAAATCGCCGAAGTGCGCCCGCTCGACTGGCGCAAAGATAAGTTCCTCAAGCTGCCGTTCTGGTTCGGCGTCAACATCCTGGTGCCCGGCGTGATGGCGCCGAAGGAGGGCGACTTCTACGTCATCAGCGAGGCGACGCTCGAAAAGCCGCTCGACACGCCGGGCGAATGGATGATCGAGGCGGGCAGCTCGCTGGTCAAGCAGGAGACGGTGTTCGTCACGACGCGCACGCGATATCTCACGTCCGGAAAAATCCTGCCGACCATCGTGCAATACATGGGCAAGCGCGAATTCAAGCGCGCCGACGGCAAGACGGTGCAGATTCCAGTGCTGCGCGAGGTTTCGCTGCCGATGAAGTGGACGCTCGGCGGACATATCCCGGCGGTGTACGCGAGATACAGCACATGAGAACGATCTTCGTCGCGATCGCACTAACGCTCATCTCGATAGTAGCCGGATGCACGCCCGACAAGGCGCTCGACTTCGGCCCGACCGGCGAAATCTCCACGCCGCCCGAGGATCAGATGAGCCGCGACATCATGCGCGATTTCGCCGGCCGCGATTTCTTCCTCGCCAACAACGATCACGAGGCGCACGTCCGCCTCAGCGACTGGAAGCCCGGCCGCGGCATCGTGATGCCGTACTGGCTCGGCGTGAATCCGCTCTACCCCGGATTCCTGCGCCCGACCGTCGGACATCTATATGTGATGAGCCAATCGACGCTGGTCCGCCCGCTCTCGAACAACGAGTACCTGATCCGGGCCGGCTCGAAACTCTTCAAGAGCGACACCATCTTCGAGGCCACGCACACGCACTACACCGACACCGGCGGCATGCTACCAACGGTGGTGCGCTTCGTCGGCACGCGCGTAATCACAGTGCCCAAAGATGCGCCCGCGACAGGAACAATCACCGAAAAGGTCCCCGTCCTGCGCGAGATCTCGATGCCGATGCACACAACCCCCGACCAGGATCTGACAGGCTACGCCAAGTTCGAAGCGGTCAAATGATCGAATTTTCCTTCATTCTGACGATTCGATAATATGAAGGAAAAATACTTGTTTAATCTGGTATTTTCCTTCATATTGACGCTAGCGAAGAATGAAGGAAAAACGAGCCGAAATCTGCGTTGAGCTCTCTTCGGAGCAGCTCAGAACCGTCATCGATTCCCAGCAGCTCTTCGACGCCTGGGCCGAGGCATTCGAACGCGCGCGGAACTTTCGCGGCGGAATGCATTGGAAAACTGCCGCAGGAAAGCAGTACCTCTTTCGCACTCGCGACCGCCATGGCTACGGCAAGAGCCTCGGGCCGAGAAGCGCCGAGACTGAAAAGACCCTTGATCACTTCCACAAGAACAAGGCTGAGGCTAAGGGGCGCGAAGCCGCACTGCGGCGCCGCTTGGCCGAGCAGGCGCGCTATTGCAAAGCCGCCAGAGTAGCTCGCGTCCCGCGGTTGAGTGCGGCGCTTGGCAGAGAGTTGTGGCGCGCGGGCCTTGAGGATGCCGTCATGATCGTCGGCACCAATGCGCTGTATGCCTACGAGGCGGCATGCGGCGTACAAATCCTTTCGGCGGGCCGGCTTGAAACTCAGGACATCGATCTTCTGCTCGACTCGCGCCGCTCGCTGGAGCTGATCGTCCCCGAAACCCGCCGCGGAGGACTGATCGGCATCCTCCGCAAAATCGACAAGTCGTTCACGGTCATGGATAAAGCGAACTTTCGCGCAGTAAACGATCGCGGCTTCATGGTCGATCTGATCCGTCCGATGCCCAAGCCACCGTGGAAGAAGCAGCCCGACATGGTCGGAAAGAAGGCGGACCTCAAAGCCGCTGACGTTCAGCACCTGGACTGGTATTTATCAGCGCCGAAGCTTCGACAGATAGTTATTGGCGAAGATGGATTTCCGGCGCCGTTCACCGTCCCGGACCCCAGAGTCTTCGCTCTTCACAAGCTCTGGCTCAGCAAACAGCTTGGTCGCGATCCGTTAAAGAAGCCCAAGGATCGCGAGCAAGCGTTTCTGGTTGCGGCGCTCGTCAAGCGCTATCTGCCACAGAAGAAGTTTTCCAAGCCGGAACTGCGGATGCTCCCGCGCGAGGTTGCGCAGCTCGCTGACGAGCTTGTCGATCATGCAAGGGCGGAAGCTAAGAGCAACATCCCGTCAGGTTTCGAACCATCTGATCGCCGTTAAATGCGGCGATCGAATCATTGGAGGACATGCATGCTGTCGCATACGAAATATCTCACCGTGAAAGTGCCTGAGCGGATGGATTTCGTGAACATCACGGGCGAAGTCGAAAAGGCAGTCAGTGAAAGCCGCGTGCGCGAGGGGCTATGCCTCGTCAATGCGATGCATATCACCGCCTCGGTCTTTATCAACGACGACGAGCCGGGCCTGCACGAAGATTACAAGCGATGGCTCGAATGGCTGGCGCCGTACGACCCCAGCCCCGAGCGCTATCATCATAATCGCACCGGCGAGGACAACGGCGACGCGCATCACAAGCGCCAGGTGATGGGCCGCGAGGTCGTCGTCGCAATCACCAAGGGCAAGCTGGATTTCGGCCCGTGGGAACAAATCTTCTACGGCGAATTCGACGGCCGCCGCTCCAAGCGCATCCTGATAAAGGTAATTGGCGAGTAACTATTCCCAATCGGACGATTACTGGACATCGATCGCCGCAAGATCCACCCAAAGTTGATCTAACGCCTCATTGACCGGATGCGATTTCAGTCCGGCGAATTGTGCGTCGGTGCGAAGACGCCTGGCGAGCGCGAGCAATCCCGGATGTGCGCTTTCGTATTTTTGAACGACGGTTCCAATCGGCTTGTGCTCGAGGAACCAGAGCAGCGGGAGCAATTCGGAGAACACGGAAATGGGGCCGCCGAGCGGTCCGCTCCTGACAGGCCAGCGGCTCGCGATAAATTCGTTGAGCTCTGCGAGCCTGGAGATCCCGTCCCAGAGCCTGTCTCGTGCGGCGAACTCGACGCGCCCGACGTTGCTCGTCACGACCGCGATGGAACAGAGCGCACACGATTCGAGCGTTGTCCAAAGCGTGTGGTTCTTATAATCACCGGGAACCAGTTGTCCCAAAATGTCGAGCTCGGCGTGGGCGATGGCCGTCGATCGAAGCCGTCCGGGCGGAGCTTTCCTGTCGCATACACGATTTCGTCCGACAGCAACAACCCGCCCCCGAGGATCAGTCAGCACCGCGCCGACGCCAACATTGCCGCGTACATGCGCTTCCCAAGCCAGCGTCAGTGCCATCTGCCAGGGCTTTTCAAGTTCCGACAGGCGGCTCATTTTCCTCATGACCTGAACGCTACGTTTTTGATCCCGCAAACGTCCAGACTCTGAGCGGGCCAAGCGACTCGAATCCAAGGGCGAGCGCGTTGCGCAAATCATCGCCACGCTCGTAGCCGACGATCGGCAAGCCGTTGAAAACTCCACTAAGCGTCGCAAGCGACGCCGCGGCAGCATCGAGGATCTCTGCCGCGGGCGCAAAGAAGTTCGACCATCCAACGACGCCGTTGCTGCGATTCGCAATCGCGCCCGCGACGATATGATCGTCGCGATAGCCGGCGACCACTGCGATGTCTTCGTTCTCGAGCAGCGCGGGTAAGAAAATTCTCTCTTTGCTCGTGTCGCCCGCCGCACTGCTCCACGCAGATTCCCATTCTGCCAGCGCGCGATCACTCCGCACTATCTCCCATCGCGCTGACGTTCTCGCCGAGACGATTTCCTTCAATCGCGCGACCGGCAAGTAGATCCATTCTGCCTCGAACAACATCTGGAACCCGCGCGATTCAAGGTCGAGCATGCGCAAAAACTGTCCTTCACGGCCCACCCGCCCGGGATGCGCGCGGCAAGCAGCTCGTCGATCAGATCGAGCTGCTGTTGGCTGGGCGCGCCGAGCGTCCCGGCGTTGGGATAGAAGCGCGGTACCTGGTGGCGATTGAGCCACATGCCCTCGTGGAACTCGCCGGGATTCCCGTGCGCGCGGCATACCGCGTCGCACCATTCAGCATTGTTACGCGCCGCGCGGATGATCTTTTCTTCGAGCATGCGCGAGGATCTAGGACTCCTCAGACTCCTGCAGCGTGGCGGATTGCAACAGCTCTGCCGGCACGTCTTCGAGGAAGCGCGACACGCGGCCCATCGTGAAGCCGAAGCTGCGGTCGAACATGTGGATCGGGTACGACAGGTACAGCTCGTCGCGCGCGCGCGTGCTCGCGACGTACATCAGGCGCCGCTCCTCTTCGATTTCGTCGTCGCCCACGCTTTGCGGCCCCGGGAAGCGTCCGTCCGCCGCCCAGATCAGGAACACCACTTTCCATTCGAGTCCCTTGGCGGAGTGAATCGTGCTTAACGTCATGCGCTCATCTTCCGAATCGGTCGCGAGCACGCCGTCGAGTGAGTCGTTCGGCGGCTCGAGCGCCATGTCCGCCAGCATCTGCTCAAGGCTCTTGTAGCGCTCCGTGAGATTTTGAAAATGCTCCAAGTCGCGCTCGCGCTTGGGGTAATCGTCGGCGTACGCCTCGCGCATCACCGGCAGATAGTATTCGAGCGTCATCGCAATTTGCTCGGGCGGACGTTTCTCGCCCGCGCGCAATTCCGCCAACAGCGTGCCGAGCCGCTTGAGGCCGCTCTCCGCGCCGCCGCGCGCCTTGTCCGCGAATTTCGCGATGGCACCCGCCGGATCATCGGTTGCGACGAGCGAGTCGATCGTCCGCTCCGCCGTGCGATGCCCGATACCCTTCACCAGCGTGAGCACGCGCAGCCACGACACCGCGTCCGCCGGATTCGCGATCACCCGCAGATGCGCCAGCACGTCCTTGATGTGCGCGGTTTCGATAAACTTGAAGCCGCCGCGCTTGATAAACGGGATGTCGCGGCGTTGCAGCTCGAGTTCGAGGTCGAATGAGTGAAAACTCGATCGGAACAGCACCGCGATCTCGCTCAGCTCGACGCCTTCTTCGCGCAGCTCGAGGATTCTTTGCGCGACGAATCGCGACTGCATGTGCTCGTCCTGCGCGCGCACCAGGAACGGGCGGAAGCCGCCCTCGCGATTCGTGAACAGCGCCTTGGTGTACTTCTCGCCCGCGCGCGAGATCACGTCGTTGGCGACGTCGAGGATCCCCTGGATCGAGCGGTAGTTCTGTTCGAGCTTCACCACTTTCGCACCCGGAAAAATCGTCGGGAAGTCCATGATGTTGCGGAAGTTGGCGCCGCGAAACGAATAGATCGACTGCGCGTCGTCGCCCACCGCCATCACGTTGCGATGATTCATCGCGAGCAGCCGCACCAGGTCGGCCTGGATCAGGTTGGTGTCCTGGTATTCGTCGATCATGATGTAGCGATAGCTGTCCGAAATCCGGCGCCGCACGTTCTCGTACTGTTCGAGCAGCTCCGCCAGCCGATACAGCAAATCGTCGTAGTCGAGCAGGGCGCGCTCGCGCTTGTAGCTCTCGTAATTTTTCGCGAGCTCGAGAATTTCCGCCTGATGCTCGCCGAGATGCGGAAAATCGATCTCGATTTCCTCTTCGAGCGGGCGCCGCTTGTTGCGCGCCATGCTGATCGCCTCGGCAATCGTGCTCTTCTTCGGAAATCGCCGCTCGCGCGACCCGAGTCCCATCCGCGTCCGCAGCAGATTGACGACGTCTTCCATGTCGGAGCGATCGAGAATCGTGAAGTTGGGCTTGAGGCCCATTGGCGCGCCATGCCGCCGCAGCACATTGTTCGCAAACGAGTGAAACGTGCCGCCCGCGACCGCGCCCGCGCGATCGCCGACGAGCTGCTCCGCCCGCCGCAGCATCTCCTGCGCCGCCCGCCGCGTGAACGTCAGCAGCAGGATCGCTCCGGGCGGCACGCCGCTCTCGATAAGCCGCGCGACTCGATAGATCAGCGTGCGCGTCTTGCCCGATCCCGCGCCCGCGACGACCAGCAGCGGTCCGTCGCGATGCGTCACGGCGGCGAGCTGCGCGGGATTCAACAGCTCGGCGTACTTGATTTTGAAGTTGCGCTCGTCGGCCGGCGAGGCCGGCTTTTCGCGCAGGTAAATTACCTTGTCGGCCACGGCATCGCGATCCTACCACGCCGCGCGCCGCAAGTTGTCCCCTACGGCAGCATCGGCCCGTTGCTAGCCGGTGTCTGCCCGCCGTTTTTGTAAATGCCCTGCATCGTTTTGTTCCACAGTTGATCGGGATTGTTGGGCGATTGCGGAGCCGCCGCCGCCGAGCCCGCCGGCGGCCGCATATCCTCGACGTGCGGATCGAGCAGGATCTGATCGACCATATTGACGCTCGGATCGTTCAGGTAACCGATCGCGATTCGCTCCGCGTCATTGCGCCCGAACTGCGTCGCCACGAACCCGGTGAGTATCAATTGCTTGCTGCCGCCCGGCGACGTCGAGAACTGCGCGGTGACCATCGGCAGCTCGTTCAGGTGAAGATACCTGGTGAGCGCGTCGCTGGTGCCCTGATCGATCACATAGTTTTGCGCCCGCGCGATGCTGCACGCGATCATAATGATCGATCACCGAGACCAATACCTGCATTCGTCGAATCACAGTCTTCGACGATACACCTGATCGCGACAATTATCGCGCTACGGAACCTGGATCTCCTGAATCTGCGCCTCTTCCTTCTGCACGACTTCGGCCGGCAGTGGCGCGTATTGCAACGACGGCGCCAGCGTCTGGCCCTCAGTCAGCGCCCAGCCCAGGAATTTCTTGATCTGCTCGCCCACGTCCTTGTTGGTCTGCTTCTGATAAACGAGCAGCCAGGTGAACGACGAGATCGGATACGCGTCCGCGCCCGGCGCATTCGTGATCGATACGCGGAAGTCAGCCGGCATATTTCCCGCCACCGACGCCGCCGCCGCGGTAACTCCCGCCAGGCTCGCAGTCACCCAGTTGCCCGCCTTGTTCTGGATCTGGGCGAACGGGATCTTGTTATTGAGCGCATATATCAACTCGATATATCCGATGGCGCCCGGCGTCTGCTGAACCAGTGCCGTCACACCTTCGTTGCCCTTGCCGCCGAGTCCCACCGGCCACTTGATTGCGGTGCCCTTGCCCGGATCCGTCGCCCATGCCGGACTCACTTTTGAAAGGTAATCCGCAAAAATGAACGTCGTGCCGCTGCCGTCCGAGCGATGACATACGACGATATCCTGCGATGGGATCGCCGCGCCGGGATTCAACGCCCTGATCTGGTCGTCATCCCACTTGGTTATCTTGCCGAGAAAGATGTCCGCGATCACCGGGCCCGTCAGGCGCAGCGTGCCGGTAAATCCCGGCAGGTTGTAAGCGACGACGTCGGCACCCATCACGCTCGGAAAGTGCAGAATTTTCCCCGGCGCGTCAGATAGCTGTTGATCGGTCATCGGTGCGTCGCTCGCGCCGACATCGACGGTGCGGTTCGAGAGCATCCGGATTCCGCCGCCCGAACCGATCGATTGGTAGTTGAACTTGATGCCGGGATTTTCTTTGGCGTAAACGTCGAACCACTTGGAATAGATTGGATACGGGAACGTCGCGCCGGCGCCATTGATCAGCTGATCGGCGTAGCCGGAGCGGTCGATTCCCGCGATCGCCAGCACTGTGAAAAGGGCCACGATTAGTCGTCGTTTGATCATCTTTTAAACTTGCCTCGAGGTTAGTCGTTTCCTCATCGATCTGAAGGCGGCGCGCAGAAGCTATGCACTCAACATTAACAGCGGATGAACCCGACGTGTCCGCGGGTTGAATTCGTCCGCGCAGACGAGGATTCCCGTGCATCATAACGCGTTGGCGCGATCGTTTGCTTTTCTCAGCGGCCCTCGACGACAATTCAATCCCTAAAACGGCGCTCGGCAATTGTTCAAATGAGTAAAGCACTCGACGCGATCAACATCGTTGAATTCGACTCCAACCTCGGCGCAGCTTACGCCACGATGCTGCTGGCGGAAAACGGCGCGCGTGCAATCAAGGTCGAGCCACCGGGCGGTTCGCGTGAGCGCGGCACGCCGCACTTCCACGTCCTCAACCGCTCCAAGCGCACGCTCGAGCTCGACCTCGACGATCGCGCATCGCAGGCGCGCGTCGCGGAGCTGATTCGATGGGCTGATATCGTCGTCACCGGCTTCACACCCTCGAGGCTGAAGCAGCTTCGACTGGACCCCGAATCGATTCACCGCACAAATCCGCGCGCGATCACGCTCGGCGTGCCGCCGCTCGGCAGCCGCGGTCCCGACGCCGACTTCGACGCCAACGACGACCTCGTCGCCGCGCGCGGTGGAATCACCGGCAGTCAGTGGGCGCGCAGCGGCAATCCGGTCGCGCTGGTGTTTCCCGCTTCGAGTTATTCGGCAGGCGTGATGGCGGCGACAGCGGCGGTCGCGGCGCTTCTCGCGCGCGGTGCGAACGGAGCAGGGCAGGCGGTTGAAGTCTCGATTCTGGCCGGCGCTTTCTCTCTCCACACCGGCGGAATTCTGCGGCACGAAAAAATGACGGCCCTCTATCACGGCCCGCAGGATCCGCTCGGCCCGATTCCGGTTTATCGACTGTTCGAAGCCGCCGACGGCAAGTACCTCTTCGCCGCATGCGGCAACTCGACCTTCTGGGGCAAGTTCGCCATCGCCATCGATCGGCCCGACCTGGTCGGCGATCCGCGTTTCGAAAATGCGCCGTGGGGAATCGCCGGGGAGCACTGGCAGCCGCTCAAGGACATCATCGAGCCGATCATCCGCACGCGCCCGCGCGACCAATGGCTGAGCATCTTGCGCGAGGCCGACGTTCCATGCGCGCCGGTGATGACGCGCCAGGAATTCATCGATCATCCGCAGACGCGTGCGCTCGATATGCGCAAGGAGATCGACGATCCGACTCTCGGCCGTATGATTCAGATGGGACTGCCGGTGTTTCTCAACGACACTCCCGGCGAAATCACCGGGGCGGCGCCTGAAAAGGGCGACGAGCGCGCGGCTTTGCAATGGCTTCGAGAGCCAACGCGCGACCCCTCGCAGAAAACAGATCTGCGCGTCACTGAAAAACCGCCGCTCGACGGCATCACCGTGCTCGACTTCGCCAGTTACATCGCGGGCTCGTACGGTCCGATGATCCTCGCGCAACTCGGCGCCAAGGTGATCAAAATCGAAAGCCTCGAGGGCGATTCGTTTCGCCATTTCGGTTTCGGTTTTCTCGGCTGGAACCAGGGCAAGCGCGGCATCTCCTTGAATCTCGCGAGCGCCGAGGGCCGCGAAATCATTCACGGGCTCGCCGACAAGGCCGACATCGTGGTCGAGAATCTCAGGCCGGGCCGGATGCGCAAGTTCGGCTTCGACTACGAGGCGCTCGCGGCCCGCAACCCGCGCATCATCTATATGTCGGTCAACGCGTTCGGAAATCGCGGGCCCGAACACAATCAGCCCGGCTTCGATCCGCTGCTGCAGGCGCGTTCGGGCGTGATGGCGGCGCAGGGCGGCCATCACGGGCATCCGGTGTATCTCACTTGCGCGATTTGCGACTACGGCGCCGCGATGCTCTCCGCGCTCGGATGCGTCCTCGCGCTGCGCGCGCGCGAACTGACGGGCCGCGGGCAATTCTGCGAGACCTCGCTTTTGCAATCCGCGATGGCGTTCCAGGCCGGCGAGTTCGCCTTCTATGCCGGCCGTCCCGACATGGAAAATGGCAGCCCCGAGAATCGCGGCCGCTCCGCAATCTCACGTGCGTACAGTTGCCGCGACGGCGAATGGCTATTCATCTCACTATCCAACGAAACTCAGTGGAAGGCGCTACTGACTATTCTGCCGGGCCTGCCGAATACTAACTGGGACACAGCGTCAACCGAGCCGAACGAGGGCGCGCTCGCGACGGCGCTCGCTGATCAATTTGCGCTGCTCAATCGCGACGACGCCCTCGCTCTACTGAAGAAATCCGCAATCCCGGCCACCCGTATAAATCACACGCGCGAATTATTCGATGACCCGCAGGTCGTCGCGAACGATCTGATCGCCGATTTGCCTCATTCGCTATGGGGCCGCGTGCAGCAGACTGGAATGCTGACGAAGTTCGCCGCGACTCCCGGCACGATCGAGCGCGCCGCTCCGATGCTCGGCGAGCACACCGACGAAATTCTCCGCGAGTACCTCGGCTACTCGACCGACCGAATCGCCAACCTGCGCGCCGCCGGCATCGTCAAGTGATCGATGGACCCTGAGGCGGCCGCCGTCATCACTCCGCACCTGCTTGCGCGCGAGAATCTCCTCTGGTGCGGACGCCCGCATGATACAACCGCGCTCCGATGGCGCGCCGGCGCGATCATAGTCGTCGGAATAGCCGCGCTCGTGTTACGTTCAATCCCGCTCGACTCGAGTCTCGCCGAGCGTGCCGACCTCAATTCAATCCTGTTGGCAGTGCTGGTTTGCGTGTTGATCGCGGAAGCGATCGTCTTCCACAGCTACCTGTCGAACACGTTTTACGGCGTCACCAATCAACGCGTCATCATCGTCTCGGGACTGCGCGAGCCGGAGGTGGTCGGCGTTTTGCTCGACCGCTTGAACACTCCGCAACTCCGCGTCCAGCGCGTCCACCGCCACATCGAACTGCGCGGCCGTAGCGAGAAGATGGTTCAACCGAGCTACCTGCCATTCACGAACCCTTCCGTCCCCCCGGACTGGATCGGATGGCCCGAGTGCTACCGTCTGCTCGCGCTCGAAGACAGCCGCCATGTGTGCGACTTGATAATCGAATCGGCGCACAAACTGGAATAGCCGGAATCGGAGAAACACCATGCGACAGATTACTGGCGACACCGTCAAACAGGTATTGCGCGATCTCTGTGGCTACGAAATCTCCAACTCCGACGCGCACTCTTCGCCGTCTATACAGCAAGCAACACGCGCGGCCCTGCAAAGCGCGTCCAGGAACCAATCATCACGGGACGGAAGTGACGGCGGAGGGTTTCGCGTCTCGCATTCGCAGGGCGATCCCTTTGCAGCGGTCGGAGCAATATATCCGGCTCGGCCATCGCCGGACTGACTCCTGCGGCTTGCGCTCGTATTTGCTGTTGCACACCGGACAGACGCGCGGTTCTGTGTGAATATGCCGTGGGCTCATCGTCTCCATCCTCCACTTCCTGTTCAGAATATTGCACGAAAGTGGCCAGTTTCCAAAAGTAGGAGGTAGCACCGACGGTTCCCACTGGCAAAAAGGAATGAAGGTGCTGTACATTTGCGATTCCGGTCCACAACTTGTTGGATTAGTCATCGAGTCGTGTACCGAACGGGGGGCAAAATGGCACCGAGCACACGGTCACGAAGACCTTCCAGCGGGGGTCAATCGGTTTCAGGACCAAGCGAAGCGATGACTGAGATAGCTTACGATGGTATTGCGCTGCGTTCGGGTTCAATGGACGTTCGCGAGCTCGGCCCAGCGCTTCTCTCCGCAGGCGACCTGTTTCAGCGCGCCAACCGCGTGCTAAACGGGGATCGCGCGGTTGTGGCCGTCAAGGTACAGGCCGGCTTTCAGCGTGGTTCATTCGGCATCGACCTACAGGTCGTGCAGAATTTGCTCGAGCAGACGAAGGGAATGCTGCTCGGCGGCAATGTGACTGCTGCAGACAACCTGCTGGGGCTGCTCGGTTTGGGCGGATCCCAAATCGGGCTGATCGGTCTGATCAAGTGGATAGGCAAGCGAAAGATGCCCACTGCGGTCCCAGCCGGCCGGGGCATTATTAAACTGAGTCTTGATGGAAACACGTTGGAGATCCCGGCTGATGTTCTCCCCCTCTTCAACGATCGCGATACGCGGGAGGCGCTCCGAGGAGTCTTGCGTCCACTCACCCATGAAGGCATCGAGGTATTTCAGGTCCGAAGAAATCGTCGTGTGGTTCAATCGGTATCCAAGGAGGAAACCGCATTGTTCGAGGACGTGACCCTCGACGAGCACGTAATCTATGAAGGCGAGCGGACTGCCCCGTTCGAAGTCGTCGTCGCGTCATTCGAAGAGAGATACAAATGGCGTTTTTCGGACGGTGATAGCACATTCACAGCCGATATAGAGGATGAGGATTTCTTTAGGAAAGTTCAGCATCGCGAAGTGTTCTTCGGTAAGGGTGATGCCCTTGAAGTGAGGCTGCACACGCGGTCATACCAAACACCGACTGGTCTGAGGACAGAGCATAGGGTTCTCGCTGTCTTGAGAATTATTCCCGCAACCCGACAGCAAATTCCTCTGCTTCCACCTGAGCCCCGCCGACGGCGGTGAAGGTACAATCGCGACCAAACCATCTGCCCGGCTGAGATCAAACCATCTTCCCGCTACGCACCTGCGCCCGAGATTTCGTAAGGCGCACTACACGATTCGCAGATAGTCAGGCGATGGCAGCGGCGGGAATTTTGCCGACGGCAGTGTCTGGTACCAGAATGCCACCGACGCGATGTCGTCCTGCAGCGGCAGGAACTCGGCGCCCTTGCGCGGATCGCCCATCCAGCCGAGCGCCTGGATAGTTACCCGCAGGTCGCGCTTGAACCTGATTGGATCCGCGATATGCCAGCGGTACATTCCAAATCTCTGCTGCGACGCGTAAAGCCCGTCTGGCCGAATGACTTGCGGCAGTCCCGCGTAGGGCGTCGTGAACTCGCGATAGCCGCCGTTGTCCTTGCCAACGTCGAAGTTATACGAGCCGCAAAAATAATCCTCGGTGCCGGTGCCGCAGATCGTGGGAAATTCCGCGTCGCCGTCGATGAAAAACTTTATCTCGCCTTCGCCCCACCATCCGCTGTTGTGAACTCCCCACGCCATGTACGTGCCGACGTATTGCCCGCTCCCCGTTACGCCGTCGAGAATCGTATATACCTCTTTGTACGGCAGCGGATTGACGCGCCGGAACTGCGCATGAAAGTAGGCAGCGTCACTAGCTACTTCAGTGAGTACATAGTTGATTTGGTAGAATAGTATCATCGCCGTGTCGGCAGTATTGGTCATAGTAATCAGGCAGCGCTTGCGAAATGGCATTTCCCAATAGCAATTGAACGCGCTGCCGGGATTCACGCAGACCGCCAGCGACGAGACTTGCGCGTAACGGTTCCATCCGCAGGCGAAAAAATCGCCGACCGGGCATTCCACCGACGGCTCCGGCGATCCGTCCCAGTAAATCCTCATGATGCTCGAGCGCCACGGCCCCGTCGGCGTCATCCAGATTTGCGCGATCGCGCCCGCACCCGCGATGTCGGCCAGCACTTTCACCTCGCCCGGCTCGATCACGACGTACGGCGCGACCTTCCATCCGCGGCCCAGCTTGCGCGCCGGGCTCTTGGCCGGGTCGGGCGTCGCCATCGCGCCCTTGCCTTTTTCGCCGGTCGGATTTTCGGCGCTGATCGAACGGCTCTCCGCGTCGGAAAGAATCGCGAGATTGCCCATGTGCATGCCGAGTCCGTTGAACGATGCCATCGCGTGCGCCTCCTCGTGACGAGCCGCGCAATTCTAGTCAGGTCTCGTCGCGATGCGGAAGAAGTTTCGCGACTGCTCTACAGTTCCAGATCGACCGTCACGAAATCGTGATCGGAGACGCGCCGTTGCAGAATCGGAGACCGCGGCGTGACAACCGCCGCCGTTCCCGCGATCGGACGCAGCTCGCGGACCGCGAGCCAATCAAGTTTCGGCCTCATCGATAGCGGAATCAGCCCGGAAAAAGTAAAGGTCGGGCGATTCGCGACGTTGACGCCTTCGATCTCGAGCCCGTGCTCGCGCAAATTGTCGAACAGCGGCTCGTATGCCTGCGGCGCGCGGAAGCGGCCCGGATTCGCGATCATCTGCCGCGCCGTTGCCAGCATTTGCGACCGATTCGACAGCTCGGTGGTCGTCGTATTCAGATCGCCGCCGAAAACCGCGCGGCCGGCCGCCGGGAACGACTCTAGGTAGGTTGCCATCTGCCGCGCGCGCTGGGCGGGGGCGCATCGGCTGTGAAGATGCGCGAGGCCGACGGTCAATTCTCCGCCGCCGAATTTCATTCTCGTGACGATTCCCGTCGGCGTCCCCACCCGCGACCAGCGCCGCTGACGGCGCAACATGCGCGGCGTGCGCGGATTGTGCATCGCGATCGCGGTCACGTCGTCGAATGGCACGGCGCTCAGCATCGCGTTGCCCATGTAGCCGACGACTTCTCCCCGCGGATTCGTCACGCCGAACTCGCGAACGTACGCGCAGCTCATCCCGAGCATCGCCGCCATTTCCACGGCAACGTCGCGGCCCGCCGACGGCCTCATTCCAGCATTGACCTCGCACAGCAGGATCAGATCCGCGCCCTGGAGCGCGGGACGCTCGAGACACTTCACGATTTCGCGGAACTTCTTACCGCCGGCGGCGTTGAGCAGCACGACGCGCAGCCGCGGTCCGGCGTGGCGCGCCGCACGATTCACCACGATTGGCGGATAAGGCGGCGTCAGCTTTGCGCCAGCCGCGTTAAGATCGCGCGCGCGGTCCATCGCCCCGGAGCTAGTCGGCCAGCTCCTTCTGCAGATCCTTGAACGTCGTAATCGGCGGCGTGCAGGTATGCTCGCGGCACACGTAAGCGGTCACGTGACCGTCGATTTGCCGCTTGTCGCGCACCTGCTCCGGGATGAACCCGGTCTGCGCGGCGGCCGGATCGGCGACGAAGATCGCGAGATTCGGCACATAGATGAGCCCGAGCCGCTCGATCCATTCGAGCACTTCAGGCGACTTGCGATCGCCGACGATCACCACTTCGGTCGGCCCGCGCTGGTACAGATCCACCGCTTCGAGCATGTGCGAAAATCCAAACGGCTGCTTCTCGATAAATTCGCGAAACAGGCGCAGCGTCCGCTCGGCCTCGACCCGGTAGACAGTGTCGCCGGTGTAGCCGTAGAGCCGCAGCAGCGCCATCGCCGCCGCGCTGTTGCCCGACGGCGTCGAACCGTCGAACGCCGCCTTCGATCGCATGATCAATGCTTCGTGATCGTCTGAGGTGAAAAAGAATCCGCCTTTTTCCTGGTCGATAAACCGCGCGAGGATCACGTCGGCGAGCGTCCGCGCATGCGTCAGGTATTTCGCGTCGAGCGACGCCTCGTACACGTCGAGCATCGCGCCCGTGAGCTGCGCGTAGTCTTCGAGGTATGCGTTGTGCCGCGCGATGCCGTCCTTGAACGAGCGCCGCAACGCGCGCCCGTCCCACATCGTCGTCATCATGAAATCCGCCGCGCGCTCCGCCGCATCGAGATACTTTTGCTCATGCAGCGCGCGATATCCCTCCGCAAACGCGCCTAGCATCATCGCGTTCCACGCCACCAGGATTTTTTCGTCGCGGCCCGGCTTCACCCTTTGTTCGCGCGCCGCGAAGAGCTTGCTGCGAATCTCGCGAATCTTCGACGCCATCTCGTCTTCCGACAATTTGAACATCCGCGCCGCGTCGGCCGGCTCGATTGTGCGATGCGGAATGTTCGCGTCCTCGAAATTTCCTTCGATCGAGATGTCGAAATAGCGCTCCGCGATCGCGCCCAGCTCCGGACCAACCACCGCATCGACCTGCTCCGGCGTCCAGACGAAAAACTTTCCCTCGACGCCCTCGCTGTCCGCGTCCTGCGCGGCGTAGAACCCGCCCTCGGGACTCGTCATCTCGCGCAGAACGTAATCGAAAATCTCGCGCGCGACGCCCAAAAACTCCGGCTCGTTGAGCGCGCGGCCGGCGTCGAGATACAGACGCGCCAGCAGCGCGTTGTCGTAAAGCATCTTCTCGAAATGCGGCACCAGCCACCGCTCATCGACGCTGTAGCGATGGAATCCGCCGCCGACCTGGTCGTAAATTCCGCCGCGCGCCATCTTCGACAGCGTGTGCCGAACCATCTCGGCCATCGACTCGTCGCCGTCGGCCGCATGCACGCGAAGAAACAGCGAGAACACGAACGTGTTGGGAAACTTCGGCGCCTGACCGAGGCCGCCGTTGATACTGTCGTAGTGCGACGCCAGCGCGCGCGCCGACTCCATCGCCAGCCCCGGCTTCAAGTCGCCGCCGGTCGGCACGTAGTTGGTGATCGCGCCGAGCGCTTCGGTCAGCTTCTCGAGATTGTTGGTGACTTCCTTCGCCTTGTCGCGATACGCCTGCGACACCGCCGCCAGAATTCGCGGGAAGCCCGGCATCCCCTGCCGATCCTCCGGCGGATAGTACGTCCCGCCGAAAAACGGACGCCCGTCCGGCGCCAGGAACATCGTGAGCGGCCATCCGCCGCGCCCGGTGATCAGCTGCACGGCGTCCATGTAAATCTGATCGAGGTCGGGCCGCTCTTCGCGATCGACCTTGATCGGAATGAAGTTCTCGTTGATCACCCGCGCGATCGCATCGTTCTCAAATGACTCGCGCTCCATCACGTGGCACCAATGACAGGCCGAGTAGCCGATCGACAGCATGATCGGCTTGTTCTCCGCCCGCGCGCGCGCGAGCGCATCCGGTCCCCACGCATACCAATCGACCGGATTGTACGCATGCTGCCGCAGGTACGGACTCTGTTCGTTGATTAACCGATTCGGCTTGCGGCCGATGTGACTTTCGGGATTTTTCGCCTGGCTCATGAATCTCACATCATCCTATCTGCCTCTCGCCGCTCTGTCATTCCGATCGAATCGCGTATGGCAGAGTATCGAGCGCGCCAGTTACAATTCGCAGCTATGCGATTTCGCCTGCGCGCCGGCTGCGTCCTGATTCTCGCCGCGATTCTGTTCTTCGCCCGCCTCGGTGCGCGCGCGTTGTGGTCGTCGGAATTTCGATGGGCCGAAATTGCGCGCGAGATGCTCGTGACGCACAACTACTTCTGGCCGACCATCAACGGCCGCGTCTATTACGACAAGCCGCTCGGCTCGTACTGGCTCGTAATTTTTTCGACCCCGTTCACAGGCGGCCTCAACGAGGCTGCTACGCGACTGCCCAGCGCAATCGCGGGACTGCTCGCAGTACTGCTGCTCATGATTCTCGTGCGACGCTTCTACGACGCTCGCACGGCGATACTCGCCGGCGTCATCCTCGCGACCAGCTTCAGCTTCGTATTCTTTTCGCGCGACGCCAGCGCCGACGTCGAAACCATCACCGGCGAACTCGCCGCGCTCCTGCTCTTCAATCACAACGAAGAGCGCGGCGGCGGACTCTGGGTCGTCGGCCTGTGGCTGATCATGGCCGCGACGTCGCTCACCAAGGGCTTGCTCGGATTCGCGCTGCCGCTATTGGTGATCGGCGCGTATTCATGCCTGCGCGACGGATGGGCGCAGCTCTTCCAGGAAGTTCTCCACGGCTCGGTGGCTGACCGCATGAGAAAACTCATCGCGCGCAATCGATGGTTCTTTAACTGGTACACCGTCGCCGGCGTCGCGGTCGGCGGCTTCGTGTACTACCTGCCGTTCGAAATCTCGGCGCGCATGATGGGCACGCAAAAGGGACTCGCGATGGTCTATCGCGAAAACGTCGTCCGCTTTTTCCATCCCTTCGACCATCGCGGCCCCATCTACTTATATGTCTATGTAATCTTCGGCCTGATGGCGCCGTGGTCGGCGCTCTTGCCCGCCGCCCTGGTAGAGACGCACAGCCTACGACGCGCCGACGCCGAGCCTGCCCGCGCCGATCGATTCGCGTTGGTCTATTTCTGGGCGACGTTCATATTTTTCACGCTCTCGGGCTCGCGCCGCAGCTACTACATCCTGCCGATTCTGCCCGCCGCCGCGATCCTGGTCGCGCGAACGCTCGCTTACCCCGGTGAGTTGCGCTCGATCTTCGCCCGCCGTCTGCTCGCCGTCGGCTACGCGATCGTCGCATTCGCCGCGATCGCCGCCATCGTAATGCTGATTCCCGCGTGGGCGATCCTGCCCAGCCCCTACGATGCGTTCCCGCCGCTGCCCGCCAGGCCGGCCTTCATCGCGTTCTGGATCGTATCGGTCGCCGCCGTCATCTATACGATTCGCCGATTCAGCCCGTATCGCGTCGCAATCTCGATGGGCGCCATCGCCTACCTCGTGATGGCCTACATATATATCTTCGCGATGCCCGCGGCGGAGGCGTATCGCGGCGAAAAGCCGTTCGGCTACGCGGTGCTGAACAAAATCGGCGGCTCGACCGACCATCTGGTCCTGTTCAAGACGCAAGGCCCGCTGTTCTATCTGAATCCGCCGAATCCGCTGCCCGAGTTCGACGACAAACAGGACTTGCAGGACGCAATCGCCAAGCGGCGGCGCCAAATGGATGATCGTCCGCCGCCGCGACATGCCCAAGCTCGACACCCCGACGACGATCGAGCTCAGCGAGCAGTCATATCCATGGGAGACCGACTACAATTTCCGCAACAAGGTAGTGTTGGTGAGGATTGGCAATTGACAGCAAATCCGGGATTCTTCGCTTCGCTCTGAATGACACAAAAAAAGAACCTGAGAGCAAAATGGCGTCCTCGCCATTTTGCGATTAGTACTTTTCACCGGGTGCAGGGGTCACCCCTGCCGCGCGGAAGCGTGAAACCCGCGAAGGGTTTCACATTTGATTAAGTGGATTCGCGTCCGCGCCCTACAGCCGCATCGGCATCACGACGTACGTGTACTGCGCATCCGTCTCCGTCCGGATCACGCCGGGGCTCACGTCGTCGCTGAGGCCAAGCTCGACCGTCGAGTCCGCGCCTTGCGGGATCACTCCAAGCACCTGCTGCACATACGACGCGTTGAATCCGATCGCGAATTCTTCGCTCTTGAAATCCACGTCGAGCGACTCGCTCGCTTCTCCGGTTTCAGGACTCGTCGATGAGACCGTCAAGGTTCCCGCCGACAGCGCGAATTTTACGCCGTGGTATCGCTCGCTCGAAAAGATCGCCGCGCGCTTGATTGCCGCGAACAGCAAATCCCGCTTGACCGCGATCTTGTACTTCGATTGCTTGGGGATTACGCCGCGGTAGTCGGGGAATTCGCCCTCGACCAACCGCATCGAGACTTCAGTCGCGCCGCGCTTCAGATACGCGAGCTGACCTTCGAGGCTCAGTCGCACTTCGGCTTCGCCGCCGACATCCAGAATTTTGCGCAGCTCCGCGAGACCTTTTCGCGGAATGATCGCGCCGGTCGCCATCGTGAATCCCGGCACCTCGCGCTCGATCATCGCCAGCCGATGCCCGTCCGTCGCGACCATCCGGACCGCTCCAGGCGAGTTGGACTCGACGAACACGCCGCTCAGGTTGTAGCGCGCTTCATCGGGGCTGACCGCGAAGATCGTTTTGTCGATCATTTTGGCCAGCACGTCCGCCGGAATCGCCAGTTCCGCCTTGAGTTGTTTCTTCGCGGCGCCCGCATCTTTGCCCGTGCTCTGACTTGGCATCGCCGGGAAGCTGCGCGGATCGAGGCCCATCATTTTGAACTTCGCGCGGCCGCATTTCAGCTCGACCCAATCGCCATCGAGCGTGCTCAGCGCGACTTCCTCGCCTTCGGTCTCGCGCACGATTTCAAACAGCTTGCGCGCGTTGAGCGTCAGGCTTTTTTCCTTGCCCGAACACGCGACTTGCGTGCGAATTCCGACTTCGAGGTCGGTGGCGCTGAGCGTCAGCGCGTTGTTGGTTGGTTCGATTAGAACATGGCCCAGGATCGGAACCGTCGTGCGCCGTTCCACGATGCCCTGGACGAGTCCCAAACCGCTAAGCAGCGAAGCGCGCTCGATTGCGAGTCCCATGAATTGTTAGCCCGTCTTCCTATTCCGGATCTTTAGATCTTTAAAAAAGAATAGCAGTAATAGTAGGAGTTGTGGATTTGTGGATTGATCTTACAACCGCCCGAAAACGAAGGCCAATCGTCGGCTGAAAAGTTGTCGGCGAAAACGCGGCTACTCGACAGGGCCGGCCGTGCTCGCACCAGCCCTGTCGATAGCTCCAACCTTATGCGCACCTCGTCCACAGCCTCCTCCACATCGATTCTCACGCCGCATTCGCGCGAATCGATTTAAGCTCGCGCTCGATTTTCTCGATCGAGAGCCGAAATGCCGAATCACTGGTCACCCGCCGCATGATCAGGTTGTACGCGTGAATCACCGTCGAATGATCGCGCCCGAAATGTTCGCCGATAGTCGGGAACGAGCTGTCGGTCAGCTTGCGGCACAGATACATCGCGACCTGGCGGCAGAATGCGATGTGCTGAGTGCGCTTCTTCGACTTCAAGTCTGTCAGCCGGATATGGAAAAAATCAGCGACCGTCTTCTGGATCGTTTCGATGTCGGGCTTCGCCTCTGAATTGCGAACCAGGTCCTGCAGCGCATTCTTCGCGAAGTCCACCGTGATCGCCGATCCGTCGAACGAAGCCAGCGCCGCCAGCCGCGTCAGGCAACCCTCGAGCTCGCGAACGTTCGACGAAACACTCTGCGCGATATACATCGCGACCTCGGGCGCCAGCCGCAAATTCTCGAGCACCGCCTTCTTCTGCACGATCGCCACCCGCGTCTCGAGGTCGGGCGGTGCGATATCGGCAATCAAGCCCATCTCGAACCGGTTGCGCAGCCGCTCCTCAAGCCCCGGAATTTCGCGCGGAATCTTGTCCGAGGTCAGGATGATCTGATGCCGCTCGGCATGGAGCACGTTGAAAGTATGGAAGAATTCCTCCTGCGTGCGCTCGCGGCCGGCCAGGAACTGCACGTCGTCGAGGATCAGCGTATCGACGCGGCGAAACTTCTCGCGAAACTCGTTCATCTTGTCGCGCCGCAGCGAACCGATCAGCTCGTTCATGAAAATCTCGGCCGGCATGAACAGCACTTTCCTCGGCCGCTCGCTGCTCGCATATATATGATGGCCGATCGCCGTCACCAGGTGCGTCTTGCCCAGCCCGACTCCGCCATAGATGAAGAGCGGGTTGTACTTCTCGCCCGGCTGGTTGGCGACCGCCTGCGCCGCGGCATGCGCGAACTGATTGGCCGATCCCACCACGAACTCGGCAAAACTGTAGCGCGGGTTCAGGGTCGGATGCCGATCTCCGCGCGGCGCGGCCACTGGCGTCGCGCGATTTGCCGCGACCGCCTTGCCGTTGCCGTTCCCGTTCGCATGGCCATTGCCATTTGCATGGCCGTTGCCGTTGGCATGACCGTTGACCGGACGTTGCTGCTGCGGCGCGACGGCCGCATTCTCGCCCAGCGTGAGCCGCACCTCGATTTGGCCGCCGGCCTCCGCCGACAGCGCCGACCGCATCAGGCTCATATAGCGATCGTTGATCCAATCGCGAAAAAATCGATTCGGCGCTTCGACGGTGACGGTCGATCCTTGATGTCCGACAAAATTCAGCGGCCCGATCCAGGTCTCATAGCCGACCTGGCCGAGTTCATCGCGCATACGGTCCCCGGCCCGTTGCCACAAACCATTCATATCGTTTCCCCCTGACCCAATCGGAGGTCCAAAGACGCTCCGGAACCAGCGCGCCAGCGTCGACCGCGGCGCTAATTACGCACAGTCTTATCCACACCTGTGGATAAGCGGTATTTCCTTCGTTACAACCAACAATTTGACGGCACGAGACGCCGGACTATCAACTTGTCCGGGTTACGATCGGTTCTGTTATGGTTAAAAGTCTGGTCGAGAATGCGAGTGATATACACGTGCTTGGAAGCCATAGCTCACGCGCCGCGGATGAACCGTTCAGTGGAAATTGGTTCGTGCAAGTACGAAGTGTGCGGCCAAGGGAACGTGATAAACTTATTTCGCGATGAGGACAAGCGCGGAAAAAAAATCGTCGCTATGCGCGCGGATCGAAAAGGAAATTTCGCGCGCGATTGATCACGCGCGCCGTGCACGAAATTTCACGCCGATCGCGCGATCGCGCAGATCCGCTCTGGAAGCCACCGCCTTCGATCGCAACTTTTCGCGCCACCGCACATTTTTCGCGCGCGCTCGTCGCGCGCAAACAAATTTTTCTTCGCGATCGAAAAAAAATTTCCGATCACGCAAGATTGTCGAGCAATCGCAGTGACCTCTCGCAAAATATCTGATGAACTTTTCAATCGCGCCAGTGTTAAGATTCCTGGCGCGGTCAATTCTCCCGTCCGCGCATGGAAGGCCGTCGGCAGTGCGCCAATCTTCATCGAAAGTGGCATCGGCGCAACTCTGCTCGATGCCGACGGCAACTCTTTTCTCGACTACGTCTGCTCCTACGGCCCCGCAATTCTCGGCCATGCTCATCCGCGCGTCATTCGGGCGATTACCGATCAGGCACGCCTCGGTCTTGGCTTCGGCGCGCCGACGCGGCTCGAGGTCGAGCTCGCGGAATTGATCTCGTCGGCGAT
This sequence comes from uncultured delta proteobacterium, assembly GCA_963756005.1. Classification (GTDB taxonomy): domain Bacteria; phylum Desulfobacterota; class Binatia; order Binatales; family Binataceae; genus Binatus. The sequence continues at coordinate 165,642 of CAVWMC010000005.1, forward strand.
CGAATGCGCGCAAAAAGTTCGGCTCGTCAGCTCGGGCACGGAGGCCGGCCTCACCGCGCTCAGACTCGCCCGCGCCGCCACCGGTCGCCCGAACATAATCAAGTTTGACGGATGCTATCACGGTCATAGCGACTCGATGCTGGTGCGCGCCGGTTCAGGCGCGATGACTTTCGGTCAACCTGACAGCGGCGGCGTTCCCTCAGCGCTCGCCGCGATGACGATGGTTGCGCGATATAACTCGATTGAGACAGTCGAAGGCTTATTCCGCGCCGCGCCCGAAAAAATCGCCGCCGTGATCGTCGAACCGGTCGCCGCCAACATGGGCGTCGTCAATCCCGACCCGGGCTCGCTCAAGGCTCTCGCCGAAATCACGCACGCCAACGGCGCGCTGCTGATTTGTGACGAAGTTATATCCGGGTTCCGGCTCCGCTTCGGCTCGATTGCCGAGAGCATGGGCGTCGCGCCGGACCTGATCATGCTCGGGAAAATAATTGGCGGCGGGATGCCGGTGGGCGCGCTCGCCGGTCCCGCGAAAATCATGGACCTGCTCGCGCCGCTCGGTACCGTTTACCAGGCGGGCACGTTGTCGGGAAATCCGCTTTCTGTTCGCGCCGGTCTCGAGACGTTACGCATCCTGAAAGAGAGCAATCCCTATGCCGCGCTCGACGTCGCCGGCGCGCGCCTTGAGGCGGGCCTTCGCGACGCGCTGAAAAAAAACGGCCAGCCCGGGTGCGTCAATCGCGCCGGCTCGCTGCTCACGATGTTCCTCGGTCCGAAGCAGGTGCGCGACGCCGACGAGGCTCGCACCTCCGACGCGGCGAAGTTCGCCAAATTTTTCCATGGCATGCTTGCTCGCGGCATAAACATTCCGCCGTCCCAGTTCGAGGCGATGTTCCTTTCGACCGCGCACACCAACGCCGACATCGACCGCACCATCGCCGCCGCTCGCGAATCGCTCGGCGATCTCTCGCGAGCCAAATGAAAGCCGACTAATGTTCTTCTGCATCTCTTGAGAGGTCTCAAGATCTCGAGGTCACAACAAATGTGCCGCAATATCAAAACGCTTTTCAATTTCGATCCGCCGGTTACCGACGAAGAGGTGCGCGCCGCTTCGCTGCAATTCGTGCGGAAAATCAGCGGCTTCAACAAACCGTCGAAGGCCAACGAAGGCGCGTTCATCGCCGCCATCGATGAGATCGCGAATGTCGCGGCCCGTCTGCTTCGCGCGCTCGAGACCAATGCGCCTTCGCGCAATCGCGACGAAGAAGCCGCGAAGGCGAAAGCTCGCGCCGCGGAAAGATTCGGTACCTGATCGCCCGCGAGGAATCGTCGTTGCCGTTGATCCAGGGAAAATACGCGCGACCGCTCGCGATGGCGCTCGAGATTCCGATGTCGCCGATCGCCGGCGGCATCTTCGGCCATTACATCGACGTGTATTTCAACACCGAGCCGTGGTTTACCGGCATCCTCGCCTTCGCCGGCTTCATTCATTCGATCGTGACCGTCATCAGGATCGCCCGGGAAGTCCCCCCGACTTCGCAAGGTTAGCGACGCCGCGTGCGCAACGATCAGATCCCGACGATCCCGGCGATTCAGCGGATGAACGCGATTCTCGTCGCCGTCACCGCGACGCTTCTCCTTTTTTTCGACTCGACCCCGGCCGCCATCGGGTGTCTGCTCGGCGGCGCGATCGTGATCGTTAACCTGTGGGTTCTCAGCTTGCTCGGCGCGGCCATCCTCGCGGCCGCCGGCGCCGGCGTCTCGGGCGCCGCCGCAAAGTTTGGCGTGATGGCGATACCGCTCAAGATGCTGATCGTCGTCGGCCTGGTCTTTCTTATCTTCCGGCACACGAATATCGACGGCGTCGGATTTGCCCTCGGAGTCTTGACTCAGATGACCGCGGCAATTATTGAAACCGGGCGTGCTTCGCTCCGCGGCCCCAGCTAAGATGGCCGCGGCGGAGATAATCTTTTGCAGACTTCAATAAACTTTCTCGAAATGATCGGCGGCGGAAAAATCCCCGAGGTCCTCGTCGGCACCTGGCTGGTAATGGGCATCCTCCTGATCTTCGGCCTCCTCGCGCGCCGCTCACTGGCCGCCGCCAGCGACCCGGTCGTCCCCGACGACTCGATCACGTTGCGCTCGGTCGCCGAGACCATCGTCGAATGGGCCGACGGTTTCGTTTACGAAGTCACCCAGCTCCATCACTATCGTCAATTCGTCCCGTTCTTCGGCACCCTGTTCCTGTTCATCCTGCTCGCGAACTTTCTCGGCCTCGTCCCCGGGATGGAACCGCCGACCGCCGACTCCGACCTGACTTTCGCGCTCGGCACGATCTGTTTCGTGTACTACATCTACCAGGGGATGAAGGCGAACGGCGTGCTCGGCTACCTGCGCACCTATCTCGGCCCGATGATCGCGATCGCGCCGCTGATGCTGATGATCGAGATTGCCGACAACCTGTTCCGCCCGTTTTCGCTCGGCGTACGTCTTTACGCGAACATGTTTGCCGATCACATGGTGCTCGGCATCTTCACCGGCCTGACCAAGTTGTTCGTCCCGCTCGCCTTCCTGACGCTCGGCTCGATCGTATGCATCATCCAGGCGATGGTCTTCATGATCCTGTCGATGGCGTACGTGCGGCTCGCGGTCGAGCACGAACATTAGGAACCGAAAATAAAAGTGATTCATGCGCCCGGGATTCCGCCCGGAAATTGTGGTGGTAGAGGAAAGAGAGGCGGCCGGTTCTGGAACTTAGAGGCGCGCGAAACAAGGAGGAACGAGAAATGGTTCGAAAGATTGGCAACGTAATGGGAATTGTCGCGCTCGCGATCGTCGCGTCACCGCTGCTCGCGATGGCGCAGGAGGCCGCCGTCCCCGTCGTCCGCATGACGCAGTCGCCGCTCAGCGTCGGCCTGATCGCACTCGCCGCCAACCTCGGCGTCGGCATCGCGGCCTTCGGCAGCGCGCTCGGTCAGGGCCGTATGGCCGCGTCGGCAATGGAATCGATCGGCCGCAATCCAAACGCAGCCGGCCAGATCTTCACCCCGATGCTGCTCGGCCTGGCCTTCATCGAAGCGCTGACCCTGTACGCGCTAGTGATCGGATTCCTGCTGCAGCTCAAGATCTGAAGATTCGTCGATAATGGGCAAAAAATAGGCCCCTCTCTGATTCCCTCCCCCGTTCGTCGGGGGAGGGTTAGTTTATCATGCGCTACGCGCACCGTGATGGATGAAAACCGAACAGCACATCTGTTACTCTCGCCCATCGAGCCGCCGCCCCCCTGAGAGCAAAGTAGCGCGCCGCGCGCAACTTTGCGCTTCACACTGGGTGCAGGGGTCACCCCCCGCGACGGTGTCGATGCCGCCCGCCGCGCAGGCGATTATTCTCCCAACGAACGGAGCGAGTGAACCACTTACATCCTGAAGACGCCGAAATTTGCGTGCTCCGCGATCGGCGCGTTCATCGACGCCGCGATGCCCAGCGCCAGCGCCGCGCGCGTCTCGACCGGGTCCAGCACGCCGTCGTCCCATAACCGCGCGCTCGAATAATAAACGCTCGACTCGAGCTCGTACTTCTCCAGCGTCGGGCGCAGAAATTCTTTTTGCTCCGCGTCGGTCATCGTCGCACCCTCGCGCTTCAACTGTTCGAGCTTCACCGTCAGCAGCGTGTTCGCCGCCTGTTCTCCGCCCATCACCGAGATGCGCGCGTTCGGCCACATGAACAGCAGTCGCGGCGAGTATGCGCGCCCGCACATCCCGTAATTTCCCGCGCCGTTCGACGCGCCGATGATCACCGTGAACTTCGGCACCTGCGCGTTGGCGACCGCACTGACCATCTTGGCCCCGTCCTTCGCGATGCCGCCTTGTTCGTAGCGTTTGCCGACGATGAACCCCGTGATGTTTTGCAGAAAGAGCAGCGGGATGCGCCGCGCGCAGCACAGCTCGATGAAGTGCGTCGCCTTCAGCGCCGACTCGCTGAACAGCACGCCGTTATTCGCAATGATACCGACGGGATAGCCGTAGATTCGCGCGAAGCCCGTGACCAGCGTGGTCGCATAGCGCGCCTTGAACTCGTGCATGCGGCTGCCGTCAACCAGCCGCGCGATCACTTCGCGCACGTCGTACGGTTTGCGCGTATCGACCGGGATGATGCCGTACAGCTCGGCCGGGTCGTAGTGCGGATCCTCGGGCGCGTCCTGCTCGATTGCTCCTGCCGCACGCGGCCCAAGATTCTCGAAGACGGCGCGCGCGATCTGAATCGCATGCTCGTCGTCGTCGGCCAGATGATCGCTCACGCCCGACAGCCGCGTATGCACGTCGCCGCCGCCGAGCTCCTCTGCCGTAACTTCTTCGCCGGTCGCGGCGCGCACCAGCGGCGGCCCCGCGAGGAAAATCGTGCCTTCTTCGCGAACGATGATGTTCTCGTCGCACATCGCGGGCACGTACGCGCCGCCCGCCGTGCAACTGCCCATCACCACCGCGACCTGCGCGATGCCCTTCGCCGACATCCGCGCCTGGTTGTAGAAGATGCGCCCGAAGTGATGCTCGTCGGGAAAAATCTCGGACTGCATCGGCAGAAACGCGCCGCCCGAATCGACCAGGTAAACGCACGGCAGCATATTTTCGATCGCGATTTGCTGCGCGCGCAGATGCTTCTTCACCGTCATCGGAAAATACGTGCCGCCTTTGACGGTCGCGTCGTTGGCCACGATCACCGCCTCGCGCCCGTGGATTCGGCCGACGCCGGTGACGATGCTCGCCGATGGGGACTCGCCGTCGTACATATTGAATGCGGCCAGCGGCGACAGCTCGAGGAACGGGCTGCCGGGGTCGATCAGTTTCTTGACGCGCTCGCGCGCGAGCAGCTTGCCGCGTTCGACGTGCCGCTCGCGCGCCGTTGCCGGACCGCCCTCGCGCACACGCGCGATTTCGTCGCGCAGCCGCTTGACCAGCGCGTCCATCGCGTCGCGGTTGCGCCGGAACTCATCGGAGTTGGTATTGAGCCGCGATTCAATTCGATCCATCTGCGTGTCCTTGATGCGAGCCGGCCAAAGTTGGACTAAATATTAGAAAGCTGGCTGGATATTAGCGATGCGCGAACGCGATCTGAAAGCTCTCGAATTCGACAAGGTCATTCACCTTGTCATGGAACGCTGCGCCTCCGACCCGGCGCGCGCGGCCACCGCCGTGTTGCGCCCGTCGCTCGACACCGCCGAAGTGCAGCGCCGGCTCACCACCACCGCCGAGATGGTCGATCTGCGCTCGCATGCCGGCTCGATCCCAATCAGCGAGTTCACCGATCAGCGTCCGTATTTGCTCGCGGCCGCTCGCGTTGGTGCGATCCTCGGCGGCGAAGCGCTGGTGAAAGTGCGCGATTTTATCGTCGGCTCGCGCCACGTCAGCGGATTTCTACGCTCGCGCGTCGAGCGTTTCCCGCACGTTGCCGCGCTGGTGAACAACTTGCTCGCGCCCAAGGAACTCGCCGACGCGATGCTCTCCGCGCTGGCTGACGACGGCACGCTGCTCGACGACGCCAGCCCCGAGCTCAAGCGCCTGCGCAGCCGGCTCCGCGACGAGCGCGCCGATCTCGAGGCGCGCCTGCTCCGCTCGCTCAACGCCTCGGGCATGGAGTCGTTCATCTCCGATTACATCGTGACGATTCGCAATCGCCGCTTCGTGCTGCCGATGAAGCTCAACTACTCCGAGCGCTTCGAAGGTATCGTGCAGGACCGCAGCGTGTCGGGAGAGACGCTGTTCGTCGAGCCGATGTGGGCGGTCGATCTGAACAACCGCCTGATGATGCTCGAGCGCGAAGCCGAGGCGGAAGAAACGCGAATCCTCGCGCGGCTGACTGCGATGGTCGGCGGCTATGCGCCCGAGTTGCAGCTCACCTTCGACGCGATGGTCGCGCTCGACGCCCTCAACGCGCGCGCGCTTTTCGCCGAGCGCTTTCGATGCGTCGAGCCGCAGCTGGTCGATGAGGGAATCGATTTCATCGGCGCGCGCCATCCGCTGCTGATGACCAGCGGCCGCGACGTGATTCCGATCGACGTGAAAATCGGCGCCGGTCAGCGCGGCATCGTCATCTCCGGCCCCAACACCGGCGGCAAAACCGTCGCGCTCAAAACCGTCGGCCTGCTCTCGCTGATGGCGCAGGCCGGGATGCTGATTCCGGCGGAGATCGGCAGCAAGGCGACGGTGTTTCGCAGTGTGTTCGCCGACATCGGCGACGAGCAGTCGATCGAGTCCAACCTCTCGAGCTTCTCCGGCCACATCGCAAACCTGTCCGAGATAATCCGCTCGCTCGACGAGCCTGCGCTGGTGATTCTCGACGAGCCCGGCGCCGGCACCGACCCCGCCGAAGGCGCGGCGCTCGCGATTGGCCTGATGAACCATCTCGGCACGCGCCGTTGCATGCTGGCGATCGCGACGCATTCGACCGCCGTCAAGCTGCACGCGTACTCGCAGGCCGGTTTCGAGGCCGCGGCGGTGGATTTCGACGCCGAGCACCTCGCGCCGCTGTATCGCCTGAAGCCGCACACGATCGGCCAGAGTTACGGACTCGCAGTCGCACGCCGGCTTGGATTGCCGGAAGAAATAATTCGCGCCGCCGAACAATCGATGGGCACCGGCACTGTCGAGCTGACCGATTCGCTGAAAAGACTCGACGCCGAGCGCGCCAAGTTGAATGTCCAGCTGGAAAAATTGCGCGATCGCGAGCTCAACCTCGCTCAGATCGAGCAAGACGTCCTGCAACGAGCCGAAAAAACGAGCGCGCGTGCCGAAGCGGATCGCAAGCGATTGCGCGCCGAAGTCGCCGACCTGATCGAAGAGCTGAGGCGCGACGGCGCCGCGCTCATCGACGATCTGAAGACCCGCGCGAAATCGCGCACCGACCTGAAGGGCTTCATCACCAAGGCGGCGGCGAAACTCGAAAGCCTCGCGCCCGCCCCGGACGACGCACCAGGGTCCGACGCGCCGCTGAAGATCGGCGACACCGTCCAGGTCGGCGACATCCGCGGCGAGTTGATCTTCCTCGACGCCGCGCGCGCCGTTATCAGCCGCGGTGGCCTCCGAATCGAAGTCGCGCCCGAGCGCCTGCGCCGGTCAGCGGCGACTGCCGCCGACAATCGCACCGCGCAAAAAAAAGAGGCAGCCGTCACCTTCAGCGTCGAAGGCAGTGACGGGATCGAGCTCAACCTGATCGGGATGCGCACCACCGATGCGCTGCGCAAGCTCGAAGAATTTCTCGACACTGCCTTCCTGACCAATCGCGCCGAAGTGCGAATCGTCCACGGCATCGGCTCCGGCGCGCTGCGCAAAGCAGTCGCCGACTACCTCGGCACGTCCCCCTACTGCGCCTCCTTCCGCGCCGCCGAACCCCACCACGGCGGCGCCGGCGCCACCATCGTCCAGATGAATCTGTGAGAGCAGGTTCCTCTCAACGACCGGTCCCCCTTCCCGCTCGGGAAGGGGTTAGGGGTTGGGTCGCTGGCATCGTTCGCGCCGCCCGCGGTGATTCTACGCGGAGCCGGTTCCGGTTTCCGCGTCGCCGCATCCACTCAGAATCCGGCGCTAGAACAACTTCTTCAACTGATCCAGCGGATTCGGCGGCGGCTTGGAGTTATTGCCCCCGCCGTTGTTGCCGCCCGATCCGCCGCCATTGCCGGAACCGTTCGCCGCCCGAATCGCCGCCCAGAAATTTCCCCAATCCTCCCGGCAGCCCTTTCTTGCCGAAAACTTTGCCGAGATATTTCTGCCCCTGCCCTTGCAACGCATTTGTTCCCGCGCGCTGCGCGAGTTCCGTCACGTTGGGAATCACCTGCGGCTTGGGCAGTTGCCCGACGACTTGCAGCGGGACATCGATCTGCCCGTCCTTGTTCGCGATGAACGCAACTTCTTTCTTCTGTTCGATCAGCTCCTTGCTGAATTGCGGCGACAGCACGATTCGCGCCGTCAGGTCGATATTCTTGTCCATGTCGAACCAGCCGTCGCCCAGCAGATTGTAATCCACCGTCTGCACCTTGATGTCGTGCGACGTGATTCGCGGACCCTCGAGCACGAAGGTCATCGTCGCGATCTGAATGTCGGTGTCGGGATTGGCGAACAGCTCCGGATGATTCTTCACCACCGCCTCCGGCACCAGGTTGCCGATCGCCGGCAGGTGCTGCACCTTCTTGAGCGCCTGCCCGCCGACGTTGACGCCGACCAGCTTGCCGTTCGTCATCGTCAGACTGCCGTTGCCCCGCAGCGTCGGCTTCATCTCGTCGAAACTCCCGATCTTTGCGCTGACCCTGATGTTCCCGCCGAGCGTCCCGCGCACAGTGCCCGCCGCCTTCGACTTTTGCGAGTCGAGCGCCTGCTGGATATCGATATTCGTGAAACTGATCGACGCGTCCATCGGCGCCGACGCTTCCATCCGCGTGTTCCCCGTCGCCACGATATCGCCCGCGAACGCCTTCAGCCTGAGCGTCGTCACCCGCACCATTTTGTCCGCCAGCGCCAGCGACAGCCGCAAATTCTGATACGGCACATTCGCAAGGTTGCCCGAAGGCGACGTGATTTCAGAATCGACGGTCGGTCCGGTCATCGATCCAATCGACACCGCACCCTTGGCGAAGAGCTGGTTGATTACTTCGTCGGGCGGCCGCGACGGCGCGAGATCGGCCAGACGAACCGCCGCCGCATTGAGTTCGTAACTCATCACCAGCGGCTGAAACTGATCGATGTGCGCCTTCAAGGTCGCCTGCTGCGGCCCGAGGTTGAACGTCAGCGGCCCGAGGTCGGCGCTGGTGCCCGCGAGCCTGACGTTGCCGCTGATATTGCTTAGCGGCGGCGCTTTCTGCTCGGGCATCGACAAGCCGACGCCCGCCAGAGCGACCGTACCGTCGGCCGACGCCTTGCCCCTGGCGAACGTCGCGCCGGAATGAATCTCGGTCTTGCCGGTGGGATTGTACTTGGCGATCGCCGGAATCATCTTCGCAATCGAAGCGATATCGAAACTGTTGGTATCGACATGCGCCGCGGTCGTGCCGCCGCCCACCTTTATATCCGTCGCCTTCGCCTCGAGGTCGCCGAGCGTCAGGTTGGCGAGCGTCATTGCCACAATGGAGTCGGTCCGCGATCCCTCCGCCGAAATTTTCAGCGGCGTATCGGCCGGCTTGTTGAAGGTATCGCCGAACGCGACCGCGGATGCGCTCAAATCGCTCGACGCCGTGAATTTGATCGATTGCACCGTGCCGTCAGCCGTCGCGTCGAAGCTTACCGGGCCGGAAATCGAGAGCTTCGGCGGTATCGCCTTCGCCAGCAGCGGGATCGTCTCGAGTTGCGTCAGCTGTATCGGGCCGACCTTGGCCGTCCCCGTCACCGGAATCGCGTCGATATCGAGCACGCCGTTGCTGACCAGCGGGCCAATCGTCGCCGACAGGTCGAAGTTCTGCTGATCGCTCAGCGCCGCGAACGTGACTGCGACCGTGAACGGCGCGTTGAACACGAAATCGCGCAGCTTGAGGTTGATCGCGTTGACGGTCGCGCTGGCCGGCGCGCCCGCAGTCTCGTAAATCAACGTGCCGTCGTCGATCGTGAAATTCCGCACCAGCAACGATCCCAGCGCCGCCGGCGCCTTGCCCGCTTCCGCCATCGGCGACTCTTCGTTCGCGCCGCCGCCACCTTCGCCCTCGCCTCGCCGCGATTGCTCTTCGCTCTGGACTTTTTTCCGCCCGAGCGTCGAGAGGTTAAAGGTGCCGTCGCGAGTCTGCACGATTCTGATCACCGGCTTGTCGAGCACCACTTCGGTGACTTCGATCCGTCGCGCCAGCAGCGGAATCAGTTCCAGCCGCGTATAGACGTTATTCGCTTCGATGAACGGCTTGCTCGAGATGTCGGGGTCGTCCGCCACCTGCACGCCGGTCACGTCGGCTAAAATTCCCCAGCCGAGGCTCACCTTGATGTCGTCGGCGTGCACCTGCCGTCCGAGCGCCTTGCTGACTTTGTCGAGCACGTTCTGGCGCCGCTCGGCGATGATCGAGTTGAGGTTGGTTGCGGCATAGAAGAGGATCGCGCCGGCGAAAATTACGACGGCTCCAACAATTGCGGCGGCGATTACGAGGACACGACGCATAATGAGGACCCTCACATCAGCGGCTTCGAGGTTGCCCGCGACACGCGGCAAGTGTAGTCGATGCGCGCGGGATGCGCAGCATTTCGACCTTCGATTTTATCTCCGGTTCGCAGGCGGATCGCACGCCGGTTTGAACCGCGTCGCGTCATCGGCGTAGTCTGTCATCCATCCCGATCCGCGCTCCCGTCCGATGGCCAAAAAGCGAAAGCATGGCCGCCTCGAAGCAGAACGAGACGGCGAACAAAAGGCGATGCCCGCGCCCGCCAAGGTCTTCTCATCTCCCTTCAAAGATCTCAAGAAGATGCTCGCCGATCGCGAACGCATCGCCCCGAAATCGCCTCCGCCAATCAAGCCCAAACCCGCGCCTCCGCCTGCGCCGATCGTCAAAGAAATCGCCCAACCTGTCATCGAATCGATCGACGACGAGTCCTTTCTGCGCCGCGCCCTCGAAGGCGTGCGACCGCTGCATGCCAACGGCAAACGCCCCGCGCGTATCCCGCTCGAGCCGGCGCTGACTCACAAGATGGTCGATGAAGACGCCGAGGTAGTCGCGCAACTATCGGACCTCGTGTCGGGACAGGCGCCCTTCGACATCACCGAGTCCGACGAATACGTCGAGGGCAGCCGCGTCGGCCTCGACCCGCGCCTGCTGTCGCAGCTTCGCCGCGGCGAGTTCGCGATGCAGGATCATTTCGATATGCACGGCATGATCCAGAGCGCGGCCAAGGAAGCGCTGAAAGAGTTCATCATCAAGTCGGTGCGCAAGGGCCTGCGCGCGGTGCTGATCGTGCACGGACGCGGTCTGCGCTCGCCCAACGGCCACTCGGTTCTCAAGCACGCGTCGGCCGGATGGCTTTCGCATGGCGCAATCGGCGGCCACGTGCTGGCCTTCGCGACGGCGCGGGCGGCCGACGGCGGCGCCGGCGCAACCTACGTCCTGCTCAAGCGCGAGAAAAGCCGCGCCCCCTTCGACATCCTGCAAGGCGCCAGGCGCCGCTAGCGTCGCGTCCCATAAATATTCCTGAAAATGGTCCGGTTCGTTCCGGAACAGCCACCACCGCACTTTCAAGCCTCAACTCCGGTTCTGTTCCCCCTTCCCCGCGAGAAAAGCGGTGAGGGGACAGAATGCCGCTTCTGTTCCCCCTTTCCACCCTGGAAAGGGCGTGAGGGAACAGGACGCTTCTTCTGTTCCGCCTTTCCAGCCTGGAAAGGGCGTGAAGGGATAGGACTCCGCTTCTGTTCCCCCTTTCCATCCTGGGAAGGGCGTGATGGGGATAGGACGCCGGTTCTGTTCCCCCTTTCCCGCGGGAAAGGGGGTGAGGGGGATAGGACGTGGCGGAATAGTTACCCAAATCCCCTTCCCCATCCTGGGGAAGGGGCCAGGGGTTAGGGCTCTGTTCTTAAAGATATTTGCGCGACATCACACTACTCGCTCTTCATCACCCCAAAAAATGCACCGCGATGATCACGTTCGTCGCCACGAACGCCGCCGGGATCGCCCAGCGCGAGTATCTGCGAATCCGTAACCCAAGATCGCGCCGCAGTTCCGATCGATGGGTCACGTGGACCGTCATCAACTCCACCACTGCCAGGAAAACGAAAATGTAGCACTCGAGAAAAAACGCATCGATGTACGTCAGGTACGGCAGCCGCGGCATCGTCGCCGAGATCGCAAACGCGAACGCGATTACCGTCAGAATCGTCGTCACTGCGACCGTGATTTGGTTCGACAAATCGCTCGTCTCGATCCAGAAAACCGCCCACGACAGAAACACCATCAGCAGCAGCGGCAGAAACACTTTCCACAAATAAAACATCGATCGCCGCTTGACGTCGATCTCGAATCTGGCTTCCGGCATCGTCAGCCCGCCGTAGGTCGGCGCGCTAAGTATCTCCGAGTGCAACGAGATCAGATGCCACTGCGCCAGCGAGGAGTAGCTCTTGAATTCGCTGGCGGTCCACGTCGAGGCATCGTTCAACTTGAAATCTACCTGCGGGCCGTCCACCCGGAACGGATGAATAATGACGACCAGCTGCTGCTGATCGAATGGGAATCGCCTGAGCTCGAATCTCGACGACAGCCTTACGATGAGCCGTTCCGCGTACCTGACCGCCCCGTCCGGGCTTACCATGATCGAAACTTCATCTACCTGGCGACGCGTCGCGGCGTTGATCATCTCCAGTTGAGGTATCCAAATCTGCCCGATCGCGTAATTGCGTACCTGGTCCTGGGGTCCCTCCGACTGGTACGCAAGGCGCTTGTCCACCCATCCCTCGAACAGATAAGCATCGATCTCGAATTGCTCGCTGACCTCATCGATCGAGGAAATATTGACGATGTGCATGCCGATCGTGACTTCGATCGGTTTGCCGTCTTCGGGAGGCGGTTGCAGGATTGGATCGGTGGCGATGCCAGTGGGAATTTCGGCCGCACCGCTCGTTATCGTCGAGAACGTCGCGCTTAGAAGGAAAAAGATCGCGACCGCAAATAACCCGCTCCCCCGCCGCATCCCGCCTCAGCCTTCCGGCGCGAGCATCTTGTCCGCGCGCACCAGCCGGTCGAACTCAGCGCCCGACAGCAGCTTCAGCGCGATCGCGGCCTCGCGCAGCGAGATCCCTTCCGCGTGAGCTTTCTTTGCGACCTTGGCCGCGTTGTCGTAGCCGATAGGTTCGCTGAGCGCCGTCACCAGCATCAACGAACTTTCCACATTGCGCTTGAGCTGCTCGCGATTCGGCTCGATCCCTTCGACGCAGTACTTGCTGAACGACGCGCATGAATGCGCCAGCAGCATCGTTGAGTGCAGAAAATTGTGGATGATGAGCGGTTTGAATACGTTCAGCTCGAAATTTCCCTGCGACCCCGCCGTCGTGATCGCCACGTCGTTGCCGATTACCTGGATGCACACCATCGTTATTGCTTCGCTCTGCGTCGGATTCACTTTGCCCGGCATGATCGACGATCCCGGCTCGTTCTCCGGCAAAATCAGTTCCCCGAGCCCCGTGCGCGGTCCCGATCCCATCCAGCGCACGTCGTTGGCGATCTTCATCAGCGACACCGCCAGCGTCTTGAGCGCTCCGGAAGCCGCCACCAGCGCGTCATGCGCCGCCAGCGCCGCGAACTTGTTCGGCGCCGACTTAAACGGCAGCCCGGTGTATTCCGCGATCTTTTTCGCCACGCGCTCCGCAAATTCCCGATGCGTATTCAACCCGGTGCCGACCGCCGTCCCGCCAATCGCCAGCTCGAGCAGGTCCGGCAGCGCCGCCTCGAGCCGCTTCAAGTCGTAGTCGAGCTGCGCCACGTAGCCCGAAAATTCCTGCCCCAGCGTCAGCGGCACCGCGTCCATCAGATGCGTGCGCCCGATCTTTATGATGTCGGCGAACGCTTTGGCCTTGCGCGCGAGCGCGTCGCGCAGCTTCCGCACCGACGGGATCAATTCGTGCGTGACTTCCTCCGCCGCCGCGATATGCATCGCGGTCGGAAACGTGTCGTTCGACGACTGCGACATGTTCACGTCGTCGTTCGGATGTATCGGCTTCTTGCTGCCGATCACGCCGCCCGCCATCTCGATCGCGCGATTCGAGATTACTTCGTTGGCGTTCATGTTGGTCTGCGTGCCGCTGCCGGTCTGCCAGATGCGCAGCGGGAAATGTTCGTCGAGTGTGCCCGCGATCACTTCGTCGGCCGCCGCGGCTACCAGCTTTGCTTTGTCGGGCGGCAGTTTGCCGAGATCGCGATTAACCTCAGCCGCCGCTTTTTTTAAAATCCCGAACGCACGCACCACCGACCGCGGCATCCGATCGAATCCGATCGCGAAATGCAGCAGCGATCGCTCGGTCTGCGCGCCCCAGTAGCGGTCGTTCGCGACCTCGATCGCGCCCATGCTGTCAGTCTCGAGGCGCTTGCCACTCCTCGGCGCCTCGGCCGCCGCGGGCGCAGCCTTCGCCGTAACCGCGCGCTTGGCGACACTCGCCTTGCGCGTCTTCGCTCTCGACTTTGATGCCATCTTCTTTCTATCCCCCCTCTCCCTGTTAGGGAGAGGATGAAGGTGAGGGTCCTTTTACAGCGCGCTCTTTTGCGCGCGATTCAAGATTCTGCCTCTGCCAACCGCTAAGCACAGCTCTCGTGTATATCTTTCCGACGCTCTCGCGCCGCCTATTCTAACCTCGCCGACCCCCAATTCCAGCGCTCTTCCGCCTCTCACAAAATTCGCCCCGCGTTGCCCTTTTCAGGGGCGCTGTGCCGATATAGGTTATGCGGCGTACTCCCGACAACCGGGAACGCGATTTTGTTCGGGATATTTTTCGAAATATTATAAGGACTGGATTCCAAGCGAGGCCGCAACCATGCCCTGGACCATAACCCGCCTTTGCCGCGACTGCGTTGACACCGGATGCGTCAGCGTGTGCCCCGTCGATTGCATCTACGAATACGTCGGCGCCGACAAGGTCAAATTCCCCAACCAGCTCTACATCGATCCCGACGAATGCATCGATTGCGGCGCCTGCGAGCCCGAATGCCCATGGCAGGCGATCTTCGAGGAGCCCGCAGTCCCCGACGTCCTCAAGGACGACATCGCACTAAACCACGCGCTGCTCGAAATCAAAGATCAGTTCAAGGTGATGCCGTTCAAAAAGATCGATCACCCAACCCCCGAGCAGATCGCCGAAAACAAGAAAAAGTGGGGCGTCGACCCAAACAGCTAGTCGCGTCCGCACGCACAACCCAAAATGATTTGGTTCCCCTTCCCGCTCGGGAAGGGGTTAGGGGTTAGGTTCCGCAACTCGCCCGCTCCCCTCAAGAAACCTGCGCCCAACCACCGTCAAATCCACAACTAACTCCCGCCCCTCAACATGACGGCGCGCGATATACCCGCGCTCGTTCGCATCCTCCCACACCGTCAACCGCGGGCACGACGTCCGCCACACTTCCATCACTTCCGAATAAGGCCGCGGCCGCGCCGCTATCCATTCGAGGAAGTCCAGAATCAACGGCGCGATCGTGTCATTCATCAGACCGCTTCCTCAATCGCCGCCAGCAACGACCCCAAATCGAACGGCCCGTCATGCCGCGCGCCGTTGATGAAAAAAGTCGGCGTGCCGTTGACGCCGCTCCTCACTCCGCTGCTGAAATCCGCGCGCACGCGCTCAGCGTATGCATGCGCCTCCATCTCCTTGACGAATCGCGGCACATCGAGATGAAGCAGTTTCGCATACTGCACCAAATCTTCATCCTCGAGCGCCGCCTGATTCTCGTAGAGCAAATCGTGCATCTCCCAGAACTTGCCTTGCGCGGCCGCCGCCTCCGCCGCTTCCGCCGCATGCTCGGCATGCGGATGCGCCTCGGCCAGCGGGAAATTCCGAAAAACAAAACGCACCTGCTCGCCAAGGCGTTTCTGCAATGCCTTCACGATCGGATACGCCTCGCCGCAGTATGGACATTGGTAGTCGCCGTACTCGACCAGGGTCACCGGCGCCTTCGCCGGCCCCTGCACGTGATCGTTCGCGCCGACCGGCGGCTTGAGTTTTGCCGATGGACTCATCGCGCCACCTCCTACTTCTTCGCCGCGAGCTGCTCGAGCGCGTCCAGTATCCCGTCGGCGCCCGGATTGACACCCACCGGCGACAGGTAGCTCCACGCAATCGCGCCCTTCGGATCGATCACGAACAGCGCCCGCTCCGTGACGCCCTCCTCCTGACGATAAGCGCCGTACTTCCGCGCCACCGCGCCCTTGGGCTCGAAATCCGACAGCAGCGGGAAGTGCAGCTTGCGATCGCGCGCGAACGCCGCATGACACCACGATCCATCGACCGAGACCCCGACGATCGCCGCCTTGAACTTGTGGAACTCGGGCAGCACCTCATTATATAAGGCCATCTGATCGCCGCACACCGGACTCCAGTCGGCCGGATAAAACGCCACGATCAACGGCGCGCCGCGAAAGTCGCTCAACGAGACCAACTGGTCGGGCGTGCTATGCAGCGAAAAATCCGGCGCCGCGACGCCGGCCGCAAGTATCTTGTTCCCACTCTCTGTACCCATGATGCGACCCTCCGCGATTTTCTGGCAGGCCCGAACCGATTCGTAGAACCTCCGATGCTAGTCCCCACGCATTTCTGTGACAAATCAACCGCCGCGCTGGAGGGCTCGCGCGCGTGAAGTCCATAAGAGCTTCGGTTCCCCCTCCCCCCGGGGAAAAGGCATGAGGGCGATAGAACGCCGCTTCTGTTCCCCCTTTCCACCTTGGAAAGGGGGCGAGGGGGATAGGACGTGGCGGAATAGTTACCTCAAATCCCCTTCCCCATCCTGGGGAAGGGGCCAGGGGTTAGGGCTCTGTTGATCCGGACCCTCCACTCAGCCGGCCGCCGCCGCGGCTGCATCATTCTGTAGCTCCGTCCCGCTCCGTCGCCCCTCCAGAATAGCCTGCTTGCGCAATCCCCACAGCAACGCCAGCGCCCGATCCGCCGGATAGAGCTTGAAATGCGACAGGTCGCCCGGCGCGTCGCCCTGCGCCAGGAGCACGTGGCGGTCTTGCAGCATGAAGATCGCGCGATCGTAGCGCGCGGCCAGCTTTCCAACCGCATGCGCAATCAAGTCCGGCATTTTGACCCCGCGATACCGTCCGAATACCCAACAGCTATGGTCGTCGATCGGACACAGAAAATAGTTCACGTAAAAGCCGCCGAACTCGATCAGTGCAATCGCTGGCAGCGTGAAACTCGCCTTGATTTTGGCGTCGCGCCTGAGCGCGCCCGGCTTTTCGTAGCGCATCGTCGCGCTGAACACCACGATCTTGTTCTCGACATGCGCGTCCATCTCGTCCATCCGCGTGCCGATTCCGGGAATCATCGTCTTGTGCAGGATCGGAAAATGATGAAAGTCGGCCAGGTTCTCGACGATCCGCAAATACGGCACCGCCGCGTCGTACCAGTACTCCGCCGCGCCGAATCCCGGCTCGCTCGCCCCCGGAATCCAGGGAACCTCCCGCGCCGGTTCGCCCTCGCCATACCAGTACCAGATGATCCCATGCTCTTCGCGCACGTTGATCGGGTGCAGGTCGAATCCCTGCGGCACGGCCGCGCCGACACCGTTGGCCGGTATCAGCACGCAGCTGTCCCGACGCGTCGAAGCGCAGCCCATGATACGGACACTCGAGGCAGCCGTCGCGAATCTTGCCGGCGCTCAGTGCCGCCGCTCGATGCGAGCAGCGGTCCGGCACGCATACCACGCGGCCGTCGTCGGCGCGCCACAATACCAGCGCCTGCCCGAGGCGCTTGATGCCGATTGGTTTGCGCTTGACGACGCCGCTGCTTGCGGCGATCGGATACCAGCCGGGCACGTCTTGCGCGCCGGTGACGGATGCGTCGGAAATCTGCTCGTTCATCATGATGCCCTCTCGTTCCCGCGATTTCGCGGAAGTATCCCGTGGACAGTAATTCGCACGCTCTCCGAAATTTCGGCGCGCATGGTTTCGATTGTCAGATCGTCGCGAGTCGCGAACGCGATACTCCAGGTGAGGCAGATCCCATAAAACAGTCCCGCCGCGCGCGATGCATCGACGCTCGCATCGATTGCGCCGCGCCCTTTCAGCCGCTCGATCATCGTCGTCAGTTGCGCGATCAGCCGCAGATCGAGCGCGAACAGCCGCGCGCCCAGCGTGTCCGGCGCCGCGATCGACGCGACGAACAGCTCGCGCCACAGCCGCCGCTCGCCCGCCGTAATCCCCTGCACCATCACCTCGGTCAGCGCGCCGATCGCCTCGGCCGGATCGTCCGGCGGATCAGCAAGGATCGCTTCCCCGATCCGCAACAGCGGCTCGGTGTCGGCGCGGCTTATCGCGAACAGCAGTTCTTCCTTCGACGGGAAATAATTGTAGAGCGTCCCGACCGCGAGCCCGGCGCGCGCGGCGACGTTTTCCATCGAAGTCGCGTCGTAGCCCTTGCGGTCAAACAGGCGTCGCGCCGCGGCCAGTATCCGCCGCTCGCGGTCCTGCTTCTGCCGCTCACGGCGCCCGGCCGGAATTGCCAGTGACGAGGTCATCGATCTGTTTATGGCGCAACGCGGCCGATGTGTCAAGAAAGATGAACGTGATTCATGTTTTCGTCGCCGCGCGCCCCATGCTACCCGTTCGAATACTTGTACTCCGCGGCCGGCAGTGTGTTATCGTCATTTTCACTCAGCTAACGAACTCCGGGAGAGCGAAAATGACAACGTCCATGTCCATTCAGAGAGCGGTTTTAACCCATCAGAAGGACATGGTGTTTCATGCGAACGCAAGATTCCGGACCTCCGGCGCGAGTAGGCGCCGATAAAACAAGCCTGACCGAGCGGCCCGCGACTCGATTCGCGGGCTCGCGGGCCAGAAAGTTCCTCTCCTATTACAAGCCGTATCGAGGCCTGCTTCTCGCCGACCTCTTCTCCGCGATCCTCATATCCGCCGCGGCATTGCTGTTGCCGGTCTCGGCGAATTTCATCACCAAGAACCTGCTTGCCAAGGGCGGCGTGCCCGGCGCGCTTGATAAGATCTATGCGCTCGGCGCTGCGATGCTCGCGCTCGTCGCTGTCCAGGCCGTATGCACCTTGTTCGTCGATTACCAGGGACACGTGATGGGCGCGAAGATGGAACGCGACATGCGCCGCGAGCTGTTCGAGCATTACCAGAAACTCTCGTTCAGCTTTTACGACCGCCAGAGAACCGGCCAGCTCATGGCGCGGATCACCAACGATCTCTTTTCCCTCGCCGAGCTCTATCATCACGGACCGGAAGATCTCGCGATTGCCGCCCTCGAGCTGATCGGAGTGCTCGTCATCCTCGCACACATCGATCGGACGCTCACGCTGATCGTGCTGTGCTTCCTGCCCGCGATGTTCCTCTTCGCGCTGCATTTCAGCCGGCGCATGATTGTCGCGCTCAGACTGAGCAAAGACCGCATCGGCGACATCAACGCGCGCGTCGAAGATTCGCTCGCGGGGATACGGGTGGTTAAGTCCTTCACCAACGAGGCGTTCGAGTCCGCGCGCTTCAACCACGAGAACGATCGCTTTCTCGCGAGCCGGAGCGAAGGTTATCGCAGCGAGGCATGGTTTTCCGGCGGGATGGCCGCTTTCACGCAGCTCATCACGATTGCCGTGATCGTGTTCGGCGCGGCGGGCATCGCGCGGGCGGCGCTCGACCTTGCCGACCTGCTCACCTTCCTGATGTGCGTCGCCGTGCTCGTTGACCCGATCCGCCGGCTGGTGAATTTCGCGCGGCTCTATCAGGAAGGCATTACCGGTTTTGACCGCTTCTTTGAGATGCTGCAGATGGAGCCGGACATGCCCGACCAGGCTGGCGCCGCGGATCTGAACCACGTGCGCGGCGATATCACGTTCCGCAACGTGAACTTCCGCTACGCCGACGATTCGCCCTTCGTGCTGAAAAACATTTCTCTGGAGATAAGAGCCGGCGAGTTTGTCGCTCTGGTAGGTGCCTCGGGCGTCGGCAAGACCACGATCTGCTCGCTCATCCCGCGCTTCTATGACGCGACCGCGGGCGACATCCTGATCGATGGCACCAACGTGAGGGATATCCGCCCGCAGTCCTTGCGGCAACATATCGGCATCGTGCAGCAGGACGTTTATCTGTTCGCGGGAACGGTCGCGCAGAATCTCCGCTATGGCAAGCCCGACGCCAGCCTCGACGAGATCATCGAGTCCGCGAAACTGGCCCATGCGCACGACTTCATCATGGCGCTGCCTGATGGCTACGACACCGAGATTGGCGAACGCGGCGTGAAACTCTCCGGTGGGCAAAAGCAGCGGCTCAGTATCGCCCGCGTCTTTCTCAAAAATCCGCCGATCCTGATTTTCGACGAAGCGACCAGCGCGCTCGACAATGAAAGCGAACGCTCGGTACAGGACTCGCTGCACCGGCTCGCGCGCAATCGCACGATGTTGGTCATTGCGCACCGGCTATCGACTGTGCGCAACGCAAGCAGAATCGTGGTGCTGACCGACGATGGGATCGCCGAAGAAGGCACGCACAACGATCTCGTCTCGTCCGGCGGCGCCTATGCGCGACTCTATAACACTCAAGCAAGCATATGAGGCGATTCAATGGATAAGGCGCGATCACTGCTTAACGATATTCCCGACTCGCAGGCCGGCCGCCAGATGAAGTGGTACCTCGGGTTGCTCTTGTCGGCGGGCGAGGGCGCTTCGACGGCCGATCGCGCTCGCTACACTCCCGAGTTCGCGCCGCGGATGGGTAAATTCGCCAGCGACGACGAGGAACGCGCGGGCTGGCGTGGCATGGCGGGCCGGTTTGGCGAGATTTCCGAGCTGACAGTCGCTCCGCGCTCCGAATTCAAAATCGACGCGCGCGTCACCGTGGCCAAGAACCGCAAATGGCAGCTATCGATTGAAGTCGAACCCGCTCCGCCTCATCGCATCTCGCTCCTCAACTGGGATCGGCAGTTCGAGTTCAAGCTCGAGGTCCGCGAAGCGACCGCTGCCGACGCGCCCATTCTTGCCGACATCGAGCGTCGATGCCCGATCGTGCTCGGCGACACCCACGTCCACTTCGATCGCGGACGCGATTATTTTGCCTTCGCGCGGCTGATGGAGGACTACACCATCGGAATCGCGTCGGTCGATGGAGTTCCCGCCGCGGTTAGCTGCGGCGCCAAGCGTCAGGTCCGAGTCGGCGGGGTCTTGCGACCCATCGTCACCGTACTGCATCTGCGCGTCCTGCCCGAACATCAGCGCAAGGGCCTCTGGGGCGCGGCCAATAGCGTTCTAGACAAGTACTGGAGCAACGTCGATGGCTCCAACGCCTACATCTCGGTCGATAACGCCGGCATGCAGCACGGCTTTATCAACACGCCGAACAAGTGGAGCATCCCCGTGTTCCGCATTCAGTTGCCATGCGCCACGCTCGCCGGCCCCGATGCCGGACAGTCGGCGACCTCCGCCGACGCGCCCGCACTCGTCGAACTGCTGAACTCGTTTCACGGCCGCGAGGAGATGTACGTGCCGTACACGGTCGAGTCTCTGCGCGCGCGGCTGGAACGCGCGCCCGAACTATATTCGTGGGACAAAGTATGGATGACCGACGGCGCGATGGTCGGGGTGTGGCCCGCCGGCGAATCGCTACGGGTGGTGTCGGAGACCAACGGCGTACGAACCGAATCTCTGCGCGGACTGGTGCTCGATTATGCATTCCGACCCGGCGCCGAACGCGAGTTCGAGGCGCTGCTGCGCGCCTGGTGCCGTTCGTGTCACGCACGCGGCATCGACACGCTCTCGATCTTCACTTCGCCGTCATCGCCCGGCGTCGAAACGCTGCGCTCGGTCGCGCGCGAGATCGAGCCGTTCAACATGTGGTCTCCCGGAGTCGCGGAACCACCCGACTCTCAGAGCCGCGGCCTCTACGTCGATCCGATCTATTTCTAAAGCATCGCCGACTGAGTCCAACGCGAAGAACGGCCACCGAGGCTCGTGAACCGGTATTGTTCTGGTTTCAGTGGGGCGGGCCGCCGTGCCCGCCATCGACGCTTGGGCGCCGCGCCCAAGCTTACCGACGAATGACGTTGGCTGTGCCCGCAACCTTGAGGAGAGGGCCGGCACGGCGGCCCGCGCCACTACAAAACCATAAGCTCCGACTCATGGTAGCTGCGCCATTTTGGACCACCGAAGTGAAATTAGGGCATTAATATACTTGACTAACCGAACCTGATGAAGTGGTCGCGGCGTGACAGGTCGGTTGGAGTTTATTTTTTGATTTCGAGGATTCGCTGCTGCTGTTTGGTGGTATTTTCGGCTGCGGATTGTTCTGGCCGCTCGATTCGGATCTTACCGCTTTCGATTTCGCCTCGTCTCGCTGCTTCTCGTTCTTGAATCCTGCGAAGAATGTCGTTTCTCTTTTCCACCAACCGCATATTAGCGCGTTGCGAGCGGATGGTGAAGCACTTTACCATAGAACGGCACGATGGCCGGTTCCGGCGCGAGCTGGAGGACCATGAGATCAATTGGGCCACCGCAGGCGGCTTCCCCAGGTAAAATACGATCCATCTGAACCTGCACGTTGCAGAGAAACACTGCGAGATCCATGGCATCTTGCGTCGGCATCGCCCAAAGACTCATTCGGTCAATAACCCGCAATGCCTTCGACTTGTGAAACGCCTCTACGATCTGATCGGTGGTAATGTCTGGCGACAATTCTCGAAGCGATCCCCGCAAAACTTGAAAATCCATCCCAAATAAAAGTGTGAACACTTCGCTGTACGATCCTTCGAGTTTCACCCATGGCTGAGGCATAGTTTCTTCAAATCGATATTCCGGTGATTTGAAGGAGCCTTCCCACACTCTTGCATTGTTTCCGTCCGGCGTAGCGGTTGCGATCAGAAGCGTAGGGCCGGGCCACTCAGCTTCGGGCAATTTGGTTGATTTCCAATACGATACAATTTCATCCTGAATTGCCTTGGCGAGACGGTTGATTTCAACATCTTGCGCTTCAATATCTGCGGTCTTCGGAAAAGTATAGTTAGTTATGAAATCGGTGGCAGAGAGCCTTCCTACATCCGCGACTCCCGCGACCATCGACATGATGATCCGATTCTTGTCATGGGCGATTTTGAACGCAGAGCTATTACCGAAAGTTGTGGATCGATGACGGGATGAAAAAGGCGGCGTACCCTTCCGCGTAGACCACGCGAACCCCGGTGGGAGCCGGGTGGAAGGAGGACGCCACCGATGCTGAAGGTAGTCGAGAAGCAGGAAGCAAGGGAAGCCACTGAGGAGCTTTTGCCGCTGGACGAGATCGCGCGCGAGGGCGCACGGCGGATGTTGATCGAAGCACTCCGGGCGGAGGCCGACGATTACGTCGAGCGCCATCGCGGAGAGCGCGACAAGCATGGACGCGCGCTGGTGGTGCGCAATGGCCTTGCCCAGGGGCGCAAGCTTACTTTGGGAACAGGAACCGTAGAGCTTAAGGCACCGCGGGTTGATGACCGCCGCCGTGATGAACAAGGAGGGCGCCGGCGCTTCACCAGCCGACTCCTGCCACCGTACATGCGGCGTTCGCCTAAAGTTGCCGAGGTGTTGCCCATCCTATATTTGCGCGGACTCTCCACCGGCGATTTCCGCCCCGCGTTGGCAGCGCTGTTGGGCGAAGACGCGGCCGGGCTGTCGCCGACCAACATCACCCGACTCACCACCTGCTGGGAGCAAGAATACACCGCCTTTCGCCAGCGCGAACTGGCCGGGCGCGAGTACGTTTATGTGTGGGTCGATGGGGTGCACTTCAATATCCGGCTTGAAGACGACCGGCTCTGCACGCTGGTGATGATCGGCGCGCGGCCCGACGGCGAGAAGGAGTTGCTCGCGGTCGAGGACGGCTACCGGGAAAGCGCGGAGAGCTGGAAGACGTTATTGCGCGATCTCAAACGGCGCGGGATGGCCGCGCCGGTAGTAGCGGTGGGCGACGGCGCGCTGGGGTTCTGGGCCGCGGCGCGCGAAGTGTGGCCCGAGACCCGCGCGCAGGGCTGCTGGTGCCACAAGCTTGCCAACGTGCTCGACAAGTTGCCCAAGCGTTTACAGCCGCGCGCCAAACGCGCGCTGCACGAGATGATGTACGCCGAGCGCCGCACCGACTGCGAGGCCGCCAGGACTCGCTTCGAGGCCGAGTATCAGCCCAAGTACTCCAAGGCGGTCGAGTCGCTTACCGCCCACTGGGAGCGCCTGGTTACCTTCTTCGACTTCCCAGCTGAACACTGGAAGCACCTGCGCACCACCAACGTGATCGAGTCGCCGTTCGCCACCGTGCGCTTGCGCGAGCGCGCGACCAGGGGCGCCGGTTCAAGAACCAAAGGACTGCTGATGGCGTTCAAGCTGCTCGAGATGGCGCAGCTTCGCTGGCGCCACCTCGATGGCGCTCAGCTCTTGCCGGCGGTTCGTGCCGGAGTACGCTTCGCCGATGGAGTCGAAGTCGATTCTGCGAAACGTGCTACTCCGTCAACTGACAATCAACCTAGGGAAGCCGCCTGATCATGACCGGTCGATCCACAACATTGGACAATAACTCTTGAACGCATTGTCGTAGGTCTGTTCCCGCCAGATCGGCTCGTCTTTGTCGTCGTAGCCCGCAAGCCCGCGTGTCGTCACTTTACTGTCAGCGCCAAATACTACCGCCGCGCCAGTTTTGATCGCGATGGCAATTGTCATTCCGCTTCTCCTTTTCCTTCTTCCGGTGGTTCAAGCGTTCCCCGTTTCGGATCACGTTTAATTCCGTACAACTTCCCTTGTTTGATGATTGTAGTCGGTCGCCGATCAGGTTGTAGGGCACGATAGACGCCGAAGTAATGATCGCCAGCCCCAAACTGATAGCCAGCGTTTTCCAAAGCCTGAACTATCTCTTTCGCGCCCATCGGCTGTGGAGATGCGCGAAGTACCTCAATCGTCGCTTCGCTGATTGACTTTCCAAAAAGGTCGGCCTTACTCAACCGCTGCTTTCCATTCGGCGAGGGAGTCTGCACGATGGCGTCCAACGCTGCGGTGGTCGGCGAGTATTCACCTTTGAATGTCTCGTCGCCGTCTCCGAGCATCATCTCAATCTCTGCGATGATATTATCAACGAGCGCCACGCGCTTGATTAGTCTCTCGCGATGTTCGCGGAATGCCTCAATACTCCCGTTCAATTGTTCTTTCGTCGCCATATAGCGCTCCTGTGCGATCTCGAATAAAATGAATCTCGCTAAGCGGAGAAGCCCCGCCACGGACTGAGGCCGTTATTGGTCCGCGATTGCCGCAATGAACACGCGGGCGAGGCGGCGTTTAATACGCTCACGACGGTCACTTCCTTCGCTGGCAGAGGGGCGGCGGACCCTATGGTCGGCTAAAACTTTCGGGTCCGCTCGCCCTGCCCTTCAACCAGACGACAGCAATAATATTCCCCGCCGTCGTGGTCTTGCAATAGCGGTGCAAAACGCGTTTGCACACCCGCATAGTTCATAGCGGCGGACTATGCGGGACATTTATCGGTGTTTGTGGAAAGTTGCACGGGCAGGCGATGGCGGGCACGGCGCTCGCCCCATTACAAAACCATAAGCTCCGAGCGAACAACGACAACCGAGGCTCGTGAACCGGTATTGTTCTGGTTTGAGTGGGGCGGGCCGCCGTGCCCGCCATCGACGCTTGGGCGCCGCGCCCAAGCTTACCGACGAATGCCGCTACTGCGTGATCACCATCGCCGCCGTTCGCGTCAGCGGGATTGTCACCGACGAAACCAGGCTCGTCAGCGGCGGGAAATTGTAGGCAACCGTCACCGTCACCACGCTCCCCGGATTGTTGTCGGGCGCCCACGTCGTCGTCACCGTCATCGACTTCGTGTTCAGCACGCCGACTACCAGCGCATTCACGTAAGTCTGAACGCTCGATGCGCTCACCACGGTCGGCGCGGTCGCGCCGTGCACCGTCGCGTACCGAACCGCCTGCTGCGCGCTGTAACAAACGAAATCGTAGCAGTAGAGCGCCAGCGCGAAATTGATGATGCCGAAGAACAGCAACAGGCACGGCGTCAGCACCAGCGCGAACTCCGCAATCGCCTGCGCCGGAGGCGATACTCTCAGCGCATCGCACAATCGCCGCCGCCGTCGCTCGCGGCCGCCGCGCTTCACTGAACTACGCGCATCACGGCTTTGCCCGGCACCGTCATCGACGGCAGAATCCCCATGAAAGTGATCAGCGGCTTGTACGCCGCGCTCGTGAGGACCTGCGTGTAGAGCAGGCGATGGCTGCCGGCGCAGTCGCTGGACAGGCAGGTCGAGGCCGACCCGTCCGAGCATACGCAGAAGTGAGTCGCCGTCGCCGTCATCCCGGCGAGACTCGGCGCGTCGTTGATCGCCGCCTGCTGCATCCCGGCGTTATCGCCCGCGGTCGAAAGATTCTGCGCGCCGTACTGCACCCCCGCCCGCGCCGCATTGGCTAGCGAAATCGCGATGTAAAACGCGCGCCCCGTTTCCACCACCACCAGGAACATCATCAGCAACAACGGCAGGCTCAGCGCCAGCTCCACCGACGCCTGCCCTCGCCGCCCGCGCTTTCCATCCTGTCGCATCATCGTCACTCGGCCAGCACCGCGCCCTTTATCGGCGATCCGTCCGTCAGCGACGTATAGTTATTGCCGATCGACGCGTTGCCGTTTAGCACCAGCTTGTCGGCGACCACGATGCTGTAGCCGTTGGCGCTGCTGTTGCCGTTGAAATTGACGGCGGTCGTCGCGAAGTAGATCGCGCCGTCAAAGGTCGAACTCGAGTTTCCGTTTATTGTGCTGCCGGCCGCGGTGCCCGGAATCGCTCGATCCTGAAAGAACAGGATTCCCTCCAGCGGACCCGAGGTCGGCGCGCTGAAATTTGCCTGCGAGTTGCCGTTGAGCGTGATCGCGCCATAGCCACCCGTTCCCGTCGTGTTGTAAAAGGTCACCCCGGTGCCGGTCATCGTCGAGTTGCCGTTGATGTTCATCCCGCCGCCCGCGATAACGTAGGTCCCGGCGTTGAAATGCAGCCACGAATTCCCGTTGACCGAGATTCCGCCGCAGTACGTGCCCGCATACAGCTGATACGGACTCCCACTGCTCCCGATATTCCCGTTCAACGAAAAATTGGTGTGCGCGCATGAGCCCACCGTCGGCTCCTTCACGTACGCCAGCGGATCCGAGGCCGCTATCACCCCGGTCTTCGGCGTCGGCGTCAACGTCGAGTTGCCATTCTTGGTGTAATTGCCCACCACTCCGATCGTCGGCGCGCTGATCGAAACGTTGCCGTTGACCGTCATCCCGCTCGCCGAGCTCGAGTCCACCAGCAGCCCGCAACTGCTGTTTACCGTGACGTTGCCGTTGGCCGACATCGCGCCCGACGCCGACGGATCCATCACGTAGATGCAGTTCGGACCGTTGCCCTCGTATGCCACCGCGCGCGCCGACACCGTCATCGAGCTGACTCCCAGCACGCGCAGAAAATATGTCGGCGCCGGCTCGCTCACGATCGCCTCGACGTACCCGCTGTTCGCCGCGTTCGGCCCCGTGCTCGGCGGATTGTTCATCGACACCGTCACGTTGTTGGTGCCGTCGGTGTAGCCGTTGGTCGCGGCGTCCGCTTTGCCCGCGACCACCAGGTCGCCGTAATTCAATTCCTCCGCACCCGCCATCGCCGCGCTGTCCGCCGCCGTCTGCATCATGTTCCTTTGATGCTGCATGAAGCTGAAATCGCTGACCACCGCCACCATCCCCACCAGCGCGATCAGCGAGACGCATATCAGCACCATCACCTGCCCGCGCGCGCTCGCCGCAACCGTAAACTCCTTGTTGATAGTGTAGCGACAGATCGCCATAGGTTTGGCTCGCAAAAATTTTCTGCTCATATTCGGTTCTCTTGAGCCTACAGAGCACCGCCCGTGCCATCCGACTAAATGCCCAAATCATCACCACCAACACGCCAAGCTGCCCCAAGCTGAGAATTAATGTCTCATTCTGATTCCGAGGATGAGATTACTAGCGTCCGTTTCTGCTATTAGCCGAACTGAAACGTCATATAACTAAACGATCGTTCAATAGCGAAACTGGACAATATTTCTTGACGACTTCCGTCAATTTTTCTAATGTCCCCAGTAGTTCGCCTGCGGCAAATTCGCCGCGTCACTTATCAGGAGGCTGGTGTTATGCGAAGGCAGAAGACTTCCTCAACCATCTCGGCGACCCTCGCTACTTTGGTTCTGCTCGCGATTGCCGCGTTCAGCTCTCCAGGTTTTGCTCAGGTCAAACCCGGTGAGTTCATCACCCCGGAGAACGCCTCCGTAGTTAAAGACCTGGTCGGCCCCGGCGTTTTCTACAAGGTCGAGCACGGCATGACCATGAAGATTGCGCCGACCGAGCGCGTCGATTGGCCGCCGCCCTATAAAGATGCGACCGAAAAATATTCTTCGCAGGTCAGCCTCTCGAAAGACCACAAATCCGTCGTCGGCTTCGTCGCCGGCCAGCCCTTCCCGCTCATCGACTCCAACGATCCCGACGTCGCCGTCAAGATCATTTGGAACAACGTATTCCGCCCAATCACCTCAGACGACTACGATCTGCGCTACTACGACTGTGATTCCGAGTACGAGAAGAAAGGCCCGCAGACCGGCCAGATCGAGTATTTCCAAATCGGACATTATGCCGGCTACGACCTCGTCGGCCGCACCGAAGTCGAACCGATCCCCACCGACCCCGATTTCAAAACCACCGGCCGCTATTGGCTGTTCGGCCTCTACCCGATTCTCGCGCCCCAGGAAATTCGCGGCACCGGCTTCATCCGCTATCGCTACGCCGATCCACGACGCGGTGACGATATCTGGAGTCTCGACGCCGGCTCGCGCCGCCTCCGCCGCGTCAACGAATCCATCATGAGCTCTTCCACCACCGCCGGCGGTACTTCCGCTCATGCCTGGGATCCCGATCACTATTCGGGCTTCAATCCCAAGACCGAAGAGTACTCTTACAAATTCCTCGGCGAGAAAAATATGCTCGCGACCATCCACGCCGAGCACTCGCCTGAGGCCCGATGCCCCACCGACGGCGGCGCCAGCGCATGCCCCGAAGCTTGGGAAATGCGCCACATGTACATCGTCCAGGCCCTGCCCGATCGCTCGCGCATCAACGCGCTCGATTCGCGCACCGTCATCTACATGGACAGCGAAATGTGGTTCGAGCCCTACATCGACACTTATGATCGCGCCGGCCATCTCTTCCGCTCGCATATCTACTGGCTCGCCACTCGCGATCGCCCCGTGCCCGACGCCAAGGTCGCCATCTATCCGTTCAAACGCTCGTTCGTCGTGGGCGCGGTCTCGACCGACGTGCAGTCGGGCCTCGCGACGATGTGCTATCTGCCGGGCCTCGAAACCCCTGAGCGCGAATGCTGGTACATCAACATGGGCGCGGTTGATCGCACCTTTTTCACCACCCAGGCGATGGTCCGCGCCGCCTCGTTCTAATCGCGACTCAGTTCGCACCAAAAACAACGGGCGCAGTGATCACTCACTGCGCCCGTTCTCTTTTCTTAACCCCGGGTGCAGGGGTCACCCCTGCCCAAGGAGGTGCGGAACCCACGGCGGGTTCCGCGTACAATCAAGTTCTTGATTTCTTACGGGCTATACAATCCTCTTCTGCCCGTGCTTGAATCCCCCTTGCTCGCCAAGCGCCTCATTCCCGCGCTCTGGCTCGATCCGCTGCACTTCCCGCTCCTGCTCGCGCTCGCGATTCGGCTGCGGATTGCGCTCGCCCTCGCGCCGACGCCCGCGATTCTGCCCGTCGCCGCGCGCTTGCTGACGATGTCCGCCACCGTCCGCCGGCACGATCTCGATCGCCCGCATCACTCCGTCGCCCGCCGATCGCGTCGTGATCATCGGATCGTCCTTCAACGCCAGATGCACCACGCGCCGGTCGCGCGGCGGCATCGGCTCCAGCCGCACCGGCTTATGCTCTCGCTTGGCCTTCTCGCCCATCGACAACGCCATCCGATGCAATTGCTGGCGGCGCCGCGCGCGATACGCTTCGGTCTCCAGCGAAATCGGCGCCGCGTCCTTGATTCGACGCGCCAGGATTCGATTCACGATGTACTCGAGCGCGTCGAGCGTCTGCCCATGCCGCCCGATAAGAATCCCCGATCCGTCGCCCTTGATCTCGATCTCGACCGTCTCCGCATCGACCTCGATTTCGCGCACCTCGGTCGGCTCGCCCATCTGCTCGAGGATCTGCTTGAGTATCGCCATCGCCTCGCGCCGCTGCTCGGCGACGTCGGCGCTCTTGCGTCCCTCCGCGTCGATGTCGTCGTCGGCCGCGCCACTCTGGCTCTGAGAGCGGCCGTCATTGCGCCCGCGCCGCTGATTCTCGCGCCCGCGCCCGCCGCCCGCGCCTTCATTGCGCCCCGGCGCCGCCGGCCCGCCTTGCGTCTGCGCGCCATCCGCCGCCGGCTCCGCCACCTTGCGCGTCACTCGCACCCGCGCCGGCCGCGCGCCTAGTCCGAGCACGCCTGCCCGCGCCGTCGCGATCACTTCGATCGTAACTTCGTCCGCGCGCGCGCCCAGCCGCTCCAAAGCTTCCCGTGTCGCCTCTTCTACCGAGGCCCCCTCTGCTTCTGTCGAATCCATATTGCTCATGTAGCCGGCGTGTATTGTTGGAATTCGCGGTTGAGAAAGTATTGCTGGATCACGCCCAGCAGGTTAGACGAAAAATAATACAAAGCGAGCCCCGCCGGAAAGTTTATCAACATGATCGTGAAGATCAGCGGCGTCAGCATCATCATCCGCTGCTGATTCGGATCCGGCGTCGTCGGCGTCATGTACTGCTGCAGAAAACTCGTCGCCCCCATCAGCAGCACCAGCACCGGCAGGCCGTGGCAATGCATCAGCGGAAGCTGCGGCAGGCCCGGCACGTGCAAACAGTCGGGCGTCGATAAATCGTTGATCCAGCCGAGGAACGGCGCATGCCGCAGCTCGATCGAGTTCAGCAGCGCCTCGTACAGCCCCAGGAAAATCGGCAGCTGCAACGCCATCGGCGCGCATCCGCCCAGCGGATTAACGTGATTGCGCTTGTAGAGATCCACCATCTCCTTCTGCAACTGCTCGTTGTTGTCCTTGAGCTTGTCGCGCAGCCGCTGAATCTGCGGCTGCAGGCGCTGCATCTTCATCATCGATCGCTGGCTTCTAATCGAGATCGGCAGGAACGCAATCCGGATCGACACCGTCAGCAGGATAATGTCCCAGCCGTAGTTGGGCGCGATATAGTGAAACAACTTCAACGTCCGCAGGAAGACGATCGCCAGGATTCCAAAAAAGCCGAAATCGATCGCCTTGTGCAACGCCGGATTCGCCGCCTCCAGCGCCTCCAGCAGCTTCGGCCCCATGTAGATCTCGCTATGGATTTGCGTCGTGCCGTCGAACAGCAACCGCGCAATCGCCTCGTCCCCGATATACGCCATCGCCAGCTCGCCGCTGGTCGGCGCCTGCGGCAAAAATACCGCCAGGAAATACCGATCGCCGAAGCCCGCGTACGTGATCGTCCCCGACACCGTCGCGTCCGCCGCCTTCAGCGCCTTCATCGCCTTCTCGTTCTCGGTCCGCACCTTGTCGCCAACCTCGGACTGCAGCTCCGGGATGTCGTAGTACCCCTCATGCGCCGTCAGCGGCTGGCTCATCGACACGCCCAGCTGGCTCGGCGCCGGCCCGCCGCTCGCCGCCACGTCCATCGAAAACACGTAGCTCGACGAGCGGAACGTGAAAGTCTTGGTAATAGTCGTGCCGTCGGCCGTCTTGCCCACGAACGCCACCGTCGCCCCCGCGCCGGCCGCCGCCTCGATTTTCGCCGGCGCCTTCGTGTCGTAGTTGAGCTCGCTGTCGTCGAACACCTGGTCGCCGCGCGTCATCACCACGCCGAGCGGCAGATGCCCTCCCGGCTGCACTTGCACCATCTCGTACGGCGGACTGTTCTTGGCCGCCGCCTGCCGGTACTTGTTGAGCACAAAGCTCTTGAGCCGCGCCCCGTGCGTGGTAAAGATGGCGACGTAAAAATCCGAATCAACTTCGATCGTCCGCTCCGGCACCAGCGCCATCGACGGCGTCATCGCCGAGGATTTCTGCCCCGTCGCCGCCGCCGCCGTTGCGCTCCCAACTGCTCCAGGAGCCGGCGCGCCGCTCGGCACCACGGTCGCAGTCCCATAGCCAAGCGCCTGCGCCTGTTTGGCCGTCTTCGCCTGCTCGGCCGCCTGCTGCTGCTGTTGCGTGGGCGGCGGAAAAAACCGCTTCAACACCAATTCCTGGTAAGCAACCACCAGGATGATCGACAAAACAACCGCAAGCAGTACTCGACTAGAATCCAACTTTGTTCCTTGTTCTTGTGCCGTTCGCGAATCCGCTTCTTAATAACCTCTCCTTGTCCGAGGAGAGGTCGGCGAAAGCCGCGTGAAACGCGGTGTCGCCGGGAGAGGTACAACGCCAGACATCGCACCCTCGCCGACTGAATGCTGCCGCTCCGAAAATCGTGCGGCGTCGAGCGTGGCACCTCTCCCTAACCCTCTCCTCGGACAAGGAGAGGGCACTGGAGCGGGACAGTGTCGCGCGCTTGCTATTCATCCTCTGTGCCCCCCGCGCCCACGCACCGGATCAAACCCATTCCCACCCATCGGATTGCACCGCGCGACTCGCCAAATCGCCAGCGCACCGCCGCGCACGATCCCGTACTCCGCAATCGCCTCGCGCGCATACGCCGAACAACTCGGCTCGAACCGGCACGCCGGCCCGTTAAGCGCATGAATCACCGGCGACACCGCCGCCCGATAAATCGCGATCGCACCGACCGCCGCCAACCGCGCCACCCCCGCCACCGTCTTCCCCTCTCCCTTTAAGGGAGAGGATGAAGGTGAGGGTCCTTGTTCAGCGCGCATATTTTGCGCGCGACTTAAGATTCCGCCTCCGAATCTCCGGTCGCCCTCCGCACTCGCGAAGGTGCTCTCTTCAGTCCGGTCCCCCTTCCCGTTCGGGAAGGGGTTAGGGGTTAGGTCGTCTCGCCGCATCATTTGCGCCCCGCGATTCGACCGCTCAAATTGCGCGCCGCCATCGCAAGCTCATCGCCAATCGCCGCCGACTCGAGCGCCCCCGCGCCGCCGCGCGCAATCACCACTATCGACGTCCGCGGCGGCAACTCCGCGCGCATCACTTTCCTGAAAATCTCGCGCACACGACGCTTCACCCGGTTACGCACCACCGCGTTGCCAATCCTGCGCGATACCGTAACCCCCAGCCGCGAACGCTCCGGCTCATGCTCGAGACGGCCCGCATACAGCACAAAATGGGGACTCTGGAAACGCACGCCGTCTACGCTGGAGGCGCAAAAATTCCGCGCTCCGATGCAGCCGGTCGGCCGCCGCGAAGCTCAATTCCGCGCGCACTGCTGGCTAGCCCGGCTGCTTCGGCGGGATCGTGATCGCAAGGCGCACGCGGCCCTTCGCGCGCCGCCGCTTGAGTATCTTGCGGCCGCCCGGCGTGGCCATCCGCGCCAGGAATCCATGGGTTCGCACGCGTCGTCGATTATGCGGTTGGTAGGTCCTTTTCATTTGCTCGGGGCCAGCTTCACTTGGTTGTATTCAGACCGGCGAGGTCCGTTGTAGGTCGGGGATCCTTCGTTCCGATACGATCTTTTTCAGTTCTTCAGATAGATATTAACTTGGAACGACCCCGAACACGCAATCGAACCATACCGCGCGCCGTTGAGCAAGCACCCGCTTAAAATCGGCACCGGCCAATTCTCGCGGCGCGCAAATTCACCCGGCGTCTATTACCCGTTAATGTCTCCGTAACGTCGATTTGGCAGGACTGTCCATCGGTCGCGGATCATCCGGACGCCACCATCAGAGGAGAGAGAAAAATTATGAGAATGAAAACCGCGATTATGGCGTTCGTCGGGATGGCCTTGATCAGTGCGCCGCTCTTGCAGGGCGTGTCGTTCGCGCAGGGCGCTCCTGCTGCGATGGCGTCCACCGCGATGGCGTCGAGCCTGTCGGCGGCCGACAAGGATGCGCTCATCAAAAAGCTTCAGGATGCGAAAGCAGCCGACAAGCGTGCGCGCAAACAATACTCGACCGAACCGTTGACGCAGGCCGGCTACGACCGGAAGATCACGCAGATAAATCGCCTCTTGCATAAGCTCAACAAAGGCGAGGACTTCAATCTAAGCGACGCCGACCAAGCAGCCGCAGCCCCAGGCAAGCCAGAACCAAACTGAAACCTTGCGACTCTATCCGTTTCCCGCGCGCGCCACTCACACCCGATCCCCCTCAGCGCGCGCAGGCCTCTGACAATCCGGTCCCCTTCGCGCGCAGGCCTCTAACACTCCTTTCTGTTCCCCTCTCCAGAAGGGAGAGGGGTTAGGGGAGAGGTCGCCCGCATCTCGATCACACCTCATCCTGTCCCCCTTCCCACTATGGGAAGGCGATTTTGTTGCTGTTGACACTCACTCCGAAAAGTGATTAAATTCCGCTCATGCAAACACTGGCTTCATTCGACAGGATGTTCCCGACCGAAGATGCTTGCAAGGAATACATCGTCAGCAAGCGGTGGCCGGATGGCGTGAAATGCCCGCGCTGCAAGCGCAAGGAAGGCGTCTATGCGCTCAAGGCGCGGCCCTTCCATTGGGCGTGCAAGAACAAGGATTGCGGCGGTCGCAACGGCTATCGCTTCAGCGTAATCACTCACACGATCTTTCAGGACACAAAAATTTCGCTCAAGCTGTGGTTCAAGATCGGATTCATCATGATCACCGCAAAGAAGGGCGTTAGCTCACTACAGGTCCGGCGCATGGTGTTCGGCGAATACTCCGGTACTGATTGGCGGACCTGTTGGTACGTCTGCCATCGCTGGCGCGCTGCAATGAAGGGCGATGCGTTCTCGCTGAGCGGTGAAATCGAAGTTGACGAGACTTTTATTGGTGGGAAAGAGCACAACAAGCACAAGAGCAAGCGCAAAGGTTTGACTGGCAGCGCGGGCAAGGTGGCAGTGATCGGCGCGATCTCACGCAAGGGGATGGTGATCGCGAAAGTAATCGAGAATACCGACACCGCTACTCTAGACGGGTTTGTTCATCAAGCGGTTGGCCCGAACGTCTCGCTGGTTTCGACAGATGAGCATTCAGGATACCGCTTGCTGAGCCGCGATCTGCCGCATGGCGTGGTGCGTCATGGTGCAGGTCAGTACGTTGTCGGCGCGGTCCACACAAACACAATCGAGGGATTTTGGAGTCTCTTGAAGCGCGGCATCATGGGTTCGTATCACAAAGTGAGCAAGGATTATCTGCCGCTCTACATGAACGAGTTCTCATGGCGTTACAACAATCGCAACAATCCGAACGCATTCGCCGATTTGATTACGACGTGCGATAACTAGCAGTACCGATCTCGAAGCGCTAAAATATCGAGGTGGCTACGCGAAAGGGCGCGGGCACCACGGCCCGCAAAAAGTACGTTCCAAGCGCAAAGCAGCGCGCCGAAGACGCTCGCCTAAAAGCAAACCTGGATCGACTGAGCAAGGATGATCTAAGGGAGTTCGACAAGCTTTTAGGAAAAGCGATTAGAACACTATGATTCTCGCAGTCGAGTTACACGCAATGACTAAAGCTGAATTTCAACAGTACTGGCCGGTATTAAAGCGTGAACCGTTTTGCATTTATCCGAAACCAATAGGACCAGACCAAAACAAGAACTTTGGATTGATTAAGTTTACGGTATTGAACCTCTCCGAAACCCATGTCTCACTTGTCGAAGCAGAGGGACAGACGGGCTACGAATTGCCGTTGGCCGTGGTGGAGTTCGCAAACACTGGCGTCCTGAGAGTCACCCGTCAACTGTACGTGGTTAACGGTACGTTCGTTTAACTCATCCGCGCGGATTCCTAATCGCGTGTGAGAATGCGTGGACCAGAGTTCAACATCACGCAAGGTTCAATCACTTTGTAAAACGGCTCGGAATCTTTTTTTCCCCTTCAGATGCCGCTTAAAGAGAAAGGCCGCTGCATCTGCTAACTGCAATCCGAGTGATTCATGGGAACCAGCAAAATACAGCGTGTCTACCAGATGCTCAAAGCGATCACCTTGGTTTCCGGTCAAATTCATCTTGCGGAAAAAATCTAGCGTTGTCCGTAACCAATCTTTGCGCTGGAAGACTGTATCATCCGCAAAGCACATACCGACTTCGCCAGGTGCTACCGTTCGTAGAAAAAAATCGACTTTCCGTGTCGCGTCCAAAAACGCGAAGTTATGCGCCGCTAGGTCAAGCATTTTTTGAGGAACCTTTTTGTTTTGAGTCTCTAGGAGCTGTCTGATCTGCGCTCGGAGGGCGGCGCCTGTTAAGACCGGAAGCTGATACTTCCGAAACAGCCCTAAGAACTCCGCTAAAATCGCGTGCCTCACAGCCATCTTCCAAGGAAACGATTTGCTACTGGAGAATAATTCTTTCGCGTGAAACTCGAAGCCGCGACGCGAGGATAAAGGCACTAACGTCTCGATGATATTGAGAATATCAGCTTCCAGCGGACGCCATTGCTGATCAGCGTGAACTAGGACTGCGGCAACTACGGTAATCGGTTCGTCGCGCTCATCCCCAAGACCAGCCTCATCCAGATAAACGCATCGCATCTGGATTTTCCTTTTGGTCTTGTTCACCGCGCACCTCGCAGCGAACAGTCTGGATTATCGGACTCCGATTGCTCACAATTTGAGCATATCGGTCCTGAGTGTCGATTGCAACAAAATCGCCCTATGGGAAGGGGTTAGGGGTTAGGTTCTTTCAACCGCGGATCATCATCCTCCACGCAAATCGCATACGAATACCGCTCATCGTAAATATTGCCGCTGTCGCTCTTCTCCGTCTCGATCACCGTCGCCCGATAATCCTCGCAACTCGCGCGCGACGAAAAATGATCCCCACGCTCCCATTCCGACAACGGCGTCTCCCGCTGCAACCCTCTCCGCGCACAATCAATCGACGGCGCGAGAAGGATCCACCCCGCCACCACAGCGCCCGCCAGATTCCCAATCTTCATTAGATCGCTTATCGCGATATTCCCGCCCGCCCGCAAGCTCCGCTTACAATCTTAACCTCTCCTTGTCCGAGGAGAGGTCGGCGAAAGCCGCGTAGCGGTGTCGCCGGGAGAGGTGCAGCGCCTGATACCGCAACAGCGCCAACTCGTCTAACCGCAATGCAGAGACAGAAGCGCGGGCACCCAACAGCAGCACAACTACGCGCAGTTGCATGGCCCAACGTTGCACCTCACCCGTCGCTCACCTTCGGCTCGCGCCGACCTCCCCTCGGACAAGGGGAGGTTATTTCCAGAGCCGCTGGCATCGGTGGCACAGGCTTTAGCCTGTGATTTTCCGGTCCATGCAAATCCAGGAAAGAATCACAGGCTAAAGCCTGTACCACCAAAATCAGTAACCCCAGAGCGAAATGGCGTCCTCGCCATTTCGCGATTTCTTTCACCGGGTGCAGGGGTCACCCCTGCCCAGGGAAGCGCGAAACCCACGGTGGGTTTCGCTACAATCACGTTCCTCTATGTACCCCGCCGACACGATCGTAGCTCCAGCCACCGCATCCGGCCTCGGCGCCGTCGCGATCGTCCGCCTCTCGGGCCCGCGTGCATGCGCAATCCTCGACGCCATCTTCCGCCCCGCGCACCCGGGCGAGTTCACGCCCCGCATGATGCGTCTCGGTGACGTCATCGATCCCGCCACCGGCGCCCGCATCGATCGCGCGCTCGCATTCGTGATGCCGCAGCCGGCCAGCCTCACCGGCGAGGACGTCGCCGAAATCCAATGCCACGGTGGCCAATTCATCGTCCGCCGCATCGTGGCGATCGCCGTAGCCGCCGGCGCGCGCGTCGCCGATCCCGGCGAATTCACCCGCCGCGCATTTCTCAACGGCCGCATCGACCTCGCCGAGGCCGAAGCCGTCGCCGACCTCGTCGTCGCGCGCAGCGATTCCGCCCTGACCAACGCGCTGTCGCAACTGACCGGCGCACTGTCCGCGCGCGTCGCCGAGATGCGCGCCAAGGTCATCGCGATTCGCGCCCATCTGGAAGTCGAGATCGATTTCTCCGACGAAGACATCCGGCTCCCGTCGCGGCGCGAAGTCGCCGCCGAAATCGAGCGTTTGCTCGCCGACGTCGCGCTCCTCCACGACAGCTTCGCCCGCGGCCTGCTGATACGCGAAGGCGTCCGCGCCACCATCATCGGCAAGCCCAACGCCGGCAAGTCGAGCCTGCTAAATCTGCTGCTCGGCGCCGACCGCGCCATCGTCACCGCGATCGCCGGCACTACCCGCGACGTGATCGAAGACTCCGTCCAGCTCGGCCCCTACGCGCTCGTGCTCAACGACACCGCCGGCGTCCGCGAATCGGCCGACGATGTCGAGCGCATCGGCATCGAGCGCACGCTCCGCTCGGCGCGCGACGCTGACCTGCTGATTGCGATGTTCGATTCGTCGCGTCCGCTCGAATCGTCCGACCTCGACGTGATCCGCCTCGACATCCAACCGCCCGGGTCTCGCAATCCTCAACAAGCGCGACCTGCCCGCGGCAATCTCCGCCGACGATCTCCGCCGGCACGGCCTGACGCTTCCGATCCTCCCGTTCTCCGCAATCAACGTGGAGGAGGCCGCGACCCTGCGCGCCGAACTGACCAGAGCAATCGCCGCGCTCGTCGCTCCATCGGCACCAACCACCGGCGATCAAATCGCAATCTCGCGCGAGCGTCATCGCGACGCGCTCGCGATGGCTCTGGAAGCCCTCAAGAACGCCCACAGCTCCGCACTCTCGCTGATGCCCCCGGAAATCGTCGCCGTGGACATAATGGCCGCCGCATCCGCCCTCGGCGCAATCACCGGCGAAGTCAGCGGCGAAGACATCCTCGACGCAATCTTCCGCGACTTCTGCATCGGCAAGTAATCTGAGTAGCTCTGGATCTAACCTCTCCTTGTCCGAGGAGAGGTCGGCGTAAGCCGCTTGAAAAGCGGTGTCGCCGGGAGAGGTGCAACGCCCGACAATGCACCAACCCTGACTCGTTTAATCGCAGTTGAGAGACACTATTTCGCCGCTCGACAGCAGCACAACTACGCGGAGTTGCAGTGGCCGGCGTTGCACCTCACCCGTCGCTTGCCTTCGGCGCGCGCCGACCTCCCCTCGGACAAGGGGAGGTTAGGTCCGGAGAAGAACCGGGATTCTTCGCTTCGCTCTGAATGACACAAAGATGGAATGACGCAGGAAGAACGAGACAGAAAAAAGCCCCAGAGCGAAATGGCGTCCTCGCCATTTCGCGATTACTACTGGGTGCAGGGGTCACCCCTGCCGAAGGAAGCGTGAAACCCACCGCGGGTTTCACATATACAATCTTATTGTACTTATTTCCTACTTCTCGACGCACACACCGCGCTTTGCGCGCGGCCTGCGCGCGGGCCATAATCGCGGCTTCACCATGAACTACGACGTCATCATCGTCGGCGCCGGTCACGCCGGTATCGAAGCCGCGCTGGCTGCGGCCCGGATGGGTGCGAGCACCCTGATGCTCACGCTCAACCTCGACCATATCGGCCAGATGTCCTGCAACCCGGCGATTGGCGGTATCGGCAAGGGCCACCTGGTCCGCGAGATCGACGCCCTCGGCGGCGAGATGGGTCTGGCAGCCGACGAGACCGGCATCCAGTTCCGATTTCTGAACACGCGCAAGGGTCCGGCGGTTCGCGCGCGTCGCGCGCAGTCCGACAAGGCCAGTTATCGCGCGCGCAGCAAGCGCGTGCTCGAGCGCACGCCCAACTTGCAGGTGCGCCAGGCGAGTATCGAACGCCTGATCGTCGAGGACGGCGCCGTGCGCGGCGTCGAGTCGCAAATCGGCGAGATATTCGAGGCGCCGACGGTTATCCTGACGACCGGCACGTTCCTGAAGGGCCTCGTCCATATCGGCTTGCAGAACTATTCCGCGGGCCGCGCCGGCGATTTCGCCGCGATGGGTCTGAGCGAGCATCTCGCGCAACTGGGCTTTCGTATCGGCCGGCTCAAGACCGGCACCTGCCCGCGCCTCGACGCGCGCACAATCGACTACTCCGCGTTGGAGATCCAGCCGGGTGACGAGCCGCCGCCGCCGTTCTCGTTCCGCACCGCGCGAATCGCGCAGGCACAGCTTCCCTGCCATCTGACCTTCACCAACTCGCACACGCACGAGATAATCCGCGGCGGCATCGACCGCTCCCCGATGTACTCCGGCGTGATTCAGAGCAAGGGCCCGCGCTATTGCCCGTCGGTCGAGGACAAGGTGATGCGCTTTCGGGACAAGACGCGCCACCAGATTTTTCTCGAGCCCGAGGGCCGCGACACCGTCGAGGTCTATCCCAACGGCCTCTCGACCAGCCTGCCGCTCGACGTGCAGCTCGCGATGGTGCGTTCGATAGCGGGGCTCGAGCAGGCCGAGATAATGCGCCCGGGCTATGCGATCGAGTACGACTTTTCGGACCCGACGCAGTTGACCTCGTCGCTCGAGACCAAGCTGGTGCGCGGGCTGTTTTTCGCCGGCCAGATAAACGGCACCACTGGCTATGAAGAGGCGGGCGCGCAGGGTTTGATCGCGGGAATCAACGCGGCGCTGAAGGTTCGCGGCGAGCCGGCGCTGATCTTGAAGCGCGACCAGGCCTATATCGGTGTGATGATCGACGACCTGGTGACGCGCGGGATCGGCGGCGAGCCGTACCGGATGTTCACCTCGCGCGCGGAGTACCGGCTGCTGCTGCGCGAGGATAACGCCGACCGCCGGCTGTCGCCGATCGGCGAGCGGCTCGGCTTGCTCGACGCGTCGGCGGGCGCGCGCGTCCGCGCCAAGACCGAAGCGGTGCGCGCCGAGATCGAACGCCTCAAGACGACGCTGATACCGGCGTCCGACTCGGTGAATGCGGCGATCGAGGCGCATGGCTCGACCCCTATTGCGCAGCCGGTGCGCGCGATCGAGCTGCTCAAGCGCCCCGAAATCGGCTACGACGCCCTGATCAAGATGAGCGGCGGCGCGACGACTCTCAACCTCGACGAAGCCGCCGAGCTCGAGACCGAAATCAAGTACGAGGGCTATGTGCGGCGGCAGGTCGAGGCGGTCGAGCGGTTCGCGCGTATCGAAGACACGACGATTCCGGACTGGGTGGATTTCAAGGGCGTGATGGGCCTTTCGACCGAGGTCTCGGAGCGGCTATCCGCGGTGCGTCCGCGATCGCTGGGGCAGGCGGCGCGGATGCCGGGAATCACGCCGGCGGCAATCTCGATCCTCGCGGTCCATATCAAGAGCCGGCGCGCCCGCAACGCCCGCGCGATCTGAGGCAGGGGTGACCCCTGCACCCAGTGAATCGGAAATAAAGCTCTCGCGAACGTTTCACGTGAAACGTTTTGCCACGATTACTCAATAAAATCAGATACTTAACTTTTTGCGACGGACGTTTCACGTGAAACCTAAGAGCAAGGCAAAACCGCCGAAGAAGCGAGCGCCTAAGGCGGCGCCCAGGAAGAAGACGCTGACGCCGGAGCAGATTGCCGCCGAGGTCCGCGCGCAGCTCGCGCCCGCGATCGCGCCGCTCGGGATAGTCGCTAACACCGTCCAGTTCCTGGACCGAATCGAGCGGATGGCGGCGACGCTCGCCGTGTGGGGTCCGAAGATCAATCTGACGGCGCATCCGCGCGACCCCGACGAGATCGTCTTT
Source organism: uncultured delta proteobacterium (assembly GCA_963756005.1). Classification (GTDB taxonomy): domain Bacteria; phylum Desulfobacterota; class Binatia; order Binatales; family Binataceae; genus Binatus. The sequence continues at coordinate 207,042 of CAVWMC010000005.1, forward strand.
CACGTCTTCGACAGTATTATCCCGGTTTCGATCGCAGCCAGCGCGAAGACGCTTCATCTGGGCCGGACGCATCGGATGTTGGATATCGGCAGCGGCGCCGGCTTTCCGGGGCTGGTGCTTGCAGCGGCGATCAACGCGAGCGTGACGCTGGTCGAGGCGCGGCGCAAGCGTGCGACCTATCTGACGGAGGCGGCGATCGAGATGGGGCTGCAGAACGTTCGGGTGGAATGCGCCCGCGCCGAGTCGCTCGACGTTCGCGACAGCTTCGACCTCGTAACTTCGCGGGCAGTGTTTGCGAATCCGTCCGCGCTGTTCGAGATCGCGGGCCGCGCGCTGCGACGCGAGGGCGTGCTGATGCTCTACGTGAGCGCCGACCAGAAGTTCGACGACGCGGCTCACGCCAAGGCGGCATCCGTGGGGCTCGTCGAGGGGACAATCTCGGGCTACGATTTGCGCCACGGGAAACAGATGATGCGCCGCGCAATCGCGACCTGGATTCGGCGATGAATTAAAAGTGGAACCCACCGAGGGTTCCACACCTCCTTGGGCATCGACACCGTCGCGGGGGGGGTGACCCCTGCACCCAGTATTAATCGCAAAATGGCGAGGACGCCATTTTGCTCTCAGGTTTTTTCCCCGTCTCATTCCGTCCTTGTGTCATTCAGAGCGCAGCGAAGAATCCCGGATCTTGTGTTTGAGTCGACGTTTCACGTGAAACGTTCTGTCGTTAAAATTCAATAATTTCAGATAGTTGCGTAAATGTGACCGCGCGATTTGACCTTTTTAGATTGCGGGGATTTAATGAGCTTCGGGCCCGATGTTTCACGTGAAACGTCCGCGCGCTCGGGTTGAGGTGGTTGTCGTGGGGCGGGTAATCGCAATCGCAAATCAGAAGGGCGGCGTCGGTAAGACTACGACGGCGATCAATCTCGCGGTCGCGCTGGCCGAGGCGGGTTTGCGCGTGCTGCTCGTGGACCTCGACCCGCAGGGAAATGCGACGTCCGGGATAACCACGCCGGAAGACGTTGCGGCTGCGCGCGGCGAGGGCAAGACTATCTACCAAGCGCTGGTCGGCGGGCTGGCGATTTCGGAAATCATCCGGCAGGTGCGGCCGATGTTGGCGCTGGCGCCAGCCGGTGAGGACCTGGTCGGCGCCGAGATCGAACTGGTGACGATGGAGGGACGCGAGCGACGTTTGCGGGCACTCCTGGAGCCGCTGCGCACAGAATATAACTATGTTCTAATTGACACGCCGCCGTCGCTTGGGATTCTCACCTTGAACGCGCTCGTCGCGGCGGACTCGGTGCTCGTCCCGATGCAATGCGAGTACTACGCGCTCGAGGGTCTGAACTCGCTGCTCGGCACTATCAACAAGGTCAAGGTGGCGCTGAGGCCTGGGCTCGAACTCGAAGGGCTGGTGCTGACGATGTTCGACTCGCGCAATCGTCTGAGTCACGAGATTTCCGACGAGGTAAGAAAGCATTTTCCTGAAAAAGTTTTTCGCAGCGTGATTCCACGCAGCGTGCGGATGTCCGAAAGCCCGAGTCATGGGCTGTCCGTGCTCGAATACGAATCGAAGTCAGCCGGCGCGGAAGGCTATCGCGCGCTGGCGGCGGAGATAATCGCGCGGCAGGGGTGACCCCTGCACCCGGTATTAAAATGAAGATGTGGGTTGGTTCTGATCCTAACCTCTCCTTGTCCGAGGAGAGGTCGGCGCGCGCCGAAGGTGAGCGACGGGAGAGGTGCAACGTTGGCCATTGCGACTACACTCGTTTGCCTTTTGCCGAATGTCAGAAAGTGGTGCTGGTTCCTGGAGCCGGGCCGGGTGTGTCGAAATTGTCGATTGGACGAGTCGGCGTCCGCACCGTATCAGGCGTTGCACCTCGCCCGGTGACACCGCTGCGCGGCTTTCGCCGACCTCTCCTCGGACAAGGAGAGGTTAGGATTTGGAACACGAATCTCACACGAGGATTAACACTATGATGCGGAAACCGTTGGGGCGCGGGCTTGATGCGTTGATTGGGAATGGGGCGGCTGGGGTTGAAAGCGGCGGTATCGACAATGGCGACGCGCAATTCAGGATGGCGCCGGTCGGCAGTATCACGCCGGGAGCGTTTCAGCCGCGGCTGAATTTCGACCAGGATCGGTTGGCGGAACTGACGCGCGCGATCCAGAGCCAGGGGGTTATCGAGCCGCTGATCGTGCGGCGAATCGACGCGCCGGAGGCCGACGGCCCGCGCTATGAGCTGATCGCGGGCGAGCGGCGGCTGCGCGCAGCGCGGGCGGCGGGGCTCGAGACAGTGCCGATCATTGTGCGCGATCTCGACGATCGAGCGGCGCTCGAAATGTCGCTGGTCGAGAATATCGTGCGCGAAGATCTGAACGCGGTCGAAGAAGGACTCGCGTTTTTCCGGCTGGTCGATCATTTCGGTCTGACGCATGACGAGATCGCCTCGCGGGTCGGCAAGAGCCGGCCCTACGTCGGCAATACGCTGCGCTTGCTCGAACTGCCGCAGCCGATTTTGAATATGATCGCCAAACGAGAGCTGACTGCGGGACAGGCGCGGCCGCTGCTCTCGATCCAATCGGCGGAAGCGCAACTGTCGGCGGCGCGGCGAATCGCGGCGATGGGACTGTCGGCGCGCGGTGCCGAAGAAATGGCGACGGCAAATCGCCCGCGCGGCAAAAGCGCGGCGGCGCGCGCGGCCGGCGACGCCAATCTGAACGCGCTGGCCGAAGGCCTGCAACGCGCGCTCAAGCGCAAGGTGCGGATTTTCAAGCGGCGCGGACGCAATCCAGGCAGGATCGAGATCGATTACTACGACGATAACGATCTTACCGCAGTCGCGGAGATGCTGCTGGGGAATGCGCGAGCGTCGATGCGCGCGTAGTGAGGGGAAAGGGAGATCACTTTATTTAATGTGAAACCCGCGGTGGGTTTCACGCTTCCTTCGGCAGGGGTGACCCCTGCACCCGGTAATAAGAGAGCGAAATGGCGAGGACGCCATTTCGCTCTGAGGTTTATGGACCGGAAAATCACAGGCTAAAGCCTGTGCCACCCGATGCCAGCGGCCGGACGTATCGCGCCCGGTGGGTGAGGGTTCTGGGCTTCAACGAGACGCCAGCCAATTCAGCCTCCGCGCGAGGATATCGATAAATGGCGTGCACTGTGGTCGATGCGAAGAACCTAACTGTGGAGTTTCAATAGGTTGTCCTTCCGGGAGGACGCTGGGAAGGTGAAAGGTGCGAAACTCAACACCGACGCAGGAGGTCTCCCCGGATGGACATTCATCAGAATGCGCGCACCACGCCGCATAGTCGAGCCGGACTGGTCAAGCGGATGAATGCTGGAGAATTGCCCAAGACAGTCGCAGCGGGCGTGGGCGTGTGCGACAAGACCGTGCGCAAGTGGGCCAGGCGCTTTGCCCGCGAAGGTCCGGCCGGACTGGCCGACCGCAGCTCGCGTCCTCATCGACTGCGTCGCCCGACCGCACCGGCTTTGGTCGAGCAGGCGATCGCGCTGCGCCGTCAGCGCCTCCTGATGAAGCATATCGCCGCACAACTCGAGCTCAGCATCGCCACCGTCAGCCGCCTGCTCAAACGGGCCGGACTGTCCCGGCTGAGCTCGTTGGATCCGCCGCTGCCGGTCCAGCGCTACGAGTACGCCGCGCCCGGCGACTTGCTCCATCTCGACACCAAGAAGCTCGGCCGCTTCCACCGCGTCGGCTCGCGCATCACCGGCACTCACCAAAAACGCAGCCTCGGTGCCGGCTTCGAAGTCGCCCACGTCTGCATCGACGACCATTCGCGCCTGGCCTACGCCGAAGTCCTGCCCAACGAGAAAAAAGAGACCACTACCGCCTTCCTGTCGCGCGCCCTCGATCACTTCCAGGCCCTTGGCATCGCGGCCACTCGCATCATGACCGACAACGGCTCCGCCTACCGTTCTCACCTAATTGGCGACCTGTGCCGCAGCCGCAGGATGCGGCACATCTTTACCCGTCCCTATACCCCGCGCACCAACGGCAAGGCCGAGCGCTTCATCCAGACCGCTTTGCGCGAATGGGCTTACGCTCGGCCCTACAATCACTCCCAACAACGCGCCGACGCTCTGCTGCCCTGGCTCCATTCCTACAACCATCACCGCCCCCATCGCGGCATCGGCGGCCGCTCTCCTATCTCTCGCCTCCCCGCGGACAACCTGTTGCAAACCGACACCTAACCCCTAACCCCTTCCCGCGCGGGAAGGGGGACCGGAAAGACAGCGGTCGGGGCGGCTCCGGCGTCCTATCCCCCTTTGTCCCCCTTTCCGGAACGGAAAGGGGGATACGAGACAAAAGCAAGTTCAACAGTCACGAGTTTCAATCGAGCCACCATCGGCCCCTGAGAGCAAAGTAGCGCGCTGCGCGCAACTTTGCGCTTCATACTGGGTGCAGGGGTCACCCCTGCCGCCCGCCGCGCAGGCGATTATTTCCGTTATTTTCATTGCCGCGTTCTTGATAGAGGTTTCACAATGATGAGACGAGAGATTTTTACTGAAGAGCACGAGATGTTTCGGGCGCAGGTGCGGCGGTTTGTCGATAGTGAGATCGAGCCGAAGGTGCCTGAGTGGAATCGCGTGGGGATGAGCGATCGGGAGAGCTGGCGCAGGATGGGGGCGGCTGGATTCCTCGGCGCCAATGCGCCGGCTGAATATGGCGGCGGCGGCGTGGATTTCATTTACGATGCGATCGTGATGGAAGAGCTGTCGCGGGTGCGGGCGCATGGGCTGATGATGTCGCTGCATTCGGATATCTGCATCCCGTATATCGCGAGCTTCGGCAGCGAGGAGCAGAAGCGGCGCTATCTGCCGGGTGCGATTGCGGGCGAGACGATACTGGCGATTGCGATGACGGAGCCGGGGACCGGATCGGATCTGGCGGCGGTGCAGACGACGGCGCGCCGCGACGGCGACCATTATGTGATCAACGGATCGAAGATTTTTATTTCCAACGGGCAGATTGCCGACCTGGTTATCGTGGTGTGCAAGACCGACCCGAAGGCTATCCCGCCGCATAAGGGGGTCAGTCTAGTGCTGGTCGATGCGAGCGCGCCCGGCTTTGTGCGCGGGCGCAAGCTCGACAAGCTCGGCCTGCGCGGGCAGGACACCAGCGAGTTGTTTTTCGAGGACTGCCGGGTGCCGGCGGGGAACCTGCTGGGGATGGAAGGCACGGGGTTCAAGATGTTGATGGAGAAGCTGCAGCAGGAGCGGCTATGTATAGGAGTGTCGTCGATGGCGAGTTGCCGGCGCACACTCGAGGACACGATCGCGTACTGCAAGAATCGGAAAGCATTCGGACAGCCGATCGCGGAATTTCAGAACACGCAATTCAAGCTGGCCGAGATGATGACGGAAGTGGAAGTAGGACAGGCCTTTGTCGATAAGCTGTTGGCCGCGCATGTGCGCGGAGACGAGATAGTGGCGGAGGTGAGCATGGCGAAGTGGTGGACGACAGACTTACAGAAGAAGATCGCCAGTCAGTGCCTGCAGTTACACGGCGGCTATGGGTTCATGATGGAGTATCCGGTATCGACGGACTACGCGGATGCGGCGGTGCAATCGATATACGCGGGGACGAATGAGATCATGAAGGTGATTATTGCGCGTAGGATGGGGTTGGAGAGTAGGAAGTAGCTCTGCTCTTACCTCGCCCGTTACTTCACGGGAGAGGCGGCCGGCCGCATCGCGGCCGGTAGGTGAGGGTGCTGCGAATCGAGATGCAGGCGGACACTATCGCTATCTTTCTGGTGTCGTTCTAGTGTGATGTTGCGCGAATAGCTGTAAGAACAGAGCCCTAACCCCTGGCCCCTTCCCCAGGATGGGGAAGGGGATTCGAGTAACTATTGCGCCACGTCCTATCCCCCTCGCCCCCTTTCCAGGGTGGAAAGGGGGAACAGAGCAGAGAATTCACGGGAGTGTGATCATGTCCTATTGCCCTCACCCCTTTCCTGCGGGAAAGGGGAACAGAGGCGGAGCTGAGGCTTGAAAGCGCGGTGGGTGGCTGTTCCGGAACGAACTGGACCATTTCAAAGGTATTTGTGGGACACGATACCAGAGCGAGGCGAAGAATCCTGAATCGCGCAGGGCGCTGGATAGGTACCCTCACCTTCGATCCTCTCCCTAAAAGGGAGAGGGGAAGAAGGGCGAGCCGCGTTATGCAAAGTTTTCCTTATAGGGAGAGGGGAAGAGCGGCGAGACGGTTATGCAGAGGTCTCCGAACAGGGAGAGGCCAGGAAGGAACCGGGATTCTTCGCTGCGCTCTGAATGACACAAAAAGTGAGTGGCCAGGTTTTGTGATGTGGCCCAGCACCCTCACCTACCGGCGGCTGCGCACGCCGGCCGCCTCTCCCGTAAAGGCTCCCCCTCACCCGCGCCAGAGGCGCGACCTCTCCCACAGCAAAATGGGAGAGGCGAATAAAAGGTTGCGCGGAACGCAACATCCTAACTCGGGCGAGGTAAGATTCGCTGCGCTCAATTCCTTCACAGACGCTCTGAATGACACAAGGAGGGGCCCGGAACAGAATCTTAAATCGCGCGCGAAAAACGCGCGCTGGATAAGGACCCTCACCTTCGATCCTCTCCCTTAAAGGGAGAGGGGAAGAGAGCAAGGAAGACGCTGGTTCGGGTCAGAAATTTACTTGCTGGGTGGTGTGGCGCTTTACGTACCAGCATGGGTTGTAGCCCATGTGCGGGAACATCGAATTAACGCAGGTCTGGATTTCCAGCTCGCCGGCTTCGTAGGAAGTCTTACCGTCCTTTTGGGGTATCGCATACAACTTGCTGATTCGGATCTTGCTCAACGGCTCACGTCTTAGCTTCAGCGATAGATAGTCGCCGACGTACCAGATGACCAGCAACGCCGCCGCTGCAATCGCTATTCGTTTCAGTAGTCGCGCTAAGTCTTGCATCGTGGTCGCAAAAGAAAGACGGCCGGCATTCTTATGATGCCGGCCGTTGTGATCAAGCTAGCTAAGAACCGGGATTCTTCGCTTCGCTCTGAATGACACAAGGAAGAACCGGGATTCTTCGCTTCGCTCTGAATGACACAAGGAAGAATCGGGATTCTTCGCTGCGCTCTAGAACGACACAAGAGAAGAACGCGTTAGCCGACCTGGCTGCCTACTACTGAGACGAAGCTGACGCATCGGCCGGGGGCGCCGCCTAAATTGTGGGTCAGGCCTACCTTTGGGTTTTTGATTTGGCGCGGGCCGGCTTCGCCGCGCATCTGCAGCCACATCTCGTACATCATGCGCAGCCCTGACGCGCCGATCGGATGGCCGAAGGACTTGAGGCCGCCGTCGGGATTCACCGGCAACGTGCCTTCGAGGTCGAAGAAGCCGTCCATCACGTCCTGCCATGCGGTGCCGCGCGGGCTGAAGCCGAGATCCTCATAGAGCACGAGCTCGGTCGGCGTGAAGCAATCGTGCACCTCGGCCATGCTGATTTGCTGGCGCGGATTGGTGATGCCGGCCTGGGCGTAGGCGTCCTTGGCGGTGGCGACGACTTCGCGGAAGGTGGTGAAATCGTAGTCCTGCGACAGCGGCCCTTCGGCGGGTCCGGCTATGAACGAGAGCGCCTTTATATAGATAGGATTCTTGCAGTACTTATGCGCGTCCTCGGCGCGGACGACGATGGCGGCGGCACTGCCGTCGGAGACGCCCGAACAATCCATGATGCCGAGCGGGTCGGCAATCTTGGGCGAGTTCTTGATGGTTTCGAGCGACACTTCCTTCTGGAACTGCGCCTTGGGATTTTTCGCGCCGTTCTTGTGATTCTTCCATGCGATGCGCGTGAGGACGTCTTTGCCCTTGTCGGGGTCGAGTCCGTACTTCTTGAAGTAGGCGGGCGCGAGCAGCGAGAAGGACGCGGGCGCGGTCATGCTGCCTTCGGTGCCGTCGTTGGGCGGCGCGTTCATGACCAGGCCCGAGTAGCCCGAGTCCTTGAGCTTCTCGACGCCGATAGCCATCGCCATGTCGAACGCGCCCGACGCGACCGCATAGCAGGCTTGCCGCAGCGCCTCGGAACCGGTCGCGCACATATTCTCGACGCGAGTGACCGGCTTGTACTGAATCTTGAGCGGCTCGCTCAGCGTCAGGCCCGAGACTCCCGAAGCCATGGTGCCGAGCCAGTAGGCGTCAACGTCGTTAGGCTCGACGCCGGCCGATTCGTAAGCCTGGTAGGCCGCGTCGACGAGCAGGTCTTCGGGGCCTTTGTCCCAATGCTCGCCGAACTTGGTGCATCCCATGCCGATGATCGCGACGCGGTCCTTGATTCCTCTGCTAGCCATAATTTTCTCCTCGGGCGCTAACGCCTTGGGCGCGCTTTCCAGAAATAGTTGTTAACGCCGTCGGCGGTAAAGAGCCGGCGAAACGTCATTTCGACTTCGTCGCCAATGGCGACCTTGTCCGGAGCGCAGTCGGTCATCTCGCACAGGAAGCGGCCGCCGCCGTCGAAGTCCAAGACCACGTTAACAGTCGGCGGATTGAGAGAATAGGCGAGGCGATCGATTGCGTAGGTGGCGATTTTGGCGGTGCGGTCGGCGAACTGGTAGGGCTCCATGAAGCCGCGCTTGTGGCATTTGACACATACGAGCTGCGGCGGAAGCTGCGGCGTCCCGCAATTAGTGCATCGCGAGCCGATGAAGCCGAACTTCCATTTTTCCGAGCGCATCATCGGCGGACCGGCGGGACGGTCGGGATCGGGACGGCGCGGCGGCTCGGTCGGCAGAATCTCGCGCCACTTGAGATAGTTGGCGTAGGAGACGTCGCCCTTGGACTCGATCATGCGGCCGACGGAATGGACCGGCTTGAAGGCGGCGATGGCTGGCGTGACGCGCAGCACGATGGCGTCGGCGCCGTCGGCGACGGTGGCGACGAGGATGCAGTCGCCGGGCTTGGCGGCGGAGAGCGCCGCCGTGAGCATCAGGCCCGCGTGCGCGGCGCCGGTCTGGCCGACGGTGAGCGCGAAGGAGTCGGAGAATTTCGCGGGATCGATTTTCAATGCGCGCGCGATCTCGTCGGCAGCGCGGGCGTTGGGGGCGTCGAGGATTATCTTCGAGAGATCTGTGGGCGCGACTTTCGCCTTTTCGAGCACGTTCTTGATGACGGTGCCGAGCAGCGGGGAATGCGCCTGCGTGAGTGTGAAGCGCTCTTCCCATGAATGGGCAAAACGCTCGCCCTGCGCGCGCCAGGTGTCGAGGAACTCGCGGGTGAGCGACGCGCTCGCCTCGATTTCGGCGATCACATTTTCGGATCCGAGCACGAAAGCGACGGCGCCGTCGCCGGTGGTCTGCTCGGCTTTGCCTTCGGGCGCGGCGAGGCGGCAATCGCCAATCGCGACCAGCGCGAGTTTGGCGCCGCCGCTGACGGCGTCGGCGCCTTGCAGTATCGCAGACATGCCGGCGCGGACACTGCCGGTCATATCGGACGCACGAATCTCGGCCGGGAGCTGGGCGGCGGCGCCAATGACGGCGGCGCTCAGCTTCTCGGCGTACGGCGGCGTCGTGGTCGCGAAGATTAGAGCCTGAATGTCACCGGGCGGCGCGGATTTGAGGGCGTCGCGCGCGGCCTCTACCGCCATCGAGACGCTGTCCTCGTCGAAGCTCGCGATGGCGCGCTCGCCCTTGCCGGCGGGAGTGCCGAGGACGGCGGCGATCGCGGAGCGCTTGAGGCGTCGATAGGGGACGTATGAACCGTAGGAAACAATTCCAGCCATGAGGGGCATTAAAGTCCGAGTGAGGCGATGCGGTCAACCGGAATACAATTCACTGAATTGAAATGAAACCCACGGTGGGTTTCAAACTTCCTTCGGCAGGGGTGACCCCTGCACCCAGTATTAAGAAAAGAGCGAAATGGCGAGGACGCTGGGAATTACCTCGCCCGTTATTTTTACGGGAGAGGAGGCCGGCGGGCGCAGCCGCCGGTAGGTGAGGGTGCTGGGCTCGAGCACAACGCAAAATTCGTTGCGCGTTCAGCGCGGCGGCGACGAGGAGCCGGGGATTTCGGGGAGCCATCGGTTGAGGTCGGAGGTCAGGACTTCGAGCCGGCGCATCGAGTGCAGCTCGGCGAGGAGGTCGCGGCGCTGCTCGAGGGGCCATGATGCGATGCGTGCGAATTCATGTTCTTCGAGGCGCGCGCCGAACTGATCGAGCGGCGCTTGCATGTCGTCGAGTGAGTGGGATTGGGCGACGGCCTGCGCGGCGGCGGCGTTGAGGCTCTCGGGGCCGCTGAAGAATTCGAGCCACGTTTGAAGATGACGGCGAATCGCCTCGAGCACCGCTTCGCGTGCCGATTCGGTCACGGGGTCGAGTTGCGGCACGGGATTGACGATGCGGCCGTTCGCGATTGAGGCGAGCCGGTTCGCGATGCGGCGCAGCGTGCCGGCGGCCTCGACGATCGCGTTGTGGTTGACGAGGCTGGTGCGGCCCTCGACCTGGGCGTCGTCGGCGACCTCGAGGATTTCGGCGAGCGAGCGCATCGTGGCCGAGTTGGCATTCTGGATCTGATTCTCGGTGTTCGCGGCGGCGCCGCCGGGTATCAGTGAAAGCGTGTCGCGAATAACTTTGCGCAGCCGCGGCAGGAGGGAATCACCGGCGTATTCCGGCCACATCAGGAAGGTGACGAGTGCGACGACAAACGTGCCGAGCAAAATTCCCCACGTGCGCCAGAGCGGCTCGTAGATGTCGAAGGCGGGGCTCAAGCCGGCGAACACCAGGGCGAAGGTCGTGCCGATTTGCTTGCCCGCGTAGGCAACACGTCCGCTGGTGAGAGAGGCGTAGGCGGAGACGTAGAAGACGATGAAGACGGCGAGCAGATAGGCGGGAAGAGTTTCGAAGTTGGGGGTGACGACGATGATGGCGAGAAGCGATACCGCGCCGCCGATGATGGCGCCGACGATTCGCAGATTCATCTTGCGGAGCGCGGCGCCGTAGGTCGGCAGCGCGGTGATGAGGACCGTCGTCAGGATAGTAGATAGATCGGCGCGCTGGGTGAGGAGGCCGACCGCGTAACCGATAACGACGCATACGCCGACCTTGAGCGAGAAGCGGACAATCGCGGGATCCGGAGAGAGAAAGCGCGGAGCCGCAATGTTTGCGGGAGTCGCGGCGGGCGGCTGCGGCGGCTCGTCGAGCAGGCGCTCGATATGTCCGGTCAGGACGGCGAGCGAATCGGTGAAGGCGGCGAAATTTTCGAGCTCGACGGTGCTGACCTTGCCGATATACGCCGGTCTGACCTGGAGGACGCGCGCAGTGAGAGCGTCGAGCGTCGAGCGCGCGCGGAGGCGCGAGGCGGGCGGCGTCTGGTCGACGCCAACGGGGACGTAGGTCGGCAGTTCGTGGGCGATTTCGTCCAGGACGGTGGCGATCGCGTCCACGGTGGATTGAATTTCCGGCCGCAGCATCGCGCGTACTTCTCCCGGCACGTTCTGGCGCGCGGTGAAGATCAGGCGATCGACTTCGAGGCCGATGCGCGCGATGCGGGTGATCGCCGCGAGCAGGATCGCCTGGCGATGCACGGAGACGCCCTCGGCGATGGCGCGATTGAGAAGATCCATGTGCGCGGGAAGATCGGAAGTCGGCGGTGGAAGCGGCGGCGGCGGACCATTGCGGTCGAGGTAGAAGTTTACCGCGGCGAACAGGCGCAAACGATCGCGCGCGACACTGGCGCCCAGTGCTTCGAGCAGGAGGTCCTGGCCAAGGTCCGGCCATAGCCAGTTGTCGAACAGGACGATGGTGCCGAAGGCGATCACGCTGCCGCCGAAAATGCCGCCCGCGGCCCATCCGATTTGGTCAGGCGCAAAAACGACGGTGTAGAAGGTATCGAGGCATACCACCTGGATGAGCAGGAGTGCGGCGCCGAGCTTAAAAGTCGATCCGAGGTAAGTCGATAACGCCATTATCGCGAACAGAAACGGGAGCAGGAGCCACGGCGATTCGACGAGGATGCCGGCGAGCACCACCGATGCCGCGAGCGCGAATGCTTCGGCTACGAGGAAGGCACTCGCTCTGCGGAGCGACATCATCGGGCCGGCGCCCACCAGCAGCCATACGATGTAGGTGCCGAGCTGGTTGTTGACGTGACAGCTCGTGATCAGGCCCGCGCCGAGGGTGGCGATCGTGGTCATGCGAAGCGCGGTGCGGAGTTTGCGTGAGCTGGGCGCGAGTTCGCGAATGAGCAGAGCGGCGAGCCGATCGAACCATCCACCGGAGGGCTGCGCGAGGCGGAGCTCAGGCGTGGCGAAGCCGGCCATTATCAGTGACTAGTCTGCTGGGGCGAATCCTGATCGCGGAATCCCTGGATCGTCACGACCGCGGTGTAGCCGGTCTTGAACGGGAACTTCGGGTTGCGGTCCTCGAGTACGATGCGCACCGGGAAGCGCTGCGAGAGCCGCACCCAGTTGAGCGTCGCCTCGGTCTGCGGCAGGCCCTCGACGGTGGCGCCGTTCTGCTGATAGAGCGCCCATCCGATGCCTTGCACGCGGCCGCGAAAGCGCTGGTTGGGATAGGCGAGGATAAAAACCTCGGCGGCCATTCCGGGTTGGATGTGCGACATAAACGTCTCGCGGAAATTCGCGATGACGTACCATTGGCGATCGTCAATCAAGCTGACGACTTCGCGGCCTTCGTTGGCGTACTGGCCGGCCGAGATGTTGAGATTGGTGACCCATCCGTTGTACGGCGCGCGGACGTAGCAATAACCGACGTTAAGTTTGGCGTCGTAAACTGCGGCCTCGGCGGCTTTGCGCAGGGCGTTGATGTCGCCGTACTGGCCGAGCTGGTTCTGCGCCTTGCTGACGTCGGAGTGCGCGGCCTGGACGCCGGCCTCGGCGGCGCTGACGCGCGAGCGGGCGTTGAAGACGTCGTTGGCGGTGACGAAATGCTTGGCGAGCAGCGGCTCGATGCGATTGAGATACTGCTTGTCGTACGCCGCATCGGCTTCGAGCCGCACTTGTTCGGATTTGGCGGTCCGGATCGCATCGTCGAGCGCCTTGATATTGAGCTCGGTCAATTGAAGCCTGGCGACCGCGGCATCCAAGACCGATTGATAGGGCCGCGGATCGACGACGAATAGCAAGTCGCCCTGCTTGACGTACTGATTATCGACAATCGGCAGTTCGGTGATGGGCCCGCTGACGTGCGGCGCGATGCCGACCCAGTTGGCGCGAACGTAAGCGTCGTCGGTGCGCGGATACAGGTAGTAGAGGCGCAGGATGTAGAGGCCGACGATGATGGTCGCGACAACGATCGCGGCGCTGAGCACGTGGCCGGCCAAGCGCATCGCCAGCGACGATTGGGTTGCGGTCTGCTGCGGTATCGCGGTGTTCATCAGATTCGATTGAAGAAGATCAGAAAGACGATACATCCCATCAGGACTGCGAGGCACGTATAAACAATTGGCGGCGGCCACAGGTAGGGCTCGAGATGCGTCACGACAAAGATTGGCCGAAGCGCGGCGGCTAGAATCGCGCCGCAGATTGCGCAGAAGAGCCAGGCCGGGAAATTCGCGCCCGCAATGTTGATGACCGGATCGCATCCGGCGAGCATGAAAGCGGCGGCGGCCGCTAGCGCGACTCTGTTGCTGGCAGTGATCGGGAATCGCATGCGTGGAAGATTGTACGCGCCGGATTGTGCAAACGCACGTGTCGCGATTCAATGTCCGCAGTTCGCATTCGATGGTGGGGAACGTCTTATGAAGAAGAAAATCGAAAGACGGCGCGCGGCGCGTAAGCTGGCGGTCGCGGCGATCGGTCTCGCGTTATGCGCCAATGGTTGCGCGTATTTTTCCGCGCAGCCCGAGGTGTATCCGGATAAATTCGCGCCGCAAGAGTCGGATCGCGCGTGGACACCCCAGACGAACGAATATGTGATTCCGACGCAGGCGCGGCCCGCCAGCACGCTGCCCGAGCCGCACGCGACAGCGGCCGGCAACAAGTACGACCTGCCCGCGCTGATCGATATCGCGCTCAGCAACAATCCCGACACGCAGCAGACGTGGGAGCGGGCGCGCGCGGCGGCGGCGGCCTACGGAGCGTCGCGCGCGCCGTACTATCCGGTGGTGAGTGCGCAGGCGCCCGGTGGATACGAGCGCGAACTGTTCGAGTTGCCGGGGAAAAACGGCGTGCTCAAGCAATGGCAGGTGACGCCGGCACTCGAGTTCACTTACACGCTGATCGACTTCGGCCGCCGCGACGCCGGCGCCGCCGCCGCGCGCGCGCAACTGGCGGCGGCGAACTTTTCGTTCAACCGCAAGCTGCAGGACGTGGTGTTCGCGACGCAGCGCGCGTTCTATTCGATCGGCGCGGCCAAGGCGGCGGTGAAGGCGGCGGAGCAGAACGTCGAGCTGGCCAAGACCGACGACGAGGCCGTCAGCCGCCGCGTCGATCTCGGGCTTGCGACTCAGCCAGAGCTGCTGCTGTCGCGTCAGCGCGTCGCGCAATCGCAATACGATCTCGCGAGCGCCCATCTGCTGGTGCGCGAGGCGCAGGCGAACATGGCGGTCGCGCTGGGAGTGGCGGCCAACGCGGCGTTCGACGTGCCGACGCTCGACAGCCTGCCGATTCCCGCCAGTCTCGGCCCCGCAGTGGACGAACTGATCGAGACGGCGGTGCGCAGCCGTCCGGATCTGGCGGCGCAGGTCGCCACGCTCGACGCGCGCCGCGCCGACGTCGCACGGACCAAGGCGGCCTTCTATCCAACGGTCGGAGTCGCGGGCAACTACGGCGAGCAGTCGTGGAACTACAGGTACGACGGCACGCCCACGGTGACCGACAACCAGCCGCAATACGCGGCGCTGCTGACAATCAACTGGGACCTGTTCACGGGGTTCAAGCGCCTTAACGACATGCGCCAGGCCGAGGCCGATCGCGACGCGGCGGGCGCGCAGCTCAAGTCGCTCGAAGTCGATGCGATTAGCTCGGTGTGGCGAGCGTACTACGAATTTCAGACCGCGCTCAGCCGCTACGACTATGCCAAGGCGCTGATCGCGGCGTCGCAGGAGTCTTATGACGCGAATCTCGACACGTACAAGCAGGGACTCAGCACGATCGTCGAGTTGCTGACGGCGGATAGGGATCTGGCGAATGCGCGCTACACGATCGTGCAGAGCCGGGCGGATTTGCTGACGTCGTCCGCGGCGGTGGCGTATGCGGTGGGGGCGATCGAGAGGCCTTAGGAGAAGAGGGGAATCTACTTAATTGAATGTGGAACCCACGGTGGGTTCCACACCTCCTTCGGCAGGGGTGACCCCTGCACCCGGTGAAAGGAAATCGCGAAATGTCGAGGACGACATTTCGCTCCGAGGGGTTTTTTTGGGGAGCTGTCCGCGATTTACCTCGCCCGTTATTTCACGGGAGAGGAGGCCGGCGGGCGCAGCCGCCGGTAGGTGAGCAACTGTATTGAAAGGCGGCGGTGGCGGCGCGTTGCCCACAGGGTCCACAGGCGGTGGGGTCCTTGGGAGGACCCCGCCTGTGGACTTGTGGACAACGCGCCGACGATTTAATTTTCTCAGACGCTTGGGTCCGGGCATGGTGGCCTCCACAGGCTATTGGTTTTGAGCATGGCGTTGAGGGTCACGATGAGCTTGCGCATCACCGCCGCCAGCGCCAGCTTCTTGGGCTTGCCGCGCGCGACCAGCCGCTCGTAGAACTGCTTGAGCACCGGGTTGTGGTGCGCCGCGACCATCGCACACATGTAGAGCTTGTTGCGCACCTCGAACCGTCCGCCGGCGATTATCCGCCGCCCATGGCGGCTGCCGCTGTCATCGGGCATCGGCGCCACTCCTATCAGAGCCCCAATCTGCTTGCGGTTGAGGGTGCCCAGCTCCGGCACTTTGGCCAGCACCATCGCGCTGAAGTGTCGGCCGAAGCCCGGCACGCTGCGTACGATCTCGCGCTTGCGCCGCCACGCCTCGGAACGCCGCACGGTCTTGTCGATCTCCTCTTCGATCTGCTTGATGCGCCCCTCCAGATACGCGAGGTGATGGCGCAGTTCCTTGCGCATCGTGCCGGCGGCGCGGGCCAGGCGCTGCTTCTCCGCCACCTGCATCTCGAGCAACTGCTCGCGCCGCATCACGAGATCCTGCAAGGCCTGGGTCTCGGCGTCGGCTGGTGGCCGCGCCTCGGGCCGTTCCCGTTCGGCAAACAGCGCCAGCAGCTCGGCGTCCTTGCGATCGGTCTTGGCCATGACCCCGCGGCCTTTGGCAAAGTTGCGCACCCACGACGGATTGACCGCCGCCACCGCGATCCCCGCCAGCCACAACGCCGCCACCACCTGGCGCTGCAGTCCGCCGGTCGCCTCCACCACCACCAACTGCGGCTTGAGTTCGCCCAACCGTCCGACCAGGCGCTTGATCCCGGCGCGGTCATTGGAAAGCGTCATGCGCTCGCCCGCGGGCCGCATCGCCACCACCAGTTCCGCCTTGCTCACATCGATCCCAACGTACAATTCTGCCGCCATCGCTCCGCTCCTTGGTTGGCGTCCCACCCTTCCTTGTCCAATGCGGGCTCGTGCCTCAGGCGCGGCCCTGTCAACTGTTCGGGCTGTGGACGCGTTAGCTTGCGGACGCGGCGATCCTTGCTCACCTGCGGTCTCTTCCGACCAAGGGTTCTGCGGTCTGCCGCGCCCGCTGCTATCTTCATACGCTGGTTCGCAGATACAAGGGTGCCGGGCTCAAGCACAACCTATTGAAATACACATAGGACATCCACCAGTGAAGATACGCATGCTGCATGCAGTCGGGGGGCTGCAATGCGCAAATAGCGGAGGTTTCGCGAGAAAAGGCCAAGATTTTGCGAAACGCAAATGAAAAGGACTGCGCCTATCGAAAATAGTTGAATAAAACAAAGCCTTCGGTCATTGGCATCGGCCTTGCTCTACCCCTGCTGTCAAACGAACTTTACGGGAGGCAACGAAAATGGCTGCTACCACGATTAATCAGAGACTCGCGGGCTTTCAGAATGTGAAGGAGCAGACCGAGACTGTCGCCGCGGACCGCATCGCGCAGAACAGTATGCTCAGCGAATTGCCCGGAATGGCGTTCGCATTCCTGACCCTGGCGTACATCGTTCTTTCGTTCGTGAGCCTGTAAGACAAGACGCATCGCATACCACGCACGGGAAGGAACCGATCGACGAGAGAGCAAATCGACCGAGATCGGCTTCCCGCAGCGTTCCTGAATTACCTCTTCATATAGATGCGCGCGTCACGGCCTCGACGCATGGCGAGCCGAAGGACAATCGACCTGAATCGCGCGCTATTAGAAACCGGCCGAGCGGCCGGCACGCGCAAGTGAGTTAGTATGATGGAATTTTTATCGTTGCTGGCGGGAGTGGCAATCGCGATCGTGATAATCGCGCGGCCCGCGAAACCATATTTCAAAAGACCTGGCGTCGAACGGTAATCCGAGCGACGACGTGCGCGGCGAAGTCGCCGCGAGTTACCGAATTGCGGGGCGGAAGCGCGAAAAATATCGCGACTCCGCCCCGCACTCGTTTTTCCGGGCGCCGCAATCTAGAATTGCGCGGCTGCGCGAGGGGAACGAGATGAAGCGACTAACATTTATTCTGATTGGGCTCGCATGTGCGCTGGCGCCGGTGAATTTCGCGCGGGCCGAGTCGGCGTGTCCGCAGACTATCGCGGTCGAGCAGAAAGCGTCGGCGCCGGCGCCCGATTGGACGGTTACGTACTCGGGCTACGAGAGCGCGGTTGCGGGCGTGACGATTTTCGACGGTCCTCCGGCGGAGCAGGCGTCGCTGGTGCCCGATAACGAGAAGACGGCGGGCGACAGCGTCATCCAGAGCTGGCAACTGGCGAAGAGCGCGCGCGGCTACTGGCTGCAATGCAACTACGCGAACACTACCGCGCAGATCTCGCGGCGGCTGGAGGCGAGCGTCACGCGCTGCGAGGTGGTGTCGGATCACAACATGCGCTTTGGCGGCGGCGGTGGGTATGTGGTGAAGAGCGTGAATTGCAAGTAGTCGGTCGGCGCGTAGAAGTTTCGGGAGTCCGACTGGTGCCAACGACCTAACCCCTAACCCCTTCCCATAGGGGATTATGTTGGGCTTGACACTCATGATTCTAGTCGGTACGTTTTGGGTGACAGGTGGGTGTTCTAAATCATTTGATGGGAGTGGCGCTCGCCGCTGGGCCGAGATTCATGCCCCCAAGCGCGCGCTCCATCTGCTCGCGCAAAGCCTGCGTTGGCAACTGCTCTTGCGCCATGTCTTTATGCGTGAAAGTGACGCCTATGGCCCATTTGTCGCGGGGAAGATCGGTGCAGATCGGCATATCTTTGAGCGAGAGTGCTTGGAATTTCTCTGTATTGGGCATCCGTTCGACCGCAAACGATTCGCAGATCGTTTCCTTGGAACCTTCGGGCTGGAATCTGTACCTACCGAAAACGATCATGTGAGACTTCCGATTCATTGCGAGAGTCACGTGATCGCACGGTATTATCGTGTCCAGAGTAAATGGCGATTGCGCTGGCAGGTCTGGCCCATATCCTTGCAGTTTTACGTAATCGGAATTGACCGCGGGGATGGGGAGCACTCCCATTTTCTCATCCCACCACCAGCCATTAGCGGTGAAATGATCCGCCGTTGTATGACCGATGTTTCGGAAGAAAACGTATATCCCGCAAGTGTCACCAAATTGATAGAAGTCCGCGAGTACTCCATCGTCTCTGCCGATGGCGATTCGCGCCCGCTCGGAAGTGTGAAACATGTCGAGCGTAGTCTGATTAGCTTCGCGCGTGAGACACGCTTGCCAGATGCCGATAGCCGCAAGAGCGAAGGCAGCGATGACAGCGGCCCACGCTATCGTTTGGTTTTTGCTCTCTGTAGCGTTCTGCTCTTTGTTGCTTCGGCGATATTCATCCAGGAGGGCATCACCAATATCTACGACGGCCCGAACGACTGGTACGGCCTCGTCACGCTCCTGATTGCTTTCCTGCCTTTCTGTGCTGGGTTCTTGCTGGTCGTTTTTTGCGTTTTCCCTGCTTAACCTTGAGGCCGACCTTCTCAGGATCGACGCGAACCAGGTGCTTGAGAGCTTCATGGAACGTCAGCGGATGGAGTGAGATGGGTTTTGCTTTCGGCATAATACTACCCTTCGCGGGAACGGCAATCGGAATTGTCCGCCCCTGTCCACAATCAGGTGACTGGCCTTGTCTGGCTGAGGCTTCCGCCAGTGGGCTGACCTCAGCATCCTGCTATCACGTCAAAGAAGATATTTTCGTTGCCGCGATTGTTGAAGCGGTACTGAAACTCCGCCAAATAGAGCGGCAAATATTTCTTGCTCACGTTGTGATAGGTGCCGAGCACACCGCGCTTGAGCAGCGACCAGAACGATTCGACGCTGTTCGTATGGACCTCGCCGCGAACGTATTCGTTCTCGCTATGTTTGATGACCTCGTGCGGCATCGCCCATTTGAGATAGCGATAGCCGGAGTGCTCGTCAGTGGCGACCAGCTTCACTTTGTCGCTGACGGTATCGCGCACGAATCGAGTCAGCGTCTCGGTATCGGTGTTCTCGATCATTTTGCAGACAACGTTACCCTTCCGGCTGATCGCGCCGATTACGGGAATCTTTCCAGCCGTGCCGCGTCCGCCCTGCTTCTTGTTGAAATGGCGATTCTTCTCTTTGCCACCGATATACGTCTCGTCAATCTCGACCGTGCCGAGCAACTTCGCCAGTCCGTCATCCTTCATCGCGGCGCGAACACGCATGACCATGTACCAAGCCGTGCGGTAGTCGCCGCTTCCAATCTGGCGATGGATTTGAAGGGCGCTGATTCCCTTCTTGCTCTGAGTCATCAGGTAGATCACCTGAAACCAGATCGAGAGCGGATAGTTCGTGTTCTCGAAAATTGTTTTCGTGATGACGCTAAAACGGTAGCCGTTGCGCCCGCCGCAATCCTTGTTCTTGCAGACCCAATGCCACGGCTTCGACGCGAGAGCGTAAACCTTCTTGCTCTTGCAACGAGGGCATTCGACGCCATCCGGCCAGCGCATATCACGCAACAGCGTTTTGCAGGTCGTCTCGTCGCTGAACTGTTTCATCAACTGAGCGAGCGTAATGTTGGGCTGAGTGCAGAGCGGCTTGCCAGCTTCAACTTTCTTGTTCATGAGGTAAATATATGCCGATTCCACGAACGAGTGTCAAGCCCAACATAATCCCCTTCCCATAGTGGGAAGGGGAACTGGAAAGGACAGCGGTCGGGCGGCTCCGACCGTCCTATCCCCCTAGCCCCCTTTCCGGGTCGGAAAGGGGGGACCTTGCTGGTCAATGCGTGCGTGGGGTTACCCCCCGCGACGGTGTCGATGCCGAAGGAAGTGTGAAACCCACCGTGGGTTTCACGTTAGATGAAGTGAAGTTCTATCCGTCCGCGCTGCCGGGTTTGTCGGGGAAGGCGCCGAGTTTGACGGCGGTTGCGAAGAGCTCGGAGATGGGCGCGGCGGGGGGTTCGGGGAGATCGCCCGCGGGTCGCGGCCATGCGATCGGGGTGACGGGGCTGTCGATGGGCGCGCCGAGCGCGATGTGGTAGCGCTCGACGGAGTCATGCGGAAAATTATTTTTGCGAGTCGAGCCGTCACGGAAAAAAATCATCGTGTGCACGCGCCGCGTCCGCGCGCCGAGGTTGGGCTTGGCCATGTGCACGGTCAGCCCATGATGGAACGCGACTCCGCCGCGCGGGACTTCGACCCATACCGGCGGCGTGTCCTTGATCTGCGGCATCTTGAGAATTTCGAGCGCGTCTTCGGGCTTGAAGATGTTCACGAACTCGCGCAAGCCGACCGCGTGCGAGCCGGGGATGTAGCCCATGCATCCGGTGGCGTGAGTCGAGCCGTCGAACGGAATCCACGCGGTGATGGTGTCGGTCTCGTTCATCGGCCAGTAAGGTTGATCCTGATGCGGGTCGGTGAGGCGTCCGCCGGCTTCCTTGTATAGCGCCTGGTCGTGCCACAGGCGGAGCCGATCGACACCGAGCAGTCGCGCGGCGGTCTCGCACACAATCGGATGAAAGGTGAGCGGGCGAACCGCCGGCGCGTCCTCCCACAGATTGATGCATTGGATGAACGACTGCTCGTAGGGCGTTTTCTCGCCGAGCGGGCGCGTGTCGAAGCGCTTGCGACGCGCAACGGCTTGATCGACGGCGGCGCCATAGCGGGCGAGTTCGTCGGCGGAGAGCAAGTCGGGCACCATGACGAAGCCGTCGCGGCGGAACTGAGCGGCGAAGGGAGCGATTTTGTCGGCGAGCGTCGTCATTGGGAATTCTCTGGCATTGCTCTCTTCTTATAGCACGCGGCTCAGAGCTCGCAATTCTCAGAATTCGGCTTTGAAGGCGAAGCGGTCGGCGCCGGAGTAGGACAGGCGCGATGGTTTGATGCGCATCATGCGCAGGGTCGGGTACTTGAAGAAGGGGGCCTCGAAGGGGCATTTCGTCAGGAATATTTCCTTCGCGGCTTCCCATTCGGCGCTGTCGCGCGCGATTTCGATGGCGACGCCCTGGATCAGCACGCGCGAGATCTCGAAGGTCTCTACCTTGCCCTTCTCGCGCGCGTCCAGGTACGCGCTGACGTGCGGATGCTTGAGCAGATTCTGAAACTTCTCCGACGCGTCGTTCATGATGAAGAGCAAGTCGAACTCAGGCGTCTCGGCAAACGCCTGCATCGTCGCCGTCGGCCATTGCTCGCCCTGGGTGACGAGAATTGCGACCTTGACCTCGGCCATCAGAGCGGCGAGTCGTTCTTTCTGTGCGGCTTCCACGTCAGTCTCCTTATGCTCGAAAGAAACTCTAAGCATCGTGATGGCGATCGAAGCAACCGGCGTGATTGACACTTCGCGAAGTGGAGTGGCACGGTTGCTCACAGCAGGGAACGCATCGCGATGAAATTTGACAGCCGCGGTCTCGCAGTCAGCACTGAATCGGACGGCGCGATTGCGGCGATTGATCATTACGCTCACGAATTGATCGCGCTCGGCACCGACGCGGCGGCGGTTCGGGGCGCGGCCGACGCGAATCCTGACTGCGCGATGCTGCAAGCGTATTGCGCGTCCACGTTTCTGTATTCGCAGACGACGGCGGGATCGAGGCAGGCGGCGCCGTATCTCGATCGCGCCGAGCGCCGGATCGGCGAGCTGACGGAGCGCGAGCAGGTTTTCATAGGCGCGGTGAAATTGGGATGCGCCGGCGACTTCGAGGGCGCGATCGCGCTCTACGAACAGATTGCCGAGCGCTGGCCGCGCGACATGGTCGCGGCCAAGCTGGCCGAGTTCCATTTTTTCGAGACCGGGCTCGCGGCGCGCCAGCTCGAGTTGATGCGCAAAGCGGCGGCGGCGAATCCGGACGTGAGCCACGTGCTCGCGATGCATGCCTTTGCGCTGGAGCTGAACGGCGAGCGCGAGCATGCCGACGAAGTTGCGCGGTCGGCGCTGGCGCTCGATCGCAATACGATGTGGGCGCAGCATTGCCGGGCGCACGTATTCGCCGGACAATCGCGTATCGCCGAGGGCATCGCGACGATGGAGCAATACGCGCCGTCGTGGCAGGCATTCAGCCATTACACAGTCGCGCACAACTGGTTCCATCTGGCTACTCTGTATTTGAGCGATCTGAGATTTGACGACGTTCGGAATGCATATCGAAACTATATTTGGGGATACTCAGTCGATGCTGTGGTTGAGCAGACGGACGCGATATTGTTGCTATGGTACCTCGAGCTCGCGGGCGGCAACGGTTGACGCCGAATGGCGCGCGATCGCCCCGCATATCCGCGCCAACGCGCACGACACCCTGTTTCCATTTCTGAACTGCATCTACTTGTACGCGCTGACTCGCGCGGGCGAGACGCAGGAGGCGGCGATCGCGCTCGACGGCATGGCGCGGCATGCGGAACATCAGACGGGCGAGCTGGCGCATGTGTGGAACGAGGTCGGCGTGCCGCTGGCGCGCGGATGCGTCGCGTTCGCGGCGGGCGACTACGAGCGCGCGAGCGCGCTGCTGGAGCCAATCCTCGCCGAGGTGCCATGCGTCGGCGGCAGCGACGAGCAGCGCGGCGTGTTTGCCGAGTCGCACCTGGTCTCGCTCATCAGAGCCGGTCGCCGGAGCGAAGCGCGCATCGCGCTGAGCGAGCATGTCGCGCGGCGGCCGGAGACGGCGCTCGAGCGTCGA
The DNA here is from genome assembly GCA_963756005.1 of uncultured delta proteobacterium. Taxonomy (GTDB): domain Bacteria; phylum Desulfobacterota; class Binatia; order Binatales; family Binataceae; genus Binatus. Next base: position 230,250 of record CAVWMC010000005.1, read on the forward strand.
TGGGCCGGGATGATTGGCTAGCTTGACGCGGCGAGCGCGCCGGTTCGGTCTGCGGCTGTAAACTTGAATTGTCGTCTCATATCATCATTAGAGGATAGACTATTCTCTATAGTAGCTAGTGTCCGAACTTTCAGTCTCAAACAACTTACAGACCGGTTAAGAATCCACGACACGCTTTGACTTGAGGCCGGTTTGTCGTCACTATTCGAGCGGGCGGGGTTTCTGTTCGTACGCAAGAAGGGTCTGCAAGCTGACAGGGAGGATCGGAATGAAATCATCGTTACTAGGCATTTTGATAGCATCGCTCGGGGCCGTGGCGTTGAGCCTGTCTCCGTTGGCGAGTTCGGTGGTACACGCCCAGGACAGTCAGGAAATCGATCTGAACAGCGACCGGGTTCAGATTGTTCATAGCGGCGGCTACGACACGGACTACACGAATTTCAATATCACCTTCACCAACTACGGCGAGGGCGACTGCGACGGAGGAGCTGACGACGCGATCGCGTCGGGGATCGAAGTCGCGCTGGCGCCGGGTGCCTGCTATCAGGTCTGCTACCCCGGCACTCCATGCGTAGTGGAGGACGACGCTCCGGTGGTTCCTTTCCCATTTGACTATTACATCGCGCCGTTCGTCGCGCATACCGTCAACCACGAGACCTACGGTACCTTCTTCGGGCTGAATCCTGTCGATGTGGGACCGGGCACGGTATCGGCGCGAATCGTATTGCTGTCGAAACCGCCGTATGGTTGCGGGACCTGGAACTTGAACGTCGAGGCGACCGGGCTCAACCTGTCGTCGATCACAAGCAATCCGATGTCGCTGTGGCTAAACGATTCGGATGAATCCGGACCATTTTGCTTCGACATCGATAACGCGATCATCGGCAACCAGATTCCGACGCCGGCGCATATGGTTCGTCGCGGAGTTCGGCGCAGCAGGTGATAGGGCGGAAATCCGGGCATAGCGCGGCCGGATTAGAGGCCCTCGAGAAAAGAATAAATCGCCTGCGCGGCGGGCGGCATCGACACCGTCGCGGGGGGTGACCCCTGCACCCAGTATGAATCGCAAAGTTGCGCGCGGCGCGCTACTTTGCTCTCAAGGACGTGAGGCGGGTTACTTTTTTTTCTTTGGGGGCTGCGCGCTCCGTTACTAGCGCGGCCATGGCGGCAAAGCGTTCCTGGCCCACTGCGACGGCGATAGCGATCGCATTGTTGATGTTGGTGGCGTCGCGATCGTTCGCCGCGGACGCGCGTCAGCGAGTCGGTTCGGACGCATCGGAAAACTCCAATAGCCCAGAAGCCGCGATCGATGCGATGGCGCAGCGGAAATTCGGCGCGTCGCTCAGCGCGGCGGAACGAAAGCTGTTGCGTGCGGCGCCGTTGCGCGACGTACCGTGGCTTGGACCCAGCGACGATCCTGATAATGCCGCCAACGACACCGCGCACGCCGAGAATTGGGGCGCCGAACGCACCGTGCGCGCGGAATTGATCGCGTGGCTGCTCAGCGACCCCGATGCGTCGCGATTCGTGCATCCGAGCGGACTCGCGCTGGCGGGCGCGCGGATTAAAGGAACCCTCGATCTCTCCTACGCCACGGTGGACAAGCCGCTCACGCTGATCCGCTGCTACGTCCCCGACGGCATCAACCTGCTGGCGGCGCATCTGCAGGAGATTACGGTGCGGCGGTCGCGCACGGGCGCGGTGTTCGGCAACAACGCGGTCATTCGCGGCGACGCGACGTTTATATTGGGCGACTTCGGACCGGTAAGTTTCATGCGCGCGAGAATTGACGGGACGCTCGATTTCACCGGTGCGCGAATCCTCGAGGCGGGCGAGGATTCGGTCAACCTGGTCGAGGCCAACGTCGCCGGCGACGTGCTGTTTCACGACGGCTTTACGACTGACGGGATCGTGTACGCGCGGCTGGTGAAGATCGGGCACGATCTCAGCGTTCACGGCGCTGAGTTCGGAGGCGACGGCGAGCTCGACGCGGAGCGCGCGGTGATCGACGGGACTCTCTACTGGGTCGAGGTGAAGCATACGGCGACGACGGTGCTCGACCTCGAGGACGCGCGCGCGGGCGCAATCTGGGACGATGAGGCGAGCTGGCCTGCGGCGGGCAATCTCGTGATCAACGGCTTTGTGTACGGCGATATCGCGGGCGGTCCCAGCGACGCGCCGTCGCGACTGCGATGGATCGCGTTGCAGCCGCCGGAATGGCATCCGCAGCCGTATCGGCAACTGGCCAAGGTGTTGAGCGAGATGGGGCGCGACGACGGCGCGACCCGCGTGCGTATCGCCAAGGAAATCGCGCAACGCCGGCTGGGCCATGAGAGTATCGCGCAGCGAGCGTGGAGCCTGATGCTGGAATATACGATCGGGTTCGGCTACCAGCCGCTGCGCGCGCTGTGGTGGATCGCGGGCTTCGTGGGACTCGGCGCGATTCTATTTGGATGGGGTTATCGGATGCGGATCATCACGCCGACCGAGGAAGCGGCGTATCGCGAATTCGTCGCAAGCGGGGAAGCGCCGCCGCATTATCCGGTGTTCCATCCGCTGGTCTATTCGCTGGAAAATTTCCTGCCGGTAGTCGAGTTGCATCAGGACAAATACTGGCGCCCGAATCCGCGCCACAGTGTGCGCGGCCGCACGAAGCGAGACGGCGAGGCTCCAGAAGCAAGCTCACTCCCGAGCCGCCTGCTGCGCTACTACCTGTGGGTGCACATCCTGGCCGGATGGACTATCACGCCGCTGCTGTTCGCGGGATTGTCGGGATTGGTGCGGCCTGACTAAGAATAATCGCCTGCGCGGCGGGCGGCAGGGGGTGACCCCTGCACCCAGTGAGAAAGTGAAAAACGCAAAGTTGCGTGCGGCGCGCTACTTTGCTCTCAGGGCGGCGTGTGGGTAACGGGAAAGTGAGCAGCGCGACGGGTTACTTTTTTTTCTGGGGAGTGGCGCGCTCCGATACCAGGGCGGCCATTGCGGCGAAGCGTTCCTGGCCTACTGCGATGAAGAGGCCTTCGGCTTCGGCGGTCAGGACGCCGTTGGCTGAGAGCGTGCCGTGGGTGAAGATTTTGCGGCCCTCGACGCGATCGACGCGGGCCTCGAAGACCAGCTCGGTCAGGAGCGGTGTGGGACGGCGGTAGCGAATCGTCAGCGTCCCCGTCATGCCGGGATTACCGGTCAGCGATTGCGCCATCCCGAGGACTTCGTCGAAGGCGGCGGCGAGAAAGCCGCCGTGGACGTGGCCGGGAGGGCCTTCATAGGCGACGCCGAAGGTGCCGCGGCCTTCGACCTTGTCGCCGAGCACGGCCAGCCGAATCGGCGGCGCGAGCGGATTTGAGATTCCGATCAGCGGGCTGTGATCGAAAAACGCGTGCGGATCGCCGGCGTTGGCGCTCTCGGCGAAGCCTTCGTAGCTGCGTGAGATGGGATACTTCGACAGACGCCGCGCGTAACGCTCGAGCGCGTCGGCAGCGGCGGACAAATCTTCCTCGGGCGCGGCGACCTGGACCAGATGGTCGATCACGCGGCGCATCGCGTTGGCTAATCGATGCGCCTGGGCGCGTCGTCCGGTTGCGGGCGCCTGGCTTATAGCCCACGCCGCCTCGAAATTGATGTTCTGGTCGCTCATGCTTGATTGCCAACTCTCCGCGGACTTTTTTCGATGGTAGCCGTCGTATCGCGGTCAAGCTACGGCGTTGGGCGGCGCGTGTGACGGCATCGGAAACGCTTCGTATATAATAGAGGGGAAGCGAGCGGAATCGATGCGAACCCGTATTTTTATATTGTGCTGGCTAATTTGCGTGGTGGGATCGATTGGCATCCGAACGGCTTGCGCGCAGACCAGTCTCGAGGTCCCCGGACCTGCGAATCAGAATCAGCCGTACGTTCCGCCGCGGCAGGCGCCGCCGCCGGTCTATCAGCCGGACAACGGCGATACGATTCAACTGTTGCCGCAACTGACGCATCCCGCGCCGACACCGCCGCCACCGGCTCCCGCGCACGTAAACGTCGCGCCGATGACGGCGCAGGCGGTGCCCGTGCTGCCGGCGGTATTCCACGGATGCTGGCAGGGGCAGGTGAATGAGCTCGACTGGATTCGGCGCGAGCCGGGCGCGCATAAAATCGGTTTCTGGACGCCGAAGACCTATCGGCTGTGCTACAAGCAAGTCGGCGATCAACCGTTCAAGCTCACGTTTACCGAAACCGGGGTCGAGCCGAACGACAAGATTATCAACGCGCGCGGCGAGGTGGTGCCGCTTGCGACCGACGGGCGCGCGTACGCCACGATGCGGTCGCGGCTGAGTTTCGACGAATACCGGACGCATTTCGACGGCTCGTCGCCGACCTTTGCGGTTGACGAGGGCACCAATCTCGACTGCCGTATCGCGGGCGACGACATGCTGGTGAGCGCCGACGTTTACGGCACGCGCGACGGCACGCCGTGGTTCCGCGCGCATTGGCGCGCCGACTTCCACAAGTTCGAGAATTAGTCTTTTCAGTATCTACGCGGGAACTCTCTGCGATTCGGGAATCGGCGGCGACTTCCGCTTGCCTCTCGGTCGCGTGTCGCCTAATGATCGCGCATGCCGACTGCGCTCGATCCCCAGATGAAAGTGATGCTCGACGTGTTCAACGCGGCCGGGCCGATGTTTCTGCGCGCGGAGACCGCGGAGCAGGCGCGGGCCAAGATGCGTGCGCTGCTCGAGGCGAATCCGATTCCGCCGCCGGCGATCTATCGCGTCGAGGATAGGCACATCCCCGGCGCGGCCGGTGACGTCGCGGCGCGCGTCTATACGCCCGAGGGCAATCCGCCGATGGGCGTGCTGGTCTATTTCCACGGCGGCGGATGGGTGCTCGGCGATCTCGAGAGTCACGACCGGGTATGCCGCGCGCTGGCGAACCAGGCGGGATGCGTGGTGGTGTCGGTCGATTACCGGCTGGCGCCGGAGCACGTATTTCCGGCGGGAGCGGAGGATTGCTACGCGGCGACGAAGTGGGTGGCGGAAAACGCGGCGTCGCTCGGCGCGGACGCGTCGCGGCTCGCGGTCGGCGGCGACAGCGCGGGCGGAAATCTGGCGGCGGTAGTCTCGATGATGGCGCGCGATCGCGGCGGTCCGGCGATCAATTTCCAGTTGCTGCTCTACCCGGTCACCGATTGCGCGCTGGCGACGCCTTCGCAGAAGGAATTCGCCAACGACGGCTACGTGCTGTCGCGCGCGGACATGGAATGGTTCTGGAAAAATTACACCGACCCCGTAGCCGAGAAAAATAATCCTTACGCGTGTCCGTTGCGCGCCAAAGACCTGAGCGGCCTGCCGCCGGCGCTGATCCTCACCGCGAGCCACGATCCGCTGCGCGACGAAGGCGAGCGATTTGCCGAGCGCCTGATCGCGGCCGGCGTCAAAACGACGTGCACGCGCTACGAAGGCGTCACCCACGGCTTCGTCAGCTTCGCCGACGGTCTCGACAAGGGCAAAGAAGGCCAGCGCCAGGCGGCGGACTCGTTGCGCGTGGCGTTCGCGCGATAACCGGGAACACTTCAATCCTTTGGCGGCGCGATCAGGCCCGCCATGAATTGCGGATAGCGCCAGTCGAAGATCTGGGCCGGATACTGGCCGACGAGCGGCTTCTCCTCCACCCAGTCCATACCGGCAAAAGAGAACGCGCCGCGCGCATTTATCGCGACACTTATCGCAAGCAGCAAAAATCCGGCCGCGAGTTCCATCCTGCGGCTGCGAATGTCGCCGGTGCGACGCATCGCGTCGAGCCCCAGGATCGCGAGCAGTACGAACCACGGCATCACATCGGTAAACAGTCTCGCTCCGTAGCAGAGTCCCGCCCACCATCCTCGATGAGTTGAAATCACGATCGCATGTGGGCCGATGTTCGCGAACCCGAGAATCGCCAAGCGCTTGTGTTCGAGCGTCGGCCAGTATCGCGCGACCAGATAGATCGCGAACAATACTGCGGGCACGTACACGAACAGGCCGCGCGCCGGACTCGCCAGGTTGCCGAACAATGCGACGGCGGCCCCGTCGAACTTGAAGCGGTTGGCGAAGAAGTACGGCGGTATCGTGGTGCCAAACACCGACCACGAATAGCCGACGAATCCCGCGAGCCATACCGTCAGCGCGGCAGCGTAGGTGATAAAGTTCTCGCGCAAGAAAAGGAACACGTAGATACTGACCGTGACAATCGCGATCGATCCGGTTGGCCGGGTGAAATACACCCATGCGACCAGCGTCGCAATCCAGAGCGGATGTGCGCGGGTGCCTCGATGCTCGTGCGACAGGAGCGCATCCACCAATACCCCGAGCACCAGGATCTGCCAGGTTTGCGACCATAAGCCGCGCGACGCGGTGCTCAGAATCTGCGTGCCGAGCGCGGCTCCGAGCGCGACCACCAGGCTCCATTGAGTCGGCAGCATTATCGAGGCCATGTGGAAAATTACACAGGTCAGCGTCGCCATCAGCAGCGATGCGATTGTCCGCTCGAGGATGACCTCGCCGCGAAAGTCGAGCGCTCCGGCCGGCGTCGCGGCTGACAAGCCAAACGCATTCGCCACCGCGACGAACGGAAGCGATAGTATCGAACCGGCCTGCGGATAGTAGTAAGTCGTATGACCCCGCGCGCGAATCAGTTGATACACGCTCGCTTCCTTGAAGCTGTCCGGAAATTCAGGGATGTGCGGTTGCGGCACGGAGTAAGTATCAAGCGCAAAGGTGTGATGGTGCAGCAGGCACTCGCTGAGCAGAATCGTGTAGCGCGAATCGGACGCCTGGATGACAGGCGCGGCCAGGAACACCGCCAATGAAAACAAGAACAGGATTACTTGAAGCCTGATTATTCTCCCGCCATCGTCACGTTGTAACGACTCCGCCACCGTCTGCCTCCGGCGCGCAGGCTAGCATTTCGCGACCATCGCGAGAATCGCCTGAAATCTATCGCGGCGCCTTCTTTCCCCATCCTCGCCTGCGCAGGGCGCGCTCCGCTAATATTTCAGCGCGATGGCTAAGCGGCCAATTCAGATCGGTAGCATGAAGGGCGACGGTGCGATTCATGGCGCGCCGACTCGTATCTTCGAGGACCTCTACCATTTCCTGGTGACGACCTCGTGGCCCGCGCTTATAGGCTTGATCGCCGCCGCCTTCACGCTCGCCAATCTGCTGTTCGCGACCGGCTACTACCTCGACCAGGGCATCGAGAACGCGCATTCGGGATCGTTCGCCGACATGTTTTTTTTCAGCGTGCAGACGATGGCGACGATCGGATACGGCAAGATGGAGCCGGTCACGCTGTTCTCGAATATCCTGGTCTCGATCGAGGCGCTGACCGGATTGCTCGCGCTCGCGCTGATGACGGGGCTGGTGTTCTCGAAGTTCTCGCGCCCGACTGCGCGCGTCCGATTCAGCCGCAAGGTGGTGATCGGGCCGCGCGACGGCGCGAACAGCCTGATGATCCGGGCGGCCAACTTGCGCGCGAACCGGATCGTCGAGGCCGATATGCACGTCGTCCTCGCGCGCCAGGAAGTCACGGTCGAGGGCGACACGATTCGGCGGCTCTACGATCTGCCGATGACGCGCAGCCGCAGCGCGATGTTCGCGTTGTCGTGGACCGCGGTGCATCCGATCTCCACGGGCAGCCCGCTGTTTGGGCAGACGCGCGAATCGCTCGCCAATTGCGCGGCCGAGATCATCGTGTCTATCATCGGGCTCGACGAGACGTTCTCTCAGACAGTCCACGCCCGACATACCTACGAACTTGACGAGATCGTCTGGGGCGCACGCTTTGCGGACGTGCTGGTGCTCCACCCTGACGGCAGCCGCAGTGTCGATTACACGCGGTTCGACGATGTCGAGATGCTTACGAGTGTCAAGTGACGCGTCATGGTGCCTGTTCACATACAAGTGCAATCTGTGCATTATGACAACGTCCGCGCGGCAGGAATTCCGCGCGCGGGTGGGGAGATAGAATGACGACAGGCACGGCGGGCAATTCCCGCAGATTCCTTGTTGCGATCGCGCGATGGTTCGACACCTCGGCCGGCGGCGCGCCCGCCGCCGATCTGCCGCAGAAGACCGACTGGTTCCGATGCATCCCGTTCGTGATAGTTCACCTGATGTGCCTGGGCGTCATCTGGGTCGGCTGGAGTCCGATCGCGGTGGGAGTCGCGATCGCGCTCTATTTCATCCGGATGTTCGCGATCACCGGATTTTACCATCGCTATTTTTCTCATCGGTCGTTCAAGACTTCACGCGCGGCGCAGTTCATGTTCGCGGTGATCGGCGCGACCGCGGTGCAGCGCGGGGCGCTGTGGTGGGCGTCGCATCATCGGCTGCATCATCAGAGGTCCGACCAGCCGGACGATGTTCATTCGCCGCGTCAGAATGGTTTCATCTGGAGCCATATCGGATGGATCACGTCGGAGGCAAACTTCCGATCGGAGCTGGGCGTGGTGCGCGATCTCGCGAAATTTCCGGAGCTGATGTTCCTCGATCGCTTCGACGTGCTGGTGCCGACGATTCTCGGCTTCGCGATGTATGGGCTGGGCGCGTTTCTCCAGCGTTATGCGCCGGGGCTGCACACGACCGGCGCGCAGATGCTCATCTGGGGATTTTTTATTTCGACGGTCGTGCTGGCGCACGGCACCTTTACGATCAATTCGCTGGCGCACGTGTTCGGACGGCGCCGCTACGAGACCAACGACGACAGCCGCAACAGCTTCACGCTCGCGATGGTCACGCTCGGCGAGGGCTGGCACAACAATCACCATCACTTTCCGGCGGCGGCGCGCAACGGATTTTTCTGGTGGGAAATCGACATCACGTACTACACGCTCAAGCTGCTGGAAGCGTGCGGAATAATCTGGGACCTGCGCCAGGTACCGCCGGAGCTGCTCGATGAGGACCGGATTGCGGCCAAGCCGCGGGCGACGGCGCCGTCGATAACGCCGGCGATGGCGTATGCGCGCGAAGGTCTCGAGGCCGGGCGCCGAATAATCCCATCGATCCCGGAACTCGCACCGCATAGCGCCGGAGTCTCAGTCAGCGACCCCGAACCCGCCCCTTAAGTTCCTCGCTCATGCGCTTGCGCCATGGCGTGGGCGCGTGTAATTCGATGCGTCGAGTATGGCGAAGTCGGATTCAATAGTTGCGTCGGGGGTTGATGCGGCGCGGTCGCGGCGGCCGGCGATTCTCGACCGTTTCGCGCGCGGCGCGGTGCTCAGCCGTCTGGCGGGAATCAAAAGCGGGCGCCTCGTGATCGAAGACGGCGGCGAGCGGATGCCGTTGGGCGAGGCTGCCGCTGACGCCGATTTGCGCGCGACTATTCGCGTCCATGACCACCGGTTTTATTCCGACCTAGCGCTCGCGGGCAGCATGGGCGCCGCCGAGGCTTACATGGCGGGTTCGTGGACGACTGACGACCTGACCGCGCTCGTGCAGATCATGATTCGCAATCGCGCGGTGATGGAAGGGATCGACGGCGGCCTCGCGCGGCTGGCGAATCCGGTCCGCCGGCTGCTCCATTACCTGAATCGCAACACCAAAACCGGCAGCGAGCGCAATATCGCGGCGCACTACGATCTCGGCAACGATTTCTTCGAGCTGATACTCGATCGGACGCTGATGTACTCGTGCGCGATTTTCGAGCGGCCCGATGCGACGCTCGAGGAAGCGGCGACGGCCAAGGTCGAGCGAATCTGCCGCAAGCTCGACTTGCGCGCGCACGACCATCTGGTCGAAATCGGCACCGGTTGGGGCGGGTTTGCGATTCACGCGGCGAAGAACTACGGATGCCGCGTCACGACCACGACGATTTCGCGCGCGCAGCACGATTACGCGGTCAAGCGAATCGCGGCCGAGGGGCTGTCGGAGCGAATCACCGTGCTGTTCGAGGACTACCGCGACCTGAGCGGGCAGTTCGACAAACTGGTGTCGATCGAGATGATCGAAGCGGTCGGGCATCAGTTCCTCGATTCATATTTTCGCAAATGCGGCGAGCTGTTGAAGCCCGACGGCATGATGCTGTTGCAGGCGATCACGATCACGGACCGCGAGTACGAGGCGGCGACTCGGCGCGTCGATTTCATCAAGAAATATATTTTTCCGGGCAGCTTTATTCCGTCGGTCACGGCGCTGTGCGACTCGATCACGCGCGCGAGCGACCTGCGGCTGTTCCATCTCGAAGATCTGACGCCCAACTACGCCGAGACGCTGAAGCACTGGCGGCTGAGGATGTTCGAGAACCTCGAGCGGGTGCGCGCGCTTGGCTATCCGGAAGAATTCATCCGGATGTGGGAGTTCTACCTGTGCTACTGCGAGGGCGGCTTCCGCGAGCGCTACATCGGCGACGTGCAGATGCTGCTGACCAAGCCGGAATCGCGCCGCGCGCCGATTTTGCCGCGGCTGTAAGCGCGGATAAGTAGGTGGGCGTTCGGCACAAGGAGCGCTGCGCGATTTCAGAGACCGGAACCGGCAGCGCTTGCGCGCTGCTGTCCGAGATCCTTCCAGCCGCTCGCGTTGCTCGCTCCGTCAGGATGACAGGAGTGATCGCGATGTTCGCTTCGTCGAGATAACAGAAATGCTCGCGATGATCGCTTCGTCAGGATGACAACGGCGGAGCAAGAGTACGCGCGCGAGCCCACTCCGCGCGGTTGACAGCAGCGATAACTAGATGGTAACGATTATCACCTAGGTTATGGAACTACAGCTCGTACATGAACGGCGGCGCGGTCCGTACGCGGTCAAGCGGTTGTCGGAGTTCGCCGAGCGATGCCGCCGGGGCGGCTTGGCGGTGACGCCGCAGCGTCTTGCGATCATCAGGGTGCTGCTCGATTCGGGCGACCATCCGCGCGCTGACGCGATATACGCCGCGGTCCGGATCGAGCATCCGCATATCTCGCTCGCGACGGTGCATCGCACGCTCGAGACGCTGTGCGACATCGGCGAGGCACGCAAGGTGACGATGCTGCATGACAGCGCGCGCTACGACGGCAACATCACGCCGCATCATCACGTGGTCTGCGTCAAATGCCGGCGTATCCGCGATATCGAGATTCCGCGGCTGGACCGTTTGATCGCGGGACGGTCGGAGTTGGGCGAGTTCACGGTGATTGGATCGACGCTGGAGATTCATGCGCTGTGCGAGGAATGCGGCGCGAAAGGCGCGAAGGCGAAACCGGGCGGAAAGACCCGCGGCCGATTGCAAACCAACCAGGTCAAATCAAACAAGATCGAATCAGGAGAGAAGAGAAATGGCAATTGATCACGATCTATCAGAGGGCAAGTGTCCGTTCAGACACACGGTGGCCGGGGCCCCCGGGAATGCGGACTGGTGGCCAAATCAACTGAACGTGAGGATCCTGCGTCAGAACTCCCCGCAGTCCAATCCGATGGGCAAGGAGTTCAATTATGCCAAAGAATTCAAGAGCCTCGACCTCAATGCCGTGATCAAGGACCTCCATGCCTTGATGACGACGTCGCAGGAGTGGTGGCCGGCCGATTTTGGCCACTACGGCGGGCTTTTCATTCGGATGGCGTGGCACGCGGCGGGCACGTACCGCATCGCCGACGGCCGCGGCGGCGCCGGAGCCGGTCAGCAGCGTTTTGCGCCGCTCAATAGCTGGCCGGACAACGCCAACCTCGACAAGGCGCGCCGGCTGCTGTGGCCGATAAAGGAAAAGTATGGCCGGAAAATCTCGTGGGCCGACTTGATGGTTCTCGCGGGCAACGTCGCGCTCGAGTCGATGGGCTTCAAGACCTTCGGCTTCGGCGGCGGGCGCGAGGATGTGTGGGAGCCCGACGAGGCTTATTGGGGGCCTGAGCAAAAGTGGCTGGAGGACAAGCGTTACAGCGGCGACCGTGAACTCGCAAATCCCCTGGGCGCCGTTCAAATGGGTCTGATTTACGTGAATCCGGAAGGTCCTAATGGAAAGCCGGACCCGGTCGCCGCAGCGCGCGATATCCGGGAGACTTTCCGCCGGATGGCAATGAACGACGAAGAAACGGTCGCGCTGATCGCCGGCGGTCACACCTTCGGCAAAACCCATGGCGCCGGCGATGCGGCGCTGGTGGGCCCAGAGCCGGAAGCCGCCGGCATCGAGAATCAAGGCCTCGGCTGGAAGAGCAAATATGCGACGGGCAAAGCGGGTGACGCGATCACCAGCGGGATTGAAGTCATCTGGAGCACAACGCCAACGAAGTGGAGCAACGACTTCTTCAAGCACCTGTTCAGCTACGAATGGGAACTGACCAAGAGCCCGGCCGGTGCAAATCAATGGACACCGAAGAATGGCGCGGGCGCCGGCACGGTGCCTGATCCGTACGACAAGTCGAAGCGTCGCAGTCCCTCGATGCTGACCACCGACCTCTCGCTGCGCTTCGATCCTGCATACGAAAAAATCTCGAGGCGCTTCTACGAGCATCCGGATCAGTTCGCAGACGCGTTTGCGCGGGCGTGGTACAAGCTGACGCATCGCGATATGGGGCCTATCTCGCGATACCTTGGCCCGCTCGTACCCAAGGAGCCCCAACTGTTTCAAGACCCTGTTCCCGCAGTCGATCATAAATTGGTCGAGGAGCGCGACATTGCCGCTCTGAAGGCCGAGATCCTCAAATCCGGATTGTCTATCTCCCAGTTGGTCGCGACCGCCTGGGCGTCGGCGGCGACGTTCCGCGGATCCGACAAGCGCGGTGGAGCGAACGGGGCGCGGATTCGCCTTGCGCCGCAAAAGGATTGGGAAGTGAACCAGCCGGCTGCATTGGTGAAAGCTCTGCAGGCACTCGAGGCGATCCAAAAGAAGTTCAACGCTTCACAGTCTGGCGGGAAGAAGGTCTCGCTCGCCGACTTGATCGTGCTGGGCGGCTGCGCGGCGGTTGAGGAAGCCGCGAAAAAGGCTGGGCACGACGTGAAAGTTCCCTTCTCGCCGGGGCGCACAGATGCTTCGCATCAGCAGACCGATGTGGAGTCATTCGGCGTACTTGAGCCGACTGCGGACGGGTTCATTAACTACAACCGCAAAGGACAGCAAATACCGGCGGAGGAACTGCTGGTGGATCGGGCGCAGTTGCTGAGGCTGACTGCCCCCGAGATGACAGTTCTCGTTGGTGGCATGCGCGCGCTGAATGCCAACTTTGGGCAGTCCAAGCACGGCGTCTTCACCAAGCGGCCGGGAACGCTGACCAACGACTTCTTCGTCAACCTGCTCGACATGAGCACGCAATGGCAGCCGTCGGCAGGCGCCGAAGGTGTGTACGAGGGGCGTGACCGCACGACGAACGAGGTCAAGTGGAGCGGCACCCGTGCCGACCTGGTCTTCGGATCGAACTCGGAGCTGCGCGCGCTCGCGGAAGTCTATGCCTGCGCGGACTCGAAGGAGAAGTTTGCGAAGGACTTCGTGGCTGCCTGGAACAAGGTGATGAATCTCGATCGCTTCGACCTTGCCTGATCTCGGTGGAGCGGCGTTTCAAGATGTTTTGAAACGCCGCTCCCGCTCGCTTTGCCCCCTCATGATCCGCAGGTCCCGTCAAGACTCGAACGCAGAATCTTGAGGCGGGCGACCTCACCCCTAACCCCTCTCCCTTCAGGAGAGTGGAACAGAAAGGTGGGCGCAGAAACGCGAACGCCGAATCCGGGATTCCGGATTCGGCGTTCGCGGTTAGATGGTTGCGTTGAAAGTTACCGAGCAGCGGCCTCGCCGTCGTAAGTTGAAGTGGATGACGGCGTAAATACCGGCAGGGCAACGTCAACCGGGAAGTTCAACTTGGTGTTGCGTCCCTGGACGATCAGAGTCGGCGGAATGTCGCCACCATACAGGTCCGAACTGATGTCGGTATACATCTCGAGCGAACTGGAGTTGTTATTGACGACATATAGAGCGTCGTCGTCAAAGCCGAGCGCGATGCCTTCAGGCCGCTTGAGTTTGGTGCTGCCGCCGTGTATCACGCCCAGTTCGGTGCCCGTGTAAACGAACGACGAGTCATCGAAATTTGTGAACGGAGCAAAAATCTTGATGCTGTTGTCGCCAACGTCCGACACGAAAATTATGTCATCCGTGTAGTCGTAACCCGAGAGGACTCCAATCTTCGCCGGGTCAACAAAGGCGCCCGCGGTAGGGTCAGTAGGTAGCAAACCTATGATGGCAGCCGGGAACGCATCACCAAACGCGCCAGGCGAATAAACGGTTACGAACCCGGGGCCGCCCGACGCCACGCCAGCCTCGTTCACGGCGAACAGGAAGCCAGTTGAGTCATACGCGAGAGCGACCGGGCCGAGCAGGAAGGTGAGGCATCCGCCGATGGTGGTATTGTTGACACTGCCTTCGGGGCAACTGGTGGGCGGCTCATCATAGTCTGGCGGAATCGCGATCGCAGGAAGGGTGCACACCGGAGTGTTGTTGAAAGGCACGGCGCTGTCGTTGTATCCGGGAGTGCCGCTAACGAGCGTCTTGGTATCGAACTCGGCGATCGTGCCGACGGTGAAACCACCGAAGGCAGCGCAGGCCGCGCCACCATTGCTACCATCCAGGAAATCTTCGGCTGAAAAGAAGTTGGCTGGAAGTGTGTTCGCGATCGCCAGGATGTCTCTGCCCGGATTAACTCCGTCGTAGGGATCTTCGTAAGCCAGGCCCTGGGGAGTATTAACGCCCGTAGTATTGAACTGGCAGGTACCGGCGTTCACGCCCGTGCAACACGGAAGAGGGTCTCCAAGACTCGCACAGCCGGTGTTGTCAAACGAGACGTTGCGCGTACCGATAATACTTTCCGGGATCGTGTTCTTATTGGCGCCCGGAGAGAAGATCTCGGCGAAACCGGTGCCCGGGCCGTTCGACAATCCAGCGGCCGCGCCGAAGCCGGTAATATCGAGCAGATCGATCGGGATGGAGACCGCGATGTGGGCGTCGGCCGAGCTAACCGAGACTCCCGCGGGTCCGGTGCCGAGACCCAGCAGGGTGTTGGCGCCTTTAACCCAGAGGGCGGGCCGGTCATGTTTGCCCGAGCCAGCGCCCATTGTTGTGAGACTGCCGGCGAACGCCGAGCCATAGTTCGTCACCGTCACGGTGTCGAGCAGAACGGCGGTGTTCTTGTGCTTATGCGCCTGCGCCTTTGAGCCGGCGTAGCTCGTGCCTGCGGTCCCCGCGACAAGCGCGGCGATCGCGAGCGTCGCGGCCACGACCGACAGCCGACGAGCGACCCCCATCAGCCTCAGCGCTCCATTAGGCGCCAACGAGATCCCATCCCTACCCTGAGTCATCGTCTGCATCCTTCCATGCGTCATGTTATCTAACCCCCGCCGAGTCGAATCGGTGCCCATCTGCTGACCAACCAAACCCTAAAAACCCCCGCGGCCCTCGGTTCGTTCCTTGTCCGGGCGAAGCCTGCTAAAGGCCCGCCAAGTCGTGAACGTCCCCCCGGACGCGCATTCGGTGGTCGTACCTACACTGATCAGATGACAAATTCAAGTGCGCCGTAATTCTTTGTTCATGATTGATCGCCGGGAGCGGGTGCAAGGGATTGGGGATTGGCTGCCGCCTTGCGAATGCGCATCGTGCAGACCGGCCGCCTCATTGGGCATCGCGGTCCTGCAAGCTGACGAACAGCGATGCGATGCGCGCGCGGTTTGAATAGAAGAATGCCGGTGCCGCACGCGAGTCAGAAAAAAAACGCGGCACCCGAAATCGTGGAGCGTAAAGGTCACGCGGCGCTTAACGCACTGTTGCGAAGATGTGACGGGGGCATGCACCCTTCTTGACAAGGTAGTCAATGGAATGGTAGCTAAGCCGCGTTCGTAGGTTTCCTTGCGCGTGAACGGGGAATGAGGGTCTGACGCTTGCCTGGTGAGGAATAATCAGGCGAGGAGTTCGACGTAACCACGAGGGCTCCAGCTTGGGGGTGTCTATGCAGAACGGGAATATGGGATTCGGAGGGACGCGGTGGCGGAGTTTGTTGGTGGCCGCCGTGGCAATGGCCGGAACGCTCTGGACCTCGGTCGCGATGGCGACGATCACGCAGGGCGACTTTTCGGTTTTTGGATTTTTTGAAACTCGCGAGGCGGGTCACTGGGGCGAAGGCAGTTCGAGCATCGACTCGACGCCGACGAAACTGGTTCATCCGACAGTCACTTCGACCTTCGCGATTCCCGGCAAGTCGTTCGGGCTCACCGGCGGCAGTTACGATTTCAATCATTGGGATCTGGCGGAAGCGCGCCAACTGGCGGACGTGCGGCCCGATTACCACATGGTGAAGAACTACAAGCTGCTGGGCCGCTTCGACACGCTGTTCATCAAGGATGCGGACTTCTTCGCGTACTACCGTCCCTGGTACGACGCGTTCGGATCGATCAAGTCCGAGGGCCGCCAGCGTCCGAACACCGACGCCACTCCGTACTCGATGAACAACAGCTCGAACAACGGACTTACTGGGGTTCCCTCACTCCAGGACGAATACTTCAAGAACGATCTGCGCGAGTGGTATTCGCAGTTGAACTTTACCGACAACTTCTCGGCCCGTATCGGCAAGCAGCAGGTCATCTGGTCGGAAGCCGACGCGCTGTCAGGTACCGAAGTCACCAACCCGGTTGACGCGAGGTGGCACGGAGTTTACGGTGCGGAAGCAGCCGAGGACGTGCGCACGAACCTGCGGATGATCAAGCTGAACTACATCCTGCCGGACTTCCTTAAGACCGCCAACAACGAGGTGGAGGGTTTCATTATCCCGGGCGACTTCGAGTCCCAGGGGATTGAGACCCAAGCCGATCCGCGCAATCCCTGGGTTGTCCCAGCCGCATTTGGCGGCGGCTGCGTAAGCTGCGGCTCAGGCCCGGATGGGATATTCCCGGTTAATATCAATCAGAGCGGCCAGATCATTAACGCCAGTGAGGTGCCTAATTTTGACCCGAAAGGGATGATCTTCCTTCCGATCGGGCCGGTAGTGAAAGGGAAGGCGTCGGGTCAGTTCTACGATTTCTATGCGAAGGATCTCAGCAAGACTCCGTCCAACTCGCTCCAGAACAGCGAATTTGGAGTGCGCTATTCGAGCTTGCTGCCGATCGGAAACGGACTGCAGACCAGCTTCATCTACTTGTACGAATTTCGCAGCGCGCTGGGCGCAACTTGCGCTACCTGCACCGGCGCGTCGACTGGACTGCCGGGCGCTATTGGGATTGCACCGGGCACGTTCGTTGTTCCCGGGCACTTCCTCAACCGTCCTCACCCGGGTGTGCCGGTGGGCGGAAGCGTTATTGCGGTTAGCACGACGGACTATCGGCGTAATAATTTCTTCGGCTTGACGGGAACCTACTACGACAAAGATCTTACGGACATCGTGTATCGCTACGACTTTCTGTATCAGCCGGACATCAACGTCTCGGTTCCGGCCAGCGTTGCCAACAGGGGCGGCGAATGGACCGAGTTCACACGTTGGATCATCGCAGCCGACCGGCCGACTTACATCCCGTGGCTATCGAAGCAGCATACGTTCCTGACCGCTCAGTTCACGGAAACCTGGTACCCCGATCGTCCGGAAGGTGCGACGCCCCAAGTAAGCACGAACGGCAAGGTGCGCGAACTCAGCAGCCTGGCGTTCCTGGCGGCGACGAACTGGCTGATGAACGGACAGTTGACGGCCGGCAACGTTATCCTGTGGGACATCGATGACAACGTCGGCGAGCTCTCGACCACCAACGTTTACCGATACTCGCGAAACACGCTGTTCGGAGTAAACGCGCAGTGGTTCCTCGGACGCAGCGGGCGCTTCACGGATCCGTACCTGCTGAGCCGGCAGCAGCGCTTCAACGAACTCGAGTTCACGTTCACGTACGAAATCTAGAAGTCGATTGGACTGAACGGGCGGCTGTGGCGTATGCTACAGCCGCCTTTGTTTTTTCGGCTTATGAGCGCATCGCTCGCCGCGCATGCCGCGATGGACGATAACTCGCAGACACATTGGTACCTGGTTCGCACCAAGACCGGCAAGGAGCGATGGGTGCGCGATCAGCTTGCCCACGTAGTGCCGGAAGTGTTTCTGCCGATGCTCAAGGCCAAGGCGCCGCGCTGGGGCCGGATGGCGGTGTCGATCGGTGCGCTGTTCCCCTGCTACGTGTTCGCCAGGTTCGATCTGCAGAGCCAGTATTTCGACGTGAAGTACATGGCCGGCGTGCGCGCGATCGTGTCGGCGGGAAACGATCCGCTGGCAGTGCCCGCGGCCATCGTGTCGGAGATCCGGCGGCGCGGCGTGGACGACGTGATCGAAATACCCGACAAACCTTTTGGCACCGGCGAGCGCGTAGTGGTGGTCGATGGACCCTTCCGCGGATTCGAGGCAATTTTTCAGCGCTATCTCGCGGGCGCGGAGCGCGTGGCGATTTTGCTCAGCGCGGTCGAGTCCGGCGGCTTGCGCGTGGTGCTGTCGGCCTCGGCGGTCGTCAAAGATTCCTGATTGATGCGAAGGTCGCGCCCACTCGCGATCGTTCGCGCGACGCTGGCTTTGGCGGGAGCGATCGCGTGCGCGGCCTGCTCCTCCGGTTCGCCCGCAGTCGTGTCGGTGCAGAAGAAGGTGCAAGGGTTGCTGGGACAGCCCAACGTCACGTCGTTCCTGGACGTGAGATTCGGCGATTCGCTGTATCGCGTGCAGAACCGTTTCCCCGACGGCAGCCTCGAGACCGCTCCGTACGGCGCCGACACTTATCGGCTCGAGAACATCGAGGTCGATGGAGTCCGCTATCAGCGAGTCAAGTACGAGTTCACCAGCTACTCGGGGATGCAGCTCGTGATGGCGTGGTTCACGCCGGACTCGAGCGAACAGGTGCTGGAGAAACTGATCGCGGCCATCGGTGCACCGACCGAGCAGGACAGTGCGAAGGGCAGCGCGCCGGCCGATACGCGGGCGATGTGGCGGCTGCCGCACGGCGAACGGGTGGTCTTTGACGGTCCGAAACGGTTCGTCGCGGTGCTGGGGCCAGGCGGCGGCCCGCTCAGGCAGGACGAGGCGGAAAACGAAGCGCTCGACAGCCCGTAGGGGTCTTTAAGGCATCATTGGGGAGGCTGGTGGGAAGGAAAAGCTGCTTGACGTTCGTCTCATTAGCGTGTTATAACGCGCTTTCGGAGTTCTCGACAGTATTAAACTAACCAGATTCAACCAGACAGAGCAAACAGGTCGTCAGAGCACGCGGTTGTGAGGAATCTGGGCGGCGACCGCTCATCTTTGATGATCGATCCGCAACCCGGTCACACGGGATGGCGGACGCATTGCGAAAATCGAGTCTCAGTCAGCGGAGCAAAACATCGCCTGTCCGCTCATGACGAGGCCGCCCTTTCTTTAGTCGGGATTTTGGCTATCATGGCGAGGTTCAGAGCGGTAGAGGGAACCGAGGTGCTCGCGATTCCGGGCGAAAACTTCGGGAACCTACCATGAGTAGTAATATTAGACAAACAGTTCCTATGACGCTGAAGGCGTTGACCGTGCTGATCGCGATGCTGTTTTTCGTTTCCGCCGCGCGCGCGCAGATGAACGATTCCAACGGCGGAGGACTCGGCGCGTCGGGAGCTATGGATTCTTCCGGTGGCGCGGCAAGCGGCGCTGACGGCGATTCCCAAAATGGAGCGGTGAGCAATACGATGCGCCGCGGGTGTGTCGATCCGAGCGATCCGAACGCCGCCGATTCCGGCCTGCCGCCGTGCACCAACTCGGACAGCGACGATTCCGGTCAGCCTGCGCAGTCTGGATCGTCAACACTTTCGGGCGGCGCTGGCGCAATGGGCGGTTCGTCGGCGATGACTGGATCGCAAGGCTTCGGCGCGCAAGGTCTTGGCGGCGGCGCGCAGGGCTTCGCGAACACGATGAACAAGCAGTCGATGGCGGCGGTGATTCAGCAACTTGGAATTTCGCCCGACGAACTCGGCAGCCTGAAAGGTGAAATGGCGTCGGGCGGATTGAGTCCCGACGACATGCAGGAGCTATGTCTCCATTTCGCGGCCAAGCAACTGAGCGCCAACGACGTCGCGGGTATCGCGAAGTCGCTCGGGCTGACGTTCACCGATCAACAACTTGCGCAACTGCGAAGTTGCACCGGACTGGCGGGGCAAGGCGGAGACGAGACCGCGACGCCGGGGCAGCAGATGGGAATGACGCCGCAGTCGATGTCGCCGGGAGCATCGAATCAGCCGGCGTCGTCGGTTGAATCGCAATTTCGCGCGCTGGATTCGGCGCTCGCGCCGGCCGCGCCGAGCACGCGCAATCTGCAGCAATTCGGCTACTCGCTGTTTGCCTCGCGCGTTTCGACGTTCGCTCCTGTAGCCAACGTGCCGGTGAGCGACGCCTACGTGATCGGTCCCGGCGATCAGCTGAAGATGCTGATGTGGGGACGAATCAACAACACGCTGAATCTGACGGTTGGCCGCGACGGCTCCGTGAGCATCCCGGAAATCGGCCCGTTGCAAGTGGCGGGTCTGACCTTCGCGCAGACCAAGCAGCTCATCGAGGATCACGCGGGACAAATCACCGGCGTCAAAGTTGACGTGACGATGGGCAAGCTCAAGACCATCCAGGTGTACGTCGTCGGCGAAGTCGAGCAGCCGGGCGCCTACACGGTCAGCGCATTGTCGCACGTCTCGAACGCGCTGAGCGCGGCCGGCGGGATCACCAAGATTGGCAGCCTGCGCAAAGTCGAGCTGCGCCGCGGCAATCAGCTGGTGCGCACGATCGATCTGTACTCGCTGCTGCTGGCGGGCAACGAGCAGGGCGACGAACAACTGCAGCCGGGCGACGTGATCTTCGTGCCGGTAATCGGGCCGGTGGTTGGAATGATCGGCGACGTGAAGCGGCCGGCGATTTACGAGCTCGGAAGTTCGGGTCAGCCGCTCAATTCCGTGATCAAGCTCGGCGGCGGAATCAGCGCGTTCGGTTATTCGCAGCGGGTGCAGGTCGAGCGGGTGGACGCGCATCAGAAGCGGATCGCGCTCGACGTCGATCTCAACGACATCCGATCGCAGCGCTTCGACATCCGCGACGGCGACCTGATCAAAATTTATCCGGTGCTGCCGAGTCAGCAGGACATCGTGACCGTGCACGGCAGCGTAAATCGTCCGGGCAAGTTCGAATGGCATCAGGGGATGCGCGTCGCGGACCTGGTGCAACTGGCTGAAGGCACGGCGCCGCATACGTTTTTCAAGTACGCGCTGATTCGGCGCAAGGAAGGCAAGGCCAAAACGATTAGGCTGGTGCCGGTCGATCTTGGTGAAGCTATGTCGGACGTGGTCGGCGGGCCGCAGAACCTGGCGCTCGAGCAGGAAGACGAGCTGACCGTGTTCAGCGAATCGCAGATGAAGTATCTGCCGATGGTGCAGGTCTTCGGCGAGGTGCGCAATCCCGGCTACTACGTGATGAGCGAGGGGATGCACGTGAGCGACCTGCTGTACCTGGCGGGCGGTCTCAAGGATGACGCGTATCAGAAGAGCGCCGAAATCGCGCGGACCCAGGTTATCAACGGCAGCCACACCAGCCACACCTTCATGGACGTCGATCTGCGCGAGGCGATGTCGGGCACGGACGAGCATAACCCGGCGCTGATGGCGAACGACCAGTTGTTCGTGCGCCGCGCCTCGGACTGGCATCTGCCGTGGGTGGTGATGGTCCGGGGGATGGTGGCGCGGCCGGGGCCTTACACGATTCACGACGGCGAGCGGATAGCGTCGGTACTCGAACGATCGGGCGGCTTGCTGCCGGACGCTTATCTGCCGGCGACGGTGCTGATTCGGTCGTCGATCAAGGAGCTTCAGCAGAAGCGTCTCGACGAGGCGCGCGAGCGCTTGCAGCAGTCGATCGTGCGCATCCAGATGAATCCGGGCACGATGAATCAGTTGTCGGCGGCGCAGAATCCGCAGAATCAAAATCCCGCCACCAGTCCGGAAACGCTCAACGCGCTCGAACGCGTGCTGACGGAAACGGAGGGACAGCAAGCGCAGGGCCGCCTCGTGATCCACATGCATCCGCTCAACGAGCTGGCGAATTCGCCGGACAACGTGGTGCTGGTCGATCAGGACCAGGTGACGATTCCGCGCCGTCCGGACGCGGTAAATGTGCTCGGCCAGGTGTATAGTCCCAACGCGATCGTGTATCGGCCGGGGCTGACGACGCGCGACTATCTCAACCAGGCCGGCGGTCCCAACGAAGGGGCTGACCCGGACCACATCATGGTGATCAAGGCCGACGGATCGGTGATGACCGACGAGGGAATCAAGCAGAGCAAGGAATCGACGATGTTCCCGTTGTTGCCGGTTATATCGGGCGGTCTGATGACGACGCGGCTCGATCCTGGCGATACGGTGTACGTTCCTGAGAAACTGATATACGAAAACAAGATGCAGGAGACGGCGACGATTACGCAGATAATTGCGAATGCGGCGTCGTCGCTGGCGGTCATCGGGATATTGGGCGCAAGTTTGTAGCGGTTGCAGGGTCAACGGGTGGGGACGCGAAAAGCTATCATCGCGGCGGCGGTGTCGATGGCGTTGCTGGGCGCGGCTTCGGCGCATGCGCAGCAGCTCGCGAGTTCGCGTGCGGAGAATGATCGTCTATTCCGCGCCGCGGCGGAGCTATACAGCATCGATCCCGATTTGCTGGCGGCGATTGCGAGCGTCGAGTCGGGCGGCAATTCCGAAGCGGTCTCGCCCAAGGGCGCGCAAGGCCTGATGCAACTGATGCCGGCGACGGCGACTCGGTTTGGCGTGATCGATCCGTTCGATCCGGTCAGCAATACGCTCGGCGCCGTGCGCTTCATCAGTTTTCTTCGACAGTATCGCACGGCGCACGGCGACGGCGCGCCGCTGAGCCTGGTCGAGATGATCGCGGCGTATAACGCGGGCGAGGCCGCGGTTGACAAGTACAACGGGGTTCCGCCGTATCCTGAGACGCAGCAATACGTGCGCAAAGTGCTCATCGCCTACCTGTTCCGCAACAGCCGCAGCCCGCTCGCGGAGCGGCTGGGCGCGCGTCCGGCGCCGCCGGCGGATTCGGCGGTCGAGCCGATTCGCGCCAAGCCGGCCACCGGCAATTCGCATCCGGCAATGACGCAGCAGACGAGTCCGGCGGCCGATTCGATCGACAAGCTGACCGAGATTCAGCGTTTGCGACAAGTCGAGCTCAGCAAGCATCAACAGACCGCCAGCCGCGCCGGAGAACCTGATGGCCCTCGCTAGCCGCGCGCGGCCGACGCGCCGCTTAAGCTTGCCGCTGATGCTGGCGGTGATCGCGATTGCGTGGAGCGCGCGCCCCGCTTTCGCTTCGACCTACGCGGCATACATCCCGCTCGACAGCTCGATTTACGACGAACTCGACACGCTCAACGACCTGGGGTTGGCCGACAGCTACATTTCGGAAATTCAACCGATCAGCCGCGTCGAGGCGGCGCGCATCACGGTCGAAGCCGAGTCGAAGCTGTCGGAGTCGCAGAATCAGAACGAGCTTGCGCGCAGCGTCATCAACTCGCTGCGGCTGCAGTTGCCCGACGAAGTGCAATGGATCGAGCAGGATCACGAAGACAACCTGCCGACGATGTTCCATCCGATCGAGCGCATCGAAGGCGAGTACGTTTTGTCCGAGGGCACGCGCCGTTCGCTCGAGACGGGACCCAGTGGAATCGACTACCAGGAAGGCACTCCACTGCTGCCGAACAATGACAACCTGAACACCGATCAGGGGAGCAATGAAATCCTGCGCTGGTCGGGATGGGGCGGGGTCGGCGGATTTATCACTGGTTACGGCGAGGGCGCACTCGCGGGTCCGTTGACTGACAGCCCGAGCCAGGCGAGTCGCGCGCAACTTTTGACCGGCGCGGTCGTCGTCAGTCTCGGCAACACGGCGATCTCGTTTGGGCAGGAAGAGACGTCGTGGGGCGTCTCGCACTACAATCAACTGTCGCAATCCAACAATGGGCAGCCGTTCCCTGCCCTGCGCATCCAGAATATTCATCCCGGGCATCTGCCGTGGGTTCTGCGTTACCTGGGGCTGTATCGGTACCAGGCGTTTCTCGGGCAGCTCAACGCGGGGCGCACGTTCTCGAAGCCGTGGCTCTCGGGTCACGTGATTACTTTCAGGACGCTGCCGTTCTTTGAATGGGGTCTCGAGCATACGATCATGTTCGGTGGCAGCGGCAACGATAACTACGGCCCGGGTGGATTTCTCGGGAATCTGACCGGCCTCAGCACGGGTAATTCGAGCCAATACAATACCAACACGCGCTTCGGTATTTTCGGCAAGGCCTACATTCGGCGGCTGCGCGATACGCAGATTTACGGCGAGGTACTGTCGGAAGATTTTTTCAACGCGGGCGGATTAAGCGGGCTCAAGCTGCCGTTCAAGGGACCGTCGTACACGGCGGGACTCTATGTTCCGAAACTGACGCTCGACGGCCGCACCACGGCGCGATTTGAATACGCGCTGACCGACAAGGAGTATTCGGTCCACAACGATTCGCTGTACTGGACCTACAACAACGCGCTGATGGGCAGTTCGCTCGGACCGGGTGCGTGGCAGGTGAATTTCGAAATCGATCGATGGCTGAACTTGCAGTCGCGGGTGGGCATGGACACTTTCTATACTCGCCGCCAGGCAATTGCGCTGCCGTTTTACGAACCGCCCACGCGCAACACCGAAACCGGTTACGGCCTCGCGTTCGACTTGCTACATCTGCCGGTGGAAATCACCCCGCTGGCAGATTCGCTCGGCGAGATGAAGGCGCGCGCGGGCATCGAATATGTGACCGACATCAACTACACGAACACCGACTCTTTCCGCGCGCTGGTGCAGTTGAGTCTTTCGTTCAACCCGTCATGGGGCGGTCTCGTCTGGCGTTAGGCGGAACTCGCGGTCCGGCAAATTGATGGATCCTTCAGGCAGCGACGGGCATTCGACTCCGTCCGCGGGCGGCGACGCCGCCGGCGCCGGCGCGCATGCTCATCTGACGGACGCGCAACACGCGACGCTGCAACTTCTCTACTACGTCGAGCTGCTGCGATCGCGATGGATCCTGATCGCGTCGCTGACGATCGGAATCGGGCTCGGCTACGGGCTCTACACAAAATTCCTCACCGTAAAGTGGTATCGCGCGCAGGCTACGGTCACGCCGGTGTCGCCCGAGCAGGGACTTTCGATGGGCAGCGGGGGCGCCGGCGACATGGTTGACGGATTGGGCGGCGGGATCGCGTCAATCCTCGAAGGCGGCAGCGCCGACACGGTCACGCTGGCCGAACGCTACACGGCGATCATGAACAGCTACGCGTTCACGACCGACCTGGTAAACAAATATCATCTCGAGCACAACATCGTGGGCGTGCGCAGCAAGAATGCGCCGACGGTGACGAAGTGGTCGATGCACACGATGATCGCCGATCGATTCAGCACCGAATACGACTACAAGAGCGGCAACCTGACGCTGTATTTCATGGATCCGTCACCGGCCGAGGCGCAACGGGTGCTGGGATTTTACCTCGACAGCCTGCGCGACAAGCTGCGCAACGAGGAAGTGCAGGCGGGCGCGAGCGCGGCCGCGTCGCTCCAAGAGGAGGTCCGCAAAAGTTCCGACGCGCTCCTGCAGACGCAGCTCTACGAGCTGATGGCGCGGCAGATTCAGCGCGAGAAAATCGCGGCGGTGCAATCCGACTTCGCGTTCAAGGTGGTCGAGCCGCCGGTGGTGCCGGACAACTACTTCGAACCGAAAGCGCGCCACAACGCGACGCTGGCGGCCTCGATCACGTTCGCGCTCGTGTGCATCTGGATTCTCGCGTCGGATTTCATTCGCCGCGCCAAGGCGCAGCTTGCGGCGATCAATCAGGCGCCGGCCGATGCGCCGATTGACGACCCCGCCCCGCGCCCCGGCGACAGCGAGGAAGTCCATCCGCGCTTCGTCCGCAATCTTCGTCCCAAAGCCTGACGCCGCCTCGCGCGCGCTCTCATCCAAATCGAAATGCCGCTGGCTAGACAGCAAGCGCTTGCGGCCCGTGCGCTGCGCGCATCCGCCAACGCGATGCTGAGCGGCGCGGCGAGATGCGTATGGCCGCGGCGGCGTCCGCTCGAGGCAGAGCGCGTATGCATCTACCGGATCGGGAATATTGGCGACACGGCGTGCGCGATCCCGGCGATGCATGCGATACGGCGCGCGTATCCCGCGGCGCATCTGACGCTGGTGACGTCGCCGGGCAAACTGGGATCGGTCGGCGCGCGCGAGCTGCTCGAGGGCGTGAGCTGGATCGATGAGATCGTCGTCTATCACGCCGAAGACATCGCGACGGCGCGCGGCCGGATCGAGCTGGTGCGCAATCTGCGCGCGCGCCGGTTCGACATCTGGATCGAATTGCCGGCGGTGGCCGCGCCGCTCGCGACTTTGTATCGAAACCTGATGGTGGCGCGATCGGCCGGTGCGCGCTGGGGTTTCGGTTGGCATTATGAACCCCGCGTTGCGGCGCAGGCGCAGTCGTTGTTTCTCGAATTCCCCGACGAAGTAGAGCGGCTGCTCGAAATTGTGCGAGCAGGAGGATTCGCGGGCGGCGACGCCGAATTTCCGCTCGAACTCAGCGACTCGAATCGGCGGACGGTGACCGATTTGCTCGCGAAGGCCGGCGTGGACAAGGGCGCAGCGATGATTGCGTTTGCGCCCGGTGCGAAGCTCGAACCAAATCGATGGCCGGTGGACCGGTTCATCGAGGTTGGGATCAATCTGGCGGCGCGCGGCTACGCGATAGTCGTGCTGGGCGGCGCTTCCGACGCGCCGATGTGCGAGAAGATCGCAAAACAGATCGGCCGCAATGCCGCCAGCCTCGCCGGCAAGACCACCGTCCGCGATTCGTGCGAAGTGCTCGCGCGCTGCGTGATGCTGATTTGCAACGACTCCGGCGTGCAGCATCTTGCCGCCGCGGTTGGCACGCCGTGCGTCTCGCTCTTCACGCGGCGCGAATTTCCCGGGATGTGGTGGCCGCACGGGTCTCAGCATGTTGCGCTGTTGAAGAAGGTCGAATGCCACACCTGCTTTCTCGACGTATGCCCGTACGACAACAAATGCATCAAGGCGATCGGCGTCGATGAAGTGATCGCAGCGGCGTCGCGCGTACTCGCGCGTCTTCCTGAATCGAAACCGCAGGTGGCTTGAGATGGACGGCACCTACCGCGTCGCATGCCTGGTCAGTCATCCGATCCAGTACCAGGCGCCGCTGTTCCGCTACCTTGCAACGCGGCCGGGGATCGAGCTGACGGTTTTCTTTCTGAGCGATCACTCGATCCATGCCTACCGCGATTCCGGTTTTGGCGTGGACGTGAAATGGGACGTGCCGCTGCTCGACGGCTATCAGCACGAGTTCCTGCCGCGGGTCGGTTCGTCGAGCGGGATCTCGTTCTGGCGGCCGTGGACGTTCGGGCTCCGCGCGCGGCTGCGTCGCGGGCGCTTCGACGCGCTGTGGGTTCATGGCTACGCGCATCGGGGATGCCTGGCGGGAATCGCGGCGGCGAAGTCGCTGAATATCCCGGTGATGCTGCGCGGGGAGTCGAATCTGCTGAGCGAGACCGACGACGCGCTCAAGCTGGGCGTCAAGCGGATTGCGATGCCGGCGTTGCTGCGGACGATTGACGCGGTGTTGGCGATCGGGCGGCTGAATCGCGATTACTATCTTCACTACGGCGTCGAAGCCGGCCGAATTTTCGCGATGCCTTACGCGGTGGACAACGAATTTTTTCGAATCGCGTCAGAATGCGCGCGGCCGCGGCGTGAAGCATTGCGCGCCGAGCTGGGACTGAAGCCGGGGCGCGCGGTGATCCTGTTCGCGTCGAAGATGCAGCCGCACAAGCGCTCCGCCGACCTGCTCGAAGCGTACGCGCGCCTGTCACTCGACGGAGCTGCCGAGCCCGCGCCGTATTTGGTTTTCGCCGGCGACGGCGCGGAGCGAGCCAGCCTCGAACGCCGCGCGCGCGAGCTGAAATGGGACTCGATCCGCTTTATCGGTTTCAGAAATCAATCCGAGCTCCCGGCCTTGTACGATCTATGCGACGTGTTCGTGCTGCCCTCCGAGCATGAGCCGTGGGGCCTCGTGGTCAACGAAGCGATGAACGCGGGCAAGCCGGTGATAGCGAGCGATCGCGTCGGCGCGGGGCCCGATTTGATCGAGGACGGCGTCAACGGATTCATATATCCGGTGCGCGACGTTGCGGCGCTCGCCGACCGGCTGCGGAAGCTGATCGACAGCCCCGAGCGTCGCACAGCAATGGGCGCACGCGCGCTCGAAGCAGTCGCGCGGTTCGATTTCAATGCCGATCGAGACGGCCTGCTGGCCGCGCTCGACTCGATCGCCGGCAAGAAAGCGCGCGCCGCCGCCTGACGCTATTGAATGTGAAACCCGCGGTGGGTTTCACGCTTCCTTCGGCATCGACACCGTCGCGGGGGGTGACCCCGGCACCCAATGCTAGTCGCGAAATGTCGAGGACGACATTTCGCTCTCAGGTTCGAGATGGAAACGCCGCTGAAAACAGTTTCCGCGATCATCCCCGTCTTCAACGGCGAGGCAACCGTTGCGGCTGCGATCGACAGCGCGCTGGCACAGGAATTTGATGGCGGCGTCGAAGTGATCGTCGTCAATGACGGATCGACGGATGCGACGTCGAGCGTGCTCGAGGCGTATCGCGGGCGCGTGACCGTGCTCGATCGCGTCAACGGCGGTCCGGCTGTCGCGCGCAACGCCGGCGTGCGCGCGGCGCGCGGCGAGTACGTCGCATTTCTCGACGCCGACGATATCTGGATGCCGCGCAAGCTCGAGAAAACGCTGGCGGCGCTCGACCGCGACAGTGACGCCGCGATGGTCTATACCAACGCGCTGACTATCGGCATCGACGGCTTAATGCGCGGGTCAACCTACACACCCGCCGGTGAGATGCGCGCGCCCACGATGGAGGACATGCTGTCGGGGCTGTGGAATATCCTGCCGAGTACGGCGGTGATGAAGCGCGCGACGTTCGACGCGATCGGCGGCTTCCGCGAAGAGTTCGCGACCGGGCATCCGCAATGGGAAGACAGCTACTTCATGCTGGTCGCGCGCGAGCAGGGCCGCTTCGTTTATCTCGACGAGCCGACGGTGCTCTACCGCGTGGCGGGATCGGTGGAAGAAAGCTTGAAGCGGCGGCGGGTGTGGAAGGATGATTCGGAGAATCGGCATACGATGCGCGTCGATCGCTACGTGCGAAATTCAGAATTGATGCAGCGGCTGGTGCGCGAGCGGTTCGGCGATCGCGCGACGCGACTGATCGCCGCGATTCGGCGGGCGACGGCCGGCTTGCTGGTCAGCGTCGGACTTACCGCCATGCTCGACTACGATCGAGTCTTCGCGCGGCGCTGTTATCGGCTCGCGCTGCATTACGATCGTTCCAACGCCAAGACTTACCTGCGGCTCGCGTGGACCTGGCTGCCGGAGCGGCTGGCGCGGACGATATCAGCGGCCTTGCCGCCGCGAATTCAGCGCGCGGTCTCGGGCCCGGCCCATGCCTGAGAAAAACAGCGACGTGAAAGTGTCGGTCGTAATTCCCGTATTCAACAACCAGGCGACGATTGCCGGGACGCTGGCGAGCGTGTTGGCGCAGCGCTTCGACGGCGGGGTCGAGGTGATCGTCGTCAACGACGGATCGACCGACGGCACGCGCGCGCTACTGACGGAATTTGGCGATCGGATCCGAGTGATCGATCAGCGCAACCTGGGAGTGTCGGCGGCGCGCAACGCGGGAATTGCCGCGGCGGCGGGCGAATATATCGCGCTGCTTGACGGCGACGATATCTGGATGGAGGACAAGCTCGCGAGGACCGTGCCGGTGCTCGACCGGAATCCGGCACGCGTCGCGGTATTCTCCGATGGGATGTTGGTGGATCGCGCTGGGACTGTGGTCGTGCCGAATTTCGTTCCGCCCGAGTGCCGGCATTCGCCGACGCTTGATGAGATGCTCGGCCGGATCTGGCCAATGATGGTCAGTTCGATTGTCATTCGGCGCGAGACGCTGCTGGCGACTGGCGGCTTTCCGGAAGAATTCGGAGCGAGCGACTATTTCGGTGAGGACGTGATTGCGTTCCTCTTGTTGCGGGAGCGCGGCGAGATCGTGTTCGTGCCGGAGACGCTGATGCAATACCGGATGACGGAACTTAAGCAAAGGCTCAGCAAGCGTCTGCGCCCGCGCGACGGCGAGCGGAATTCACACGGCGCCTCGTCCGGCTTTGACCCGCAACGGTACTTCACCGGGAATCGCCTGTTTGCGCGGCTGATGCGGGAGCGCTTCGGCGCGCGCGGACGAATTCTGGCCGCGATTGCGATCGACCGGGCGGCCGCCGAGCAGGTGAGCCTGGGAATGATGGCGATGCAGGCGGGCGATCGCGGATACGCGCGGCGATGTTACCTGAGCGCGATTCGCAACCGCCCGGCTGAACTGAAGACCTACGCGCGGCTCACATGGGCGCTGCTGCCGGCGAGTGTCACGCGCGTGCTGTCGCCGATGTTTTCGCCGCGGCTGCGGCGCGGGTTGTCGGGGCCGCCGTTACTGGAGGAGCGGCCGCTATGAAGGTGTCGGTCGTGATTCCCGTGTTCAACAACGAGGCGACGATCGGCGCGGCGCTGGAGAGTGTGTTGGCGCAGCGCTTCGACCAGCCCTTCGAGGTGATCGTCGTCAACGACGGATCGACCGACGGCACGCGCTCGGTGCTGGAGAAATTTGGCGATCGGATTCGCCTGATCGATCAGCAAAACGCGGGCGTCGCGCCCGCGCGCAACGCCGGGATTGGCGCGGCGACGGGAAAATTTATCGCGCTGCTCGACGGCGACGATACCTGGACGGAAGACAAGCTCGCGAAGACGGTGCCGGTGCTCGAGAACAATACGGCGTGTGTCGCGGTATTCTCGAACGCGGCGATAGTCGAAAGCGGGCACGGCGGCGTTCAGCAGAAATACGTCGAGGCCGGGTGGACTCATTCGCCGACGCTCGACGAAATGTTCAAGCCGCCGTCGTGGCCGATCCTGCCCAGCTCAGTCGTCGTCCGGCGCGAGACGATGATCGCGATTGGCGGTTTTCCGGAGGAGTTTACCGCCGCCGACTACGGCTGCGAGGACACCTTTGCGTTCCTGCTGATGCGCGAGCACGGCGAGATCATCTTTGTGCCGGAAGATTTGGTGCGGTACCGGATGCCGCAGTGGGAAGTAAAACTTACCAAGCGCAGGAGCACGCTCAATATCGATAGCGATCGCAAATCGCGCGGGCTGATCGAAGACCCGCAACGGTACTTCAGGGCGAACGTCATCTTCGCGCGGCTCATGCGCGACCGTTTCGGCGTTCGCGGCCGCGCACTGGCCGGCTACGTGCTCGACGGCGCGGCGCATGAGCTGGTGATGATGGGAATGATGTCGATGCATGAGGGCGATCGCGAATACGCGCGGCGTTGCTACCTGAGTTCGATTCGCTACCGGCCGCTGAACTTGAAGACCTATGCGCGGCTGGCGTGGGCGGCGATGCCGGCGAGTGTCGCGCAAGCGGCGTCCGCGATACTTTCGGCGAGTCTGCTGCGGAGCCTGTCCGGCCCGCCATTCCTGGAGGAACGGCCGCGATGAAAGTGTCGGTCGTGATTCCTACGCATAACGACGAAGGCACCATCGCGCAGACGCTGGAGAGTGTGTTTGCGCAACAGGTCGAGGGCGGATTCGAGGTGATCGTCGTCAACGACGGATCGACTGACGGTACCCGCGCGGTGGTGGAAAAATTCGACGCGCGAACCCGCGTGATCGATCAGAAAAACCGGGGCGTCGCGGCGGCGCGCAACGCGGGAATCAGCGCGGCGGCGGGCGAATATATCGCGCTGCTCGACGCCGACGATACGTGGACCGGGCAGATTCTTCAGAAGACGGTGGCGCTGCTCGACAAGAATCCGCAATGCGTCGCGGTATTCTCGGACGGGATGGAAGTGGACGGCGCGGGCGGGGTCGTCAACCCGAACTACGTCGAGCCCGGCTGCGACCATTCGCCAACGCTCGATGAGATGCTCGGCGGCCGGCCGTGGCCGATCCTGGTCGGTTCGATCGTGATTCGGCGCGATACGCTGCGCGCAATCGGCGGCTTCTGCGAGGATTTCAAAGCGGAGCAATGGGGTGGCGAGGACACTTACCTGTTTCTGCTGGTGCGCGAGCGCGGCCAATTTGTGTACCTGCCCGAGGTGCTGGTCCGGCATCGGCGCCGGGAGTTCCGCGCACACTATGCGAGCCGGCTGCACCGCCGTATCGAGATCAATTCAGCGGAGTCATTCAGCAACCTCGAACGCCGCTTCGCCGGGCATCTTGTCCTTGCGCGATTGGCGCGGGAGCATTTCGGGGCGCGCGGCAATAAGATCGCCGAGTGGGCGATCGATCGGACCGCCAATGAGCTCGTGACGGTCGGGCTGATGGCGATGCACGACGGCAATCCCGGATTCGCGCGGCGCTGTTATCGGGCGTCGATTCGATATCGACCGCGGATGCTCAAGACCTATCTGCGGTTCGCGTGGGCGATGCTTCCAGCGAAAATTTCGCAGGCACTTTCGCCGATGCTCGCACCGGGAATGCGGCGGAGCCTGTCGGGACCGCCGTTCTCAATCATGCAGGATCGCGCGCAATGAGCATCACCGAATGAAACCCCGGCTACTCATAACGATTTATGCGAATCCGGATTACTATCCGCCGACGGTGTATGCAGTTCGATTACTAAGTCGCTATTTCGCAATACATATTCTTTGCCGGAACATGGATAAGCCGATTGAAGAGTGGCCACCCGAAGTGACTATCGAGCGAATCGGCGAGTACGCGTCCGCCGGCCAAAAGGAAGCGGCCGGCGCCGGCGCAAAGCTGATCGAATACGCGACCTTCGCGGTGCGAACGCGCGCGTTGATCACGCAAACGCAGCCGGCGGTGGTTTATTCCTACGACCCGCACGCATTCGTCGCGAGCATGCTGGGACGAATCGGGCGGCGTTCCATCCCGTTGATATTTCACTTGCACGAGTTGCCGGAGACTCGGGGTCTTTCGCGCAGTTCGCTGGAGGGATGGGTTGTACGGGCGGCATTGAGGGGTACCAAGTCGGCGTCGGCAGTAGTATTTCCGGAAAGGTTTCGCGCGCGTCACTGGCTAATGGCCGCGAATGACTCGCGCGCGCCGATAATTGCGCCGAACTGTCCCGGCCAGAATTACTTTCCTGGGCCGCGCGATTGGAGCGAGACTATTGCCGCGCGATTTCGCGCACGAGAAGTGGTTTATATCGGTCACGTGAGCGCGGACAACGGACACCTCGAAGGACTGCGCGCGCTTGCGCTGACGGATGGAAGTCGAATGCGGGTGATCGGCGGCTATCGTCCCGAATTCGGAGTGACCTTTAATGCGCTCGCGCGCCAACTTGGCGTCGCCGATCGAGTGAGCTTAGACGGATGGTTGCGCCAGGATGATCTGATAGCGCGCGCGTCGGCGGCGGGCGCCGGCCTGTCACTGCATAAGCCGGTGTCGAAGGGATTGGAGTACCTGGGGTCGGCGAGCAACAAGCTATTCGAATACGCGGCGATGGGATTGCCGGTGGTGGTGCCGAATCGCGAGAGCTATCGCGACTTCCTGAACGATGCGGAGTGGGTGAGGTATGCCGACATCGAGCAGCCGGAATCGATCGCGCGCGCGATCGATTCGATCTTCGCGGACCGTGAGCGCTACGCCGCGATGAGCCGTGCGGCGCGGCGCGCATTCGAGGAGCAGTACAATTACGAGCGGGTGTTCGCGCCCGCACTCGAGCGCATTGTTGAGTTGGGCGGCGTTGCGAAGCCGGGCCGGGCCGCGGCCGGCGATCTCGCCGAGGCCTCATGAAAATCTGCGTCGGCAGCGCTGGTCCGTTTCACGCGTTCGACCTGGCGCGGCAGATGCAGCGGCTCGGTCATCTCGAACATTTATACACGGCGTATCCGTCGTGGCGCGTGGACGGAATGCCGAAAGAAAAAGTCAGCACGTTTCCGTGGCTGATGGCGCCGGCGATGCTTGCGAACCGATTCGGATTCAACCGGGTGCGGGACAGCTTGAATGTTCCGATGATCGAGACGTTCGATCGTTGGATGGCGGAGCGGATCGCGCCGTGCGACGTGTTCCATTGTCTCTCCAGCTTTGGCTTGCAGAGCCATCGAGCGGCGCAATCGAGGCACGGCGCATTGACCGTATGCGATCGCGGCTCCGCGCACATCGAATATCAGGACGAAATTCTGCGCGACGAATTCGCGCGGTTCGGAGCACGCTTTGCGGGAATCGATTCGCGGCTGGTCGAGCGTGAACTCGAGGAGTACGCGTGTTGCGATCTGATCTGCGTGCCGTCGTCGTTCGCGATGCGCACGTTCGTCGCCAAGGGTGTGCCGCGCGGGAAGCTGCGGCTCAATCCGTACGGCGTGGATCTCGCGATGTTTCATCGCGAACCGAAAAGCGATCGCACATTTCGCGTATTGTTCGTCGGCACAGTCTCGCTTCAGAAGGGAATGCCTTACCTGTTCGAGGCGATGGCGACGCTTGGCCGGACCGACGTCGAGCTATGCGTGATCGGCGCGCTGGAAGCCGAAATGCGTCCGCTGATGGCGAAGTACGATGGAACATTCCGGTACCTCGGCGCCGTCGCGCGCGGCGAGTTGTACAAACATTACAGTCAGGCGTCGGTGCTGGTGCTGCCGTCGATCCAGGACGGCTTCGGAATGGTTCAAGCGCAAGCGATGGCGTGCGGGGTGCCGGTGATCGCGACCGAAAATACCGGCGCCGCGGATTTGTTCAACGACGGCGTCGAAGGTTTCATCGTTCCGATCCGCGATGCCGCTGCGATACGCGAAAAGATTCTCGCGCTGTACGAAAATCCTCGCGATGCGCGAGCAGATGGGCGAAGCGGCGATCGCGCGCGTGAGAAAACTCGGCGGATGGGACGACTACGGCGTGCGCGCGGCGGACTACTATATGCAGGCGCTCGAGACGCGGGCGAGCGAGGCCAATGCGAATTCTTTACGCTGAGACCAGCGCCTACGCTCCGTCGAGCGCCCACTTCCTGGAGGCTCTGGAAGCCAGCGCGGCGCGCGGCCAGCATGAGTTCCGCTTCCTCGACGAGGCGGCCTTTATTAAGAGTTCGCGTTCGATTGCGGAGCGCATAGCCGATCGCGTGGCCGGTCGTCCGCTGAGCGGCTATCAGCAATTGAATCGCGCGCTGGTCGAGCAGGCGGCGGCCTTTTCGCCCGACATTATTCTGATCGGCAAGGGCCGGTGGTTCACGCCGGCAGCGCTGGAAGCGGCGAGAGAAGTCAGCGGCGCGACGCTGGTGAACTGGGCGACGGACGATCCGTTCAACCGCTCCGACAGTTCGCGTGACCTGCTCAATTCGATTCCGCTGTACGATCTGTATGTCTGCACCAAGAAGGACATCATGAGCGATGTGCGCCGCGCGGGATGTGCGAACGTCGTGTATGTGCGATTCGGCTACAAGCCCGAGGTGCATTTTCCCGAGGCGCCGGCGACTGACGAGGAGCGCGAGCGATTCGGGTGCGACGTGATGTTCGTGGGCGGCTGCGACGCGTATCGGACCGAGTACTTCGCGGCGCTGATGCGCGCGATGCCCGATTTGAGGCTGCACTTATATGGAATGTACTGGGAACGAGTGCGCGCCTTGCGAGCGAATGCGCGTGGGTTTGCGGTGGCGCGGGAGTATCGGCTCGCGGTCGGCGGCGCGAAGATAGCTGTGAACCTCGTGCGGCGAGCGAATCGCGACGACCACGTGATGCGCACGTTTGAGATTCCGGCGTGCGGCGGCTTCATGTTGACGGAGAGATCTTCGAGCCACGACGAATTATTTTCCGAAGACAACGAAGCGGCGTTTTTCGGATCGCCCGATGAACTCGTCGCCAAGGTCCGCAGCTATCTCGTGCGCGACGAAGCCAGGGCCAGGATTGCCGCGGCTGGGTATCGTAAAATTACCCAGGGGCAGCATACTTACGCCGATCGGCTCGCGGAAATTATCGAGGCGGCGCGAACGGTGCGAGGCTCGCAGGACCGGCTGAACTCGGGCGTCGCGCGCACCAGTGAGATCGAGTCGAATGGCTGAACGTTTCGAGCCGGCAGCGCCGCCGCCGCGCGACGAATGGTATGCGCTGGTCAGCACGCCGAGGCCCGGGTCCGCGAGCCTCGGCAAGGCGCTGAAGCTGGCCGCGTCCGTCGTGGTCGCGTTGATCGCACTGAACCTGTACGCACCCGGCGCGCCGACGGTGCTCGAACGCGCCTTTGCTTCCGCGATACTGGCGTCGCTCGCGCTTCCGGTCTGGCTATGGATGTCGGGCGCGGATCCGAACGATTCCGTTCATGCCATTCCTGACGCTGGTGTTTGCCTACTACTTCGCGCTGCCGGTTTTTCTGTTGAGGAAGTTTGCGGTTGAAGTGTTCAAACCTCCGATTCCGGAACATTACATCACGCTCGCACTCGGCTACTCACTTCTCGGTCTCTACTGCCTATTCGCTGGATACTACGGACCGGCCAAGTGGCTATTCGCGCCAATACTACCTCGATTCAATTTGCAGTGGCGCGATCTGCGAGTAGTAAAGATGATCGCGTTGATGGTGGCGTTCGGCGGGTTGTTGGCATCGTCGTCGAACGTGCTTGAGTTCCTCCCGGAGAACCTTGCGCAGATCGGTGTCTTCGCGGGTGACCTGTCGATGATTGGAATCTGCGCGCTGGTCGCGCTTCATCTCGCTGGAAAACTCGACTGGATCACAGCGGCAGTTGCGTGGGGGTTTCTGATCCCAGTCAGAGTGGCAGTCGGACTTGGCAGCGGCTCGGCCGCGAGCGGCCTGATCGTGGGCATCGCCGTCGTAATGATGTTCGCGTCGGTGCGCCGCACCATTCCATGGAAGATGATGTTGCTCGGAACGGTGGCGCTTTTCATTCTGCGGCCCGCCGAGGTGCCGTACCGCATGGCGACCTGGGGCGGAAGGATGGCGAACGCCGGCGCGATCGAGAAGGCGCGCGCGTTCGGAGAAATTGTTTACCGCATCACGATCGGCGGCGCCGTCGATCCGCGGGCGCTGATCGAGATGGCAAGCATGCGGCTGGCGCAGTTCACAATCTTCGGCGAAGTAATCGCCGACACGCCGGCGATGGTGCCGTTCTGGCGCGGCGAGTCGTTATATCCGATCCTGTTCAAGCCGATTCCGCGTTTGATCATGCCGGACAAGCCCGAGGAATTGAGTGGAGGATGGTTCGGGCACCGCTACGGACTGATCACGTCCGCCAACACGACGACATCGATCAACCTGCCGCAGATAGTCGAGTTGTACGGCAACTTCGGATTAACCGGGGTGGTCGCCGGGATGTTCCTGTTCGGGTTGATCTACCGCCTGCTGATCGAGATGTACGTTCACCCGGGCATGGGACTCGGTGCGCTGGTCGGCGGAATTTATATTTCGTCGCGGTTGCTTGATATCGGATCCGCCACTTCGCTGACCCTCGGCGCGATTCCATGGAGCATGATTTTGATCGCGCTGATTCATCTGATCGTACAACTCGGGGAAATCGACGCGAAGTCGTTCGACTCGCGCGCGGCGGCGAGCGCAAGGGCACGCACCATTTGAAAGCGCCGTCAGAAATCGCGGTGCGCGCCCTGCACGTAACTCCGTCCTTCGCGCCGGCGTGGTGTTATGGCGGGCTGCCCGAGTCGGCCTACCAGTTCGCGCGGCATCTGGCGCTTGCCGGCGCCGCGGTTCGAGTGCTGACCACCGATGCGAACGGATGGGGACAGCGGCTGGACGCGGCGTCGATGGCAGCGTACGCGCATCGCGATGGAATCGAAGTGCGCTACTGCGCGCGAGTCGCGCGGCAATCGGTGTCGCTCGAGCTGCTCGGCGCGCTGGCGGAACAGGTGCGATGGGCCGACGTGGTGCATCTGCACGCGGCGTATTCGTTTCCGACGATTCCGACGCTGCTGGCGGCGCGGCTGCTGAAGCGGCCGGTGGTGTGGACTCCGCACGGCGCGTTGCAGCGCTGGAGCGGTTCGCGGCGGGTAGGCGTCAAGTCATTGTGGGAGAAGGTTTGTATCGCGGTCGCGTCGCGCGAGTTGGCGTTCACCTGACCTCGGAAGACGAGGTCGCGGAAACGCGCGCAAGATTTCCGCGCGCCAATATCGAACTGATTCCGAACGGCGTGGAGATTCCGCCCACGCTAAATCGCGAACCGCGCGGCGCACAGCTCAGACTCGGATTTGTCGGACGGCTCGATCCGAAGAAGGGAATTGAAAACCTGCTCGCCGCATGCCGTATCCTGAAAGAGCGGCGCGCGCTGGATTTTACGCTCACGATCGCGGGTTCGGGTCCGAGCGAGTACGAGGCAAGACTTCGCGGCGAGATCGAGCGACTAGGTCTGGGCGACCAGGTTACGATGATCGGCGATATTCGCGGCGATGAAAAACAGCGGATGTTCGAGCGGACCGACGTGGTCGTGGCGCCGTCGTTCACCGAGAATTTCGCGATCGTCGTAGCCGAAGCGCTCGCGCATGGCGCCGCCGTGATCGCGAGCACCGGCACTCCGTGGAAAGAAGTCGAGCGAGTCGGCTGCGGACTGTGGGTTGCGAATGATCCCGCGAGCGTCGCGGATGCAGTCATCAAGATTAATACGATGCCAATCGCCGAGATGGGTGAGCGAGGACGGCGCTGGATGGCGACAGATTTTTCGTGGGAGAAATGCGCGTCGGAGATGATCGCGCTCTACAAAAATCTACTGACCCAGAGCGGCGAGAGGCGGCTGGCCACGGCGCATCAGACGTAAGGGATCGGCAGTACTGTGCGCAGGACGGCAGAAAATAACCAACCGCGTCGCTCTCCGAAGAGAGCCGGAGTAGAATCAGTGCCGGTGAAGACCATGCGTGATTGGGAACCCACGCCTTATCGCGATTGCAAGTGGATCGTCCGTGACCCTGACCTGCTGGGCGGCAAGCTGGCGGTCCGCGGCACGAGGTTGTCAGTCTCGTTCGTGCTCGCGTGCCTGGCCGAGGGTATGAGCACCAAGGAGATCGCGCAGACTTATGGGCCGTTCCCGCAAGAAGCGATTCCGGAAATCATGAAGGTGGCCGCGGAACTGCTCGATTCCGGGCATGTGGCTGCTTGACGCCAACATGCCGGTGCAGCTGGTCGCGCTGCTCAAAGAACTGGGCATCGAGGCCGACTGTGCTGTAGCCCGCGGCTGGAACACACTCAACAACGGCAGCCTCGTGAGTGCTGCTGTGCAGGCGAAATTCACTGCTCTCCTGACGCGCGATCGACTGTTCGCAGAATCCGCCGCGCAGGCGCTTAAGCTTCACAACGAATTCTGCATTGTGCGGGTTGGATTGCCACAATTGCGCGCCAGCCAGTTTCTGCCGGCATTCCGCGCGGCCTGGCGGACGAAGGAAATTATCCCGGCGCCAGGACAGATGATCGAGTGGCCCGGATGAAGCCAGTTGGGCTTGTTGTAAGATCGATTCGCACTCACCAATGTTAATCGTCGGAATCAACGCTTATCACGGAGATGCTAGCGCGGCTGCGGTCGTGGACGGCAGGCTGGTGGCGGCGGCGGAAGAGGAGCGGTTCACGCGGGTCAAGCATGCGGCGGGGTTTCCGGCCGAGGCGTTGAGATACGTAGTGAAGGCGGCGGGAGCTTCGCCGCGCGATATCGAAATGATCGCGGTGGCGCGCGATCCGTGGGCG
Organism: uncultured delta proteobacterium; assembly: GCA_963756005.1. Classification (GTDB taxonomy): domain Bacteria; phylum Desulfobacterota; class Binatia; order Binatales; family Binataceae; genus Binatus. The sequence continues at coordinate 270,004 of CAVWMC010000005.1, forward strand.
CGAATCATGCGCAAGGCGTGGCATGCGCTGAAGATGCCGCTGCTGGCGCGCGAGCGGTTGAGCGCACAAGCGCATTTTGCGTCGATCGGCGCGGAAGCGGCGCGGGCTCTGGGAGCGAACGAGGGCTCAATCCCGGTCGGACGCGTCGAGCATCATCGCGCGCATCTCGCGAGTTCGTTCCTGGTTTCGCCGTTCGACGAGGCGGCGCTGTTTTCGATCGATGGGCTGGGCGATTTTGCCAGCGCGATGTGGGGGGTCGGGCGCGGCGGCACGATTTCGCCGATGGGCGTGGTGACGTTTCCGCATTCGCTCGGAATGTTCTACACCGCGCTCACGCAGTACCTGGGATTTCCGAAATACGGCGACGAATACAAGGTGATGGGGCTGGCGTCGTACGGCGAGCCGGAGATGGTCGAGGAGTTCCGCAAGATAGTGATCGCGCCGAACGGCGGGCGCATGGATTTCATGCTCGCGCCGGAATATTTCACCTACCAGAAGTCCGGCGCCGAGATGACCTGGAGTGCGGGCGAACCCACTATCGGAAGGCTCTACTCAGACTTCCTCGCGCAGAAGCTCGGCGCGGCGCGCGAACCGGCGGAGCCGGTGGACAGGCGGCATATCGCGATCGCGGCGTCGATGCAGCGCAGGCTCGAGGAAGTGATAATCGATCGGCTGCGCAGCCTGCGTCGCGCGACCGGCCTCAAGCGGCTGTGCCTTGCGGGCGGGGTCGCGTACAACTGCGTCGTCAACGGCAAGATTTTGGAGCAGACCGGCTTCGAGGACATCTATATACAGTCGGCGGCGGGCGACGCGGGACTGGCGATTGGCGCGGCGTTCGATCAATGGCATTCGAGCGCGCCGCGCGAGCGCGAATTTGTGATGGAGCACGCGAACTGGGGGCCCGAATTCCGCGACGACGAGATAGCCGCGATACTCAGTTCGCGCGAAAGTGAAATAGCCAGTCAGGGCTGCGTGATTAGCCAGATCGAAAATGAAGACGAGCTTTGCCGGACGACCGCCGCGACGATCGCCGAAGGTCTCGTCGTGGGATGGTTCCAGGGGCGGATGGAATGGGGGCCGCGTGCGCTCGGCAACCGCAGTATCCTGGCCGACCCGCGACGAGTCGAGATGCGCGACATCCTGAATGCGAAAATCAAGCGCCGCGAGATGTTCCGGCCGTTCGCGCCTTCGATTCTCGAGGAAGCGGCCGGCGACTATTTCACGCAGTCATATCCGTCGCCGTTCATGCTGATGGCGTACTCGGTGCGGCCCGAGAAGCGCGCGGCGATTCCGGCAACCACTCATGTCGATGGGACGGGGCGCTTGCAGACGGTGAATGCGCGGCAAAATCCGCTCTACTACAAGCTGATCCGCGAGTTCGGCCGTCAGACCGGAGTGCCGGTGCTGCTCAACACTTCGTTCAACGAAAACGAGCCGGTGGTTTGCGGTCCGGATGAGGCGCTCGATTGTTTTCTCAGAACGAAAATGGACCTGCTGGTAATGGGGCGATTCAGCGTTCGCCGGAAGGACGAAAATCAGCTATCGTCAGCGCTCCAGTAGCATTGTATGTTGGCTACGCGTGACACATTTAGTTTAGTGTCGCGCGCGGCGGAGGGGAGGTTTTCATGAAGAGAGTCCTGGTCACAGGAGCCGGTGGATTCATCGGCCACCACCTGGTGGGTTATCTCAAGAAAAAGAATTACTGGGTGCGCGGCGCCGATCTGAAATATCCCGAGTATGAGCCGAGCGTGGCGGACGACTTTGCGCTGCTGGACCTGCGCCGGTGGGAAAACTGCCTGAAGGCGACCGATGGAATCGACGAGGTGTACGCACTCGCCGCCGACATGGGCGGAATGGGTTTCATCTCGGCGCATCATGCGGAGATTCTGCGCAACAATTCGTTGATCAACATTCACACGCTCGACGCCGCGCGCGAGAATGGCGCGACCCGCTACCTCTACACCTCGTCCGCATGCGTTTACCCTGAGTATCGACAGACCGACGCGAACGTCACGGCGCTCAAAGAAAGCGACGCGTATCCGGCGCAGCCGCAGGACGCCTACGGCTGGGAGAAATTGGTAACCGAGAGACTATGCACGCACTACCGCGAAGACTACGGACTGGAAACGCGGATCGTGCGCTTTCACAATATTTTCGGCCCGCTAGGCACCTGGGACGGCGGCCGCGAGAAGGCGCCTGCCGCGTTATGCCGCAAGGTGTCGATCGCCAAACTCAGCGGCAATCACGAGATTGAGATCTGGGGTGACGGCGAGCAGACGCGTTCGTTCTGCTATATCGAAGATTGCGTGGACGGCATCTACCGCTTGATGCGATCGGACTGCCGGGAACCGCTCAACCTTGGCCAGGATCGATTAGTGACTATAAACGAACTCGCCGATATCGTCGCGGCGGTGGCGGGCATCAAGATAACCAGGAAGCACGTGCCGGGACCGCAAGGTGTGCGCGGCCGCAATTCCGACAATACGCGCCTGCGCGAAGTCCTTGGATGGGAGCCGCGGATAAGCCTGGAAGAAGGTTTCAAGCGCACCTATGCATGGATCGACAGCCAGGTGCGGGCGGCGCAGCGTCGAGGCGCGTCGGTGACATTGGAGAAGCCGTCGATTGCGGGGCGTCGAGCGTCCGCATCGTAGTCGCGTATGGCAGGCGCAGAAAAACACAGCGCTTATTCCGCGGCACCGGCTGAGTCGGCCCGCGGGTTGGACTTTGTCGAGGAAGCGCGTGTGCGCGAATGTTCGGCGCAGTCGAATGTTCCGATGACGCGAGTGCTGTTCCTGAATCGTTCGTTCTGGCCTGATCGCGAAGCCACCGGCCAATTCCTGACCGAGCTTTGCGACGATCTTTCGCAGGATCATGAAGTTACGATCGTGGCTGGACCGTCCTATAGCGCCAACGACAACGGCGCGGGCGGCTTCCGTTTGTGGTCGCGCGAATCGCGCGGCAAAGTCACGGTGATTCGCACCTGGGGCACCAGATTTTCGAAGTCGAATCTCGCCGGTCGATTAGTCAATCTGGGTACTTACTACCTATTGGCGGCAATCGTCGCATTCCGGCTGCCGCGACCGGACGTGATAGTCGCCGAGACCGATCCGCCGCTGCTCGGCGCGCTCGCGGCAGTGCTCAAACGGCGCTGGGGATGCCGGCTGATTTACAACGTGCGCGACCTTTACCCTGACATCGCGGAAGTTACCGGCGGCGTACGCAGTCCGTTCCTGCTCGACTTGTTGCGGCGCGGCAACGACTACGCCTACGAACGCGCCGATCTGATCGTCACGCTCGGCCACGATATGGCGCAGCGGATCGTGGACAAGGGCGTCCCGACGGGACAAGGTGGTGGTGGTTCCGGATTGGGTGGACTGCGGGCGAATCCATCCGCTCGACAAGAATCCGCTGCGCCGCAGTTTCGGCGACAAGTTTGTCGTGATGTATTCAGGCAACCTCGGACTGTCGCAGCAGCTCGAGGTTGTGCTTGAGGCGGCCGATCGATTGCGCGACGACGAGCGCATAATGTTCGCGATGATTGGGGAGGGCGCGCGCAGGAAATGGCTCCAGGAGCGGGCGAGCGCGATGGGATTGACGAACGTGACGTTCCTGCCGTACCAGCCGCTGGAGAAGCTCGCCGAATCGCTGGGCGCCGCCGATCTGCATCTCATTCCACTTGCGGCGGGCGCGGCCGGATGTTTGGTGCCGAGCAAGATTTACGGCATCCTGGCGGCGGGCCGTCCGTTTATCGCGATGATGGAAGAAACCGCCGAGGTTGCCCGCATCGCACGCGATAACGCGGTCGGTTTCGTCGTGCGGCCGGGCGACACCGAGGCGCTGGTCGGGGCGATTCGAGACGCGGTTGATGCGCCGGAACGTCTCAAGCAGATGGGTTCGCGGGCGCGGCGTCTGGCAGAGATGCGGTTCGATCGGATGAAAGTCACCAGCAGGTTCAGCGCGATGCTGGCGGGCGTCACGACGTAGCGGTAAATTGATGGGAGAGAAATGAATCGAGTCAGAAAGCCGGTGCGGGTGGTGCCCAAGGGATGGGGGCGCGAGGTATGGATCGCGAACGGCGATCTTTACTGCGGAAAAATTCTGGAAATTCGCAAGGGCAAGAAGTGCTCGCTGCATTATCATAAGCTCAAGACCGAATCGTTCTACCTGCACAGCGGCAAGCTGATCGTGCGGGTGAAGGAGTCGCCGGAAAGCGCCACGATCGACGAGTTCGAGATGTCGGCCGGAGAATGCATGGACGTCCCGAGCGGGCTGGTGCATCAGATGGAAGCGATTGAAGATGCCGAGCTGTTTGAATTCTCGACGCAGCACTTCGACAGCGATTCGCACCGGCTGGTGCCCGGCGACTGAATCCCGGGACAACGGTGGTTTGCGTGCAGAGGCGCGGCGAAATAGGCCGCGCCTTTTTGTTTGTGGGTGGGGCTGGTTTTTTGCACTCGGAGGGACGTGGTATATTCTCTCGTCACCGCGTGCGGCGGGATCTGGATGGCACAAGTAGCATTAATCACCGGCGTGACCGGACAAGATGGTTCCTACCTCGCTGAGTTTCTGCTGAGGAAGGGTTACGAAGTGCACGGCATGGTGCGCCGCACTTCGAGTTTCGCGACCGGCCGAATCGATCATCTGCGAAAAGGCTTCGGGCCGGGTTCGGAAGGTCTGCAACTGCATTACGGCGACCTCGGCGACGGCACCGGCCTCCGGCGAATTATCGAGCAGGTGCGTCCCGACGAGGTTTACAATCTCGCCGCGCAATCGCACGTGCGGATCTCGTTCGATCAGCCTGAATACACCGCCGATGTGGTCGGACTGGGCGCGCTGCGCTTGCTCGAGGCGTTGCGCGATCACAACAAGCGGCGCGGGCGGGCGGCGAAACTGTACCAGGCGGGATCGTCGGAGATGTTCGGCAAAGTTGCGGAAAGTCCGCAGCGCGAGACCACGCCGTTTCATCCGCGCAGCCCTTACGCGTGCGCCAAGGTTTATGCGCATTGGCAGACGGTGAATTATCGCGAGGCGTACGGCCTGTTCGCGTGCAACGGGATTTTGTTCAACCACGAGTCGCCGCGGCGCGGCGAAAACTTCGTGACGCGCAAGATCACGCGCAGCGCGACGCGAATCAAGGTGGGCATCCAGGAGAAGCTGGCGCTGGGGAACCTCGACGCGCTCCGCGATTGGGGATTCGCCGGCGATTACGTCGAGGCGATGTGGCTGATGTTGCAGCAGGAGCAGCCCGACGACTTCGTGATCGCGACCGGCGAGACGCACTCGGTGCATGAATTCCTCGAAGTCGTGTTCGATCGCCTGAAACTGAAATGGCAGGATCACGTCGAGATCGATCAGCGCTTCTTCCGTCCCGCGGAAGTTGACCTGCTGATCGGCGACGCCTCGAAGGCGAAGCGTCAACTCGGTTGGACGCCGAAAGTGAAGTTCGAGCAGCTCGCTGAATTGATGATCGAGGCGGACCTCGAGCTGGCCGAGCGCGAACTACGCAGCAAGGCGCAGTAGCAAAGCTAGCTGGCGGCGCGCTTGACGGCGCGGGCTTCGAACTCGCGCTCGAGGCGCTCGATGTCGGCCGGCGAGAGGCTAAAGTACTTCGCCTCGGGATGATGGAAGACGATGGCGCTGGTCGTGCTCTCGGGATCCATCATGAAGCCGTCGGTGAGCTGAACGCCGATCGCATTCTTCTCGACTTCGAGCAGGCGGAATAGCTGTTCCTCATCTTCGTGTCTGGGGCAAGCAGGATAGCCGAACGAGAAACGCTTGCCGTGGTAGTGCGCCTGCACGAGATCCTTGAGCGAGAGTCCGGGCGGATCGCCGATTCCCCACATTTGTCGAATCTTCAGGTGGAGCAGTTCGGCGAACGCTTCCGCGCCTTCGTTCGCGAGCACTTGCAGGATGTGCGAGCGGAGATAGTCGCCCTTGTTTTTCCAATCTTCGGCGAGCGCGCGAACGCCGGTGCCGATGGTGGCGACGGACATGCATAGATAGTCGGTGCGGCCCGAGTCGCGCGCCGCGACGTAGTCGGCGAGGCATAGATACGGCGCGTCGCTCTGGCGGCCGAAAGTGAACGACTCGAGTACGGTCTTGCCGTCGGGCGAATAGATCATGATGGTGCGATCGTCGGATTGCGCTGGGAAGAATCTAAAGACGGCGTTCGCGGAAATGTCGGAGCGCGCGAGCATTTGCTGCGCAACTTCCTCGACGCGATCGTGCAGGTCGCGCGCTTTGGGATCGCCGGCCCCGAACGCCTCGACGTAGTTCTGAAAGCCGAGATGCTTGGAGTACAGAGTCTTGGGATTGATGTACTCGAAGATCTCGCCGAGATCGTAGTCGCGGACCACGTGAGTCTTCAAATCGGGCGGCTTCGGAATCTCTACGTCGCGGCGCACCGATGAAGTGCGCGGAGTCGGGTCCGCGGGCGCATCGACGACCTTCGGCGCGCTCTCGAGCATCTTCTTCGACTGCTCGGCGAGCACGTGCTTGAGCGACTCGCGCCGCTCGAAGTCCATTATCTGATTGGCGAGGTCGAGCCCGTTCATCGCGTCGTTGGCGTAGGCGACCAGGCCTGGATATTCCGGCGCGATTTTCATCCGCGTGAAGCGGTTCGAGAGCGCGGCGCCGCCGACCAGAATGGGGCAATCGATGCCCGCGGTCTTCAGATCCTGCGCCGTCGCCACCATCATCTGCGCCGACTTGACGAGCAAGCCCGACAGTCCGATGGCGTCGGGACTGTGATCGCGAAACGCCTTGATCAGTTCTTCGGGCGGCACCTTGATGCCGAGATTGACGACGCGGTAGCCGTTGTTGCTGAGAATTATCTCGACCAGGTTCTTGCCGATGTCGTGAACGTCGCCCTTGACGGTCGCGAGAATAATCTTGCCCTTGGTCGCGCTTTCGGACTTCTCCATGTGCGGTTCGAGGTGCCCGACCGCGGCCTTCATCGCCTCGGCCGATTGCAGAACTTCGGCGACGATCATCTGGTTGGCGTTGAACAGGCGGCCGACCTCGTCCATGCCCTTCATCAACGGGCCGTTGATGATTTCGAGCGCTCCGCGCGTCGTCAGCGCCTCGTTGAGGTCATCGACCAGGCCGTCCTTCGAGCCTTCGAGGATGTAGCGCGCGAGGCGATCGTCGAGCGGCATCGACTTGCGATCTTCGGCGGTGACGGTGCTTTTACGCTCGCGGAAATGTGCGGCGAATGCGGCAATCGGATCGTCGCCGCGCCACCAGATCAGATCCTCGGCGAGTTTGCGCTCCTCTTCCGGAATCGACGGGTAGCGATGCAGCTTTTCGGAGTTGACGATCGCGAGATCGAGGCCCGCCTGCACGCAATGATAGAGCATCACGGCGTTCAGCACTTCACGGCCGGCCTCTGGCAATCCAAAAGAAACGTTCGAGATGCCGAGGACCGTCTTGCAGCTAGGCAGCGCGTTCTTGATCAGGCGGATGCCTTCGATGGTCTCGATGCCGGAGCCGATATAATTTTTGTCGCCGGTGCCGACCGGGAAGACCAGCGGATCGAAGATGATGTCCTCGGCCTCGACACCATACTTCTCGGTGAGCAGCTTGAACGAGCGCTGCGCGACCTGCAGCTTGCGCTGACGCGTGACGGCTTGCGCCTGCTGCTTGTCGTCGTCGATGCATCCGACGACCAGCGCGGCGCCGAAGCGGCGCGCGAGTGGGATGACCTTCTTGAAGCGATCTTCGCCGTCTTCGAGGTTGATCGAATTGATCAGCGACTTGCCGGGCGTGCGCTTGAGCGATTCTTCGATCACGCGGTGATCGGTCGAATCGATCATCAGCGGCACTTTGACTTTTTTGACTTCGATTTCGAGAAAGCGGGTGACGTCGGACATCTCGTCGCGATCCGGATCCTGCAGGCATACGTCGAGGATGTGCGCGCCGCGTCGCACCTGCACGCGCCCAACTTCGGAGGCTTCTTCGACCTTGCCATCCGCGATCAGCCGTTTGAACTTGCGGCTGCCGAGCACGTTGGTCCGCTCGCCGATGATCACGGGGCGCGTGTCGTTGTCGATGACGAGAGTCTCGATGCCTGACACGACCGAGCGCCGGAGCGTCGAGCGCTCTCGCGGACGTTTGCCCGCCACGGCTTGCACCAGCAGGCGGATGTGTTCGGGCGTCGTGCCGCAGCATCCGCCGACCAGATTAACCCATCCGTTTTCGGCGAAGCGCGCGATTTTCCCGGCGAGCATCTCCGGTGTCTCGTTGTAGTGCCCTTCTTCGTCGGGCAGGCCGGCGTTGGGCACGCACGCGAGGAAGAATTTCGAGATGCCCGAGAGCGTGCGCAGATGGTCGGTCATGAAGTCGGGGCCGGTCGCGCAGTTGAGACCCATCCAGAGCAAATCGCGATGCGCGAGCGAAGTGTAAAACGCCTCGATGTCCTGCCCGCTGAGCAGCGTGCCCATCGTCTCGATCGTTCCCGACACACAGACGGCGGGGGCGACGCCGAGCTTGGCGATCGCGTTCTCGATTGCGACGAGGCCGGCCTTGCAGTTGAGCGTGTCGTTGACGGTTTCGAGCAGCAGGATGTCGGCGCCGCCTTCGATCAATCCTTCGGCCTGGATCTGGTAGCCGTCGCGCATCTGATCGAAGGTGATGCCACCGGTGACGGAGATGCTTTTGGTCGTCGGGCCCATCGAGCCCGCGACGAAGCGCGGCTTGTCCGCAGTGCTGAATTTAGCGGCTTGCTCGCGCGCCAGACTCGCGGCGATACGGTTGAGCTCGCGCGTGTCGGGCTCGAGGCCGTACTCGGCGAGCACAATTGGACTGGCCTGGAAGCTCGCGGTCTCGACAATGTCGGCGCCGACTTCGAGAAAGCCGTCGTGCATCCGGCGAATCAAGTCGGGCCGGGTGCGGACCACGTTCTCGTTGCATCCTTCGTAGCGGGCGCCGCCGTAGTCCGCGGCGCTCAGATTTTCGCCGAGCACGAAAGTGCCGAAAGCGCCGTCCAGAACGAGGATTCGTTCTTCGAGCAATTCTTTGAGGAGCTTGATCCTGTGCGCATCGGTGGTCATTGTTGAAGGCCCGTTCCAGGTGCGGGCGGTAACCAACTAAGTTATCCTAGCGATGCAAACCGCGCAATTTTGTTCGACTCGCGTGCACTTCACCCAATGAGCACCAATCCGCAAACGCACCCGCGGCTCGTGCTGGTGACTGGTGGCGCCGGATTTATCGGATCGCATCTGGTGGACGCGCTGATTGCCGCGGGGTATCGCGTGCGGGTGATCGAGAACTTTGCGTGCGGCACGCGCGAGTATTTGAATCGTGCGGCCGAGCTGGTCGAAGGCGATATTCGCGACGCGTCGTCGATCGTGAATGCCTTCGAGGGTGTCGATACGGTGTTCCACGTCGCGGCGTTGCCGCGGATTCCTCTGTCGATCGCCAAGCCGGTCGAGACGCACATGACCAACGTGGTCGGGACGCTGAACGTACTGATCGCGGCGCGCGATCATAAGGTGCGGCGCGTCGTGTACTCGGGATCGTCGTCGGTGTACGGCGACCAGGCGACGATGCCGCTGGTCGAGACGATGACGGCGAATCCACTGAATCCGTATGCACTGCAGAAGTATGTCGCCGAGCAATACGCGCGAATGTTCCATCGCTTGTTCGGGATGCAGACGATTACGCTGCGCTACTTCGGCGTGTACGGGCGGCGGATGCCGCACGAGGGATCGTACGTGCTGGCAGTGGCGGCGTTCCTGAAGGCGCGGCGCGAGGGCCGGCCGCTCGAGATTTACGGCGACGGCGAGCAGACGCGGGATTTTACGCACGTCAGCGACGTGGTCTCGGCGAACATGCTTGCGATGGACTGTGAGATTGCCGACGGGCGCGCGCTCAACGTCGGGCGCGGCGAGAACGTCAGCGTGAATCGGATTGCGGCGATGATCGGCGGTCCGACGATTCATCGTGAAGGACGCCCCGGCGACATGCGCGACACGCGGGCGGACTGGACGCAGGCGGCGCGGGTGCTGGGATGGCGTCCGCGGGTGTCGATTGAGGAAGGAATCGCGGATTTGCTGAAGGAGTAAAGCGCCCGGTCTTGATGAGAATGATGCAAATACTACTCAGACCGGTGGAATCTCTATGAGAGAATAATCGCCTGCGCGGCGGGCGGCAGGGGTGACCCCTGCACCCAATGTGAAGCGCAAAGTTGCGCGCAACGCGCTACTTTGCTCTCAGGGACGATGGCTCGTTGGAGCGCGTAAAAAGAGAGGGCCGATCGGAAAATCCGACCGGCCCTTTTTGCGTGATGCGATTTGAATCGCGGCTTACTCGAACATCAGGACGGTGCGGGCTACTTCGCCCGCTTTCATGGCGCGGAAGGCTTCGTTGACGTCCTCGAGTTTGCCGCGGCGCGTGATCATGTCGTCGAGGTCGAGGCGCCCCTGCTGGTAGAGCTCGATGATGCGCGGCATGTCGATGCGGAAGCGATTCGAGCCCATGAAGCATCCCTGGATGCGCTTCTCGTACAGCAGCGAGAAGCCGTCCACGTCAACCTTCTGGCCGATCGGAACCATCCCGACGATGGTGGCGATGCCGCCGGCGGTGAGCGATTCGTAAGCCTGCTCGGCCGCGACCTTGAGACCGATCGCTTCGAACGAATACTCGACGCCGCCGCCGGTGAGCGTGCGAATCTGCGCGACCGCGTCGCCCTTGGACGCATCGACGGCGTGAGTCGCGCCGAGCTTCTTGGCGAGCTCGAGCTTGGCGGGGAACTTATCGACGGCGATGATCATGCGCGCGCCGGCGATGCGCGCGCCCTGGATGATCGCGAGGCCGACGCCGCCGGCGCCGAATACGGCGACGGTCGAGCCGGGCGCGACTTTCGCGGTGTTAAGCGCGGCGCCGACGCCGGTCATGACGCCGCATCCGATTAGCGCGGCGCGATCGAGCGGCACGTTGTCGGCAATTTTCACCAGCGCGTTTTCATGCAGCAGCATTTTTTCGGCGTAGCCCGAGAGGTCGGCGAACTGATTGACCATCTTGCCCTTCTGCGAGAGGCGCGGCTTGTCGCTGGCGCCGCGCTGGGTGGCGGCCTTGTTCGAGCAGAGGTTGGGATGGCCCGACATGCAATCCTCGCAGTAGCCGCAGAAGACCGAGAGGCATGCGATTACGTGATCGCCGGGCTTCAGGTACGAAACCTGCGAGCCGACTTTCTCGACGACGCCGGCGGCTTCGTGGCCGAGCACGGCGGGAGTCGGCCACATGTAGAGGCCGTCCACGAAATGGAGATCGCTGTGACAGACGCCGCTGGCGACGGTGCGCACAACGACTTCGCGCTCTTTGGGTTCGTCGATATCGACCTGCTCGATGGTGAGTGGCTGACCGGGACCGTGGAAGACAGCAGCTTTCATTTTGGATTGCTCCTTTTTTTCTGAATCGGCGCTAGTTGAACATCAGGACAGTGCGCGCAACTTCGCCGGCTTTCATCGCGCGGAAGGCGTCGTTGACGTCTTCGAGTTTGCGGCGCTGGCTGATCATGTCGTCGAGGTTGAGGCGGCCCTGCAAATAAAAGTCGATGTACTTGGGCATGTCGATGCGGAAGCGGTTCGAGCCCATGTTGGAGCCTTGCAGTTTGCGCTCGGTGAGGAACATGTAGCCGTCGAGTTCGACCTTCTGGCCGACCGGAATCATGCCGATCACGGTCGCGGTGCCGCCGGGCTTGAGCGCGAGGAAGGCCTGCTCGGCGACTTTCTTGAGGCCGATCGCTTCGAACGAGTAATCGACGCCGGCGCCGTCGGTCATCTTGCGAATTTCATCGACCGGGTCGCTGCTCGAGGCGTCAACGGTGTCGGTCGCGCCGAGCCGCTTGGCCATCGCGAGCTTGCCCTCGAACATATCGATCGCGATTATTTTGCGCGCGCCCGCGATTCGCGCGCCCTGGATTGCCGCGAGTCCGACGCCGCCGGCGCCGAAGACCGCGACGGTCGAGCCCGGCTCGATCTTGGCGGTATTGAGCACGGCGCCGACGCCGGTGGTGACGCCGCATCCGATGAGCGCGGCGCGATCGAGCGGGAGGTCCTCGCGAATTTTCACGACCGCGTTCTCATGCAGCAGCATCTTCTCGCAGTAGGACGAGATGTCGAGGAACTGATTGACGGGCTTGCCCTTCTGCGAGATGCGCGGCTTGTCGCTAGGATTGCGCTGGGTGGCGGCCTTGTTCGAGCATCGATTGGGATGCCCCGCCATGCACTGATCGCACATGCCGCAGAACACCGAGAGACAGCAGATGACGTGGTCGCCGGGCTTGACGTAGGTCACCTGTTTGCCGACTTCTTCGATGATGCCGGCGGCCTCGTGGCCGAGCACGGCCGGCGCTGGGTAAGGGTAGAGCCCCTCGACGAAATGGAGATCGCTGTGACATACGCCGCTGGCGACGGTTTTGATCAGGACTTCGCGGTCCTGCGGTTTGTCGAGTTCGACGTCCTCGATACTGAGGGGCAACTTGGGCCCGTGGAAAACTGCGGCTTTCATTCTGAGTGCTCCTTGAGTGTGGCGATAGTGTTGGCGGCGCGCGCGAAAAATTCAGGTCGCGCGCACGCCCTGGCGATCACTTTACTTACCACACTGACGAGCCATTTCCAGTGCTTGCGCGCGTCGAGCGTGATGATCGAGACGAGTTGGAAGCGCGCGAGGTGCGTGCGAATCCGAGGACGGCGGCGGAGAGGGCTAGCGGTTGCGGCGGTCGGCGGTCGAGAAGGAATAGGTCCTTGGCGCGTGCTCTTTCAGATAGGCGCGCAGCGAATCGAGACCGTTGTCGCGAACCGTGGTCTGCCAACCGCTCGGAGTCTTCTCGTCGATCCACCATTGATTGGTGGCGAGCCTGATGTAGGCGATCATGTTGCTGCCGACTTCGGCGCTGCCGCGACCGCCAAAATGCCTCAGCTTCAGGTCGAACTCGTCGAGCAGTTCCTGCCAGTAATCCCAGTGTAGGCGAAAGGGTGTCGTAGGCGGGCCTTCAGGGACTTCCTGAGCCTTGATTGCGTACCGCTCCATCAGCACCTTCTGTAACCGGTGCGCGGTCTCTCGCTCTGCAGCCAGGGCTCCTTTATCGGCACTGACCCTGCGCAACAGAGCAATCTTTCGCAGTGCGTCTTCGACCCTCATCGACGACCCCTCAGTGAGCGATCCGGAAAATCAACACTAAAATAGCTATGTCGCGTCGTAGTTTCAAGGACTCCGTGATGACGTGTCTAAGTTCAACGGCGCCGTGCAGTTAAGGGAACCAGGCCGGTCCGGCGACGGCATTGAACGGCACGCCTTCGAGGCGGGCGGCCGGGGAGTTCGCGGGCGCGTACAGGCGGGCGACGTTATCGCTGTAGATGAGGCGCCAATCGGGTTGAGAATCCATCATTCGAGCGGCCGGCCAACCCGTTTTGACCAAAACGAAATCAGTCGGATAGGCGGCGAGAGTACGCGCCGCGCCGAGCTTGCCTTTGTCGAGTTCGAGGAAATCCGAGATCACGCGCGGCGGATAGCCGAGGTCGTAGCGGCTATCGATGAATACTTTCGTGCGCGGGCCGCCATGCCAGATTACGTATTCGCCCCAGGCGTAGTCAGGCAACACGTTTCCCGCCAGCGCGTGGTGGTTCATGAAGTTTAGGGCGTCGGCGGGATTGCCGGAGGCGTTAATTCCGGGCCTGAGGATTCCGCTGTACCGCGCGAATCCGATGGCGGCGATGGCGATAAGAATTTCGGCGACCCAACGACCGGCAAGCGATATCGCAGGCGCGCTTTCATTAGCGGCGGCCTCGCGCGGACGGATCAGCAGGCCCAAGTGGTTGGCGAAAACGGGAACGATCGCAATCGTTGCGATCACGATGTTGCGCTGGGCCTCGAATGCGGTCGCGAGCAGTACGGCGGCCACCGCCACCATCGGCGCATCGGCGGCCCTTGGCCTGAGAATCACCGAAATAACCGCGGCGGCGAAGAAGAGAAGCACGATCGCGAAATATTTCTGCTCGAGGCTCCCGGCGGGCGCGGTGGTGAGAGAGGCGAGCAGCGGTTTCCAATCAACGATGTTGTATTGCGTGGTCGGGTTCCGAATCGAGTAGATCAGCGTGTACCAGTTGTCGCGCGCCGGCGGGATCAGGAACGTGCACAGCGTCGATGCGGCAGCGGCGGCGGTAATTGCAATGATGCCGAGTCCGCGACGAATTCCGTGGCCCGACAACCAATCGGTGACGACGAGCGCCGCTCCGTACACGCCCATCGCAACCAGGCCGATGAAGAATCCGCCGTGAAGATTGCACCAAATCGCCATGATCGGAATTACGAGCCACAGCGGCGCCGAACCGCGCCGGTTGTGCCGGTAAAGCATCGCGACGATCGCGGACAGGAACAGGAAATCGAAAATTTGCGGGCGGAACTGCATCGACGGCACGAAGATCAGCGACGCTACCAGCAGGATTAATGCCTGCACACCCGCGGGCGCTGCGGTTTCGGACTCGGCGAGAACGACAAAAGAAATGGTGCCCGCGGTGCACAGGAATTTGAGCAGCTTGAGGCCGAACGGCCCGAAGCGATCGAAAATCGCGCCCATCGCGACTTCGCTCAACCATTCATGGTGCAGCCAGCGGAAGTCCGGCGCGGAATACGAATAGATGTTGTTGGGCGGCAGCGAACCGTGGGCGAGCAGATCGCGGCCCCAGAGCACGTGTCCCCACAGATCGGGATCGCTGAGCTGGCGCAGGTCCGCGATTGCAATTGCGAACAGGACCAGTGCCGGCGAGTAGCGAAACAGCGAGACGCGCGCGGCGGCACCAGTCACTGCCGTAACCGGTCAGGCACGGGCGCTGAAACAAATCGTCTCGTTGCTCAACCTCACAACGCCGGCGGCCGTGGCGTATTCGCGCGCCGATGCGACGACGGCGTCGCGCACCTGGCGGGCAACGTCGGCGGGCATTTTCGAGAGCATCGCGCGCGTGCCGCCGATTTGGCCGCGGAAATCGGCGAAGGCGTCGGGCGACGGAAAATCGAAGGTCACGATCAGCCGTTCGATCGTAACGTCGCGAAAGTTTGCGGCGGTGAGCGCGCGCTCGAGGATCGAGGTATCCGCGAGCTTGGTCGGGTTGGGCGCGCCTGGCGGCGGCGTAATCCCGGTGATTCGCTGTATCGCGTCGCGCGCGAGCCCGCACATCGGCACCTTGTCCGCCGCCGACCAGACTGCCGTTGCAATGCGCCCGCCGGGCTTGAGCGCGCGATGCATCGCGCGCACCACGCCGTCGAGATCGGGCATGAACATCAGACCCCATCGGCAGAGCACGGCGTCGAAGGAGTGCGGGTCGAGCTTCAGCGCCTCGGCGTCGGATTCGACGAGCTCGACGTTCTTCAATCCTGCCGCGTCGACCCGTTCGCGCGCGATTGCGAGCATGCCGGGCGACATATCGACGGCGACGACTCGTCCCGCTTGTCCGACGGCGCGCGCGGCGGTCAGCGCCGGCTCGCCGCTGCCGGTCGCGATGTCGAGGACGCGATTGCCGGGGTGGACGTTCGCGAGTTCGACCAGGCGATCGTTGACAGTCTGGGCGGCGCGCTCGAAGGTCGGCCACCATCGCTTCCAGCCCTCGGCGCTATCGTCCCACGCGGCCTTCTGCTGGCCCTTTATTTTCAAATCTTCGGGATTCTGATCGGTCATTGTAATTTCACCTTTGCAGCACAGTTACGCCGCGCAGGCGCGCGACCGTATGCGGATATTCCTTCTTATATGACTGGGCTTCACCGGGCGCGAGGTTTTGATCGCCGAGAATCAACACGGCGGCGGATGGCGCTGACGGATCATAGCGAATGGCGCGATCGAGTTGATCGGCCGGCAGATAGTAGCGCAGCACCTGGATTGCGTAAGAGGGGATGGCGGTCATGACCTCGCCCGGCTTGAGCGCGGAATCGGCGGCGGCGATCGCTTCGCGATACTGCGCGTCGTGCGGCTTGCGATCGTACGAAACGATATGGCCGATCGAGAATGCGACCGCGAGCACGAGCGCCCCGACGCGCACGAGATCGCCGGGCAGCTCGAAGATTCCCAACGCGGCGAGGACGAAGAACGGCACGAAGCACGACAGCGCATAGCGCTCGACGAACACCGGCGCAATCGCGTACGACACGACGACCATTATCAGCGGCGGCGCCCACATCCACAGTATCGCGAAGGCGATCGAGTCGCGCGCGCCGCGGCGCCATCCGCAGATCACGCCCCAAATCGCGAGGATTGCGAGGATCGGGAACGCGAAGCTGCCGGTGGCCTTGTTGAATAGCGCGAAAGGCTCGTACCAGGCGGGCGGCTTGCGCCATCCGCCGACGCTGCCCGACGACGCCGCGTGCATCGACAAAAAAAGTTTCGGCAGCAGGATAAATCCGCCGGCCGCGAGCGCAAGCGCAATCGCCCACGCGCGCCGCGCGTTAGCATCGCCGGGGCGCCATCCTGCTCGCGCGATAATATAGACGAGCCACAGGCCTTCGGTCGCGGGTATTAGCATCGCGGCGAAGTTCGAGGCGATGGCGATTGCGGTCAGGAGCATGACCGCCGCGTAGTTCGCGAAGCCGCCGACGCGCAGCGCACGCAGGAACATCGTCACTTGCGCGAGGAGCGCGGCGAGCATCAGCGGATACATGCGAGCCTCGCGCGAGTACTTGATCGTGACGAGGTTCACGGCGAAGACCAGAGCGCTCAGTCCCGCGACTATCTTGACGTCGTCGCGGATAAGCGCCGACCCCTCGAACAGTTCACACACCACGAGATAGACCAGCCATATCGAAATGACGCCGAGGGCCGCCGACAACGAGCGCATCGCGGCCACGCTCGAGCCGAACAGCGCGATCCAGCCGTGCAACATCAGGTCATGAATCGGCAGCTCGCCGGGGTTGAGCGAGGGTTGGCGCGCGAGTACTTCGGCGGCGCTCGGCGCGGAGGCGGCGGCCCACGATGCGCCCTCGTCCGGCGACATCTCGAGTGCGCCGAGATTGGCGAAACGGAATGCGCTGCCGGCGGCGAGCGCGACGATGAGCAGGAAGAGACTTAGCGCGCGGGCCGAAACGATCGGGCGGCGAGTCGTTCGGTCGTGCAGATGATCGCCGCTGCGATCGCGGTCGTCCGCTTTGGAAGCGGCCGTCGTCAGAGACCCTTCCTTAGTTCGGGGGCGGGGCGAAAGCCTACTGTGCGAGAGGCCGCGATTATCATCGGCGCGTTGGTGCGGGGATTGAAGCCGGCGCGAGCTTTGCGCCGGCGCACCGAGAACGTGCCGAAGCCGGGCACCCAGAAGCGCTTGTCCTTGCGAATCGAGCGGGCGATTTGTTCGAAGGCGAGGTCGAGGGTGGCGGCGACCTGCTTCTTGGGCTGATCGGTGGACCGCGCGATCGTGTCAATCAATTCCGCTTTGGTCATCGACGGGACCTCCAGCGATTTTCTATAGCCGAACTTCGCGCGGAGCCATAGATGCGGGCGGAGCGATTTGGTTGCGTTCGAGCCACGCATCGATTGCGGCCAGCGCGCGGGCGCCCATCGCGATTTTCTTTTCACGGCCGCGCGCACGGATCTCCAAGTCTGGCATCAAGCCGTAATTTGCGTTCATCGGCTGAAAATCGCGCCGCGTGGAATCGGTGATATACGCGACCAGCGAGCCGACCGCGGTCTCCGGCGGCGGCACGACCAGTTCGCGATTCATCACGAGGTTCGCCGCGTTGAGCCCCGCGAGCAATCCGGCGGCCGCGGACTCGACGTAGCCTTCGACCCCGACCATCTGGCCGGCGAGAAACAGGTCGTCGCGCGTTTTGAGTTGCAGCGTCGGACGGAGCAAGCGTGGCGAATCGACAAAAGTATTGCGATGAATCGAGCCGAGGCGCACGAACTCGGCTTTTTCCAGTCCGGGGATCATGCGCAGCACGCGGCGCTGCTCGGGGTAGGTCATCTTGGTCTGAAAGCCGACCATGTTGTACATGCGGCCTTCGGCGTCGTCCTGTCTGAGCTGCACCACCGCAAACGGCCGGCGGCCGCTGCGTGGCTCTGAGAGCCCGACCGGGCGCATCGGGCCGAACGCAAGCGTCATCGGACCGCGCCGCGCCATTTCCTCGATCGGCATGCATCCCTCGAAATAAACCGGCTTCTCGAACGGATGCAGTTCGATTTTTTTAGACTCCATGACCGCGTCGACGAACGCACCGTACTGAATCTCGGTCATCGGGCAGTTGATGTAATCGTCGCCGCCCTTGCCGTAGCGCGAGGCCATGAACGCGACGCTCATATCGACCGAATCGGCGGCAACGATCGGCGCGATCGCGTCGTAGAAATACAAGTTGCGCGGACCGATCAATTTATTCAGAGATTCGCCGAGCGCCGGACTGGTCAGAGGACCGGTGGCGAGAATTGTGAGACCCGCGGGTATCGCGCAGGCCTCGGCGCGCGCGATCTCCACCATCGGATCGTTCTCGAGCGCCGCGGTGATTGCGCGCGAGAAATCATTGCGATCAACAGCGAGCGCGGAGCCCGCCGGCACGCGTGCGCGATCGGCGGAGGCGATCACGAGCGAGCCGAGCCGGCGCATCTCTTCTTTCAGGACGCCGACCGCGGTATCCATCGAATCGTTGCGCAGCGAATTGGAGCACACGAGCTCCGCAAAGTCCGCTGTCTGATGAGCTTCGGTCATCTTGACCGGGCGCATCTCGACCAGCCGCACGGGGATACCCCGGCGCGCGAGCTGCCACGCAGCCTCGCTGCCCGCGAGTCCCGCTCCGACAACGGTTACTTGGATCTGATTCATGGCGTAGATGCGGCGAAAGGTGATCGTGGCGTTTTTCGGCGGTCGTGTAAACCGGGCTGTCGATCCGGCGCGTCGCCATTCGACTACTATCTGAAAAGCCAAATCGGGCAACAAGGAGAGACGCGATGGAATACATCCTTTTGATCTACAGCAGCGAGGCGGAGAACAAGGAGCGGCCGGAAGCGGAGACTCGACAAATTTTCCAGGAGTATATGACCTTCACGCAGAACCTCAACAAGAGCGGCAAAAACAAGGGCAGCAACCCGCTCGATCAGAGCACGACGGCGACCACCGTTCGCGTGCGCAACGGCAAGACCTCGGTGACCGACGGGCCGTTCGCGGAGACCAAGGAGCAACTCGGCGGATACTACCTGGTCGAGGCGAAGGACCTCGACGAGGCGATTTCGATTGCGGCGAAAATTCCGGGGGCGAAGCACGGCTCGATCGAAGTGCGGCCGATCATGAAGTTCGACATGTAGCTGCTTGCTGCAAGGGGAGTCGCCGATGAAATACATGATTACGGGCGCCGAGGTTCGCGGGGAGTCTGACAGCCTCGATGCGGAAGAAATCGGTCGTCGGGTCACGCACCATCAACAGAAACTCGATGGTCTGCTGCGTGCGCGCGTCCGCGGTGGAAAGCCCGGGCTGATGTTCGTTTCGGTGGGGCTCGGCCGCGATCGAGAAACGATCTCCGTCAAGAATCGCGGCGGCGAGCATCTGCGAATCGACGGTCCGTTCCCGGAAACCAAGGAGCTGGTCGGCGGCTTCGACATAATCGATTTCGACTCGGAGCAAGAGGCGATCGCGTTCGCCAGGTACGAGGAGGCTCATCAGAGTCTCGTCACCGAAGTGCGGCCGGTTCGCGAGTTCTGGTGGATCTCGCAGACGCGCGGACAGGCGGCGTCGAAGATTTTCATGCTCACGTCGGTCGAGAACGAGCGCGCGGCGCTCAGCATCTCCCAGAGCGAGCGCACGAAGATAATGCGGCAGCATCAGGGCGTCGGCGCGGAATACGTGGCGAGCCGCGCGATGCTCGATCAGGAACCCGGACTGTGGGTCGGCGCGCGCTTGCAGGTTTCCGGGCAGGCGAAAACGATTCGATGGAAAAACGGCGCGCGCGCCGTGACGGACGGGCCGTTTGCGGAAACCAAGGAAGTGGCGGGCGGTTTCAACCTGGTCGCGTGCGCGTCGATCGACGAGGCGATCGCGTGGGCGAACAAGCTGGCGCCGCGCGCCGGCGATGCGATCGAGGTCAGGCCGGTGGACGGATGCTGGTGGGTCTATCACGAATGAATCCCCGCTAGCGGCATCTGCGGCATGCGGCTAGCCTGCCATCGGACGGACTTGCCGATGGACAACACTGCCGCTGGTATCGAGCGCTTCTATCGTGAGGAGTTCGGGCGAATACTCGCCACGCTCATTCGCGTGCTGGGCGACTTCGATCTCGCGGAAGACGCGGCGCAGGAAGCGTTCGCGAGCGCGATCGAACAATGGCATCGCGACGGCTTGCCGGAGAATCCGCGGGCGTGGATCATCGGCGTCGCGCGGCACAAGGCGATCGATCGCATCCGCAAGCAGGCTCGATTCAACGATCGGCGCGAAGAGTTGATTCGCATGGCTGAGAGCGGCGGCGACGAAGAAGAAACCGACACGTCAGGCGCGCTGCCCGACGAACGTCTGCGGCTGATTTTTACCTGTTGTCATCCGGCGCTGGCCGACGACGCTCGGGTCGCACTGTCGCTGCGCACGCTGTGCGGTCTCACCACTGAGGAAATCGCGCGCGCGTTTCTGACGGCGCCGGCGACGATGGCGCAGCGGCTGGTGCGCGCCAAACGCAAGATTCGCGCGGCGCGGATTCCGTACGAGGTGCCGTCGGCCGAGTTGCTGGCGGAGCGGCTCGACGCGGTCATGGCCGTCATTTACCTGGTTTTCAATGAGGGTTATGCGGCGAGCTCGGGCGAACGGCTGCTGCGAACCGATCTTTGCGCCGAGGCGATTCGGCTGGCGCGGATACTCGTCGCGCTGATGCCAACGGAGCCGGAGCCGCGCGGTTTGCTCGCGATGATGCTGCTGCATGACGCGCGGCGCGATGCGCGAATCGACGAGCGGGGCGAGATCGTACTGCTCGAGGAACAGGATCGCGCGCGCTGGGATCGAGCGCAGATTGCCGAGGGGCTCACTCACTCGAAAGCGGCGATCACTGCCGACGCACACGGGCCGTATGCGATTCAGTCGGCGATAGCGGCAGCGCACTCGCGCGCGGAAAGCGCCGACGCCACCGACTGGCGTGCGATCGCGAATCTCTACGCGCGCCTGAGCGCAATCCGGCCGTCGCCGGTGATCGAATTGAACCGGGCGGTCGCGGTCGCGATGGCCGACGGTCCCGCGGCGGGACTCGCGTTGATCGACGCGATCGCGGCGAGCGGCGAGCTGCGCGATTACTACCTGATGTGGTCGGCGCGTGCGGATTTATTGCGGCGGCTGGAGCGATGGAGCGAGGCGGCCGAGTCGTATCGCGCGGCGCTGGCGCGCGTGGGCAGCGCACCGGAGCGCCGGTTTATCCGCCGGCGGCTCGAAGAGATGTCGGCGAAGACGGGATAATCGCCTGCGCGGCGGGCGGCAAGGGTGACCCCTGCACCCAGTGAGAAGCGCAAAGTTGCGCGCGGCGCGCTACTTTGCTCTCAGGGGCGGCGACTCGATGGATGTTCGACTACTGCTTCGCCTCGGCGGGAGACGGGCTGGGCGACGGGCCGACGGACTGTCCAGTCTTGCCATTGAGAGGCTTTTCGGAATTCATCGCCTTGACCGCGGGCCAGTAGGGACTCTTGGCGAGTTGCGCGCGGAAGTCACGCGCGAAGACATCTTTGCCGCGGACTTTCGACGGCCACGCGTCGTCGAGGAACTTCCAGGCGCCTTCCTCGTGGCCGCTGTAGATCAGATCGAGCATCGTTCCCCATAGCTGCGGCGAGACTTTGGTGTGAGGCCACGCGCCGCCCTTGGCGCTTGGCGCGTACTTCGCGACCGCGGCGGCGCGCGTTGCAAGGTCGCTGGCATCGAGCGCCCGCTCGCGCATCAGATCGGGCGCGATGCGATATGCGTTGTCGCTGAAGTGCAGGATGACTTTTGGCGCGGGCGAGTCGGCGAAATCGGTGTTCCAGTTGGCAAAGATCCAGTCGTGAATCTGAATCGCGAGCCCGGTGTCCTTCGAGTCCTTGTCCGGAAGGATGAAGTGCGAGCCGGAGGCGCCGAACTCGGCGTCGATGGTGCCGAGTTTTTTGAAAGTCTGGCCTATTTCGAAGATGTGAAATATCAGGCAGCAATTCGCGCGGCCCAGCCACTCGGAAATCACCAGGTCGGGCTGGCCGTCGCCGGTGATGTCCATCCCCATCTTGATCATCGCGGCGTCGGGATCGTCCTTGTACATCGTGCCGATGAAAAACTTCTCGCCCTTGTTTTTTGCCTGCTCGATGTAAACGGGCTTGTTGTTTTTCAGAATTTCGTAATAGGAATCGCTGCCGTCTTTGGCCTTCGCATCGAAGTAGACGCGCGCGACGTAAGGCGCGACGGTCTCCTCCTGATTGGGGGTCACTATGACGGGGGTTGCGGCGTAAGACGGCGCTGCTAATCCGGTGATCGCCGTCAAAATCAGGACGGCGGGCACGGCGGCACGCCCCACTGATGCTACGAGCAAAACTCGCAGCATCGCGCGGACGAGACGATCGATCGATCCACGTGAATCCGGCACGGCGCGATTGAGGCTTTTACGCGGGCGGCGTCGAGGCGGGCGCCGGCTCCGGCTGCGCAACGACGGGCGCGGGCGCTTTGTAGCCGCATTCCTTATTGGCGCATTGCCAGGTGATGCCGGTGCGCTTCAAGTCTTTCTCGACCATGTAGTTCGCGCCGCATGACGGGCACGGCTGGAGCACAACTTTGTTCCATGCCGCGAACTTGCATTTCGGATAACGGCCGCATCCGAAGAAAATCTTGCCGCGGCGGCTCCGACGCTCGAGGATTTCGCCCTCTTTGCATTCGGGGCATGCGATGCCGGTTTTCACATTCTCGGACTGAAGGCGCTTGATCCCGTCGCAGTCCGGATAGCCCGAGCATCCGAGGAATTCGCCGAAGCGCGAGCGGCGCTTGACCATCGGCTTGCCGCATTTCTCGCAGACTTCGTCGGTGGGCGCGGGCGCCGACGGCTTCATCGTGATATTGCCCTGGTCGTCGCGCGCGATCTCGCCGGTGTTGGTGCATTTGGGATAGTTCGAGCAGGCGAGGAACTCGCCGTTGCGGCCCCACTTGATCACCATGTCGCCGCCGTCGAGTTCGCACTTGAGATTGGTGGCGAGGCCCTTGTGCTTGACCTCGGGCATCTTCTTTTTCGCGTCGGCCAGGTCCTTGGCGAACGGCCCGTAGAACCGCTTCATCGTCTTGACCCAGTTCTCGGTGCCCTCTTCAACCTTGTCGAGGTCCTCTTCGAACTGCGCGGTGAAACTGGATTCGAGGATGTCGGGGAACGCCTTGACCAGCATGTCGTTGACGACCCGCCCGAGCGACGTCGGCCGCATCCGCTTGCTCTCGTCCTCTTCGACGTATTCGACGCGCAGGATGCTCGTCATGATAGCGGCGTAGGTCGAGGGGCGCCCGATGCCCTGCTCTTCGAGCACCTTGATGAGCGTGGCCTGCGTGTAGCGCGGCGGCGGCTGCGTGAAGTGTTGCTCAGGATCGAGTCCGAGCAGCTTCAGCGTCTCGCCTTCGTCGAGCATCGGCAGCGTGCCCTCTTCGTCCTCGGGCTCGTCCTGGCCCTCGATATACACGCGCATGAAGCCGTCGAACTTCATCACCTGGCCGGTCGCGCGGAAAATCGCGTCGGCCGATTGGATATCGACGGTCGTGCGGTCGTACACCGCCGGCATCATCTGGCTCGAGACGAAGCGGTTGTAGATGAGGGTGTAGAGCGCGAGCATGTCCTTGTCGAGGAAACGCGCGATCGATTCGGGGTCGCGCTCGACGGCGGTCGGACGAATCGCTTCATGCGCACCCTGCGACTGCTTGCTGGATTTGTAAAAGTTGGGCTGGTCGGGGATGTACTCTTTGCCGTAACGGGCGCCGATATGGCTGCGGACGCTCTCGAGCGCCTGGTCCGACACGCGCGGCGAATCGGTACGCATATAAGTGATAAGGCCGACCGCACCCTCCTCGCCCAGCTCGACGCCCTCGTACAGCTTCTGCGCAATCTGCATCGTTCGGCGCGGCTGGTAGTACAGCTTGCGCGAGGCCTCCTGCTGCAGGCGCGAGGTGATGAACGGCGGCGCGGGACTGCGGCGGACTTCCTTGCGCTCGACGCTCTTTACAGTGAACGGTGCCTTCTCGACCGCCGCGATGATCTCGCGAGCCTGCGCCTCGGGCAGCTTGTAGGCCTTGTTGTCGATACGATCGTCTTTGTAACTGAAGAGCCGCGCTTTGAACGGCGGTGGATTCTTGCCGGAGAGGCGGGCGTCGAGCGTCCAGTATTCTTCGGCGCGGAACGCTTCGCGCTCGCGCTCGCGATCGACGATTATCCTGAGCGCCACCGACTGCACGCGGCCGGCGCTGATACCGCGCTTGACCTTGTCCCACAGCAGCGGGCTGAGCTTGTACCCCACCAGCCGATCGAGCACCCGGCGCGCCTGGTAGGCGTCGAACAGGTGGCGATCGAGCTTCGACGGGTTGGCCACCGCCTCCTTGACCGCGGCCGACGTGATTTCATGCAGCAGCACGCGGCTGACTTTGGACTTGGTCTTGCCGAGATGCTCGGAAATATGCCACGCAATCGCCTCGCCTTCGCGGTCGGGGTCGCTGGCGAGATAGACGTTTTCCTTGCCCTTGGCGGCGGTCTTGATCTCGCTGAGGACCTTCTCTTTGCCCTTGATCGTGACGAAATCGGGCGCGAAATTATGCTCGATATCGACCCCGAGCTTGCTCTTGGGCAGGTCCACGACATGGCCGACCGAGGGCATGACCTGGTAGTCGGCGCCGAGATAGCGCTTGATAGTTTTCGCCTTTGCTGGCGATTCGACAATTACGAGATTTTTTGCCACCGATTTAGGCGCCTCCAAGGCTCCCGGTTCCCCACGCAGGTTTCGCGCCAGCCAAAATCCCCGATGCTACAGGGCTTACACCCTGCCAGAGTTATGCAAGCGAGAAAAGCTTGCCGGGATGCTGGGTGACGCGACCTTCGAGTTCCAGTTCCAAGAGTAACCTAAGCACGGTTTGGGCATTGAGCCCGGAAGACTCGATGATCGAATCAACATGGAGTCTCTCAGACTCTTTTAGATTATTCAAGATAGTAATACTACTATCAGCGATTCCTTCAGGAGCTTTGGCATCTATGGGCGCTTGAACCAGTCGCGCTACTTCAGCGCTTGCACTTATATTAGACGTTGGCGGCGTCGGTACCGGTTCAGCCGACGGCATCCTTGAGGTTGCGGGCGCTCGACTGGCCATCTGAGGCGCGAGCTCCTCGATTACGTCCTCGACGCATTCGACCAGCTTCGCGCCCTCCTTCAGCAGCCGGTTGCTGCCGCGCGTCTTGCCGCTCAGCGGGCTGCCGGGGACGGCGAATACCTGGCGATCCTGTTCGAGCGCCATCCGCGCCGTGATCAGCGAGCCGCTCTTCTCGGCCGCCTCGACGATCACGACGCCCAGGCAGAGTCCGGACAGGATGCGGTTGCGCGTCGGAAAATTCTCGGCCAGCGGCTGCGTTCCAATCGGCAGCTCGCTGATGAGCGCACCGCCGCCTTCGATAATCGCCTCGGCCAGCTTGCGATGCTCCGCCGGGTAGATGACATCGACGCCGCATCCGAGAATCGCGAGAGTTCTGCCGTGTGCGTCGAGCGCGCCCTGATGCGCTTCGCCGTCGATTCCGCGGGCCAGCCCGCTGACGACCGTGAAGCCCTTGGCGGCGAGCTCGAGGCCGAGCCTCTGCGCCATGCGGCGGCCGATATCGCTGGCGGCGCGCGCGCCGACGATTGCGATACAGGTGTTATCGGTCAAGGTGGCCGTGCCGCGCACGAACAGAAACGGCGGCGGGTCGGCGATTTGGCGCAAGTTTGGCGGATAGTCGGCGTCGGTCCATTTGACGAGGCGGGCGCCGATGTTCGGCAGCTCGCACAGTTCCTTTTCGAGCGGCTCGAAGTCGCGGAACTCGGCGATACTATGCGCGGTGTTGCGCGGCACACCTGCCGCCGCGATCTGGTCTGAACTGAGCTGGAATATTTTCTCGGGCGTGCCGAACTTCTCGATCAGCAGCTTGCAGGTGCGCGGCCCGACGCCGCGCGCCCGCCTCAACGCGAGCCAGTAAACGTCCGGTGAAGGCACTAGCCCGTCTGACGGGGATGGTGATGGATCTGCTCGCGTTCCAGGTCAGGCAGTCTGCGTGAATCCAGACTGCTCCGCTCGCGTGAGGCGAATATCATGCCCACGGCGAAGGCGCTCAGGCCAAGGACCAGCGGCAACAATGCGGGCCAATATTCTTGCATGGTGGCTCCCAACCCTACTGCTAACGCTCCCGTCCTTCCTTACAAGCGGAGTATCAGAAGTCGGATGCTGACCGCAAGATAGGGTTGCGCACACTATCTGTTGATTAGAGCTGGTAGCCGGCTTGGAGTTTGTTCCCCGCTCCGTTGAATTCAAGGGAGACTTTGCAAAAGCATGTGGAGCGCTTCGCGATTTCCGAAACCGGAACCGGCTTCGCTTACGTGAAGCTGTCCGAGATCCTTCCTGCCGCTCGCGCTGCTCGCTCTGTCAGGGTGACCAGGGTCGACCACGCGGGAGACTCTCGGAATGGTCGCGCGGGCTAATGCGGCGGGGCTGTTTTATTGACCCTGTGGGATGGATCGCATAAGTTACGCGCAACCGTCTTATCTGTTACTATTAGACATTGGCCGTGCTATGCCGGCGGCTGACGGGAGGATTGGGTATTGAGCGCATCACTTGGAACGATGAATTTCACCGGAATGTCCCCGGCGGACAAGCAGATTCTTATCTTCAGCTTTTATCGCGACGCCGAATTGCGCGGTGCGCGTTTGCTTTTCAATCTCCTGTCCCACATGAAGGACGGCGAGTCGCAGCTCAAGATGACGGCGCATCTCGCCGATGAAACCCGCCACGCCTACCTGTGGACCAAGCGAATCTCGGACCTCGGCGGCGCGCCAATCCTGATCGACGACGGCTACCAGCGGCGGCTGGGTCTGCGGACCGGCGTGCCGAAGACGATCATCGACCTGCTTGCGTTGACGGTGGTGGTCGAGGAGCGCGCGCAGAGCCGCTACAACGCGCACATGGCGCTGCCCAACGTCGATCCGGAAACGATGGAAGTCCTGAAGTCGGTCACCAAGGACGAGTCGTGGCATCTGTCGTGGATCGAAAAGGAGATGCACGAGCTGGCCAAGGCGCAGGGCCACGAAGAGCAGGCGGAAAAATCGCTCGATCGCTATCGCAAGATCGATCGCGAGGTTTACGCCACTATCGCCGCCGACGAAGCCGAGCTGATGCGCGCGTAAGTTACGGGCGCTCGGCGATTCAGATCATAGTGCGTTCATTTCGTACTGCCGACTGGCTAATCGTAGCCGCAGTCCTTCTGCTCGCCTCCTCGCCAGCTCACGCCGGATGGGTCAAGGGCGAGTTCACTTCCGGCGGCAAGCCGGTCAACGAATATCATTGTGTGCCGAAGGGCAACGGCCCGCATCCCGCGGTCGTGATGCTGCATGGCGCGTCGGAGAGAAAGGACTCCGGCAACCCCGAATACGAAAAGATGTGCGGCGAGCTCGCGGACCTGGGCTACTACGTCGAATTCATCGAGTACTACAGTCAGACCGACGCGGTCGGTGCGGAACAGCCGCTGCGGATGAAGGAAGACTTTCCGATCTGGCTCGAAGAGATCCATTCGGGCCTCGACACGCTCGACAAGAACCCAGCGGTCGATCCGCATCGCGTGGCGTTGATGGGATTTTCGCTGGGATCGTTTCTTTCACTTTCGGCCGGCGCGATCGATCCGGATCAAATCGCCGCGATCGTCGAGTACTACGGCGGATTGCCGCGGGCTCTGCAGTCCGGAGCGAAAACGATGCCGCCGACGTTGATCCTGCACGGCGACAAGGACGTGCTGGTGCCGGTGGCGATGGCCCACAGGCTCGACGCGTTGCTGACTGAGAACAAACGTCCGCACGAGATAAAAATCTACGAAGGCGCGAATCACGCCTTCAACTTCCCCGAGCTCCAGATCTGGTACAACGCGGCCGACGCGCAGGACGCGTGGACTCGCAGCACCAAGTTCCTCGCCGCGAACTTGAACAAGCCCGCGCACGCCAAGTAACCAAGTTCGCTACGCGGTGCGCGCTAAATTTTGCCCGCGCTGCGCCGCGATCGCGGCCTTCAAATCCAGGCGCATCGCCTCGGCGTATTCCGCCGCGGCCTCGACCGGCCTGGCGCCTTCTCTCTTTCGATACGCGTACATCAGGCTGCGGCTCGCGTTGACGATGAATCC
This sequence comes from uncultured delta proteobacterium, assembly GCA_963756005.1. Classification (GTDB taxonomy): domain Bacteria; phylum Desulfobacterota; class Binatia; order Binatales; family Binataceae; genus Binatus. Next base: position 298,315 of record CAVWMC010000005.1, read on the forward strand.
GGTGCCGTCGGCGCGCGCCGACGCGATTGCGTCCACCGCCGTTCCGCCCTGGGCGCCATATCCGGGCACGAGGATCGTCGCCGCCGGCATCAACTCGCGCGCGCGCCGCGCCTCCACCGGATAGGTTGCGCCGACCACCGCGCCGACCGAGCTGAGCCCGCTCGCACCGACGAAATCGCCGCCCCATCCGTTGACGCGCTCGGCCACCGATTCCCATATCGGCCGATTGGGCGCGTTGCGATCCTGAAATTCTCCCGATGACGGGTTCGAGGTTTTCACCAGCACGAAGACGCCGCGGCCCCCACTCTTCACCTTCGCGATAAACGGCATCAGCGCGTCGCTGCCTTGATACGGGTTCACGGTGACGGCGTCGCAATTGAAATCGCCCTCGCCGAGAAACGCCTCCGCGTATGCGGCCGAGGTCGTGCCGATATCGCCGCGCTTCGCGTCCGCGATCGTGATCAAGCCAAGCCGGCGCGCGGTTTTGACCACCTCGCAAAACGCGCGCATCCCGTCGAGGCCGCGCGCTTCGTAAAACGCCAACTGCGGCTTGACCGCGATTGCGGAGTGCGCGCAGGCCTCGACGATTTCGCAACAGAAGCGCGCGAGCGTGTACCCGGGCGGGATTCCCGGCACGCCGGCCGCGTCGAGCTGGGGATCGATCCCGAGCACCACGACGCTGTCTTTTGCGCGCGACGCATCGGCAAGGCGATCGGCGAAGTTCATCACGCGAAAATTATTGCATACGGCGGCGCGGAGGTCATATCGGGCGTTGCGTTTTCGCGTCCGTCGCGGGCATCCTTTGGAACAACGACCGCAACGAAAAAAGAAATCGCATGAATAATCTGACTATCGTTACCAAGCTCCGTTTCATCGCCGCGATTGCGCCGGCGATTCTGCTGATCGCGGCCGCCGTGATTGCGGGCGCGTTTCACGCGTTCGGGATTCTGCCGCGCGAACTCCACGAGAACGAATATGCGGCGGCGGGCGCGGCCGCCGGCATGGAGAACGCGCTGTACAAGATGGATTGGGGACGCACGCAGCCCGAGGCCTCGCAAATCGTGATGGATCAGCAGCGCGGATTCATTTCGGAGATCGAGATCGCGCGGCAGCATATCGGAAGCCGCGAGCAGGCCGAGAGCATTGAGAAAATCGCCAACGACGCGCGTCCGCTGTTCGACGCGATGCGCACGGCGCCGCCCGGCGACGACAGCTTCGAACCGAAACTCCGCGATTTGCAAGGAAACGTGGCCGACCTGATGAGCCTCGACGACGCGGCGGTGCTAGCCGTCGCCAACAACGCCGAATCGCAGTCGCGCACAATGATCGCAATCACAATCGCGGCGCTGGTGGCAGTCCCGTGGATTTGTTTCGTGCTGATCGCAAGCCTGACCGGCAGTCTCTACCAAGAACTAAAAGAAATGCGCCGCCGTGTGGAGTCGATGGGCGAGCGCGCGCCTTCTGCATCGGACGAGGCCAGGGCAATTGACGAATCCCTGACAAAACTAGGATTCCCAAAACCAAACCCAATGCTCGCCGAGTAGCTTGTCCGGACAATGTAAGGATGATTGGATCTTCTTCTGATGCGAAACCGGTTCAGAAATTTTAACGAAGGGACGGCTGAGACCCCAGAAGACCGGCGCTCATTCGTGCTGGACGGAAAACGATGGGCCGAGTTTCTGAAACTCCTGAATCGACCTCCCCGCATCAAGCGGAAGCTTGCCCGATTGCTCGCCGAGCGTAGCGTCCTCGAATGAGCGGGGCTGTCTCGCCTAAAAAGCACTCACAGTCGACCATTCAAACGATGTCCGGGACCGAAGGACTATGTCGCATAGGAAAATTCCTCTAGCAGGTTCTCTGAACGGGATGCCCAAAGGAAAGGGGTCTCGCCGGAAATTAGTCATAGTTACTGGAATTCCTGGATTGCCGATTTTGGAGCTTTCTGGGCGACAGAAATTGAAACTTGAGATACGTAGCAGAAGCGGCGAGGATCTGCTCGGTTACCTCGAACTCGGCGCAATTTCGCGTTGGAGGAATGTCGATGACGCAAGCAGGGGCAAAGAAATCTACTGGGAGAATCTGAAAGGTTGGGTGGAAGCCTCTCACCAGTTCAGAAAGCCGCGTTAACCTCGGTGCAGGAAAGGTACGAGCAATTCGATTTCGAGCCGAGCTCTACCGACCCGCTTCACTTGTTTCTCTTACTGAAGGATCTAAAGAAGCTGATAAAGTAGGCCACGCCGACGCGACTCCAACAGTAGAGGAGGTTTTTATGCACGCTCCGATTTTTGGCAGATGCGCCTGTGGCGCCATTCGTTACAGCTACGAAGGTGAACCGGCGCTCTCTCTGAATTGTCACTGTCGCGATTGTCAGCGTGAGACCGGTAGTGCTTTCGCGTCGATTCTAATTGTTCCCCGTGCAAACTTCAGGCTGATCCAGGGGAAGCCGAAGAACTTCGACCTCACGGCTGACAGTGGGCGTACGACCACGCGAAACTTCTGCGCTGATTGCGGATCTCCTCTCTTCGGCTCCGGCCTCGACTTCGTCAATATTCGAGTCGGCAGCCTGGACGATCCGAGCTCTTTCAACCCTGCTCAGGACATCTACACGTCGAGCGCGCAGCCATGGGACTACATGAATCCAGCTCTGCCCAAATCTCCGAAGCTACCGCAATAGATGATCGAGCCGACTCCCTTATGCGGAGTGCTACTTCTTCCTCTTCGCGACTTTCTTGGTTGCCGGCTTCGTAGCGCCGTCGGGGAGTACGATGTCGAGGCTGCGCCACAGGTACCATGCGGCCGCCGTCCGGTATGGACGCCAGCGCTCGGCGTGCTTGAGCAGGCGCTTGCGATTTGGGCGTTGGCGCATCCGGTAGTGGCGCTTGATTGCGTTCTGAACGCCGAGGTCGCCGGCCGGCATCACGTCGGGACGGCCGAGGTTGAACATCAGGAACATCTCGGCGGTCCATCGGCCGATTCCCTTGACCATGACGAGGTGCTCGATGATCTCCTCGTCGGTCATTTTGTGGAATCGATGAAAGTCGAGCTTGCCGTCGCGGATGTGCGCGGCGAGGTCCTTCAGGTAGAGTGCTTTTTTCTCGGAGAGACCCACCGCGCGCAGCTCGGCGCCGGTTTTTGCGAGCACCTGCTCCGGCGAAGGAAAATCCACGCCGGGGAACAGCGCGACGAAACGGCCGTAAATTGCGTTGGCGGCCGCGCCCGCGAGCTGTTGAAAAATGATCGCACGCGCCAGCGCCTGGAAGCGCTCGCGCCGCGGCTGAATTCCGAGCGGACCGACCTCGGCTATAATCCGCGCGAGCACCGGGTCGGCTTTGCTGAGATGCATCCGCGCCCTGCGCGCATATTCGACTTTGTTGGTAGCCATTGTTCTGAAAGAACGGTTCGCCGAATCTTGCACGCCTGCTAATGTCGTTCAACGGTACGATGAGCGAAGATCTGAGACTCCCGATGTGTCCGGAGAACCTGCACGAGGGCATGCGCCTCGGGCCGATTCATTACGTCGTCACGGCGGAGCAGGCGCGCGCATTTTCGGATTCGATCGGAGCGACCAATCCCGCGTTCATCGTCGATGATCGCAATCCCGACGCGATGGTGTCGCCGACGATGCGCTTGCAGGACTACGCGCTGCTGATCGCCACACATCTGAAAGGCGGCAAGGGCGGCGTTCACGCCAAGCACTGGTGCGAATTTCACGAGCCGATGCGCGTCGGGCAGTCGGTCAAAGTCGAGGGCAAGATCACCGCGACCTATCGCAAGCGCGGCAAATTTTATTTCACGCTCGAATATGAATCGCGCGATGCGGCGACGAATCAACTGCTGGTGCGCCAGGCGATTACGTCGGTGCTGCTGAACGACAAGGGAGAGATGCAATGAGCGCGGCGCGCGACGCGATTCGAATCGGTACTGAATTGGTCTCGGCGCCGTATCTTCTCGATGCGGCCGCGGCGAAGGCTTATCACGACGGAATCGAAGGACCGCCGCGGCGCCGTCCGCCGCGCGGAATCCACGACGACAAGGACGCGGCGCGTAAGGCTGGATTCACGGCGCCGATTGCCGGCGGCGAGCAGACGATCGCGATAATCGCGCAATTCCTCGCCGACCACTTCGGCCTGCGCTTCGTTCGCGGCGGACGTATCGAAGTGTCGCTCACCAGGCCGGTGCTGTTCGGCGACACCTTGACCTCGCATGCGAAGATCGTTTCCGTCGATACCGATGCGAATCGCGCCGAGCTGCTGATTCAGGTCGCGAATCAGCGCGGGGAGCAGGTGCTGACTGGCACCGCCGCAGTGAGGATTGACGACGCATGAGCGCCGGCACGATCCCCGAATCGAGCGCCACGCCCGGCGACGACGTCCCTGCCGCGCGCGCAACGCCGCTGTGGCGCAAGGCGCTTCCGTATCTCGGCACCCTCGCGATCTTCGCGCTGATCTTCTGGCGCATCCCGATTCGCAAAGTCGAGCAAGCGCTGTCGCAGGTGCCGATAATCGATTTCCTGGCGGTGTTCATGCCCTACTCGCTGTTCTACTGCGCGCTCGATTCCGCGTGCCTGACCTGGGTTGTGCGCCGCTTCAATGCGCCGATGCACTATCGCGACATCCTGCCGATTCGCGCGAGCATGTACGTGCTGGCGCTGATCAACACCAGCCTCGCGCAGGGCGGCGTCGCGTATTACCTGCATCGCAAAGCCGCGATCACCTTTCTGGGCGCGCTTAGCTCGGTGCTGTTTATCGCGATGCTCGAAATTTATCAGCTCTTTCTGTTCTCGACGCTCGGAGTGATCTTCTACACACCGGTCGGCGATGCGCAGATCAGGATCGTCGCGATTCTCCGGGTCGTGTACATCGCGGCGTGGGCACTGCTGGCGGGCGTCATGATTTTCTTCGCGATTGCACGACGCAGCGCGCGGATTCGCAACTGGGTCGAGAACGGACGCGCAGGCGCGCTGCTCGCGACGTTCGTCGAGGCGCGTCCACTCGACTACCTGGCGGTGCTGTCGATCAAGGCGCCGACGTTTCTGGCGTCGGTCGTCGCGCAATACTACGCGCTGGCGCTGTACGGAATCGCGATTCCGTTCGTGAAGCTGATGCTGTTTCTGCCGCTGGTGTTCCTGGCCGCCGCGCTGCCAATCTCCGTGGCGCATCTCGGCACCAGCCAGGCGGCGTGGCTGCTGTTCTTCTCGACCAACGCGACGCCGGCGAAGATCGTCGCCTACAGCCTCGCGGCGCAGCTAACCTTCATGCTGTGCAACGCGCTGATCGGGCTGGTGTTCCTGCCGCGCGCGAGCCGCGAACTGACCGCGTTGCGCGCCGAAGACGCGAGCACTCCAGCGCCAACGTGAGAGTCATTAGACGCCGAGGACGGGAAACCCCTCGCGCCGAGCCGCTTCAGCGAGTCTGCCATCGAGCGTGACGAGTTCCAGAGAATGTGGATCGCCGTCAGCGGCTACTATCGCGGCGCCGAGTTGGAGTGCGTCGGCTGCACGTAGTGGATAGTCCGTGACGATGCGTTCAGCGTGAAGGCGTGTGGTAGCAGCGTCCGAGATTTCAATCCATCTAGAGGCGACTTCGTGCACCTCCCGAATCGCTCGGTTCCAACGAGCCAGCAGTTCCGGCCATTCACGTTTTCTTCTTGCGATACCTGAGATTACTTCGACGCGCGTCATCATCCAGGTCGTGATGCCAGGATCGGCGGCCCGCCACGCCTCAACTTCCGTAGTCGATGCCTCTTCGATGAATAGAGGGACCAATGCCGAGGCGTCCCAGTATCTCATCGGCCGCTCTCTCGCTCTTCCAACAATGCCTGCAGAACGCTAGCGCCTTCAGGAATCTTGATGGGCTTATGAGTCTCGAACCATGCTGCCAGGTCGCCGGTGCCGCGCGTGATTGCGCCCTTGCGTTCGAGGCGCGCGAGGCGTTCCTCGTCGAGGTCTTTCTTGCTGCGGGTTTTGCTGCGGGTGAGGGGCACGATTTCAGCGATTGGGGTGTCGCGATCGTAAACGACGACCGAACCGCCTGCGCGAACGTGATCAAGATACCGCGAAAGGCCGTTGCGCAGTTCCGCGATTTTAGCTTTCTTCATGACTCCCCGATTATAGCCAAGTTGGCGCTGTTGGGCTACGAAGTCACTGAAGCGCCGCGGAGGTTCAGCTCGAGAAGAGCTTGCCGAGGGCGGACGGTTCGAGGCGGAGGCCGACGTAGAACGGGCCAAACTTCGCGTACGACGCGCTGGCTTCATCGAAGCGCATCTCGTAAACGAGTTTCTTGAACACGATCGGATCGTCGGCGAAAAGATCGACGCCCCATTCCCAATCGTCGAATCCGATCGAGCCCGAGATAATCTGCGTCACCTCGCCGGCGAAGCGGCGCCCGACCATGCCGTGATCGTGCATCAGGCGCTGGCGATCCTCGATCGGCAGCCGATACCAGTTGTCGGCGCCGTCGCGTTTCTTGTCCATCGGATAAAAACACAGGTAGGGCCGCGCGGGAATCTTCGGAAACAGGCGCGGTGAGATTTTCTCGCGCTGGCGGATGATTTCGGATTCGATTTCGGATTTCCATTGCGGCGAATGCGGCCCGATTCCCTGTTCGACCAGCTTGCGATAGAGCGCGACGGTCGCTTCATAAAGGCCAATCTCGATCACCGACAGGTACGAGGTGGTCGGCTCCAGGTAATCGCTCAGCGCCAGCGTCGCGAGCGCGTGCTCAGCCTGCGCGAGTTCCTCGAAGCTGCGCCGGAAATGCACGATCATCAGATCGCCCTTGTGCCCGAGGGCGGAGAAGAGTGCGGTCTCACCGTCCTCGCGCCGCGCCATCTCGCCGAACATCTTCGAGGCTTCATCGATGGCGGCGTCGCGCTCGCGCACTTTCGAGCGCGCGCAATTCGCGGCGCCGCACGCGGAACATCTGATGGAGAATGCTGTAGCCTTCGAGGGTCAGCGGCGCGGCCGGAAAATCGCCGGGGATTTTCGCGCGATCCTTGCCTCGATTCTGCTGTGCGCGGTCGCTGCTCATGCCGGCAATTCTAGACGCTACGCAGGCGGTTGTCTTGCGTCGCGCGCGCGAACGCACGCCTCGACCAGGGCGTCCGCGAGCGCGGGATTCGACGCCCAATGCGCGTGAACATAAGAGGCAAGAACATTTCCGACGCGATAGCCTTCGGCGAACGGCTCGCCACCCCATCGCGGCGCTACATTATATATTGTGTCGATTCCGCCGCCTTTGTCGGCATCGTCGAGCGTCGAGTGGCGAAACTGATGGCCGCGAAATCGCGTGCGCGCAGGGCCGAGAATTGAGTCGGCGCGCGTCTCGACCTCAACGTAGCCGAGGGCCTGCAACCGCTCGGACATCACGCAGACGCCGGGAATGATCGCAGCCATCGGCCATCGCGCGCCGTCGAGTGTGCGGATGGCGTCGGTAAGGTACATCAGGCCGCCGCATTCCGCGTAGATGACGCCGCCGCGAGCCGCGAAGCCGCGGATAGCCGTGAGCATTGCAGTGTTCGAAGATAGTTCGCGCGCGAACGCCTCGGGATATCCGCCGCCGAAGTAAAGTCCGTCCACGGCGGGCAACTCGCGATCGCGGATCGGCGAGAAATTAACAATCTCCGCGCCGAGCGACCGCAGCCGATTCAAGTTATCTTCGTAGTAGAAGTGAAACGCGGCGTCGTACGCCACGCCGATTCGGCAGCGCGGCCGCGAACGCGAATCGAGTTGTTTGACGTCAGACGCGTCTGCGATTTCGAGTGCCGGCGCCGAGCGCGCGAGCGCGACAATCGCGTCGAGGTCCAGCCATTCCGCCGCCAGCCGGCCCCATCCGTCGAGCAAGCGCTGCGGCACGTTCGTTTCGTCAGCCATCAGCAGGCCGAGATGGCGGTCGGGAAAGGCGAGATCCGTGTTCGAGGGAAATCCACCGACGATCCGAATCTCGGGCTCAGCCGCGCGCAACAAATCGAGATGCCCGCGTCCGCCGACGCGATTGCAGATCATGCCGGTCACGCGAACCGCGGGATCGAAGCGCGCGAAGCCCGCGGCGACCGCCGCGATGGTGCGCGCGACTCCCGAAGCGTCGGTGACGAGGAGCACCGGCGCGTCGAGCCACTTCGCGAGCTGGGCGGTCGAGCCTTCATCGCCGGTGGGCGTCGCGGAATCGAACAGACCCATCATGCCTTCAATCACCGCGATGTCGGCGCCAGCGGATGCGCGCGCGAAAGTCGCGACCACCACGTCGCGATCCATCATCCAGCCGTCGAGGTTGTGCGAGCGAACGCCGGCGGCGCGTTCGTGATAGGTGGGATCGAGATAGTCGGGGCCGCACTTGAACGCCGCGACCTTGAGGCCGCGTGCGCGTAGCGCACCAATCAACGCGACCGTCGCAGTCGTCTTGCCTACGCCGCTGCCGGTCGCCGCGACGACGATACGTGGAATGTTGCGCGAAGCGATCACTGGAACCTTATGCGAGCGCCTTGCAGCAGTGCGGTGTCGAGTGTCGCCGCGCCGGTGCTCTCATGTGAGAGAACGACCTCGAACGGCGATTGACCGTGATCACGAATCCAACCCGCCAGCGGTCCATTCTCAGTTTTCGACGCGAGCAACTGCACTTCATTGGGACCGATGGTGAAGCTGACACCTGCGCCTTCGAGGTCGGCGCGCTCGACGGGCGCGCCGGGACGTCCGAGCACGCGCGCGTAGGAACGGCTGGTGATGCCGGGATCATCGACGGCGAGCGCGAGCGTACGAATGCCGGTCGCGCCGTTGCGATGCGACCGTTCACGCGGGACGCGCTCGTCGCGCGGGGTGTCGTCCTTGATCAGAAACGGCAGCCAGCCGTTGAACGGAGGCGTGGGAATCGCGAGCACCCAACTGAGGCGATAGCCGTCGGGACGATCGCGCGTCAGCGGCGACGGAGCGCCAATCTTCGCGCCCGCGCGGCGCATCGCGTCGATGTCGGCGGCGAGGTCGTCGGTGCGCATGCAAAAATCGACGATGCCACTGCCCTTCGCGAGCGCCAATTGCCACGGATGGCCGGTCTGCGGCATCAGGAATGCGATCAACTCAAAGTAACTGCCGTCGGCAAATGCGACGAGCGCGTTGTGCGTGCCGATGGGATGCTTGCCACCGCGAACGACGGTGAATCCCGCGCGCGAGTAACTCGCAATCGCGGACTCAAGCTCGTTGACCACAATCGCGACATGGTCGATGCCGGTGAACATGCATGACGAACTACTAGAAACTCGCGCAAGCCGGCAAGTAGATTCGCGGCGCGCTTGCCTGGACGCGGCGGGCATAGCTCGCGCCGAGATCGAACCATTCCAAACCGGGCAGGCGCGCGATCGATCTATCGACTGCTGAAAGGCGTTCGACGCCGCCCTCGCCGGGGAACAGATAGGCGCACACGCGGCGCATCGCGGGATCGCCGCGCACGGTCACGCCAACCGGCGTCCAGAAGTTGCGCACCAGCAATGCGGTAAGCCGGCGAGCGGCGGGCGCGCGGAGCCGGCGCATTGCCTGGTTGAAGTAGAAGGCAAAGTGGCGGCGTTCGTCCTTGATGATTCGTTTCAGGATTGCGGTCAACAGCGGACGTTGGCTGTCAGAGCCGTCACGCGTGAAATCGGTGCGGCTGATCAACGCCTGGTAGCCGGTCAGCGTCGAGATTTCGTTGATCGCGCCGAAGGTCATGTGCACGGCGGGAAAATGACGGGTCATCCGCGAGAGAATTGCGATACCTGGCCGGATTGCGCGATCGGCGAGGCTGGTCCTGCTGCGCAAATCGGCAAAGCGCTGATCCTCGATCGCAACTCCCTGCGTCGCGAGAAAACGGCGGAGCAGGAGCGAGTGAAAAAATTCCTCGTACGCCCAGCACGACAGAAACGCGGTCACTTCGTTGTCGCGCACGACGCGCGTCGAGAGCAAGTCGCGCAGGTACACGATGGTGTGCGACTCGATGTCCATCATGTAGGCGAGCGTGAACAGCGCGTCGCCGCTGAGTCGCGGTTGCGGCGTATTCCAGTCGAAAGTGTCAGGCTTGGTCGCGCCGGATACGCGCAGGTAGCGATCGAGGTCGAAGGCAGTTTCGTTCGGGTTCATGCCCCGAGATACGGGCGCGACGCCAGATCGGATTACGCGCGCGCGACTTTGGCTAGCGGCGCGGAAAATCGCCCTTCATGTACATCGCGCCCGTCGGCTTCTCGACGCCGCTGCTCGGCTCGAGCGTGATCGCACTCGCCAGCACCACCTCGTCCGGCGGCGGCAGATCGAGCGACACGATCGTGGCGCCGTGACTCAGCGGCTCGAACAGTCCGGCCTTCAACGGGCCCTGCTTTTCACCGATCCACCAGACCTCGTACACCTTGTCGTCGGGCGTCGGTGGAAGCCCGCTGACTTGCAGCATCGCGGTGCCCTGAGTGCGATTGAGCGCGACGCTGCCGGTCGCCGAGGGTGAAGCCGGCAGTCCGGCCAAGCGAACTACCTGCGAGTCAGGACCGAGACTTGCCAGCGTCAGGTCGGTATTCTGCGCGACCTTGGCTTCGAGCGCCGCGAGTTGGTCGCCAGTCGTATCGAGATTGCGCTGGACCTCGACGACGCGCGCGGTGAGCGCGGCGATCTCATTGGACATATCGGACGAGTCGGTCCGCATCCGCCAATTGAACAACGCGGTACTCACCGCGATCGCGATCACCGCTGCGATGGCCGCCGGCACGAGCATCGCAAACCCGCGCCCGCGTGAGGGTTCACGCGTCGATCGATCCTCGAGTCGCGGCGGCGGACGGTCTGCTTCGAGGCGCGCTTGCAGACGACTCCAGATGCGATCGGAAGGACCGTCGCCGCCGCTTTCCGCGATCGCCATCGCCGCGAGCGCCTCGGTGAACGACGCCAGCTCGCGCTCGCACTCGTCGCATCCCGCGGCCAGATGATCGTCCACCGCGCGCGCTTCGTCGCCGTCGAGCCGCGAGAGTGCCTTGAGCGGGATCAGGTGCTTGATTTCCGCGTGATCCATCTCGCCTACTCGATACTCCCTCGTAGCGCGTCGCGCAGCCTGATCAATCCACTGCGCATCCTGCTCTTTACGGTGCCGAGCGGCAGGTTGGTTTGCTCGGCGATTTCGGATTGCGAGAGATCGGAAAAGTACGCCAGCCGGAGCAGGTCGCGTTCGCCGTCGTTCAAAGTTGCCAGCGCAGTCTGCACCTTGCGTCTTTGCTCAAGGTTGTGAATTTCGTTTGACGGGTCATGGGCGACTGCAACTTCGACTGGATCGCCGCCGCGCGGCTGGCGAGCTTTGCGCGCACGCAGCCGATCGATTGCGCGGCTTCGCACCGTCATCATAATCCACGCTCCGACCGAGCCGCGAGCGCGATCGAATCGCGACGCCTTGCGCCAGAGCTGCCAGAGGACATCCGCCGCGACTTCTTCGGCATCGGCCTGATCGCGCAGAATTCTATCGGCGACGGCGCTGAGCGCGCGGCCATAGCGTTGATTGAGCGTGGCCAGAGCATCCTGGTCGCCGGCGGCCATGGCAGACACGAGAGCTTCATCGGAAATCCTGTTGTCGGCCGCAATCACCACCTGGCTTCTACTTCAAGTACGTCGCGCGACGGACGCCGGATTGCCGCCACTAACCGAGGGCGCCGGAGGCCGCCAGTTCGGTGATTTGCGTTTCGTCGTAGCCGAGGATGGTTTCGAGGACGTGCTGATTGTCCTGCCCGAGACTCGGCGCGGCGCGACGGACAGTAGCCGGAGTGCGCGAGAGTTTTGCGCGAGGACCTTCGACCGTGAACTTGCCGAGGACTGGATGTTCGAGCGCGACGAAGTGGCCGCGATGCACGAACTGCGGATCGGCGTACGCGTCGGCGCTGTTCTGCACCTGGTGAGCGGGAACGCCAAGCGACTGCAAACGTGATTCGATGTCGGCGCGCTCGAGGGTGCGGGTCCAGCTGGCGATGGACGAATCGATCGCGTCGCGATGCTCGAGGCGTCCAGCGGCTGACGCGTAGCGCGAGTCGCGCGCGAGGTCCTCGTTGTTCATCGCGGCGCACAGGCGGCGCCACTCGTCATCGTCGCGGCATACGATCGCGATCCATTGGTCGTCGCCGGCGGCGGGATAGACGCCGTGGGGCGCAAAGGCGGCGTCGGAATTTCCGGCGCGCTCTTCAACGCGGTCGTTCACCGTGTAGTCGAGAATCGCCGGCCCGAGAAAATGAATCGCGCATTCAGCCTGCGACTGATCGATGTACTGGCCCTCGCCGGTGCGGCGGCGATGGTCGAGCGCGGCAAGAATCGCCATCGCGGTAAAACGCGGCGCGACGTAATCGGTGTATGCGCCGAAGACGCCGGAAGGAGCGCGGTCGGGCCATCCGGTGAGATTGTGAAAGCCGGAAATCGCCGCCGCCATATTGCCGAAGCCCGCGATTTTCGCCAGCGGCCCGGTCTGTCCCATCAGGCACGAGCTCAGCATGATGAGGCGCGGGTTGACCTTGCGCAACGATTCGTAGTCGAAGCCCCACGCGCGCATCGCCTTGGGAGAGAAGGACTCGGTGACGACGTCGGCCCATCGCACCAGGTCGTGCACGACCGCGCGCGCGGCGGGATTGCCGAGGTCGAGCGAGATTCCGAACTTGCCGGCGTTGCAGTTGGCGAATAGTCCCGAGCTGTCGGGGCCGAGTTGGTTGTTGTGATACGGCTGGAGCGTGCGCGCGGTATCGACGCGCGTCGGCGACTCGATTCGCACGACGGTCGCGCCGTAGTCGGCAAGAATCCGCGTCGATGCGGGACCGGCCATCACCCACATGAAGTCGCAAATCTTGACGTCGTTGAGCGGCAGGTCGTTCGCCATCAGAGGATCCCCGCGCGCGTCAGTTCGGCGACATCGCGTTCGCTCAAGCCGAGTTCGTCGCGATAGATTTCGGAATTATGCTCGCCGACGGTTGGCGGCCGCCGTCGATATTCGATCGGGGTCGCGGTGAATTTCGCGAACGGTCCCGGGTAGCGGAATGACTCGCCGAGTTCGGGATGCGCGACGCTCTGGAAGTAGTCGCGCGACGCGAATTGCGGGCTCTCGACGACTTCCTCCACGGTGGCCACCGGGGTAATCAGGAATCCGCGTTCGACTGCGAGCGTCAGCAACTCGGCCTTGGTATGGCTGCGGGTAAATTTCCGGACGACTTGTTTGACACGATCGAATTCCGCCAGCGGCTCGGCGCCGCTGAATAACTGTTCGCCGTATGCGATCCAATCCTTGTCGCGCGTGGCTTCATCGCAAAAGCCCTGCTCGCAGAGGTAGTGCATGAGCCTGGCGGTGAACACGCCGAGCGCCGATCCGAACAGAAACGTCATCGCGATGTAACCGTCGCTGGCCGGCCACACCAGCGGCAGATCGATCGGTCCCATCTTGACGCCGCCCGACATTCGCCGCGGTTCAACCGAGCCCAGCGCCGCCGCAAGAATGTTCGACTGCGTCGCCATCGCAACCGATTGTACCGCCGCGACGTCGATGTGTTGCCCGAGTGCCGAGCGCACGCGCTCGTGATGAGCCGCGAGCGCCGCCACCGCGGCGTCGGCGGATGCGTGCAGGTAGGCTTGCGGAATCGACAGCCGCACCGGCGCCCGATCCGCGTCGCCCGCGAGAATCAGCGGACCGCTGGCGGCCATGATGATCAGATCGCTGTCGGCGTAGCTCGCCTTCGGCCCGTCCTGTCCGAACGGCGTGATCGAAACATAGATCAGCGCGGGATTGATTTTTGAGAGATCGGCGAATCCGAGATGGTGCCGCGACATATAGCCGGGATTGTGCGACTCGATCAGAAAATCGGCGCGCTCGACCAGCCGCACAAGAAGATCGCGGCCGGCGTCGCGCTCGAGGTCGAGCGTGATCGCGCGCTTGTTGCGGTTGTACGCCCACCAATAGAGCGAGCGGTCGGGATGCGGCGCGTCTTGGTAGAACGGACCGATGCCGCGCGCGGACGAGCCGCCGACAGGCTCGACCTTGATGACGTCGGCGCCCATGTCGGCGAGCATCTGGCCGCATATGAGGCCGCGCTCGGTCGTGAGATCGAGCACGCGATATGGACTGAGGACGGACATGAAAATTCCAGCGCCGCCCGATCCTTAGCACTGTCGGACGGGCACGCGTCAACGGGAAATGCGATGGCGTCCCGCGCCGAACTCGCCGCCGATAAGAGACGCGTCGTCGAATCGGACGACGGCGGTGATGCCATCGGGAATCACGACCTCGCCGCCGGCTTCGCGATCGAGTTTCACTTCGATGAGGCCATGCGGCGTCGGCACGCGGCCTTCGAGATGCATCAGGGAACCGAAATGCGGCGCGATTTCCGCGCGCGAGTAGCCCGGCGCCGCCGGTCTCACGCCGAGAACCCAGGTTGTCAGATCGTAGGTCGGCGTCGCCGACCATGCGTGACATCGGCTTCCAGAGCCGTCGCGCGCGCCCCAATATTCCTCGAAGGCGCTGTCGCCGCGCTCTATTTGCGGCCACCATTTCATGCATCGCGCGGGAATCAGATCGCGCCGCCCCGCGCGGACGATCGCGTCGTGCACGATGTGCGAAAAAAATGGCTGCGCCGCGACCACGTCGTGCTCGACGTCGAACTTCATGTGCTCGGCCGGATCCATTCGCTGCTTGAGGTACGCTGCCATGTTGTCGGAAATAGTCGGCGTAATGACGATGCGCGATTCGTCGAGGATGTAGTCGAGCATGCGGGGCCAGCGCTCGCGCGGCGCGCATCCGGCGACGATCGCGATCGCATTCGTCTGCTGGCTCACTCGGCGGCGCGGCGCCCTTGCGATCGGCGGCGTCCACGTAAACGCCCGCGGCCTCGTCCCACAGCGACTCGAACGCGAGCCGCGTCCGTTCAGCGCTGGCACGTGCGTCGGCAGCAGCACGCGAATCCGCCATGACCGCATCGGCCAGCGAAGCGAAGTCGTCGAGCGCCGCGGCGTAGAGCGCGTCGAGCGCGCCGGTCACTTCCGATCGCTCGGTCATCGCCCAGTCGATGAAGATCCATCCCGGCATCGCGCGAATCAGTCCGTCGGATGCGCGATAACGCTCGAAGGCCGCGATGACGCCGGCCGCGGTCGGCATCAACTCGCGAACCGTCGCGGCGTCGCCGGAATAATCGAAGTAGCGCGCGAGCGCGCGAATCCAGTGCAATGAGTAGTCAGGGATCGTGGTCGATGAAATCGAGATGTCGCCGGACGCGGCCATCGCCAGCAGACCGTCGCCGCGGCGCGAGTACGCGCAGACCCGGAGATGGCGGCGCACGAGGCGCCAATCGGTGTTGGTGGTGTAGGTCAACAGCGCGTGGATGTAGGAGTCGCCGAGCCATGCGCGTTGCTCGCGGCCGGGACAGTCGATGAAGGCGTCGGTCGAGCAGAGCTCCAGTGTGCGCGCGCCGACGCGCCAGATTTTGTTGAGCGCCGGATCGTCGCACTCGAAGTACGCCTCGTCGCCGCGCGGATAGCGCCGCTCGATTGCGCCCGCCGATTCGATCTGCGCACCAGCGCGCGCGACGATCGACAAATAGCGGAAACCGACCGCCTCGTACGACTCGACGCGTTCCGCCTCGCCGCCGCGCAGGATGTAGCGCATCGCAAACTGGCGCGGTTGCGTCTCCGCGCTGCCATCGGCGCGAACGTCCTCGCCGCAATACACATCGACCGTCGATCCCGCGGGGCCGCGCACGAGCGCCCACGGCGTCGCGAGCGTGATCATCCCCGCGTCGAAATTAACGATAGTGTCGGGACCGTCGCCGGTTTGTTCCACCGTCGGATACGCGTGGCGCGGATCGTCGCTGACCAGCGCCGCAACGCCTCGGCGCGAGAGTTGTTTGAGCGCGATCGGAATCGAGGTCAGCGGCGCGATCGCGTCATGCTCGGGCGACGTGAAAGGCTCGACCGGGATTCGCGTGCGATTGTACGAAAAGGTGCCGGCTGACAATTCGACCGCGGGCTGCCATTCAGCGTCATCGAACTCCGCGTCGTTCCATCCTGCCGGAACCGCGACGCCGTCCAGGATTTCTGTCGGCGGCACGGGCAGCGCCGCACCGCGCACGACGTCCTGCCGATAGGGCGCGGCGCGTCCTTTCCACGAGGCATCTGAAATCACGCCGAGCGCCGGCGCTTCAAACGCGAACGAGCCGAAACCGAGCAGGAAACTTGGCGTCGCCGGCCGCCACCACGGTCCCGGCACGCCGTAAAAGCGCACCAGCGCCGCGATTGCGTTGCGGCCCGCGCGAAGATACGGCGCGAGCTCGATCTCCGTCCATGCCAGCCGCTCGGGTATCGAACGCGACGGTCCGCGCGCGACTTCGACGCCGTTGACGAACAGCACGAAGCGCGAATCCGCAGTCACTCGCGCGGGAACCGTCGTAGGAACCGCGTCGAGTTGAATGTTCCGGCGCAGGTAGCAGAATCGATTCCAGGTTTCCTTCGCCGGAATTGCGGCCGCGCCGATCGGCGAAACCGGCAAGGGCGCGGGCCCGGCCCAAATCCATCGCGCGTCCCAGGTGATCGGCCATTTCGATTCAGCCATGTGAATTCCCACCTAGTACGGGCGCGCCGCCTTGCCGATAATCTCGCGCGCGACCAGGGTCTTCATAATTTGTGCGGTGCCGTCGCCAATCTCAAGCCCAATCACGTCGCGCATCCGCTGCTGATGCGGCAGGTCGAGACTGAAGCCGAGATGCCCGTGGAGCAGAATGCATTGATGCAGAACGTCGGCGCACAACTCAGGCGCGAGCCACTTCGCTCCGGCCGCGAGCCATCCGTGCGGCTCGCCGCGATCCTTCAGCCACAGCGCTTCGTAGCACAGCAGCCGCGCGGCGCGCAGCCGGACCGCGGCCTCGGCGAGCGGAAACGATACACCCTCGAACCGCGCGAGCGGCGCGCCAAACGCCTGCCGCTCGGCGACGTAGGCGCAAGTCTCCTCGACGCTCTGCTCCGCCGCGCCGATGCACATGAGTCCAATCATCGAGCGGCTGAAATCGAATCCCTGCATCACGTCGATGAAGCCGGCGCCTTCCGCGCCGATGCGAGCGGAGGCGGGCGCGCGGACGCCGTCGAAGAAAAGCTGGCCGCGCCCGATTGCGCGCGAACCCATGTCGCGGAAGCGCGTGCGCGATACTCCGGCTGAGTTGAGATCGACGTAAAATGCGCTCACGCCGCGCGCGGCTTGTTCCACCGTCCCGGTTCGCGCAAGGACGAGGGCGGTGGCGGCTGACGATGAGAACGAGATGGAGGTCTTCTCGCCGCTCAGGACGTAGTTATCGCCGTCGCGACGCGCTTGCATCATTATATGTGCGGCGTCGGAGCCGCCGCCGGGTTCCGTCACAGCCAGCGCCGTGGTTATTTCGCCGCGGCATATCGGCGGCAGGAACGCGGCCTGCTGACGCGCGTCGGCGCTGCGTGAGATTATCGCGCCGACCAGCGCCGCGATCAGCAGGACGTACGCGGCGTTGAAATCGCCGCGCGCGATTTCTTCGTGCGCGATTCCGAGCGACACGTAGTCGAGCTTCGAGCCGCCGAGTTCCGCATCAACCATCGGCGCGAGCAGGCCCATCTCGCCGAGTTTCCTTACCAGCGCCGGCGGCAAATCTTTGTCCGCGTCGCGCGACGCATAATTCGGCAGCAGCTCGCGCCGCGCAAAGTCGCGCAACGTTTCATGCAGCAATTTCTGCTCACTGGTGAGGCCAAAATCCATTGTCGCAACTCAATTGGACGGCGCGGTGGTTGGCGGCACCGTCACCGACTGCGGCGGCGCGCCGGTCGGGCCGACCCACTCGGGCAGACTCTCGAGCCCGCCGAGATGGACGTTGGGCGTCGGCTGTTCGATCGTTTCGCCGTTTTCGTCCTGCTTGGCGGTGTCGTCCTGCTTGTCCAGCTCGTCCTGGTAGTGCTGCATGACCTGCTTTTTCACATCGTCGGGCGACGTGTTCGGCTGCATCCCCTCACTGTGCGAAAAATCGGCGCGGCTCTTGGCGTCCATGTGCAGCCAGATCTGGCTCGCCTGCGCGCTGTTGCCATGACTCATCGCGTCCACGAACTTTTGCTGCTGCGTCTCACGCGAGGAGCATCCCGCGAGCACAATCGCGCACGCGACGAATCGAGAATACGAACGCGCGATGGACTTTCCCTGGCATTCGCGTCTTAGAACGTCACCACGCTGCGAATCGATTTGCCCTCGTGCATCAGGTGGAAGGCGTCGTTGATTTTTTCGAGCGGCATCACGTGCGTGATCAGATCGTCGATATTGATCCTGCCTTCCATGTACCAATCGACGATTTTCGGCAGGTCGCGGCGGCCGCGCGCGCCGCCAAATGCGGTGCCCTTCCACGTGCGTCCCGTCACGAGCTGAAACGGCCGCGTCGAAATCTCCTGCCCCGCGCCGGCGACGCCGATAATCACGCTGGTGCCCCATCCACGCTGACAGCATTCGAGCGCCTGGCGCATCAGCTTGACGTTGCCGACGCATTCGAACGAAAAATCGGCGCCGCCGCGCGTCAGGTTCACGATGTACGGCACCAGGTCGCCTTCGACTTCCGCGGGATTTACAAAATGCGTCATGCCGAACTTCGCGGCGATTGTTTTGCGCGCGGGATTCAGATCGACGCCGACGATCATCGACGCGCCCGCCATCCGCGCGCCCTGCACCACGTTGAGTCCGATGCCGCCGAGCCCGAACACGACCACCCGGTCGCCCGCCTGCACCTTCGCGGTGTTGAGCACGGCGCCGATGCCAGTGGTGACGCCGCATCCGATGTAGCAAATCTTGTCGAACGGCGCGTCGTCGCGGACCTTTGCCAGCGCGATCTCCGGCACCACGGTAAAGTTCGCGAAGGTCGAGGTTCCCATATAATGATGCAACGGCTTGCCGTCGCGGGCGAATCTGCTGGTGCCGTCGGGCATCACGCCGCGGCCCTGGGTCTCGCGAATCGCCGTGCACAGGTTGGTTTTCCCGGAGAGGCACGACGGGCAATTGCGGCATTCCGGAATGTAGAGCGGGATGACGTGATCGCCGTGCTTCAACGTCGTCACGCCGGGGCCGGTCTCGGCGACGACGCCCGCCCCCTCATGCCCGAGAATCGCGGGGAACAGTCCTTCGGGGTCGGTGCCCGACAAGGTGTAGGCGTCGGTGTGACAGACGCCAGTCGCCTTGATTTCGACCAGGACTTCGCCGGGCTTTGGCCCTTCGAGGTCAACGCTTGCGACTTCGAGCGGCTCACCGGCCTTGTTCGCGATTGCTGCTTTTACTTTCACGATTGGAGCGCGATGCCCGCAATATAATACGCCGCCGCATCGCGCGGCGAACACCTCGGACGGCGCTTGATGGCAGTCGCGAATGGTGCCAAACCTCATCAGGCCGATGGGCAATCGCACAGAGCGGAGGAACAAAATGGCCGACAAAGGATTGACGCCCGACCAGGTGATCGCTTCGCTGCTCGAAGGCAAGTCGCGGCGCGAGATGATGGTGATACTCGCGCGACTGGAGCACGGCGGCGCCGGCATCTACCAGTCGTTCGCGGCGAGCGAGCGCAACGAGAAGGCGCGCGCCGCGTTGCTCGCCGGCGCCGAGCGCGAGGAGCAGAACTCCGCGCTGCTCAAGACGATGACGCAGGTCAAGGACAAGTGCGAGAAGTGCGGCAAATTGCTGGCGCCTCCGGCTCCGGCGCAGTGCTGTTCATTTCAATGCACCTTCTGCCCCGATTGCGCGGACAACATGAAGCACGTCTGTCCGAACTGTTCGGGCGAGCTGACGGCGCGTAGTCTTTAAGCGGCACGGGCTTCAGCCTGTGAATCTGAGGAGATCTCAATGCAAGTAATCGGCACGGTCAAGGAAATCTGGCGCTACCCGGTCAAGTCGATGGCCGGCGAACGCATGAAGAGCGCGAAGATGAGCGCGCGCGGAATCTACGGCGATCGCGGATGGGCGATTCGCGACGAAAAGGCCGGCGAGATCCGCAACGCGCGCAAGCTGCCCATGCTGCTGCATTGCAGCGCCGTCTATATGCGCGAGCCCAATGCCGACGACGCGCCGCCGGCGCAGATTACGCTGCCCGACGGGACGACGTTTCGCTCCGATTCCACCGAGGCCAACGCCCGCCTGTCCGAGCTGCTCGGCCGCAGCGTCTCGATCTGGCCTGTTCAGCCGCCCTCCGAGCGTGAACTTCTCAAGCGCGGCGCACCCGACAATCCCGACATGAAAGCCGAGATGCGCGAGGTCTTCGGCCGTCTCGAAAATGAACCGCTGCCCGACTTCTCGACGCTGCCGGCGCAGATTCTCGAATTCACGTCGCCGTTCGGCACCTTCTTCGACGCCTTCCCCTTCAACGTACTGACAACCGCGTCGTTGAGCACGCTCTCTCGCCACAATCCCACCGCCGACTTCGACACGCGCCGGTTTCGTCCGAACGTGTCTGATCGAGACGAAGAGCGGAATCGAAGGATTGGCCGAAGCAGAATGGTCGGGACGCACGCTCCGAATCGGCGCGACGCGAATCAAGGTCGAGATGCCGACGGTGCGATGCGTAATACCGACGCTCGATCAGCCGGGGGTGAAGAAAGATCCGTCGGTGCTGCGAACAATAGTGCGCGACGCGGCGCAAAATCTCGGCGCCTACGCGACAATCGCCAGCGGCGGAACAATCGCACTCGGCGACGAGGTCACGCTCGAATAGCAGTCGTCAAAAAAGTGTTAGTCACACAGTAATCTTGGTGCCGTCGAATTTTGTGAAAGTGAATCCTTTGTAGTTCTCGTTGTATAGGTGCCCCTGGTCGCTTAGCAGGCTTATTGCGACGCGCTCGCCAAGTAGCATTCCCTGTATGATGTCCTGGCGCCAATGGATTCCCGAAAAGACGCGGCCGAATCCAACGTTGGCTGCAAGCTTGTTCAGTTCGCCACCTACCGTTATCTGATTGGCGTCGCTGCTGGTATAGGGCGTCACTCCGGTGCCGTCCGAGTTAGAGGTCAGCGGGTTGGGTATTACAAAGGTCTCGTCGAAGAACCACTTCAGCACTGTTACTGCGGCGCCGGCGGCGGTCGCATGGCCGGATGGATAGGACGGATGCAACGGGCATCCTTCGGGATAGGACAACGGGATGAAATAGTTGCCGTTGCGCGCGAACAACGCCGCGGCCGCCTTCGAGTTCAACACGCTCGAGTCGAGCGGGTAGCTCTTCTGGCCGGTGATCGTCAAGTGGACGAGTCCCGCCGTTTCTTCAGGACGCGCCACACGATGAACGAACCACTTCTGGAACCATGCATTCTTGATCGCGCGCGTGATCACCTCGGCCACCATCCCTTCTATCATCGGGAAACCGAAAGTGATGAAGCCGGTCTCGGACTTGAGCGACGGCGGGTAGGGATTGCCCGAGTTCAGCGGCGCTTTCATCTGCAGCAGCATCAGCACCGCGTTGAGGTATTCCTGGTAGAGCACGTCGTTGTGGACGTACTCGGCGAGATCGCGGGCGCTGCGAAGATACCTCAGCTGCGAATCCGGATTCGACGGCGCGAGCGGCGCGGGCGCACCGTTCTGAATGTTCAGCCATGATGCGGGGTCGATTCCGAAATCGCCGGGCAGTGCAGTCAGGTAGCCGACAAACGGCATCGCGCCGATCGTGAACGGCTGCAGAAAGAACTGCGACACGTATGGCCCGATCAGATCGCCTGACGTGAAGCCGCGAAACAAGCTCTGCGCCGTGACATTGCCGGCGATTCGAGGGCCGCTGAACGACGACAGGCCGTTCAACTCGGAGACCGCGGATGCGATCGACGAGTCGGTCTCGTAGTCGGTAAATGCGACGTCGCGCACCAGCGCTTGCCAGTACACCTCGATCATTTGCGCGGCAAGTCCCGGGCTGGCCAAGGTGTCGAAGGGCGGAATCGAGCTTTGCGACTGGTCGAGAGTCTCGAGATCGAAAGCGATGCCCGACTGCGGATCGACCAGGCGCTCGGTGCCGCCCATCGTCAGCGCGTCGAAATCGGCGCGCTTGCCGGTTTTCACCGCCGCCAGGTAAGCGTTATAGACAGTTAGATCGATCTCGCCAAAGGAGTTGTGCGGGAAGCCCTTGGTGAAATTCGCGATGCCACTGCGGTACCTCGCCTCATCGCCGTTGGTGACCTGGGGCGCGGGCGTGACCTGATGATCGTCCACGGCGGCGTTGAAGCGATTATTGAACGACTGGTCGCGGCGAGTTTTGAAGTTCAGAGTTCCGGGACCGGAAAGGACGTCGGGCCTCCGCTGAATGGCGGCGGAAGCAATCGACGCGATCGGAACGCTCAGACTGGCGGCGCCGAGACCTTTCAGAAAGGCGCGCCTGCTGTGCGAGGGATTCCGGCTCTGGCCCTTGGAAGGCGTATCTTCAGCCACAAGTGATCCTCACGGTTGCCGCGGAAATTATCGGAACGTGCGCCGCTTGTAGCAATTTGAAGGTTGAGAAGCTACTCGCGCGGATGTAAAAATTCACCGCGCGCGCGGTTCACGATGATCGTTGCGCGCGCCGCCGACAGGCCCGCGGGCAGCGCCCGACACCAGCGACTCGAAGCTTTTATCGACGTCAAGCGGGATGCCGAAGCCACCCGCGATTTCGATCGCCGCGTGTCGTCCCACGTCTATAGCAATGTTAGGGTGGTTTATCGGAAAAGGATAAGACTCCTCCCGCGCTTTAGATCGAAGCGTCGGGCGTCTATAGTGACCTGTAGGCCAGCCTGAAAATAGGTTCCCCGAGGCAGCCCCGCCTAAAGCGAACCAGAATCTCTACTTACCGTTTTTCCTAATAAGAGAAGCAGTTAAACCCGCCAGCATAGTTCGGGTTACAACGAGTGAAGGTCGTCGAGGAAGGCTGTTCGACCACTACTGGTCGCTGCGCCTGCTGTTCCTGCTGCGCTTCTGCGGCCGCGCCCAACAGCACGACGGCCACAACCCCGACTACTAGCACCGTCAGCGCCGTGTACTCGAGTGCCTTCCCTGTATAATGCCAGCCCTCGCCCTCGTTCTCGGCGGCAATCGCATCGTTGTAGTTATTGACCACGACACTTTTCTGCGGATTGAACTTGTTCACCACGTAGTAGGCGGCGATGTGTCCGTCAGAGTCTTTCACCACAAAGATGTTAGGGTCGTCACTGCGGGCCATCTTGTAGACGCCTGTCGGGGGCGCAAACTTCCAACCCTCGGGAAGATGTTCTGGGTTAAAGCCCGTCACTTTGACCGTGACGTTGGGACAAGGAACCGCCTGCCCGTCACAGCCCAGCTCGAGCATCCCACCCACGTCGTAGCGCACCGCGATGCGCTCGGGTTTCTGACCGTTGGGGAACGCCATCACCGTTCCCACGCCCTCGATGCGGCTCTCGTCGTGTGCGGGCAGGGTAGGCGTGTCGTCCCAATGGGCGGTCAGCGGCTTCTGGGCCGTGCAACTCGTGACCAGAAAGCACATAACGACTGTGAGAGCTAAGGCCCTTGATCTGGGTGCGATGCCCATCTATTTGACTTGAGTTGGGCCAGGTGAAGTTTGATTGCCCATTCGGTTCTTGGATGCGGCTAATTCTCGCCTCGGATTCTGCTTCCTCGAAGTCGTGGGTCGGCGGTGGGCGAAGCGCGCACGCGATTACCTCTAATGAGATTTAAAGGCTTGCTAGGCCCTTAGCCGTTTACGTCAGCAGTGATGTTCGTTGAGACGCTAATCAGCGTTAACTAATACGATTAGTTTCACGATGCAAGTGGTCGAATAGTCGCGGGTTCAGGTTCTCGCCTCGTCAGGCGGGGGCGTCCACCGTCAGTTGCGGGGTGCGCGCGGGCGGCAGATTCGCGTAGAGGTCGGCGATCAGATCGGACTTCAGCTTGGCATGGCCGGCGTCGTTCCACAGATTGCGCCATTGCAGCGGGTCCTCGCGCAAATCGTACAGCTCGCCCTCGGTGCCGTCGTAGCGAATGTCGGGGAGCGGGCCCTCGACGCCGAGCGCCTTGTACCCGAACGACAGATCGAAGCCGACGCCGCGCGTCGAAGGCTCGTACACCGTGCATACGAAACCGTCGCGATAGATGGACCGCAGATGCATCCCGATCTGCGCAAATTGGCTGTCCCACTCCGTGAGCGCGCGCACGCGCGGCGATCCGGGCGCCGTAGGCAGCGCGGAACCCTGCATCCAGTCGGGGATTGGCGCGCCGGCGATCGCGCAGAAGGTCGGTGCGAGATCGAGATGTCCGACCGGCTCGGAGACTTCGGCGGCCGCCATTTTTGCCGACGGCGCCGGACGCCAGATGAGCGGCACCCGCATCAGCGCATCGACGTGGTACGGTCCCTTGAAGAGCAGGCCGAAGTCGCCTTGCAACTCACCGTGATCGGTCGTGAAAAAGACGTCGGTGTCGGCGTCCCATCCGCGCGCCGCGACGGTTGCGAGCACGCGCCCGCAGGCCTCGTCGATCAGTTCGTTCTCGACGTGCACCAGCGCGTTGATCTCACGCACCTGGTCATGCGTCATCTGGCACGGCACGAAATTCCAGGCGCCGCCCTCCTCGTTACGGAAGCGGCCCTGGTACCAATCGAGCCAATGGCGCGGCTTCTGCGCCAGAATTTTTTCGATCTTCTCGCGCGATCCCGGATGCCCAGGCGGGAGATCGAGATCGCGCCAGTTGATTCGCCGCGCCGCGGACGCCGGCGGATCCCACGGATGATGCGGATCGGGAAAACTCATCCACACGAACCAGTCGTCGGTGGGCGCGAGCGTGTTCAGATACGCGATGGTGCGGTCGGCGATCCAATCGGTGTGATAGTGCTCTCGCGGAATCGGATTGTAGCTGACCTCGGGCGCGCCGCTGTCGCCGCCGGCAGCACCCGACAACATCGTCACAAAGCCGCCGACCTCGTCGGGATAGTTCTCGCGCAGCCAGTTCGAGTAGTGGAAGTGGGCCATCGGCCCGTGCATCGCGAGTTCCATCCAGTCGAAGCCGCGATGCGGTCCGTGGGTGCGCTCGCGGCCCATGCGGTTCTCCGGCCATCGCCCCGAAGGATCGAACATCGGCTCGAAATGCGCCTTGCCGATGAGTGCGGTGCGATAGCCGGCGCGATCGTGAAGCCATGCGGCGACGCTCGGCGCATCCAGCGGCAGCGGTACGCCGTTGGCGAACACGCCGTGCGTGCGCACGTACTGGCCGGTGATCATGGTCGATCGCGCCGGCATGCAGACCGTGTTCTGATTGTACGCGCGCCGATAGTTGAGGCCGGCGGCGGCGAGCGAGTCGGCGACCGGAGTGCGAGCGATACGGCCGCCGTTGCATCCGAGCGAATCGTAACGCTGCTGATCGGTGGTGATGAAAAGAATCTTACGGCCCATCGCGATTTCCCCGCGACAGATTACAGTCGCAGTGCAAATACATGCAACCGAAGACGAAAACGCGGACGCGGGAGTTTGACGAGCGAGCGATCAACCCTGATACAGTAGCGGGTCTAGAAGGAGAACCATGATGCGTGCAGCAATAATGCGAGACAAAAAGCTCGTCGTCGATAATATCCCCACACCGGCTCCTGGAGCGGGCGAGGCGCTGGTGAAAACGCTCGCCTGCGGAATCTGCGGCTCCGATCTGCACGCGCTCAAGCATGCGGAGAAGATGGTCGAAGGCTCGCGCAAGAACGGCGCGACGTTCGTGATGGATCTCAAGCGCGACATCGTGATGGGTCACGAGTTCTGCGCCGAGATCGTCGATTACGGGCCGCAGACGCAGAAGCGATTGAAGGTCGGGACCCGGGTCTGCGCGATGCCGGTGCTGATCAGCGCGCGCGGCGTCGAGGCAGTCGGCTACTCGAACGAAAATCCCGGCGGCTACGGCGAGCTGATGCGGCTGACGGAATTTCTGCTGCTCGAAGTGCCCAACGGACTTTCCACCGAGCGCGCCGCGCTGACGGAGCCGATGGCGGTCGGATATCACGCGGTGCAGAAGGCGCGGCTCGGCAAAGATGACGCGCCGCTGGTGATCGGATGCGGACCGGTGGGCCTGGCGGTGATCGCGGCGCTCAAGCTCGGCGGGGTGCATCCGATCGTGGCGGCGGATTTTTCGCAGCGACGGCGCGAGCTGGCACTGCAGATGGGCGCGGACTTCGTCGTCGATCCAAAAGAGAAGTCGCCCTATGCGACCTGGCGCGAGATGGCGGTGTACGCCGATCCGTCGAAGGCGCCGATGCTGCCGCCGTGGATGCCGGGACCCGCAGTCAGGCCCGCCGTGATTTTCGAGTGCGTGGGCGTGCCGGGTGTGATCGAAGGAATCATGTCGGCGGCGCCGGGCGGCGCGCGCATCGTCGTGGTCGGCGTGTGCATGGAGCGCGATCACATCGAGCCGCTGACCGGCATCAGCAAGGAGCTGAACATTCAGTTCGTGCTCGGCTACGCGCCCGAGGAATTCGCCGCGACGCTGAGCCATCTCGCGGAAGGACAGGTCAACGGCGATCCGTTGATCACGGGCAAGGTTGGCGTGGAGGGAGTTGCGAAGGCGTTCGAGGACCTCGCGTCACCGGAGACTCACGCCAAGATCCTCGTTGAGCCGTGGCATAGCTGAGAGCGTCAGTGGAAGAGCCGGTGGGAGGCGAGCTCGGCGCCGGCGCGCATCGCGCGCAGCTTAGCCCACACGATCTCCTCGGCAACTTCGCCCAGCCCGGCCGAAGTCTCAAAGCCGCAGTCGGTCCCGGCCATCACGCGCCGCGGATCGCCAATCGCATTGGCCGCGCGCTCGATCCGGTCGGCGACGACTTCGTGATGTTCCACGTAGTTGGTCTTGGTATCGATGACGCCGGTCACCAGGCTCATATGATCGGGCAGCGGGAATTCCTTGAAGTAGCGATATTCGTGCTGGTGGCGCGGATTGGCGGCCTCGAGCACGAGCGCACCGACGTTTGCGTGGTAGAGGATCGGCAGGATCTGCGCGAGCGGGACGTCGAGATCGTGCGGTGCTTCGTAATTGCCCCAGCATACGTGCATGCGCACGCGATCGGGCGCGATTCCATGTAGCGCACGGTTCATCGCGGCAATATTCAGCTCGACGTATTCGAGGAACTCGGTCAGCGGACGGTCCGCGTAAGAGGTGTGCCGTTCCATCGCAAGGTCGGGGCAATCGACCTGCAGAACAAACCCTTTCGATACTATATACTCATACTCAGTGTGTAATGCTTTGGCTACTGCGATTACATACTTCTCATAATTCTCGTAATACTCATTGAGCATTGCCGACGCTATTATCCCCGGCGACGGCGCGGTCATAAATGGTTCGACGAACTTGTCAGGTTGATCGTCGAGGATGCGCAGGGTGTCGGCGCATTCGAGATCGACGGCCGCCCGATCGCGATACTGGACTTCGCCAATCGCCTTCGGCGCGTGCAGCAAATCGACCATCGAGCGCTGAAACAACGGCGCCATCATCTTGCGGAAGCTCGGGTAGCGGACGAGATCGCGCATGATCGGACGCTCGCTGCGTCCGCCAAAGCCGGTCATTCGATGCTGCACGTAAGTGAAGAAGCTCTCGCGCGATTGCTCGCCGTTGTTGCCGACGTCGATCCCCGCTTCGAGTTGCTTGTGCACCACGTAGCGCGTGGACTCTTCGATCTCGCGGAGCATCGCGGCGCGATCGACCTCTTCTCCGCGGCTGCTCTTCACCAGCATCGCGGTCAGACTCTCGCGGCGCGGCAGGCTGCCCGCGTGCGTGGTCAAAATACGGTTCTCGCTACGAAGCATGATTGCACCTCTCGAATGTTTCACTGGTTCGCGCCGCAACATATTGGTAGATCACAAACCACGGTGCCACAATCGCGTCAAAGCGGGAGATAGATAGATGGCATTACTTGCTGGCAGGAGCGCATTGATAACGGGTGCGGCGTCGGGCATCGGCCGAGCGGCCGCTGTCGTCTTTGCACGCGAAGGTGCGCGCGTGATTGTCGCCGACATGGCCGAAGAGGGCGGCGAACAAACCGTCCGCGCGATTCGCGACGCCGGCGGTGACGCGCGATTCGTGCGTTGCGACGTGTCGATCGCGGCGGACGTCGAAGCGCTGGTTGCGGCAGCCGTGAGAGCCTTCGGACGACTCGACTGCGCGTTCAACAACGCCGGCATCGCCGGCGCGCAACGCAAGACGGCGGACTACGATGAAGACGAGTTCGACAAAATCATCGCCGTCGATCTCAAGGGCGTGTGGCTGTGCATGCGCGCCGAGATCCGTCAGTTCATCGCGCAGAAAAGTCCTGGCGCGATCGTCAACACTGCATCGGCAGCGGGCCTGGTCGCGTCGCATTCGATGCCCGCATACACCGCGGCCAAGCATGGAGTCGTCGGCCTGACCAAATGCGCGGCGCTCGAATACGCGCGCGCGGGAATCAGAATCAATGACGTATGCCCGGGCGTGGTCGATACACCGCTGGTCGAAGGGATGATCGCGGGGCGTCCGAAGCTCGCGGCCAGGCTCGATGAAGTTGAACCGATCGGACGCAAGGCGCGGCCCGAGGAAATAGCTGAAGCCGTCGTGTGGCTATGCTCAGATGCCGCCTCATTCGTCACCGGATGCTCAATGTCGGTGGACGGCGGACTAACCGCGCAATAGTTAGTAGCTATACGAGTAACTATAGTGTTTGACCCGTTCATCGAGGCCTGGCAACTGCGCGACCTGGTAATGAAGGGTGAATTGCGGCCGCGCGAAGTCGCGGAGTTTTACCTCGCGCGGATCGAACGAATTAATCCGGAACTGGGCGCGTACATGACGGTCACCGCGGACCGCGCGCTGGCGGACGCCGCGCGGTTGGAGGCGTCGCGCAAAGACGCAGCATCGATGCGTCTGTACGGGGTCGCGTACTCGCTGAAAGATCTCACGCCGACTGCGGGAATCCGCACTACACTCGGATCGTGAAGACTACGCCGACTCGATCCCGCTAGCAAGATGCCGTGATCGCGCAGCGTCTGCAGAAGGCAGGCGGAATGCTCCTCGGCAAAACCACCACGCCTGAGTTCGGCGGACGTCCCACGACTGAAGGCGGCATGTGCCCGACTGCGCGCAATCCGTGGAATCGCGACTACAACGCCGGCGGTTCGAGCGGCGGCGCGGCGGCCGCGATAGCGGCGGGTCTCGGGCCGTTGGCGGAGGGCAGCGACGGAGGAGGATCGATTCGCGGACCGGCCTCGAACTGCGGCGTGGTTGGTCTGAAACCGTCGCGAGGACGGATAACCTATGCCCCGCATAGGGGAGAAGCATGGGGCGGATACGCGACACGCGGTCCGATCGCGCGATCGGTGCGCGACGTTGCGCTGATGCTCGACGCGATCGCTGGTCCCGCGATCGGCGATCCGTACTGGGCGCCGCCGCCGTCGCGTCCGTTCGAAGAAGCCGTGCAAGTCGTGCCCAGGAATCTGAGGCTTGCCTCAATCGCGACCTCGAAACTGGGCGAGGTCGATCCTGAAGTCGCCGCAAACTTCGAGTCCGGGTGTGAGGCGATGCGCCAGATGGGACATCGGGTCGAGCCGATTGATCTTGATCCCGGCGCAATGCTGGTCGAGTGCACGCGAATTCTGATTTGCGTCGGCATCGCAGCGATACCGGTCACGAATCCTGAATCGATCGATCCGGTCGTGCGTGAGATGTACGAAGTCGGGCGCAAGGTGAGTGGCGCCGACTACGTGAACCTGATCGCCACGATGCACAACATCGCGCGCACGATCGTCGAGCGCCTCGAACCCTACGACGCGCTCTTGACGCCCACGATGACGCGTCCTCCGATGAGAAATGGCAGCTTTCCATCGTCGCCCGCGCACTATCTCGATGAGTTATGGACTTGGATAGCATTTGAGTATCCGTTCAACGCCACCGGGCAGCCGGCACTGACTATTCCCGTGGGATTCAATCGCGCGGGACTACCTATTGGATTTCAGATTGTGGGACGGTCCAACGGCGAGTTCGATTTGCTCGCATTGGCGGCTGCGTTTGAATCCGCCCGGCCTTGGAAGCATTTGCGTCCACCATTATAAGCAAAACAAGGAGCCTGAAGATGCCAACATTCAAGCGCGACGACGTCTCGATATACTATGAAGAGTACGGAAGTGGCTATCCGATCTTACTATTCGCGCCGGGCGGGATGCGCTCGAGTATCGAGTTCTGGGCCAAGAGCCCGTTCGATCCGACCAAAGAACTCGCGGCAAACTTCCGCGTGATTGCAATGGACCAGCGCAACGCGGGCAAGTCGTCCGCGCCAATCAGCGCCGCCGACGGATGGGACACTTATACTGGCGATCACATCGCGCTGCTCGATCATCTCGCGATCAAGCAATGTCATCTGATGGGCGCATGTATCGGCGGGTCTTACAGCCTCGGGATGATCAAAGCCGCGCCGCAGCGGGTCAGCGCCGCGGTTCTGCAGAATCCAATCGGCCTCAGCCCGCGCAATCGCGATTTGTTCTTCGCGATGTTCGACGGATGGGCGCAGTCGTTAAAGGCGGACCGTCCAAAGCTTGACGACGCTTCGCTGCGACAGTTCCGCGACCGGATGTACGGCACCGATTTCGTGTTCAACGTATCGCGCGAGTTCGTGCGTTCGTGCAAGACGCCGATGATGATTCTGTGCGGCAACGACGATTACCATCCACAGGAGACCTCGAAGGAGATCGCCGCGCTCGCATCGAACGCCGAACTCGTCGAGCACTGGAAGTCATCCGACGTGATTGGCGCGACCGTGAAGCGCGTGCGCGAATTCCTGATCTCGCACACGCCAAAGAATTAGCCGGCGAGTTCTATCTTTAGTCGATCGGCGAGTCCGGAGAAGCGCTCGACGCGCGTGGCGATCGCCTGGTTGAGCGTCGCTTGATTCCCGACGATCACCACCGACGTTCCACTGCGGCTGACGGCGGTGTAGATCAACTCGCGAGTCAGCACCGCGATTGGCTTGTCGGGAAGAATGATCGCGATCGAGTCGAACTCGGAGCCCTGCGCCTTGTGCACGGTCATCGCGTAGCCAAGCTCGACGAATTCGCGCAAGGTCTCGAATCGGAACGCGACGAAGTTGTCGCCGCGCGGAAACACCGCCATCCGGACTTGTGCGCCGTCGCCGCGCCGGACCCATAGCAGGATTCCATTGTCGCCGTTGAAGAGTCCGCGCTCGTAGTCGTTGCGCAAAACAATCAGCGGCTCGCCGACCACGAATGGAATTAGTTCAGCCGCGACGCCGGCGGATTCAGCGGCGCGCGAATGCAGGCGCGCGTTTATCCGTTCGGCGCCGGTCTCGAAGACACGAGTCACGCACAAGATTCGTGATTTTGCGGCGTGCGCAAAGAGAACGCGCAGGCGCGCGCAGTCGGCGTCGTCGAATCCGCGCTCGCGCTCGACGTACTGATGTTTGATTGACTCGGCAATCTCAGTTCCCCCATGCACTCGATCGACGTACCAACGATCGAGGAACGGGCCGAGCTCCCGCGCCGCAGCCGCAAGAAATTCCACGCCGGCAAACGCCAACTGGTTGGTTGATGAGCGTGGCATCACGATCGGAGCGTTCGTTTCGTCAACCGCGTGCAGCAGATCGGTGTCGCCATCGTTAATCGCGCGCGCCGCGAGCAGGATCGAGCGACCCGCCGCGTCATCGCTGTTCATGCGATGATTCACTTCAAGCCGCATCGATGCCGCGGCGAGTGGCCCGATCCGATCTTCAGCGGATGGGACCAGCGCGCGCAACACAGAACCGGCGGCGACCGACGGCAATTGGTTCGCATCGCCGAGCAGGATCAACCGCGCTCCCGCCTGAATCGCGTTTGTCAGCCGCTCCATCAAGGTGACGTCGAGCATCGATCCTTCATCGACGATAATCACCTTTGCCGAAAGCGGATTGTTGCGATGGTGGCGGAAGCGGCCGGAATCGGGCGAGTAACCGAGGATGCGGTGAATCGTCGCGGGCTCGATATGCGCATCGAGGAGGGCCTGGTCAACCGCGTCGCGTTGTTCAATTCGACTCAGCGATTCGTTGACGCACTCGCCCATCCGGTATGCGGCTTTTCCGGTTGGGGCGGTGAGCACAATCTGCGAAGGATCGATCCCAAGGCGCACCATCAGGCGCATGATCGCGACGACGATCGACGTCTTGCCGGTGCCCGGACCGCCCGAAACAACTGTCAGT
This sequence comes from uncultured delta proteobacterium, assembly GCA_963756005.1. Classification (GTDB taxonomy): domain Bacteria; phylum Desulfobacterota; class Binatia; order Binatales; family Binataceae; genus Binatus. The sequence continues at coordinate 330,452 of CAVWMC010000005.1, forward strand.
CCCGCGCGCGCGGAAGCGGTGACAACTCTGGACTGTTCGTCGGACATTACGATCTGCTGGCCTTGTACCGTCACGGGACGAGCGATCACATCGTGAAGCGCGCGCGCAAGTTGTTCCGCGCCCGGCTGCTCTCCCGGACGACTACTCAGTAGCATTGCTAGTCGAATAGCCAGTTCGCGTTCGCAGTGATAGATACTCTGATGCATTATGTACGGCGCGATATATAGTAGAGGCTTGTATTCGTCTTCTCGCTGACCGATCACGGCAGCCGCGCGATTCGATTGAAGAAGATTGTTGATCGCGGCAGCTGTCTTATCGACGGCGCCGGCGCCGAAACCGTCAGCACACAGCGCATTCAGCACCCGGCGCATTGGAGCGTCGGACAGTGGACCGGTCACCGGAAAATAGGTGCTTCCTTCCTGGAGCGCGACCAGGGAAACGACAATCAGCACAATCAACGCGATTCGCTCATCAGCTCCCAGAGCCGGTTCAAGCCCGGCGAGCTCGGCTGCGAGGTGGACGGTCTCAGGGGCCAGATTGAGCCCGGCGACCGCGACTTCAAGCGCGCGCATTTGAGCGTCGAAAGAGGAACGAGCGCCGCCGCGCGCCGACTCAAAACGCCGCGAAGCGGTATCCATTCCGAGAATTGAGTATCTATCGTTCAAGCGCGTACCTCAGAATCAGATTCACGATTCATTAGTTCAGATTCATAACTGACTATTTCGTTCCATGACGGTCGCGCGAAATAGAATCCGGCTTTGCCGTCACCGGGATGCGAGACACCTCGAACAAATGCGTAGAGGAGGCCGCCGAACCGCGCGTCATATTCGCGCTCATTGTGAATAGCTAGTAAGCGCACTACACCGACTGAGTATATGCGCGCCTGCAACCGGTAATGACGGTTCACGTGCTGCGCCAGTGCGGCGGGCTCGTACGATTGCAGCTGGTCGCCCTTCCAATCGGCGAAGTACATAAGCTGGTCGCGCTCGAATACCAGATCGATAAATCCCTTGATGAAGCCCCGGCCGACTGTCCACGCTCCGTTCGAAGTGTCGCTCAGCAAGTTGTGATGTCTTTCGGGAATCGGATAGGCGAACTCCATTTCGCGGACGCTCTTCAGCCGCCAGAGTCCGCCGTCGAGTACGGATTCACCGAGCGCGACCCGCGAAGTGAGCGTGTTGAAGACGATTTCGCGGCCTCGGTCCAGCCATCGTGGATCGTCAACGCCGTGTCGGCGCATCGCGCCCGCGAACAATTCGCGCACATCGTCGCGCGCCATCCATGAATGCAGATCGGGCGCGTCGCCGAATGAATCGAAATCAAGCTTCTCGATTACTTCATGCAGGAAAATGCCGACGTGGCGTCCGCCGGGCAAGTCAAGGTTGCCGACGCGCGCATCGATCGCGTCGATGCTGGTTTTGAAGTCCTCGGGATCAGCAGCCTGCAGCGAGGTGTAAGATTCGACGATCAAGCCTGGATGACGTGCAAGCAGATCAGCGAATTCGTGCTCGCGCACAACGGGTTCGGACGTCGAGTCCAGCCAGTCACAGAGGCCAGTGTCGTCGGGCGCGTTATGTTTGAGCCTTTTATTGTTCGAATCGGCGGGTGGAGCGACCGCGGTTTCAGTCGTGAAGAGGGTTCGCGATCGAGCATCGCGATCGAGGACGCGAAGCCGCTCGTTCAATGGTTTGTAGAATCCGGTGAGGTCGCGATTACGATTCAGCGTTCCGTTCGGGACGCACGGCAGTATCAATTTGGCGCGTGCGCGGGTGAGCGCGACGTATAATAAGCGCTGATCTTCTTCATCGCGCTCTTGATCGAGCGCCAGCTTGTGGAGCTCGCGCGCCTCTTTGCCGATCGCGAGGCGGCGTTCGTTTCCGAGGTGAAAGACCCGCACCGGCTCGGGGGTGTTGTTCGCGAAGAATCCGCCGTAGAGTGCGACGACGTCGGCCTCGAGGCCTTTGCTCTTGTGGATCGTCATGATTTGAACGGCATCGCGATCGTCTTCGAGGCGTTGCACGTTCGAATCGTCGCCCGGCGGTGTCGCGCGTTCGGAGATGTAGGAGTCGAGCAGCTCGATTATTTCGGCGAGCACAATTCCATGCCGCGATGTCTGTTGAGTCAGAATCTCGAAAATATGTTCGTAGTTCGTGAGCTCGCGCCGGCTGTCTGACAACAGCAATTCGCGCTCGACCAGTCCGCTCTGATGGAGCAACGCGTCGAACAGCTCGGCAAAACGCCCGGCCTCGGCAATCGCGCGCCAATCGAACAGCCGCTCGAGCATCGGCTGCGCGGTGCGTTCGTCGTCAAGCCGGCCAAGGTCGCAATGCTCGACGGCGAAAAAAGGCGTCGCCCACGCCTTAAGACGGTTCGAGCGGCGGCCCGGCTGGTCGATTCCTCTCAGCAGATCGAGAATGTAGGCAGCCTCGCGAGTCTGGAAAAGCCCGTCCTGTTTGTAGAAGGCGTACGCGACGCCGGCCTGCCGCAGATGCTTGGAGAGTTCCACGCTGTCGCGATTGGTCCGGGTCAGGACGAAAATGTTGCTGGCTGAGACCTGGCGAAGCACCTCTCCGCCGTCAAACATTTTGATTGCGTATTCCGGTTCCAGAATGATCCGGCGAATCTCCCGCGCGATCCCGGCGCCGATCGCTTCGCGCATGCGCCGCGAGAACTTGTAGCGTTCATCGCGCGGCTCGAACTTCACGAGGGTCACAGGTGCGATCGGCTTACCGTTCGCCGCGATAGCTCTCAGAGCGGGCCGTCCGCATTCGGCCGGCGGGTCGTATTTTATTTTACCGGTGAACAGCGGCGGTACAGCGCTCTGATCGAATATCAGATTGCCCGCCTCAATCATGTCGGCGGTCGAGCGGAAATTTTCGCGCAAGGTCACTATCCCCGCGCCTGAAGCGGAAAGTTCGGCGCGCGCTTCGAGATAGGCGTGAACGTCGGCGCCGCGGAATCCGTAAATCGCCTGCTTCGGATCCCCAATTACATAGACCGTGTTACCGCCGCCTTCGACGAACACCCGTCGAAAGATTTTCCACTGAAGTTCGTCGGTGTCCTGGAATTCGTCGATCAGCGTCACGCGGTAGCGCTCGCGCAGTGTCGCTGCCAGCGATTTTCCACGAGGACCGTCGAGCGCGTCCGCCAGCCACGCGAGCATGTCCTCGTAGTCGAGCGTTCCGCGCTCGCGTTTTCGGGCGTCCATGCGAGCGACGACGCCGGGCAGCAATTCGTCAACCGCGCGCGGCTCGAGCGCCAGCGCCGCCCGCACCTGCTTGGCCGCATCGATGATCGCGCGCACCCGATCCGGCATCTGATCCGGGAACCATGGACGCTTTTCGCTTTGCACGCGGCGGGCGTTGGCTGGTTCACAGATGCGTCGCGAGATCGAAATCGCGAAGCCCATCTGCCAGCAGTGCGATCGAGCGATCTGCGCGATTGATGATCGTTTCGAGCTCACCCGTCGCGGCGATGGCATCATCACTCGCGTCATATTTGACTGCCGCGATACGAAATGCCTTGACCAGCGCGTTCGCAGTCGAACGCATTCATCAAGCAGGTCAGCGCCTGCCGATTGATTTCGGGTCCCGCGGTTCGCAAATAGCGTTGCGAGTGCGCGCGCCACAGCAGATCCTCGAGCGTGGCTGAAGTGCGCTTCTCGTCCGAGAGCCACTCGGCGACAAGGCGCTCGACGCGAGCGTCGGACTTCAACTTCTCGCGCAGTTCGGCGCGCAACGCTTCGTGGAACTCGTGACGGCCACTGGTCAAATCAAGTCCGAAGCGAACGCCGCTGTCGAAGGTGAGCTCGGTGAGCATCCGATGGCAGAAGCTGTGAATCGTGTGGATGGGCGAGTGATGAAACGAAAACAACGCGGCTCTGAGCCGCTCGCGCTCGTCGTCGCCGAGGCGCCGCAGCTCTGATGGGTGCGCGTTCTCGGCGCTTGCGCCGGACATAACGTCTTCGATCGTCGCGCGGATTCGCGCGCGCAGCTCCGCCGTGGCCTTTTCGGTAAACGTAACGACGAGGATCTGGTTGATCTGAGCGTCGCCGGTGAGCAGAAGTTCAACGACGATGCGCTCGATGGTGAAGGTCTTGCCGGTGCCGGCGCTGGCGTCGATCACCTTGTGGCCGCCGCCGAGAATCTGATCGAGGATCGCGGGCCGGAAATATTCGCCGTTGTCGTTAGTGCCGCTCGCGCTCATTTGAAAATCCCGCTGATCGCGCTGTAGCGGCGCGGAACGATCTGTTCGATCGTTGTTTCGTCCGGCGGATCGAAGTCTCTCGGGTTGCGCACGGGGCCGTAGTCAGAGCTGCACGTCGAGAAATCGTTGAGCAGAACCTGTTCGACGGTATCGACCAGATCGCGAGTTTTCTTCTCGTCGTCCATTTGCTTGACGACATTCTCGACCGCCTCGATTGGAAGGAAATAGTCGTTGCCGGTTGAGAGCAGGTCGCTGACGACGATGCCCAGGTAAGCGAGCGCCGAAGGTTGGTCGATCGGTCGGAAGTCGCGAGTCCATTGCGTCAGCTTTTCCGACTGCGTTCCGATCACGATTGAGCGAAATTGTGCGGGCAATTGTATTCCGGCGCCGGCAAGGACGATTGCATTCAGAAACGCCGGCAGAAAATCTTTGGCTTTGATCGTTTTGTGCAGCACGCAGTTAATCGCGACGCCTGCTTCGGCCGACACGCCGCGAATCGTGCCGTAGAGACTCACGCGCTGCGTGACTGTCGTTCCGTCGTGACGACGGACGTCAACATTCAGAACAATCGGAGCAAGGACCTCGGCAGCGTCGGCGAACTCGTCGGCGCGCCCAATCCGGATATCTTTCCACCCGGCGAAATCGCTCACGCCCGCTTGGGAAGCCTGCGCGATCCACTTGCGCAGCGCCGGCGTATCGGTTTCTTCAGCGGCCTCGGCGAATAGCCCGGCCGGTGCGTTGCCATAGCTCTGCGCGACTCGGACTTCGCGCGCGTATTCCCCGGCAATCATCTCGAGCTGGCCGCCGGTGCGCCAGAAAACATTGCGCAGCATGACCGCGCGCTCGAGGCGCGACTGCTCGATCGGTTCGTCCTCAGCCTCCTCCGGCGCGTCCTCGTCCTCGAGCATTCCGAGCGAATAGCGCGCGGCGCCTTGCAACGGGCATTCGAGGTATCTTCGGATTGCGGCTATCGGCAGCGCGATCTCTTCCGTCCGTGCCGCAGCGGTTGTGGCATTGGACGACGTATCGAATTTAGCGAATTGCAGCTCCTCGTCCAGACGCTCGTTCAATTTCGCGCCGAAACGATCCCGCAAGTTTTCGTCCGCAGCGGGATCGATCCGCGTTCTCAGCGCGAGCATCCGGGCGCCACGCCGCGCATCCGGGTCGAAGCTCACGAATTCATGCTCGACCTCGGATGAGGCGCCGGCGTCCAGTTCCGGGAAGTATTTCAAATCGTAGCGGCTGTTCGGATGTTTCACCGTCAGCTTCGTGAGCGTCGTCTTATCGACGAATCCGCGCAGCATGGTCTGCAGCTCGCGAATGACCGGCGAAGGTTCGAGGTCATCGCCGGTCTTCGCGTTGCGAGCGATGTAGGAGAAGAAAATTCGCTCGCGCGCCGCGAGGATCGTTTCGAGAAACAGATAACGATCGCGTTCTGCCGGAGAAACGTCGCCGGCGACGCGCTTGAGCGTCCGCAAATCAAGCGGTTCGCTGCGTTCGCGCTCGGGAAAGACAGCGTCGTTCAGCCCGAGCGCGAAAATCACTTTGAATGGAATCGATCGCAACGACGTAAGCGATCCGATCGCGACGCCGCCTTCCGAGTATTGGCCCCGACGCGATTCGAGATCGGTGACTCGCGCCGCGATCACCTCGCGCGCCGACTCGTAGGTCATCGGACCGACGCTCAGTTTTGATTCGCCAACCGCCTCGATTGCCTCCAGGAACCTGTCCCTGACCTGCTCATCGATCGCAGCCTCCGGCCGAATGTATGCGCTAACGAATTCGCTGAGCATCCGCGACCATTCTCGTGGCGTCAGCCGCGCATCGCGGATAGCGATCGCGTCGGCGATTAGCGCGCGCGCCGCGCGCATGAAACGCGCCGCGCTCTCGAGGTCATCCTGCGCGACTTCAGCGGGCAGGTAGCCGGGCTCGCTTGCTCCGTTCGCATAAATTGCGGGATCGCCGCCGCGCCGACCCGTCATCATGGTGCCGAGTGCGAGGCGTTTGATCGCCTGATCCCAATGGTAGAGGCCGCGCGGAATATAGGTGTCCTTCAGGTCGTCGTCGTCAGCGCCGAAAAAAAGTCCCAGCGCTTCGCTCCAGCGCCGCCACTTCCCGGTGTCGATTTCACTTTCGCCTTGGTTGTTCAAGGCGGGATGCGTCAGCAGCCGGATCATTTCCGCGCGCGAGAAGCGGCCGCTCGGCAATTGCAGGAGCAGATCGACGGCCTCGGCCACACGGCTCGCGCCGGCGATACTACGGCTGACGAAATCGATCGGGATTCGGTGCTGCTTTCGAAAGACGCTGTCGATCTGCGCGACGTAGTCGTCAACCGCCGCGTCCGGAATCAGCACCGCGATCTCGTGGAAGCGAATGCGCTCCGCGTTGCCTTGAGTGGCGAGTTTTTCGTTGCGGCGAACGATCGACCAGATTTCGTTGGCGACGATTTCGGCTTCGCGTCGAATTCCGGGACACGCCAGAAAACTGATTCGCGGTTCCGACGGCATGCCCTTGCCATCGTCGATATTTGCGGGTTGAGGCTCCCGATCGAGGATATTCTGCTGAAGCCGCTCGAGCACCGTCGGCGTCTCGCTGGAGATCGGTTCGGAAAACAGCGGCGCGAAATCGCACTGCGTCAGTTCGTTGAGCAAGCGGATGTATTCGCGGCCCGGCCGCCCCCAGAGCCTGAGAGCAGGCGGGTCGGACGCACCATTCAACGAGAACGGATCTTCGGATTCAGCGAGCTGGTCGCCGATTTTGTCCGCCCGATGAGCCCATCCGGCCAGCGCGCCGCGGCGCGAAGTGTCCACGTCGTCCCAAAACTCACGGCAAGGATTGAGCGCGTAGATCCGAATGTCGCCGAGCGCACCGAGTCTCGCAAAAATCTCCGCGTACGCATTTCCCGCGTATGAGGCGCCGAACACGTGAAGCGTGCCGCGCATGGCTGGTGTGAGTTGAAAGTCGCCGATCGCCGCGAACGCGTCGGGTAGCAGCATCAGCCGAGTCTCGCGATGCAGCAGCCACTCGTCGCGCACGCGACCGTGCGAATCGAATACTAACTGCCACAGATGCCGCTGCCATCGCTCGGTTTCGCTCATCGCGTCGATGTCGGTGCGGCGGGCAGCGCGCCATTTGCCGATCATGCGCCGCCGCGAAATCGAGTATTCGCGAAACAGCCGCGCCAACTGCGCGGCCAGCAGCAGCGTTCTCAGCTCGACGTCGGCATCCGTTTTGGATCCGCCATCGATGTAGTCGCGCGCCGGCTTCAATTCGGAGTCGTCGCGATGACTGGAACTTCGCAGGCACTCGAAGAGGACGAGCTGGAGCTCATCTGCTTCCAGGATTCTGAGATTCTTGTCGGCCGATTGGAGAAGGTCGGCCAGGTGGCGTCGGAGGAAGGGGAAATCCAGGTTTGCCGCGACGCCAATCGATTCGGCCAGCCGATGGCGAACGAATTGCTCGACCACGCGGTTGGGCACGACAATCGACACCCGCTCGAGCGGATCGCGCCGCTGATGCTCCGCAACGGCCGTAGCGAGCGGCGCGATCAGATTTTCGAGCCGGTTTGAGTAATGAAGACGAATCATCGCGGCACAACTATGGATCGGGAGTCAGCTTTTGCAAACTTACATCAGCGCACTGACAACGGTTGTCAGTCGACAAATGTGATGATTGGATGTGAGCATGAAAAAGCTTAACCGCAAGCCGACCTATGGCGCGGCGATTCGGCTGGCGCGAATCGCCGCCGGGTTGTTCTCGAAGCCATACGGCTGGAGCTTCAAATCGATCGCCGAGAGCCTGGAGATCTCCGAGCGCACGCTCGCACGATACGTGGCGGTGCTGCGCAGCGAACTGCCCGACTGGCATGGAGGCCCGCTGGTCGAAGTTGTCGGCACCGGCGGCGATCGCAAACTCCGCCTGGTCAGTTCGATGAAAGCCGCGGAGGCATCTTCGTACCAGGTGGCGCTGCTGTATTTCTCGCTCACCGTGCTCAAGTTCCTGGAAGGCACGGTGTTGAAGGAAGGCGTCGAGGGGCTGTGGGACAAGGTTTACGAGAACCTCAGCTTGACCCAGCAGACGCGGCTGGCGGGTCTCGAGCGCAAGTTTTACGCCGTCCCTTACGCACCCAAGGACTACACTGATTTCAGCGAACAGCTCGACGTGATCTTGCGTGCACTGCTGGATCAGACTCGACTCAAGGTCGATTACGCCGGTCTGACCGGCGAAGGCCACCCGCACGACTTCGATCCATACTCGCTGATCGCCTATCGCGGCGGTCTCTACCTGCTCGGCCACAGCCATCGGCGCAGGGCGATCACTTACCTGGCGGTGGAGCGAATCCGCTCGGTCGATTTCATCCGCGAAGCCGACGGCACTCCGGTGCGCTTCGCCTTTCCGCGCAACTTCGATCCGGCGGCACATACCGAGGGGACTTTCGGAATCGTCGATGGGCCCGAGACCAGAGTCGAGCTTAAGATTCTCAGCGAACAGACCGAGGCGTACGTGCGATCGCGCACGATTCATCGCAGCCAGCGTTTCGCGCGCAACCGCGACGGCACGACTGTCATGACGATGACCGTCAAGGGCACGACCGAATTGGCGAACTGGATAATGAGCATGGGGCCGTGGATCGAGGTGCTCAAGCCCGCCGCTTTGCGCAAGGAAATCGCGCAGCGTCACGCGAAAGCCGCGCGCCTCTACCGCGCCGCCTAGCACGCTTGCGGGTAATCGTCGCGCGGTTCATTGTGACGGCAGATTGCATTGGTCGGCAGCCCACGCGTCCACTGGCGGTCCGGGAGGAACTCCTATCAATAGCGTGCGATCGGATACTGGTCGGCTGAATCGATCCACATTTTTGATTCCACGTCTGGCCGCGGCCGCATTGTCGATCATCGCGGCCGTCGGGGTATTCAGAGTTCCGTCCGCAGTCGGCGGAGGATCACCGTCGGTGGTTCGCTTCTCGCCACGCGGAACGGTCAAGCAAGTCAGGCAGGTGACCGCGCGATTCTCCGAGCCGATGGTCCCGCTCGGCGATCCGCGCGACACGACCGCCCCGTTCAATATCGATTGCCCGGCGAAGGGCGCGGGGCGATGGATCGATAGCCGCAACTGGTCGTACGACTTCGATCATGATTTGCCGGCGGGCCTGCGCTGCACGTTCAAGCTGCGGGCGGGTCTGAAGTCGCTGGCGGGGAATGCTTTCAGCGATCTGCGCGCGTTCAACTTCGACACCGGCGGGCCGTCGATCGTCGATCAGCGGCCGTGGTCCGACAGCAGCAATATAGATGAGGAGCAGGCGTTCGTACTGATCCTCGACGCCGAGCCGGACCCGGCGTCGATTCTCGAGCATGCCGGCTTTTCGGTCGAGGGAATGCCGCAGACCGTTGGCGCGACGATCATGAGCGGCGCCGACCGCGAGATTTTGCTGAAGCGATTCGCGGATCTGACCGCGAAGAAGACGGTCGTCATCCTGCAGGCTCGTCAGCGCTTCCCGAACAACGCGGCGGTGACGCTGATTTGGGGCAAGGGCATCAAATCGAAAAGCGGAATCGCTACCGATCAGGATCAGACGATCAGTTACAAGACGCGCAAACTGTTCGAGGCGAAAATACTATGCGAGCGCGAAAGTGCGAAGGCCGGATGTATCCCGCTGACGCCGATCACACTTTCGTTCTCCGCCGCGATCTCGGCCGCGCAGGCAAAACAGATCGCGCTGGTCGATCCGGACGGTGCGCGCCGTTTCGCGGTGCTTGTAGATCCGGGCGAAACATCGTCGCTCGCGTTCAACGGTCCGTTCAAAGAATCGTCGCAGTACAAAATCGAGATCCCGCCGAAGCTGGTCGATGGATCCGGCCGCGAACTGGCCAACGCGTCGCGCTTTCCGATGACCGTCGAGACCGGTGAGTTTCCACCGCTGGCCAAGTTCTCGGCCCGTTTCGGAATTATCGAGCAGGCCGATCCGGTGCTCCCGGTCACGGTGAGAAATCTCGAAGCACAGATCGCCGGCGCTCAACTGAAGCTGGGCGGTAACGCGGACAGTTCCCTGCTGGCTCGAATCGAGGCGACGCTCTGGCGCGTGCCGCAGCCCAACGCGGGCGACGTTCTGTCGTGGCTCAACCGGGTGGCCGAGGCGAAGCGCGCCGAATCGGTGTTCAGCGGCGAGAACGCGGACGGCGCGAAACAATTCGCGATGCCGAAGCCCAACGGCCCCAGCGCATTCGAGGTGATGGGAATTCCGCTCAAGCGGCCGGGATTGTACATCGTCGAATTGAAGAGCACTCGCCTCGGCACCGTTCTGCTCGGCGCGCCCAAGCCGATGTACGTTCCAACCGCCGCGCTGGTCACCAATCTCGCGGTCCACTTCAAGCAGGGGCAGGCGAACTCGCTGGTGTGGGTGACGGCGCTCGAGAGCGGGCGTCCGGTCGGCGGTGCGGAGGTCGCGATTGCGGATTGCCGCGGGACCGAATTGTGGACCGGCCGCACCGACGCGCGCGGCCTCGCGATGGTGCCCACGTCGTCGGCGTTCGCGAGTCTTCCTCAATGCGATTCGACGCAGACCGATCACGAAAGCGACTATTTTTCCAACCAGGTCGAAGCGCTCAGCGGACTGAATCGCGGGCTGCTCGTCACCGCGCAGTCGGGCGAGGACTTCAGCTTCGTGCATTCGAGTTGGCAGCAGGGAATCGAGGCGTGGCGCTTTCATCTCCCGACCGAGTATCAACCGTCACCATACATCGCCGATACCGTTTTCGATCGGACGCTGCTGCGCGCCGGCGAGACGGTTCACATGAAGCATTACATCCGCGCCAAGACTCTGGATGGATTGTCGCTGGTGCCGAAGGAAAATCTGCCCGACACGCTTTCAATTACTTTCTCCGGCGGCGATCAGCACTACGATTTCGATCTCAAGTGGACCGACTCGGGCAGCGCTGAAAATGATTGGCGGATTCCGCAAGCCGCAAAGCTGGGCACGTACAACGTCACAATGTCGCGCCGCAAAACTGCCACGCCGAGTCCGACAGCGGGTGCCGATGGTGGTGGCGATATCGGCGATCAATCCAATCAGGAACTCACCACCGGGAATTTTCGCGTCGAGGAATTTAGAATTCCCCTGATGAAGGCCGCGATCAAAGTTCCCGCGCAGCCGCTGGTCGCTGTGACCGACTTTCCGGTCGATCTGAGCGCCGAGTACCTGTCGGGCGGCGCGGCCAAGGGCCTGCCGGTCACGCTTCGCAGCCAGATCAACAAGAACGCGTCGCCACAGTTCGCCGACTTCGACGATTACGTTTTCGCCAACGGCAACGTGCAGGCGGGAATCGTGCGCAGCGAAGGATTCTCGGAGGGCGGCGAGACCGAACAGAATCCCGGCGTTCATCAGCGCAAGGATCTCACGCTTGACGCGGCCGGCGGCGCGCGCACCGACATCAGCGACATACCGCGGCAGCCGACGCCGGTCGAGGTGCACGCGGAGCTCGAATACCGCGACCCCAACGGCGAGAGCCAGACGGTATCGAACAACGTGATGATTTGGCCGGCGCAGCGTCTGGTCGGAATCCAGGTCGAGGATTGGGCGTCGTCGCCGGGCGTCGTTCGCGCGCATCTCGCAGTGGTTGACGATGCGGGCAGACCGATCGCGCACGCGCCGATTCGCGTCGATATTTTCAGCCGCCTCCAATATTCGTATCGCAAGCGGCTGATCGGCGGTTTCTACGCCTACGAGAACACGCAGGAAACGAAGCTCGCCGGCGAATTGTGCGCGGGCGTGACCGACGCTCTCGGACGACTCGCATGCGAAGCGAAACCGCCGGTGACCGGCGACGCGATCATACAGGCGACCGTGACCGACGACGCCGGCAACTCGAGTTCGGCGAACAGCGAAATTTTCATTCCCGGCAATGAGCGCGAGTGGTTCGCCGGCCGCGACGACGACCGCATCGACTTCATCCCTGAGAAGCCCGCCTACGAGCCCGGCGAGGTCGCGCGCTTCCAGGTGCGGATGCCGTTCGCCGAGGCAACTGCGCTCATCACCGTCGAGCGCGAGGGTGTGCTGGCCGCGTCGATCGTGCATTTGCCGGGACGCAATCCTGTCGTTACGCTGCCGGTGCGCGACTGGGCGCCCAACGTGTTCGTCTCCGCGCTGGTAGTCCGCGGCAGGATCGCCGGCGTGCAGCCGACTGCGATGCTCGATCTCGGGAAGCCGGCATTCAAGCTCGGCATCGCGGAGATTCGTGTGGGCTGGCGGGAGCATCGGCTGAGCGTCAAAGTATCGCCGGAAAAATCCGTTTATCACGTGCGCGACAAGGCGCTCGTCAAAGTTTCGGTGAGAACCTTCGACGGCAAAACGCCCGCGCCCGGTGGCACGATCGCAGTCGCCGCGGTTGACGAGGGCCTGCTCGAGCTGCGCGCCAACGACAGTTGGAAACTGCTCGACGCGATGATGGGCCGGCGCGCGTACCAGGTCGAGACTTCGACCGCTGAGATGCAAGTCGTCGGCAAGCGCCACTTCGGAATCAAGGCGATTCCGCCGGGCGGCGGCGGCGGCCATCAGATCACGCGCGAACTGTTCGATACGCTGCTACTGTGGAAAGCGTCCGTCGCACTCGACTCGAACGGCGACGCCACGGTCGAGGTGCCGCTCAATGATTCGCTGACCAGTTTTCGAATCGTCGCGATCGCCGACTCCGGCGTCGATCAGTTTGGCACCGGCTCGGCGAGCATCCGCTCGACCCAGGATCTGATGTTGCTATCGGGCGTATCGCCGATCATTCGAAACGGCGATTCATTTGCCGCCGAGTTCACCGTGCGCAACGCGTCGGATCGCGCTTTCGACGCGACCGTGAAAGCGAAGATCGACGGACTCGCGCAGGTACCGCCGCCGCAAAAGATCGCGCTCGCTCCCGGCCAGGGCACGACCGTCTCGTGGAATGTCGCGGTGCCCACCGTCGCGCGCGAACTCAAGTATCACGTCGATGCGAGCGTCGAGCACGGCCCGTCCGATCATCTGCTGATCACGCAGCGTGTGATACCCGCCGTGCCAGTCCGCGCAATCCAGGCCACGTTGTTGCAACTCGACAAGCCGATCGTCCAGCCAGTCGCGCGGCCTACCGACGCAATTGTCGGCGTGGGCGGCGTGCAGATCTCGCTCAGCCCCACGCTCGCGGCGGGACTCGACGGAGTGCGCGACTGGATGCGCCAGTATCCCTACGGATGCCTCGAGCAGCGCACTTCAGTCGCCGTCGCGCTCGGCGATCCAAAATTGTGGAACGCGATCATCGCGGACTTGCCATCGTACACCGACGCGGACGGACTGCTGAAATATTTTCCCACAATGACTAATGGCAGTGAGGTACTAACTGCCTATTTCATTTCGATCGCGCATGAAGCTGGACTGACTATTCCCGCCGACACGGAGGCGACGCTTGAGAAAGGCCTGAGCGATTTCGTCGAGGGCAAGATCGTGCGCGACGGGCCAATCCTCGCCGCCGACTTGCCGTTGCGCAAACTCGCCGCAATCGACGCGCTCGCCCGCTCGGGTCACGCCGATCCGGCGATGCTCAGCAGCATCACGATCGATCCAAATCTGTGGCCCGACTCGGCCGTGATCGATTGGTGGAGTATCCTGCTGCGTGTTCCGCAAATTCCCGATCGCGATCACCGCCTCAAGGACGTTGAGCAAATCATGCGCGCGCGGCTCAACGAACAGGGGACGGCGATGCATCTGTCGAGCAACCCGCGCAACGACCTGTGGTGGCTGATGGCCTCGCCTGACTGCAACATGGTTCGGCTTGCGCTGCTGCTGCTCGACAATAATCTGTGGCGCGACGACCTGCCGCTCGTGATGCGCGGCGCGTTGGCATTGCAGATGCGCGGCGCGTGGACCGAAACGATCACCAACGCGTGGGGCACGCTGGCGGTCAAGAAGTTTGCCGGCGCTTTCGAATCGACGCCCGTCGCGGGCATCACCAGCGCGTCGATCCAGACGGCGACGCATAAGCTGGATTGGGCAAACGATCCGAAGGGCGGAAACCTGTCGTTCGACTGGCCCTCCGCAGCTTCAGATTTGAAGATCGATCATTCTGGGAGCGGTCATCCATGGGCGCAGATTCGCGCGCTCGCGGCGGTTCCATTCACGCAGCCTTTTTCCAGCGGTTACAAAATCACTCGCACGCTCCTGCCGGCCGAGAATGCGAATCCTCGCGGTTGGAAACGCGGCGACCTCGTGCGAGTGCATCTGAAGATCGAAGCGCAGACCGACATGACCTGGGTGGTCGTGAACGATCCGATTCCCGCCGGCGCGTCGCATCTCGGCACCGGGCTGGCGCGCGATTCGGAAATCGCAACCTCCGGCGAAAAGATCGACACCGAGAGTTTCGTGTGGCCGATCTATTCCGAGCGCGCCTTCGACGCTTTCCGCGCATACTACGACTACGTGCCGAAGGGGACCTTCGACATCGAGTACACGATTCGCCTCAATCAATCGGGCACCTTCCAGCTACCCGCGACGCACGTCGGCGCGCTCTACGAACCGGATATGATCGGCGAGCTTCCGAATGCTCCGTTCGAGGTCGCGCCCTAGATGTTGCGTCGCCTCGCAATCTTCGGCCTTCCGCTCGCGGCAATCGCGGTGCTGATGCTGGCGGTCACTCGACCGTCGCCGCCGACTTTCGCCGAGGTGCGCGCGCAGTGGCGGCCGTCGGAAGCACAACTGCTCGATCGCAACGGCGATCCGGTTCACGAATTGAGAATCGATCGCCACGGCCGGCGGTTCGCGTGGACGCCGCTCGATGAAATCTCGCCGGCGCTCACGGATGCGATCGTGGCGTCCGAGGATCACCGCTTCTGGAGCCATCACGGCGTTGACGTGCTCGCGCTCACTGCTTCCGTGTCGCGGGTACTGGTCGGCGGTAAGAGCCGTGGCGCCAGCACGATCACGATGCAACTCGCGCCGCTGATCGATCCCACACTCGGAAGGTCGCAGGCGCGCAAATCGATCCTCCGAAAATTCAGGCAAATCTTTGCTGCGCTCGCGATCGAACGAAGATGGTCGAAAACAGAAATCCTCGAAACTTACCTGAACCTGGTTACCTATCGCGGAGAATTGCAGGGCGTCGCCGCCGCGTCGCGCGTGATGTTCGGCAAACTGCCACACGGAATCGACTCTGCCGAAGCCGCCGTGCTCGCCGCGTTGATTCGGGCGCCGAATGCGGGCCGCAAATCAGTCGCGATTCGCGCGGATGCATTCAGCCGCGTGCGCGGATCGGCTGGCCCGTCGCGATCCGCGATTGCCGCGGCGCTCGACAGCGCGTTCTCGAGCCGCGGCAGCGACTACGCGCGAGTCGCACTCGCGCCCCATCTCGCCGAGCGTCTGCTGAACGGCGGGAACACTTCCGCGCGATGCACCCTCGATCGCGAACTCCAGCGTTTCGTCATCGACACCCTGCATCGCCAAATCATCGACGTTCGCGATCGAGGCGTCGATGACGGCGCGGTGATCGTCGTCGAGAATTCCACTGGCGAAGTATGGGCGTATGTCGGCGGTGCCGGCGATCTTTCGAACGCGCCCGACTTCGACGCCATCCGTGCGCCGCGCCAGCCCGGTTCGACTCTCAAGCCGTTCCTCTACGCGCTCGCGGTGGATAAGCATTTGCTCACTGCCGCATCGCTGATCGAAGACACTCCGCTCGAATTGCCCGAGCAGCGCGGAATTTACCGCCCGCTCGACTACGATCGCCAGTTCAGGGGCCTGGTTTCGATGCGCACCGCGCTGGCGTCGTCGCTGAACGTGCCGGCCGTGCGCACGACGGACTTGGTCGGCGTCGAAGTGTTCGCGGATCGATTGCGACGACTCGGCTTCAGCGGCCTGGTCGAGGAGGGCGACTACTACGGCGCCGCGCTGGCGCTTGGATCCGCCGATGTGACGCTCTGGCAGTTGGTGAATGCATACCGCACACTGGCTAATGGCGGTAGCTACTCGGATCTTCGACTTACTACTGACGCCGATACTCAGACACATACTCAGATATACTCGAATGCGGCCGCATTCGTGATTTCCGATGTACTATCCGACCGGGCCAGCCGCAGTACCACGTTTGGCCTGGAGAACAGTCTCGCGACCCGCTACTGGAGCGCGGTCAAGACGGGTACCAGCAAGGACATGCGCGACAACTGGTGCGTCGGTTACACGGACAGGTTCACGGTGGGAGTCTGGGTCGGAAATTCTTCGGGCGCGCCGATGCGCGACGTGACCGGAATCACCGGCGCCGCGCCCACCTGGCTCGCCGTGATGAATTATCTGCACGACCGTTTCGGCAGCGGCCAGGATCTCGCGGCCGCCGGGCGTGGCTCTCCGCGAAGTGAGCTTCCCCGGCGCCGTTGAGCCGGCGCGCCAGGAATGGTTCATCGCGGAAACCCAGCCGGCTGGAACGCCAACCAATCTCGACCACTCCAGCCCGCAAATCCTTTCGCCGGCGGCCGATACGATCATTGCGCTGGACCCCGACATCCCCGCGGCCGCGCAGCGCGTCGTGTTCGAGGCCAGCCGCGGCGCTTGGGATTCTCATTGGATGCTTGATGGACGCGCGCTCGCGCCGGTTCGCGGTGAGTTGCTCTGGACGCCGTCGCCTGGCGCGCACACTCTCGCAATAGTTCGCGACTCGGGCGGCGCGTTCCAGACAATTCAATTTGTGGTCCGCGGCTCGAATGTTCCACTCGCAGACAATGACCGGGGGCTCGATCAACAGCTACAATGACGCCAGAATTGCGCGACCGTGAATTAGTGAAGCGATGATCATTGTAACCGGCGGTGCGGGCTTCATCGGCAGCAACCTGCTGGCCGCGTTGAACGCCAAGGGTGTCACCGACGTCCTTGTGGTCGATCGCCGCGGCGACAACTTCCGCAACCTGCGCGATCTGAAGTTCTCGGACTTCATGCTGCCCGACGAATTCGGCCGCGCCATCGAACGCAAGTCGCTTCCCGATCGGATCGATGCAATTTTTCATCAGGGCGCGTGCGCTGACACGACCAACACCGACGGCCGCTACATGATCGAGAACAATTTTACGTTCTCGAAGTTGATTCTTCACTTCGCACTCTCGAGCAAAGTTCCGTTGGTGTATGCGTCGAGCGCATCGGTGTACGGCGCGTCCAGCGCCTTCGATCCCTCACGCGAAAACGAGCGTCCGCTCAATTTATACGCGCTGTCCAAACTCGCCTTCGACCATCACGTCCGCAGCGTTTCCGCGAAAGCCGCGAGCACTGTCGCCGGCCTCCGATACTTCAACGTTTACGGGCCGCGCGAATCGCATAAGGGCAAAATGGCGTCGATGGTGTTTCAGCTCTATTGCCAGTTGAAGGCGAACGGGCGCGCGCGACTGTTCGAGGGCACCGACGGATACGCCGATGGCGAACAGCGGCGCGATTTTGTTTTTGTGAACGACATCGTTCGGGTGAACCTGGCGCTGGCCGCGGGCCCCGTGCGCAAAGGCGTGTTTAACGTCGGCAGCGGACAGGCGCGCACTTTCAACGACGTCGCCAAAATACTGATCGCGCGCCTTGGCGCCGGCGCGATTGACTATGTGCCGTTTCCCAGTAGTCTGGCGGGCAAGTATCAAAGCTTCACCCAAGCTGAACTCTCGTCGCTGAGGGACGCGGGATATACCGAATCATTTTCGTCGCTGGAAAATGGAATTGCGCAGTCGGTGGATGCGTGGGATCGTGAGGACCGGCCAACCGGCGACTGACTAATCGGAGGATTGGAAAATGGGAAACGCTTCTGACCATCGAATTGAAACAGTCGCTCAACTGCAGGCGCTGCTCGGCGAGCCGAATCCGATGACTCCGAAGAAGCTCCTTTCGGCGCTCGACGAACCGGCGATCGATTTCATTCGGAGGTCTCCGTTTCTGGTGCTGGCGACCGCTGACGCTGATGGCAATGGGGACGCTTCGCCGAAGGGTGATGGTCCCGGCTTCGTTACGGTGGAAGACGAGCACACGCTGCTGATTCCTGAGCGCAAGGGCAACCGCTTGATGTTCAGTCTCAGGAACATTCTGGCAAATCCGAACGTCGGAATAATTTTTCTCGTTCCCGGCACCGACGAGACTTTTCGCGTCAACGGGACCGCGGAGTTGACCGGCGATCCCGAGCTGCTGGTTCGGCTCACGGCTCGCGGCGCGCCCGCGCTGCTGGCGATTCGAGTCACGGTGCATGAATGTTTCTTCCACTGCGCCAAGGCTTTCATACGTTCGCAGCTGTGGAAGCCGGAGTCATGGCAGGAGCGCCGGAAGATTTCGTTCGGCAAAATATTGACCGCGCGAATCGGCGGTGGAGAGAAACTCGCGGAGCAAGTCGATAAGGCAATTGAGGAGGATTATAAGAACAACCTGTGACTAGTAGCGCGCCCGCGAGGCCAGTTCGCGGCATCGTTTTCGATTCGCGACGATCCCGCTGACGCATCGCTCTGCGAACAGCGCGACCGATCGTTCCATCAGCTCGAGCGCGTCGAACAGGTTTGCGGCCGCCGCGCCCTCGAAGACGTTCAAGTTCAGCTCGCCGCGCTCGAGCGCAAGCCGCGTCGCGCGCTCACATCCCAACACCTGGAAGCAGCATTGGATCATCGTCTCCGGAATCACCGGGTTGATTTTTCCCGGGAAGATT
Source organism: uncultured delta proteobacterium (assembly GCA_963756005.1). Taxonomy (GTDB): domain Bacteria; phylum Desulfobacterota; class Binatia; order Binatales; family Binataceae; genus Binatus. The sequence goes on from CAVWMC010000005.1 coordinate 349,312, forward strand.
GACGAGCTTTCCTGAACCGCCGGCAAAGTTATTTCGCCGAAGCCGCCTTCCGGACCCGACGCGAGCAGGCGAATGTCCTGCGCAATCTTGATCAGCGCCTCCGCCAGCATCGCGAGCTCGGCCGACACCGCCGCAAGGTCGTCGATATTCTGCGCCGCGTCGTAGAGATTGGGCCGCAGGGTGAATTTCTGGTCTGCGATTTCGTTCAAACGCCCGACGATCGCGCGGCGATAGGACGCTGGCGCTCCGCTTCCAGAGCCAATCGCAGTGCCACCGAGATTTATCCGCGTGAGTGATCGCACGCTTCGCTCAATTTCGGCGGCGCGACGAGCGACCACCTCTGCGTGACCGCCAAACAGTTCGCCGAGCGACACCCGCGATGCGTCCTGGAGGCAGGTGCGCGAGATCGTGATGACCGGTCGCAGCTCCGCCGCCTTGGCGCGAAATGCCGCGACGCATCTTCGAAGCGTCCGCCGCAATCCGCTCCATCGATCGAGCACCGTCATCCGAGCTGCGGTGTGGCAGACGTCGGCCGTCGATTGCGACGCGTTGACGTGTCGCTTGGGATGCACCGGCAGATAAGATCCGTGAGCAGCGCCGAGATGCTCGTTGGCGAGATTCGCGACGACTTCGTTGACGTTCATGTTGACCGCGATACCGCCGCCGCCCGCCAGCATGTCGATCGGAAACTGCGCGAGATGTTCGCCGCGAATCAGCGCGTCGCACGCGCGTTCGATCGCATCCTGACGCCGCGCGTCGATCACGTGCGCGTCGCGATTGGCGCGTGCCGCGGCCTTTTTGACGGTTGCGAGCGCGCGAATGTAGTCGGGATAGTTTGCGAGCGTGCGCCCGGAGAATCCGAGGTTCTCGACCGCTCTGACCGTGTGAATTCCGTAAAGCGCGTCGGCGGGAACTGCGCGTTCGCCCAGCAAATCTTTCTCGATGCGAGTCCCACGTGGCGCGGTAGCCCGCTTGCGAATCGGGTTTCGCCGCTTCGATGACCTATGCGACGCGGCCATAGCGAGCCATCTGCAAACCTTTGCTGCTCCGCGTTCCGGGCTTGGTGTCGTACGCGAGCAGCGCGACCAATCGCGTCGTGCGTCCGCTGATTGGTGTGACGCGATGAATCGAGTTGCGCCCTTCGAACAGCAGCAGCGTCCCCGGATGCATCGCGACGCGCACGACGCCCTCGCTGGAACCTTCGAGGAGACGCTGAACGCGCGGATAGTTTTCGTCGGTGGCGTTGCGAATCAGCGGGACATACTCGAAATCGCCGCCCGCCTCGGAGGGCCGCAGCGCGATCGAGGTGACGAAGTCGGTCTGATCGAAGTGCCAGTGCAAGCGTTCGCCGTCGCCCATCACGGCGAGATTCAACGCACCCATCGGATCGGCGTAGCGATGGAGGCGATCCTTTTGCAGCGCCGCCGCGATGAATTGCATGAGCGGTTCCCATTCGAACAGTTGCCGCATCGGCGAATCGCCGGGGAACTGATCGTACGCGACGACGCCGACCGAGGTCGGCTCGAAAAATTTGCGCGGATGGCCGTTCGGCCACGAAGGATCCGGAGCTTCGAGATAGGGCGTGCCGGTTACGACGCTGTGATACGCCAGCGCCGCGAGCGAATCGCCCTCGCGCACGAGCATCGCCACCGCTGCGGGCGTTAGAAATCCCGGCAGTGCGCAGGCACCGGTCCGGTCGAGCTGATCGCGGCAATGGCGCGTCAGTTCGCGCGTGACGGCCCCGTTCAAATCGAGAATCGGGTAGCGCGCGAGATCGATCAAATCCGCCGGCGACCAGTTTTCTTTTGCGACCTTGGTTTGCATGCTGTCAGCGGCCTCGTTTTTCGACCTTACGACCACCTTCTGATTAGTACAATCGCGAAAGCTGACTATCCTCTTACGGCGTGCTCTTCAGCGGATGCTGCCTGAAAAAATCCAGCATCGCGGTCGTCCATTCCTTGGGCCATCGCATGTGATTGCCGAGACCGATCACCGATCCAGTTATGCTGGCGGTCGATTTCTCCGGAGCATTCGGATCGGTCCCGCACGAATCCGTACAGGCGTGAACCTGCTGATGACGATTGTCGAGAATAACGTCATCGACAACCACGCCGGCTGAGTTCAACTGGCTGGCCATCAGCTCGCCGTTGGGACAGATTCCGCCGACGTCGCATGCGTTGTGGACATGCATCGTTCGTGCGCCAGGATTGAAAATCTGAATCTGCTGGTTGCTCGAGGGCGCACCGGCGACCGGCTGCTGCGGACAAGGATCGTCGAACGCGCGGAATGGATTGGGCGCCGAATAAACCGCAGCCGCCGCGATGTTCGGGCGATTCACCGCGTACAAATAAGCCATCGCGGCGCCGTTGGACCATCCGGAAACATAAATTCGACTGGTATCGACGTTGCCGGTTGCGACTTCGCCCGCGATGAAATGATCGATCGTCGCTGCGTCCGCATTTTCCCGCCAGATGGTGTTGCCAATCTTTACGTCACCCGCGGGGTTCAACTGCCGATACCAATTGTCCCAGCCGACGCCGGTGTTGTCCGGAAACGGGTAGTAGTGCGTCGTCTTGCGCCCCTCAGGGGCTAGAACTATGTATCCAACATTTCTCGGGTCGGCGCTTAGTGAGACGGAATTCTGCAGGTCAAGTATATTGGTCTGAGTAATCCATCCCGCGGAAAACAGCGAGGGATGTAGGTAAACGATCATTGGCAACTTGCTATTCGGACTGGCGGCTTTCGGCTCGTAGAGGCAGGCGTAGCGATCGATTTTGTCCGCGTCCTTCCACGGACCGAGCAGCTTGCCGTCGCCGCAGCTGGGTTTGACGTCCGAAATCACCGCCGCCGACGGCGCGCCAAACGGCCCGCATACAGCCGGCGGATCTGTGGCCCCGCTGCCGCACGAAAACAGGAACACGATGATTGCGAGGCAGAAAGTTTTCTTCACAGCACTGCTTCTAACATGCATTTGCTTGTCTGTCTCGACTTCGGGGCGTAAAGGTCGGAAGGACACGCGCGCTTGCGCGGCTCTCGGAGGTTTCACTCGATGAATCTTGGCAGCTTGGGCGTTGACGCATTGCTCGATTCGATGGCGGGGGCCGAGCTCGCGCAATTTGCGCGCAAGATCGAGAAGCTCGGCTACAGCGCGCTCTGGTTTCCAGAGGCCTTCGGACGCGATCCGTTCGCGTTGGCTGCGCATCTGCTCACGGTCACCGACAAATTGATCGTTGGCACTGCGATCGCGAATGTCTGGAAGCGCGAACCGGTCGCGATGCTGAGCGGTGCGCGGACGTTGGCCGAAATGTTCCCCGGACGCTTCGTTTTGGGCATCGGAATCAGCCACGGGCCGATGATGACCCGGGTGGGAATCAACTACGCGAAGCCGCTGACCTTCATGCGCGACTATCTCGCGCGGCTCAAAAATGCTCCGTACGGTGCGGCGCGGCCATCGATCGAAGCGCCGATCGTGGTCGCCGCGCTGCTGCCGAAAATGCTTCGGCTCGTTGCCGCCGAAGCCGACGGAACCATTCCGACCTTCGTCACGCCGGAACGGACCGCGCAAATTCGCGCCGAGCTCGGTCCGGATAAATTGATCTGCGTGCAACAGATCTCGGTGCTCGAAAAGGACCCGGACAAAGCGCGCGCCGCGGTTCGCGGGTTGATCGGATTTTACCTCGGACTGCCGAACTACCTGCAAAGCTTCAAGCTGATGGGCTTCGACGAGCCGGATTTCGCCGGCGGCGGCAGCGATCGAATTGTCGATGCGATCGTCGCGTGGGGCGACGAGCAGGCGATTCGCGATCGCGTCGCGGCGCAATACAAGGCCGGCGCGACGCACGTCTGCATTACGCCGGTTGGAGTCGCCGGCGCCTGGCGCGGCAAATCGGAAGGCAACGCGACGCTCGTCGAGCGCGTGCTCGAAGCGCTGGCGCCGCGATGAACTGGCTAATCCGACTAGTCAGTGGAATCGCGATCTGACTATTGGAGTCATTATGCAGATCGATCACGATGAAATCATGCGCCGCGCCGCCGCGATTGCGCCGACGCTCGCCGCCCATGCGCGCGAATGCGACGCCGCCCGCAAGCTCACCGCCGAGAGCATGGCATCGATGGTCAACGCCGGCATGTTCCGGATTCCGCAACCACGCCGCGTGGGCGGCTACGAGCTGAGTCTGCGAACGCTGGCCGACGCCGTCACGTCCCTGTCCGAGGCGTGCCCCGCGAGCGGCTGGGTGCTGATGGTCATGGGCGCGCATCACTGGTGCATGGGATCGTTTCCGGAAGCGGCGCAGGACGAAGTGTTTGGCGACGGCCGCGACGGCCTGGTCGCGGGCACGCTGTCGTCGCAAGGGGTCGCGAGCGTGGCGGATGGCGGCTACCGCATTGAAGGACGCTGGCAATTCTGCAGCGGCGTCGATCACGCTGACTGGGTAATCCTCGGATGCGCCGACGCGGCGACGCAGCGGCCGTCGGTTCACGTCGTCGTGCCGCGCGCGGAGCTCGAAGTCGATGACACCTGGCAGGTGATGGGCTTGCAGGGCACTGGCAGCAAGGACGTGGTCGCGCACAACATCTTCGTGCCATTGAATCGCGCGATAGATACGCGGACGCTGTTTCGCGGCGCGAGTCCTCACGCGATTAATCACGCCACGAATTTGTATCGGCTCTCGGCCGAGGCGATGCTGTCGGTGTCGGTGGCGACGGCGGTGCTGGGGTCCGCGAAATTCGCGCTCCGTCAATTCATCGAGCGCACTAGAGAGCGGCGCGTCATTCTGACCGGCGTGCGAAAGGCCGAACATGGGCCGACGCAGGTGCGATTGGCGGAAGCGGCTGCCGAGATTCATTCCGCGGATTTGCTGATTCACGACATACTCGCTGAATTCGATCGCCTGACGGCGACCGGCGCGTCCTTCGACAACGATCATCGCGTGCGCGCGAAGTGGCAGGCCGCGTATGCCGCCGAGCTCTGCCGCCGCGCAGTCGCGCGAATGTTTTCGGGTTCGGGAGCGCACGCGGTGTACACGCCGAGCGCGCTGCAGGCCGCATTTCGCAACGTCAACGTCGGCGCGCAGCACGCCAGTATCGACTTTGACAACTCCGCCGAACAGTATGCGCGCGCGCGGCTCGGCCTGAGCTCGTGAGCCGTCGAGAAATGCTACCTGGCCGGCCTTGCAGCGCCCGAAATTGAGACTCGGCCGCCTCTGATACTTTGGATTCCCGGCCCGCGGCGAGATTCGGTCGAGGGTTCGAACGGCGTCTTCGCGCAGATTGCGTCGCTAATCTCCGCGATGATCAAGCCTTCGAGCAAGGCGTGAAACAGATCGCCGGTACTCGTCGAAGGATCGACAATACGATTCATTGCTGCCTGAATCGGCGCCGGGTCAGGGCATTTCCAGCAGACAATTCGCGCATAGCGCCCATCGCGCGTGTCCGCCCGCCGGCACCACCATGATTGCCGCGATCGAGCGCCGCTCATCGCCGCATCGCCGGCAAATCAAATCGTCGCCGTCGCAGCGAGCCTCGAAGCCAACCTCCGCGATGGTGGCCGGATCGTCGATCAGCTCGATACGAATCAGGTTGAGTTCAGTTTCCAACGCTTCCCCCGTCAACCCGCGGTTCGCACGCGGCACGTATCAATTCAGATGAGCACCGGCCTGCGCATTCGTCGAATCGAACAGTTTTGCGACATGCACGACTATCTGCCGTCCCTGCCGAATCAGGTACTTTTCGCGCTCCAATCGCGCCAGATGCTCAGTGACTCTCGGGCGCGACGCTCCCACCAGGTTGGCGATGTCCTTGTGGCTGAAGGATACGCGCAGCAGCGTCCCGCGCGACTCCTCGATGCCGAAGTCGGCACACAATTCCAGTAGCGCGATGGCGATTCGTTCATGGAGGCCGAGATTGAGAAAGCTCGAACTGCGCAGCAGGAGGCGGTACCACTGCTTCAAGTCGTTGCGATGAAACTGCCTGAAGGCGGACTCGGAAGCGTTGACGGTGATGCCGTCGAAATCCGCCCAACTGACGCTGCCGACGCGGCAATCGTTGAAAGCCTCGCACTGAAAACCAGATTGGCTGATTGGCAGCGCCGGGAATTCGGGGATCGGCCCCGGCGCGAGCATCGCCACCGTCACGCGTTCGTTGCGCGCGTTGCGGCATGTGATCCGCGCAATTCCTGCTAACAAAATGTGAGCATCCTGGGCGAGCGAAACCTCGCGCAGGATCACCGAATGTCGTTTGTAGTTGGCCAGTACCAGCGCGCCAACCAATAGCGTGAGCTCAGTGGGGGAGAGCCACGACAGAGCCTTGAGCCGGCTCAGCCTGTCAAGATCGGATTCACGTGACGTATTTTTTTCATTCAAATTTGCACCGTCCAGACCCCAGAGCATACGCCCGCAGCAACCCGTAAGGGAAACGAAATGTCACCTGTATAACAAAGTGACCGTGCTGTAGGGAACGCAAAAGAGCGGAAGAAAGGAACAGACGCAAGCCTAAGCTTCAATCGCCAATTGCTAGTCAGGACAAGCTACGGCGCGCTCTTCCGAGCCTCGCCGTCAACCGCGGCGATATGAGTCTGCGCCAGGAAGCTTTCCAATCGCTCACAATTAACTACAAGTTGACGGCTGTTGCGCGAAATCAGATGCTTGCGCTCGAACATCATCAAATGTTCGGTGATTCGCGGCCGCGACGCGCCGACCAGTTCGGCGAGATCCTTGTGCCGGGCCGGCAGTGTCAGGCGGATTCCTTTCGGGTCGGGGATGCCGAAATTTTCGCTGAGCTCCAGCAGAATCAGAGCGAGCCGTTCTTCCAATGTGCAGCTCATGAAGTTCGCGCAGCGCAATTGAACCAAATCCCAGCGGCCCAGGTAGCTCCCCGCCATCCGCTTGAAGTCTGCCGAGGCCACGCCCAGTGAGATTTCAACGAACGCTTCGAGCTCGATCGTACCTACCCGGCAAACGGTGACCGCTTCGCACCGAAAATTGTAACTGATGCCGGCTACCGGCGGCGGGAAGCCCGGAATCATGCCGGGTGCGACCATGATCACCAGTGTGCGCGCGCCCTTGCGATTGCGGCATGTGATTCGCGCCACCCCTGCCAGCAGGACAAATGCGGTGTCGTGCGAATGCTTCTCGTCGATAATGATGCCGCGCTTTTCGACCACGCTCACCGTTAGCGCGTTGGAGAGCCGGTCGAGCTGGCGCGCCGAGAGCCAGGAGATATTCTTGAGTCCGCGCAGTCTTCGAGTGGCGGATACACGAGTAGCGGGCATCCCCTGAGCGTATCAGACGCCTCGGCGGGTGAGCAGGATAAGGCTCACGATCCAAGGTTTATTCGACGAATGTTGTTATCTATGTGACAACTCTTTCCCGCTCGCCGGCACCGCCCACGACTCGCGCCCCGCGATCCATGCAAGCAGCAGCAGCGCCGGAATCGTTGCGATCGTGGTCAGCATAAAGAACGGCACCCAGCCGAGCTTGTCTGCCAGCACTCCGCCCGACGACGCGAACATCGTGCGCCCGACCGCCGCCAGCGACGACAGCAGCGCGTACTGAGTCGCGGTGAACGCGGGCGAGCACAGGTCGGAGAGATAGGCGATGAGCGCGGTGCCGGCCATCGCGCCGGTAAGATTCTCGGCGGCGACGCACAGCGCGAGATAGTCGAGCCGATGCCCGCCGACCGCTTGCAGCACGTAGAACAAATTTCCGGCTGACTGCAGAATCCCGCACAGGATGAGCGCGCGCATCACGCCGAGCTTCGAGGTCACCACGCCGCCGGCGATCGCGCCGATCACAGTGGCGAAAAATCCGACCAGCTTCGAGATCGCGGCGATCTCGTTGAGCGAGAAGCCGATCGAGATGTACAGCGGCATCGCCATCACGCCCGCCATCGCTTCGCCGAGCTTGTAGGCGACAATAAAAATGACGATCGCAGGCCACAACGGACGCCGCATGAAGTCGGCGAACGGTCCCGTCACCGCGGTCGCCAGCCATTCGCGGACCGCGTCCAATCCGCGCGCCCCGGTATGCCGCTCGGGCGGCGCCGCCGGCTCGGGACCGAAGATGAACACGAGCATCCCGACGCTCAACAGCGCCGCCATGGTCGCGTACGCCGCGAACCATCCATAGCGCGCCGCGATGATGAGCGCGCCGGCGCCCGATATCAGCATCGCGATCCGGTAGCCGGTCTGGATCATCGCGGCGCCGGGGCCTTGTTGATCGGGCGTGAGGATTTCCACCCGGTAGGCGTCGATCACGACGTCCTGGCTGGCCGACAGGAATGCCACCAGGATCGCGAACGCCGCCATCCGCGCGAGTTGGACTTTCGGATCGCATGAGCCGAGCGCGAGCGTCGCCGCGACAAGCGCCAGTTGAATCGCGAGTCCCCATCCGCGCCTGCGGCCGATCGGAATCGGCGGCGGCAGCCGGTCAATCAGCGGCGACCACAGGAACTTGAAGGCGTAGGGCGTGCCGACGAGGGCAAAAGCGCCGATCGTCGCGCGGCCAACGCCAGCCTTGGCGAACCACGCCGACAGCGTCGAAAACGTCAGCAGCAGCGGCAGTCCGCTGGCAAATCCGAGCGGCAGAATGAGCAAGACGCGCCGATCGCGGTACTGCTCAAGCGAGCGCCACCATGCGCCGATGCCCCCCGTTTGCTTTATCGCCTCTGTGGTTTCCGGCATTAGGAATTCATAGTACTTGGAAGAGCGACAATCTTGCAGTAGCGAGGCTAATCTCGCGGTTTAGCTATCTTCCTTGATAAGGACCACCAGTCTGCTACGATTGGCGGCGTTATGGGCGCCTCCTCAACCAACTTCCGCCCGCGGCTGACGCAGGACGAAAAAACCGCCGAAACGCGCCGACGCCTGCTCGACGCCGCAATCGAGTGCCTGATTGAGCGCGGCTACTCAAACACCACCACTTCCGAAATCGCCGAGCGCGCGGGTCTCTCACGCGGCGCTCAGCTCTACCATTTCCCGAAAAAAGAAGAATTGCTGACCGGTGCGGTCGAGCACCTTTTCGACCTCATGTTCGGCGAGATGAAAGAAAAGGTGAGCCGGCTGACCAATGAGAACGACCGGCGCGCGATGGCGATCGATCTGTTGTGGGAGACCTTCAACGGCCGAATGGCTTCGGCATGGATCGAACTGGTCGTCGCGAGCCGCACCGATTCGCATCTGCAAGCGTCGGTGAGCGCGGCGAACGATCGGATCACGGAATTCATCAATCGATCGTTTCAGGAACTCTTTCCCCGATCCGCAGGATCCAGCGCCTTCCACGAGCTGATCCCGCACATCGTGTGCCTGACGCTCGAAGGGATGGCGCTCGAGGGCATGACGCTGAACGGTGAGTTGACGACGAAAATCCTGACCGCACTCAAGACCTACAAGCTCTAGCCGCGCCGCCACTAGCGCCCGGCGCCGCTCAGTTGCACACTCTGCGGTGTTCCCTTTGCGTTGTCGGTGATCTTGATCGCCGCGGTCTGCTTCGTGGCCGCGCTCGGAGTGAATATCACCGAGATAGTGCAATGCGCGCCGGCCGCCAGAGTCGAGGGACAGTTGTTGGTCTGCATGAAAACCCCTGGGTTGGAAATCGCCTGTATCTGCACCGGATTCCCACCATTCTTCGGGCCGTGCTTGGGATTGGAGACCTTCACGTTCTTCGGCTTACTCGAGCTTCCTACGGCGGTCTTGGGAAACTTCAGTGATTTGGGTTTGATCACAAGCGTTACCGGCACAGGCGCCGGCGTCGCTGTGGATGTAGGCGTTGCGGTTGGCGCAACAGTCGCGATTGAAGTCGGAGTCGGGCTGGGGATACCGACCGCATAGACGTTGTCGTCCTCGGAGCCCACATAGATAGTCCCGTCGGCGCCGATGGCGGGCGAGGAATAAACGAACGCGCCGGTTGCGAACGTCCATCTAAGGCTGCCGTCGGGATTCAACGCATAGAGGTTGTTATCGTCAGAGCCGAAAAAAATTGTTCCGTCGGCGCCGATCGCCGGCGACGATTCCACATCCTCGCCAGCTTTGAACGCCCACTTCTGCGCGACGATTCCTTGTCCGCCGTCGCTTACAGCGTAGAGGAGGTCGCTGGTATCAATCGTGCCGACGTAGATTGTCCCGTCGGCGCCGATGGCCGGTGAGGATTCGATGCCACTGCCGGTCGCGAACTTCCATTTGAGCGTACCGTTCGGATTCAACGCATAAAGATAGTCATCATAGGATCCGAAGTAGATGGTTCCATCGGCGCCGATCGCCGGCGAGGATGTCACGATTGCGCCGGTTGCGAACGTCCACTTCTGCGAGCCGTCCGGATTCACTGCATATAGGTTTTGGTCAAGAGAGCCGACGTAAATCGTCCCGTCGCCACCGATCGCCGGCGAGGAGTCCACCGCACTGCCAGTTGCAAACTTCCATTTGAGCGTGCCGCCGGAATTCAGCGCGTAGAGATTGTCGTCATAGCAGCCGAAGTAAATCGTGCCGTCAGCGCCAATCGCCGGCGAAGAGGACACGTCATTTGCGGCTGTGAACGCCCATTTCTGCGTACCGCCGGGGTTTAGCGCGTAGAGGTTGTGGTCCTGCGAGCTGACGTAGATGGTGCCATCGCCGCCGACCGCCGGCGAAGCGGACACGTCGCCTCCGGTTGTGAACGTCCACTTTCGCGTGCCGTCAGGATTCAGCGCATAGACATTGCCGTCGTAGGAACCGACGTAGATAGTTCCGTCGGGTCCAATCGTCGGCGAGGAATAAACAATCCCGCTGGTGGCGGACGCCCACTTTTGCGTGCCGGGGTTGGCGCTCGTATCAAACTGGCTCAGGCCGGTGTGCGCGAGATCGTGATGGAACATCGGCCACTGCGCCGTGGCAATTTGCGCGTAGGTAATGGCCGCGGCGATCGCAGTCACAACGACGACCGCTCCAAGGACTACGTAAATCCGAATCGATCCTGAACTCCGCATTCGGATCGCGCGCCCTCAGCTGACGACAATTGCCAAAAGAACGCCCGTCAGCGCCAGAAACATCAGACCGCGGACCAGCAGCGTTGGCGTCGTCGCCGCGCCTTCGAGCCCGTAGTCGCGATTCCGCTCCGCAGCTCTTCCATTCACGCACCACGCAGCGGTCCTCTCCGCGTACTGGCCGCCAATCGAAGCGAACAGCGTCCGGAATTTTCCGTACGGGCCAAACCATCCCGCGTCGCGCGGAAGGACCCTGATGATCGCCATCATGCCGCCGTCTTCATGCGCCAGGATGTGGCAATGATACACAAAATCGCCAACGTCCGGACCGCGAAAATCCATGCGGACCGTTACGCTCGGATAAGGAGCGGCGCCCGTCCCATAAGGCACTTGCACCATGTCCAGCATTTGCCGTTGCTGCTTGGGCACCGGCACACCGTTGATTGCGAGCAGCATGAAATGAATCTGGTGCATGTGAAATTCATGGACTTCCAGGGTGCGGTTCTCGATGGTCCAGTCTTCCACTGATCCTTGCGTGGTGGTGATTGCCGGAGGGTTATCGGGGTTAAATATTTGTGGAGTCGCTCCATCCACGGTGATGAAAAATTCGGTATTCAACCAGAAAGTGGGATCGCGTTGATCCAAAACCTGTTCGGAAAAATACAGCGTGCGCTGAGTCGTCGGCTTCGCGTCGGCCAGCCCCTCGAAGCGTTGCGGTCCCGGCGCGCCCGAAACCGCAGGCACTACCAGTTGCGCGGTGGCGTCGGGGGAGCCGGGTTTCTCGAGGGTTGCCAGCGGGCGTTGCGGATCGACGTCGCCGTCCGGACCGGTATCGATATTAAGCGTCAGAAAAGTTGCGTTCTTCACGGATTTCGAGGGACCGGTGACGATGAATTCAGCGCGTCCCGCGTTCGGAATGAAGATGTCGGTCTGCTTGAGGATCTTGCCCTTGCGCGTGCCGTCCTGGGATCCGGTCGGAACTCCGTCGAGGCCAACCACCTCCAGCGTCTGCGGATGCCCATCGTACTGCAGTTGAAGATCCAGTTGTGTATCAGCGCACGCGTTGACAACCCGCCAGAGCTGTTTTTCGCCCGGCTTGATCTTGACGATCGCCGGTGTGTAGGCGGGATAAGGAATCGGAACGTAGTTCAGCGTCACGTCCCATGAGGGCACGTTGTTCGGACCGCCCGGCGGCGGCTCGCCGGCCACGAGCTGATCCCGAACGACAAAAATTCGCTGCGCCAACCCCGCCACCGCCGGCTGCACTTTCTCCAAGCCCTCGACCACGATCGCGCCGGACGCTCCGCCGAGCACCGCCGCGTTCGCGATTCCGTGAACGTGCGGATGGTACCAATACAATCCCGACGGTTCGTCCTTCGGAAATTTCAGGTCGTATCTGAACGTATCTCCCGAATTGATCAGCGTGTGGATCACGTCGTCCTGATGGCAGACCGGAGAAGTATTGGTGCCGTGAAAATGGATGTTGACGGAATCCGGACCCATCGACGACGCCCCGCACACGTCCGACGCCGAGGTGGTCATGCGCAAAGCGCTCGCGTCAACTGTTGCCGGCAGATTGTTGGTGACGTTTACGACCAGGTGATCGCCCGGATGCACGTGAAGCGTCGGAGATTCGGTGCCGTCAGGCGTGGTGAAGCAGTATAAGGTGCGGCCGTTCGCATCGGTCTCGGTGTTGTAGGACAGGCTTACGGTGAGGACGCCCTTTTTGCTGAACAGGTCCGTCGGATTGCTTGCGACACTGCCCGCCGTGAAACGAGTGCAAGGACCGGCACCGTCGGTTGGCGCGGGCAGTCGCGATTCGCCGGCAGCGAAGACCGATGGAGCTGCAACGGCAATCAGCGCAATCAACGCGAGAAATGAAATTGCGGTTTTCATCGTTACGCCTGCTAATCCGTGTGCTGAGCGATCGCGGGTCCAGTACTAATAATTGAAACTGATTCTCATTGTCAAGCTGCCGCCGAATTGCCTCCGCGTCTTCTGTTTCCGCTGCGTCCGCGGTGACACTTGCAACGTCGCTGACAGAGAGTTCACGATTAAATTCCGATCGCGCGGAAGACCTTCAAGCCGTAGTCGCGCCGCCAGAGCGCCCATCCACCCCGGTGACTTGAAGCGCGCGGCGCGCGATGTCGGCGAGCAGCAGGAGCATCGCGAGCGGCGCGACGGGAATCAATGCGTGGCCGGCGAGTGAGCGCGCGAACAGCGGCAGCGTCCAGACAAATGCCAGCAGCGATTTTTCCCAGGTGAGAAAGCCCGTGCGCCGGCCTTCGAGCGCGATCCATGCGATCGGCAACGCGAGGATGACGAGGTCGTAGTCCATCATGTAGGGCGTCGTCAGCAGGACGGCGGTCGCGAGTGCGGCGGCATGAAGCTCGAAGTTCGCGGTGCGCCGCCATATCCAGATGACGGCGAGCGCGGCTATCAGGCTGGTCGCGGCCTGCAACGCGTAGGCGGTCGCGACGCTGAAGCCCCACAGGCGCGCGGCGGCGAAGGCGCTTTGCAGTTTCTCGAAGCCGCTGCCGCCCTGCTCGAGCACGACCTGGCGGGTGAATGCGATGCTGGCGAAGAACGCCTGCCATGTTTGCGCACCGAAGATCGCGAGCGACAATCCGGCCAGCATTGCCACCGTAACCGCGGCCGCGGCGATCGCGCGCCAGCGGCCGGTGGCGATCAGAAAAATCGGCACCAGCAGGCCGTACTGCGGTTTGTAGCTCATCAGGCCGAACATCACGCCGGCCAGAATCGGGCGGCGCTCGAGCGTCAGCAGCGCGCCGCCCAGCAAGCCGAGCGTAAGGAATCCATTCTGGCCGTTGGTCAGATTGACCAGAGCACCGGGAAATGCGATCGCCAGCCAAAGCGCATCGCGCTCGCGATCGATCTTCCATATCGTGGCGAGATAAGCGGCGAAGGTCGCGACCGTCCACGCGAGCAACGACCACGCGTACGGCATCAGCGCGATCGGCAGGATGAGCAGAAGGTAAACCGGCGGATAGTGAAAGCCGGCGAAGCCGACGTTCGGATAATCGACCGCGATCCGCTCGACCGACCACAGGCGCGGGACGTCGTAAACCGCCTGCGGCAAGCGGTGAAGCGCCAGCCACGACGCCGACCATGGATCGATAAAGTCGGCGCCGATCGGATGTCCCGCGGGATCGATCAGGCCCTTGCTGCGCATCAGCCAAGTCGCGGCGCTTGCGACATAAACCAGCAGGAACAGTTTCGGATATGCGGCCAGGCGCCGGCGGGTCAGCCACGGCGCTTGTCTGAAGAAGTCGAGCATCGAGCTAACCGCCAACCATCCTGCGCGCGAGCAATCCCCACAACCGCAACGGCTGGCTGCGAACCTCAATAGCAAAGCTCGCGCGCGCGCCACAACTGGCGGTGATTACGCGGCGCGAAAATACTGGCCCGGGGTTTTGCCGAAGGTCATCCGGAACGCGCACAAAATGCTATAAGGGCGAAGTTCAACGTGGGAGGTCTCTCATGGTCGCCAAAAACATCGCGCACTTCGACGTCCACGCGGACGACGTCGCGCGCGCGCGGAAATTCTACGAACGCGTGTTCGAGTGGCGCTTCACGCCCTGGGGTCCGCCTGATTTCTTCTTGATCGCGACCGGCACCGACAGCGACCCGGGCATCCACGGCGCCGTGCACGACCGTCCGAAGGGCGGCCCTCGCAGCATCGGCTTCGAATGCACTATCGCGGTTGACGATGTGGAAGCGATCGCCCGGTTAATCGAGAAAGAGGGCGGACAGGTCACCGTGCCCAAGATGACGATTCCGGGTGTGGGCGAGTTGATCCAATTCAAGGACACCGAAGGGAACGTCGCGTGTGCGATGCGCTATTTCGATGCGACGATGGGGCGGCTCTAGTGGCCATGCAAGTCGCGACCACCTGATCGAGATCCGGCACTACGAGTGAAAAAGCGGAGCGCAAATCGCGCAATCGATCCTCCGGATTTGCCGCGGACGCCGCTCGAAGCGCTCGACATCTCCAGTTTCGCCGCTGACTCGTACGAGCTGGCGGCGATTCAAGGAGCGGTCCTGAGCGACGCATCCGCGAGCCGCCTGCAATTTGACACCTGCGTCCTGACGCGAATCGAATTGGATCGCTCGAAGCTGCCGAACCTCAGGATGGTCGATGTGCGCGTCGAAAAGTCGAGCGCCGCGAACGGCACCTGGGCGAGCCCGAGTCTTCGCCGCGTCGAGATAATCGGGTCGCGGCTCACCGGACTGACGATCAACGAGGGCGAGCTTTCAGATGTCGTCTTCCGCGAATGCAAAGCCGACTTTATGCAAATCGCGTCGTCGCGAATCAGGGATGTTCGGTTCGAGAACTGCGTGCTGGCGGAAGCCGAGTTTCGCGAGTGCACTCTCGAACGCGTCGCCTTCAGCGGATGCGACATGAGAAACGTCAATCTGGCGCAGGCCAGGCTGATTGAAATCGACCTGCGCGGGTCCGGCATCGCGGGCCTGATGCTCGATGCGGCCCAACTCGGATCGCTCACAGTCGATCCGTCGCAGGCGATGGTAATCCTGCAAATGCTTGGTGCGAAAGTCGGTTAGGCGTTCGCTCAGTGGCTGACCTCGTCGCCGCGCGATACCTCCATCCAGGCGTTGATCAGGTCGTCGGCCTCGTCGGGCTCGAGGCGGCCGTCCTTTACGGCGGCGAGGATTTCGAGGATGGCGTCGTCGCGATTCAACTTGACTGTCCCGCCGGGGCGGAATTTCGCCGACTGACTATCGCGCGCGGCCTTTTCAGCATCCGACTGAGTAGTCGATTGAGTATTCGACTGAGTAGTGCCGGCGGCCTCGTCGCGCGGACGGCTGCGCAGGTCGCGGGTGGCCTCGCGGATTTTGTCGCGCATCTCGCGGGCCGCATGGCGAACGCGATCGCGCATCTCGTTGCGCGCCTCGCGCGAGCCGCCGCGCACGGCCTCTGACACGAGTTCGCCGATTTCCTTGCCGAGCTTCGACAGGCGGGCGCCGACATCATCGGGCACCCGATCCTCGATTTCGCCGATCGCGCGCTCGACTTCGCGCAGTCCTTCGCTGACGCTGCGCTTCACGTCGCGGGTGACTTCGCGCACGATTCCGCTCGACAGGCCGCCGCTCTCGGCGACGAACTGGCCGGCGGCGTCGAGCACGCTGCGGACGAAGACGGGAATCTCGCCGCCGAGATCGTCAACGAAGTCCTCGAACGGGGCGGCGAACGAGCCGCCGGTGCGCGCGCGGTGGCCGCGGCCGGAGAAATCGCGATCGCGCGCGTCGGCGACCGCGACGATCACGTCGGCGCCGCGCGTCTCGACGGCAATTTTGGTGCGCGCACCCGCCGCCGGCTCGGCGCCGACGGACCCGTGCACGTGATTGCGGCCGAGCCACTTCAGCGCGGCGGCGTCGATACCGTAAGTGCGGATTCGGCCCCATCCGGCGGCCGCGTCGAGCTCGAGCGACGCGCTCGCATCGACTTCGAGGTTGACGCGTCCGCGGCTGGCGACGCTCCAGGCCTTGTCGAGCGGAAACGGGCCGGCCAGTTCGACCGCGCCGCCCACGTCTTCGAGATTGAGCGAGCCGGCGACGCGGCTGATGCGCGCATTGCCACCGACGAAGCCGACCGCGACTTCGCCGGCAACGCCGTCGGCCGCGAGCTTGCCGCCGATCTTGCCGATTTGCAGCCCGCCCGACAAATTCGCGGCGCGCACCCTGCCGCCAACCACGCCGGCTTCGACGTGCGCCGCGTCTTCGATTTCGAGATGTCCGCCGATCACGCGCGCGATGAACGGCGCGTGCACGCCGAGCAGGTTGGCGCCGCCGGCAATCTTTTCTATCGCGACCTCGCCGTCGATGGCGCGGCAATCGAAGCCACCGGAAATGTGGCTGAAGGTGATCGCGCCGGCGGATTCAACCGACAGCGAGCCGCGAACTTTGAGGCCGTCGATGGCGCCCGCCTCTTTGATGGTGACGTTGCCGCCGACGGTATCGCGCATCGAGATGGCGCCGATGCGGCGCGCATGAAGATTGCCGCGAACGCGCGTGACCACCAACGGCGTGGCGAGCTCGGCGACGTCGAGGTTGCCCGCGAGGTCTTCGACCTCAACGGTGACGCCGGCCGGGACGCTGACGCTGCCATTGTCGCGCAGCGTCACTTCGGCGACGCCGGCGTTGGTGGTCACACGCGGCGCGGTGTGGGTGTCGATCTCGATGGCCGCGCGAGCGCCACCGGTGATTTTCAGATTTCCAGCGGCGCGCAGGATGCGAATTGATTCGATTCCATCGATCGTCGAGATAGCCATGGCGGATTTCCTCCCGTGGAATTTTTGCTAGTCGTCTTTGGTCCGAGGTTCGTTGAGTGCGGCGAGCGCTTCGTCAGGCGTCAGTTTGCCGTCCTTGAGATCGGCCAGCACCGAGCGGCGCCGCGAGCCGCGGTCGCCGGAAGTCGAAACGTCGGGCGCGGACCTGGCGGAGTAGCCCAGCGCCGCGATCACTTCGTCCAGCCGCGCGCGCACGGTCGGGTATGAGACGCCGAGTTCGCGCTCGACTTCGCGGATGACGCCGCGGTTCTTGATAAAGACCTCGACGAAGTCGATTTGCGCGCCGCTGAGTTTGAGCAGGGCCGGCGGCGTGAACTCGCCCTCGATTGAGATCTTGCAGTCGGGGCAATCGAGGCGGGCGATAGTCAGATTACCGTCGCAAGATGGGCACTTGAGAATGATCGGCCTCATTGAGGCTCAATATTGATCTAAATATTAACTCTGTCAAGTCCGATATTAAAGATATTAAGAATGAAATCAAACCTCCGGCGCGCTGGAAGCGGAAAACAGCGCGGCCCTACTCGAAATCCAGCTTGATCCCCGCGAGCACGTTGATAGTCGGCGCTTTGAAGCCGAACGCTTCCGAGTAGTTGCGGTCCATCAGGTTGTTCACCCGCGCGAAAACCTCCTCATTATGTATGTGGCCCAGCGGGAGTCCCATCGCGTACGACACGACGGCGTTGACCAGGTTGTAGGCCGCGTGATTCGCGACCGTGGACTCGACCGTGATGTCGTCGCGATCGCCGATAAAGATGTAGTTCACGTTGGCGCTGATTTTATCGTGCGGCAGAAAATATCCGCTGCGCACGTATTCCAGCAGCGCCGACGCGGTATGTTTTGCCACCCGTAAAGGCGCTGCAGTCGAGCCGGGAGCGTCAGCGTGCGTTTCGTCGAGAATTGTCACGTTGCCGCTGAACGTCAGCCCCTTGACGAGCGTGAGGCTCGGCACGATCTCGACGCCTTGCACATCGACGCGCGACGCGTTGCCCGCTTCCGATCCGAACAGACACGTCGGGCACGGCACGGTGACGATCAGGTTCTTAACGCGGCGCGAAAAGTAGGTCGCGGTGAATGAAGCCCGCTCGCCGAAGGTGGTGGTGAAGCCGCCGTCCCATTCGCTGGAAATTTCCGGCTTCAGATTGGGATTGCCGAAGTCCGGGAAGTACAGCTCGTCGAACGCGGGCGCGCGAAAGCCTTCGGTGTAGCTGCCGCGCAAGGTGGTCGAGATCTTCGCGATCGGAATCGCAACCGACCAGCCGGGACTGACCTCCTTGCCGAACTGGCTGTTGCCATCGACGCGAAATCCACCCGTCACCAGCACGTGGCCGTCGAGAAAGCTGCCCTCCTGCTCGAGGTAGCCGGCGTATTCCTGGCGGCGCGCGCGGAACAGAGATACTGACGGAGGCGGGAACGCCGGGAACGTCGAGATGCTGTCGGAACGGACCCACAAATCCCTGAACTCGAATCCGGCCACCGTGCGAAAGCCCTCGAGCCGGGGCCAGCTGAACACCGCCTCGGTCAGACCGCCGCGAGTCTCGTCGGGGATGCGATCGTCCTCGCTGCTCATCGAGCCCTGGTATGGAACCGCGTTCGCGCGCTGATCCTGTCGCACAAAAAACGCGTTGGCGCGCACCAGCAGGTATTCGCCGAAGTGATGCTCGATTTCACCCTTGAACAGCATGAACTCGTTGCGTTCATGCGCGGTCGGGTCGAGCGGCGAGCCAGAGAACACGTTGAAATTGGGCAGGCTCACGTTCGATGCGATGTAGCGCGCGAAGCCGCGCAGCACGGTGTCGTCGCCGATGTGGTAATCGAACCGCCCGTTGAGCGCGAGATTGTCGGAGTTGTCGTTGACCGGCCGAAAGCCTTCGGTCGAGAAGTACGAGACCCCGCCCGAGTAGTGGAGATTTCCGTCGGCGCCGCTGACCGTCCCAACTTGCTGACTCGTCGCGCGATTGCCGCCGCCTGAAAGCAGGCTCGCCGTCGGCGGTCCGTCACCCTCCTGCGACAGTACGTTGACGACGCCGCCGATAGCCTGCGATCCGTACAGCGAGCCGCCCGCGCCGCGCAGAATCTCGATGCGATCGAGATTGTCGGTCGTCAGATGGGACAAATCGAAGCTGCCGGTCGCGCCCGCGTTGACTTCGACTCCATCGACCAGCACCAGCGTCTGCGACGGCGTCGCGCCGCGAATCGAAACGTCGGTGACCGCGCCGGGCGATCCGCTCTGAGTGACCTGCACGCCGGGCACTTGCCGGAGCACATTCGCCACCTGCTGGATCTTCTGCTCCTGGATCTGCGGATCCTCGACGACGGTGATGGTTGTGCCGATCTCGCTGATTGGCTGCGGGATTCGCGTCGCGGTGACGACCACCGGAGTCAGCTTCTGCGCCGCTTCTTTTTTGGCCGGCGTCGCCGGTTGAGCCGCTTTCTTCTTCGCCGATGGAGAATTGGATCGCGTCTGCGCCGGCGATGCCGCTGATGCCGGAGTCTGCGCGCGCGCGATCTGCGCGAACAGCGCTGCCGCAAAGACTGTCGAGAAAATCAAAACGAAAAACCGCATGAACTCCCTCCGAGTTCAAAGGCTGCTATCGCGCGGAGGAAGGTCAGGTCACTGAAAAGAAAAACCCGACCACTCGCGAATCGAGGGATCGGGCTTCAGGAAATGCGTGCCTGAGGCCACCCTCCCCGCGGAAGGCAGACAGTTAGTGACCCGGCCGGTCTCCTGGCTTGGGGTTCGTCCTCGGGCCCGCCTTCCCGCCGAAGCGGTGGCATCATGGGCCGTCGTCCCCCCACACAGTTGCGGGGCAGCGCCGGATTTGAACCGGCTTCCCGTGCACCGGGTGCGACGCCGAAGTTACGCGCGGCACCGCGCGCAGTCAACACGCGCGGCGCGATCGTGTACGCTGGATGATTCGCGATGGGCACGATCACGCTAATCACCGGCGGCGCACGCAGCGGCAAAAGCATGCTGGCTTTGAAGCTCGCGCTGCCGTATCAGCGCAAATTTTTCGTCGCGACCGGCGAAGCGCTCGACGACGAGATGACGGCGCGCATCGAATTTCATCGAACGACGCGGCCGCAGGACTTTCAGACCGTCGAAGCGCCGGTCAATGTTGTCGCCGCGCTCGAGAAGCTCGGCAAAAGCGCGGACCTGGTCGTGCTCGACTGCCTGACGCTGTGGATTTCCAACCTGATGCATCGGCATGGAATGGACGACGGGCCTGTTCTCGAGGAGGCGGATCAGCTCGCGTCGGCGCTGACGAACGCGCCCTTCGCGTGCATCGTCGTGACCGACGAAGTTGGATCGGGAATCGTGCCGACCGATCACGCGGAGTCGCGCCGCTTTCGCGATCTGCTGGGATGGACCAATCAGAAAATCGCGACCGTGGCTGACCAGGTGCTTTTGATGGTTGCGGGATATCCGTTGAAGGTGAAGTAGCGATCACATCGCGAGTAGGACGGCTATCTCGACCAGCTCGCCACACGCGCCGATCAAATCGCCCGTCACCCCGCCGAGCCAGCGCCGATAAAACGATCGCATCGCGAACACGATTGCGAGCGCGACCACGGTCGCCAGCGCAACCGGCCCCATCGCTCCGAGCATCAGCATTACGACGATTGTGAAAATTGCGACGGCGGTGGTTCGTGCACCTGAGACTTTGCCGCTGAGCAGCGTCGATCCGGAGCCGGAGGCGCGCAGATAAGGCAGTCCGCGGGCAACCAGCAGCATCGCCCATCGCGCGATCATCGGCGCGACGATCAGCGCGGCGTAACGGCGATGGCCGGCCAGCGTCGAGAGCGCGAGGATTTTCAGCGTCAAGTCGAAGAAGATCGCGCTCGCGCCGAAGGTGCCGACGCGGCTGTCGCGCAGGATGTCCAGCGCGCGCTCGCGCTCGCGTCCAGCGCCGAGCGCGTCGGCCGTGTCGGCCAGTCCGTCGAGATGAACCCCGCCGGTGACGATGGTGAGCGACATTATAATGAGCACCGAACGAATCACTTGCGCGAAGAAGTGGGCGAGGATCCAGTCTTCGCCGGCCAGCGCCAGGCCGATGAGAAAACCGACGATCGGGAACCACGCGAACGACGCGGCGACGGTCTCCTCGGATGCGGGACGCTGATCGATCACCGGCAGGATCGTCAGGAAGCTGAACGCGAGCTGGATTTCGGTGAAGAAGCCGCTGCTCACTGGCGGCGCGCTGTCGTCGGCGCTCATCGGACTTTGCCGGAAACCGCCGCGCTCTCGAACGTCGCCATGTTGTCGAGCAGGTCGAGCGCGGCATCGATCACGTTCATCGCGAGCGCTGCGCCGGTGCCTTCACCGAGTCGGAGGTCGAGTTCGAGAATCGGTCGCAGCTTGAAGTGTTCGAGCGCGAGCGCGTGGCCGCCTTCGGCCGAGCGGTGGCTGAAAAAAAGATGGTCGAACAGGCCCGGATGAATCTTCGACGCGACCGCGGCGGCGGCCGTCGCGATGAAGCCGTCAACTACCACGGGGACTTTGGAGGCGGCGCCGCCGATGCATACGCCGGCCATCGCGGCGATCTCGAAACCGCCGAGTGCCGCCAGCATCGACTCGCCCGATGCGATCGTGTCGCGATGAATCTCGAGCGCGCGCGTGACCACTTCGATTTTGCGGCGGACGCCGGTGTCGTCGAGGCCGGTGCCGCGTCCGACTATCGACTCCGGCGCTATCCCGGTAAGCGCGCATAGGAGTGCGGCGGCCGGCGTGCTGTTCGCGATGCCCATCTCGCCGATGCCGACCAACGTTGCGCCGCTACCGGCAAGCTCGCGCGCGATTTCGATTCCAACTTCGAGTGCGCGCGTCGTTTCGTCGGGCGTCATCGCGGGTCCGTCGAGGAAGTTGCGAGTGCCGGCGCCGACGCGGCGATAAGTGACGCCCTTTAGCGGGTTGGCGCTGGTATCGATCTTGACGCCCACATCGACGACTTTCAGCGAATAGCCGAAGCGTCGCGCGAGCACGCTGATCGCGGCGCCGCCGCCGGCGATGTTGCGCAGCATCTCGGCCGTGACCGCCTGCGGAAATGCGCTGACGCCTTCATCCGCGACGCCGTGATCGGCCACGAACACGGCGATCGCGCCGCGCCCCGATTTTACCGATTCGTCGTGGCGGATTGCGGCGTAGCGGCGCACGAGTTCCTCGAGACGGCCAAGGCTGCCGACCGGTTTGGTGAGAGAATTGAGGCGCGCGTCGGCAGCCCACGCAGCTTCGTTGTCGAGTGGCAAAATTGACGCGATGGTTTGCGTGAGCAGACTCATTGTTTAATGCCGAACCCATCGAGGGTTCATTACCTGATACTTTCCAGCAGGGACTTTGCTTCTTTCAAGTCGGCGGTGTTCAGGCCTTCGGTGAATTGATCATAGATTTCGGCGAGCGTCGCGCGCGCCTGGTCACGGCGATCGGTGTCGCGCAGGATGCGTGCGAGGCTCACGGTTGCGCGCAGTTCCAACGACTTGGCGTGCTGCTTGCGCGCGACTTCGATCGCCTTCAGAAAGCTCTGCTCCGCCGCCGATAGGACTGAGTGTAACTCCTCCGAGTCGGCGGATAGGCCTTTAGCCCGCAAGCGGGTTAGCTCGCCCTTGATGCGATAGACTTCCGACTCGACGTAGCGCTCCTGGTTCTTCTCGACCAACTGCGCGGCTTGAGCGATCAACGCGAGCCCGCTATCGATTTGCCCGATGCCCGCCAGGCCTTCCGCCACCAGCGATCGCGCCCACGTGTGAGCCAGTTCAAAGCCCGCTGTGGCGAACGCTTCCTCGCTGGACACGCCCTCGGCCGGTTGATCGAATTTCCCTCGCGCAACCGCCCCTAGCGTAATGTAGTTGGCGATTTGGTCCCCTAAGAAGCCCAAGCCGTGCTTGCGGGCGAGCGCCAGTCCCTCGCTTGTAGTCCTATCTGCGGTCTCAAAGTTGCGGCTAATCGTGTAGTACACGCTCGTTTGCGACAAGCTCCAGGTCAGTGAGAAAGGAGCGCCTAGCTTTCGCGCGTGAAGGATCGAGTCATTGGCCCTCTTATCGGCCCGCTCCGGGTAGCCGAGCATCCACAATGCCATCGCGTCGTAACATAGGGCACTGACCAGAGGATCCTGCTGAGCAGCGCCGGCCCTGAGATAACTCTCCCGATCGTAATAACCGATACTTAGCTCGAAACTCGAATGTGCATCGCTGAACTCACCCATGAAGAACTTGCTGAAGCCATCCAACACGTATGCGCTGGCTTGCATTCGGTCGTCTCGCAACCGATTCGCCAGGCTGATCGCTTCGCCGGTATAGGCAAGAGCGATTGGATGTTCGCCGCGAACGAGATGAAAGGAGTGAAGGCCACTTAGCACCAAAAACAGCCGCGGGTCGTCATCTTTTTCCTGGCATAGTTCCCGCGCGCGCAGATAGGCCTGTCCGGCTTCAGGTACCCACCATCCTTTGGTCGCCAGCAGGGCGGTGCCGTAGTCGATCTGAAGGTTAAGCTCCAACTCCGCGCGCTCCTTCGATTCCGGCAATTTCGCGAACAACGCGATAGCAGCCTCCAGACGCTGCAGCGCCCCCTGGTAGGCGCTTTGCGCCAGCTCGCGCCGCGCCGCCAGCGCCTGGTACTCGATAGCCTTTTCGATGTTGGAGCTGCGGGCGTAGTGATCAGCCAGCTGACTAATATGGTCGTCGAGCGAGTCCTTGAACAGCGCTCCTATAGCAGCTCCTATGCGTTCGTGAAGGGTCTTGCGCCGCTCGATCAGGATCGAGTTATAGGCGACTTCCAGCGTAAGCGCGTGCTTGAAGGTGTACTCGATGTCGCCAATCGCAGGTTGCTCGTAGATGAACTCGCTTAGCTGTAAGTGGTCAAGCATCACAGTTAGATCATCGGCCGATGCGCCTATCACCGAGCGCACCAGACTCAGCGGGAATTCCTTGCCGACCACGGCGAGGGTTTGCAGCAAGTCCTTCTGCGCGGGCGGCAGACGATCGATGCGCGCGGCCAGGATCGCGCGCACGGTAGGCGGGATCTTCAACTCGGCCAGCGGCTTGGTCAGTTTGATGCTTCCATTGCGCACGAGCGCGCCTTCATCGAGCAGCACCTCGACCGTCTCTTCCATGAAAAACGGATTGCCCTCGGTCCTTTCGATGATGAGCCGCTTAAGCGGACGAACTTCCGCATCGTCTCCCAGCAGGGCACTCAACATCTCGTCGGCTGACTCCTTGCCCAGTGGATCGAGCCGCAACTGCGTGTAGTAGGTCTTGCTGTTCCACTGATGCGAGTACTCGGGCCTATAGTTCACCAGCATCAGGATTCGCGCGGTGCCGATTGAGTCGGCGAGCAGGTTCAGAAGGCCCTGCGACTCTTCATCGACCCAGTGTAAGTCCTCGAAGATCACGATGAATGGCCGGTTGAGACTTTCGCGCAGCAGGATGCGTTTGATCGCGTCGAGCGTGCCGCGCTTGCGGATTCGCGCATCCATCGACGCCAGCGGGTCGGGGTCTTCGGCGATCCCGAGCAGGCCATAGAGGTAGGGGATCGTGTCCTCGAGCGTGCGATCGAGTACCGCGATTCGGCCGGCAATTTTTTCGCGGCGGGTCCGCTGATCGTCTTGCGATTCGATCTTGAAATAGCTGTGCAGCAGGTCGATGACCGGCAAGTAGGACGACGCCTTGCCGTGCGAGACCGAGTAGGCCTCTAGCACCATCCAGCCGGCCGCGGTGGTGGCCTTGAACTCGAAGATCAGACGCGACTTGCCGACGCCGGCCTCGGCCACGGCCGCGACGAGCTGTCCGTGCCCCGACTTCGCGCGCTCAGCCGCGTCGCGCATCGCGTCCATCTCGCGCTTGCGTCCGACAAACTTGGAGAACCCGCGACCCGCGGAGCGTTGCAGGCGCGTGCGCAGCGGCCCGAGTCCGCTTACTTCGTAAATATTGACCGGCTCGGTGACGCCTTTGATCCGTGCCGGTCCCAGCGCCTTGAGCAAGAAGTAGCCCTCGACCATGCGGCGCGTGCTTTCCGAGATTGCGGTCGCGCCTGGGTCCGCCAGGGTCTGCAGGCGCGAGGCGAGATTGGTGGTATGGCCGATTGGCGTGTACTCGACCTGGCCCGCGCCAGTTGTGATCGAGCGCACGACCACTTCGCCGGTGTTCACACCGACGCGAATCTGAATCGGCGCGCGGCCGTCGGCGCGCAGGCGCTCGCCGTAGCGGCGAATTTCCTCCTGCATCCGGAGCGCCGCGTACAGCGCCCGCTGCGGATGATCCTCGTGCGCGACCGGCGCGCCGAACAGCGCGAAGATGCCGTCGCCGGTGCTCTGCACGATGTAACCGTCGTAGCGCCGCACCGCGTCGATCATCAGCTTCAGCGCCGGATCGACAATCGCGCGCGCCTCTTCAGGATCGAGATCCTGCTCGAGTTCCGTCGATCCCTTGATATCCGCGAACAGCGCAGTCACCGTCTTGCGCTCACCGCTCGTTGCGAGCGCGGATGCTTCTTCAGGCGCGGTGACGCGCACGGCGGCGGTCGCGGCTTCGACGCGAGTCGCCGCCGGCGTCGCGGCAATCAGCGATACGCCGCAATCGGCGCAGAACTTCGCGTCGAAGGCGTTATCCGAACCGCACTTCGCGCATCGGTTCGACAACGTGTTGCCGCATTCGGCGCAGAATTTCTTGCCGGTCTTGCTTTCGGTCCCACACTTCGCGCAGCGCATCGTCCCGCCCTATCGAGTCAGGGTCACTTGTAGCATGCGCTCGCCGGGCCATACACGGCCCCTGAAGCAATCGCAGCGCGGTTTTACTGTTGAGTGGTTTCGCTGCGCCAGTAATCGGCCCAACTGCTGTAGTCGGGCGAATCCTCCTGGCACCAGTGCTTGCTCTTGGCGTAAGCCCACGACTTGTCGGTGAGCGGCGGATTGGGCAGCAGTCGCGCCCAATCCACTTTACGATTTTGCGCGTCAACATTGCATTCGATGTCGGCGACGACGCTGTGGTCGGGATAGCGCGCCCAGATTTCGACGTCGGGATGCCGGGTGGAAGTCTGCTGGAAGCGCTCCCAGGTGAACACGTCGCCGTTGTAGTTGAATTGCGGCTGATCGATGAACGACTGGCAGACTTTCTCGATATCGATCGTGCATCCTTCGTGATGAAGAATCGAAGACGCCGCCTGCGCGGGCGCCGGCGCGCTCTGCGAACCCTGGCTCGACGAGTTAGCCGGCGCGGTCGAGGAAGAATTCTGCGCGCCGCATCCGGCGGCCGCGATCAGCAGGCATAGAGCGAACGATCTTTTCAAACGCATCGAATTATCTCCGCTACGGTTTCAGTCGCGCGACGGTTTGTCGTGGGAGTCTTCGGGGAAGATCGAGAGCCAGATCGAATGGTCGTCAATTTTTTTCAGCAGCGACTCGGCGGCTGGCGACGTTCGATCGCCGGCGTCGTTCCACGAATCGAAGTGAATCAGCGATTTCGGCGGCAGCCGTTGCGCCCAATCCGCGCTCGCCAGTATCGGGCGGTCGGGAAACTCGCGCACATAGCCGATGCACAGGTACGCGATGGGAATTACGTCGCCGGGGATGCCGAAAATTTCCGCCAGCGCGTCGTTGCGCATGATGCTGACCCAGCCCATCCCCAGCCCCTCGGCGCGCGCGGTCAGCCACATGTTCTCGACCGCCAGGCACGCCGAGTAAATCTCGACGTCGCGGATGCTGGTCTTGCCGAGCACGGCCGGGCCGAAGCGCTCCGGCTTGCAGGTGACGATCAGATTGAGCGGCGCTTCGAGGATGCCTTCGAGCTTGAGCGAGAGATATTTTTCGCGGCGCTCGCCGCTGAACTGGGCCGCATTCCGCGCGTGCTCGGCCGCGAAGACTTCCTTGACGCGGCGGCGCTGCTCGACGCTGCGCACCAGGATGAAGTCCCACGGCTGCGTGAAGCCGACGCTGGCCGCATGATGGGCGGCGATCAGCACGCGCGCGATCACGTCATCAGGAAATCGGATCGGAGATGAACTCGCGGATGTCGCGGCGCCGGAAGATGGCCTCGTAGAGACCGCGCTTGAGCGCGTCGGCAAAGGCGTAGCGATTGGAGTGCGGAGGCCGGCATGGGGAAACCTCTTATACCCTCTCCTTGTCCGAGGAGAGGGTTAGGGAGAGGTGCAACGCTCGACGCCTCGCTATCTGTGGACCGCTCATCGCATGAGACCGCCGCAACTGCAGACGCTGTACCTCTCCCGCCGCCGCCTTCGCCGGCGGCGACCTCTCCTCGGACAAGGAGAGGTTGGGATTCGGATGGCGCGCCTTGTTATCAGGCCGCGGCCGCCTTCTTCGCTGCTGCCAGCGCGGCTTCGTAGTTCGGCTGTTCCGCGACTTCCTTGACGTACTCGACGTAGGTCACGTTGTCGTTCTTATCGACGACGAATACGCATCGCGCCAGCAGGTGCAGCTCCTTGATCAACACGCCGTAGTTGGTGCCGAAGCTTGCGCTGCGCCAGTCGCTGAGGGTGGTGATCTTGTCCACCCCGGCCGCGCCGCACCATCGCGCCTGCGCGAACGGCAGA
Organism: uncultured delta proteobacterium; assembly: GCA_963756005.1. GTDB lineage: Bacteria > Desulfobacterota > Binatia > Binatales > Binataceae > Binatus. The sequence goes on from CAVWMC010000005.1 coordinate 377,128, forward strand.
TCCATCGAGACCGAGAGAATCTGCACGTCGCCGGGCAGGTTGCTGGCCTCGACGTTGAAGCGGCGCGTCTCCGCATCGCAGACCGGAGTGTCGAGCGAGGGCACGGTCGTGATGATTTTGACTTTGCCCTTGAACTGGTCGAGCGTCGCCGGCGCCATGCCTTTGCCGACGACGTTGAAGTTGGGTGCTTTTTGTCCGACTTTGATTTCGGGGCCGACCAGGGTCATCGGGTTTCCGCGCATCGTAACCGCGCCTTTGCGTTCTTCCGCCATGAAAAAATTCTCCTTGGGTGATGAATTGAAAATGAAATCGGGAACTAACAGAGACTAATAGCGTCGCGGCGAGAGGTAAAGGAGATTGGCCGCGCGCCCTCGCTCACATGGCCCTGATCAGAATCCAAATCAGGCTGACCAGCACCAGGATGCCGTTGATTGCGGCCGTCGCGATGGCGCCCGGTGCGCGCTTTTTGGCCGCGCTCAAGTAGCCTTGCGCGTAGATGATGCGCGCGATCAGGAACAACACCCCCAACGCGACGCCGAAGTGATAGTTCACGCTCAGCGAGAAGATCCAGAAGGCCGGGATGAACACGATCAGGGCCTCGAGCGTGTTCTCGTGCACGCGGAAGTAGCGCTCGAAGTCCGGGTTGCCGGTGGTGGCCGGCGCCTCGACGCCGTAGGTCTGCCGCGCGCGTCCAACCATTGCGCCGAGGACCGAGTATTCGAGCAACGCGAGCAGCGTCACTAATTCCAGTTCGTGGTACCCGCCCATTAAGTTCGCACCTCCGCTCGGATGAAGGTACTCGCGCGGGTTGAAAAGAGCGAGACGTAATGTCGGCCGACTAACCGCGGCGGTATTTTGCCTGGCGCTCGGCTTGCTGACGGTCGGCGGCTTCGCGCGACGGACGCGCCGGCATCCATCCTTTCGTGTAGTCGATTTCTTCCCACGATCGATCGTTCGCGTCCCATACGTAAGGCAATTCGACGATGGTCGCGGGCGCCGCGATCGTCTCGAACGCGCGCATCGCGTCGGTGACTATTCGGCGCTGGAGTTCCGGTTGATCGGGCGGGCCGGTCTGATGACCGAGCGGAAAATTTACGAATACCGCGCGCGGCGGCTTGACCGACTGCGTGATGTCGAGGGCGGAAGTCATTGCGAGCGTGGGGATTCCCGCCTCTTCGACCGCGCGCGCGATCAGTCCAACGGACTGATGGCAAACGGGTCATGCGGGGACGAGGAAGAAGGCGTCGGCGTGCGCGCGCTTGAGCTCATCGACAATTTGCGGAGCGAGCTCGTCGCGGACTTTGCGCGCCGAATAAATTCCACCCATGAAGCTGAACGCCGGATCGATCAGTTCACCGATGACGCCGGCCGCGGCGAGCTCGCGCATCCGCATGAGCGGGAAGACGCAGTTGACGTCGCGCTCGGCGTCGCGGGTCGGATAGCCGAAGTGCCACACGCTCAGATCGTCGCGGCCCGCATCAAGCGGGATGCGGCGATACGAGGCATCCTCGCGATGGAAGCGCGGCTGATCGCGATACATGATTCCGCCGGAACTGATTAGCGCGACCTTGCATTCAGCAATGGGCTTTGCGAGCGGAGTGAACGGCGCCGAATCGTTTTCGACCCATCTATATGGAGTAAACTCGTCGTAGAGATCGCGCGTGCGAGGAATGTATGCGACCGGCATGCGAATCACTTTACGATTGCGCGGGCAATTCGGCAAACACATGCGCGCTATCACGGCGAGACCAATTCGCTCGACGTTTGAGTCGGCGAAATATTCATTGGTGTCGGCGAAATATTCGTTGTGGGAGAGCCGATCGAAGCGTGCGAGCCTCTGGCGACGAACAGACATAACGCACATTCTCAACAGACGACTAAACTGCACGAAACCGAAGAATGCGACGGGTATCGGCGGCTGGGTCAAAAATGCGTTGGCAGGGGTGATTGACTCTAAGTATGGTTTTCTGCGACAACATGGTCGCGCAAAGTGTCCCGGGGGGGACCGCGATTGTTACTTCGGGTTCCCGATTTGGGCGAGGCAGGCCAGAAGCTAGTCTCTGGCGCGAGTTTCTAGGGAGGGACGGTAAATGCACGTATCACTCAAGCATGCCCGACGCGTAGTACTCGGCGTCGCGGTGGGGGCGCTGTTACTCGCCGCTGCGCCGGGATCCGGTCAGGCGGAAATACTCACACTCTGTATATCGCCAAGCGCCCAGAAAGTCGTCTTACCGCTCGGTGGGACCTGCAACAAGCCGAATCGGCTGATCACCTGGGATAGCTACGGTGTCGTCGGGCCATCCGGACCGTTGGGTCCCAAGGGTCAGCAAGGACCGCAGGGACCGACCGGCGCTTATGGTCAGCAGGGACCGCAGGGTCCTGTGGGACCGGCCGGCGCGATCGGGATGCCTGGAAATTATGGCGCGACCGGGCCAATTGGTCTGGCTGGCGAAATGGGTCAGCAGGGACCGCAGGGACCTACTGGACCGACCGGAGCGACCGGGCCAACGGGACCGACGGGCGCCTCAGGCGTTAATGGCATCAACGGAACCCAATTCTACACGCTCGGCGGTGGCAACTTCGGCAGCAACGTCGCGCTGCTGTTCGGTTACACGAGCGTACTGGGTGGCCCGTCCGGTCCGTCCGGCGGAAACCCATACTGCTCAACAGGCACTTGCAGCAATAGCCCGATTTACTACGGACCGGGCGACGGCGCTGACACGCAACTCAATAGCGTGGCCGTGCCAATTGACGTTTCGACTGTGACTCAGCTCTGGGTCCAGACCAAGAACGTGCCGGGCCCAGGTGAGAGCTACACGTTCCAGCTATGCATCAATAGCGACTGCCACTCGTCGCCGGTCAGCTGCAGGATCGATCTTCCGAACCTGACCGAGTGCAACGATCTGTTGGATAGTCAGAAGTACAACGCCGGTGACACGATCGCCCTCAAGGCGATCGCGAGCAATGGTGCGGCACCGACCGAAGTATCGTGGATGGTTGTGGTTCATCAGACCGGCGGCGATGTCCCGGCCGTGGTTGCCCCTTGAGCGCCAGGAATAGGGGAACGGGAATGCCGAGTACGCGAATGGTAACAGTCAGGGAGGGGACGATAATGCCTCAATCTTTCAAGAATGCGTGGCGCTGGCTCGTCGGAGCATCGGCCGCTGCGATGTTAATAGCGGCTATTGCGCCTGCATCGACCGCGCTGGCGCAGACGCCGGACACCGGGCCACTCAGTCTCTGCATCGCAAGGAGCGGCAAGGTCATAGGTATCGGCCACGTCTGCAAAAATCATAACATCGCGCTGAACTGGAATATCCCGGGTGCGCAGGGTGCACAGGGAGCGCAGGGCTACACCGGTCCGGCTGGTGCTCCAGGCGCGGTGGGACCGACGGGATCGCAAGGTCTGGTTGGTCCAGTAGGTCCGACCGGCCCGCTCGGTGCGATGGGCATCACGGGGCCTGCCGGAGTGGAAGGCGTTACGGGTATTGCGGGACCGACCGGCAACACCGGGTTTCCGGGACCGACCGGACCCGTTGGCGCAGTGGGACTGACGGGTCCTAGTGGCACCCCCTCATTTGGTCCGGGCGACAACGTTGAGATTTTGAGCGGCGGCACGCTCGGCGGGACCATCAGTGGCGCTGCGGGAATCGAACTGAACGAGGATTCGGGAAACCTCGCTATACCATTCACTCCACTCTACCTTGGACCAGGAAATGGCGCGTCAGGAGAAGGCATTACCTCGATTCCTCCTGCGCCGGTTGCCGGCCCGCAGACCAGCGTTGAGGTGCCAACTCCGGGCGGCACAGCGTTTAATATGACCGTGGCGATCACACCAACAGATTCGGGTCCGCTCGGCTCAGAATACACCTTTATCCTGTGTAACGAGGCGGACTGCGACATAGTGACCAATCCGTACTGCAAGGTCGCGAACGACAGCTTCCCAAACCCGGACTCGACGGTTTGCTCGACCAACACTTATGTCGGAAGCCCCCTGAGTCTGGACTACGCGCCGGGCGACACTCTCTCGATCCAGGCCTACAAGTCCGAGGCTGCAGTGCCGACCAATTCCGTCGATGTAAATTGGTCGCTGGACTATGCGATCGCACCTGCGAGTGCATTCTGATTCCGGGACGCGAGGAGGAGAAGACAGATGAAATCGCGATCGGAAGTCAGAGGGGCCGGAAGGCAACAGAAAATGGAGGGCGTCAATATGCCTGCTTCGTCTAAATTCGCGTGGCGTTGGCTGGTCGGTGCGACCGCCGCTACGATGCTCTGCCTGGTGGCGCTTCCAGGTGTCGGCCGCGCCGAGAATATTGAGATTTGCGTCAACCAGAGCAACGGTAAAATCAAAGGCGTCAACCTCGGAGTTGGCGGCTGCACAGGTAATACCGCCGAGCTCGATTGGGTGAGTATCGGGCCGACAGGACCCACCGGCATGCGAGGCGTGGCCGGCGATCCCGGACTGGCCGGCACCCAGGGACCCCAAGGTTACCCCGGCATTCAGGGACCTGCGGGTGCACAGGGAGCGGCGGGACCGCAAGGTCCTGAGGGCGCGATCGGTCCGACAGGACCTACTGGCCCGGCAGGCATCATGGGTGAAGATGGAATCCGTGGACCGACCGGGGTGGTCGGGGACACTGGACCGACTGGACCTTCTGGCACACCCGGAAATCCGGAGCCGAATATTTCCGTCTTCACCGGCGGCTCGATGGGTACGTTGGGTGGCCTCTTTAATGTCGATCTGTCGGGAAATAACAGCGTCGGCAATCCCGGAACCATCCTGATAATGGGACCGGGCAACGGCTCGGATACGTCGCAGGCGACCGAAGTGCCAATGTCTGAAGATGGAATCGCGAGGCGCTTGTTCGTCAACGTGGATAACGATCCCGGAACTCAGATGAATAACGGGTTACCGAGCACTTTCTGGTTCTTCCTCTGCAACGGCAATAACTTTCCGTCGAATTGCGGCCTCGTCTGCTCGATTACCGCACCCGACACCACTTGCAGCGACCTGACCGGTTCACAGGTTTACAATGTGACCATCACCCCTCCGCCCGGGAACGGCGGCCAGCCGGTGCCGAATCCCGACGAGATGAGTCTGTGGGCATACGCCGACTATCCGGGCGCGAATCACGCCAGCGTGAAGTGGTCGGTGACCTACGATCACGGCGCTGGGCTCATCATTCCGTAACCTAGAAAGTGAATGCTGAATAGCGAGAGCGAAAAGCCCCCGGGTAACTCCGGGGGTTTTTCTTTTTTCCGGATGAAGGGGATTGGACTGTTGGTCGGAAGAGGAGGATTTCCTTTGAAAGCGCAGCCCAGATTCATTTCATGCCGCATGCGAGCCGCAACGCAGAGCACTTGGTCAGCAGCGCTGACGATCGTCGCGCTGTTAGCCGTTGCGATGGCGGGATCGCCGAAGGCGTGGGCATTCGACGTAAAGAGCGCAAAGCAGATCGACAAGGGATTCAAGCTCTTCACCGAGGAAACCTTCGATGGCAACGGCCGCACCTGCTCAACCTGCCACATACCCAAGGACGACTACACGATAAGCCCGGCCGATCTCCCCGCGCTGAGTGCCCATGACAGGGCTCTTGTGTTCGCGACACACAATTCGCAGCTTGAAAACCAGGCCATGGTAAATCAGTTCGCCCTGTTCAACATCACTAACGAGACGCCCGGTGCGAGCGGAAACGGTACAACCCCCACCGGTCCGTTCCGCGCCTCGATGCAGCTTAGCGGGTTGGCACTCACCACGCTGAACGACTGCCCCAACGCGACGGTGATTGCGACGGCTACCGACAGCGGCGCCACCGCCGAGATTACAACCGCTACACCGCCTCCCTTTCCGTTTGCGTTAAACGAGCAGATAAGAATCGAGGGAGTCAGCGTCGCCGGTTACAATGGCACCGCGTTCGAGATCTCAAGCGTAATCAGTCCGACGACATTCCAGTACACGACGTCGACCGGAGCCGCCATCACCGGACTCCCCTCGGTCGGGCCTGGCGGCGGTGTCAGCGGGATTCCCACTCCGCCCATTACTACGACGGGGTCGGGAGTGTGTTCGACTTCACCTAATTTCGTAACGACCGCGACCACCACGGGCACCCGCTTCATAGAGCTCGGCTGGTCCGGAGATGGCGCACCGCTGGACCCCACGCTTTTCGAACTTGGCAGACCTCGCGATTACGCTGATTGCGTAGCCTCCATCAACAACGCTGACGCCAACCAGAACGTCCTCAGCCCGGTGTTGAATGCGTTCACGACCGGCGCCGTCAGACACCATTTCGCGCGCACCAATGCCCGCATGCCCGGAAAGGATTTCCGTTGCCCGACCCCGGCGGAGTTGAATGCGCTCACAGCGTTTCAAGAGTACCTCGGGCGCCAATTTCCATCTGGCACACCGCTCGAATTCGCCTTGGAGGCAGGAACAACATTCCCGGGGACACAAGTCAGCTCCACACAGCCGGTGGTCACGTTCAATGACTCCACGGCAGAGACCGGCAAGGCAATCTTCCTGAATCCCAAAGCGGCCTGCAATTTCTGCCACTTCAATGGCGGCGCGAGCATGAGTACGACCCAGGTGAAGACGGAGCCATTGGGAGACCCACCGCTGCCGTTTCCGGGCCGCAACGAGAACAACTCGCAACTCGTGAACATCCTTACCGACACCACCTTTATTGTTCCGTCAACCGGACAGACGGTCACCGGCGGGCTTGATGGCTTGACGCCTGTGACAATCGGCAAGGACCCGGGCGACGGAACTCCGTTCAGCGACAAGCATGGCGGCTTCATACCGGTTTTCAACGTTCAATCAATCATAGAAGCGCCGCGCAAAAAGAGTTTCTTCCACAATGCCGCCTTCACTACCAGCCTGGAGGACGCAGCTTCCTTCTACTTCGGCAACCCCACGGTCCAGACTTCGGGTAGCACGCTCATCACGCCCGGATTCGACCTTGCCAACGGCAACTTTGCGATTGGCACTAACCAGGATGGGTCACCAGTGACCCTCGCGGCTGGGTTGCCAAATCCCCTGCCAAGAGCGTCGGGACAAGAAACCGGTACTCAGGCACTTACCGCTCTTGCCGGCACCTACTTTCCCTCGGATTCGGTGTCCGGCACTGTGCTGACTTCGCAAGGCGGCCAGGATGTACTTAATACGCTTGGCTTCTTCCTGAGGGCGCTTAACGTGGTTTACAGCCTGACCGATTGCGAGCGGCTGGTGGACGACACGGTCAGCCGTCTCGATGCGGGTTTGTCGACGCGGGTGCCGGTCCTCAACTGCACCACTGACCTGGGAGACGTGGACCGCGTCATTGCGGGCGCGCGCGTGACCGTGCCGGACAACTACGTCACCGTCCAGATGCAGGCGCGGAGCCTCGAGGGCGAGTTGACGAATTACGCCAAGCACGGCAACCGCGCGAAGCTCAAAGGAGTTATCAATCAGCTGCAGGCCATGAGAAGCTCGATCGCAACGATCTCGCCAGACCTGCCGTGACGCGAGGTTGCGCGAGGATCGAAGCTATTTGAGGCGCGGCAGGACTTCGGCGCCGAATCGGTCGAGCGAGCGGCGCGCTTTGGCAGGATCGAGTCCCGGCAACTGCGTCACGATGATCAGCTCGGTCATCGGCGTCGAAGCGAGGACCTCTTCGAGCCGCGCGGCTACCTCTGACGCCGTTCCGAGCACGCTGGTACGCCGCAGGCGATCGGCGTCGGGACGAATCAGCACCTTGCTCTGGTCGGTGGTGCCGGCCGCGGCTGAGAGCCATTTGCCGTACAGCTCGGCCTGGTACATCAGCGCGTCGCGGGTGTCGCGCCACGCATCCTCTTCGCTGTCGGCGATGTACACCACGCGGCTGTTGACGATGCTGTAGTGCGCAGCGTCCTTGCCGGCGGCTTTCAGCGCCTCGAGATAGACGCCGATTTCGCGGCGTCCGCCGACGCATGCAAATCCCATGTCGAGCTCGGCCGCGCGCCGAATAGATTTCGCGGCGCCGGCGCCCCACAGCAATTCGGGATGCGGCTGGCTGACGGGCCGCGGCAGCACGCGCACGTCGCGGAACTTGAAATACTTGCCGTCGAAGCTGAAGCGATCGCCGGTCCACGCGCGCTTGAGGATCTCGATAGTCTCGAGCGTGCGGCCGAGCCGCTGCGTGCGCGGCACGCCGAAGCCGTCGAACTCCTCGGCGCGATAGCCGAGGCCAATTCCCAGGCGCAGCCGGCCGCCTGAGAGTACATCGACGAACGCGGCGTCCTCGGCCAGCTTCAACGGATGAAGGAACGGCGCGAGCAGGACGTAGGTGCCGATAGTGACGCGCGTGGTGCGCGCGGCGATAGCAGCCGCCGCCGGCATCAGCGCGGGCAGATAGCCGTCGTCGGTGAAGTGATGCTCAGTCAGCCAGATCGAATCGAAGCCGAGCCGCTCAGCGGCCTCGACCTGAGCGAAGCATTCGCGATAGAGATCGCGAAACGACAACGTCGAGCCGGGCGGATTGCGGAAATCGAGCTGATAGCCAACTTTCACCTTGCGCACGGTTCACCTCATCGCGTCTCGGGGTCTGCTGCCGATCCAAATCCTAACCTCTCCTTGTCCGAGGAGAGGTCGGCGTAAGCCGCGTGAAACGCGGTGTCGCTGGGAGAGGTACAACGCCGGACACTATAATTAGCTCAACTCGTTTAACCGCAATTGCACGACACCGGTCCGGCGTTCGACAGCGGCACAACTGCGCGCAGTTGCGACGGCCAGCGTTCCACCTCTCCCGTCGTTCGCCTGCGGCTCGCGCCGACCTCTCCCGGACAAGGAGAGGTTAGGATCCGGAGGACGATCTGCATCGGGCGCTCGCGTTCAGCGGGCGGCGAGGCCGCCGTCCACGATTAGTTCGGTGCCGGTGATGTAAGATGCGTCGGCGGAGAGCAGGAAGACGATCGCGTTGGCGATTTCCCACGGCGTGCCCTGCCGGCGCATCGGGATTCGCGGGCCGACGGCGCTCTCGCGATCGCCGACCAGCCGCCGCACCATCGAGGAGTCTATAAGCCCGGGCAGGATCGTGTTGACGCGGATGTTGTCGCGCGCGTGCGATACGGCGGCCGAGCGCGAAAGCCCGAGCAGTGCGGCTTTGGTCGCCTCGTAGGAAATCTGCGAGTTGCTGCGCAGCGCGGCCAGCGACGAGACGTTGACGATCGCGCCACCGCCGGCTTTCGCAATTTCGGGCACCGCGTAGCGCATCATCAGGAAATGACTGCGCAAGTTGACCGCGAGCATCTTGTCGAAATTTTCGGTGGTGGTCTTGAGCAGGTTGCCGCCGATCGCGATGCCGACGTTGTTGACGAGCAGATGAAGCGCGGAGAACGCGCGCGTGGTGGCTTCGACGGCGCCCCGGCATTGATCCTCGATGCTGACGTCGGCGGCAACGGCGTCGGCGCGGCCGCCTTCCTCGCGAATCGCGGCGGCGGTTTGCTGCGCCAGCTCGAGCGAGCGATCGGCGACCATCACGGCCGCGCCTTCGCGTGCGCACATGATTGCGGTGGCGCGGCCGTTGCCGATTGAGAGCTTGTCGCCGGCTTTCGCCGGTCCGTCCGCGCCGCCGCCGACGATCAACGCTACTTTGCCTGTCAGCCGAGCCATGATTTTGCCTCCAGTCGTTTAGTCGGCGGCGGGGCGCGCGGTTGGGAAGCGGCGCACGTATTGCAAAAAGCGCGCGAGCGCGCGGTCGGCGTCGATTAACAGGCCGTCGTGAAAGCGGATGGTCTTCATAATCGGCTCGTCTTCCTGGATGAGCCGGCGGAAGAAGGCCTCGCCGATCTGGAGGCGCTGCTCGCGCTCGGCGTCGTTGCCTTCAGCGCGCGGCGTCGCGGTGACGGACCATCCGTGCGTGCGGCCGTCGGGCGTCGGCGTCCCGGTCGCCATCGAGAGAATCGCCATGCCGTTGAGGCGTCCGGCGAGCGCGATAGTGTTGGTGCCGGTCACGCGGATGCGCTGATCGAAGACGCCGAGGTTGGGATCCTCGAAGCGCACGTCGTACTGGATGCGGTAGTCGCCGACTTCGATGGCGTCGGGGTCGCACTCTATTTTGAGCCCGTGCAGGACGCGCAGATGCTGAAAGTCCATCGAGTTGGTGAACGGCACCCACGGCTCGACCGGAAGGTCGAAGGCCTCGGCGGTGCGGATGTCGAGATCGGGCTCGGCGTAATCGACAAATTCGGGCACGTCGAACAGCGGCTTGGCGCCATTGAATGCCCAAATCAGTCCCCACTTCTCGACGGTGGGATATTTGAACATCCGCGCGGCCTTGGGAATCTTCTCGGACGCGGGAATCTTCGTGCATCCGCCGTCCGGCCCGTACTGCCAGTGATGGAACGCGCATTGGATGTCGTTACCGACGACTTTGCCCATGCTGAGATCGGCGCCGAGATGGCGGCAGTAGGCGTTCATCACGACGGCCTCGCCGTTCTCGGCGCGATAGGCGATGGCGCGGCCGTCGAGGAAATCGCGGCCGATCACTTCGCCGGCGGCGACTTCATCGGAGCGCGCGATCGCGTACCACGACTGATGGAATCCGGCCGGCTTTTTGACGCGAGTCTTCGAAGTGCGGGCGCCGTGTGCGCGCGGTATTGCGGTAGTCGATGCCATCGTGAGGGCCTCCGATAATCAGGCAGCGGCGGATTTTGTGTCGAACTTCGGGAGTTGGACGAAGAACAGCAGGCAATCGTCCACGACTTCGAGTTCGCGGCCGGTGTCGGCGGGATCGACGCGGAAGGCCGAGTGAGTGTCAAGCACTTCGCCCGAGGTGACGTCGCGAATCGCGCCGCGCTCGACGAACAGGAGCTCGGGCGCGCGATGCTTATCGACCTTGTGGCGTGAACCGCGCGTCGCGCGAATCTCGCCGATGTTCACGGCGCGCTCGCCGAAGGTCGCCATGTGTTTCAACTCGAAGCCGGGGTCGCGCGTCGCGAGCCATCCGAAGCCGTCGGGATGAATGACGATCGGCTCTTCGTAGCGCGGCGGCGGATACTCGACGGCGCGGCCGTTGACGTGCTCCCAGATTGCCTCGTAACCGTCCTGGCGGATGACGCGGCCGTCGGGCGTCGCGCGGGTAAAGACGCCGCCGTCGAATTTGCCGAGGTCGGCCAATTTTTCGTAGCCGCGATTCAACTGCTGATAGCTCATGAAGCCATAGCCGGCCGAACCGCCCATCTGGAGCAGCAGCACGACGGATTTACTGGTGTCGGATTGCGGGCCGTAGAAGGTGCCCTCGGGAAAATAGCCGACGGTGCCGGCTTTCAGATCCTTGCCGGGCGCGTAGTTCATCGCGCCTTCGAGGCATAGGCGGACCTGGTCGAAATTGTGGCGATGGCGCGGGGTGAAATAGTCGCCGGCCGTTCGCACAATACTCAGCTCGAAATTGTCGGGTGAGCCGGGCGAGCCCTGCAGCAGCCGCTTGAAGACGATCCCGCCCGAGCGATGCCCCGAAACTTCGCCCCATTCGACGTTGGCAGCGTGAATCGTTTGCATAGCAGTGGGGTTAGCGCGGGCGCGGGCGCCGCGTCAAGGATTACGACGCGCTCGCGGCGGGGTGGTGTGTTTTGAGGATAGCGCCGCAGGCGGCGATGGCCTCGAGGACACCGTCGGCGACGCGGCCGGCTTTCACGGTTGTCAGGAATCTATCGACTATCTTTTTCCAGGCTCCGTCTGGCGCAAGGGCGTGAGTCTGGTGGTCGGCGATGATTTCCACGTAGCGCTCGCCGGTCGAGACGAAGAGCAGGATTCGGTGCGGTTGCTCGGGTTTCGCCAGCTCATGCGCGTTGAACTCGCGATGCGCAAGTTGCTGGGCGCGCGCATGCTTGACGCGACGCGGCACGATCAGCAGCCGGATCGGGAGCCAGTCGAGGATCAGGGTCAGCGCGATTGCGACCGTCAGTTCGATCAGGATCACGATCCGGCCTGGCATAGCGGGACGAATCAGGCTGACGACGGTGCCGACCAGAATTGCGGTTAAGGCGGCGTATACGAGCGGAAACATCGAATAGCGGTCGCTGGCGCGGGTCACGACCACGCAAAGGTCGGCAGAGGTGTCGCGCTCGATCGCGGAAACCGCGGCGTCGATTCGCTGATGTTCTTCACGGGTGAATGGACTTGCCATGTTCGCCGTTCACCATCCGCCGGACGCGCCGCCGCCGCCGAAAGATCCGCCGCCGCCGGAGAAACCACCGCCTCCGCCACCACCACCGCCAAAGCCTCCACCACCGCCGAAACCTCCACCGTAGCCTCCGTAGCGATTGCCGGGACCAACGACTCGGCCCATTCGGCGAATAACCTGGCTGCTGTTGCCAAGGTGATCCAGTATGAATACGAGGAGGACCCACAGGATCAGTGCTATGAGGATCATCCAGTTCGTCGCCTGGGGGTTTCCTTCCGGAGCTTCATTGGACTCGTCGCCCGGCTCGATGACCTGATCGCCGCGGAGCACCTTCAGCATCGAGATCGTGCCCGCCGACACGCCGGCGTTGTAGTCGCCGCGCTTGAAGTTCGGCAGGATGTCGTTCTCGATTATCGTGCGGCTGATCGCGTCGGTGAGCGTTCCTTCGAGGCCGTAGCCGACCTCGATGCGAACTTTGTGCTCCTTGGGCGCGACTATGAGCATCGCGCCGGTGTTCTTGTCCTTCTGCCCGATGCCCCAGTAGCGGCCTAGCTGATAGCCGTAGTCCTCGATCGAAAATCCTTGCAGCGAGTCGAGCGTTACTACCACGACTTGTTGGCCGGTCAGGCGCTCGTGCGCCGCCAGCAGTGAGGTGAGCTCGCTCTGGGTCGAAGCGCTGAGAATTCCGGCGTTATCGACTACTCGGCCGGTTAGCGTTGGAAATTTCGGCGTAGCTGCGAGCGCGGTCGACGCGAGAGTCAGCAGTAGGATGAGCAGCGCAGTCGCCGCTCGGATGACGCTAATCGTCGATGCGCAGCGAAGGCGCATCAGAATTTGACCTGTGGCACCTGCTGGGCTTGGTCGGAGATGGTGAAGGTCTCGCGGACTTTCATATCAGGGTAAAGGATCGATGCTATCCAGCGTTGTGGGATGGTCCTAAGCGCAGTGTTATAGTCCTGCACGGCGAGAATGTAATCGCGGCGCGCGACTGCGATGCGGTTCTCGGTGCCTTCGAGCTGGGATTGCAGCGCGAGGAAATTCTGATTCGATTTGAGATCGGGATAGGCCTCGGCGACCGCGAGCAGGCGGCCTAGCGCGCCGCCGATAGCGGCCTGATTCTGCTCGAACTGGTGAAACGCCTGCGGGTTCGACAGGATGTCCGCTGGCAGCTGCATCTGGGTTGCATGCGCGCGCGCCTCAGTCACCTCGGTCAGCACCTGCTGCTCCTGGTGCGCATAGCCCTTAACGGTCTCGACCAGGTTAGGGATAAGGTCGGCGCGCCGCTGGTATTGGTTCAGCACTTCGCTCCACGCGGCTTTGACCTGCTCGTCGAGGGTCGGGAGTTTGTTGACGCCGCATCCCGATAGGCCTATGACGACGAATGCAAGCGCGGGAATAAGACTCAGCGCGCGAAGGTATTTCAAATGCATCAAGGCGGCATTAGCGCGGACGCGTGCGTCGCGTCAACCTTGAGTCAGGCGCCTTCGCGGTTCTTGAAGCGGTGCTGATGCGGCTCAGGCGGCATCGTCAGCAGCTCGCGCGAATATATCTCGCCGAGATACTCGATCAGATTGCGCATCGAGACCACCGCGGTCGGGCGGCCGTCGTCATCGACCAGCGGAATATGGCGGAAGCCCTCGAGCACCATCTTGCTGAGCGCGAACGCCACGTTGGCATCGTCGGGCAGCGTGAGAGGATCGGGGGTCATCGACGCGGACACCGGTGTGTGGACGAGGTCGAGCGGGTGGCCGGCGACCTTCATCAGGATGTCGCGCTCGGTGAGGATGCCGGCGAGGCGATCGTTCTCCATTACGAGCACGCAGGCGCGCCGCTCCTGCTGCATCAGGTGAATCGCGTCGGCGAGGGTGGTCGCGGCGGACACCATCAGCGGCGGCTGCGAAACGACTTCGCTCAGCGCGGTGTGGGCCAGCGCGGATTCCAGAACCTGGGGGCCAGGATGTTCGTCGTCAAACAGATCGCGGTCATCGTCGTCGCCCGCCATGAGTCAGCCCTCCTGTAACGTGGTCTGGGATCAACCACCGTAGGCCGTTGTCAAGCTTAGGGCAAAGGGTGCCGAATGGAGGGTACCGGCGCCGGGATTTGAGTCAGCCCGAGGCCACGATCATCTCTTCGACGTCGCGCAGGCGGTCCTTGCCGAAGAAAATTTCGTGGCCGACGTAAAATGTTGGTGAGCCGAAGGTGCCGCGCTCGACTGAACGATTGGTGTTCTCGAGCAGTTCGTCCTTCACCGGCCTGGTCTCGATGAGCTCGAGGATTTTGGCGGTCGGCAAGCCGGCCTCGTCGAGCGCTGAGCGAAAGATGTTCAAGTCGTCCATTTTTTTGGGCTCAGCCCACATGTTGCGATACATCGCGTCCACGTAGCGATCGAAGACGCCGAGTGGCCGCGCCGCGATCGCCCCGCGCATCATCATAAGCGTATTCACCGGGAAAAACGGATTGCTCTTGAAAGCGCGTAATCCCATGACGCTTGATGAAGCGCGTCATCTCGAGCCGCTCGTACTCGGGCTTGTTCTTGATGCCGGCCAGGCTCTGCGCCGGCGAGCGATTGTTAGTCAGCTTGAAGACGCCGCCGAGCAGGACGGGCACATACTCGAATTTCGCGCCCGTGCGGTTTTCGATTTCGGGAATCACGAGGTGGCTGAGATACGCGTTAGGACTGCCGAAGTCGAAATGAAATTCCACCTTGACCATAGCTGTCACCATTTTTCTCCGAAGGGACGGATTTCGAGCTCGAAGGTCCACGCGTCGCGCGGCTGCTGGTATAGCTGCCAGTAAGTCTCGGCGACGGCGGCCGGCCTCATGAGTCGCGCGGGGTCGAGGGTTTTCATTGCCTCTTCGCCCTCGCGCTCCCTGATTCGATCGCGGACCCATGCGGTATCGACGCCGGCGTCGATGATGAGATGCGCGACGTGGATATTTTTCGGGCCGAGCTCACGCGCGGCGCTTTGCGCAACCGCGCGCAAGCCGAATTTCGCGGCGGCGAATGCGGCGTAGCCGACGCCGCCGCGCAGGCTGGCGGTCGCGCCGGTAAAGAAAATCGCGCCGCGTCCGCGCGGGACCATCAAGCGCGCCGCCTCCCGGCCGGCGACGAAGCCCGAGTAACAGGCCATCTCCCAGACCTTGCGGAACACGCGGTCGGTGGTCTCGAGCAAGGGGAAATTGACGTTGGCGCCGATGTTGAAAACACAGACCTCGAGCGGCGCGTGCTGGTCGGCGTCGCGCAGGAACGCGGTGAGATCGTCTTCCTTGCGCGCGTCGAGCGAGCGCGCGGAAATTTTGCCGCCGCCGGCCTCAACCTCGGCGACCAGCGGCGCGAGCTTGTCGCCTTGCCGGCGTCCGGCGAAAACGGTGAAGCCCTCGGCCGCGAATTTTTTTGCGATTGCGCCGCCGATGTAATCGCCGGCGCCGATCACTGCCGCGGTGGCATTTCTGAGTTCCAAGGGTTAATCCTCCTTGCGTTTCCAGGAACGGCGGCGGGCAGTGCGGACCTTGCCACGCTTGATCACTCGCTTGGCGGTGCTCTTCAGTATCAAATCTGAAAGCGTTTCGTCGCTGACCGCGCGCGCGAGAATCAGCGCACCCGCCATCGAAGCAAACGCGACGATCGCATCCTCGTAGCTGCGCGAGTGATCGCCGTTTGGCATAAGGCGGGACAGAAATTCGAGGTCGTCCTTTATCTCGCGGGTGAAAGCCTGACGGACGCGGCGCGGCTGGCGGGCGATGTCGGTGCCGAGCGCGGCGACTACGCAGCCGCTGCCGGGAGCGTCGCGATGAGCGCGGGAGAGGTAGCCGTCCACGATTGCGGGCAGCGCGCGCTTGCCGGGATTGCGTTCCAACGCGCGCTGCCAGACGCGCTTGCCGCGCGCGAGCGCGAAGCGAATGGCCTCGGTGGCGATTGCCTCCTTGGAGCCGAACTGGCTGTAGAGCCCGCCGTGCGTGAGGCCCGCGTCCCCGGTTATCGCGTCAACCCCGGTTTCGCCGATGCCGTGTTCGCGGAACAAACGCGCGGCGGAAGTCAGGATTCGTTCGCGGTTCTGAGCAACTTTTTCTTTGGAAACCCGCATCCACCTCTCCCAGTGCTTGCAATCTGTGCTTGACTCGAATGATTACGCGCGTCATTAATATACCAAACATGACGGCCGCCATCAATAGAGCCGTCCGGAAAGATGCGTGAGCAATTCTACTCAAGACAAATCGGACAAAGTGTGCGTCGTGGTTGGCGTCGGCGAAGGTCTCGGCATGGCGCTGGCCCTGCGCTTCGCGGCCGGATACAAGGTCGCCCTCGTCGCCCGGAGCGCCGAGGTTATCGACCGGACGGCCGGGGAGATCAAGTCGGCGGGCGGCGTCGCGCTTCCGGTACAGAGCGACGCGACGATTGAATCGCAGATCGCGGCCGCGCATGAACGGATCGTTCGCGAGCTCGGGCCGATCGAGATTCTGATCTACAACGGCGGGCGGCGCCCGATGGGCCGCTTGATGGATACGACGCCGCAAGTGTTTGAGGAGACCTGGCGCCTGCATACTTTCGGCGCCTTTCTGTGGGCGCGGCAGGTCGTACCGGAAATGCTTGCGCGCGGCAGCGGCACGATCCTGATTACCGGCGCGACCGCGGGCATCCGGCCGTGGCCGACCTCCGCCGGGTTCGCGCCGGCGAAGTTTGCCGTGCGAGGTTTGGCGCAAGTGATGTCGCGCGACCTTCATCCGCAGGGAATCCACGTGGCCTACGTGAACGTGGACGGCGGTATCGACATGCCGCTGCTCCGAAAGTTCCGGCGCGATTCAAAAGACGAAGACCTGCTCAAGCCGTCGGCGATCGCCGACGCATTCTGGTACCTTGCACATCAAGACCGGAGCGTGTGGAGCAACGAGCTGGAGGTCACGCCGTTCAAGGAGAAGTTCTAATCCTATGGCACATGATTTAACTCTATGGGGAGTCGGGACCAGCCGAACCATGCGGCCGCATTGGATGTTACTTGAACTGGGGCTGGAATATGAGTTTCACGCCATAGGTTCGCGTACCGGCGAGACCAAGACCGACGAATTCATGGTGTTAAATCCCAGGCATAAGATTCCGGTCCTTCGCCATGGGTCCTTTGTACTGACGGAAAGCGCCGCGATTATTCAGTACCTTAGTGAGACCTTTACCAAGCCCGAGTTGATTGCGGTGCCGCGCGATGCCAGCAGCCGGGCCGCCCTGAACGAATGGTGCTATTTCATCGCGACGGAACTCGACGCGGGCTCACTCTATGTTATGCGGCGCCATGTAGGACTCGAGCATATCTATGGTGCGGCGCCCAAGGCGGTCGAGGCTGCCAGGAACTACTTCATGGAAAACGCCGAGGCGATGGCTCCAAGGATAGCGCAATCTGGAAAATATCTTATGGGAGATCAGTTCAGTGTCGCCGATATTCTTTTGATGACCTGCCTCGATTGGGCGGTCACGGACCGAATTCCCCTATCCGATACCTTGCATGAGTATCGATCGCGCGTAGCCATGCGGCCGGCGTATCAGAAGGCGCTCGACAGAAATTTCCCACCTAGAGGCTGACTCTGGACGAAACCGATCCGACACGAGGAATAAGAAAATGCCGGGTGCGATGGACGGAGTGCGAATACTCGATCTGACGACGATGGTCGCGGGTCCGGTCGCGACCATGACGCTTGCCGACCAGGGCGCCGACGTTATCAAGGTCGAGTCGCCGCATGGCGACCTTATGCGTCACTTCAGCCGCGGCCGCAATGGCATGAACCCGGGCTTTCTCAGTTGCAACCGCAACAAGCGCTCATTGGCGGTCGATCTCAAGTCGGCCGATGGTCTCCAGATCATCAGGCGCCTGATAGCTACCGCGCAAGTACTCGTGCACAACTTCCGGCCCGGAATAGCCGAGCGCATAGGTCTTGGCGAGGAGGCTGTGAGAGCTATTCAGCGCGATATTGTCTATGTGTCGATCACTGGCTATGGCACCAAGGGTCCTTATGCCGGCCAGCGCGCCTACGATCCCGTAATTCAGGCTATGTCCGGGTTGGCGGATATCCAGCGCGACCGGGACACCCGGCGTCCCAGGATGGTGCGAACTATCATCGCCGATTACACGACCGCTTTGACAGCGGCGCAGGCGATAACAGCGGCGCTGTTTGCTCGCGAACGAACCGGCATAGGTCAACACGTGCGACTATCCATGCTCGACGCTATGATCGCCTACCTGTGGCCGGAAGCTATGCCGAGTTTGACCTTTGTAGGCAATGAGAGCGATCCGTCTGACGGAGAAGTAGGGCCCGATTTGGTGTTTGCCACGCAGGACCGTTATATAACCGCGGCGGCGCTGTCGGACGACGAATGGGCCGGCATGTGCCGGGCGCTCAATCGACAGGAACTCATCGATGATCCTCGCTTCAAAACGGCGCGCGACCGCTCGATAAACGCGGTCGAGCGGCGCTCGATAACCTCGGCCGAGCTGGAGAAGTGGCGCGCAGACGAAATTCTGCCGCGCCTACTCGCCAACGATGTTCCATCGGCGCCGGTCGTGAGCCGTTTCGAACTGCTGCAGGACGCTCAAGTCCGCGAGAATCAAATACTCGAAGTGTTTGAGACCGAGGCGTTCGGAAAGGTGAGGATGCCGCGCCCAGCGGCGCAATTCGGGCGCACGCCTGCCATGATTCGTGCGATGGCGCCCATGCTGGGCGCGGATAACAGTGCCATCCTCACCGAGCTTGGCTACGATCCAAGCGACATTGCGCGGCTTGAAAGCAGTCGGGTCATACACAATCAATCGAGGAAGGAACCTTCAGATGGATAGGAAGAATCCAGTAGCAGTCGTGACCGGTGTAGGTCCCGGAACTGGTGCGGCGATCGCGCGCCGCTTCGCGCGCGGAGGATACTCCGTTGCTATGCTGGCGCGAAATCGCGAACGTCTCGCCGCACTCGAACGGGATATCCCCAACTCGCACGCCTATCAATGCGACGTGACCGACGAAGCGCAACTCGACGCCACCATTGACGCGATAGGCCTTGAGCTCGGCACGCCTAAGGTATTAGTCCACAATGCGGTAGGCGGCGCCTTCGGGAATTTCATGGAAATCGATCCCAAGGTGCTCAATCAGAACTTCCAGGTGAATACGATGGCGCTGCTGTATCTCGCACGGCGTCTGGCACCGGCGATGGTCGCCGCGGGAGAAGGCGCTATTATCGCGAGTGGCAATACGTCGGCTCTTCGCGGCAAGGCCAGCTTTGCCGGATTTGCGCCGACCAAAGCCGCGCAACGGATTCTCGCGGAGTCCATGGCTCGTGACTTGGGACCCAAGGGCGTGCATGTCGCCTACGTCCTTATCGACGCGGTTATCGACCTGGAGTGGACGCGCAAGCGCTTTCCCGACGCGCCGAAGGAGTTCTTCATAACTCCGGCCGCGATTGCCGACGAAGTCTGGCACGTCGCGCATCAGGATCGCTGCGCCTGGTCATTCAATGTCGAGATCAGGCCCTTTCGAGAGACCTGGTGAGCGATAGGTCTTCGCCGGAGGAACGATTGATGAGTGACCTACGAATATTTTCGTACCTACCTAACCCACGCATCTGGAAAGCTACCATCGCGGCGCGTCTTTGTGGCGTCGAAGTCGAAGTAAGGGGTAGCTCGCCTAAGGACCTTCAATCATGGCTATGGGACTTTGATGCGCATCGTCTATCGAGCGACGAGCTGGCAAGGTCTGGCGACACAACCACTGGCAAGATTGGTTTCAGCGGGACCCTTCATAAGACTCGAGCTTTCATCGAGGCGCATCCGTTTGGCACCGTGCCGGCTGCTTTCAGTCCTGATGGGAAGACCGGAATATTCGAATCCAACAGTATCATGCGAGCAGTCGCCCGCCTCGGCGAAAAGCGCTTCCCGCTATACGGCCGCGACGCTTATGAAGCCGCGCGCGTGGATAGTTTCCTCGATGCGAGCCTGGTGTTCGCGCGCGACTCGCAGATCTATCTGCTCTCCCTGCTCAATGGAACGGTATCGCCTGAGATTCACTCGAGGATGAGCGATAGCTTCGCGGTTTACCTTGGTGGAATAAACCAGGCGTTGTCGCCCGCGCGCGAGTTCCTCGTAGGTGAAAGTGTTTCCATCGCGGACATCTGTTTTGTTGCCGAGCTGGCGTTGTTCTTCAACGAAAAGGCGCGCTCCGCCGAGCTTGAAAAGAAAGGGCTCAGACCGATTCTGCATGCTGGCGTTGACCTGGAATTTCCGCGCGCCTTTGCGCACTTCTCGAGACTGCGCGCGCATCCGGCGTTCGCGCCTGACGTGGAGCCTTACCTGAAAAAGCTCGAATCTTCGACGCGCTCCGATGTCAGCCTTCGCGACAAGTTCGCTGCTCGAGCGGGCTAGGATTCAAGCTTTGCGCATCGATTCATTCATCATCCGAATCATCGCCTGAGTGGTAGCGGTATCGTTGAGCCGCGGGAACGGCTCGTCAGGAATCGGCACGTCGAGGAAGCGGCACAGCGGCGCCCATCCTTCGCGCACATCGAAAACCAGCAGTCGCGCAGGATCGACAGAATCGCGAACCGCTTGATTGTGGCGCTTGAACACGTCGATCGCGTGAGCCTTGTCCTCGAAACGACTGTCGAACGTCTCGGCCAGGATTGACTTCCGGACCATCTCGCTCTGGCGCCGGACGATCTCAGGCGCGCCAGCGGGTGCCGGGTCTTTCATCGGCTGGTAGATTGTATCGCTCATGCTCTTATACCAGGCTTCCGGATCGCGCACCGACAGCAACACTTTCGCGTCCGGATAATGTGCGGCGATTTCGCGCCACCATCGGGCAGTCGGCCAATCCACCGTTGCATGGAAGCCGCTAAAGAGGTGGTCCCAATCCATCTGATTCTCAAACGCCAATCGATGCCACATCGCGACGTGCTCCGGTCGCGGGAAGACCTCCGCCATGTGATAGCAGGGGCCGAAGCCGATCTTCTCGAGCGCGGTCTTGAGTGACAACGTGCCAGTTCTGCCAAATCCGGCGCCAACGACCTTCAATGCCATGACGACTCCTTCAAAGCGTTCGAGTCAGACTACTATGTTTGATTTTATTGGTGGAGCTGACGCGGATCGAACGCGCGACCTCCTGAATGCCATTCA